>JAJRRO010000092.1 GCA_024279425.1 Bacteroidota bacterium | reverse complement strand
GTTCGTCAATACCGAGTTTTGTAGTCTCGCTTCCTTCAGTCCTGACCTCACGGTCAGCAACCTTGCGACTTACTAATGGTTCGAGGCGTTACCCCCGCCCATAAGGGACTTGCACCCTCTAGATTAATTGACTACATTTCTGTAGTTAAAAGATGCCCATGCTGGGCACACACATCGGTTAAAAATAATAAGGGTTAAGTGCCAAACCCAAAGTAGGTACATATTAACAAAGTCCACCAAATTTAAAATTTGACGGTTACAAAAAAATAACGGTAAAATTATAAATTTGGCTAAGTGCCAGCCCGAAAAGTAGTAGCGTTTTAATCCCTTACTATTCTTATACTAGACGTTGTAAGCAATTTAAAAAGGAATAAAATGACAATAAATTTAATTATATTAATTACCCAACTATTTTTAGTTACTTCCTGTGAAAAAGGAACAATAGAACCTTCTAGCCTTTCACGTAAAATTGAAAAGAAAGTCATCAGAATTGCTAAAGAAAAAAACATTCCATCATTAGAACTTACAATTACCACGGAAAAAGACGTTTTAGATTTTAATTACAACCATAAAGAAGTTAAAAAACAAAACATTTATGGAATTGGAAGTGCAACCAAATATCTTTCTTCTGTTTTAATTTTCAAACTTATAGAGGATAATAAGTTGAATATTAATGACAACGTTACAGACTATGTAAATCTCACACGACAAATAACAGGTATGGAAAACTTGACCGTTAAAAATCTACTAAACCATACAAGTGGTTTGTCGGATTACACCAAAAATCCTGATTGGATGAAAAGCGTAATGAATAACAACGCACCAAAAACATTCGAAGAAAAAGTTTTACTTATCGAAGATATGACAAAAAATAGCGGTAGTTTTTCATACAGCAATACCAATTATCTTTTTCTTCAAAAAACCGTAGAAACTGTTACCAATAAACCTTATGCAGTATTTTTCAATGAATTCTACAAGAACATTAACCTTTCGAACATAAAAATAGGAATTAACGAAAATGACTTGCAATCTTTTTTAGTACAAACAAAAGAAGCAAGTTCAGATGTTTCATCTTGGAGAGAATATTATGGTTATGATGGAGGTGCTTACACCGATACAAAAACACTTGATAATTTTTTAACTAAGTTATATAGAGATAAGTCCATCCTAAAATCAAGTACAATATCACAGATGGAAGAATGGACAGCGATGGAGCCAATGACCATTCCGATTGGGAATGGAATAATTTCGGAATACGGTTACGGAATTATGAAACTAATGTACAATGAACAGGAATATATCGGTCATTTTGGAAGTACATTAAAATATCAATCTATGGTTTTATATAATCCTAAAAAGAATATTTCAATAAGCATCGCAACAAATTGTAGCGGTAGATATTTTAATAGTGTATTTTTTCAAGAATTGATACCTGCGATACTTAACGAACTGTAAAAACTGCTTACAACAATACCTATAGCAAATAGGGCGTAAAGTGCTAAATTTAAAGGCTTGGGTATATTTGTCAAGTCCGCCAAATCTTTTGGATTTGACTTTTGAAATGAAAAAGATAAAAACAAAACAAAAAGCTTTTTTGAAAAGGAGTGTATTCGGAGAGGTATCTGAGAAAAAAATCAAATACGGGATTCTCAGAGCTTGAAATTTAGTTAATGCGCAGACTCCCGTTATATACCATTTCCAATAAAACAAACCATGGCGAAAAAAATAGTTGAAAAAATGTATACTTGCTCATGATGAAATATATGCTCATACTATTCCTCTTCTTAAACGGTGTAATTGTGGCGCGGGGGCAGACCAAAGGCCCGCTTGAAGATGTAGTAATAACATCCGAAAAGAAGAAGACCCAGGTACGCACCAATGAAAATGGGGAATTACATATAAACGTATCTCCAAAGGATGTCCATAAATTTAAAGCCATTGGATGGGTCCACTATAGCGACTTCGGAGCCAGGGGTGACGGCAAAACCGATGATATCGACGCTATCGCTGCGACCCATGCATTCGCCAATCGGCATGGCCTTTTGGTGAAAGCCGACGAGGGAGCCACCTACTACATTGGAGGAAAGGAGCGCACGGCAATCATCCAGACCGACACCGATTTCGGCACGGCGGACTTCATTATTGACGATACCCAAGTGCAAAACCGTAGGGCATTTATTTTTAAGGTCAGTTCTAGTCTGCGACCGTTTAAACTTGAAAAGATACCTTCCCTTAAGAGGAATCAGAAGAAAATCGACGTCTCCTTGCCCAGAACCTGTCTGATCACCGTCACCAATTCCCAGGTAAAGCACTACATCCGGTTTGGGCTGAACCAAGACAATGGATCTCCGCAAACAGATATCTTTGTTGTTGATGAAAACGGTAATGTGGATATGGACGCTCCAATTGTCTGGGACTTCGACCGGATTACGGATATAACCGCTCTTCCCATTGACAAGAAGACGCTGAACATCACCGGAGGACGTTTTACCACAATTGCCAATAAAGCCGAATCGAAGTACACCTATTACAACCGAAACATTGCGATTAGGCGCTCTAATGTTCTAGTTAATGGGCTGGAACATCACGTCACAGGTGAAGGAGACCACGGTGCGCCCTATGGCGGCTTCATCAATATCAGTAATTGCACCTACGTAACTGTTAAGAACTCGATCCTAACCGGACACAAAACATACCGTACCATTGGCTCGGCAGGGAAACCCGTCTCCATGGGCTCGTACGACATTTCAGTCAGCCGTGCCCTTAATGTATCATTCATGAACTGTAGCCAAACAAATGACATCAATGACCGCAGTTACTGGGGAATCCTGAGTTCTAACTATTGCAAGAATCTTCTTTATGATAATTGTACTCTTTCCCGGTTCGATGCACACAAAGGGGTTGCCAATGCCACCATCCGCAACTCGACCCTCGGACACATGGGAATCAATGCCATTGGCAGCGGGACCTTAACCGTTGAGAACTCTACCATCCGCGGAAGGAGCCTCATCAACCTGCGCTCTGATTACGGAAGTACATGGCAGGGAAAATTAGTTATCCGCAATTGCATTTTCGTTCCCGAAGGCGGCAGACAAACCAGCGCTACCCTGATAAGCGGATCTTATTCCGGTCAGCATGACTTCGGCTACACCTGTTATATGCCGGAACAGATTATTATTAAGAATCTTCATATCGACGACTCCAATCATCCGGAGGATTACCAGGGTCCTGTTATTTTCAAAAATTTCAATCCACAAATGACTGACGATTCCTATCAGGAGAAGTTTCCCTATGTCAAAACAAGGAAAATCACTCTCAGCAATGTGACTACTGTAAGTGGCAAGGCCTTGAAGCTCAGTGACAATCTGTTCATGTTCAAGGATGTGAAGGTAGACACCGATTAATGTGCGATGCAGTAAATGAACAACTTGAAAAAAGAATACCAAAGGACAATAATTGCTCCTATAAAAAACCTTCGTCTAGTTCACTTAGAATTGTGAGAGATACCAGGAAGGTGCGTTGTTTTTGGTTTCAAAACCTTTATTAAGGTGAAAATCCACTAGATTAGGGGGTATGAACAAAATGGATATATGTGTGCCAGTGCACATATCCATAAGTCAACATGTATTAAAGCATAGCGCATGAATAAATTAATTTATCTCATCTCCATTATTATACTGTGTAGTTGCAAGCAAGATAAGCGTATTGAAGCCGATAAATCTCGTCCAAATATCATTATCATTATGGTCGATGACTTGGGCAAAGAGTGGATAAGTCATTATGGC
The DNA here is from genome assembly GCA_024279425.1 of Bacteroidota bacterium. Classification (GTDB taxonomy): domain Bacteria; phylum Bacteroidota; class Bacteroidia; order Flavobacteriales; family Flavobacteriaceae; genus Maribacter_A. The sequence goes on along the minus strand of JAJRRO010000092.1, from coordinate 228,409 downwards.
GCAGAAGATATTTCAACACCAAATATTGATGCACTGGCGGAAAGCGGAGTCTCGTTTAACAATGTATATTCAATGCCACAATGTACACCCACAAGGGTCACCCTATTAACAGGTCAATACCCTTTTAGACATGGTTGGGTAAATCATTGGGATGTACCCCGCTGGGGAGGAGGAGCACATTTTGACGAAACAATGAATCCTTCTATAGGGAGAGAAATGAAAAAAGCTGGGTATTCAACCTGTATTGCCGGAAAATGGCAAATCGATGATTTTCGAGTTGAACCAGACGCCTTGACAAAAAATGGATTTGACGAGTTTTGTATGTGGACGGGTTATGAGTCAGAAATAGAAGAAAGTGCTAACCGATATCAAGATCCATATATTTATACAAAAGAAGGCAGTAAAACATATAGCGGAGAATTTGGACCCGATGTATTTAAAGAATTTATTATTGACTTTATCAATACTCACAAGGAGGACCCGATGTTCATTTACTACCCAATGGTCTTGACACATACTCCATTCGTAAATACACCTATTGACTCAGCTTCTACCAAAGAGGGGAAGCATAAAGCAATGGTAAAATACACCGATATGATTACCGGAGAAATAATACAGGCTCTGGAAAATGATGGAATCAGAGATAACACCGTGGTTATTTGGACAACAGATAATGGCACAACTGGAGCAATTACAGGAAGCAGGAATGGCGCTAGAGTAAAAGGGGGAAAGGCAAAAACAGTTGAACCAGGTATCAGCGAACCTTTTATTGTTAGCTGGCCTGGAAAAATCAAATCAAATAGGATTTCAGATGCATTGATTGATTTCAGTGATATTTTTCCAACGAGTCTTGATTTAGCAGGTGTTGAACCTAAAAAGGAGTGGTTAATGGGGGATAAGAAGTATACGATCGATGGTTACTCTTTTAAAGATGTTTTACTGAAAGGCAAAGATAATTCACACCGAAAATGGATACTGGGTATGGGAGGAGGGAATAATGCCCAGCTCACGCAAAAGGGTGTTGAAAATCAATATGTATTCAGAGATAGAGTACTAAGAAACAAGAGATATAAATTATATATTAATTCGAAAAGGGAACCCGAAAAATTCTTTGACTTACTTAGTGATCATAAAGAAAGTAATAATCTACTAGATAGTCTAAATACCGAGGAGAGGAAAAGTAATTTTAGCCAACTTTATGAGGTTATACAAACATTTCCAAAAAAGGATAGTGACCCAAAATATAATCCAAACCCATCTCAACTATGGGATGTAAAAGTAACTGGAGAAAGTCAGCTCTGGAAAAAGTAAATGACAAACGTTAACGATGCACCCTATGAAAACCTTAGCCTGGTTCCCATAGAATTATAAGAGATACCAGCAGCTGTGTTGTTTTTGGATTCAAAATCTTTATTTAGATAAAAATCCACTAGATTAAGGGTGTAAAGCGTGCCAGTACACATATCCAAATGTTAGCCTTCATCTCGATAGCTCGGTACCAACCATTGACCAATGATAAAATTCTTTAGTAAAATTAGACAGCAACTACTGACTGAAAACAAATTCAGTAAGTATCTGCTTTATGCAATTGGAGAAATTATTCTTGTTGTAATCGGAATTTTAATTGCTCTTCAGATTAACAATTATAATGATTCCAATAAAGAAAAAAGAGAACTTCATGAATATTTGGCTAAAATCAAAAGCAACTTGGAAAGTGATATAAAAATTCTTGATTCTTTAAAAACAAAACGTATTGATATAAATCTAAAATGTCAAAAAGTTTATCAGGGTTTCATGGAAAATAGCTTTGACCTAAATGCAAATGTAAATGCCTTGGAAGCTATGGTAGAATTTTATTTTGTTCCAAATCTAAACGGTTACGAAGCTTTAAAAAACTCAACTTATTTGGGGAAAATTAATGGAACTAGAGTGGATAGCCTATTGGATAATAATATACTGAACGGTATCATTAAAAGTGAAATTAGCTATAATACATTTATCGAAAACATGGAAGTTAAATTCTTAGCCAACCATAATATGACAGGCTTAAGTAAACTATACTATATTGGAATTGATGAACTAAAAAAAGATCCAGAATCTTTTAAAAAGATAATTGAGCAAGCCAAAATAATCTTCAACGATAATGCATTTAAAGCCATAGTTTCCCGCTCGGTCTGGCAAATAACTCTACTTACAAACGATTATGATCAATTAACACATAACGGAGAAAATACTATCAAAGAAATTAGCGCTGTACTCAATGAGTAAATTCCAGATAACGAAAATTAATGCTCCTATCCTAATTTCCAAAAAGATTACGTTCAGTCCTTCCCTATGTGGCTTTCTCTTTTTTAGAAGAGTATTCTCAAAATTTGTTAACTTTCTTTTTCAATACCAAATTCAAATGAAAGGTCTATATTCAATTTTATGCTTTGCAATTTCAATAAGTGTAACCGCCCAGCATTCCAAACAAAACAGTGCCGACGTTATCATTTATGGCGGAACATCGGCTGCCGTTACTACGGCAGTGCAAGTGGCCAAAATGGGCAAGTCGGTCATAATCGTTTCTCCAGACAAACACCTTGGAGGTCTTACATCATCGGGTTTGGGTTTCACAGACACAGGCAACAAAAGTGTCATTGGCGGTCTAGCCCGAGAGTTTTACCATCGTATTTACAACTACTATCAGCAACCTGAGACTTGGGTACATCAAAAAAGAGAAGCCTATGGCAATGTTGGGCAAGGAACCCCGGCTATAGATGGTGCCAATAAGACCATGTGGATATTTGAACCCCATATCGCGGAAAAGGTCTTTGAGGATTTTATTCGGGAACATAATATAAAGGTTATCCGTAATGAATGGCTAGATCGTGAGAAGGGTGTGAAAATGGAGAAGGGTACCATTACATCAATTACAACTTTAAGCGGACAAACCTACCTAGGGTCCATTTTTGTTGATGCCACTTATGAAGGGGACCTTATGGCAGCTGCCGAAGTGAATTATCACGTGGGCAGGGAGGCCAGCGATACCTATAATGAGCAATGGAATGGAATACAAGTAGGTGTATTACATCATGGACATCATTTTGCAAATCGAAAAATTAGCCCATATATTGATCCCAATGACCCTAAAAGTGGTGTGTTGCCCCGCATATCATTTGAAGACCCTGGTACTAAAGGTGAGGGCGATAAAAAAATACAGGCCTATTGTTTTAGAATGTGCCTTACTAAGAATGAGAGCAATCGAATTCCGTTTGAGAAGCCCGAAGATTATGACCCTGCACAATACGAACTTCTGGTTCGCATATTTGATTCTGGTTGGCGAGAGACTTTTCAAAAATTCGACCCTATCCCTAATTTAAAGACAGATGTAAACAATCATGGCCCTTTTAGCAGTGACAATATCGGCATGAACTATGACTATCCCGAAGCATCGTACGAACGTAGACAGGAAATCATCGAGGAACACGAAAACTATCAAAAAGGACTATTATATTTTATGGCCACCGACTCAAGAATCCCCGAAGAGGTACAGGCTGAAATAAGCCAGTGGGGACTGGCAAAAGATGAGTTTACCGATAATGGACATTGGCCCCATCAGATTTATGTTCGGGAGGCGAGGCGAATGATAGGAGCATTCGTGATGACGGAAAATGAGATCCAGGGCAAAAACCCTATTGAAAAATCGATTGGAATGGGATCCTATACAATGGACTCCCACAATATTCAACGCTATATTACACCGGATGGGTTTGTTCAAAATGAAGGAGATATTGGTGTGCACCCCAAAGAGCCTTACAAAATTGCCCTAGGCACTATTATGCCCAAAAAAGAGGAATGTAAAAATCTGCTTGTACCCGTTGCCGTTTCAAGCTCCCATATTGCCTTTGGTTCTATCCGAATGGAGCCGGTGTTTATGATATTGGGACAAAGTGCAGGTATTTTAGTGGGCATGGCCTTAGAAGATAATACCGGAATTCATGAGATTACCTATGAACAACTAAAAACACAACTGGTAAAATACGGACAAGTGCATTAACATTGCATATTATCTACTTTAAAGCCAGGAGGCTTTCAATATAGCAAAGGTTAAAATCAGTCAAAATAGCGCATACTAAAACGACTTGTTTTCTACTATAAAGGTCTAATGTTTACATTTCTAAACCGTATTTCGCCCGATTCTGCAGCCTGAAGAGCTACGAATCCTTTGATAAGTTCTTCATTTACCAAATCAATGGTCAAAACCCCATTCACCCATGCTTGTATGTGATCTTCTTTAATATTGATTTTATAGGTATTCCATTTATGTAAGGTCGCAACGTGGGCCCTTGGGGTCGTTCGTGAAACAACAGCACCCGTCCTATTGTCCTGATTAGGATGTAAATCCCAAATATTGATTTCATAACAATCTGTAAAAGATAATTCCTTGTTTTTACACCGAATAAAAACTCCAGAATTAATCGTACTGTCCGGTTTAAATTCCAGTTCGAGCACAAAATCGGTATACTCCTTTTCCGTCATAACAAATCCAGGCCCATCTTTAGCGGTACCTACCAATTCGCCATTCTCAAATTGCCAAGTGGCAACGCCGTCGGTAAACCAATTGTTCCCATTTTCTTCAAATAAGACTTCATGGGATGAATTGCATTGCGAAAAAGAAAGTATCAAAAAGACAACTATCAAAATAGTTCTATAAAATTGCTTGTTATTCATATAATTCAGTTTTAATTCATAAAAAAGTTACCGGACAAACAGAAATCAAATCAGATAGGGTTACTTCACCAAATCAAACATACGAGTATACTTGACTATAAGACTATTGTTCAATGGACTGCCGTCTTGAAGGTTATGGTTATAAACTACAAACAGGCCCGTATTGGCACGCTGCAACCAACCAAATCTTAGGTTAACGGCCCAAAGTTTGTCAACGGTATTGTTTTGCACCAAGCTTTGGATATAAATATTGGGCTTAAAGGAATATGATAACTGGCTTATAAACACATTGGCCGTAAAATCACCCACGGGTAAATTAAACCTATTGTACATATAGGTAAAGGCTGCATTGAACTTGTCGCCCTGTCTGAACCGCAGGGTACCACTGTTCAAATATCGACTTCCTCCAAATGATCCCCCTACAACGGAGCGCAGACTAAATGAAATTGGCTTGCTCTTATTGGTCATGAAAATCAATTGGCCCTCTACATGTTTATAAACGCCTAATGGCACGAATATGTTTTCCGAAATTTCAAAAGGGTCTACCACACCTTCGGTTGTAAAATTAATCCCCGTATGGATTTCCAGTCCGCTTTTCCATTCCCAGTGATTATCCACATGTAAAAAACCGGTTTCCTGAAATCCGTCAAAATTCCAATACCCTCTGTACGAAACGTGGGGGCGATATTCCAATATTTTTGCATCTTCATTCTTAGGTCTTAAGTAGTATAATACCACCGCTTCAGGTTTTTTGAAGGAGGACCTCAATAAAAACCCAACTTCTGGATTAAACCCTTGACCCACTTCGGTATAGGCTGCGTTTATCAACCAATTATTCCATAGATAATCTGTCTGAAATTTAAAGGCATGTTCATTTTCCGCATCAACTGTACCGGCAGATTTGGCAAAAAAACCAGACATTCTAGCCTTTCGGCCCAAGCCTAGTTTTCCATCAACGGCTATTGTTCTATTAAAATCATCACTAGTCTCAAGTCCTTCGCGATTTACTAACACCGCTCCAAGTGCAGTCCTCCCTTTAAATTCGTGGTTTACCCGGGCCACCGTGAAATTATTCTTTTCAATGTTGGCGTCTGTCACATCTTCAGTAAACATGGTCAATAACCCCACATTGGTTCGATTGACTTTTCCAGACACGCGGGCTCCGCCGATTATAGGTACAACATTGCCCTCTTCCCCAATACCAATTCTTCTACTGAAAAATAAATCTACCTCTCCAGGACTTCCTACACTGAACAGCCCGGCATTCTCTAAAAAGAAGGATCTTTTTTCAGGAAAAAAAAGATTAAAACGATCTAAGTTCACTTGCTGCTGATCCACCTCAACTTGGGCAAAATCTGTATTGTAAGTAAGATCCAATGTTAAACTTGGAGTAATGCTATACTTAACGTCTCCCCCAACTTCCGAATTAAATTTAACCTCGGAACCAACAGCTTCAAAATCTTTTGAAAGTTGTCCTAAGACATATGGAATTACCTTTAAATTACCCGGTGTTCTAAGATCAAGTCCAGTCAGGGTTCCTGCCAATGAAAGACGATTCAATGTAAAGCCCACAGGTAATTCAGCCCAATAATCAATTTCATTACTTTTTCGAATGTTTCTGCGGAAATTTATTCCCCAATCCTTACCAGACTGAAAACGTATTGTACGTAAGGGTATTGCAAATTCCGCACTCCAGCCAAAACCACCCACTTTGGTCTGCACTTCCCAGGAGCCATCCCAATTTATATTGAAACCCCCAATAGTACCTCCTTGTTGACGATTGGCATTGAAATTACCTTGACCTTCGTTGTCAACTTGGGCATCATACTCGACCCCTACGGAATTGGTCCCAAAAACAAAGCCATTTTGATTGTCCTTATACGTATCCAATATAAAAATAAAGGCATCCGTATTTTCCAAATCGGCATCTCTCCGAGCATCTGAAACAACCAATTTGTCAGGTTGCGAGTCATAACACACAACCGATACATAAAAAGTCGAAGCCGTATAGGCGATACGTATATCTGTCCGCTCATTTGCCGGTTGCCCATAGTTAGGTTGCATTTGACTTAAAGAACCGAAAGGTTTTATTTGCTGCCATATGGCATCGTTCAATACCTCACCATCCAACAATGGTTCTTCTGTGATGGAAATGGCAGTTGCCGTTGGTCTTTCCTTGAGGTTGGTAGTAGTATCCTGTGCAGTTGTTAGAAATGAAAGGAAAAAAGTACTGCTCAGTACTATTAATTCTGATAATTTCATCTTGGTTGGGCTGGTAAAAATATATTTTGCTAAGGTAGAGTAAGTTAAAGATTTCTGCATTAAAAAGATAGAAACAAGAGAAGAAATTATTGCTATTATTTAGAGAGGAGTACGTGTTATTCTTGAAAAACATTATATTCGGGGAGATTAATGTTTTTCAGAACATTGATTGAGAATTTAGCGAAATCAATACCAAATTACGCTAATCAAAAACCAACCAGTGATGAAAAATAAACATCCCTATTATTTGACAACTTTATTTCTGGTCTTAGTTTTTCTATGCTCCCCTGTAAATGCCCAATTAAAAGATGGTTCTGGAATAATTGAAGGTGTTTCGAAGGAGCGCCTTGCGCGATATGATGCATTTCTTATAAAGGAAATAAAAGAAGGGCGCATCGCCGGAGCCGTTTCGCTGATTTCGAGGAATGGAAAAATTATTCATAAGACTTCCCATGGTCTAAGTAGCCTAGAAGATAAAACACCTATGCCCCAAGATGGAATTTTCCATATCATGTCTATGACAAAACCCATTGTTACAGCAGCATTCATGATGCTATACGAGGAGGGTCATTTTTTCCTTACCGATCCGGTTTCAAAATATTTGCCGCAATTCAAGGATGTAAAAGTGGCCAAGGACGTGAACAATGGTATAGATGGCCCAACAGAACCTGCCCATAAAGAAATCACCATTGCCCATTTACTTTCGCATACTGCTGGTTTTTCCCATGGCCTTGGAGGCACCAAATTAGATAATGAAACAGCTAACGCATTGTACCGTCAACCACAAGAAAATATAGAAAGTAGGGTAAATACTTTAGTAAGCCTACCCATGGTAGGCCATCCCGGTGAACAATGGTCTTATAGTGCCTCCCCAGATGTCTTGGCACTATTGATTGAAAAATTCTCGGACAAAACAGTCGCAGAGTTTCTAAAGGAACGCCTATTTGACCCCTTGGGAATGACAGACACAGGTTACAACATTTCAAAAAGAAATCAAGGAAGATGGGTTGCGGTCCATAATTTGGACAAAGATGGAAAATTGATGAATTCAGAGCAACAATTACCTGTCGAAGGGAATAAAGTATATGGAGGCACCCATGGCCTGTTCTCGTCGGCAAATGATTACATGAAATTCTGCCAGATGATGATCAATAAGGGCAGTGCAAACGGAAAACTATTCTTGAGTCCCAAAACTGTAGAAATTATGACCATGAACCAAGTTGGAGACCTTTACCAAGCTCCAGGCCAAGGATTTGGATTGGGATTTGGGGTAACCACTGATTTGGCCGATGGCAAGAGTTTAGGGTCTGTTGGTCAGTTTTACTGGGGAGGAGCATATTCCACCTACTTTTTTATTGATCCACAAGAAAGTTTAATAGCTATTTTAATGACACAATTGCAACCTTATAGCAATTTTCATAATCAAAAAATGAGGCAATTTGTATATCAGGCAATAGCCGAATAATTAATAATAGTTAAAAAACATTTCTAATACTAAACCAACAAAACAACCCATATGATGAATGTATATTTATTTGAATTTATTGGCACAGCCATGTTAATTCTCCTAGGTAATGGCGTTGTTGCCAATGTATTGCTCAAAAACACCTACGGTTTTAATGCAGGACTAATCGTAATCACTTTTGGATGGGCCATTGGTGTATTCGTTGGCGTGTTCATTTCAGCTGATGCCAGTGGCGCTCATTTAAATCCTGCGGTTACATTGGGATTGGCCACAGCGGGTAAGTTTAGCTGGCAAATGGTACCTGGATACATTTTCGCCCAAGTACTTGGTGCCATGATGGGCAGTTCACTTGTTTGGTTGACCTATAAAAAGCATTATGATGCGACTGAAGATCCCGGTGCGATACGGGCTACATTTAGCACCGGACCTGCTATTGATAAGCCTTTGTGGAACTTCATCACCGAACTCATAGGAACATTTGTTTTAGTTTTCGGTGTTTTTTATATCGCCGGCGGCACTTTGGGAGACGAACCTATTTCCCTTGGATCCCTCGACGCCCTTCCCGTGGGATTACTGGTTTTAGGAATTGGCCTAAGTCTCGGAGGACCTACCGGCTATGCTATTAATCCTGCACGTGATTTGGGACCTCGTATTATGCATACCCTTTTACCTATTAAGGCCAAAGGGGATAGCAATTGGAAGTATGCGTGGATACCCATATTGGGACCAATTACAGGGAGTGTTATTGCAGCATTGGTTTATATGGCAATAAGCATGTAGAACAATTTAGAATTTAGATTATGAAAAAGTATGTTTTTTTAATCATCATTATTGGTGGTATCAATATTTCAATATCGCAGGAAATCGTTAACCTTCCCTATGACAAGCCAACGGAAACTGTATGGCAAGGCAGTGAAAAAGAGTATTTCTCGGATCTATGGCAAACTCAGGTGGTTACCAATGTTTCAATCCCCACTCTACGGGTTTTCAGAGCTGAAAATCCGAATGGGACCTGTGTTATTGTTGCTCCCGGTGGTGGGCTATATGCATTAAGCATTAATAGCGAGGGAAATGAAGTGGCCAAATGGCTGAACAAAAAAGGAATCACGGCCTTTGTGTTAAAATATAGATTGGTCCCAACCGGTGCGGATGGCGTAAAGGAAATTATGGAAGTTGGGGATAAACTGGGGGGGAAAGTAGGTCCTGTACTTCCACTATCCGTTGCAGACGGACTCGCCGCAATTTCCCATGTTCGCACCAATGCCGATACATATGGGGTTAACCCAAATACAATTGGTTTTATGGGCTTTTCGGCTGGGGGCACAGTTACTATGGGTGTCACTTTTAACTATACACAGGAAAATAGACCCGATTTCATTGTTCCGGTGTATCCTTGGACAACGGTAATGGGGGAATACAAGGTCCCTGCCGATGCTCCGCCCATGTTGGTTATTTGCGCAACAGATGACCCCTTAGGGTTGGCCCAGGGTAGCGTTGATCTATATTCCAATTGGTTGAAAAACTCTAAAACCACGGGTCTCCACATGTACTCCAAGGGTGGTCATGGCTTTGGAATGAAAAAACAAGGATTGCCATCAGATGATTGGATATCGCGTTTCCATGAATGGTCAATTGCGGAAGGAATTACAGTCAAATAAGAAAAAAATCACAATCATTCACTATACTTGCATAATTGTGAATCCTTTGAGGCTAGTTGAACGCATTAATCGGAATATTCTTCCCCACTTTTTAGCATGAGATATTTAATTATTATTTTCTTTTCTGTAACCCTTGCAGGTTATTCCCAAAACCCAAATCGGTTCAAGGAAGAAGTAAGTGCCATTCAAAAAAAATACGATACCCTTTGGGACTCTTCTAAAGAAACCATAGTTTTTACGGGCAGTTCCAGCATTAGGGTTTGGAGAGATCTTGAAAACGTTTTCCCAGGTCATCAAATTGTAAATTCAGGATTTGGTGGTTCCCAGGCTTCAGACCTACTTGCTTACTCTGAAGAATTAATACTGAGGTTCAATCCGTATAAGGTCTTTATTTATGAAGGGGACAATGATATTTCAGCTTCTAAAAAGCTAAAAGACATCATAAATACAATCGAAGAGATAATCAAAAAGATCAGGACACAAAACAACACTGTTCAAATTGTACTTATCGCTGCCAAACCCAGTATTTCACGTTGGCATTTAAAACGCGACTATAAGCGTTTGAATCGTAAATTCAAAAAACTATCAAAAAAAGATAATCGTATCAAATTTGCAGATGTCTGGAAACCAATGCTACAAAATAGGCGTGTGATGCAAGATATTTTCATTGAGGACGGTTTGCATATGAACGCTAAGGGATACGACATTTGGCGTTCGGTAATAAAGCCTTTTATTAATTAAACAAGAAAAATAAATATTACTATGATCAAATCTTTCGCTACAAGATTTCTTACGATACTTTTTGCATCGGCAATGATTGTTGCCTGCCAAGAGGAGAAAAAGAAAAGAATAAATTTTCCGCCTACAGATTTGGCCCAGAACAATTTGATTCCCAAACCCCTTAAAGTAGTTCCGACCAACAAGGCTTTCGGTTTGGATCGGTATACGGCAATCCATACTTCACAAAATGCTAATGGCTTTTCTGAAGTTGGGGCCTTTTTAGCCGACAAACTAAAAATCGAATTGAATCTGGATATTCCTGTGAACGGGAATGGAACTGAGCCCGTTGAACGGATTATCTATATCAATCAATCCGATAGTTTGGAATTGAGTTCTCCGGAAGCCTATCAGCTTTACATTACACAAGATTCGGTCATCTTAAATTCCAATACAGCAGAAGGAGCCTTTAGGGGAATCCAGACTTTGCGACAGATTATTCCAGAAAAAAGTAATGATACTTTGGCCGAACAGCGAATCTGGCCTATCCCAACAGGTAAAATCGTTGACAACCCTATTTTCGGCTTCCGTGGATCCATGCTTGATGTTGCACGGCATTTCTTCAGCGTCGCTGACGTTAAAAAATACATAGACCTTTTGTCCTATTACAAAATAAATGTTTTGCATTTGCATTTATCGGACGATCAAGGATGGCGCATTGAAATAAAATCCTGGCCAAAATTGACTGAAATTGGGGGAAGCACAGAGGTTGGTGGTGAAGCTGGCGGATTCTTTACCCAAGAAGATTATAAGGAGATTGTAGCCTACGCATCAAAACACTATATGACCATTATCCCAGAAATAGATATGCCAGGGCATACCAACGCGGCATCGGTGTCCTATCCGTTTTTAAATGGCAATGGAAAAACTCCAAAGCTATATGAAGGAACCCAAGTTGGCTTCAGTACTTTCAATACTAGAAAAGATACCGTATATGCCTTTATCGATGATGTGGTTCGTGAAATCTCTGAAATAACTCCGGGTCCCTACTTTCATATTGGTGGTGACGAAAGTCATGTCACCAAGAAAAACGATTATAATTATTTTGTCGAGAAAGTGGAGAAAATTGTTCAGAAATACGGGAAGCGGATGATAGGCTGGGACGAAGTTGCTTCGGCAAATGTAGATTCAACCTCAATATCACAATATTGGTCCAGCGGAAAAAATGCTCAAAAAGCTGTGAAAAGGGGTATGAAAGTAATACTCTCACCTGCTAAAAGGGCATATTTGGATATGCAATATGATACGCTTTCCAATCTTGGACTTCATTGGGCAGCATATATTCCCGTTGATTCTGCCTATGTCTGGACTCCGGAAGAATACGAAGGTATTCCTATGGAAAATATTCTTGGGGTTGAAGCACCACTATGGGCAGAAACCATTAGCAATATTGATGAATTGGAGTATTTGGCCTTTCCCCGTGTAATTGGGTATTCTGAATTGAGTTGGACAACCAAGGAGAATCGAGATTGGGAAAATTATAAAGTTCGATTGGCCAATCAAGCTCCTTATTTAGACCGTATGGATGTTAAGTATTATGCTTCCCCTTTAATTGATTGGAAGAAGAGCAAATATACCTATGAAGAAATCAAAAAAGATTAAATAACCACACCTTTCGAATAGGGATATGTTGAACATAGTATCAATCACATTGGGCTAAAAAAAGAAATAAAGGATAATATTATCATGAAATATTATGAGGCTGGTCATATGATGTATATCCACCAACCCTCTATGGTAAAATTCAAAAAAGATGTGGCCAACTTTATCAGGTCTATATCTAATTAAATTTTGACAATAAAAAAACACCTCAATACTAATTGGGGCGTTCTAGTTTTATTTAATCATTGGTCTATTCCTCTTCCTGAGTATCCTCTGAATCGCTTCGGAATTGGGTAACCCCTTGGTCGTGAAGAATATTGTACCATTGTATCACCTTTTTAATATCACTTGCATAAACCCGATCTTCATCATAATCGGGAAGAATCTCGAAGAAATATTCCTCCAATTTTAATTTATCGTCCTTATGGCCTATCGAGGTTTTACCGCCTTTTTCCTTCAACTGAATTTTCTCGCACACCACGCCCAAAGGAATTTCTTCCTCTAAGGTATAAATGGCTATTTCGGACAGAACACTCACATTACTTTGTGCATTGACCGTAATTCTTTTTTTATCCAATAAGGATTCCGCCACAAAACCTGAGCGCGTTTGTGACAATAATTGAAAAAGACCAGGTTTGCCTCCAATCGACAAAATTTTCTCTAAACTCATTCCTTAAAATTTTCAGGCACAAAGATGAAACATTTACATAAAAAGAACAATTTATCTCGCTTTTTTCATGTTGGGGAATCTCATGCGATAATCGATCTTTATATTCCCTTTTGAAATATCGCCCAATCTTCCTTTTAATAATCTCTTTTTCAATGAAGATAATTTATCAGTAAACAAAACACCTTCAATATGGTCATACTCGTGCTGTATTATACGAGCTAAAATTCCATTATAAGTTTCTGTATATTCTTTGAAATCCTCATCCACATATGAAATGGTAATAGTATCTTTTCGAGTTACATCTTCCCGTATATCAGGTATACTGAGACATCCCTCATTAAAAACCCAATCCGTGCCCACTTCTTCCTTGATCTGGGCATTAATGAATACTTTTTTGAACCCTTCCAAAGCGGATTGCTCTTTTTCGGAGAGTTCATCATCTTCCGAAAATGGCGATGCATCCGCAATAAAAAGCCGGATAGGCAACCCTATTTGAGGGGCGGCCAACCCCACCCCACTAGCATTGTACATACTTTCGAACATATTGGCAATAAGTTCGTCCAATTTAGGGTAATCCTTCTCAATATTCTTGCCTACTTTGCGTAAGACAGGGTCGCCATAGGCAACTATTGGTAAAACCATTTATTTTCTATTTAAATAAGCCTGTAAAATCAGGGTTGCGCTAATTTCGTCTATCAACGCTTTATTCCTACGTTGTTGTTTTTTAATCCCTCCATCTATCATCGCTTGAAATGCCATCTTGGAAGTAAAACGTTCATCTTGTCTTTCAATAGGAATATGGGTGAACGTTTTGGCCAAATGCTTTAGGAACGGCCGAATCAGTTCTTCCGATTGAGAAGGTGTGTAATCCATTTGCTTAGGTTCCCCAACAACAAATTTCTCTACATTTTCCTCTGAAACATATTTTTTCAAAAACTCAATTAGGTCAGCCGTCCTTACAGTTGTAAGTCCGGAAGCTATTATTTGCAATTCATCGGTAACGGCGATTCCCGTACGTACCTTTCCATAATCCAATGCAATGACTCTTCCCAATTCGTTTTATTTTTTGCAAAAATAAAAGATAAATTGTTATTACTATAAATTAGGGTGACGATTTAGGTCTATAGCTCTTATATTTGTCAAAATTTTAAGATTTAGAAATGACCGAATTAAGACAAATCATTGAAAAAGCCTGGGACAATAGAGAACTTTTAAAGGAATCATCAACCCAAGATGCCATTCGTGAAGTAATCGACTTGTTGGATGCTGGCAAACTACGCTGCGCAGAACCAACAGAAACTGGTTGGCAAATAAATGAATGGGTCAAAAAGGGAGTTGTCCTTTACTTTCCCATTCAAAAAATGGAGACTCTTGAAGTGGGAATTTTTGAGTATCATGATAAAATCCCATTGAAAAGGGGATATCAAGAAAAAGGCATTCGCGTAGTGCCTCACGCCGTTGCGAGACATGGCGCATATATTTCTGCGGGAACTATTCTTATGCCCAGTTATGTCAACATAGGGGCATATGTAGATAAAGGTACCATGGTAGATACTTGGGCAACGGTAGGCAGCTGTGCGCAGATTGGCAAGAATGTGCATTTGAGTGGGGGTGTTGGCATTGGTGGTGTTTTAGAACCATTACAGGCAGCACCTGTCATTATTGAGGACAATGCCTTCATTGGGTCTAGATGTATAGTGGTTGAAGGAGTCCGTGTTGAAAAAGAAGCAGTGTTGGGTGCCAATGTGGTACTCACAGCCTCGACCAAAATAATTGATGTAACGGGCGAAACGCCTATAGAACGAAAAGGTTTGGTCCCGGCAAGATCAGTGGTTATACCTGGTAGTTATACAAAGTCTTTTCCTTCCGGTGACTATCAAGTTCCCTGTGCATTGATCATAGGAACCCGAAAAGAAAGCACTAACAAAAAAACGTCCTTGAACGACGCTTTACGAGAACATGATGTTGCCGTATAAAAACTTCATTTCAATAAAATAGTAAGTACTTCCAAAATATTTTTGACAACCCTACCTGAGGTAGGGTTCAATGCATTTCAATTGTTCCATATTTGAAGATTAGCCAATAGCGAAATTATTATTGTTTTTAGATTTTTTCCTCATGGCAACTAGGTTTAGGAGAAAAAATGTAAGAATTTTACTCAAAAAAAATACTTTTTTTATTTTTTTTCTGTTAATAACAAATATGATTGGTTTACTATGTCAATCAATTCTGGTATATGCCTCAAGGAAAAGAAAAAATATCCGCTCTAATAATCACCTATAATGAAATAGGGTACATTGAAAATTGTATTGAGTCTGTATCCTTTGCCGATGAAATTATTGTGGTTGATTCTTACAGTACCGATGGCACTTATGAATATCTTTTAAACCATCCCAGGGTCAAGGTTATTCAAAATCCGTTCAAGAACTACACAGCACAAAAATCGTTTACCTTAAACCAAGCTTCACACGATTGGGTTATTTTCTTAGATGCCGATGAAGTGGTACCTGATGAACTCCAGCATGAAATTGTACATACAATTAATGGTGAAAAGAAGCACGTGGCGTATTGGTTTTATAGAAAATTCATGTTCCAGAAAGAGCGCCTGCGTTTTAGCGGGTGGCAGACCGACAAGAATTATAGGTTATTCAGAAAGAGTAAAGTGAATTTTTCAAATAAGAGAATCGTACATGAGACTTTGGATGTTGATGGTACCTCAGGAATTCTAAGAAACAAACTAATTCATTTTTGCTACAAGGACTACGAAAGCTATAGACGTAAAATGCTATGTTATGGTCGATTAAAAGCCAAAGAAGCCTTCGACAAAAATAAAAGGTTCAGTTACGCTTTACTCATCATAAAGCCTATATGGAAATTTTTCAATAGCTATGTCATACGATTGGGGTTTCTTGATGGTATAAAAGGCATAACGATTTGTCATCTTGATGCGCTATGTGATGTAGAACGCTATCGCGAACTTCAAAGACTTGAAAGGGAAGAACAATGGTCAACAGTCTTCAAGACCACGCCCTGATTTCAAGTTTATTTATTTTCCCTCCCGTTTCCTTTATTTTTTTTATCCAATAAAACAGTAGTTTTGCAAAGGCTTTTATCAGTTTAGCTTTTAATCAATATAACTTTCAAGAAATGGCATATGATATTACCTTAGAGGGTAAAAATTTAAGACAGGCCGAGAAATTATTATTTAATGTGGCGAAAATTTTTGAGAAATGTAGTGTCACATATTCTTTAGAAGGTGGGACCCTTTTGGGCATTAGAAGGGAAGCAAGACTTCTTCCATGGGACAATGATTTAGACCTAACCATGATGCAAGACCAATTGCATAAGGTAGACAAACTTTTACAGCAATTAAAGACTGCTGGTTACCGCGTCAGGGTCAGAAAGTACCTCAATAATTCCTCATATGCAAAAAAAGGAGATATTCAGATAATTAAGGTAAGGACAAAAAAACTATTTGGATTAATCAAGGGAAGCGTTTGCCTCGAAATATTTCTAAAATACCCTAAAGGTGATAACGTATGCTGGGGGGTTGCCGACAAAGTTTTGTCCACACCATTATTTTATTACAACTCATACAAAAAGATTAGTTTTAATAATTATGATTATAGTATTCCTGAGTTAACGGACGAGTACTTAAAGTTTAGATATGGTGACTGGCAAACAGCAAAAAAAAACTGGAACACCTTTAAGGATGATGGAGGTTTCATACGTAATGAATTAACAATTATCCCATAGCAAGAATAAATTCAAATATAACACCACCTTTAGGGTGACTTATTGAATTAACTTAACTTTGGAACCATGATGTCCAGTAAAAAAAGACAAAATATAAGTTACGGTTAAGGGCTTGTCAGATTTCCAACAATAAAATATAAATTTATGAAGATTGTAATCCTGGCTGCAGGTATTGGTTCCAGATTGGGCAATCCGTTTCCCAAACCTTTGACTCCCTTAAACAACGGTAAAAGTATAATGGGCCTGCAAATAGATAACCTTGCACAACATTTCAGTACAGACGACATTAGCATTGTCGT
Source organism: Bacteroidota bacterium (assembly GCA_024279425.1). Classification (GTDB taxonomy): domain Bacteria; phylum Bacteroidota; class Bacteroidia; order Flavobacteriales; family Flavobacteriaceae; genus Maribacter_A. The sequence continues at coordinate 211,207 of JAJRRO010000092.1, read as the reverse complement.
GGGTTTCAAGAAAGATTTGATTATGGAACGTTTTCCAGAAGTCACATACATATATAATCCTTTCTTTGACCGTACAAATACTTCGAAAAGTCTTTTAAAAGCTTTAACCAAAAGCAGGGACAAATCGGTACTTTGGCTTAATGGCGATGTTGTTTTTGATGTGAATCTGTTAAACGAATTACGTCCCTATATCAACAATGGGCAATCTTTTGTTGCTGTAAATACAAGCAAAGTGGCTGAAGAGGAAGTGAAATACACATTAAAGGACAACTATATCAACAAGCTTTCAAAAACCGTAAAAAATGGTCTTGGAGAAGCTGTAGGGATAAATTTCATTGCGGCCACCGACATTAAACAATTGATCAGCAGACTGGAAGAATGCGATGACAATGATTATTTTGAACGGGGATTGGAAATTGCAATTGAAAAAGATGGCTTACAAATCAGCGCGGTTGATATTTCTGAATTCGATTGTCTGGAGGTTGATTTTAAGGAAGATTTGGAGAATGCAAACAATCTCTTCAGATAATGAAGGCCATACTTTTTTGTCAAAATGCTTATGCTTTTGGCATTATGGCACCTATTCGAGATGTATTGAAGTCTGGATCTCACGAATTCCTATGGTATATCCCAAGAAAATTATTGGAGATTTTCCCAAATAAAAAGGAAAGTTTCACGACAAGTATTCTTGATTTACAGCTATTTGGTGGCGATATGGTATTTGTTCCCGGCAATGAGGTGCCCTATTACCTACAGGGAGTCAAAATTCAGATATTCCATGGTCTTGCAGGAGAAAAAAAAGGACACTTCAGAATACGGCATTACTTCGACCTATACTTAACACAGGGACCCTATTTCACTAAAAAATTCAAGGAACTCAGGACAAAATACAATGATTTTAATGTAGTGGAAACCGGTTGGCCCAAATTGGATGTATACCGGAAAAACCAACAGGCTTTTGAAATTGAAAAAAAAAGAGAGCTCAAGGAACACAACACGAAAACCTTGATACTTTACGCACCAACCTTCTCTCCTAGCCTAACATCAGCTCCATTTTTGTTGAAAGAAATAGAACGACTCGCCAATACAACCGGCTTTCTTGTCTACTTAAAATTCCATGACCTCATGGATAAGAATTGGATTGCCAATTACAAAAGATTATCAGAACATGTTCCGAATATCGTCTTCCAAGAAGAGAAAAACATCATCAAGTTTCTATTACAGGCCGATATTCTTATAAGCGATACCTCCTCCGTTATTTACGAGTTTCTCTTGTTGGATAAACCCGTAATTTCATTCAAGAACATTGCAGATAATATTCAATGGGATAATTCGATGTCCTTTACCCAACTTACAGAAAAGGTTCTTGACAACTTGGAGAATAATTCATTCGCTGAACAACGAAAACGGATCAACGAACAGTACCACCCCTATACAGATGGAAAATCTGCCTTTAGAATGCTAACCGCCGCCAAGCAGTACATTGCTGCCAACGGAGTTCCGGAAAGCAGAAAATTGTCAGCCGCCAGAAAATTAAAGATCCACACAATTTTCGGGAAACCAATAATGGATATTTGGGATGGAAATAAAAAAAATAAAATTACGGCCCTTCTAATTACTTTCAATGAAATAAAAAATATAGTAGCCGTTCTAGATAATATAGGTTTTGCCGATGAAATCATTGTTGTTGATTCTTTGAGTACGGATGGCACGATAGAAGAAATAAAAGAATATCCGAACGTAAAACTGATTCAAAGGGAATTCAAGAATTATACCGACCAAAAGTCATTTGCCATGGCGCAAGCGACAAATGACTGGGTTTTATTCATGGATGCTGATGAACGTCTGACGGATTCCTTGAAAAATGAGATTTTGAAGACCATTAATTCAGATAGTTTGGATATTGTGGCTTTTATGTTTTTAAGAACTTTTATGTTCAAAAACAAGGTTTTAAGGTTCAGTGGTTGGCAAAGTGACAAAAATTATCGCCTTTTTAGAAAGAATAAAGTCCATTTTGATGAAGAACGGATTGTTCATGAAACGCTTATTGTCAAAGGTAAATCTGGTGTATTGAAAAACAGATTGATCCACTACTCTTACAGAAGTTATGAAGACTACAAAGGCAAAATGGTCAAATATGGCCAAATGAAGGCCTTCGAAGAATATAAAAAAGGCAAAAGGGCTTATCCCTATCATTTTGTATTTAGACCGTTGTACCGATTTCTAAAGCACTATATATTTAGGTTAGGCATTTTAGATGGTAAAAAAGGTGTTACCATCTGCTATCTAAATGCTTTGGGTGTATATTCGAGATATAAAGAATTGAAACGTCTTCGATTATTGGATAAACCTAAGGAGCCATGAATGATCATACAGTCGAAATCAATAATTGCATTGACATCCTATCTAAAGGAGGATTGATTCTTTACCCAACGGATACCGTATGGGGTATTGGCTGTGATGCTACCAATGAAGAAGCCGTCAAAAAAGTATTTGAGCTAAAGCATAGGCAGGACAGCCAGGCATTGATTTGTTTGGTTGCAAATGATGCCATGCTGGAAAGGTATGTAGAAAAAGTCCCTGATGTCGCCTATGATATTTTGGATTTGGCCACCAAACCAACAACTATAATTTATGACAATCCTAATGGGATTGCCCAAAATGCTATTGGTCAAAACAAAACTATGGCCATTAGGGTAGCTTCGGATAAATTTTGCCAGTATTTGATCAGCAAATTCAAAAAACCCATAATTTCAACTTCAGCCAATGTAACTGGGGAGCCCACCCCTGATGGCTTTCACACAATCAGCAATGTTATTTTAAAAGGTGTCGACTATATCGTAAATTTGCAGCACGATAAAAAAAATGGAACTTCCTCCTCTATCATCAAATTGAGTAACGATGGTATTGTAAAGGTGATTCGTGAATAATAATGCCAGAAAACCATAAGAAAGCACTCCAAGATCCTATTTTTTCAATATTGGCAGAAGCTGCCGACGAACTTTCGGTAGACAGCTTTGTTATAGGTGGTTTTGTGCGCGATTACCTGCTTCAAAGAGGAATACCCAAGGATATTGATGTTGTGGCCGTAGGTAGTGGAATTGAATTGGCAAAAAGTGTGGCATCAAAACTTCCAGGAAATCCAAAAATATCAATTTTTAAGAATTTTGGAACGGCCATGATCAAACATAATGATCTTGAGCTGGAATTCGTTGGGGCTAGAAAAGAAAGTTACAATCGGAACAGCAGAAAGCCAGTTGTTGAAAACGGTTCGCTTGAAGATGATCAAAAAAGGAGGGATTTTACGATCAATGCCCTGGCACTTTCACTTTGCAAAAGAAATTTCGGTGATTTATTGGATCCATTCGACGGAGTTCAGGATCTTGGTAAAAAAATCATACGAACCCCATTGGAACCTGGAGTAACATATTCTGATGACCCCTTGCGAATGATGAGGGCCATTAGGTTTGCAACTCAACTTGGCTTTACGATCGAATTAAGATCTCTGCAGGCCATTACCGAGAATAAGGAGCGTATTAAAATAATTTCCAAAGAGCGTATTGTAGATGAGCTTCATAAAATATTACAAAGTGAAAAACCTTCTATTGGGTTTGCCCTTCTGCATAAAACAGGGGTACTGAATTATATACTGCCAGAACTTATGGCTCTTGAGGGCATCGAGGAGGTTGAGGGCCAGAGGCATAAAGATAATTTTTGGCATACCCTTGAGGTGGTCGACAATATTTCGAAAACTACTGAAAACTTGTGGCTACGATGGGCCGCTTTATTACATGACATGGGAAAAGCCCCCACCAAAAAATTCCATAAAAAAATAGGGTGGACATTTCACGGGCATGAATTTGTAGGCTCAAAAATGGTCTATACACTTTTCAAAAGATTACGAATGCCTTTGAACGATAAAATGAAGTTCGTACAAAAAATAGTATTGATGAGTTCAAGACCTATTGTCCTTTCCGAGGATTATGCGACCGACTCCGCGGTAAGAAGGTTAATTTTTGATGCCGGGGATTTCGTTGATGACCTTATGACTTTGTGCGAAGCTGATATTACCACCAAGAACCCTAGAAAACAGAGTAAGTACAAAAATAATTTCAAAATCGTTCGTCAAAAGATAATTGAGGTAGAAGAACGTGACCATGTAAGGAACTTTCAACCCCCAATTTCCGGCGAAGAAATAATGAAGGCATTCAATTTGAAACCTTCAAAAGAAATTGGGTTGATCAAAGCGGCCATTAAAGAAGCTATACTGGAAGGGGAAATTCCTAATGAATATAACAGTGCTTACAGTTATATGGTAGCAAAAGGGAAACAATTAGGTCTAACTATATCTGAAAATGAAAGATAACAAGATAGTAGTATATTGGCTTTTAGCAGGTTGCCTGCTAATATTCATTATGGTTCTTGTCGGGGGAATAACAAGACTTACCCATTCTGGCCTATCAATCTCCAACTATAAATTAATCAGTGGTACAATTCCTCCTTTGAACGAATTGGAATGGGAACAAGCGTTTGACCTATATAAGCAATATCCTGAATATCAAAAAATAAACACCCATTTTACAATAGAGGATTTCAAAAGCATCTATTTTTGGGAATGGCTGCATAGGGTTATAGGAAGGGGGATAGGTCTGATTTTTGTACTTCCATTTTTATATTTTTTGTTTAAAAAGAAGCTCACTAGACCTACAATCAAAAAATCAGTAATACTTTTATTTCTAGGAGCCTTCCAAGGTTTTTTAGGTTGGTATATGGTGAAAAGTGGGCTTGTAGATAGGCCAGATGTAAGTCATTATAGATTGGCGGGACATTTGGTTATCGCTTTTATCACATTTGCCTATACATTCTGGGTTGCTTTAGACCTTATTTTTCCAAATCGGAATAAGACTGTGCATACCAGAATTAGAAACCTAATTGGCATAGGTCTTATTATTTTGGTTTTGCAGATTGTCTGGGGTGCCTTAGTAGCCGGTCTTGATGCAGGATTTATTCATAACCATTGGCCATTCATGAATGAATCTAAGCTAATGCACGAGACAGTATTAATAGAACAGGTTCCCATCTGGAAAAATTTTATTGAAGGAAAAAGTGGGGTTCAGTTTATACATCGTTATTTAGCGTATGTGGTAGTGGGATTTATCTTGTGCATTTACAATAAAACCCGTTTTATTCCATTATCGGACAATCAAAGGAAAGGAGTAAATGGCTTAATGGCCGTAGTATTCATTCAATTTATTCTAGGTGTTTTCACCTTAATTTATTCGGTCCCGGTCCTATTGGGCGTTTTGCATCAAATATTCGCATTCTTCTTGTTGGGTACTATGACATTTGTGCTTCATCGATTTTCTAGATAAAGAATATAGCGGCTTTTACCAACTTGTATTTTAATAATTAAATTTGAAATTCGATCCTTAATCGTAACTTTGCTTTTATTTAAAAGTAATCAATGATTTACAAAATCAGGATAATTTTGGATGCTGGGGAAGATATCTTTAGGGATATTGAAATTGAGGCCAAAAATTCCCTCGAAGAGCTTCATAATGCCATCTCACAATCATTCGGCTTTATAGGGAACGAAATGGCTTCGTTTTACACCTGTGATGCCGAATGGAATCAAGATGAGGAAATAGCTCTTTTTGATATGGGTGAAAATGGTTCTGATGTCCGCTTGATGAACGAAAATTTCTTAGAGGATATCGTTACAAAAAATACCCCGAAGCTCATTTATGTCTATGATTTTCTAAATATGTGGACGTTCTTTGTAGAACTGGCCGATATCGTTGAAAAGGAAGCAGGAAGGTCTTATCCCAACGTTCTATTCAGTTTTGGTGACCTTCCAGAATTCCCGCCAGAAAAAAACTTCAAAGTAGAAAAACCTTTGTTGGACTTTGATGATACTTTTGAAAACTATGATGATTTGGATTTTGATGAAAATTGGAATTGATATATAATTAATTCATTTTCCACATAAGCGAAACCAAAAAATTGAACGTACCATAGACGATAAACACTTAACCTATAACACTCTCAATGATCAACCTATTCCCCACCCAAATCGAAAGCATATCACTGCATCGTGTCGGCAATAAAAACAAAAATGAAGGAATCTTTTTATCATCAGAACCCTTTCGTCTAAACGATGAAACCACTGGACTTTTAAAAGAATATTTTTTTCGGCCTTTTCGCGAGAAGGAAGAAAATTATTTTAAACTTAGCAATGAGGTGGATGTTGAATTTAATGAGATATATAAAATAGTCAATGAAATTTTCGACGATCCAGATTGCATTCATGAGAATTCAAAAAAAATTGCGACCCATCTATTTGAACAATCCAATCACCCTCATATTAAAAGCGGAGAAGTCTACGTGGCTTTTTTAAGTGGATTACTATTGGACAATCAAAAAGTTGATGCAGTTGGAATCTTCAAGAGTGAATTAAAACATGATTTCCTTCAATTTGAAGAAAAAGGAAACAATTTGGATATCGTAATCCAGCAGGGAATAAATATCAACAAATTGGATAAGGGTTGTTTAATTTTCAATGTTAACAAAGAAGAAGGCTATAAAGTACTTTCGGTAGATAGTAACCGTTACGATGCCAAATACTGGTTGGAAAATTTTCTTGGAGTCGATGTCCTGACTGATGAAAATTTCTATACCAAAAATTATCTCAAATTTTGCCAGAACTTCGCAAAAGATGTGGTACTACCAGCTGAGGATAAGCAGCAGGAAGTTTTGTTTATGAACAAAGCTGTAAATCATTTTGCAAAGAACGATGCCTTTGAAGAAAGTAGTTTTTTGAATGAGGTGATGGAAAACCCTGAATTGATTCCTGAATTCAAACACTATAAAGTCGAAAAAGGACCAAAATATAGTATCGAGGATGTATCTAATTTTGATATTGCCAACAAGGCCGTTTCAGAGGCTAGAAAAAAAATAAAAAACGTAATTAATTTAGACACTAACATTCAGATTAAGATGGGTTTTATAAACCCGGAATCTGCTGAAAAATTTATGGAAAAAGGATGGGATGAAGAAAAGCAGATGTACTACTATCTGGTATATTTTAATAAAGAGCAAAAAAGTTAAGGCAAGTATGTGTTTTGAGTTTTGAGTTTTGAGTTTTGAGTTTTGAGAAAAAAACAATTTCAGACCTAATCCAGCTTCTGACTACTGACTTTATTGAGGTTCAAATTTTGATTCTGTTTTCAATAATCTGTTTCATACTCACTCCTTGATAATTACGTTTTACAAAATCCAGAGCCAAATCCAATATTTCACCCATAGTTTTACATTTTTTGAATTTGGTGTCCTTGGTAAGCTCAAATATCTGCGATTTCAACATATCGATATTACTATCAATTGAAATGGAATCTTTTTTGCAGATTTCCCCAAGCAGTTTTATACGATCACCAGAACTAAGTATTCGTTTGGCAATAATGGATCTCTCTTCAAGCTTATACTGATCAACCGAATATTTCATTAACTTGTTTCGCACCAGTTCGACCATTAAATAGTTTTCCTTGAAAAACTGTGGGCGATATACTTTTAATTTCCCTTCAAAACATTGCTGATCAAAATCTATGGCCCTAATTTTGTAAACCACTTGGTCAAAATCATGAGTTGGCACGATTACATAATTATAGGACCTCATATCTCCCAATAAACGAATCATACTACGCTCGTTGAACTTTACGAATTCCTTGGCCAATTGTGATTTTTCAGATTCAGTGCAGTTTGGCAACATTTCTTTGATGAACACATCTCCGGGAATACCAGCTATATGCTCTTCTATCAGCGTATCTTTATAGACTAAGAAATTGAGGTTATAAGGTGACAACATATGCTCCAATTCAAGTCCATATACTCTAGAAGCATCGCCTTTTTTTACATAAAAGTAGGTGAAATTGTCATTGAGTATATTCCTTACCTTAATTCGAAAAGGCTTTGAATTTCCAAAAGTGCAATAATCAACGGCATCAACATTCAAATATTGATCTATATGGTCACTACCATCCGAATGCAAAATGGAATACACTCTTTTAAGACTCGAATCTATTTCCTCTCGGTCAAATTCACTGTAATAAACCCTTATCCATAAGGTGTCTTCCTCATAGGAGTCATAAACGACAACCGATCCTGTAAACCGTAATAAATCGTCATAAAATATGGGTAACTCTATTTTACGGCTATACTGTTCCAAATAAGCATCCAATTCATCGGAAATTGGATAAGTAGGTTTCTTCTTAGACATTAATTTTTCTTCCGACATAGCGCTATCTTATTTTTAAAAGGATGAAGCTGTAACAAATTTAGGGTTTCTTCGTCAAGTAACTATAAACCTTCTAAAAACATCTCCTATTTTGGAAAAGATACTTACGGTAAGTAACCTCACCAAAAAATTTGGTTACCTCACAGCAGTCGATGACCTTTCCTTTACGATTGAAAAAGGAAATGTTTATGGCATTCTAGGACCTAATGGCAGCGGCAAATCAACTACATTGGGAGTGGTGCTCAACGTTGTTAACCGTACCCATGGAGAATTCGCATGGTTTGATGGTGCAACCTCGACCCATGAAGCCCTTAAAAAAGTAGGGGCCATAATAGAGCGACCAAATTTTTATCCATATATGACGGCAATCCAGAATTTAAAACTGGTTTGTAAAATCAAGGAGGTATCCGACGATAAAATTGAGGAAAAATTGGAACTAGTTGGCCTATTGGAAAGGAAAAACAGCAAGTTCAGCACCTACTCTTTGGGCATGAAACAGCGACTAGCCATTGCTTCAGCACTGCTTAATGACCCTGAGATTCTAATTCTTGATGAACCCACGAATGGGCTTGATCCGCAGGGAATCCATCAAATAAGGGAAATTATTAAAAATGTGGCTTCACAGGGAACAACCATACTCTTGGCATCACACCTTTTGGATGAAGTCGAAAAGGTATGCAGTCATGTAGTCATACTCAGAAAAGGCAAGAAATTATACTCGGGACGTGTTGAGGATATGATGTCCGGCCATGGATTTTTTGAATTAAAATCGGGAGACAACGATAGGTTGATGGTCTTTTTGGAGGATAACACAAGCTTTAGTAAAATAAAAAGTGAAAACGGATTGATTACCGCTTTCCTTAAGGAAGAATTGAATTCCGAAGTTTTGAACAGGAGTTTAATGGATCAAGGCATAGTACTTTCTCATTTGGTAAAAAGAAAAGAAAGTCTTGAAGAACAGTTCTTGGCATTAACCAATAATGAAGCTAACTAAACCTAAAAATACAGTATGTTACGACTATTGCAGATAGAATTCATTAAGCTTTGGAACAATAGAGCTAGCAAAATATTGATTATTTCCTACTTTGTATTGCTGACATCAATTGCACTTGTCGCAGCCATTAAATTTGACATTGGCCCTATAAAATTTCATTTGGCGGAACAGGGCATATTCAATTTTCCATATATCTGGCATTTCAATACTTTTATTACGGCCTTTTTTAAATTGTTTTTGGCCATTGTCATAGTCTCCATGATGGCCAATGAATATAGTAACAAAACCATTAAACAAAACTTGATCGATGGTTTATCTAAAAAGGAGTTTATTCTTTCAAAGTTTTTAACGGTCACTTCATTTTCTCTGATTTCTACTATTTTTGTTTTTGTGGTCTCGATGATTTTAGGCCTGATCTATTCCGATTATAACGAACTCTCTATCATTTTTTCTGATCTTGAGTTCCTATTAGGCTTCTTTGTAAAATTAATGGGATTTTTCTCCTTCTGTTTGTTTTTGGGAATATTGGTCAAGCGCTCTGCATTTGCTCTAGGTTTTTTAATATTGTGGTTTGCCTTCGAAGGTTTTGTACGCGGTATGATCCGTTGGAAACTCTTTGATGGTGACACCACCGATGCAGTAATGGGCTTTTTTCCTCTCAATGCCATGTGGAAATTAATAGATGAACCCTTTTCCAGACTGAATGCCGTTCAATCGGTTGCTAACCAAATAGGAGAGACATTTGAAATGGATTATGGGGTCCATTGGTATGAAGTTTTGATTGTAGTGGCATGGACCTTTATTTTCATCTATTCATCCTATAGTTTACTGAAAAAGAGGGATTTGTAGTATATTGTAGTGTTTACGCGAACACTATGACTAAGAAAATCACCTTGCTGCTAGCTTTTAGCATCATTTTGCCTGCCCTGTTATTTGGCCAAGGTGAGACTTCCAATTGGTATTTTGGTAATAATGCGGGTATTCGTTTCAATAATAATGGAACTGTTACGGCACTAACCGATGGCAGACTTGATACATTTGAGGGCTGTACGACTATTTCAGACGCCTTAGGGGATTTACTTTTTTATACTGATGGGATTGTTGTATATGATCGTAACCATAACATTATGCAAAATGGCTCTGGATTACATGGTGATCCGTCCAGTACTCAATCCGCCCTTATTGTACCCAAACCTTTGGATCCTAACATATATTATGTATTTACTGTAGATACTTCGACGTCAGAAGATGACCCCGATTTTGGATTGAATTATTCTATAATCGATATTAGATTGAATAATGGAAATGGTGCAATTACCCAAAAGAACATTAATTTGCTCAATGACTGTTCCGAAAAAATTGCCGCTGTAATCAAGGATTGCTCTGATAAAACAATTTGGGTAGTCTCCTTTAGCTCCCAATCGGGGAGTGGAAGCTTTAACACCTATCACGCTTTTGAGGTCAGCGCTTCAGGAGTATCTACCAATGCCGTTAAAAGTACATTTCCAAACCTTGGCATTGATGATCCTCGAGGTTATTTAAAATTTTCGAACGATAGCAAAAAAATGGCCAGTGCGAACATGCGCTTTGGTCTTCAAATATTTGATTTTGACCCAATGACCGGTGTAGTTTCCAATGTACAGCATTTGGACATAAACGGAGCAAACAATGAGCCTTATGGGGTGGAATTTTCGCCAAATAACCGCTTTCTTTATACACATTCCTCAAATATTGTCGAAGGTGAACTAAAACATTCATCATCTTTGATCCAATTTGATTTAGAGGCACTTGATATAATCGCTTCCCAGGTGGAAATAGATTATAGTAAAATCTATAGAGGTGCCCTTCAATTGGGGGCCAACGGAAAAATATATCGCACCATTTCCCTCAACTATAGTACGGGAACGCCATTTTTAGGGGTTATTAATAATCCCAATCAAAAAGGGCAAGCTACCAATTATCAACACAATGCAATAGCCTTGGGCAATAACAGCACCCAAGGATTACCCCCTTTCATTCAATCGTTTTTTAATAAAACGGATTTGATTTTTAATGCAAATGGTACATCTAGTGGATCAACAACAATATGCGAAGGTGAATCCTTTACACTTGAAGCTGAAGAGATAGTTGGCGCAATTTATAATTGGGAAAAAGATGGGAACCCCGTTGCCAACACAGATAATCATCTTTTTCATATTACAAATGCAGAACACATAGATTCTGGACGGTATACCCTCGAAATTGTACCTCCAGATTCAACAGAATGTAAAATCTTGGCAGAATCTTTAATTGAGGTTCTGGACATTCCTATACGCCACAATTTGTCGTTGGTGCAATGCGACATAGATATTGATGATACCCAGGATGGCATTACCGGTTTCAATCTGCAACAAGCAAAAGGAAATTCGGAAAACGAATATTTGTTCTATGAAAGTACAGTGGATATGGATAATGACAACCCCATTGAGGGTGATGTATTGTACAGAAATGTTCAACCCTTTAATCAGACTTTGTTTTTCAAGGAAATCAATAAAGGTGGTTGTGAAAATTATGGGGAGTTGGAGCTACAGGTCAACGCTGTTACTTTAGCCAACAACAATCAGAACATTTTGTACGCCTGTGATGAAAATCCGAATGATATGATTCTATCCGCAACCTTTGATCTAAAGGGCATTGCACAAATGAACTACCCCAATAGTACTGTTGAATTTTACGGTTCATTAAATGATGTAGCCGTGGAGGAAAATCCTTTATTGGATAGTTTTATTTCGGAATCAAAAACAGTTTATGCCAGATTTGAGAACTCCAATGAATGTCAGGATGTACTGAAAATTGAACTTATTGTCAACCCGACGCCCATAATTGAACTAAGTGATGTTTTTGAAATCTGCTCGGACAATCCTCAACTAACAATCAATGGTCCTGAAGGTTTTGATTCATACCATTGGACAAAAAATGATGGCACAACTCCACAATCCATTTCCAATAGCCAGATTGTAAGTATTTTAGATGTTGGGGACTATAGTCTGGAAGTTGGCTATGTATATAATAACAGTGGGGAATCGGTAGTATGCACCAACATTAGTACATTTAAGGTCGTTCTATCGAATCGTGCAGTAATCGACAAGGTAGTGGTACGTGACTTCTCTTCCAACAATACCGTATTGATCAAAGCATCGGGAGATGGGGATTATGAGTATTCACTTGATGGCACCGACTATAGGGACTCTGCCTTTTTCGAAAGTGTGGCCCCAGGGATTGTGACCATTTACATTAGAGATAAAAAAGGATGCGGAGTGATAAAACAATCTGTCTCAGTTATGGGGTATCCAAAATTTTTCACCCCTAATGGTGATGGCATAAATGATCATTGGAGTTTAATTGGATTAAGTAAAGACATACAGGCAAATTCCACAGTAAGCATATTTGACCGATATGGAGCCTTTTTGGCTCAAATTGAACCAACCTCAAAAGGGTGGGACGGGATTCTCAATGGCAAATCTCTACCTTCTTCTGATTATTGGTTCAAGGCCAATTTGGAAGATGGAAGGGTTTTCAAGGGCCATTTTGCATTAAAAAGATAAGTCGATTACCATTAATTTGATTTTTTGCTAAGTGCTTAAGAAAATAACATATGTGGGGTTTTTGATGTGTGGGTTATTATCATATACCCAAGACACTTGCCCTCTAATGAGTAGCCCAGCAAACAATGATATAAATATATCGGTCGATACGAGCATCTCATGGAATGCTGTTAGTGGTGCCTTTGGGTATTTTCTATTGGTAGGGACTACACCTGGTGGAAGAGACCTGGTGGACCGGGTAAATGTTGGGAACACGACAACATATACACCACCACAAGGCCTACCTGAGAATACTGTCATCTATGTAAAAGTCACAATAGATTTCCAAAATAACTTTGACATGACATGTCCAACTAGGAAATTTACAACCGCTTTTGCCAACACCATTCCTAATTGCACAGAGCTCGTGAGTCCATTAAACGGAACTGCAGATATCCCTTCAACGACAACATTAATTTGGAAGGCAACATCCGGAGTAGTGGGGTACAGGGTAAGTATAGGAGAAGTACCTTCCAATAACAATGTGCTAAATGAAGTTGTTTTTTACACCAACACCACCGGAGAAATTAATCTACCGGCCAATAGCAACTTAAATATTACTATCACACCTTTCAATTCATTAGGGAGTGCCCTATCATGCAGGCAAGAATCCTTTACTACAGTTTTGGAATGTAACCACATAGCCTACCCTGTTAACGATTTTTTCAAATGCGACCGCGATGATGATCATTTTGAGGAGTTCAATATTAATCTACCAGAACTCGAATCACAACTTATTGGCAATCAAACAGGGTTGATGGTTACCTATCATAATGCTGGCGGTGACCTGATAGATTTCTCTTCCGGCACTCAGTTCGTGGTCAACCAGCGAACTATAAGGGCCAGGGTTACAAATGTTGAAGGTTGTTATAAAGAAACATCTTTTAAATTAACACTGCTTTCTCCTCCCACCGCGAGTATAATAGAAGATGTAATTGAATGTGAAAGTTTTACGTTGCCACCTATTGAAAGGTATAGTAATTACTTTACCGGTATCAGAGGTAGCGGAAATCAACTTAGATCGGGAGACAAAATTACCAGGACCCAAACGATTTTTATCTATGCCGTTCAAGCCGACTGTTCGGATGAAAGTAGCTTTAACGTGACTATTGACCCCTCTTTTTGCAAAGAACCTGAAGAAGAGGTCACTATTGAATTTCCTCTTTTCTTTACACCCAATGGAGATGGGATAAATGATTTTTGGCATTGTATTATTTCTGAAGAAAAGCAAAGAACTACCTTAAAGACTATCGACATATTTGATCGCTATGGAAATCTTTTGGCAAAGTTGAGTCCTGAATCCCAGGGTTGGGATGGAAATTTCAAAGGTCGCCCCCAGCCTTCCTCGGATTATTGGTTCCAGGCAATCTCTGTTAATAAAAAAGAAATAAGGGGGCATTTTAGCCTAAAACGCTAACCTTCGAAAATGTTCAACGCACAGTTTTAGCAAAATGAAAAAAAAACTGTTATTTTTTTTATTTCTAATCTATGGATGCTTTTTCCACGGACAAAGCTGTCCTACACTAACCTATCCATCAAATGGGGCTACAGATATACCCGTGGAGGCTACACTTACTTGGCCAAAAGTAGATGGAATTTCAACTTTTGTAATCTCCTTGGGAACAACTCCAAATGGCGTAGACATTTTGAATAGGCGTACTTCTAACCCGATAGATTTTTATACGCCTCCTGTTGGTTTGCCAGAGAACACACAAATCTATGTTTCCATCATCTTAATTAGAGATGGCGCCCCAGCAATTGTTTGCCCACCTCAGACCTTCACTACCATCGATGTGACTACGCCTCCAGCTTGCACAAGTTTAAACATGCCAGTTGCAAATGAAACCAATGTTGATAGTACTACTGAAATTAGTTGGAATTACGCCCCCACAGCTACAGGGTATCTGTTATCAATAGGGACTATGGCTGGAGGGACAGATATAGTAGATGATATGGACGTTGGTAATGTGTTATCCTATAATCCGCCTGAGGATCTCCCAATATATAGTCAGATTTATGTTCGGATTGTTCCTTATAACGAAAATGGGGATTCCGCTCCCTGCGTTGAGGAAAGTTTCAGTACCGACAATACGACAAATGCCTGCGAGCCCTTTTTTGATGATACATTGGGCAGATTGGTAGCGGTTAAACCCAAAATAATGTTTCCCGACCAAATAGGTATTTGCGAGGATAGCGGTCCCAACCTAATTTCCAGTCCAGATTCAGCAGATGGTTTTAGATGGTTTAAAATCAACGAAGACAACTCAGAGACCTTAATATCAAATGCTATCGAAGTATCCTTATCTGAAAAGGGCCGATACCGCTATGTGGCGTACAATAACATTTCACAATCAGGCCAGATTATTGAATGTAGTGCGTCTAACTATTTTTTTGTAGTCGCCTCCAATAGGGCATTTATAACTTCTATCGAGGTTACCAAGCCATTGGGAATACGACAAATAGAGGTGAAAACAAACGGAATTGGGAATTATGAATATGCCATTGATGATATCGACGGGCCTTATCAGGATGACAACATTTTCATTGATGTTCAAAGGGGTTCCCATAAGGTATATGTACGCGATAAAAATGGCTGTGGTATAGTCAACGGCGTTGCTGAAAGGGATTTGACCGAAGAGGATTTTCCTAAGTTTTTCACGCCCAACGGGGATAATATCAATGATTTTTGGCAATATATACCTCCAAAGGAGAGTGGTGAGATAATCATTGAGACCATTCAGATTTATGATCGATACGGCAACTTTCTCGTGCAAGTTGATCCAACATCCAGAGGATGGGACGGTAAATTCATGGGAGGTCCCCTACCCTCCTCCGATTATTGGTTTAAGGCCATTGGACAAAACAATGTGAAAATTTTAGGACATTTCACCTTAAAAAGATAAAATAGTTTCGCTGTACCATGGTGTTGGCTTATTAAGCCCTATTGTCCCAAAGACTTCCACAGAATACAGTACCTTTTTGTATTTTTAAAGCATGAAATTCAAAGTTGTTTCAGAGTTTAGCCCTACCGGTGATCAACCGGAAGCCATAAGGCAGTTGGTTGATGGAATCAATACCGATGAACGATATCAAACCTTATTAGGGGTAACCGGCTCGGGTAAGACGTT
The DNA here is from genome assembly GCA_024279425.1 of Bacteroidota bacterium. Lineage (GTDB taxonomy): Bacteria > Bacteroidota > Bacteroidia > Flavobacteriales > Flavobacteriaceae > Maribacter_A. The sequence goes on along the minus strand of JAJRRO010000092.1, from coordinate 195,172 downwards.
CACCGTTGCCAATGTCATCGAAAAAGTACAGCGACCAACTTTGGTTCTAGCTCACAACAAGACACTAGCAGCCCAGTTATATTCAGAATTCAAGCAATTTTTTCCTGAAAACGCGGTAGAATATTTTGTCTCCTATTATGATTACTATCAACCGGAAGCTTATATACCATCTTCTGGGCTTTATATTGAAAAAGATCTGTCAATAAATGAGGATATAGAAAAGTTAAGACTTAGTGCAACCTCCTCGTTACTATCTGGCAGAAGGGATGTTTTGGTAGTCGCTTCCGTTTCTTGCCTCTATGGTATCGGTAACCCTGTAGAGTTTCAAAAGAACGTGATTACGCTACACAAAGATCAGATAATTGCAAGAACCAAATTACTACATATGTTGGTGCAAAGCCTTTATTCAAGGACTACTTCAGATTTTAAAAACGGGAACTTCAGGGTAAAGGGTGATGTTGTAGATGTTTTCCCCAGCTATGCGGACCATGCGTTTAGAATCCATTTTTTTGGAGATGAAATCGAAGAAATAGAGGCTTTTGACCCTTTTAACAACAAAGTTGTAGAGGTGTATGAAAACCTTACTATATACCCGGCAAACATGTTTGTCACGTCTCCCGATGTTCTCCAAAATGCCATTCACCTTATCCAAGATGATTTGGTACATCAAATAGCCTATTTCAAGGAAATTGGGAAACCTTTGGAGTCCAAAAGATTGGAAGAACGCACTAACTTTGATTTGGAAATGATTCGAGAGCTTGGCTATTGCTCTGGCATTGAAAATTATTCAAGGTATTTGGACGGACGAGAACCGGGCACCAGACCTTTCTGTCTTCTGGATTATTTTCCCAATGATTATTTAATGATAGTCGATGAAAGTCATGTGACCATTCCTCAGGTTCATGCGATGTACGGTGGCGACCGCTCTAGAAAAGAAAACCTGGTTGAATATGGATTTAGACTTCCGGCAGCGATGGACAATAGGCCTCTGAAATTTGAAGAGTATGAGGCTATACAGAATCAAGTTATTTATGTAAGCGCGACACCTGCGGACTATGAATTACAGCACTGTCAGGGAGTGTATGTTGAGCAAGTAATAAGGCCAACAGGGCTGCTTGATCCCGTCATAGAGGTGCGACCAAGTTTAAATCAAATAGATGATTTGGTCGAAGAAATTCAGCTGAGGGTTGAAAAAGATGAAAGAACCCTTGTTACAACATTGACCAAACGCATGGCCGAAGAGCTTACAAAATATCTGGCTCGAATAAATATCAGGTGCCGTTATATACATAGCGATGTAGATACCCTGGAACGTGTGGAGATTATGCAAGATCTTCGAAAGGGTGTTTTTGATGTGCTCATTGGCGTTAATTTACTCCGTGAAGGATTGGATTTGCCAGAAGTATCCCTCGTGGCTATATTGGATGCAGACAAAGAGGGTTTTTTAAGAAGTAATCGCTCTTTGACCCAGACTGTTGGGCGAGCCGCCAGACATCTTAACGGAAAGGCCATAATGTATGCCGATAAAATTACTGCAAGCATGCAAAAAACTATCGATGGTACCGATTACCGCCGTGAAAAGCAGATAGCTTATAATCTTGAGAACAATATAACCCCAAAAGCCCTAAACAAAAGCTTGGATAGTGCTTTGGCAAAAAATTCGGTATCGACCTATCATTTTGCAAAAGAAGAACTGAGAGCCGCTGAGCCCGATTTGGAATATCTGACCAAAGAGCAAGTGGAAAAAATGATTCGAATCAAAAGAAAAGCCATGGAAAAAGCGGCCAAGGAATTGGATTTTATGCAAGCGGCAAAACTTCGTGATGAAATAAAAATGCTGCAGACAGATGATAGTAAATAGAGAAAAGCACCTTGAGTAATCAAGGCGCTTTTCAACTAACCAACTAAACCAACCATTATGAAATGTCTTTGAAAGACACAACATAATTTTTTTAACCTCTTTAAGAAAGCTCTATTAACCTTTTAGGTTTGGGAAGGGACTCTTCCTTTTTTGGCAAGGTGAATTTTAAAATACCATTGACATAAGTTGCCTTTATGTTATCTTCGTCAATGGTTTCAGGCAAAGTAAAAGCCCGTTTAAATGCAGTATACGTAAACTCCTTACGGGTATAATTTTCCTTTTCTGTATTTTCCTTGATCTTAGCCTCCGAAGAGATGGTCAATACGTTCTCATTGACCTCTATTTTAAAATCCTCCTTGTTCCTACCCGGAACGGCAAGCTCCAGTTCAAAGTCTTTTTCATTATCCTTAATATTTACGGCTGGAACATTGCTTTTATAATTTTCTATTCCTCCGAACCAATCTGGTTTTAAAATTTCATTTAACAATGATGGAAACAACACATCATTTCTTTTAATTATGCTCATAATTATGTTTTTTGAATTAAACTTCTTGTTGAATCTTTAAGGACAAAAGCTATACCAATGCCAATGTAGTGTCATTTTGTCACTATATTCGAAGTGAATGGTGCCATTATGGCGTTTTGGAGCTCTAGAAAAGAAACATACAACTACTAGGTTTGAGAAGACCCAAAACGAAAGGCTAATTGTAGTGCGCCTTGAAATCTCAATCAACACCCTAGTGGGACAGCCCTGTTCGGGTATTGATGCATAATGGAAAGCAGCTGTTTCATAACGGATGGTGGTAATCCCATACCAAAACCAACATTATGGATCTTATTAATTTCGATTTCGTCTTGCCTTTGATCAATATTCATTAGTAAGATCGACTTATGAAATTCCAAAATGCAGTAAGCTTGTGATCTAGGTATTATGTATTCGATGTTTACATTGAATAGTGATTCGAAGGTTTTGGCGTCAACACCCCATTGTCGGACAACACTCTGTGAAAATCATATTTCTCAAACCTTATAACATCATCTACACTAGTGAAAGATATCATTTCAGAAAGAATACCAAGTTTCTCCTTAAAATTATGCACAGTCCAGCCGTTTAAAACCACTAATGGGCAATGGTATAACTAAAAATGCACTCTTTTCTATAAAAATCAATGATAGAAGTAATAAAATCACCTACTATCACTAATTTGCAATCAGCTTAAAATTTGACATAAATGACAAACAATGATATTTTCAAGAAGTTGAGAGTAGCTTTAATGCTAAGGGATGATGAGATTGTTGAAATTTTAGAATTGGCCGATTTTAAAATCACCAAAAGCGAGCTCGGTGCTTTGTTCAGAAATGAAGAGCACCCAAATTATATGGAATGCGGAGATCAAATTCTACGTAATTTTTTGAATGGGCTTATTATACATCTGAGAGGTACTAAGGAAAATCCAAAAAGACCGGGTGATGTACTTTCAAAAGTCAAACCGGAAAAGGTCAGAAATAAAAAACCGAGTTTTAAAACAAAACAGCGAAAACAAATCAACAAGGATCTTTCCCCAGTAAAATATAAAAACAAAAAAAAATCCTGATAATATCAGGATTTTTTTTGTTGAACAGGTATGTCTAACTTAAAATTCTGATAGGGACAGTAAACATTCGACCCTCAGTAGCATTTTCAACATCAGCTTTTTGGTAATTTAATTTGGTTTTCACAAAATACTCCAAAGTTTTGTTTTCTGTATCAACAGATAAAACTACGATTTCACCTTTGTTATTTAAAGTGAATCTCACCTGAGCTGTTAATTCAACTTGATTGTCAGTTAAATAATTATCCCCTAAAAGCTTTCCAATTTGGATGGACAGTTTTTTTGCTGGGTCGATTTTAACTGAATCGTTGGCCAAAATGTTTCCTGTTGCGAGCAGCATTGCAGCCACAAATACTAAACTTAATTTTCTCATGATTTGCTTGTTTAATGATTGATGATTAATTGATGAATTACTAAAGAGACGTCTCAAAAATTATATTGTTACAACTCATGGTTTACTTTAACAAAATTTTAGCCAATGAACGCTTTTTAATTCCTGACAATGGAAAAGCAGAAACTCGATATTATAAAATCCTTTGAAAGGGCCTAAATTAGATAACCACTAAGAAACGTTTAGACAAAAAAAGGACAATGCCCAATTACATTGTCCTTAATAGTCGATTCTAGACGCTTAAATCTAGCTCAACACTTCTTTTACTATATCCGCAGCTTCCTGGAATTGTACCGCGGAATGTACCGCTAGACCAGAATTATCAATAATTTCTTTAGCCAGTTCAGCATTGGTTCCTTGAAGACGAACAATTATTGGAACTTTAATTGCATCACCCATATTCTTATACGCGTCAACAACACCTTGCGCCACGCGGTCACATCGCACAATACCTCCAAAGATATTTATTAATATGGCCTTTACCGCTGGATCCTTTAAAATGATTCGGAAAGCTTCTTCCACCCTTTTAGCATCAGCAGTCCCACCAACATCCAAAAAGTTTGCAGGCTCTCCACCGGCCATTTTAATAAGGTCCATTGTGGCCATGGCCAAACCTGCACCATTCACCATACAACCCACATTACCATCCAAATCAACATAACTAAGACCAACTGCCCTTGCTTCAACCTCAATTGGGTTTTCTTCACGCAAGTCTCGCATTTCAGCATATTGCTTCCTACGGTATAGTGCATTATCATCAATAGACACCTTGGCATCTACAGCCATTATCTTATCATCCGACGTTTTTAAAACGGGATTAATTTCAAACATATTAGAATCGCTCTCCACATATGCTTTGTATAAGGACAAGACGAACTTTGTCATTTCCTTGAAAGCCGTCCCTGAAAGACCTAGGTTAAAGGCAATCTTTCGAGCTTGGAAAGGTAAAAGGCCTGTTGAAGGGTCAACTTCTTCAGTGAAGATCAAATGAGGCGTTTTTTCAGCAACTTGCTCAATATCCATCCCTCCTTCCGTAGAATACATAATCATGTTTCTGCCTTTTCCTCGATCAAGTAAAACTGACATATAGAACTCTCTGGTCTCACTATCACCTGGATAATAAACGTCTTCAGCTATTAAAACCTGATGTACTTTTTTTCCTTCAGCGGAAGTTTGTTGGGTAATTAGGTTCATACCTATGATATTCCCTGCTATTTCCTCCACTTCTTGCAAATTTTTGGCCAATTTTACACCACCTCCTTTACCACGACCACCTGCATGTACTTGAGCTTTAATCACATGCCAACCCGTACCTGTTTCCACGGTTAATTGCTTTGCTGCTTCAACTGCTTCTTTTGGGCTATGTGCAATTCTACCACGCTGAATACGCACACCAAAACTTGCCAAAATTTCTTTTCCTTGATACTCATGAAGGTTCATATGGATTGTCTTAAAGTTTGGGGCAAAAATAGGAAACCAATAGGATTTACCCTAATGAATTTTCAGCTGATTCCTCAAGTTTTGAAATCCTCGAAATCCAAAGGGTTAAAATTTCTAAAATCACCATTCATTTTAATAGCTCCCTTGGTCCTATTTACTTCTTTCAGTACACCAATAGTCACCAAAAGATGCGATTTTATGAAGTTAAGTCGATCTGATTCCCTGGGCATCTGTAAAAGCTCGTACTCCTGTTCAAAGGAGAGACCAATTTTATGAATCAATATGTACATATTGAACTTATCTACTGGGATAGGAGTAAAAGGCACATCCATCAGTTCATATAATTCTTTGATTTTTGTGAGAATATTGGCCTTCAATGTTTGATCAGCGTCATTGATCCCTTCCAAAAATTCAACTTCTCCGCCAGGGTATAATTTTCCATCCATTGGATTTTCAAAAGTATTAATCTTAAATACCTGCCTCCCTATACATACAACATCCATCTCACCTCCATCATAGGTGTTGACAACTTCTACCAATTGAACTTCAGTACCATAGGCAATTTGATTATTAAAATAAACAGGCATTCCGAAGGTAATGGCTTCTTTCCGGCAATCTTTGATAAGCTCTTTGTAACGTTCTTCAAAAATGTATAAAGGAACTGTTTCACCAGGAAAAAAAATGGATTTTAAAGGGAATAAGGGTAACCTCATAAAAATATTTTAGTTAAATACGCGACTCCGTGGCTGTGGGGACAAACAAATCTAAAATCAATGATTGTTGTATTTGTAACATATTGTTGTATTTATTAATATTTCATTGAATTTCTTGTCCAAACCAAAATAGTAGGTTAGATTTGTTTGAAACACTAAGGTATACAATATAATGAAGAATGCTGATTTACTTAAAATCGCTCAAACATATGGTAACCCCGTTTATGTTTATGATTCAGAAAAAATAATTTCCCAATTCGAAAGATTGACCAATGCTTTCAAAGGCGTTAGCCGTTTGAAGTTAAACTATGCTGCCAAGGCACTTTCCAATATAACAATTTTACGTTTAATGAATAGCTTGGGTAGTGGGCTTGATACAGTTTCAATCCAAGAGGTTCAATTGGGTCTTATGGCAGGTTTTAAGCCCGAATCGATAATTTTCACTCCAAATGGTGTTTCTTTGGAAGAGATTGAAGAAGCGGCAAAATTGGGTGTCCAGATAAACATTGATAATCTGTCGATACTTGAGCAATTTGGAGGTAAGCATCCCGATATTCCTGTATGCATACGTATTAATCCACATGTGATGGCCGGTGGAAATTCAAACATTTCTGTTGGGCATATAGACTCCAAGTTCGGCATAAGTATTCATCAAATACCCCACCTGCTACGTATTGTAGAATTGACCAAAATGAACATCAATGGCATTCACATGCATACTGGGAGTGATATTTTGGATATCGATGTCTTCCTGTACGCTTCCGAAATTCTTTTTGAGACAGCCAAAAATTTCAAAAATCTTGATTTTATAGACTTTGGCAGTGGATTCAAAGTACCCTATAAAGAAGGTGACATTGAAACCAATGTTGATGAACTTGGTAAAAAGCTGGGTACAAGGTTCAATGAATTCTGCAAGGAATATGGAAAAGACCTGACTTTAACTTTTGAACCAGGAAAGTTCCTGGTCAGTGAAGCCGGTTCTTTCTTGGCTAAGATAAATGTAGTAAAACAAACTACCTCAACGGTTTTTGCAAGTGTTGATTCGGGATTCAATCATCTTATAAGACCAATGCTCTATGGAGCATCGCACTCTATCGTAAATATCTCGAACCCACAGGGCAGGGAAAGATATTATTCTGTGGTAGGTTATATTTGTGAAACGGATACCTTTGGAAATAACCGCAGAATCAATGAAATATCTGAAGGAGACATACTCTGCTTTAAAAATGCCGGTGCCTACTGTTTTACAATGGCCAGTAACTACAACTCAAGATTCAGGCCTCCTGAAGTACTTTGGCATAAGGGCAAAGCTATTTTGATCAGAGAACGCGAAACTTTTGATGATTTGATAAAAAATCAGGTTGATGTAAAGGATTTCTTTGCTCCAAAAAAAGTAAAAGCCAGCATAAAATAAAGGTTGTAAATTTTCGTTAGTTTTGGTATAGTTATTGGACTAAACCCAAAAACAATTTGCAATGAAACGAAAAATGTCTTTTTCGCAAAAATTATTTATCTTTTTCTTGGCGGGATTCATCTCCTTTACGAGCCAAGCACAGGATGTTGAATGGCTTAGCTGGATCGAAGCTGTTGAGCTTGCACAAACCGATAAAAATCCAAAGAAAATATTTATTGATGTTTATACAGATTGGTGCGGCTGGTGTAAAAAAATGGATAAAGACACCTTTCAAAATCCCGAAGTAGCAACCTATATGGCTGCCAATTTTTATATGGTAAAGATGGATGGTGAAGGCAAGGAACCCATTGAATTCAAAGGAAAGACCTATAATTTTGTGCCCTCGGGCAGAAAAGGATATCACGAATTCGCGGCGACCCTAATGCAGGGACGCATGAGTTATCCCACCACTATTTTTCTTGATGAACAAATGAATATGTTATCCCCAGTACCAGGATATCAAAAACCCAAACCTTTCCTAAATATTGCCAAGTACTTTGGAGACGATATTTATAAGGAAAAAGATTGGAAAGCGTATAGCGGACAGGGAAAATAAGTTGCTTACCTACTATAGTTTGGAGATTCTTTGGTAATGGTCACGTCATGAGGGTGGCTTTCATTTATACCGCTTGCTGTTATTTTCACAAACCTTCCGTTTTCCTTTAAAGCGTTTATATCCTTGGCTCCACAATAACCCATACCCGCACGAAGACCTCCAACGAATTGATGGATACTTTCATAAAGTTCTCCTTTATAGGGTACTCGGCCCACTATACCTTCGGGAACAAGTTTTTTGATATCGTCTTCAACGTCCTGGAAGTATCGGTCTTTAGACCCTTGCCTCATGGCTTCAATAGAACCCATACCCCTATAAGATTTAAACTTACGACCTTCATAGATAATGGTTTCTCCTGGTGATTCTTTAGTCCCGGCCAATAATGAACCCAACATTACGGTATCGGCCCCTGCTGCGATGGCCTTGGGAATATCACCTGTATAGCGTATTCCACCATCAGCAATTACAGGAACACCGCTACCTTTTATGGCGGCAGCCACTTCCAAAACTGCCGAAAATTGGGGAAAGCCTACTCCTGCAACAACCCTTGTCGTACAAATAGAGCCAGGTCCTATACCAACTTTTACAGCATCAGCTCCGGCCTCGACCAAATATTTTGCAGCCGCTCCCGTAGCTATATTACCAACAATGACCTCAAGTTTCGGGAATTTCTTTTTTACTTCCTTTAAAACATTCACCACACCTTTGGTATGGCCATGTGCGGTATCTATTATTACAGCATCAACACTAGCATTCACTAAGGCCTCTACCCGGTCTACAGCGTCACCTGTGACACCTATTGCTGCAGCAACCCGTAATCTACCAAAATGATCTTTATTGGCCATTGGTTTTTGAGTTAGCTTTGTAATATCCCTAAAGGTAATCAACCCCACCAATCTATTGTTGGCATCGACCACAGGTAGCTTTTCTATTTTATTTACTTGTAATATATCCTCAGCTTCCTCCAAAGAAGTTCCTTCACCAACGGTGACCAAATTATCAGACGTCATTACTTCAGAAATGGGTCGACTATTGTTCTTCTCAAACCGAAGATCACGATTGGTCACAATTCCTATCAACGTTCCTTGACTATCTACAATGGGAATTCCGCCAATGCTGAATTCTTTCATATTGGCCTTCGCATCTTTGACCAAAGCCGTGGCTGGTAATGTAACGGGGTCGATAATCATCCCACTTTCCGCCCTTTTAACTTTGCGGACTTTCATAGCTTGCTGTGCAATGGTCATGTTCTTGTGTAGCACACCAATACCACCCTCTTGGGCCATGGCTATGGCCATACGGGATTCTGTTACAGTATCCATTGCCGCAGAGACAATAGGCACATTTATTGAAATATTCCTTGTGAATTTCGTTTTGATATTGATTTCTCTTGGGAGAACTTCCGAAAAGGCCGGTACCAACAATACATCATCGTATGTTAAACCTTCTCCGAGAATTTTGTTTTGGTGAGCTTCCATGCAATTAAGGATTAATTGCGTGCAAATATACTACATTTAATAGTAATATGTTGAGACCTCTTTATTTAATCAGACCGGGTTGGATTCAATGTCAGTTGATAAAGCACCAACACAGATGAAATCATAAAGGTCAAGGTCATTAAAACACCTGAGAAAATCACAACATATTTCATCCATAGCACACCTGTCCATAGCAGATATATACCCCCAAAGGTAAGTAGCACAGACAAAAAGGGTTCAACGGTCAGAAACAACTTAACGCTGTTGGGCAGTTTGGCCAACCATACCAAAATACCCAATAAAAAAAATATAAAAGACATGGATAGGACGTGAGTATGTATGGTTGTCAGCATTCCTTTCTCCGTTTTCCGAAACATCATTTTTTCAGCTTCATCATCGTTTTCATTTCCGAGGTAATTTAATTCTATTCCAGAAGGAGAGGCTGTACTCGTCTGTCCTACGAATAAAAGTCCTGTATAAAATCCTATGGAAAGGATGATTACAAAAGAGCCAATAAACAGCTTAACTTCTTTTGGAAAAGTAGATAGAAGCCCTTCGTATTGCATTATAAGACCTTGTTTTTCTGAAGTATTTCTATAGTCAGCAAAAGATAGTCAATTGAAGTGGTCATGGAACGAACCGAAATTGTAGCACCTGCAATACCGTCAATATTGCTTTCGTGGTTAACCCTATCTCCTCCTGTTTTACCCAGGAACTGTTTCAACCATCTTTTACTACCAATTTCCCCACCATATTCCTCACGATAAATCAACACCTTGGAATGCACCACTCTTAATTCCTTATCAAAGACAATCAAATAATCGAACATGGCAGTCTTACTGGGTGCCTGACCTACAAAGCCATAGCCCAAATGGTCAGCGTCGTGAGATATTTTAAATAAATTATTAGTACCGATTTTTTTTGGAAGTTTTTCATTAAGGCTTTCAGAAATCTCTATGGAAAGCAATGAAAACTCACTAAATTGGAATGTTTTTTCGAGTTCTTTATGAACTCGTTTTTCGATTTTTTTAGGCAACCCAAAACCGACCAAAAAAAAGGACGAGATAAAAACGACCCCTAAAAAAAGTTTTGCACATCGCATGGCGTAAATGTATTAATTTAGAATGAATCTCAATAATGAAATTGCATTCTTTTTGTAATTAGGCCTCCTCTTCCAAAGAAAAGAGGGCCAAATGTCGTTCTAGAACCAAACCCCGATACCAAAATTCAATCTATCCTTTACATCTGCATTTTCAAGAGCATTGCTTCTGAATTGATAATCTCCTTTTAATACAACACCCGGGGCTAGATGATAGGTTAAGCCTGTTGTGACATCAGTTCTATCATAGGCTTCGTTTTCCGCTAAAGAACCGGCTGTGGTAGCATGGGTATCATATTTTTCATAACGGGTAAAGACAAACAATTTTTGCTCATTGCCTCTGGGCAACAGATTAAAAGCTCCTTCTACATAATAACCCTGCAGGGCACTTCCCAAATCCCGCCCGGTGAGTACATTATAATCTTCTGTATCCGACAAAGAAGCATGAATAAATTGACCACGGGCTATAAATCTTTGGAAAGCATATCTTGCATCAAATCCTATCATTGAAATTCCAATATTGGCTCCATCTATGGTTTCAACATCATCCGCGGCTTGCGTCTTCCCAAAATATGTAGAAAAGCCCAATCGTAATCCCGGGATACCGTAGTAATCTAATTTGGTGGATAGATTGGGGCTATCCACAGTTGATTTTATTCCTTTTTGGCGACCACTTCTCAGTCCGTTAGACCCCTTTAAGAATCCCGAAACGCCACCTTCGCCATCAGCTATGGTAGATTTAAAACCATTAAATATATAGGCCTGGTAACCCAATGAAATTTCATTGAAACGACCATTGACACCTACCCCCAGTTCACGCCAAGTAGTAGGCACGATGACGTTATCCATTGCCGGCCTTTCCGTACCATTAAAAGTGGTAGGTTCATGAAATTCATTGACAATACCCATAGGTACGAGCATTAGTCCTCCTCGAAGGCTAACGTTATTACCCACATTGTAGTTAACAAACGCCTGCTCTACAAAAATTTCCTCAACATGTTCCATTTCAATTTCTGTAACAAATTGAGTTCTATCATTGAAACGATACCCTAAAAGCAACACCAGTCTCTGAACATCCAATTCGCCGTTGTCACCCTCTGGTTGATTATAGAGCATTTCTCCATAGGCTCCAATAGTAACAGCCGAGGCGTAATTTCCAGACAACAAACGTTGTGCGGCATTTAATTGAGTTTGTGGATTCAACATGATTGAATCTGTTTTGGTTTGGGCAGATAAAAAGGTTACAAAAAGTACTGCTAAAAGTAATATTGGTTTTTTCATTGTAAATGTTATTCTTATTTAGACTTATTTTAAATAGCACCAAAATTAGGGCACAAATTTAAGTCCAAAAAAGGGATTTGGATGACTTTATTTAAAATAAGTCTAAATAATTTTCAAAAAGTCTTATTCAACTTTTACAAATCATTGATTATGAATATTTTAAACTCATTTATCTATTGAAGAAAAAAATATGTTGATTGAAAACATCTTCAGAAACTATCCAAATTAGTACTGGAATCGATGTTTTTTTAATGTAAGAGCTTGTTTTGAAATATGTGATTAGAATTATTACAAGCGATTTTTGAGGCAAGACAAGGCGGGATTTTTAAGCATAGCGGGGCTACGGTTCAAAATTTTAACGAAGTTGTGCGCAAAATAAAACATAATAAAATAATTGACATATTTCAAAACAAGCTCTAAAAAGGAAAGGATTTTTCTATAGCCTTAATTTAAGTCCCCAGTCAGTTTTGAATCATATTTTCAAAAAGGAAAACTCCATTTTTATTGGCAACCACTATATCGAGGGTTTGATCTTTGTTCATATCCCTAATGGCAATATTGAGTCCCGCACCCGAGTCATTGTCAATCACATGCTCTTTAAAATAGGGCTGTTTACCAGGAGTAAATTCTATCCACAGCAAGTAGGGGGCATCACTATCTCCCGGGTCTCGACCATTATGAGCAAGAAATCGTTTTCCCGTGACATAATCCTTACTCCCATCTCCATTCAAATCGGCCATTAACGAAGAATGTGTTTGGGCCGTGGTCGTACTGATCACATGTGTTGTGAAATCTTGATTGTCTAATTGTTCGTGCCACCAAATGCCAAGTTTGTGGGCTGAGGCACTCACAACGTCGTTTTTACCATCCCCGTTAACATCGAGAACCTGCATATGCGAACAGGGCTCTCCCAGATTTGTTGAATGAAACACCCAATCCCCCGAACTTTTATCAGCCTTTCCCTTAAACCATCCTTCACGGATTACCACATCATTAAAGCCATCCTTGTCAATGTCCCCAAATCCAATTCCATGTGAAAATTTTTCCGTTCCCTGCACATTTTCTCCACTTAGTTCAAAACGTTTCCATTCGGTTTCTCCAAATTCTAAGGGAGCCTGCAACCACACAATCTGCTTTTTATCGACATCCCCACAAAGGATATCGACCCTACCATCTCCATCAACATCAATAAATCCGGGAGATTCATTAGAAATTCCCATGGAATTGGCAATAAAATGTTTTTTCCAGGTCCCAGGTTTGTTTTTGGGATTCTCAAACCAAAAACCAGGCTTTCCCGGAAAATCAATGATTACCACATCATCCCATCCGTCAAGGTTAACATCCATTCCAAGCGTCAAAAAAGATTCGCTGTATTCCTTTCTTGGATCATATAAGCGTGATGGGGCCATTTCGTGCCTTGTCCAAAGGGGTGCTTCAAACCAATAATACCCTGCGACAATGTCCAATAGGCCATCTTTATTTAAATCAGCAATGGCAGCACCTTCGGAAATAAAATCTCTGGTTATCGTCGTTTTCTTAAAGTCATTAGATGTTTTGGATTGACCATGTGACAACTGTGCACAAATACCGAGCACTATCGCAACATTGAGTATCTTACTAAAACGTATATGTCTTTTTAAGTTCATTTTTTGAATTTTATAGATGTCACTATTTTACAAGTATCGAATCAATGGTTGCCTGGGCCATATGTGATTCTTCAGTGTTATTTTCATTTAAGCGTTTCTCAAGGTCTTGCAACAATTTACTTGACTTTGGTGTATTAAGTGCTCCTACCCTTTGGATCGCATACTTCAAAAATTGTGGTGCTTTTGCCTTTTCCGCCATCTGGAGCATGCGGTCAGCATTTATTTCTGCCAATGGTTCTGCAGCATACCACAACATAAGAGGCAAATTATGGTCATTGATATCCTCGGGTCGCTGCACCAAAGACTCCAATACTTTCCAACGCTTATTCGGTTCCAATCTTAGTATTCCCGATACTAAATAAAGTCTTACCAAAGCAGAATCATCGCTTTTGGCCATACTTTCAAATTTTTCCAATGTGGATTGCTGTATGCTTTTATCTTCGGTCAATAGTTGAATCGACCAGCTTCTTATGTATTCATCGGAATGGTTCAATAATTGGGCCAATTCATTTTCCTTAAGTCCATTTGTTACGTGTAACGTCCATAGTGCCCGTAGCTTTCGGGTAACATCTGGATGGGTCTCCAATATTTTCCGTAACGCCTCATGAACTTCTGGATTTGGCCCTCGTTCTTGTAAAATAGTCCTGGCCTGCCTCACATACCATTCATTGGCATTTAATTGATAATTGACCAAATCGATATCGGAAGCCTTGAATAAATCTACCTGTACCCACTTATCATCTTTGTGGGTGATTTTAAAGATTCTACCCAAAGTTTTGTCATGTACATCCGGGTTTGGACTATGGCATTGATTCTGATCATACCAATCAATCGCAAATACAGACCCGCTTGGGTCGTATTTAAAATTAAGCCATTGCGACCAAGAGTCATTCATAATCAAAAAGTCCTTATTATGAGAGGCCGTATAACCAGATCCTGAACGGGTAAGTATATCGTTGTTCAATCGTGCCCCATTGATATTGTTCATAAAGATTGTGTTGTGATATTCTTTTGGCCAGGTATTGCCTCCTAAATAAATCATAGCCCCTGCATGGGCGTGACCTCCTCCTGCTACTGCCGACCTAAAATTACCTGCATGGGGGCCGCGATCTCCTAAGTAATGTACATGGTCGCCGATTGTCTTGATATCATCATACGTAAAGGGATTAAAATGTTTACCACCCTGACGTTGATAGCGTGCTCCCTGCACAATATGATACATATGGGGAATTACACATACCGTAACAAAGGGATGTCCGTGGTCATTGAAATCAATTCCCCAGGGATTACTTGTGCCTTCTGAAAAGATTTCAAATTCATACTTTGTAGGATGATAACGCCAAACGGCGGCATTCAGCTTTGTTCGTTCTTCATCTGTAGCCCCAGGCTTACCAACATTTGAATGGGTAAACACCCCATGCACTCCATAAAGCCATCCGTCGGGGCCCCATCGCAGGTTATTGAGCACCTCATGCGTATCATCTACCCCCCAACCGTCCAAAAGTTTTTGTGGAGGCCCTGCTGGTTTATCGTTTGCTTCATCAATGGGAATGAACAATAGATAAGGTGCGGCTCCAAGCCAAACTCCGCCCATACCAACTTCAATACCACTAACTAGATTTAATCCATCTGTGAAGATTTTCCTTTTATCCAATGTACCATCACCATTGGTATCTTCAAAAATAAGAATGCGATCTTTCCCTTTCCCCTCTTCCGCAGGAACAGGATAGGTATGTCCTTCAACGACCCAAAGCCTTCCACGAGCATCGATGGTAAAACTAATAGGACGTACCACATCAGGTTCTGCAGCCGCAAGTGTAATCTTAAAATCTTTGGACAGGGTCATAGCCTTTGCCGCTTTAATTCCGCTAAGGCCAGAATTTAAAACCGGATCTAGAGGTGGTAGAACAATAATGTCATCTTGACTGAGCTGATTTGGAAAGCTGGGGCGACTTGGATAAAACAGAAAATCATCAAAGCTGATGTGCGCCCATTTATCATCCCTGATATACGGAATGGACGAAATTCCTGTTTCATTGTCAATGACACGCAAGAAGATATCCTTGTTCAAATAAGGCGAAAGATCAGCCACTACAGGTTGTAAGGTGGCGCGGCCTTGTCCAGTTGACTTAAAAATCACGGCATTGGTATCGGCAAGGACAATTTCTACCCGAGTATCGGCCAAAGCCCCTCCCGACACCCTAAAAGATGCAAATGGGTGGGTAACCTCAAAAGATACCGAAGTCAATGTGCCTTTTTGCTTGTAATTTGTAGTTCCTCCACTACTCAAGAAGAAATCACCATCAAAACCTATTTGATTATCTTCGCCATACACTGATAACGCATCGGTAAAAAGCGGAGCTTTAAAAGCTTCACCCTTTACCTTCCAATCGCTTAAATTTCCTCTTTCAAAGCCGAGGTTCAATGGCTTACCCTCTTTCTTAGGTACAGTTCCGGCAATTACCGGAGCAAGGATATCGCCTTCAACAAGTTCAAACTTGCCCACCATTCCTGCTTCACGATGTCCAGGAACGGTACAATAATACGTATCATCAGCCTCAGCCCAAAATGTAATACTGGTACTGGTACCCTTTTCAAGTAAGGTTCCGCTTTTTATACCCAATTTTTCCAAAGCAACATCATGGGTCATGGTTTCGCCGTTGGTAATCGTTATTCGCACACGGTCTCCTTTATGGGCACGTAAGGTCGGATTACGAGTACCGTCCGGGGCAAAATAGCCCAACATGCTCGCCTCAAGGGTATATTCTCGATCAATAAAGGTAGAATCCCTAACTAGGGCAGCCGATGGGCTCTTTTTTTCTTTTGAACGACATGAAACGTTAATACTAACCAACAGTAGAAATACTAGTGCAAGTAAAGGATATAGGTATTTTGTCATACAGCTTCGTTTAATTTGTATTTTCTAATGGTTTCTACCTTCGAACCCATAACTTTTATTCTAATTCCTCAATTGTGATGTCCTTAAAGGCGACTTGCGCTTTACCGCCACCATGTATCTGAAAACCAATCAAACCTGATTGTGGTATACTTTCATCCAATTCTGTATAGTCGACTGTCTGATGGCCATTGATATACAATCTGATGCGACGATTTTCGGCCAAAATTTCATAGTCATTCCAGTCATCTATTTTTATCCACTGAAGCACTTGAAGGGAATCGGGCTCTATTAAGGTCAAATTCCTTCGGGATTCATCATATAAGCTGGCCCAATAGTCTTCACCCCAATCGGCTTGGTAACCCGTCATTTCATAAGCCGGATCTTTAAGGCGTTTGCTTCGAAATTGTATGCCCGAATTAATAAAGCCATCGTGACCTATTAATTTGATTTTTAGCTTTAAACTAAAGTTTACAAAAGATCGATCCGTACATAAAAAATCATTATTGGGTACGGTTTCGTTTAGTGAGCCACCCACAATGGCACCATTTTCGATACGCCAAGTCTCTAGGGTATCGCCCTCAAAACCATTAAAGGTCTTGCCATCAAAAAGTACAGTCGATTTATTTTCTTGATACTCTTTACAACTAGATATTAGAAATACTAAAAGAATGAAATAAAATGGAAAGGACTTCATAGTATTGTTATGCCTTTAGGTGAAGTAATAAGCGCGGTACATCAGCGATTTTATATTGTTAGATATTCAATATTGCTAAAGCCTATCTCATGACCTATTTACCAATCGAATCAGCAATGCATTAAAAATAGGGTTTTAATTTGAATTTAACTTCTTACCTCTTCAATTATTACGCGGTGGTCTTATATTGAAAAAAAAGATTTGAAAGCGATTACAAAACAGCACCTACACAAATTCATAGTTAAGAATAACCTAAAAACAATTCCGAGGCTTTATTGTAGGCAGCCTCAAAAACAATCCAGTTGGTTTTTGTATCAACTTTAGCAGCTGTAAAATAAGAAAGCATTTTTTCGGTAGGCATATTCCCTGTTAGTTCGTCTTTGGCCATTGGGCAGCCTCCAAACCCTTGGACAGCTCCGTCAAACCGACGACAACCCGATTTAAACGCAGCGTCGATTTTCTCATGCCATTTTGCAGGTGTTGTATGTAAATGGGCGCCAAATTCTATTTCGGGGTATTTAGGGATTAGATTAGAAAATAAATAGGTGATATCTTCTGGCGACGAAGTACCTACAGTATCCGACAACGATAGAATACGTGCTCCCATTTCTGCCAACTTCTCTGTCCACTCTCCCACAATATCAACATTCCAAGGATCACCATACGGATTACCAAAACCCATTGAAATATAGGTCACCACCTCCTTATCGTTAGCCGCAGCTATGCCCAAGATCTCCCTCAAAGTCTCAACAGATTGGCTAATCGTTTTATGGGTATTCCTCATTTGAAAGTTCTCTGAAATAGAAAAAGGAAAACCCAAATAATCAATAGCCTCATATTTAATTGCTTCGTGCGCTCCCCGAACATTGGCCACTATAGTCAAAAGTTTACTTTTGGTCTTCGACAAATCCAACAGTGAAATTACTTCGGCCGTATCGACCATTTGCGGTATTGCTCTAGGTGAAACAAAACTTCCAAAATCAATGGTGTCAAAACCACAACCCAACAAAGACTGGATATACCTTGCCTTTTGCTTGGCAGGAATGAAGGTTTTTATACCCTGCATCGCATCCCTCGGGCATTCAATTATTTTAACCTTACCTGCCATTTATTTTACTGAGATTCTTATTCAAAATTACATTATTTATTCGATAATACCATAAATGACACTCTACCTACAAAGACCACTATTTAGAGTCATTTTAAAAAATGTCCGACTTGGGAATTGCCTATAATATAAAACGATATACTCCCTAATAACGAGGCTATCACCAAAAACAACGAAAACTAACAGAGACCAGACACGGTTGCTATCCCATATTTTAGACCATTGACGACACTTTGCTTTAAAACATGATTGTCTGGTCTAGGCACAACACCTAAGCAATCACAAAGGCAGAAAGTATTTCTTAATTCAATTGGAATAGATTTTAGTTTGTAAACTACAAATCAAGACAGAAACCCTTATTTTTTATATCTTACGGAAAATATTTCGCATGAAAATCATATATATTTCATTAAGTACCTTATTTGCTTTTTTAGTACTAGGCCTTTTGAATCCTATATTGGAAAAGCAACAATCATCAAAATTTGATATGTACAAAAAACAGGACAGTGTATTACGCCATGTAGTGCTATTCAAATTCAAAGAAGGAACATCCTCGGCGAACATTAAGAAAGTTGAAACGGCTTTTGCCGCACTACCCTCAAAGATACCACAAATAAAGTCCTATGAATGGGGGCTGAACAATAGCCCAGAGGGTTTGGACAAAGGATTTACGCATTGTTTTTTTCTAACTTTCAACAGTGAGGAAGATCGGTCCATTTACCTTCCACATCCGGACCATAAAGCATTTGGACAAGTTCTTACCCCTCATTTAGGTGATGTGCTTGTCATTGACTATTGGGCTTCACACTAACTGGAAAACAGCTTACTTGGCCAGGATTGCCTTATTGATTCTTTTGATCAAGGCAGGACCTTCATATATGAACCCTGTATAAAGCTGGACCAAATCGGCACCGGCTTCCAATTTTTCTATGGCATCTTCTGCAGAATGTATTCCACCAACCCCAATAATTGGAAATGCCTTGTTGCTCTTCTCAGCCAAAAACCGAATTACTTCAGTACTTCTTTTGGTCAATGGTTTACCACTGAGTCCTCCTTTTTCTTCGGTCTCTATATATAAAGATTTAAGTCCTTCACGGGCTATAGTCGTATTGGTGGCTATAATTCCATCAATCTTTGTATGCTTCACTATTTTAATAATGTCCATCAATTGATTGTCAGTCAAATCGGGAGCGATTTTAAGCAATATTGGTTTTTCAGAACCATTGCATTTCAAAGCCATTTTTCCATTCTCTTTTTTCAGCTCCTTGAGCAGGGCCGTTAATGGTTCTCTATCCTGAAGTTCCCTTAATCCAGGGGTGTTGGGAGAGCTTACATTTACCACAAAATAATCCACATACTCAAAAAGGGCATCAAAACAAATAAGGTAGTCCTTAATGGCCTTATCGTTTGGCGTACTCTTGTTCTTGCCAATATTGCCACCGATAAGTACATTGTGCTTCTTTTTTAATCGCTCCACAGCATCAAACACCCCCTTATTATTAAACCCCATTCGATTAATAATAGCCTGGTCAACCTTTAATCGAAAGAGTCGCTTTTTGGTATTGCCATCTTGGGGTTTTGGAGTAAGGGTTCCTATCTCTACAAACCCAAATCCAAAATCAGAAAGCTCATTGAACAATTTTGCGTCTTTGTCGAAACCGGCCGCTAGACCCACTGGGTTTTTAAACTTAAGTCCAAACACCTCTCGTTCTAATCGCTTATCTTCGATGACGTAGAGAGATTTAAACAAAGAGGATAGCCCGATTTTTCCAAAAAATCGAAGCATTAAAAAAGTCAAATGGTGTACCTTTTCTGGGTCTAGAAGAAAAAGTATGGGGCGAACTAAAATCTTATACATGGAGGAAAGTAAAGTTTAGACAAAAGTACAAACTCAATATTAGTATTTACGGTATCCCCGGCAATTTTGTCAACATACAAAAATTAATATCACTCTTGAGGAATACTGTCTCTATAACGCATAGGAATTACTCTTAAAGGTTGACGGAAGGCCTCATCGCAAAGCACCAAGTATCTCTCATACTGTTTCTTATTGAACAATTTTAATGTCCTCATGTCTATCATTCTTTGAATACGTTCCATACTATCCCGAATCACATTATATTTCTCGGCCAATACCGTTAATTCAGCAACCGTACCTTGTGGGTGGCGCTTCATCATATTTTTTGCCTGATTATTCAATATTTCATTTCTATACTTAAGTTCGGCACTAAAATTCGTCATTTGCCCCGCTTGTTCCTGATTTAGCTGAAAAACCTCGATAATTGTCTCATTTTTGGTGATGCCCACACCAAGAACACAATCTTTCTGAGCCATTAAATTGCCTATTGCTGATAGGTAGAGCAATATTGAAAAATTAAAAACCATAGCCTTCATATACTAGCCTTTTGAATCACATATTCTTAAACCAAAATACTAATAATAATCTGTATTTTTGAGCAAATTCTTTTTAGATGCAACAGCTTATAGAACGATTTCTGGGATATGTGACTGTTGATACCCAGAGCGATCCCAACTCAGATACCACACCAAGTACGGAAAAACAGTGGAATTTGGCCACGGAATTGGCTTACGAATTGGAACGCATAGGTTTAAAGGATGTAACTATAGATGATAATGCTTACATCATGGCCACTTTACCAAGCAATATGGATAAGCCTACTCCTACAATCGGGTTTATTTCGCATTTTGACACTACCCCTGATTTCTCTAGCACTGATATAAAACCACAAATTATAAGAAATTATGACGGAAAGGATATTGTTCTGAACGCTCAGGAAAATATCATTTTATCTCCCGATTATTTTGAAGACCTATTGCTTTATAAAGG
This sequence comes from Bacteroidota bacterium, assembly GCA_024279425.1. Taxonomy (GTDB): domain Bacteria; phylum Bacteroidota; class Bacteroidia; order Flavobacteriales; family Flavobacteriaceae; genus Maribacter_A. The sequence continues at coordinate 174,113 of JAJRRO010000092.1, read as the reverse complement.
TCAGACCCTAATCACCACAGATGGGACGACGTTACTTGGAGCAGATGACAAAGCTGGAATTGCTGAGATTGTGACTGCCATGGAATTTATTATCCAGCACCCGGAAATAAAACATGGCGAAGTTAAAGTTGCCTTCACCCCTGATGAGGAAATAGGTCGCGGAGCGCATAAATTCGATGTGGTAAAATTTGGTGCTGATTGGGCCTATACTGTTGACGGAAGCCAAGTAGGGGAATTGGAATATGAGAATTTCAATGCAGCTGGTGCCAAAGTAGTTATAAAAGGTAAAAGTGTACATCCGGGTTACGCGAAAGGAAAAATGGTCAATGCCATAAGTATCGCCAATGAGTTCATTGCGATTCTACCTCCAGAAGAAACACCGCAATGCACTAGTGGCAGGCAAGGTTTTTTTCATGTTCATCATTTTCAAGGTGAGATTGAGCATGCAGAATTTGAATTAATCATCCGAGACCATGATAAATCACATTTTGAGAAGCGGAAAGACTTGTTGCGTAAAATCGCCAAAAAATTAAATAACGATCACAACAATTGCATTGAACTGATAATAACGGACCAATATTACAATATGCGGGGAAAAATAGAACCTGCTTTTCATATCGTGGAGATTGCAAAAGAAGCGATGGAAACAATTGGCATTACCCCTATTATAAAACCTATCAGGGGAGGTACCGATGGATCCCAATTGAGCTTTATGGGCCTGCCCTGTCCCAATATCTTTGCAGGTGGTCATAACTTTCATGGTAAATACGAATATGTTCCTGTGGAAAGTATGCAAAAAGCAGTTGAGGTTATCGTTAAAATTTGCGAAATCACTGCTGGCCAAGTCTGATTTTATGGATAATTCAGAAAAAATAGAAACCTATTTCGCCAAAGAAAATCCATTTCTGGAGGGCATTGCAAAACTTAGGGAATTAGCCCTTAAGACCGAGTTGGCCGAAAATTATAAATGGGGGGCACCGATTTACACGATAGACGGTAAAAACGTATTGGGCATTATGGCCTTCAAGAATCATTTTGGATTGTGGTTTTTTAATGGGGTGTTTTTATCCGACCCCAAAAAAATATTGGAAAATGCCCAAGAAGGGAAGACCAAAGCCATGCGTCATTGGAAATTCAAATCAAACACTTTTGACAAGGTAACTGTATTGGCCTACATGAATGAAGCCATTGAAAACCAGAAAAAGGGGTTGAGGGTAATGCCCGAAAAGAACAAAACTGTCAAAGCTGAAATTCCTGACCTTTTGAGAACCGAACTTGAAAAGAATCCTAACGTCATGGAAGCCTTCAACGCTTCTTCGCCCTACAAACAAAGGGACTTTTGCGAATATATTGCATATGCCAAACAGGATCAAACAAAATTGGCAAGACTAACAAAAATCATCCCTATGATCGACCAAGGTGTTGGACTTAATGATAAATACCGAAAATAAGGGGGATTCCCGCTTTAGCGACAATCCCTATTTCATACAAAACTAAATCAAATCCTTGGCAATTTCCAACCGTTGTGATACGTCGCCTTTAAGAACTCATTTGCAGATTCTTGCTTAAATTTCCCTGTTGTTTCATCCCAATAAATCCTATCCCCAGATTTGAAGGCAACATTACCCATATGGGATACCATAGCAGCATCATAACCAACTTCGATAGGCGCATTCAATGAGGAGGTATCCCTACTTTTGACGGCCTCAATAAAGTTAACAGTATGCAAATCCAAACCACTGCCTTTGCTTTGTTGTATTGGGATACTTTCCATACGTTTGCCAGGTTCCTTACCCCAGCCCTTGAATTCATTTTCGGCAATAACCTCCCAACCGCCACGATCAAGTACCAAAGTGCCATTATTCCCAATAAATGCGATGCCATGATTTCGCCCATAATTACCACCATCTATACCTGTGGCATGTTCCCATAAGATTGAAAAACCTTCGTATTCAAAAACCGTCTGCAATGTATCAGGCGTTTCTGAAGCATCATCGGGATATGCAAATTTACCGCCCAAGGCCATGACGGATTTTGGCATTCCTACTTTCATCCCATACAAGGCGTAATCTATTAAATGAACCCCCCAATCGGTCATTAATCCACCTGCATAATCCCAAAACCATCTGAAGCTGAAATGAAACCTGTTCTTGTTAAAAGGCCTTTTCGAAGCAGGGCCCAACCACATATCATAATCTACCCCCTGTGGCACAGGAGCATCAGAAACAACAGGCACGGGACTCATCCAACCTTGGTATGCCCAGGCCTTTGCCAAACGTATTTCTCCCAGCTTGCCAGAATGCACATAATTTATAGCCTCCACGAAATGTGGTTGGCTTCTTTGCCATTGCCCAATCTGTACAATACGGTCACTTGCCCCAACATGGTTTAACATGATATTAGCCTCTTGAATAGAGTTGGCAATTGGTTTCTCGCAATAGACGTCTTTACCCGCTTGAAGAGCGTCGGTTAATTGCAAGCAATGCCAGTGATCCGGTGTTCCTATGACCACTACATCTATATCCTTGTTCTCAAGTAATTTCCTATAGTCCTTGTACCATTTCGGTTTTTTAATTCCGGCTTTATCCAGATCCAAAGTTCTAGATTTGAGCACATCCTCATCTACATCACAAAGAGCAATTACATTGACTTCACTGATTTTCAACATTGAGGTAAGATCGCTAAAACCCATCCCATTACAGCCTATTAAGCCAACATTGATCGTATCGTTGGGACCTACCTTTTTACGCAGTGTCGCCAGAAGTTCTATAGGAAATAAAAACGCTGCTCCAGAGCCGGCCAGAACCAATGAACTTTTCTTAATGAAATTTCGTCTATCGTGGTACATATCTTATAATTTAGTAAGGTATGAATATAACGATTCCTGTTCAGGTTCAAGCACAAAAAAGCCGATTTCGCAATCGGATTTTTAAGGTTATTTGACGGTAAATCTTTATCTATTTTGCAGCGGGTGGATTCAGCTTTTTACTCATTTCCATCGATATTGCCGAACGATCAAATTTTAGCTTCCCAGCCATAGTTTCAATGACACAGGAGGCATCTTTTTCATTGAGATCTATCACTTTGCCGTGAAGACCACTTTTTGTGATGATCTTATCTCCCCTTTTTAATTTTGCCGCAAACTTTTTCTCATCTTTTTGACGCTTCATTTGCGGCCGTATCATAAAAAAATACGCCACCACAAAAATCAATATCATCGGGAGAAAATCCATTATATTACCACTTCCCATTCTATATATTTAAAATTAAATCTTACTTATTTTACAGGACCTACTGGTGCTGCGCCCTTAGGGTTGACAAAAGCCTTTATTCTCAAAAGCTCTGAACCTTTGGCCGTGTTGGCCGTAACGGTAATGGTTTTTGTCACTTGGTTTTGCCCTGACCCATTGAATTTAACCAATAGTTCCCCTTTTTTACCTGGAGCAATTGGCTCTTTAGGAGGATTTGGAACTGTACAACCACAGCTACTTGTTGCATTGGTAATGATCAATGGTGCATTACCTGTATTGGTAAAGATAAATACCGTCTCTTGGGGGGTGCCTTGCTCAATAGTTCCGAAATCATGCTCTGCTTTTTCGAATTCCATAACAGGAACCAGTTTTGAGGCTTCATCTCTTTCAGCGGCAACCGCAACATTATCTGTTTTTACTTTACTTGAGGCATTCTCCTTACAGGAAACAAAGGCCATAATTGATAGAAGACTTAGGCTTACTATTGCTCTTTTCATTTGTCAAAATTTTTAATTCGTTGCAAAATTAAAGAAATAATTTATAATAGACCCCGCCCCACCTTTTTTAGTTTGCCTTCGGTCTTATACTCCTTCACTAGTTTATCCAGGATACCATTTATAAAAATGCTGCTTTTAGGTGTTGAGTACTCCTTGGCTATCTCTAAAAACTCGTTAATCGTGACTTTCTCTGGTATCGAAGGGAAATTCAACAACTCACAAATCGCCATTTTCAACAAAATGGAATCTATATCAGCTATTCGGTCTTTGTCCCAGTTCGGGGTTTTACCTTCAATCTCTTTTTCCCACATGCTGTTATTCAATAGGGTTTTGGTCAAAAGTTTGTTGGCAAAATTCATGTCCTCATCATCTTTGAGCAATCTGGGCAAAAAGAAAGAATCATTCTGTTCTTCCTTAACTTTCTTAAACTGCCTTAAAATAAAGGTGTTCACAATAGGTACATCATCTACCCATGTCAGTTTATCATCCTCAAAATATTCATATATCTTTTCATTAGGTGCAATGACCTCTTTAAACAGCGTGCTAATGAATTCTTTATCCTCTTGATAGGAATTGGAAGATTTGTTCATGTAATCTAGGTAAACCTTGCTTTCAACAATTGCCTTATGAATGAGCTTTACATATTCTTCATTCAAATACCAATTCTTCAATTTTCTTTTTTCGAGTTCGGATTTCAGCGGACCATTGTCAACCAATTGCAATAATAATCTATTGTTTACAAATCTTTCCTTATCGGGAAACGCATCAGAGCTGTTTGAAAGATATTTTTTTGAGGAAAGTCGTACCTGGGTCGCCGCTAGTTGCTGGACTTCAATGAACAGGCTTAACACAAGCAAATAAAGGGTATACATATTCTCAATACTTACTTTTAAAAACTTCTCCTGTTTTTCAAGGGAGTCATCCTTTGATTGGGTCAGGGCGTAGATACATTGCATTACTTTTACCCTAATGTGCCTTCTTGTAAGCATGTTTAAAGAACTTTTTATTGAATTGTGTTACTTTCTGGGCGTAAAAATAGTAATCTATTTTTAATCCTTACTAGAGTTAGATCATAATCTTATTTATATATTTTATAACATTTGGTTTTAAGGCAATCTTCTATCTTTGGCAAATGGACAAACACAAGGCCGAATAGCTAACCAGCTCTATGAAAGAACTAAAACATTTAAACAAATACTTCAAAAAATATTGGTTAAAACTTTTGGTTGGTATGGTTATCACCGTAATCGCCAAAATATTTCAATTGGTTATGCCGTCCTATGCGAATAAATCAATTAGGGTCGTCGAAGATTTTATTGGTGGTGAAATATCGACCGAAATAGCCAAAAGCACACTATTTGAATATATTCTCATTATTGTCGGTGCCGCTCTATTATCGGGGTTTTTCACATTTTTAATGCGGCAAACCATCATTTACGTTTCCCGATACATAGAATTCGATTTAAAGAATGAGGTATTTGATCATTACCAGTCCTTGAGCCTAAATTTCTATAAGAAGAATAGAACGGGTGACCTCATGAACCGCATTAGTGAAGATATAGGACAAGTAAGAATGTATGCAGGGCCAGCCCTGATGTATGGCATGAACACTGTTACCCTGTTCGCATGTATTATCCCGATAATGTTCATAACCGCTCCGACCTTGGCCGCTTATACTTTGATTCCGTTACCCATACTTTCTGTTCTTATATATCAGATAAGCAAAATAATACATAAGCGAAGTACGGTGGTACAAGAATACCTTTCGTCGCTTTCCACATTTACACAAGAGATCTTTTCAGGAGTTTCGGTTATAAAGGCTTATGCTATTGAGCCTCAAATAAATGCTGAGTTAACGGCATTGGCATTGGAAGGAAAGCAAAAAAGCATGGATCTCGCAAAAATAAATGCATGGTTTTTCCCTTTAATGATCCTGCTTATTGGCATAAGTAACATTTTTGTCATATACATTGGAGGGCAACAATATATCAATGGTGAAATTGACTCAGTCGGGGTTATTGCTGAGTTCGTCCTTTATGTAAACATGTTGACATGGCCCGTTGCCATTGTAGGTTGGCTGACATCAATAATTCAACGTGCCGAAGCCTCTCAAAAGAGAATCAATGAGTTTTTGAACCAAGTTCCAGAAATTAAGAATAATGTTATGGAACTTACTCCTATTAATGGCAAAATAGAATTCAAAAATGTGACATTCAAGTATGATGACACCAATATAACCGCCTTAAAAAATCTTTCGTTTGTAATTGAAGAAGGGCAAACCATTGCAATTCTCGGCAAAACTGGTTCTGGTAAGTCGACCATTCTCGATTTAATAGCCCGACTTTATGAAGCAACTTCAGGGGAGATTTTAATTGACAATGTTCCCATTAACAATGTTAATCTAAATACTTTACGCAAATCTATTGGAGCTGTACCACAAGATGCATTTCTATTTTCCGATTCGATTAAAAATAATATAAAATTCGGGAATCATGAATCCTCAGATGAAGCTGTTTTCACAGTTTCAAAAAATGCTGTGGTCCATGAAAATATAATGGAATTTAAGAACCGGTATAACACAATCCTGGGCGAACGCGGAATCACATTGAGTGGTGGTCAAAAACAGCGAGTTTCAATAGCTAGGGCACTATTGAAAGACCCACAAATTTATCTGTTCGATGATTGTCTCTCAGCGGTCGATACAGAAACAGAGGAAACCATTTTGAACAATCTTGAAAAGGCATCAAGCAACAAAACGACGATTATTGTGAGCCATAGGATTTCTTCGGCAAAAAATGCCGACAGAATTCTAGTTTTAGATGAGGGCAAACTACTACAAGAAGGCACGCATGAAGAGTTGAATACTATCGATGGATACTACAAAGAGCTTTATTTACACCAACTTACAGAGAAAGAAAACTAAAAAATTGTTGTTCCATAAGCTTTTTTTTTACACTTTTGAACCACAAACACTAATTTTAGATTAACTATACACTACACAAAATGAGCGAAAGGGATTTAATTGACCAAGAAGAGATACATTCAAAAGTTTTAAGAGCTGGAAGAAGAACTTATTTTTTCGATGTCAGAAGCACCAAGGCAGGAGATTATTACTTGACAATTACCGAAAGTAAAAAATTCACTCATGATGATGGTTCATTTCATTACAAAAAGCACAAAATTTATCTATATAAAGAAGACTTTGTGGCTTTCAAGGAAAATGTTGAGGAAATGATGGAATTTATAGTTGATGAAAAAGGAACTGAGGTAATTTCAGAAAGACATCAAAAGGATTTTAAAAAAGAAGAGCACCATCAGAACGATGAGGCAAAATCGGAAGAAAGTTTTACCGATGTTGATTTTGATGATATCTAGAACCATTTATAAGTTTTAATAGAAAACGACCCTGAAAAAAGGGTCGTTTTCTATTTTTAAGGCTGAGCTAATTCAAACCAAAATGAAAAAAACAACCTTCCTTCTAACACTTTTGGTCTCTTATTTTTCTATTGCCCAAGAGGCCTTTGGGTTAAATTATTATTTACCCCAAAATGTTACTTATGACAAAAATATACCCACCCCAAAGGAAGTCATAGGTCATGAAGTTGGTGAGTGGCATGTTACACATGACAAACTTGTATTCTATATGCAGACCTTGGCTAAGACCAGTGACAGAATCACCATTGAAAATAGAGGGGCAACCTTTGAGGGAAGACCTATTTTATTACTAACCTTTACTTCACCTGAAAATCATCAAAATATTGAAAAAATCAAACAAGACCATATTGCGCTTACCGAGGTTGAAGGCAGCTCATTAGTAACCAATGATATGCCCATTATAGTTTACCAAGGCTTCTCTATTCATGGTAATGAACCCAGTGGCGCAAATGCCGGTTTGGCCTATGCCTATTATTTGGCCGCTGCCCAAGGTCCTCAAATTGAGGAGCTGTTGGATAACTTGGTTATTTTGATGGACCCTTCTTTTAACCCAGATGGATTACAACGTTTCGCTTATTGGGCAAATACCAATAAAAGCGTCAATTTAGTCGCGGACAATAACGAAAGGGAATATCATGAAGTATGGCCGGGAGGTCGCACAAACCATTATTGGTTTGATATGAACCGCGATTGGCTTCCAGTACAATTACCCGAAAGTAGAGCACGTATACAAAGTTTTCATAAGTGGTTGCCCAATATACTAACTGACCACCATGAAATGGGCACCAATTCCACTTTCTTCTTTCAGCCCGGAGAACCTACGAGGGTACATCCCTTAACGCCTAAAATGAACCAAGAGCTTACAGCTGAAATTGGTACATACCATGCTAAGGCCTTGGACAGAATTGGATCCTTATATTATTCGGGAGAGAATTATGATGACTATTATTATGGCAAAGGCTCTACTTTTCCCGATGTAAATGGAAGTATCGGAATATTATTTGAACAGGGTAGTTCCAGAGGTCATATTCAAGAGAGCGAAAACGGACTCTTAACGTTTCCATTTACAATCCGTAACCAATTTACCGCTGCACTTTCTACCATTGAGGCGGCCAAAAATATGCGTACCAAAATATTGGATTATCAGCGTAGTTTCTACAAAGGAGTGAGAAATGAGGCAGCTAAGAGTAAAATTAAATCCATTGTTTTTGGGGACATTAAAGATGCGGCAAAGTCCTGGCATTTGGCCGAAATTCTGAATCGACATAAGATAAAATTCCATGAACTAGCTGATGATGCCATTATTGGCGGAAAGAAATATAAAAAAGGAAATAGCTACGTAGTTCCAATGAACCAAAAGAACCATAGATTGGTAAAGGCTATGTTCGAGAAACGCACCACATTTACAGATAGTCTCTTTTATGACATTTCTGCCTGGACATTCCCCTTGGCCTTCAATGTTGACTATAATGAACAAAGCTCAATGAATCATGCAGGAGCCGAAATAACAGATTTCCTACCCTTATCCGGAAATGTAACTGCCAAAAGCAATTATGCATATTTATTTGAATGGAATGGGTATTATACCCCCAAAGCCCTAAACAAGGTTGTTGAAAAGGGGTTAAGGGCTAAAGTGGCAAAATCTCCATTTAGCTTGGAAGGAAAGCAATATGACTACGGAACTATAATGATCCCAGTACAGAATCAGGATTTAAATGCTGAAGATCTGTACACATTTCTAAAAGAGTTGGCCCAAGAAAGTAAATTGCAAATCACAGCAGTAAGTACCGGACTTACCAAGGGTATAGATTTAGGAAGCAATGATTTTGACCCCATTAAGAAACAAAAAGTCGCCATTCTCGTGGGTAAAGGCATTCGTTCCTATGACGCCGGAGAAATTTGGCATTTATTCGATACCCGTTTCAATATGAAGCTGACCAAAATTGACGTAGATTATTTGAGCGGAGTGGATTTAAGCAAGTACACCGATATCATTGTTCCGAGTTCAAGTTCTTGGAACGGTAATTCCTTTAATAAAAAATACGCAGGGAAATTAAAAGAGTGGATTAAAGATGGTGGGACTTTAATTGGTTATCGCAACGTTGCTGAATGGCTGAATAAGAACGAGATTATAAAGTTAAAATTCAGAAAAGACACTTTGGTTGCCAAAAATATCTCATTTGGTGAAAAAGATGATTTTAATAGAGCCCAGGTAACGGGTGGGGCAATTTTTGAGGCAAAACTTGATCGTTCCCACCCTATTAATTTTGGCTACAACAACGATAAGTTAGCTTTATTCAGAAATACCAATGTGTATATTGAACCTGATAAAAATAGTTATAACAATCCCATTCAATATACAAACAACCCCTTGTTGAGTGGTTATATATCTGAAGAGAATCTAGAACTTATTAAAGGATCAGTCCCCTTTCAGGTAAAAAGAGTGGGTAAAGGTCGTGTAATCGTATTTACCGACAATACCAATTTTAGGGCCTTTTGGTATGGCACTAATAAATTATTGATGAATGCCATCTTCTTTGGCAATATGATGTAAGCTAATTTAACTTTACATAGACAAAATTAAATACAATATAGGTCAAGAAAACGGTTAAGGCTATTTCTTGACCTAGCGCAAGTCTGGTCATAAGGTAAACTAACAAATAAAAAACCGGGAAAATAATCAAACTGAGTAAAAAACGTAGCGTTGCCATGAATTCCAAATCGGTTATTAGTGGTTTTAGAACTTTGCGCCATAGGACTATCATAGGAAAATTGATAATTACAAATAATATTCGAGCCATTTGCGAAGGCCAAGGAGTTTTTATCTTTTCAGTTTCAGCTGCAAAGTTCGGATCAATATCCTTGATAATTCTATTTACTCTTTGAGGCTTTAGGTAATCCACTTTTAGATTATTCAACTGGGCAAGTACATTATCATAGGTATTCTCATCGTGAATATGCGTAGTTAACTTCTTGATATTATTGAATACAACTTCTTTCAATTTGGCCTCAGACTCTTTAAGATCAGCAGGGTCATAATAATCCTGGACCGCAAAATCCTCTCCTATGTACAGCGCAACACTATCCGGAAAACTTTCAGCCTTCCTATAATTAAGACCAACAGGAAGTATTCGAATATCCAAATCAGGCTTTTGTCCTAAAGCACTGAATATCATTTTTGTGAACCCTTTTCGCATGGGTAGCCTAACGCGTCTTTGAATACCATGATCCCCTTCTGGAAATAGCATTACCGTCTTCTCCTTTACCAGTAGTTCACCACATTTTTTAAAAATCGACGGATTATTTTTCAAAGTTCCAATGCCATCCCTTAATCTATAAATGGGCATCATTTGTAGATAATTCAATAACCTGCTTACCACTCCATTTTTGAAAAGGTCTGACCGTGCCAAAAAATAGGGTTTTAAACCACTACTTGTTGCAATAATCAGTGGGTCTATCAACGCATTTTGGTGATTGGCCAAAAGCATAATCGGTTTGCCTTTTGGTATATTATCTTTACCGATGACCTTTATTTCACGATAGTAAAAAAAAAGCCCCGTGCGCAACCAAAGTTTAAAAATGTAGTACCCTATTTTCATGAAACAAACTCTTCTTTTCTGATAGGCCTAAATCCCCAAAAACCAGAAAGAACCAAGCCTGAAACTAAATGCCATATCCCCCAAAAAGCAGCTAACAAAGCCATCCCGCCCAATCCTTCAAAAAAAGTAAAAATCAGCAATAATCCCAATCCAGAGTTTTGAATACCTGTTTCTATGGTTATCGATCTTATATCTTTCTGTGATAGTCCCATCATTTTAGCTAATGAAAATCCCGTGGTAAAAGCCAAAAGGTTATGCAAGAGCACTATCCAAAAAACATAGAAAATATAATCCATGAAGATTTCACGGTTATTATATAGCGCCAAGAATATGAGCGAAATAAAGAATAATAAAGAAACTATCTTTAATATTTTTGCCATTCTTTTAGCCAATGCCGGTTTGAGATGGTTTACCCACATTCCCAAAATCAAGGGAATAGCCAACAAAAGAGATACCAACTTTACCATTTCTAATGGTGAAATAGCTACTTCTTTCAAAATTGTTGCGGTAGGCCCGTACATTGAGCCCCAAAATTGTAGGTTCATCGGGGTCATAAAAACAGCCAATAAAGTGGCTATGGCAGTGAGACCAACGGATAATGCAGAATTGCCTTTGGCAAGATGTGTGATAAAGTTCGAAATATTTCCTCCTGGACATGCAGCGACCATAATCATTCCTAAAGCTATGCTGGGCATTGGATTTATTAACCATACCAAAAAATAGGTGACTATCGGCAGTAGAATAAATTGACTGAAAACACCTACAAAAATAGGCTTGGGATTTTGGGTCAATCTCTTAAAATCACTAATGGAAATTTCCAACGCAATACCGAACATTACCAATGCCAATGCCACATTCAACACCCATAAGATTTGGCTATCAAAATTAATATGTACATTATCTAAAACTGTTTCGGTCAAACGGTTAGGATATTATAAGTCCGTTGGGAATAGCTGAATCAGGTTTTATCAATACAACTTCCTTCCCCTCTACTGCTCCCAAGATAAGACATTCGCCCATAAAATTCGTTATTTGTTTTTTAGGAAAGTTAACCACAGCTATTACTTGTTTACCAAAAAGGTCTTCCTTTTTATACAAGGTTGTAATTTGGGCTGAATATTTTTTGATTCCGATGCCATTTCCAAAATCAATTTTTACCCAATATGCCGGGTTAGGTGCCTTAAGGAAATCCTTTACTTCAATAATTGTTACTACACGCCTATCAATTTTCTCATAATCTTTCCAAACTATGGTCTCTTCCATACTAAATATGTGGATTAGTCGGTCTCATTGGGTAAATTCAAAAATAGCAATTCAAACCATAAAGAATTGATGAATTACTTTTAACTTTGGGTTAAACCTAAAAGCTTGAAAAATGGCAGATACCTCGAGTAACATGTTGCCCTTGGGAACGAAAGCACCTTTTTTTGATTTATTGGATACGATAACGGATATGACCATTGATCTTGAGTCATTGAAAGGAAAAAAAGGGACCGTAATAATGTTTATTTGCAACCATTGCCCTTTTGTCATACATGTTATGCCTAAAATTATAGATATGGCCAAGGAATATCAAAAGAAGGGTATTTCATTCATTGCGATATCTAGTAACGACGTGATCAATTATCCGCAGGATGCTCCACATTTAATGAAAAAAATAGCACTTGAAGCTGATTATCCGTTCACCTATTTATATGATATAACACAAAAAGTGGCCAGGTCTTATGCTGCTGCATGCACTCCTGATTTCTATTTGTTCGACGCCAATTTGATACTGACCTATAGAGGACAATTGGATGATTCACGGCCTGGAAGTGGAATTCGGGTTTCGGGTACTGATCTTCGAAATGCCATAGAAGCCACGCTTTATGGAAAGGAGACAAGCCCGAATCAAAAGCCCAGTATCGGTTGTGGTATAAAATGGAAGGATAATCAACAAAAATAAAGAAATGAAGATTGGCAAGAAAGAGGCCCTAGGGAAACTCTCCGAATTTAATGTGCCTTTTAAAACCCTCTTTGAACATGGCACATTGTCTGTTGAAGCGTATAAACCTGAAAAGGTTGATTTACAACAACCGCATTCACGCGACGAAGTTTATATTATCATTTCGGGTAGTGGAGAGTTTTTAAATAATGGTGAGCGTACCACATTCACTCCTGGTGATTTTCTATTTGTACCGACCGGAATAGAACACCGTTTTAAAAATTTTACAGACGATTTTTCAACTTGGGTTATTTTTTACGGCCCTGAAGGAGGTGAAAAATGCTGATTTAAAATTTTTGTCATACACTTACAACCAACCCTTTCGTTCCAACAAGCCCTGGATATGAGCACAATGATGTTGGCTGTGCCAAGCATACTTACCTATGTTCTCTTTAACGGTTACCTTGAAGTCCCCCTCAGGATGAATGTAATATTTTTCAAGTTCCTTGAACGATAATCCCCTCAACAGATAAACCATTTTGGCATGTAATGCCTTTAAATATGAAATTGACAGTTGAATGGGCGCAGTTCGCGCATCAAATAAGTTACTCCAATCTTTTTCCTCATAAGCCTTGATTATTGGTTCATGCTCAGTCAGGGCCCATTTAAAGCGCGTATAGCTGTGATGATGGCTATCAGCAATATGGTGCACTAATTGTCTAACTGTCCAACCCTCAGGTCTATACGATGTTTCTAATTGCTCAGAAGACAAATCTTTTACCAAATTTTCAAGTAGATTGGGTAAATTTTCCAAAATCTGAAGCCATTCATCTATAATTTGTTTTGTAACATTCTCAGGATATTTGAAATGCCCAATAGGATATTTTAATTGTTCTAAATCTGTGTTTTCCATAAGTTAAAATTAACAAAATTTAATACAGTTTTAACCATTTGGAAATCACGTTCAATTATATAATCTTCTAATTTTATGGGATAACTGAATTAGAAATTTAAAAACACCAAAAATGGCAACAATTAGGTTGGGCGACAAAGCCCCGGATTTTACCGCGGAAAGTTCTATAGGAACGGTTAATTTATACGATTATTTAGGAGACGGATGGGGAATTCTTTTTTCACATCCTGCAGATTTCACCCCAGTTTGTACAACAGAGTTGGGTACTGCTGCGAAATTTAAAGCCGAATTTGACAAGCGTAACGTAAAAATGTTGGCATTAAGCGTAGATGGAGTGGCTTCCCATACGGAATGGATAAAGGATATTAATGAAGTGCAAAACACTACAGTGAATTTCCCTATAATCGCTGATGAGGACAAAAAGGTATCTCATCTGTATGATATGATTCACCCCAATGCTGATAATAATCTGACGGTACGTTCAGTATTCATTATTGCTCCTGATAAAACCGTAAAATTAACGCTGACCTATCCCGCCTCAACAGGACGCAATTTTTATGAGCTTTTAAGAGTAGTGGATTCATTGCAATTAACGGCCTACCATAAAGTAGCAACACCTGCAAATTGGGAACATGGGCAAGACGTTGTCGTAAGTCCGTCTATCCCTACCGATGAAGCCAGGGAAATTTTTCCTAAAGGTGTGGAAGAAGTAAAAACATATCTAAGAATGACGCCAGACCCTTCGGCTTAAATCTAAAATATTTTTATAAAAGAATAAGGGGTAATCTCAGGAGGTTTCGGTCCATAGTGATATGTTCAAAAGGCTTAATACAAAGATAACCTACAAATTGCCACGCTTTTAATATTTTTAACAGTATCTTTGCCCATTAATTAATATTTAATTTTTTTATTATGAGTAAAGGAACAGTAAAATTCTTCAACGATTCCAAAGGTTATGGTTTCATCACTGAAGATGGTTCAAACGAAGATCATTTTGTACACATTTCTGGCTTAATCGATGAAGTTCGTGAAGGTGATGTTGTGGAATTTGAACTACAACAAGGTAAAAAAGGATTGAACGCCGTTAATGTGAAAGTAGTTGACTAGGTAACGATTTTAACTTTTTTATAGTAAGACCCCGATGATTTTTAATCATCGGGGTCTTTTATTTTACGTATTTTCCTACATTGGTGATAATTTTTTATATTTACTTGATTTTTCAACGCAACCTATTTACACTTAATCAATCTAAATATTAAACACTATGACCATCCCCCGGTCTCACCATAAATAAATTAACCATGTTCACCTTTTTTGCCATTATGGCCGCTCTTTTGATTATCAACATAATGCTATTACTTCTAAGCGTCGGAGCGGGCAAAAGGTCTTGACAAACAAATGTTTATCAAATAAAAGTAGGGTTTTTGAATTTTGAGCTGTTTAGTAAGTAAACACGGTATCAACTCTTGATTTCAGCTATTATGCCTTCATTTTTCGCCATTTTATTGTGCCTGGTCTTACTAAACATATTACTCTTTTTGGCAAGTCTGGGCCAACGACAAAAAAAAGTGATTCGTAAGAAAATTACATGGTATGGCAAACAAAAGACCCCAGTTATCAACTGAGGTCGATTTGATCAATTATTTCCTAGCTTTTGCTAGAGATGTATGCACCTTTCTATTTAACGGCCATCAATTCCACATCGAAAATCAAAGTAGCATCAGGTGGTATTTCCCCACCGGCTCCTGCACTACCATAAGCCAAGTTGGAAGGAATTACAAAACGAGCCTTATCACCCACTTGCAAGAGTGCGATACCTTCATCCCATCCAGGAATCACCTGTCCAATCCCTAATTGAAAATCTATAGGCTCATTACGTTTGTATGAAGAATCGAAGACCTGGCCATTGAGCAAGGAACCTTCATAATGGACTGAAACCGTCTGACCGGTCTCTGCTCGCGAGCCATTTCCTTTTTGGATTAATTTATAGCGTAAGCCACTATCTGTTTCTTCAAAACCAGCAGCAACTTTATCCAATTCAGCTGCTTGTCTTTCATTTTCCGCTGCTTGTCTTTCTTCACCAGAACTTGTAAATGTTTTAAAAGCATCAATTGCATCCCAGCCCTCTGCCTCAGCACCAACACGTACAATTTCTATACTTTCAAGTTCATCATTCTGAGTAACAGCATCAACAACTTCCTGTCCCGAAGCTACATGTCCAAAAACAGTATGCTTATTATCTAACCAAGGTGTCGGCAAATGGGTGATAAAAAATTGACTTCCATTGGTACCTGGACCAGAATTAGCCATGGACAATACACCTGGCTCGGCATGGGTAAGCTCTGGATGGAATTCATCATCAAACTTATAACCCGCATCCCCAGTTCCTGTTCCCAAAGGACAACCTCCTTGAACCATAAAATCCGGAATAACCCTATGGAATTTTAAACCATTATAATAAGGCTCACCCACTGACTTAGCCGTGTTTTCCATTTTTCCTTCGGCCAAAGCAACAAAGTTGCCTACGGTACCCGGAGTTTTATCATGAGTAAGTCTTACTACTATTTCTCCTTTCGAAGTATTGAATTTTGCGTAAATTCCGTTTTCCATTTTAAGCTTTTTTTTATGAACGGCAAAGGTAAGGAAATTAAGAATTAGTTCAATGAGAGACTGCAGGAAATGGCAGAACCGTATTCAGAACCCCGATTTTGGAAATTTGGATATAAAGTTACAACATGTTGTAACTATCCCTTACCCTTAAGGGGTAACAATACCGTATTTATCAAATAAGTAGATTAAGCTTGTCATTGCGGCCGCACCAAGCTCCAATTCTCGCTTATTTACATGTTCAAAAGTGTCGTTTTCGGCATGGTGATGGTCAAAATACCGTTGGGAGTCGGGACGCAATCCAGCCAAAACCATAGCATCATTTTTTAATGGATTGATATCAGCACCACTCCCTCCTTTTACGAACATATGAATCAAATAAGGCTCAAATAATTTTTTCCAAGCCTCTACTCGCTCAAAATTGGCATCTGAGCAATCAAAAGAAAAACCACGGGGTGTAAATCCACCAGCATCACTTTCCAAGGCAAAAACATGGTTTTCATTTTTTTCTTTGGCCAGCTGTGCATATTTATTTCCTCCTCGAAGTCCATTTTCCTCGTTCATAAACAAAACCACTCTTATGGTGCGCTGTGGCCTGTAACCGCTCTCCTTCAATAATCGCAGTACTTCCATGCTTTGAACGCAACCAGCTCCGTCGTCATGTGAACCATCACCTAGGTCCCATGAATCTAAATGCCCACCTACCAGCATTATTTCATTGGGATATGTAGAACCTCGTATTTCTCCGACCACGTTATACGATTCAACGTCTTCAAATACTTTGCAATTCTGTTTAAAATAAAATTTAATACTTGGATTTAGTTTTAAGGTAGTACTTAATAATTCTGCCCCATTCGTACTTATTGCAGCTGCCGGAATTCTATTTGACTCTGATAAATCGCCATAACTCATAGATCCCGTGTGCGGATAGTCGTCAAGCCTTAAATTCATGGAACGTACTATGACGCCAACGGCACCATATTTTGCCGCTTCGGCTGCTCCGGAATATCGTTGGTCTACACAACCGGAATAGGATTGAAAGGTGTTTATATTGGTCGGATCCATTGGTCTGTTAAAGAAAATTATTTTACCGGATATTTTGTTCTTTCCCAACTTACTCAGTTCCTCAACACCCTTAACCTCAATTATACTCGCTTTTATTCCCCCTGCAGGGGTAGCTACTGAGCCTCCCAATGCACAAATAGGCACATTGTTTGTTAAACCAGGAGCAGTTTCCAAATAGGCGAATTCTGGAGTTCCCCGCACCCATTTTGGAACCATTACCGGTTGCAACCAAACGCGATCAATTCCCAAAGAATCCAATTGCGATTTTGTATAATTCACAGCTTGCTGTGCTTGTATCGAACCGGAAAGCCTTCCGCCAATTTGATTTGACAAATAATTTAACCAGTCATAAGATTTACCCTTAGTAAGGGCCACATCGTAAATTGTCTTGATTTGTATCTCATCTGCTGTTTGTGCCGATACCTGAAGCGATATGGTTAAAAATAATACGGTAAACTTTATTAGCCTCATTCGTTTTCCAATTGCTGATTATAAGCTTCTAAATTAGCTTTTATTTCTCCATCAAGTTCTGGTTCGGATATATCTTTGTATTTTTTTAACTCTTCTAGCAAAATGGATGACACAATCACCCTTGCCGCTTTTTTATTATCTGCGGGAACAACATACCAAAGGGCATGAGGTTTAGAGGTACTCCTTATGGCCTCTTCATAACAATTTTGATATTTGTCCCACAGTTTTCTTTCCTTAAGATCACCAGGTGAAAACTTCCAATGCTTTTGTTTCAATCGTAAACGCCTGAGCAATCTTTGTCGCTGCTCCTCTTTTGAAAGGTGCAGGAAAAATTTGAATATAAGGGTTCCGTTCTCTGCCAGGTTCCGCTCAAAATTGTTTATCTGATCAAAACGAGTATCCCAAAACTTTTGGTCAATATCGTTCACTTCGTGAATGCCAGGAATATTTTCGCCCAAAATGTACTCAGGATGAACCCTTGTAACCAATACATTTTCATAATGTGTTCGATTAAATACCCCAAATTTACCTTTCGCCGGCAAGGCAATATAATGCCTCCAAAGATAATCGTGTTTTAGTTCCAATTCAGTTGGGACCTTAAAGCTATGAACTTCAATGCCGCTGACATTAAAGTCTTTAAACACCTCACGAATCAGACTGTCTTTACCAGAAGTATCCATACCTTGTAGGCATATCAAAACACTATATTTCCCATGGGCATACAAGATATCTTGAAAATCCCCAAGGTCTTTTCTAATTTCTTCCACACTCTTTTTTAATGCTTTATCTGTGACCCCAAAATTCTCAAAAGTCGCAACTTTATCAAGTTTCAGACTGGCATTGGCCTCATAAAAAGATATATCTATGTTCTTCATACCTTGAATATAGAATATTTTTATCGTTGAAATACAAGCTATGTTAAAAAAAATTACCGTTTAACCGCCCCATTTTTCAGTTTATCCATTATATCCAATAGTTACTGCCATGTATCGAAAAAAATAGGATTGTATTGAGCTCCATAACTATTTTTACAGTGTAATATTCCCAAATCTTACGCGCTATAAAATTCCTGCATTATGAAGAGCTATTATTCGATATTTATAGTTGTATTGGTTTTCCTCTTTTCCTCTTTCAATGTTTACAAAGCATGTGAATATGCGGGTTCTAATATTAATTTTGCAAAAAAGCAGATTGAAAAGGCCCTTGCTGTTGAAGATGTTAACCTTGCCCATTACAACGCTTATAAAGCACTAAATGCGATCGAAAAATCAAAATACCACCTTAAGGAATGTGGATGTGATTATGCTGCGGAAAGTATTGCTGACGGACTTAAAAATCTAAAATTCGCTACTAAGGCAATTTCTTTGGGTAGCACTCGGATACTATTGAACAAGGCCTTGGAAAATACCTTGGGCGGACTAGAGGCACTACAAGAACATGAACTTCATAATAGTCGCTACGCTAGTAACGTACTAGTAATGAACACCATTGTCTCCAATAATGAAAAGGTGGCTTTTAAGAAACTTGAAAAAAGTGAGCTAGAAAATACGATTGATACGTCTTTAGAGAAATATCGGGAATCTTTGGATAAAATAGTCAGTTCAGTTGATTGTAAAGAAGCACGGGCATTCGTTGAAAACATCTATTTACGTTGCGAACAGCAACTTTTGCGCCCCGATCTTACAGAAGGCAAGAAATATTATAACCTCAGAACAAAAGAAATTACGGGCAAAGCTCTAGAAAAACTAAAAGATTGCAACTAACAACTTGGTTCTATTTACTTGCAAACAGCTTTACATCTTCTTCAGTAACCTCTTTACCACCCAATATTATCAGACGCTCTACAACATTTCGCAATTCCCTGATATTACCCGTCCAATCATAACCTTTAAGCTGCTTTATGGCACCTTGGGAAAATTCTTTGGGAGTGATACCCTGTTCTCCTGCAATTTTATCCGCAAAATGATTGATCAAAAGCGGAATATCGTCTCTTCTATCGTTTAACGATGGTACTTTAATCAAAATAACGGCAAGACGATGGTACAGATCCTCCCTAAACTTGTTATCCTTTATTTCTTTGTCAAGATCTTTGTTCGTTGCTGCAATTACTCGAACGTCTACTTTTATATCCTTATCCGACCCGACCCTTGAAATCTTATTCTCCTGGAGAACTCGCAAGACCTTCGCCTGGGCCGATAAGCTCATATCACCAATTTCATCTAAAAATATAGTTCCCTTATTAGCAGCCTCAAACTTACCTGCTCGATCTTTGACTGCTGATGTAAAAGCCCCTTTTACGTGACCAAACAATTCGCTTTCAATCAATTCTGAGGGTATTGCAGCACAATTAACCTCTATAAATGGAGCTGAGCTTCTGGGACTCTTTTCATGTATCCAATTCGCAACCAGCTCCTTACCGGTACCGTTTAAACCCGTAATCAATACACGTGCATCCGTGGGGGCGACCTTTTCAATAATATCCTTGACATTATTTATTTCCTTGCTATCACCGATCATTTCATAATTCTTGCTGACCTTTTTCTTTAAGGCCTTATTTTCAACAACCAATTCCTTTCGATCTAGCGCATTTCGGACCGTCGTCAACAAACGATTTAAATCTGGTGGTTTCGATATGTAATCAAAAGCTCCCAAACGCATTGTATTAACCGCAGTATCAAGGTCTCCATGCCCTGAAATCATGACAAAAGGGATTTCCGGTTTGATTTTTCGAGCAGCCTCAAGAACCTCAACACCATCCATTTTTGGCATTTTTATATCACATAAGACCAAATCATAATCATTGCCCTTAATGGCCTCTAGTCCTCGTAATCCATCTTCTGCCTCCTCAACTTGATATGATTCACTCTCTTCAGAGAGTATCTTTACCAAGACTCTACGAATAGCCGATTCGTCTTCAATTATTAAAATTTTTGACATAATTTGCTTAATTTATATTCCTATTCTAAAACCCGTCCTAAAATATAGACTAGGTTCGTCGTTTAATGTAAAAATATCATTTCTATCCTTATCGCGTAAAACCCCATCTTGAAATAATGTATGCCCCGCATAACCATAAAAGGACATATTCTTAGTGATGTTATATTGATAACCTACTGTAAATAATGCCGCGGAAGATGATATTGACGAGGCAAAACCAGTATTGGGCAGAATAATATTATTTTGGAGGTTTACGAAATATCCATCCAAAATAAATTCCGTTTGAATCATGTGATTTTTTTTCAAATGATATTTTAATCCCGTCTTTGGCACCCCAACTACATATGTCCAATTAGGGTGAAATCGCTTTTCATAATAAATAATCGGTAAAGGAATCCGAAGTGCCACAGTTGAGTTATAAGCCAATCCCAAAACCAAGCGCATAGGTTTTTCAATGTTTTGACGGTCTTTAAAGACTCCGATTGTAATATTTACCGAAACATCGCCATTTTCTAGGCTATTGGTCAATGTTGAGGATAGCCTTGGCGTTACCACCCCGATAAAACGCCAATCTTGATTGTATTTGAACACATAGGCCAAATTTAGGTCTACTATGTGAAGATTCTCAAGGCCTGTATTATCAAAAGGGGTATCACCTCCAATTTCATACGCAAGATAATTATATTCAGCACCTACAATGACATTATCTATTTCTCGAACTTTAAAAGGGATATTGGCCACAAATTTAATTCGCGACAACTCGGCATCGGCATTGTTTTTAGGCATTAGCATATACTCAACCCTAAATATATCAGGTGATTGCGCATAACCGTTAAAGGTGCACAATATTAAAAGAAAAGAACAAATCAAAGATATCTTTATCATTTCTTCCTTACTATTCAATTGCCTTTAGATTGCTGAAATACATGAATATCTCTTTGGATCAAAAAAACTATCGGCAATAAAAAAGTTTAAAGAGAATAAAAGGGCCGAATCACCAAAATCCTCAAACAACACAAAAGGTTTTGAATTTTTCAAAACCCCTTTTTGATTACTCGTAACTTCTTCCAATACCTTGGTGACCAGTTGCACATCGCTCCCATAGGCCACTCCAACATCCACCTTTTCTCTTGTGGTTTTATGATTTTGGGTATAGTTGTAAATAATATCGTTAATGAATTTATGGTTGGGGATAATCACAATCTTATCTTCCCTTGTTATTGCCCTTACCGTTCTTAATTTA
Organism: Bacteroidota bacterium; assembly: GCA_024279425.1. Taxonomy (GTDB): domain Bacteria; phylum Bacteroidota; class Bacteroidia; order Flavobacteriales; family Flavobacteriaceae; genus Maribacter_A. The sequence goes on along the minus strand of JAJRRO010000092.1, from coordinate 152,171 downwards.
ATTTCGATAACCTTACCTGTTTTTCCGCCTACTTCAATAATATCACCAACGCTTAGTGATTTATCTACAATAATAAATATTCCGCCTATTACATCCTGAAACAGTTCTCGCAGTGCAAGGCCCAAACCTACAAAAAGAGCAGCTGATGCCGTAATCAATATTGTTATATCAATTCCGGAAGCACTAATCGTAATCAGGACTACAATGACATAAACCGTATATTTGATAAACTGAAAAACGCTGATAAACTTTAGTTTATCATCCTGGTTCATCTTACGTGTAAAAAATAACCCAAGCCATTTAAGACCAAATCCTGTTATTACAAATGCAATGGAAAGTATTATTAACAACCCTACAGTTACATTAATAGATCTATCCCCTTCTCCAATATGCAAGCCCAAATCAAGGAATTCCTCAATAGACCCCCAAATATCTTTTTCTATTACTTCCTTTACCTTGTTGGATTTATCTTGATTCATAATCAATACTTTATCCACTTGAACAATTCCTTATAGGTAGGTTTTTTTCCATACATCAAAATACCTACTCTATAAATTTTGGCGGCCAACCAGACAATCCCCACAAAGGTTATTATCAACAAAACAATTGAAGTTACTATTTCCCAAATGGGTACACCTCCTTCACCTATACCGCCAGGCAGTCGCATAAGCATAACTATGGGTGAGGTTAGCGGAAATAAAGAAAACCCTACTGCAATGGGGCCGTGTGGATTGCTGAAAACCGAAAAGAAACCAACATAAATAGCCAACATCAATGGCAATATAACCGGAAAAATAAATTGTTGAGTATCGGACTCATTATCAACCGCTGCTCCTATTGCCGCATATATTGAGCTATAGATCAAATAGCCCAAGGCAAAATAAATGACAAAAAAGCAAATGAGCATAAACCAAGGAATTTCATAAAGCTCTTGTGCATACGCCTGCATGGTTTGATTGGCCGTTGGAATAGTGGGTGTCATGTTGGAGTTCATCCCAGAAGCAATTTCTGTACCCCTGTTCAGAGCAGATGGATCAATATCTAAAATTGAAAATGTCAACATCAATAGTAATGTTCCGCAGACGATCCAAATTGCGAATTGTGTAATACCTGCCAAGGAAGTGCCAATTATTTTACCCATCATCAATTGAAAAGGTTTTACGGAAGATATAATCACCTCTATGATCCTACTTGTTTTTTCCTCTATAACACTACGCATTACAAAACCACCATAAATAATAATGAACATCATAATCAAATAACCAAAACCGCCCCCAATGATAGCTTTTATCTCATTGATTCCCTTCAAGTTTTGTCGCCCCTCAAATGTTGCTGTTTTAATCTCATATTCTTTGTCCATGGCGGCGAATTGCTCTGCCGAAATACCAAGGTCTTGTAACCTTCTTGCCCTTAGTCTTTCTTCAAAAATGTCTTCCAATTGGTCAATTGTCGATGCACTTGGGGCCTCTTTGGTAAAAAAATAAGTCTTCTGCACCACCTCTTCCAAACTTTTTTCCCTCGGTATATACAACAGTCCGTAGTACCCAACACTCGCCGTTGAATCCTTGGCGGCTTGCAAAGAGATGTCCCTAAATTGAACATAGGAGGTGTTCTCTGTAGTATGGAAATCGTTTGAAAAATATATGCTCTCATTAAACACTCCAATGATGCGCTTTTCATTGTCATTTATCTTCGTCAAATAAGCTATTAGAACCACCATGCCAACCATTAATATTGGACTTAAAAAGGTCATTACGACAAAGGATTTGTTCCGCACCTTTGCCAAGTATTCCCGACGTATGATCAGTGGTAACTTATTCATTGGCATCCTTATTTTGAACAGTTTGGATAAATATCTCGTTTGCTGATGGAATGGTCTCCACAAACTGATTCATATTAGCTTTGCCCGCCAAAAATGCCAAAATATCTTTGGAATTACCGTTTGGAAGCTGCACAGTGAAGTCCAGTTGATTTCCATCGGGATTGAATTCTGAGGATGTCAACTGGAATTTATTGGACAACTCATTCAAAAGACCCTTGCCATTTTCAACTTCCAAACCAACTTTGAAAATATTGTTTTTATATGCTTTCTTTATATCTGATAATTTACCATCCAATATTTTTTCAGATTGATGTATCAATGCAATATGATCGCATAATTCCTCCACAGATTCCATTCGATGTGTCGAAAAGATAATTGAAGTCCCATTATTCCTTAGGTTGAGTATCTCATCCTTTATGATATTGGCATTAATAGGGTCAAAACCACTAAAGGGTTCGTCAAAAATGAGCAACTTGGGCTCATGAAGGACAGTAATAATAAATTGGATTTTCTGGGCCATACCCTTAGAAAGTTCTTGAACCTTTTTGTTCCACCAATTTCCGATATCCAATTTTTCAAACCAAAATTTCAAGCGCTTTTTGGCTTCATTTCTTTTAAGCCCTTTTAACTGGGCCAAATACAGGGCCTGCTCGCCAACCTTCATGCTTTTATACAAGCCTCTTTCTTCTGGCAAATATCCAATGGTACTTATATGATGTGGCTTTAAAAGCTCTCCATCAAAAAACACCTCCCCGCTATCGGGATAGATTATTTGGTTTATAATGCGTATGAGGGTAGTTTTACCAGCACCGTTTGGGCCAAGAAGCCCATAAATACTATTTTCAGGAATTTCCAAGGAAACTTTATTTAGAGCGATGTGCTTCCCAAATTGTTTGGTAACCTCTTTAGTAACCAAAATGTAGTTCATGTAGGCAATTTTGCCAAAGATATAGAATTGCTATAAACTGTATGACTCCAAAAAACAAAACCCCTATTAATAAAATGTTAAGATTCACATAGATCTCGGTATGCGTTTAACATTCTATTTTAAATACATCTCTTTGATATATTTTAATATGAGAGGGCACCTAAAAAACAAAACCCACCCTCAAAAAATCAAGGATGGGAAAAAAATTGCTATGAAAAAGAAAATTAATATTGGTTTCCCAATATTAAACCAAATATACGTTTTTTATTTAATACTCAATCTGATATTCGTTAGGAGAACATATCTTTTACTTTTTCAAAGAAAGATTTATCAGATTTCTCCGGTTTTGGCTCAAAATTCTCATTGCCACTCATTCTCTCAAAAAACTCTTTTTGCTCCCTATTCAGTTCTTTAGGCGTCCAGACATTCACATGTACCAAAAGGTCGCCACTTCCATAACCGTTTATACTCGATATACCTTTACCTCTCAGTCTCAGGATCTTACCTGATTGAATGCCCGACTCCAATTTAATTCGAACTTTACCACTAACGGCATCAATCTCCTTTGAAGTTCCTAATACCGCTTCGGAAAAGCTGATATAAAGGTCATAATGTAAATTATCCCCTTCTCGTTTAAGAGTATCATGGTCCAGCGTCTCAATGGCCACCAACAAATCTCCTGAAATTCCATTTCCCGGTGCTTCATTTCCTTTTCCAGGCACTTTTAACTGCATACCTTCCTCAACGCCCGCCGGAATTTTAATCGAAACCGTTTCTTCTGCTATTTTCAAACCTTGGCCATCAGCATCGCTTGGTCGTTTATCTATAATTTGTCCGCTACCACTACAGGCATTACATACCGCAGCAGTCTGCATTCTACCAAGAATGGTATTGGTGATTTTGGTTACCTGCCCCCTACCACCACAGGTTGCACAGGTCTTATAGGTAACTCCGGCAGCCTGTATCTTTCTACGAACCTTTACTTTTTTCTCGACACCATGAGCGACTTCTTCCAAAGTAAGCTTTACCCTTATTCTAAGATTACTACCCTTTACCCTTCGTTGACCACCGCCACCGCAACCACCACCACCAAAAGCTCCACCAAAAATATCTCCAAACTGGCTAAAGATATCATCCATGTTCATTCCTCCGCCGCCAAATCCTCCGCCACTTTCAAAAGCAGCATGGCCATACTGGTCATAACGTGCCTTTTTATCTGCATTACTAAGAACTTCGTAGGCTTCAGCAGATTTTTTAAATATCTCTTCTGCCTTTGGATTACCTGGATTTTTGTCAGGATGGTGCTCTAGTGCTTTCTTTCGATATGCTTTTTTAATTTCAGCCGCTGTAGCATTTTTATCAATGCCCAGTATGTCATAATAATCTTCCTTCATGCTCGATTTTTAGTTTCCGACTACCACTTTCGGATGGCGAATTATCCTATCTCCCAGTTTATAACCTTTTTCAACAACATCTATGATCTTCCCCTTAAGTTTTTTACTCGGTGCAGGTATTTGTGTAATGGCATCATGAATTTCAGCATCAAAGGTATCTCCCTGTTTTGCCTGCACTTCCTCCATCCCTTTTGATTTTAGGGCCTCCTTTAATTTACCATTGATAAGTTCAACGCCCTTGAACATTTCTTTATCCTCTGATTTCACCAATTCCTTTAGAGCCCGATCAAAATCATCTAGTACCGGAAGTAATGCGACAATGACCTCTTGACCGGCCGTTTTGAACAAATCAATACGCTCCTTAGAGGTCCGCTTTTTATAATTTTCAAATTCTGCGAATAGGCGTAAAAATTTATCTTTCTCTTTTATCAGATCTTCTTCAAACCGCTCTTCCTTACTCTTGGTTTTTTCTTCGCTTACAACTTCTTCTTGACCGTCAATGACTTCAGCATTCTTATTTATCTGTTCCTTAGAGATTTCTTCATTCAATATCTCTTCAGCTTTATTTTTTTTATTCATTTAAAATAGTCGTTTAAATCTTAATTTGTAGGATGGCAAAAGTACTGCCATTTCTTTAAAAATGTCAAAATGTCACCAATCTTTATTGAAAAATGGTACGAGTCGCAGATTTCTGAAATTCTAATGGGGCTTATCCAAGTCTTTTTAGGACAAAAACTCTTAGGTGTAAGTATCGTCACGCAAATTTTTCAAGAAGGTGTTATTAAAAAATTGTTCAAGGGCATTGGTAATATTCGGGCACTCGAAAACAAAACCTTCCTCGGCTATTTTTTTACTGCTTACCCTATGACTGGAAAAAAGCAAATAGGACTTTTGGCCCAGAATAATTTGTAGTACAAATTTTGGGATTTTGGGCAAAATCAATGGTTTACCCAATGTCTTTGCCATTTCTTTAATCATTTTAGCGTTGGTAACGGGGTTAGGACTTACACCATTATAAATACCATTCAGACCATTTTGGGTTATGAATAAAAACATCCGCGCCAAATCAGACACATGAATCCATGACTGCCATTGTTTTCCTGTGCCAAATGGTGCACCTACATAGCTTCTTATGGCTTTTGCAATCTTAGGCAACGCTCCTCCGTCAAGAGACAATACCATCCCAATCCTAATCTTGGAGACCAAAAATCCAAATTGAGCTAATGTATCAATTTCTTTTTCCCAAGAATCAACTACTTCACCCAACAAACTATCATCTATTTTTTTTTCTTCCTCATTGTAATAATTGCTCAAAGAACTTGGGTAAATACCAATTGCTGATGCCGAAACAAAAGAAGTTATATGCTTGGAGTCTATTTTACCCAAAGCCTGAGTTAGTGTTTTAATCGAATTCAATCTACTGGACAAGATTTGATTCTTGTAATTGGAAGTCCATTTATTGAAAATATTTGCACCAGCAAGATTAATAATCCCAGTTACCCCCTCAAAGCACTTTATATCTATTTCTTTCGTAGTAGGATTCCAATAAAATCCTTGAAAGTTTTCATTGGAAACTATTTTGTCTCGATTTGTGGTTAGATAGTTTACGGAAATCCCCTGCTTATTGCTCAATTCTACAATCTCCCTTCCAATTAACCCTGTAGCCCCAGTAACCAAGATTTTCATCTGCACCAATGTTTTTTTAAAGTCTAATGCAACACCCCTGGACCGTCTCGGACCTGTGTGTTAAAACGACTCATTCGATAGAATAAAGGTATGCGAATTAAAGCTAGGAAGGTTGGATTTTAGTTTTGATTTAACACTGTTATTTCCCTAATGTTAAGCTTGTTATAAGGAAATGACCGTTTTAACCTTTTATAAAGAACATATTAGGGTTTGGTTGCCCTAAGCATTTCTCTTTTGCCTGGTGGCCCTGGTAATCTTTCAACTATCAAACCCACGGCTTGCATGGCTCTTCTTACACTACCTTTGGCAGAATATGTGACCAGAACGCCTTCTTTCTTGAGGGCTTTGAACATTATTTCAAAAATACTTTCGGTCCATAATTCGGGTTGAACACGTGCGCCAAAGGCATCGAAATACACCAAATCGAATATGTTATCAGCCTTAATCTCCCTAAAATCCGACATTTGTTTTTTTAGCTGAAAATAGTCCGAAATGTAAATCTCTTCTTCCCAAGGAGATTGATGCATTTGCTTAAAGTGCTCCGCGAATAAATCTGCCTTCAGCTCTGAAATATAATTTAGTTGCCTCAGTTCATCTTTCTTTATGGGATACGCCTCAACACCAGTATACTCAATATTCAGGCAATGATTAGGTGCTTCTAAAAGGCTAATTAAAGCATTAAGACCTGTGCCGAACCCAATTTCCAATATACTGATTGATTCGTTTTTAAATAAACTCAGTCCGTGTTTTATAAAAACGTGGTATGCCTCTTGTATGGCCCCATGTTTGGAATGATACTGCTCATTCCAATCCTTGATCTGAATGGTCTTGGAACCATCTGAAGTCGTTATTATCTCACGCTGCATGACATTATTCTTTCAATAGAACACCGTTAGCCTCAAAACCATAGCTTCTTTTTGATTGGTCTATTTTTGCTATTTCCTCCTCAGATTTTCCAGCATCCCTGGCGAAATGCTTTTGGTCCTCAATTCCCATTTCCTCAACAAAAGCCCATCCATTGACCACAACCTGTCTTCCCTTAATATCTTTTGGTACGAAAAAGCCATAATCTTTAAAGCGTACCATGGCCTCCTGACCATCCCCGAGTTGTACTTTCATCCAACAACCCTTAGCTTGACATACGTTGGTCACAATTCCTGTGAATTTAGCATGTACTGTATCTGTAATCGTCATACGATTGTATTTGATGGCCATCATTTGACTTGAAACACTTCCTTCGACGTCTATTTTATCTCCAAAAGCCATCAATTCCTGACCCCCATCGACAAATAACACCCTTTCTTTATCAGGTTCCTGGCCATTACAAACGGAATTCAGTACAAAAAACACAAGTAAAACGTTAAAACTTCTCATATTTCCTAAAATTTGGATGACTCCCGTAAAATTGGGCATTTTTAGATAAAAAAAGAAGAGTGGATTGGGATAATTTTCTAATTTTATTCTTTTAATTCAATATTACCTATGGAGACAAGCACAAAAAACTTGAAAATCGAAAAAGCAAAAACATCGAAAATTGATCAAGTCGATTTTGATAATCTGGCCTTTGGAAGTGTTTTTACAGACCATATGTTGGTTTGCAAATATCAAAATGGTGCCTGGGAACTCCCTGAAATTATGCCCTATCAGCCAATAAACCTTGACCCTTCGGCCAAAATATTTCATTATGGGCAATCAATTTTTGAAGGCATGAAGGCTTATAAAGACGAAAACGATGATGTTTGGTTGTTTCGTCCCTTTGACAATCACAAACGATTGAATATCTCTGCAAAGAGAATGGCCATTCCTGAATTGCCTGAGGAGTATTTTATCGATGGTCTTACAGCGCTTTTGGAATTGGATAAAAAATGGATTCCAGAGACTGCTGGCAGTTCTTTATATATTAGACCCTTTGTTTTTGCGTCTGGAAATGGCTTACATGCTTCCCCAGCCGATGCCTATACCTTTATAGTAATATGTGCCCCTTCAGGCGCCTATTTTTCGGGAAAAGTTAAAGTTCTAATCGAAGAGACCTATTCCAGATCAGCTAATGGTGGGGTAGGTTATGCCAAGGCAGGTGGTAATTATGCGGGACAATTCTACCCAACCCAATTGGCCATTGAAAAAGGGTACAACCAGGTCATTTGGACCGACGACAACACGCACGAGTATATCGAGGAAGCTGGTGCAATGAATATCTTTGTACGAATCAATGATACCTTAATAACCGGACCGACCAGCGATAGGATTCTTGACGGAATTACCCGTAAAAGCATTTTGGAAATTGCCAAGGATGAAGGCATAGCAGTCGAGGTTCGTAAAATTACCGTTTCTGAGGTTGTTGAAGCTGCGAAAAATGGGTCACTAAAGGAAATGTTCGGGGCAGGTACTGCTGCCGTGGTTTCCCCAATTGCCACATTTGGTTATAGAGGTACCGATTATGACCTTCCTGAAATACCTAACAGCTATGCCGCTAGGCTTAAAAAGCGTATCACAGATATTCAATACAACAGGGATCAGGATAAATTTGGTTGGCGATTTAAAGTTTAAGATATATTCCATAAAGGGGCTTGAAGCCCCTTTTTATTTACTTAAAATTTCTTCGATATTTGGCTTAAAATAATTTGGCCCTTTGAGAACCTTGCCATCTGCCCGATAAATAGGTTTACCATCAGCTCCCAATTTACTCATATTGCTCCTTTGAATTTCTTCAAACACCTCTTCAATCTTATACTGCATACCGTGTTCCAATATGGTTCCACATAATATATACAGCATATCTCCCAAAGCATCGGCCACTTCGACTAAATCATTAGCACTGGCCGCTTCAAAATATTCTTTGTTCTCCTCATCCATTAAATTGAATCTTAACAAGTTCTTTTCCCTTCCCAAATCGGCTTTCATGGTTTTTGAAACCCCAAGTCCAAATGAGTTATGAAACAATTCAACGGCATTTATTTTGTGTTTCATATTTCTATAATTAGATTAGCTTTGTATAAAAATATGAAACAAGGGCTGAAATACTAAATCATTTTATTCACAAGTTTTCAATGACCATAACATATTTCACCGTTATGTACTTAATACTTGGGAGTTATTTTTTCACCCTTATTGAATAACTATTTTGAATTCAAGTTATGTTCAGTACCGGACAAGTCGTATTTGCCATTCTTTTTATCATTGTCTTTACCTTGATAATTACTTTTACCTATAAAAAAGATAAAAAATTGCATGCCAAGAACTATAAGGGCGTGAAGTGGGTAGGAATAATCTTTATAATCTTCTTGTTAATTCTATTTTGTATTAAGTATTTACTTAATAATTAACGAATAATTTACGTATACCACAAAAAACGGCTCTTTGACAACAATTAGGGCATTTTATCCCGTAGATAATACCAAACAGCGTAATTTTGCGTTATTCATCTAAAGAGCAATCAAATGACGACATTTTTCACCATACTCATTGTCCTAGTCTGCGTTAATACAGCCATGATGCTTGTAAGCCTTTATGGCACGAACAAGAATTCAAGTAAAGTCTCCGAGAACCTTCCAGATGCTAAAATTTCAAAAATATATCCTTTGGATTTGACCACTGGTGACTACAAAAAAGCAGTATAGTTTTAACTTTTGAATGTAGTCCATTCTTTCAATAAAAAACGGTTGCTGATTTTGCCTCTTATTAATTTTCTTCAATGTATTAGTGGTCATTTTTATTTCTTGTTAAAACCGTAACTTGTGCTGATGAAACAAATATTACTTGTTTTTCTCGGTGGAGGGATTGGAAGTATTCTCCGATTTATTATCTCAAAGACCTTTAACACCTATTTTCATCATTTTTTTCTTGGTACTTTTTTAGTCAATATAATAGGTTGCCTTCTTATAGGGTTCATATTGGGACTTTCTTTTAAGGGTAACTATCTTACCCAAAACCAAACCTTATTATTAACCACAGGGTTCTGTGGAGGTTTTACGACTTTTTCGACATTTGCCTTTGAAAAACACTCCCTTTTGAAAATGGGTGAAATTTTCCATTTCTCTTTCTATCTTATTGCCAGTATCTGCATTGGTATTCTTGCTGTTGCCATTGGATTATGGATTTCCAAATTGCTATAAGCACAACACTCCCTTTTTATTATTATTATTTTTTAAAGGAGATACAGCTATTCATTGAATAATTTTCAATGAAACTGCCTAAAAGCTATTATTAGTTCAAAATAAACTCTGAAACTGCATATAGCTGTGTTCACATTTTCATATAATTACATTAAAAAAGCACATACCCTAAATTTTTAGGGGTAAAATTGATATTATTGTAAAAATGTCTAAACTAACCCCCGTTTTTTATAGGGGTCATGAAATAAAACTATATTTGACCCATACTAAATAACACAATTATGAAACAAATCGAAGCAATTATTAGAAAATCCAAGTTTGACGATGTCAAAAAGGCGTTGCATGAAATAGAGGTGAACTTTTTTAGTTACTGGGATGTTACCGGAGTAGGAAACGAAAAACAAGGTCATGTGTACCGAGGCATCTCCTATAGCACTTCTGATATCCAAAGAAGATATCTCACAATAGTGGTGTCGGATGAGTTTTTGGAAAGAACGGTAGAAACAATTCTTGAATCAGCTTACACCGGCAATGTAGGGGATGGAAAAATATTTGTTTCCGAAATTTTGGAAGCCTATAGAATACGAACAAAGGAAAACGGTCATGCCGGAATAAACTAAATTTTAAAACAACTAAACTTTTATAAAATGGATACAGGATTATTAACAACGAACAACGTTTGGATGATGGTATGTACCGCCTTGGTTTTCTTTATGCATACGGGATTTGCATTTTTGGAAATAGGGCTTACCAGACAAAAAAACACAATCAATATATTATTCAAAAACGTCTTTATTATATGTGCAGGATTATTATTGTACTATATAGGAGGCTTTAATTTAATGTACCCCGGTGACTTTAATGGTTATTTAGGGTTTGCAGGTTTCGGCATTGAAGGCCCTATAAATGCGGAAGGCGCATTGGATCTGGCCTATAACGAAGGGTATACCTATTGGACAGATTTTCTATTCCAAGCAATGTTCGCGGCCACGGCAGCAACCATCGTTTCGGGCGCTGTTGCAGAAAGAATCAAACTTGGGGCATTTATGATATTTGTTGTTTTCTATGTAGGCTTGGTATACCCTATTGTGGGCTCATGGCAATGGGGAGGTGGCTTCCTTTCTACACTAGGCGGTGATGATGCAGGATTCTATGATTTTGCAGGTTCTACCTTGGTTCACTCTGTAGGTGGATGGGGAGCCTTGGTTGCCATTTATTTATTAGGAGCCCGTATTGGTAAATTTGGTGAAGATGGAAAGCCCAAAGCGATACCTGGACATAATATTCCTCTTGCAGCTGCAGGTGTTTTAATATTATGGTTGGGCTGGTTCGGATTTAACGGAGGATCTGTACTCTCTGCAGACCCAGCATTAACATCCTTAGTATTGGTGACAACTTGTTTGGCTGCTGCTGCGGGTGGAGTATCAGCTTTCATTACCTCAACCCTTCTATATAAGAACTTTGACTTGACCATGTTTCTTAATGGTATTTTAGGAGGCCTTGTAGGTATTACTGCCGGAGCAGATTTAATGTCTCCCTTAGAGGCCATAGCAATCGGGTCAATCGCCGGTGTTATTATTGTTTTTGGAGTAGCATTTATAGATAGAATAAAGTTAGATGATCCCGTAGGTGCCGTTACCGTTCACCTTATCTGTGGTATCTGGGGAACCTTAGCTGTAGGGATATTTGGTGACAAGGCTGGTTTGGATCAATTTTTCTATCAGTTGACAGGAGTTGGAGCAGCTGCCGTTTTCTGTTGCCTTTCAGCTTTTATCATAATATTTACCTTGAAGAAAACAATGGGTATTAGGGTTCCAAAAGAGGAAGAATTAGAAGGCCTTGATATTCATGAACATGGTATGGATGCTTATCCAGACTTTAGAATGAACCAGCATTAAATAACAGGAAATAAAAAACGGAGCGTTTGGCAGAACGCTCCGTTAATAACCCTTTTCAATATTAATTCTCAAATCAAAAATAGCTAACATCCTTTAAAATAGGATATACAAATTATTGAAGTATGAAAACGATTATAAATACAAATTACATAAAAAATTTAGTTCTATTGGCCATTGTGCTACTGTCGGCAGTAACTTTTGCCCAAGATGAAGAGGAATCAAAAAAAGTTTCAATTAGCGGTACCGTGGATGCGTACTACCAAACAAATTTAAGTGCCTCTGACACCGAGCCACAATCTTTCGGCACTTCATTTGCAGATGAATTAGGATTCGCCTTGGGAATGGCTAATATCATCGCCTCCTATGAAGGCGAAAAAACTGGTGCTGTTGCCGACCTAACTTATGGACCAAGGGGTGATGCTGCAACTGGAGGTTACAATCTAAATCAATTGTATGCCTACTGGAATGTGTCTGAAGGAACAACCTTAACAATGGGTAGGTTCAATACTTTTCTGGGATATGAAGTTATTTCACCTGCTGGAAATTTCAACTATAGTACCTCATACCTTTTCTCAAGTGGTCCTTTTTCCCATGTAGGTTTAAAAGCTGATTTCTCCCTATCCGAGGACGTCAGCTTAATGCTTGCATTAATGAACGTTACCGACACCAATAACAACCTTACTGGTGTTTACTCGGTTGGGGCACAGCTAGGATTCTCAGGACAATATTTCAACTTCTATTATGATGGTGGGGAAGTCTTGGGCTATGAAATTGATTATACTGGAGGATTTGACTTGTCCGATGATTTCTTCTTGGGCATCAACGCGGCCTATGCAGACAATGACGGTGAAGGGTTTTCAGGAGTAGCTCTTTACCCTCAATTGGCAACTTGCGATAGTTTTTCATTAGGGCTTCGTGGTGAATATTTCGCAACTCATTCAGATGGGGCAGGTGATGATCCAAGTGTTTTTGCAGCAACTTTGACCGGTAGTTTGACCGTTGAAAATTTAACTATAAAGCCTGAGATTAGATTAGATTCTTGGGGTAGTGATGTTGAGCCATACTTTGATATGGATGGTGGCCCATCAAAAAGTTTATCCTCTTTCTTGTTAGCAGCGATTTACTCGTTCTAGTATAAAAACCGATTAGATTAATTGTTGAGTAGAAATACCCTGACGACATCGTCAGGGTATTTATTTTTTACCAACTTTAAAATCCTTCACTCCAGCTAAAATCTTGGTATCAAGGGCATTGACACTGGGTACAATTGGACAAGAATATTTTTTATTATATACACAATACGGATTGTAAGCTTTATTAAAATCAATGATTATCGAATCTCCCTTGGGAATCGACAAATCTAAATATCGCCCACCGGTATATGTTTCCTCACCATTGGTTTTGTCTGTGAATGGTAAGAACAGATAATCTCTGTATTCTTCTTTAAGCATGAGTTCCTTGTTTTGATATATTTCCAATTGATGCGAAACACCATTAAGCTTGAAATGGGCTATGCCAAAAACTACTTCTTCAGATCTTCGATCAGTGGTGGTAGGCATCAAAAAAGGTAATGCTTCAGGTGTTAATTCAAATTTGGCCTTGACAACATAACTAAGGTCGGGCTCAAAAAAATTGAGGCCTTCAAAATCATTTCGATGTCTATCAGGCAAAGGAGAGGTTTCTGGATTCCTGAACCCTTCATTTAATTTAGACCGAAACTCGAGTATTCCTTGTAATGAATCTAACTGAATTGGAACAATTCCATTTTTTATCTCATCATGATATTTCTTTTTCTGTTGACATCCAAAGCCAACAAATAAAGTAAACACTATTAAAACAATTCGTTTCATTAAAAATGGTATTATTTGGCAAAAATACAATATATCCTATTTTTAGCCAGATTTATTGAAGGTCATACTAAAAATCGGAAGCGTCAATTTACAAATATATAACCAGACACCCTGTCTATAAAGTCCAATGCCATACCAAAAAAAACATTGGATCCTTCTCGCTGATCAAATTCAAAAGAGCTTTGTCTATTTGCTTTTGTATTTCAATATTATACAGTCACAGAGATAACCACCAATATGTTTTGAGTAACATCCTTGATAGTTTACTATTTTCAATATGCGCTTTTTAGGTATCTTGCTACCTATAACATTCAAAAACCATGTTTAAAAAACATAGCATACCCTATATAAGGTCCAAAATACTGCTCATTTTACTTTTTCTTCTGATATACGGCTGCAGTCCAAACAAGAAGGAGCAAAATACAACCATAAAAAAAGAAAAATATATTCCAAAATTGGAGCCCAATCGGTACAATGTCGCATTCTTGATTATGGATGGCACCTACAATACTGAATTTACAGCTCCTTTTGATATTTTTCAGCACACCCAGTTCAGAAAAGGAATCAAGGCCATGAATACCTTTACCGTTGCAAATACCTTAAAGCCAATTACAACTTTTGAAGGTATTCGTATATTACCTGATTTTGATTACACCAAAGATTCCATTCCCCGGATTGATATTTTGGTTGTAGCCAGTGCTGAACATCATTTGGATACGGACTTAAAAGACGAGGTCATGTTGAATTTCATTAAAAGAGTTGACAAAATGGCTCTTTATATGACCTCTCATTGCGATGGGGCCTTCGTATTGGCAAAAGCAGGTGTTTTGGATAACATTGTGTCTACCACTTTCCCCAGCGATATTACGCGATACCGGAAAATGTTTCCGTCTTTACAGGTTGAGGACAGCGTACTATTTGTTCACGATGGCAAATACATTACTTCAGTCGGAGGGGCCAAAAGTTTTGAAGCCTCTTTATATTTATGCGAGCTTTTATATGGTAAGAAAATTACTGAAACCATTGCAAAAGGTTTAGTAATAGATTGGAATATCACACAAGTTCCAAGTCTTATTCTTCAATAATCATGTAACGTGACTCTTTTAGATATTTGGCTACCAAAGCATTGAATTCCGGAGTAATTCTTAAAAGAGCCGTGTTTTCCAAAGTATAAAGTTCATCGATATTTTTGTACCCATTCTTCAGAAGTTCCTCAAGGTAAAACAATGCCGTGCTATAGTCCTCTACTTTGGCATTTAATGATATGACTTTTAGATAATTGGAAAAATCCTTAGGAGATATAATAGTCTTGAGCATCCAAAGAAAATTCAAGGATTCCTCATCTATTGGCTCATTAAGTCCAATCAAATCTAAATTATCATCAATCAAGGCATTTAGGTAACCCTCAAGCCTTATTCCCATTTGTCTTTGAAAGGCATTCGAGCTTTTTTTGTGTTTTTTTAATTCTCCCATTTGATAATTCCACCAACCAAGGTTATTATAATTATTGGTTAGAATATCTTCTTCCAAATAATAGTCGTAGTCCTCCTTAATGAGCGATTCTTTAAAAAAAATCGCATTTTGGTTTCTGTTTTGGGATTTATAAGTAGTGCTTCTTTTTAAGGTCTTGATACTTTCATTTAGATAATCAACTTTTTGAAAAGGTTTATATATTCCAACAATTTCATCAAGTATTTTATAAGCGATCACTGATTTATTTTCGGAAACTAGATTGTTTATTGCCAGCATGCTTTCATTATACGACCTAACTATTAACACCGAATCCTTGGGTATTATATTCTTGGCCATCGCCTCCAAGTCAAAATATTCCATAGCCTTAGAGAGATAAGGTGATGGTGGCCATTTGCTACCCCCATTGAAAATCAAAATTTGATTGGGAAATTTTAACACGTCCAATCTTTTTTTAACGCTGAGTACACGGGGATAGTTGAAATCCTCAACACCAACGATACTAATAAAATGCACTGGTTTTTTACTAGACAACACATCAATATTCGCAACAGGCGAACCACAAGATATCACACCTTTCACTTGACTTATGAAAGTCGGGATTACCGATGCTATTCTCGCCCCCCCCGAAAATCCCGCAGTATACACTCTATCTTTTTGGATAGGAAATAGCGAAACTACGGTATTGAACATTCTTCTGGAAACCAATACATTTTCAGTCAATGAGAGACTATCATTGACATTGTTTGAAGCCGCAAGGATGTATTTGTTCTTCTCCGCAGCCCGCACTAACATACTAAGGGCTTGCCTGCCCCTCCCATGCATATCAAAAACAAAGATTATGGGCCACTTTTTTGCAGGTTCAAAACTACTGGGAAGAAATAAAGCAAAACTTTCTGAAACTGTGTCTTTTACGCTGACACTATCTACAATAGCCCCTTTTTTAAAAGTAAATTGTTGTGCTGTGGAAAAAAAGGCAATGCCAAATGTAAGTAAAACTAATAATTTCTTCATACGGATGAATACATCAAAAATCTCGCCAAAATGAACCTATCAAAGATACAAATATGGTCACTTTAAAAATATTTATTCTCAATACTACTGATTTCAATTCCTTCTGAATGCGTAACTTGATGTCATTGTTGTTGAATGCCCTTTCATTGTCTTGTCAATCTGGAATATTATCTTCCAATAATCGCCCTGCCCTGCATAGGGGCAAATCAATAATTGAATACTGCGTGGCGAATATACCTTACAAATATTGGAATAGTCCAATTTGCAATGTGACATTTATTTCCCTATCACTCCTCCAGATATAACATCGGAAAGAATTATGTGTGTCCTTGCCTCACCATATTGTATCAATTTATCAATAAACCGCTCCAAATGAAATTGATCTTTGAGCACTACTTCCATAACAATATTTTCATTTCCGGTAACCCGATAGCAATTAACAACCTCTTTAAAACTTTTAACCGTTGCCAAAAAGGGTTTTAATTTTCCCATAAATGCACGTAAAGTTATAATTGCTTTTAGCTGATGTCCAGTAAGAGTATGGGAAACCATGGCCCTATAACCTTGAACCACCCCCAAATCCTCAAGCTTTCTAACTCGTTCTGCAACCGCTGGGGGCGTTAGGCCAACTTTTCGTCCTATACTTGCAAATGATTCTCTCGCATTTTCCTGAAGACAGCGTAATATGTTCCAATTCAAATCATCAATGTTTGTATTCAAAACTTTATGAATTATATAATTAATAATCAAAGGTAAAAATAATATTTTGCTTTTAAATCCAAAGCCGTCTTTTAAATTTCGAAAGTAACTTTATAGTATCAAAATTGCGATTAAGAAAATTAATGTCTCACAAAAATTTAAGATCGGTTCCTGTGTATAGGAAGGCTTTGGAACTTTGCAAAATGAGCAGGGAGATTGCTTCTTATGTCACCTTCAACAAGGATTTATTAAAACTTTATAAATCGAACAGTCTAAGGGATATTATTGCTGATTCTTTGCTGACAGATGCCATTTTAATTCCTCAAAAAATTGCACAGACCGAATTCACCGTTTCCAATGACGAAAGAATTAAAAATGTATCATACATAAATATCATGATACAGAACATAAATTCGTATTGCACTGGTTTAGAGAAAGATGGGGTGAAAGAAAAGGAATATCTCAACTTGCTACGAAAAGAAATAAGAAGTTTTCGAAAATCTTTTAAAAAATGGACAGGTTCCCTTCCTAATAAGGGAAACATATCCTTCAACTAGACCGATTTGTTTTTCACCTACCTTATCGTTCTTAAAAAAACCAACACTATTTTAATGGTTTGATGCGTTATATATCCTAATTTTGGAATGTAAAACAACCACTTTGAAAACAACCATTTTAATTCATTGCCGAGACGAATCCGGGATTATTAGTGCAATCACCAGTTTTATTCACTCCAAAGGCGGAAACATAGTTTATCTTGACCAACACGTTGATAAGGAGGCAGATGTGTTTTTTATGCGACTTGAAAGTGATTTCAAAACAGGTTCACTACACATCGACAGTTTTAAGGAAGAGTTCCAGACAAAATTGGCAGATTTCTATCAAATGAAATGGAGTTTACACCAGGACGATGTAAAGCCCAAAATGGCTATTTTCGTTTCTAAATATAATCACTGTCTTTACGATTTATTAAGTCGGTTCAAATCTGAGGAACTTAAGGCGGAAATTCCGTTTGTCATTAGTAACCATAGAGATTTAGAGGATATTGTAAATCAATTCGACATTCCATTTTACCACATTCCGTTCACCAAAGATTTAAAAGAAGAAGGGAGAATTCAACAGTTGGCGCTATTAAAGAGTCATAATGTAGACTTTATTGTTTTGGCCCGATACATGCAAATTATCACTCCTTCCTTAATCGCGGAATTTCCAAATAAAATCATCAATATACATCATTCGTTTTTGCCAGCTTTCGCTGGAGCTAAGCCCTATCACGCGGCCTTTGAAAGAGGGGTCAAGATAATTGGGGCAACAAGTCACTACGTAACCGAAGAACTCGACGCAGGACCTATTATAGAGCAGGATGTAACTACAGTATCACATTCCCATACCATAAAAGATTTTATTTTAAAAGGTAGGGATTTGGAGAAAATTGTACTCTCAAGGGCAGTTAACCTGCATATACAAAGAAAGACAATGGTCTATAACAATAAAACCGTAATATTCTCCTGATTTAAACTATTAGGAACAAATCAATGTACTAAACAATGAAAAAGAAAGTACTTTTAGTCATCGTACTCATTCAACTTTTGGCCTGTGGTGAACTTCAACAAATTGTAAATCAATTACCCCAAGTGGGAATGGGCGTCACCAATTTAGAAATTGGCCAAGGGTTACGGGAAGCCTTGAATATCGGCATAGACAAACAGGTAAGTAAACTTACAGCAACAGACGGTTTTTATAACAACGCTTTAGTGAAGATATTGCTTCCTGAAGAACTTAGGAAAGTGGATAAGACCCTTAGGGATATTGGATTGGGGAAAATGGCAGATGAAGGCCTTCGAATTCTTAATAGGGCTGCCGAAACTGCTGTAGGCGAAGCCACCCCGATCTTCATTGATGCTGTAAAGGAAATTACCTTTGTTGGTGCCAAAAATATACTCTTGGGTAATGATGATGCTGCAACCCGGTACCTATCGAATAAAACCCAGACTGCACTTTACGCAAAATTCAATCCAATTATAAGAAGTTCGTTCGAAAAAGTGAGGGCGGATGCAATTTGGAACAATCTTATAACTCGGTACAATAGCATTCCACTGGTAAAAAAGGTCAATCCCAATCTCACTGACTATGTAACCAATGAGGCATTAAAAGGGGTGTATACTATGATTTCTATTGAGGAAAAAGAAATTCGAAATAAAGTGTCTTCCAGGACCTCCGATCTTTTGAGGAAGGTTTTTACTTTGCAGGATTGAAATCAGAATAAATTTACATCAACAGACGCAATAAAACCATTGAAAATTCGTTATAAGAAAAAGTTGAATTTAACATATTGTCAATCTTTGATCAATCAAAGATTAGAGGAAATAAAGATTCTTAAACCGATTTATTTGAGTTAGTAATTTTTTGAGTTAGTTAGTTAAAAACCGGTGGGAGCGCCGGTTTTTTTTGTTATTTCATCTTTCTATACATCCCGTTAAAAGCTATACTCTCAACCTTCTCACCTTTTAGTATTTCCCAGAGTTGACCGACCGTCCCATCATTATTCAAGGTCCAGGTTATTCTATTCCTAACCAAAGTGCCTGTTGAATCCTGAAATTCATCCGAACAAAGTATCATTTGATTGCCCTCCTTATTTCCTTTAAGTTTTAAATGTACACCTAAGTTATCAATCCATAATTGTTCCCATTCTCCTAAAGTCACATTATAGAAATTTATACTTGTTCCCGTATACCCAGCTTTGGCACTTACCCAATTTTCCCGAATCACACAATCACGTTCAGACTTTATAATTGTGCTGTTTCCCGCAGCAGTGCCATCAGGGTTTGTTACTGTCCATTTGCCTATCCAAAAATCAAATGCCTAGTGGTTTTCCGTACAGCAGGCGCAGGATTCATCTTGAGCTACGCCCATGTAGCACAATAAGATGACAATACATATTACATATTGTTTCTTGATTTTCATTTTATGGATGTAGATTAAGTTACTCGTATTATTACGAACTAATCTCTGTGACATAGTCAATCACCAGACGATTGAATATTTGTGGTTGTTCTACATTTACCACATGTCCACAGTACTCTATGGTCAATAAGCTACTGGCCGTATGTTTTTGTACTATTTTTTTTATGGATGGCAAAAAGAGATAATCTTCCCCACCCATCACATATAAGGTGGGTATTTTAATATCAACAGCTCGGAACAACTTCAATAAAGGATTTATTTCCGAAGTAAGTCTAAACCATCTTGTAAATTCTTTTTGATACAATTTCTTTGCCTCTCTAACAAACAGCAATCTGGATTCTTTATGATTCCTGTTGGGCATAATGATAAATGCAAAAAACTTATACAACCATAAATATGGGATAATTGACTTGAAAATAATTCCCAAGCGCATCAAAATCTGAGATCGAACATCAAGCTTCATTATAGCCCCTCCCATAACCATACTTTCCACACGATGTGGATATTTTTCTGCAAGGTTCCTAATTAAGATCGTACCTAAAGAAATACCGACAAAATTTGATTTTTCAATTTTAAGATAATCTATGACTTCAACAATATCCTCGGTAATCGAATCAAAGGTGTATCTGTCATTAAAAGCATCCTTTAAACTAGGTTTAGAATCTCCATGGCCTCTTAGGTCTAACAATAAGATATTAAAGTGCTTTTTAAATTCCCGCACTTGTTTATACCAAATAGACGAACTCCCCCCTGCTCCATGTACGAAGGTAACCCAAGTAGTGGAGTTTTTATGTAGATATGTACTATAGTTCAACAAAAGTGTTCTCTAAAAGCGCCCCAATTTAGGAACTTTGCAATGTATTAAAACTTTTTGCTAGTCCGTTAATTTTAGTACTCTTTTTAACAACTAAAACTTAGGTTTTTTGTCAATATCATTAAGATATTGTTAATAAATAGATAAATAATCTAAAAATTAGACGTATAACATGGCTATAAACATCCAAAATGGCATTTCGAACGTATATTTGTAAGAACAATAATACTATGGAAAAGCAATATTGTAAAGTAGGTACGGTTACTCCGATGACAACCGGAAGACAAGCGATCGCCCTTTTGGAATACCAATATCAAAATTTTGTGGAAAAAGCTTCGAATATAAAATATAGTGAAACCAAATTGAGAGAATTTTTTGAGCAAAAGGCCAAAAAAATCAAAAAGACCTTAGAGGGGTTGGTTTAGAATTATTCAGCGCATAGATTGTAACTCTTCAGCCATCTGCTGCTGAAGTTCTTCAGCTTTCACGGTAGCTTCTTTTGCAAAATCAATAGTATTGGAAGCGTAAATGATTCCTCTTGAGGAATTCACCAACAATCCAATTTGTTTGTTCATACCAAAGTGGCATACCTCTTTTAAACTTCCACCTTGGGCACCGACCCCTGGCACCAACAAAAAGCTATTTGGGATTATCTTTCGAATATCAGCAAGATAACTCGCTTTGGTTGCCCCAACTACATACATTAGATTTTTCGAATTTTGATAGGCTTGTGAGACCTGCAAAACCTTTTTATAAAGTTCAATCCCATCTACCATATTTGTTTGATAATCGTAGGCGCCCTGGTTAGAGGTCAAAGCCAATAGTATGGTATGCTTATTTTCAAAGGCTAAAAAAGGTTCTACTGAATCCTTGCCCATATACGGAGCGACCGTTACCGAGTCAAAACCCAACTCCTCAAAAAATGCCTTGGCATATCTAGTGGAAGTATTCCCAATGTCTCCACGTTTCGCATCTGCAATAGTGAATATTTCTGGGTAATTTTCATTTAAGTAATTGATTGTTTTTTCAAGGGCCGACCAACCTTTTATTCCATACGCTTCGTAGAACGCCGTATTCGGTTTATAAGCAACACATAAATGGTGTGTTGCCTCAATTATGGCCTTATTAAAAGCAAAAATTGGGTCTTCTTCACTTAATAAATGTGCTGGGATTTTATCCAAATCAGTATCCAAACCTATACAAAGAAAGGATTGTTTTTTCTGGATCTGTTCAATAAGCTGTTCAATCTTCATTAAAAAGGCTCTAAAATATCTCGGAAGCTTCTTTTAACTTTTCGGTATTCTCGACCAAACTAAGTTCATCAATGATTTTTTGAATATCACCATTTATGATATTTTGTAAATCGTACAATGTGAGTCCAATCCTATGCTCGGTCACCCTGCCTTGTGGATAATTGTAGGTTCTAATTTTTGCGGAACGATCACCACTACTTACTTGCGAATTTCTTTTAGCCGCATCTTCCTCTTGTTTTTTGGCTAGCTCCATATCGTACAAACGAGACCTTAAAACTTTGAAGGCCTTTTCCTTGTTCTTATGCTGGGACTTTTGATCTTGACATTGTGCAACCAAGCCCGTGGGTAAGTGGGTCAATCGTACTGCTGAATAGGTTGTGTTCACCGATTGTCCTCCAGGGCCTGAAGAACAGAAAAAATCTATTCGTACTTCCTTTGGGTCTACCTGCACATCAAAATCCTCAGCTTCTGGTAATACCATAACCGTAGCAGCACTGGTATGCACCCTACCTTGGGTCTCTGTTTGGGGTACCCGTTGAACGCGATGAACACCCGCCTCAAACTTCAAGGTACCATAAACATCCTCTCCCGTAACCTCGAACTGTATTTCCTTATACCCCCCACTGGTACCTTCGCTTAAATCTATTACATTGGTTTTCCAACCTTTGTTTTCACAATACTTGGTATACATTCTAAAAAGGTCTCCAGCAAAAATACTGGCCTCGTCACCACCCGTACCTGCTCTTATTTCAACAACAACGTCTTTAGCATCTTCAGGGTCCTTGGGAATCAGCATTAATTTAATATCCTCTTCCAATTGAGGAAATGCCGCTTTAGCCTCTTCTAATTGTAATTTGGCCATTTCCAACATTTCGGCATCGCTCTCATCAGAAATTATCTCTTCGGCCTCCTGAATATTATTGGTAAGTTCAATGTACTCATCTCTCTTGACCATAAGGTCTCTAAGGTCCTTATATTCTTTGGTTAGTTGCACATACCTTTTTTGGTCTGTTATAACATCCGGTTGAATGATTAGGTCAGAAACCTCATCGAAACGCTGTTTTACAATGTTCAATTTATCAATCATAATCTTACCTCTGTTGGACTGCGAATTTACGATAAATTTGTACATTTAGGTATATCCAATCCATTAGATGAAAACAATATTAAGTTTAAAGACTTATATACTCTCAATTCAATTTTACAGACAATTCCTATTGGTTTCCGCCCTAATTACGATTATCCAATATTTCTCCCTAATAACTTTAGACATTGGCGGAATTATTCCTAAAATAATTCTCGTAAAGCTAATTCTTGCAGGAGTGACATACTTGATATTCAGTGAAACCCAACTGAATCAGAAATTGACATTTTATAAAAATTTTGGACTCTCGAAACTTCATCTTTTCTTGAATTCGATTCTTATTGATATGCTGTTAACAATAACCATAATCTTAGTTTTGATATATTTTGATATTGGAAATTGACAATATCGAACTTAGTTTTGGCCCTAAAAGGATTCTTTATGGCGTATACTTAAAAGGTATGACCGGAAAAGTAACAGGAATTCTTGGACGCAATGGTTGTGGAAAGACTTGTTTGCTCCGAATCATATTTGGAATTCTTGATTCCAAGTACAAAACGATAAGAAAAAATGGAATCAACCAAAGAAAAAGGCTTTACACAAATAGCGATATTGCTTATTTGCCACAACATCAACTTTTACCAAAAAACATAAAGTTATCTAAGGCTTTTTCACTTTTTGATGCCAATTGGAATGACTTTACCCATCAATTTGATTCATTCAAAATTTACAGACAAACGAGAGTAAATAAATTATCTTCCGGGGAGCTTCGAGTGATAGAGACCTATTTAATATTGCAAACTAAAAAGGCCATTATTCTTTTAGATGAACCCTTTTCTTTCATCGCTCCTATTTATGTAGAAAGATTTAAAAAAATGATCCAATCGAAGAAGAAAGAAAGTATCATCATCATTACCGACCATTTTCATCGGGATATTGTAGAGGTCAGTGATTCAGTTTACGTATTGAAAAATGGGTATTCCAAACTGATACGTAGCGCAACTGAATTAGAGAATGAAGGTTATATTTCTGTCAGTCCCCAACAAAAGTAGTTCCTAGACTGAAAATATAGGAATTGAGTCCATCACTACGGTCATATTTACCAAAGCGAAAATCAATTGTCTTTAGACCAAAAGCGAACACTTTGGAACTCGCGAAGATGTCTTTATATCGTATGCCTATTCCATATTGATGAGAACTGTAGGCAGAAAGGTCATAATCAGATGTATAAAAATCAAGGCTTGAAACAGCCATTTCCTTTTCATAAAAATAATCTGCTGCAGTTTGGTTATAATATCTATATGTGGGATATAATGTAAACTTATCATTTAGTTTAATAGGCACTTCTAAACTTGCGGTATGTGCATTTATGCCCCAATTATCTGAATAATATCTGTAATAGCTGCGAAGTACGATCAAATCATTCAAGAAATAATTCAAACGCCCGCCTATGGGGATCTTTAAGCGACTGTTAGGTAACTGCTCCACATCATCTGCCAATTGAAAATCTTCAATAAAAAAATCGCTGGTATCCCCGAAATAGATTCTTTGATGCGGGGTACTCAATAATCCCTTTTGGGATACAATGTCCATAAACAAAGAGCCTTGTATTCTTTTACCAAGTATCTGCGAAAGGCTTAAGGACACTGAATACGAGTTTCTTGTTTCATCATTGAATTCATTAAAAATTGAATTATACGTGCCTCCACTACCGGTAATTCTAGGGTCAGAGAATCCATTTCTTAATTCTATGGGGTATTGTGGATTCCACTTATCCAAAAACATTTGAAAGCTTGCAGAGACCACAGTATTTTTCTCATTGAATAGGTAGGCATAACCACCGCCGAATCCTATGGAAAAATAATCGTATTCAGATGCAACATAAGCCTGCGCCGTATAGACTGAATTTCTATTTTCTGAACTATGCTGATATGACGGATTAAAATGAATCAAGGCATCGCTTTGGGATGCACCTGAAGAAGCACTAAATGGGTTTGCTCGATTACTGCCATTATTAAAGGGATCCACGTTGCTGGTAGAAGCAGAAGAATAAGCTGATATACCCACATCTACGGTAAGTATATCATTTTGATTCACAGGTATTTTCACCACAATGCTAGAAGTCGCATCAGTAAGCTCCTCCGTACCCTGACCACCCGTTACAGCAGCATTTTGTCCATCTTGATTATAAAAACTGAACAATAAATCAATTTCCGTGGTTTCTAAAACCCTCTTTTGATAGGAACCGGAGTTCTCCTCTTGGGAAAAACACAATGTAGAAAGCAGAAAAACAAATAGGAAGGTTATTTTATCCAAAGAAATAGATTAAAAGGATTAACAATTTAATTACACCCGCATCCACCACCCGATTTACCTCCATTGGCACCAGAGGCGGCTTCACGATATATTTGAAAATTAGTCTCAAAACGCTCAGAACCTTTCGCACTTAACACCATTTCCTCATCATTCAGATATACTTTATCGTATTCCCTCACAACAACACAAGACGTCGCAAAAGTCGCAAAAGCCAATAGTAGGATTATCTTTCTCATAATTCAAAGTTACGGATTATTATCAAAGAGAATTCCGCTGCTTTTATGTATTTTATTGTTTCCATCAACAATAATAACCTCGGTACCACCAAGTTGATTGATTAAAGACAAACCTGTATCCTTACCCATGATAAAGACAGCCGTAGCCAAGGCGTCGCATAGTTCCGCGCTTTTCGTAAAAACAGAAACGCTATTGATCCCTCTGGAAGGATAACCTGTCCTCGGATCTATAATATGGGAATATTTTTTTCCATCAAAAATCACAAATTTTTCGTAGTTCCCGGATGTAGCCACTGAGGATTCAACGATAGGAAGCCAAGAAAAAACCTTATCCTTGTTCAAAGGATTTGAAATTCCTATAAGCCATTTTTCGCCACTGGTCTTTGTCCCCCATGTTGTCAGGTCTCCGGACGCATTAATTATTCCGGCTATAACTTGTTTTGACACCAATAATTCCTTTGCCTTATCAGCCGCATACCCCTTGCCAATAGCTCCAAAGGAAATCTTCATGCCCTTTTGTCTCAAAAAAACGGTCTGATCCGCACTATTCAGGATTATGCTGGTGTACCCTACTTTGGCCACTGAATCACCAACCTCTTCTTTCGTTGGTTTATGTCTCATACTACCGTCGAATTTCCAAATCCCATCCATTGAGGCATAAGAAATATCGAAAGCACCGTCAGTAAGTTCCGAAATCTGCTTAGCCCTCTCAATGAGGTTATAAAGTTCCGAACTTACCTTTACAGGCTTTATGCCCGCGTTTTTGTTGACCTTTGAAGTTTCTGAACCAGGGTCCCAGGAAGAAATCAGTTTTTCTATCCTTGTAATTTCGGAAATTGCCTCATCTATGTTTATATAGCCAATCTCTTCATTTACCGCAACAACCGTAATATCGAAACGATTACCCATTAATTTTTGGGTTCTATGGACTGTTACATATTCTCGTTCCTGCCCAAAGCCCGCCAAGGCACAAAGAACAAAAAACAGGGGGATTAGTTTTTTCACTTCATGAAGGAATTTAAAAGTGAAATATATTGATTCGGAGAAAGTTTTTTATATCCTATTTTACCCAATACCTCCTCCTTTGAATTTAGCACCACTACAAGCGGAAAATGACCGTTAGGATTAAAAGTGCCGGCTAAGGCTCTATTTTTCTTGGTTATTTCAGCAGCCAATTGATTGCCTTTCTTTCTTGGAAAATCGGCCTTGTAGAGTATATAATTACGCTCTGAAAATTGAATAAACTCACTTGATTTCCATATCGACCTTTCCAACTTTATACAAGGGGCACACCAATCTGATCCTGCAAAAACAAGTACAATTGGTTTGTTTTCTTTTTTCGCGAAGGTCAAAGCCTGTGCATAGGATTCTTTCCAGTCTTGTGCAGAAACCAAAACTGAAAACAATAAAATTAGAATACAGGTCAACTTTTTCAAAATAGACAAAGATTTAGTTCAATTTATTCGAAAACTCGGAGTACATCCCCGTTTCGCTCAATATTATAAATTTTTAATGAATTTCCTGTAACTGCGTTAATGGGCTTTCCTTCTTGATCAAAACGCGACCCATGAACGTCGCAATGAAAAATACCTCCATTATTATCAACAAATCTGACTTGATCATATCCTTGATGACTACATATTTGACTAGCGGCAACGAAGTTGCCTTCCAGGTTTTTTACCACAACTACTAAATTCTTAAGAATAAAACTACCATTGTCGGCCAATTTGGCCCCTTCGGTCGAACTTAAATCTATTGTGAAATCAACTCCAGAAGGTATAGGTACAATATCACCATCCACACTATCTTTTGAGCAACCCTGTAAACAAGGAAAAGTTAGTGCAAAGGCCGCACCAACCCCTAAATTTCTAAGAAATTTATTTCTTTCCATAGCAACTTATTTACTCTTTACAACGTGTTAATTGGGCTAATCGTATGTCTTAATATACAAAGGTGCCAAACTCACTATATATTGTGAGTTTCTTGGTTGGATTATCCTCTACCCTACCCACAATTCTGGCATCAACGCCAAAACTCTTGGAAATAGCAATCAAATCCTGTGCCGTAGTCTTATTTGTGTAAATCTCTAAGCGATGTCCACAATTAAAAACTTGGTACATTTCGCGCCAATCGGTATTTGATTGTTCCTGTATTAATCTGAACAAAGGAGGAATCGGGAACAAATTATCTTTGATGATATGAAGATTATCAACGAAATGAAGGATTTTAGTCTGGGCCCCTCCACTGCAATGTACCATACCATGAACGTTTGAAGAATTATATTTTGTCAATATCTTCTTTACTATAGGTGCGTAGGTTCGGGTGGGCGATAGCACCAATTTACCTGCATCCAAAGGTGAATCAGCAATGGCATCAGTTAATTTCACGTTGCCCGAATACACCAATTCCTCCGGTACAGCTGCATCAAAACTTTCAGGATACTTTTGGGCTAAATATTTTGAGAAAACATCATGGCGGGCAGATGTAAGTCCGTTGCTACCCATTCCTCCATTATACTCCTTTTCGTAAACTGCCTGACCAAAAGATTCAAGACCAACGATAACATCTCCATCCTGTATATTGGCATTATCGATGACCTCACTTCGCTTTAATCTAGCAGTGACCGTAGAGTCAACAATAATGGTTCGCACCAAATCTCCCACATCAGCAGTTTCCCCCCCTGTGGAATGGATTATAATACCATGCTTTTCCAAATCAGAAATCAATTCTTCAGTACCATTGATTATTGCTGAAAGGACCTCCCCGGGAATTATATTTTTATTACGACCAATTGTGGAGGAGAGCATGATATGATTGGTAGCACCAACACAGATTAGGTCATCAATGTTCATAATCAAGGCATCTTGGGCGATGCCCTTCCAAACCGAAACATCACCAGTCTCTTTCCAATACATATAGGCCAAGGACGATTTGGTACCTGCACCATCGGCATGCATTACCAAACAATAGTCCTCATCATTGGTCAAATAGTCCGGTACAATTTTACAGAATGCATTTGGAAACAGTCCTTTATCAATATTCTTAATGGCATTATGTACATCTTCCTTTGAGGCCGAGACCCCTCTTTGATTATATCTTTCGCTATTTGAAGCATCCATTTACAATAGTTTGTGACAAAAATAATGGATTAGTTAAAAAAAGCCCACAAAATGCGAGCTTTTAAATTTTTAAAGATGTACTGATGAAGATCTTAAGGCCACGGAGTAATATAGGATAAAAATACCTACAACCAAGGATCCTCTTTAACCTCTCAACCCATGGTTGCATCGCTATCCTATTTTACAAATAACAGCTCTCTGTACTTGGTCAAAGGCCATAATTTATCATCGACAAGGCGTTCTAATTTATCACAATGGTACCTGATATCCTCAAAATATGGTTTTACTTTTTCGGAATAAGCATAGGCCTTTTTATTGCTGTCCTCAATAAGATTGGCCTTTTTCCTTTCTTCGACCATAGCATCGGTCTTTAATTTTAATGCTTCAACATGTTTGGCAATCTGTTCAATAATTGTCAGTTGGCCTTCCGATAACTTTTTATGGCCAGCCCCATAAATCTCCTTTAAACCACTTACATTGCTTACAATCATACCCTGATACTCTATTGCCGCAGGTATCACATGGTTATAGGCAATCTCATTGAATACCCTTCCCTCTATTTGAACATGCATTATATACGTCTCAAGTTCGACCTCCTGTCGTGCCCTTACCTCAACTTCGCTCATCACGCCCATCGATTTGAAAAGTAATAAGCTATCTTTTGATGTCAATACCTGTATCGCATCAGGCGTAGATTTGTTATTGCTGAGCTTTCTCTTCTTAGCCTCTTTTTCCCATTCAAGGCTATAGCCATCCCCATCGAAACGAATTCTTTTGGACGTTTTGATGTATTCTCGCAATACATTGAATATAGCTTCGTCTTTTTTGAGTTTATTTTTATCTACAAGAACCTCAACCTCTTCCTTGAATGCCTTTAACTGGTTTGCAACTATTGTATTCAAAACCATCATTGGTTTTGCACAATTGGTTTTTGAACCAACGCCTCGCATCTCAAACTTATTACCGGTAAAAGCAAAAGGTGATGTACGGTTTCTATCGGTATTATCCAGCATAATTTCAGGAATCTTACCAACCACATTGAGCTTTAGCTCAGTCTTCTCTTCAGGAGATAATTTACCTTGGGAAACACCTTCAAGCTCATCCAAGACATTACTTAGTTGCTTGCCTATGAATATTGAAAGAATTGTCGGGGGAGCTTCATTGGCCCCTAACCGATGGTCATTGCTTGCCGATGCAATCGAGGAACGCAATAACTCCTCATACGTATCAACGGCCTTTATGGTATTTACAAAAAAAGTGAGAAATTGAAGGTTCTTCATGGGTGTTGAACCCGGGCTTAGAAGATTTACACCCGTATCGGTCGCCAGGGACCAATTATTATGCTTTCCAGAACCATTTATACCGGCGAAGGGTTTTTCGTGAAACAACACCTTGAAATTATGAATCTCTGCTACTTTATCCATAACATCCATAAGGAGTAGATTATGGTCAACGGCCAAATTAGCCTCTTCGAAAACAGGTGCAAGTTCAAATTGATTTGGTGCTACTTCGTTATGCCTAGTTTTGACCGGTATACCCAATTTGGTGCATTCAATTTCCAAATCACGCATAAAACTTAAAACTCTACTGGGAATGACCCCAAAATAATGATCATCCAATTGCTGTCCTTTTGCTGCAGTGTGCCCAACCAAAGTTCGCCCGGTCAAAGTGATATCAGGTCTGGACAAGGCCAAGGATTTATCAATCAAAAAATATTCCTGTTCCCACCCTAGGGTAGCATTCACTTTAGTTACATTCCTATCAAAAAATTTGGCAACCCCGGTCGCTGCATTATCGACCGCATGTAAAGCTCTCAAAAGAGGGGCCTTATTGTCCAAGGCCTCCCCGGTATAAGCCACAAATATCGTAGGTATACACAAGGTAGTGCCATAAATAAACGCAGGTGATGTTGGATCCCAAGCGGTATATCCCCTAGCCTCAAAAGTATTTCTTATTCCGCCATGTGGAAAACTGGAAGCGTCGGGTTCTTGCTGAACTAACTGCCCTCCTCCAAACTTTTCCAAAGCTCGTCCATCGGGCAAAAGGTCCAAAAATGCATCGTGCTTTTCGGCCGTGGAACCTGTCAAGGGTTGAAACCAATGCGTATAATGGGTAGCTCCCATATTTATGGCCCAGCCTTTTATGGCCTCAGCCACTTGGTCGGCAATTTTTCTATCGATTTTTGAACCAGAAACAATGGCTCCCTTAACACTATCCAAGGCATCTTTGGTCAAATGCTGTAACATTTTCTGTTCATTGAACACATTGGAACCAAACTGCTCGGAACGCCTTCCTTTTTCTTTTATGCGAATGCGATTTCTGTTTTGGCTTTCCAGTATAGCCTTAAACCTTAATTTGGACATAAACTAAATTCAATTTTAAGCAAAAATAACAATTAACGATTTAATAATTTAAGCATCACAATACTAAAGTTTAAACAAAATACCCTAAAAAAATAGGGGTATTGGGAATTATTAACCGCATGTTGATAAATACCCCCTCAAAAATTCAAATAATACACCAAAAAACATATTTTTGTTAGTCTTAAAATTTCAAAATTAACATCCAAGTATTATGAGCAAAATTAAATTAGAATATTTATGGTTAGATGGTTACAAACCAACTCAAAATTTGAGGAGTAAAACTAAAGTTGAAGAACACGAAAATTTTAAAGGAACACTTGCTGAAATTGGTAACTGGTCCTTTGACGGATCTTCAACACAACAGGCTGAAGGGAATTCATCTGACTGTGTTTTAAAACCCGTCGCTATTTATCCAGATCCAAATCGTAGAAATGGTTACTTGGTTATGACTGAGGTATTAAATGCTGATGGCACTCCACACGAATCAAACGGAAGAGCAACTATCGATGACGATGATAATGATTTCTGGTTTGGTTTTGAGCAAGAGTATTTTATCATGGATGTTCAAACCCAATTACCTTTAGGATTCCCTATTGGGGGGTACCCAGGACCACAAGGTATGTACTACTGTTCTGTTGGTGGCAAAAATACTTGGGGTAGGGATTTGGTTGAGGAACATGCAGATGCATGTATTGATGCAGGTTTAAATTTTGAAGGTATTAACCAAGAGGTTGCAGCCGGACAATGGGAATTTCAATTGTTTGCCAAGGGTGCTAAAAAAGCAGGGGACGAAATTTGGATTGCCCGTTATTTACTGGATAGACTTACAGAAAAACACGGTTACTATATCGAATACCACCCAAAACCAGTAAAAGGTGACTGGAATGGATCCGGTATGCACGCCAATTTCTCCAATGAAGTATTAAGAACTTGTGGCTCTAGAAAAATTATTGAGGAAATTTGTGAAGCATTCAGACCATTAACCAGTGAACATATTGATGTGTATGGTGCGTACAATAATGAAAGACTAACAGGTCTACATGAAACTGCTTCTATTGATGACTTTAGTTATGGTATATCGGATAGAGGAGCATCTATTCGTATACCCATCTACACGGTGGATAATGGTTGGAAAGGATATTTAGAAGATAGAAGGCCCGCTTCTAATGGAGATCCTTATAAAATTGCAGGAAGAATCATTAAAACGGTAAAATCTGTAAATGTAGAGAATTTGGCAAAATAATTAATTGTTGCCATAAAATCTTAAAAGGCCTGACCCTGATAATTATCGGGGTCAAGCTTTTTTTATTCTTCACTATTTTGAAGCGGTGTGTTCATCCAATAATCGTCCAAATTATCTGGTTTTAAGATAGGTTGGTCCTTAAAAATGGGTCGGTTCTTTTTCATGAATAAACTATCCTTTGGCGCTGGATTGTTTGGCACTACTTCTTGTGTGAAAAATTCTCTGAACTGTTGGTAATCCTTGAAGGTCCTTTTATTTATGTGATTGCTATAAATATCTACTAATCCACTAATTTCTGCACTGAGCAATTCCTTTAAATCAAGTCTCTTTCGTGAGGCGATTTCAATTTCTGTGAATAACTTATTCAATTCCACTTGCTTCATCTCTGGATAGAGCCTAACGGATTCCTTGAGCACCTGAACTTTGTCAAATTCAATTTTTACACCCTTATACTTAAAATCATAATTTTTCTTTACTAAAGCATTAGCTGGATCAATTTCTTTATTGAAAATAACTTCAAAACATTTCATTGGCTTATTCAGTGTGACTTCATTCACTATAAATTCAGGAGGTCTACTGAGTTGAAAACTATTTTTAAAAGAAATATAGTTCAAATACATCTTATTGCGATTTCTTTTATACTCTGAAATCACTTCAAAAATGAGCTGGTTCTTATTATTGTGTTTATTCAACTCTCCCGAGATATTACCTTTTAAATTATCATACAATGCATATTCCATTTTATGAATGGCAAAATCTCGTTTGGAGATGTAGAGTTTTCCATACATCCTATAGTCGGCCAAAGTTTTGCGGAAACTTATTACATATAAAAGCTCATCTTCCAAAAAAATATTTTTTCCCTTACTAAATTGATGATTGTTCAACAGGTCCGTATCAAGCCTATTCACAAAATCATATGAATCTACTCTGTGATTCCTAACAGCATTGTGTACCCTTAGAATAGTAAATTCATTGCCCCCATAATTAAAAAGATAGGCTTTGTCTATTATTTTTTTCCAGTTTTTATAATTGTATTGATCATCAGCTAAAATGTCTCTCTTAAAATCGGTATTCTCTTTATAATCATATATCTTAACCTTCGTCGTCCCTAAATCAAATGTATCAAAACCTTCATCGAAAACTTCAAGTATGGCTTCATTCAAATTAATATATTCGTTTTTCTGCAATTGATAATCCCGATAATATCCAATAGTTGAAAATGCGTTGAAAGGGAAATTTTTGGGTATGGCCGCAATGGCTTTTCTAACTATTCTTCTTGCCGATAGTTTCCTTTTTTTCTTTGCTGAAACAACGGCTTCGTTCAAAACCATAACACCCGGCTTCAGTCTGATGATATTAATGTGTTCTGGCGACAAACCCAAAATGGGCATTTCGCGTTTTTCATACCCCATACTTGAGATAACCAGAACGTCTCCTAAATCCTTGAATTTTTTCGGAACCCTAAACCCTCCATCCTGATTGGAAATTACCCCTTTCGCCTTTCCTTTTACTTTAATGGTTGCAAATACGATAAGCTCTCCGGTTTTGGCATCCAGCAGTTTACCTCGTATAAAATCTTGCTGGGCACATAAAGACGATAGAAACAACACATGAAATAGCAGAAGAACAATGTGACCATTTGTTCGATAAAAACTCATATTCTGGTTGGTTTTAGGCTATTGTAAAATACAGAAATGCTGCATAGACCACCACAAGAACCGTACCATCACGCCATTCTAATCGCAAACCTTTTAGAAAAAAAACCAATGGAAAAATTAAGAAAGAAATGCCCAACATCCAGAATATATCATTACTCAATAACCTTTGATCCATAACCTCTATTGGGGTTATTAAAGAGGTAATACCCAGGACCGCCATTATATTAAATATGTTAGATCCAATAAGATTGCCCAATGAAATGGCTTTTTCTTTTTTGATAATCGCGATGATCGAGGCCGCCAATTCGGGAATACTTGTACCCACAGAAACAACGGTAATACCTATTATCCTTTCACTAACCCCATAATTGTTGGCCAAACCGACTGCACCACTTACCAATAATTCTGAACCACCCCATAATGCGGCTCCCCCAATTCCCAAAAACGACATAGCTTTATAAAGAGGCAAGGGAATATCATCTTCATGGGCTTCTTCAACCACGGCGGTTTTCTGAAACTTCAAAAGATAAACTAGAAAGAAAAAAAGACCTACGACCATGATTGCACCCTCATAGGCTACCAACTTTCCGTCAAAAAAGATAAATCCGAAAAAAATAAGGGAAGCAACCATCATCATGGGCCAGTCAGTTGTATAAAAACTCTTACGTACCTCTATACTTCCCAGTAATAATATCACGGCCAATACCAAACCCAAATTAGCTATGTTTGACCCTACCACATTACCAAGGGCCAAATCAGGAAAACCATTCAATGCTGCTTTTATGCTAACGATAAGTTCCGGGGCAGAGGTGGCGAATGACACAATGGTCATACCTATAACTATTTTGGGAATGTTCAATCTCAACGATAAGGCCACTGCAGATTTTAAAAGCCAATTGCCTCCGGCTATTAATAAAATAAGGCCCAGAGCGACAAAAAGAAGGTTTTGCATTAATTTGATTTTAACAAATATATACCAAGATTTCGGTTTTCGTTACCCAAACTAAATTTTTGATTTCATTAGAATAACTATTTTTATAGTTAAATAACTATTAAAATAGTTGCAAGTTGTTTCATTTAACTATATGTTTGATGAAAATGTAGGGAATTATGCAAAAATTGACCAATAAGGAAGAAGAGGTAATGATTATTCTTTGGCGCCTTAAAAAAGCGTTCGTAAAAGAATTAAAGGCAGAAATTGAAGGAGACAAACCGCATTACAACACACTATCAACCATTGTTCGTCATCTTGAAGAAAAAAAATACGTGGCATATGAGGCATTCGGCAATACGCATAGGTATTATCCTTTAGTAACCTTAGAAGATTACCGCAAGCGTTTTGTGAATTCCAAAATGGTCGAATATTTTGATAACTCCTACAAAAGCATGGTCTCCTTTTTTGCGAAGGAAGAAAAAATCTCTGTGGACGAATTGAAAGAAATAATCGATCTCATCGAAAAAAAGAAATGATGGAAGCATTATTGATTTATCTTTTAAAGGCATCGGGTATACTTGTTATATTTTATTTAGTCTATCAAATATTTCTGAAGAGAGAAACCTTTTTTGCCGTAAATCGTCATTTTTTGATGTCCGGTATTCTCGTGGCCTTTGTGATGCCCTTTATCACCATTCCCAATTATATTGAAATTACACCGATTTCATTTGAAAATATAGGCGCCAATTCTATCACTGGTCCTATCGCCAATACTGAGCAGCCAACAGATTGGGCAAAAATCTTTTTTGTGGTTTACCTTATTGGCCTCGCAGTGCTAACTACCAAATTTATTATTCAACTTTTAGCGCTATATACATTGATACAAAATAGTAGGGTTGAGAAACAAGGGAAGTTTTATCATGTTGGTACACAAAAAAAAATAGCTCCATTTTCCTTTTTTAATCACATATTCTACAATCCGTCGTTGTATTCTGAAAGTGAATTGTCAGCGATTATCAGACATGAGGAAGCCCACAGTTCGCAATGGCATTCCATCGATGTCATTGTTTCCCATATCATAACCATATGTACTTGGATTAGTCCTTTTAGTTGGCTCTATCAAACCAATATAAAGCAAAATCTTGAGTTTTTGGCGGATGAAAGTGCAATCAAGGAAACACCTTCCATTAAGAAATATCAGTACACTTTACTAAAAGTTACGGGCAATCAATTTCGCACTCCAATAGCCAATAATTTTTTCAATTCATTAATCAAAAAACGAATCGTCATGTTAAACAAATCAAAATCGAACAAAAAGAACATTTTTAAAATAGCTTTAATCCTTCCTTCCCTGGCCATTTTCTTAGTAAGCTTTAATACGAAGGATGTTTATATACCCCTATATGAGGAGTCAAAAGTGATTCTGAAAAGTGATGTCCTATCCAAAATAATAGAGATTACCATTGATAAAAACACCACGGACAAAGAATTGATTGAAATTAGAAAAGACCTTGCCAAAAAAGGGGTCGACTTTTCATATACAGTTGTCCACAACTCAAAAGAAGAAATAATCGATATCTCAATTGATTTTACCTCCAAAAATAAAAATGGCAAAAACATGAGAAGCTCGTCAAATTTCAATAATGGAGATGATCCAATTGACCCCATACATATTGTCTATGATGAAGAGTCCAATTCATTCTCAATGGGCAACGCAGGGCATATAGACATTCACGAGGATAAGGATATTCAGATAAATGTACATGAAGATGCTCATGAAAAAACCGAATATAAGGTTTGGGTACATTCCGATAATGATGGTGAAACAAACAAGACCATTGAAATTATAGAGGAAAATGGAAAAGAGACCATTAAAGTCAATGGCAAAAAAATCACTCGCAAGGAGCTAAAGAAAATGGAGAAAAACGAGGGTATTCATGAAAAACATATTAAAATAAAAAAGTCAAAGGACGGTACCGAGGACAATATCTTTATTTGGAAAGATTCAGATCAAGAAATCGACTTTAATCATATAATTGGAGTCGAAGAAGGAAAGGGAAAAACAACGTTTTTTATTAATACGGATGATGAAAAAATAATGTATATCATAGATGGAAAAGAAACCGAAGAACTTAATTTTAAACTACTGAATCCATCCGATATTAAATCAATATCCGTTTTTAAAGGAGAAGATGCAAAAGCAAAATATGGAGAAAAAGGTAAAGACGGAGTTATAGAAGTCACAACCAAAAAGAAGAAAAACTAGCTAAATACAATTAAAAACTAATTCGAAGCCGGCCCAAAAAAGGGCCGGCTTTTTTTTCAAAAAAACGAAATCCAAAAAAATCATCCGAAAACACCTCTATATTTATTTCATTTTGAAATATTTATGAATACTAATTACTATCCCCTGATTGGGACAGATTTGGCAAAAGAGATGATGAAGACCAAAAGCAAAAAGTGAATTACATTGCAATCAAAAAGCCCGATAGTAAGTCGAGCTTTTTTTATACATTTGAAAAAATCGAAACAGCAATTGGAAAAATCAATTTTTAAAATTATTGCAAAAATAAATAAGGTAGTATTGCCTTCATTTACGAAACAACGATTAGATTTAGCGAAAGCATCAAAATTGCAAATGGCGATTATTGGGTGGCGGTACTTTGTCACCTCCAAGACATTAGGTTAGTAATGCAGTAGTGATTTCACCTCATAGTTTAACAATTTCTCCTTCCCGTTTAAAAAATCGAGTTCCAACAGAAAATTGCATTGCACAATCTTCCCTCCCATTTTTTCAATAAGCCTACACGTAGCATTTGCCGTGCCACCGGTTGCCAGAACATCATCATGAACCAAAACCCTATCCCCTTTTACTATAGCATCAGCATGCATTTCCAAAGCATCAGAACCATATTCCAAGTCATAATCTTGTCGTAGGGTATCATAAGGCAACTTACCCGGTTTACGCACCGGCACAAAGCCTGCATTCAATTTAGCGGCTAGCATTGGCGCAAAAAAGAACCCCCTACTTTCCATACCTACCACTTTATCTATTTTAGCATTACCCAGAAGCTGCAACAAGGCATTTTCAGTATATTTGAGGGTGACGGGGTTTTTTAAGAGTGGGGTAATATCCCTAAAAACCACCCCTTTGGATGGGAAATCGGGGACATCCCTAATTAGAGCTTTTAAATTCATTTTTTTAGGTTCGGGTTATTTTGTGGTAAAGGTAAAAAGAAATATATTTGCACCCCTATAAAAGGCCTCGTGGCGCAACTGAATAGCGCATCTGATTACGGCTCAGAAGGTTACAGGTTTGAATCCTGTCGAGGTCACTTAGAATTCTTTTCTAAATTCAAAAAGTCTGTAAATAAATGGTTTACGTACTTTTTCATTTTTACACTATCCATTTGATATCATATAAAATCACCTGATTAGGTGCTGGATTCGGTACGTACTTTTTTATTGGTAAAAATGCACCGGAATGTGTTATAAAGTTGGAAACCAATTCATTAATGAATGTTTTGATTTAACTCAATGATGTAAACATTCATGTGAATCCATATAAAATTTGCGCTTAGTTTCCTTTAAAAAAATAAGCATTGAATTAAGTTTTTCACTACATTGTATAAATATAATTCCGCACGCTTGAGCAAATCGTAAACCAACCCACCGTATGTCTTCAAACGCCGCTATTGCCATCCGCTCCAAAGGTTTTGCAAAAACCTTACGTAAAGATAGATGGTGGCTATATCCTGCGCTTGTTCTTTTCGGACTTACCAGTTTTTTGGTTTACGGATTTTGGTCTGCTTGGCAGGCCGATTTTTACTGGTACAGCGCGGGACAAGAAGGATTTGGGGGATATCTAGCTCCTTTTTATTCTCCCTTACTATTCATTAAAGAAGGTGTCGAGGGTGCCGCACCCATGGCACATGCCATTTTTGGGTCATGGCCCGAGGGGTGGCCCAGCTGGCTTCCACCTTCTCCATCACTGCTAATATTGGCCGTTCCGGGTATCTTTAGATTCACCTGCTATTATTATAGAAAAGCATATTATAGGGCCTTCACAGGAACTCCGCCAGCCTGTGCCGTGGGTGCCTTGCCCCGGAATCGGAAATCGGGTTATAAAGGAGAAACAGGACTCATGCTCGTGCAGAACATACATCGCATTACCATGTACTTTGCGCTAATGTATATAATCGTCTTTTTTTATGATGCCTACCTATCGTTTTTTAGGGCAGGGGAATTAGGTTTGGGAGTAGGAAGCATTCTGTTATTGGGAAATCCCATTTTGTTGACCTGCTATACCTTCGG
This sequence comes from Bacteroidota bacterium, assembly GCA_024279425.1. Lineage (GTDB taxonomy): Bacteria > Bacteroidota > Bacteroidia > Flavobacteriales > Flavobacteriaceae > Maribacter_A. Next base: position 113,000 of record JAJRRO010000092.1, on the reverse strand, counting down.
CTGTCATTCCATACGACATCTTGTAAGCGGAAGTAGGGATTGTTACTCCTGTAGTATGAACGGAAAAATAGCACATAAAAATGGAAAAATTGTCGGCTGGCTCAACCAACGCCATGAACTATTTGCCTGGCTCAGTTTAATTTGGATAGTTGTGGCCGATTTCTATATCCGCATGGTTTCTATGGGATATATCACCGACCTCAACACTTGGGTGTAGGTAAAACAAACGAACGCGTATGTTAGATATTGCAGAAATAAAAACCATTGAGCATGATGTACTTATTGTCGGTGCGGGTGGGGCCGGGCTCAGTGCCGCTATTGAAGCTTCTTCCTTAGGAATGAGCACAGGTATTGTGATGAAATCTTTATTGGGCAAGGCACATACGGTGATGGCCGAAGGCGGCATGGCAGCGGCATTGGGCAATGTGGATGCGCGCGACCATTGGAAGATCCATTTTCGAGATACCATGCGAGGAGGAAAATTTCTGAATGCATGGCGTATGGTCGAACTCCATGCAAAGCTTGCTCCGGAGCGTGTCCGACTTTTGGAAGAGTGGGGGGCCGTTTTTGACCGGACCAAGAACGGATTGATCAACCAACGGAATTTTGGCGGTCATAGATATCCAAGATTGGCACATGTGGGGGACCGAACCGGATTGGAAATGATCCGCACTTTACAGGATTACGGGATCCATCAAGGAATCCAAGCTTATATGGAATGTACCGCCTTGGATTTACTTACAAATAAAAGTGGCGAAGTATGTGGAATAGTCTGCATGTGGCGAGAGACCGGGACCTTTATCATTTTTAAGGCCAAGTCCATCATATTTGCTACCGGAGGTGGTGGCAAGGCCTGGGAGGTAACATCGAATTCTTGGGAATACACTGGTGATGGTTACGCCATGGCGTACGAAGCAGGGGCCGAACTTATGGATTTGGAATTCAATCAGTTTCATCCCACGGGGATGGTTTGGCCCCTCTCGGTGAAGGGTCTTTTGGTCACGGAGAGCGTAAGGGGAGAAGGTGGAATCCTCTTAAACAATGAAGGGACGCGATTTATGTTCAATTATATTCCCGAACGATTTCGTTCTGAAACCGCCGATACCGAGGAAGAGGCCGCTCGTTGGCTTAAGGGAGACCCTAATGCCAGACGCCCGCCAGAACTGCTTACACGTGATGTCGTTGCGCGGGCCATTAATGAAGAAGTGAAGGCAGGAAGGGGTTCTAAACATGGGGGCGCGTATCTTAATATTGCCACGCAAAGATCTGCAGAGGACATCAAGAAGAAATTACCCTCCATGTTCCACCAGTTTAAAGTTTTGGCAGAATTGGACATTACCAAAGAACCCATGGAAGTTGGTCCTACATGCCATTATTTTATGGGTGGAATACGGGTTGATGCCGACACGACCATGAGTTCAGTCCCGGGTTTGTTTGCCTGTGGAGAGTGTGCAGCGGGGATGCATGGAGCAAATCGCCTAGGTGGGAATTCTTTATCGGATCTTCTCGTTTTCGGTTATTTATCTGGTAAAAATGCAGCCGAATACGCCAAAAAAGTGGCTACACATTCGGAATTGGACAAGGATAAAGTGATCCGAATAATTCGAAATGCCACGACTATTTTAAATCGTGAATCCGGAGCAAATCCTTATCTTCTACACGAAGAATTGGAACATAATATGCAAGCCAATGTAGGTATCATCAGAACAGAAAAGGAGTTGAATAAGGGTATCGATACCTTGGGAAAAATCAAGGAGGCATATAAAACCGTGAAAGCAAAAGGGACAAGTCAATTTAACCCTGGTTGGCACGAGGCCTTGGGACTGCGCAATCTGTTAATTACATCCGAAGCAGTTGCCCATGCCGCACTATTACGGGAAGAAAGCAGGGGGGCACATACGCGTGCAGATTTCCCCGGCGAGCAGGAGCATTGGCTTCACTATAATATTGTGATTACCAAAGGAGATGATGGAGAGATGCGATTGGTTAAGGTCGAACGACCTGCACCTGACGCGGAATTGGAACGTATTGCAAAATCGTCTATTGACACCCTTGAAATGGAAATTGAAAAAGAAAGGGAACAGGGTAAAACCTGATTATTACAAGTAATGGAATAAAAATTATAATCGTTGGATCCTTAGATGGTACAAATTCCAACTACTAACTCGAAAAAATATGGCAACGCGTAAATTTCAGATTTATAAGGGAGACCATAAAAATGGCGAGCTGGTTAATTTCGAAACAGAAGTAAACGAAGGAATGGTGGTCTTGGACGTGGTTCTTAAAATTCAGGCAGAACTGGCCAATGACCTAGCGGTTAGATGGAACTGCAAGGCGGGAAAATGTGGATCCTGTAGTGTGGAAATTAATGGAAAACCGAAATTGTCCTGTATGACCCGGATGAACCAATATGGCCCGGATGAAACAATTACCATTACGCCCTTAAAAACCTTTCCGGTCATCAAGGATATCGTTACTGACGTTTCCTGGAACTACACGCAGAACAAAAGAATTAAGCCTGTAAAATTAGCTCCCGAAGCGAAGACCGATAAGGGATATGTGATGTATCAGGAAGATGTGGGCCGTGTTCAAGAATTCCGGAAATGTATTGAATGTTATTTGTGCCAAAATGTATGTCACATCCTTCGGGACCACGATAAAAAGGATGAATTTATTGGCCCCAGATTTATGATTCGCGTGGCTAGCCTCGAAATGCATCCTTTGGATATAGTGGATAGGATACCAGAACTTAAAAAAGAATTCGGTTCGGGCATGTGCAATGTTACCCGTTGCTGTACCGAAGTATGTCCTGAGGATATCAACATTACTGATAATGGGATTATTCCGCTCAAGGAGCGTGTAATTGATCGGTTTTATGACCCGGTGACCATATTATCACGGAAAATATTTGGTAAAAGGAAGAAGAAACTTCCTCCCATAAAGCCTTAAAAAAATCCTCTATAAAATCGAAGGTTGAATTTACCTGATCAGTCCCCAAAGAACAGGATTATGTGCCCCCTATGAAATATGCATTAAGTAGACTTGTCCTTTTACTGAACTGGTCTTAAATCAGACATCTAAAAATGGCTGTACCCGTTTTTCGTCCCGAGAAGGTTTGAGATCAAATTCTTGAATTCCCCTTACACAGGCATTCCATCTTAAAATAGCATCTTGATTACCTTTGGGCAGAATCTTCTCCGCTTTTTCGAAAAAATCCATAGCACATCGATAGTATTCGTAGGCGATATACTTAACCCGAGGTGTTGCCCGCTTTAAGGTGGCCTTCCCGAAACGTTCTTCTATAATACCTCGATAATAATATCGATCGTATTCATCGGTTAACTGTTCGCATAAATCCTTTGCTTCAGAATAAGAAGAACTTTTTTCAGTACCGAACTGATCGGTAATCGCTAAAATAAGATACAACAGCGCAAGTTTGTGCCCAGGATCAACCTTGAGAATGTCCCTGCAAATACTTTCGGCCTGCCAAGGTTCATTTAACAGACGATAGTGCTTTGCTCTGATTACGGCCTTGGGAATTGATTCGTTGGAAAGTGGCTTGAGTTCTAACATAGCAAAAATATTTAACATTGACCAGAATCATCTGGAATTGAATATACGAATTTATTAGTAGAAAGTTTAAAGTGAATTTCTATTTTCTAATTGAGTTCCCCTAGGGAATTACAAGTTGATTTTTAGCATCTTACGGTTGAGCAGGCCAATTGGACCGATAAAACAGAAAACCACTCCATTGCCAATTGGTGTCCAACCTAATATTTTGGAATGAAAGGGTTCTAAATGCTTTTATGGGAAATACCCCGCCGGACTTCAATGATGACAATGAAATTACATTTGATATGTATAATGGAATGGAATTTAGCGGCTAAAAAATAGTATACAAACCAAGTGGAAAGAGTTGGTGGAATATATCTTCGAAAAACAATTGGATAAATGGAGAACGGACATTACCAATGATTGTTCTCATAACGCATATCATACCTGACAAATGGTCTATTTAAGAATAAGAAATGGACGGTGGAAAAAGGCTAAATAGCTAAACTAAAGTTCAATAAAACGATCCAATTTTTTGCAACCCATTTTTGCTATGTTGCGACGGGCATAAAGGCCATAATCCTTCACCACCTGCATGATGGCAAAATCGATTTGGCAACTACTTGGTTTGTGGAATTAAAAATGTTGTAGAACATAAAAAACAGTGCTATAATACAGCCTTCTTTTATCGATTATTATAATTAAAATTTACTATCTTTTAGTTCTCAAGATAGATCTGTCTTTAGTTGGTCGATAAAAAATAAATTTCAACTGTATGATTGAACTAGCAATGTGTTACCCTTCATTGGTGAAGGAAAATGTTGGGACAGAAATGCTCTACAGTCCATTGGCATTGGCATATCTTGCAAGCCATACACCTGAGTACTACAACATAAGCTTATACGATGAATATGTAGGCGAAGATATGAATCCCGACACCATAATTGCAGACCTTGTGGCTGTTTCCAGTTTATCATCAGGTATATCACGTGCATATGAAATTGGGGATAAACTGCGGGCGCGTGGAATAAAGACGGTCATTGGTGGAGCCCACGTATCGTCTCTTCCTGAAGAGGCATTGGAACATTTTGACACTGTTATTCTTGGAGAAGGAGAAAAACCATGGAAGCAATTTCTGGAAGATTTTGAAAACAAGAAAGCAAAGGAAAGATACTTTGGCCCTATGGATGTGTCTTTAGAAAATATTGGAACACCGCGCCGAAGTCTAATGCACAACAATTATCATTACCCATCAGTTATGACCTCAAGAGGTTGTCCTTATGCTTGCTCATTTTGCTATTTGACCATATACAAAAACAGAAAATATAGGACCATCCCACATGAAACCATACTGCAAGATTTTGATTCGATACAGGATAGTTCGATCGTAGTTGTTACCGACGAGAATTTTATTGGATATTCAAAAAAAGATTCTGAGGACCGTAAAGTATTGTTGAATAAAATAATCAAACGGAACTACAAATTTATTTGGGGCTGCCAGGCATCGATCAACATTGCTGAGCAGCCTGAACTTATGCAATTAATGTATGAAGCAGGGTGCAGAACAGTGTTTATTGGATTTGAATCAACTGACCCTGAAAGTTTAAAGTCGATAAGTAAAAGACATAATATTGGGGTTAACTATAAAGAAGCTGTCAAAAAGATCCATAAACAGAAAATTGCTGTGATTGCATCATGCATCCTTGGAATGGATAACCAAAAAGATGATTATCACAAGGTTTTAATTAAAGAATTGAAAGATATTAAGGTCGATTTTGTTCGTGTGTTTTTTATGACAGCCTGGCCCGGAACAAAACTGCACAAACAATTGGAAGCAGAAGGCAGAACAACTATTGACTGGGATAGTTTGAGAAAGGACATTCCTACTACAAAATTTAAACACTATACTCATGAAGGGATTTTGGCAGCAAGGAAAGAGGTAATGGATGCATTCTTCAACTGGCGGAGTTTGTCCATGGTTATACTGAGATGGCTCTTTAAAGACAGATCACTAATGGGCCTGTTTATTAAATTAAGTGTCAGAAATAAACTCTCAGAAAGAATAAGAAACAAGAGAGCAAATTATGTATTACAACAAAATAAGAACCTGTAAAATGTTTATTCGAATGTACCTGTTGTAATTCTGATGAATTTGAAAATTAAATTACCAAGCAAAAACCGAATTAATGTTCAAATAAACGATGAACACTTCTCAATGTTTTTATCGAAATGTGATAATTTCTAAGGAAGGTGAAAAGGTTTCACTGATGGATATTTATAACCCTGACAACAAAGGACAAGCCCTTGAGTCATGGTTTGGACTAGTTCTGCAACTGGCGGATGGACAGCATACCATAGAAAAGCTCTTCCAGTATTTATCAAGCGAATACAACAGCGTACCTCCTGCTAATCTTGATCGAACAATTCATTCAGTGATTGAAAGACTTGCTAAATTAAAGTTTATTGTGTTAACTAAAGAGGCAACTGAGTTGCCCTATTATTTATCACTTCCATATGAACAGTTGGATATTAAAAAAGCAAAAAAAACACTTGAACAAGACAATATCAACAAAAACTAACTATGAAAATCAACAGAATGAAGTAAGCAAATGCACGAAATAGGAATCTGTGATATATATACGAATATACCATTTGCGATTCTGGTGAATTTGCAAATTAAATTGCCAAGCAAAATCCAAACTCAGCGGTAAATCGTTGTCGAATGTTAGATTGGCCATGATCAGATGAAGGTAAATTGATAATCCTTAACCATAATGGAAATAAAAAACTGCCAACAGACGTATAAAAAGCATTAAAACACTTGCCAATAACAGCTATGCGATAATGCTCCGAAAGGTTACACTAGGCATGGACTGACTGTTAAACTAAGTCCAAAAGACCATATCCTAAATCCTGTTTAAATACTTTTGTAATATTCAATTTTATTCCCTGCCTTCCCAAAAACCTTATCAACCAATTCGTACCTGTCATTTTCGGAAAATTGGGCAAAGTCCCTTGCCAACCCTATTTTCTCGTCGAGCAATTCTTTGTTTTCCGCTCCGGTTATCAATACGCTTACTGGAAGTGACCAAACAAAATTAAGTGCCTCTCTGATCGATATATAGTTGGGGATAATTGGGTCATTTGATTCCCACTGAGTCATGCCCAATCTTTTCTTCTCTTTGAAAAAACGGCCATCTGAAAGGGTTTTCATGGCCAAAATCCCAAAATTTCTATCAATAGCAAAGGGCAAAACATTTTTTATAAAACTGTGAAAATGCATGTCAATAACGTTAATGGGCATCTGTACTGTCTCAAAAATATCATTGTCAGCGGTTGCATCCAACATCTTTTTGTGCGCAAATGGATTTTGATGTCCCGTAAAACCAATATGTTTCACCTTGCCTTCTGCTTTTGCTTTTGCAAAAACCTCCAACACCTCGTTTTCTATCCTATTTTCAACATCAGTAGGGGTCCTTAAGGAATGGACCTGCCATAGATCTATATAATCGCATTTCATCCTTTTCAACGAACCCTCCAAATGTTTTTTTGCAGTGGCACCATCAGTGGCCGTTGATTTGCTCATGATAAAGATATCATCGCGGTATTTGGGCACAAGATATTTCCCATAGCGCATTTCACTTTCGCCATTGTCATACGATTCGGCCGTATCGAAAAAACGAACACCTCCCTCCATTGCTTTTTCAATCACTTCCTGAGCATCTTTTTCGGTGGTCCACCCAACATGGTAACCGCCAAGACCGAGCATGGTTACTTTTTCACCCGTTTTGCCAAGGATCCGTAACGGAAGTATCTCTCCCCACTTATCATTTTTGGAATCCGCAAAGCTTGAAATGGGCAGCATCAAGCTTCCTGTGAGCATTGCCATTTGTTTTAGGAAATCGCGTCTTTCATCCACGGGTCTTTATTTTAAGGTTATTGATTGTTAAAATACATAAACTTGATTTGAATACCATATTTTTCAATGTTCCTGAGTCTTAACATTAATGGGCCACTTCACCCCAGCAAACACAGTGCTCTTCCAAGGATTTGGGATTGTAGCGTACCGAAGATACGCATAAGATTTTCCATAGGTTATTTATAAAAAAAGAAAATAACTAACTTAGGTGTTGCAGGTTCAATATTTTGACAGATACTGGCTCTGTCCCCATATTAATTCTTAACATCTGTGCATTTGACACTTAAAGATGAATTCAAATATAAAATTCTGTTTTCGACACATTTTACTTTATGCCACTTTATGTCCATTATTTTTTATTTCCTATGGGCAAAAACCTGCTAAAACAATTGAGATCAGGGGTGTTTATGGAAACCCCAAACCTTTCTGGGATAAAGAATTGAATCTCAATAATCTTGGGGTTAATGCTATTTTTGTCCACAGTGGATCGATTAGCCATGATATGGTCAACAGGGCCAAGTCTGAGGGATTAATGTTATTTGCTGAATTTGCCACCTTGAATGGTAAAGATTATGTTGAAACGCACCCTGAAGCCTGGGCAATCAATGAAAAAGGTGAAAAAGTGCAGGCTGCATCCTGGTTTATGGGGGTTTGTCCTACCGAACCCGGTTTCCGTAAGTATCGTTTTGGCCAGCTAAGGGATTTGCTTTTGAAGTATGACCTAGATGGTATTTGGATGGACTATGTGCATTGGCATGCACAGTTTGAAGAACCTGAACCCATCTTGCCTGAAACGTGTTTTTGTGATTATTGTCTTGATGATTTTTCAATAGATTCCGGAGTCGAAATACCAGACGGAATCACCTCAAAAAAAGCACTTTGGATACTAAATAACCATGATGAATCATGGCGTAATTGGCGATGCAAAGTGATTTATGATTGGACCTATGAAATAAAAAGCATTATCAAAGAAATCAAACCAGAGGCGCTCCTTGGACTTTATCATTGTCCATGGAATAATCAGGAATTCAATGGTGCAAGACGTCGCATACTGGGACTTGACTATAATCTATTAAAAGAAACTATCGATGTATTTTCTCCCATGGTATACCATGCAAGAATGGGAAGAGACCCCGATTGGGTAAAAGAGAATATACACTGGTTTAGCAATCAACTAAATATCAGAAAGGATTCTTACCCAAAAGTATGGCCTATCGTTCAAGCATATAATAACCCGGGGGTCATTTCGAATGAGGAATTTGAAACTGTTCTGAAGGGTGGACTGGCTGGGAAATCTAGTGGAGTGATGATGTTTACAACTTCTGCCGTAGCTGAAGATGAAGGCAAAACAAAAGTGATGAAAAATGTGTATACCAAACTAATGGAGAAATCTGCTAACTAGATTATACAAGTAGGTGTCTAAACCAACACTAAATTACATTATCATTTTCTTGGTGAAATGATATTGACCTACTGAAAAAATATTATGGAAAATAGGGCCATAATCGTCAGCCAATAGACACTTCCTTGTGCAAGATAAAATTACATTTTTGCAGTTTCAGAAAATTGTAGATAACCTAGAACGAAATGAATGAAAAGAGTGCATGCACATAACAAAAGTATCTTATAAAAGGCTCTATTCCAGTTCTCTAAAGTTTAATTAAACGATACATATTGGTAAAAAATATGCAAATCCAAATATTTTTATGAAATAATCTCAAAAAGTAAACTAAAAAAACGTCGAAAATTTGGTGGTTTCACATAAGAAAGGCTTGCAATGTTACTCTATTCACAATAACCACAATTTACTTAACACTACTTTCTGATTGCAAAAATCTGCAGGAAATCATTGTTATTGGCTATTAGTAATCTTTCTCCATTGACCGTTTGTATTACTTCTATCTTCCTTGCGTCACCTTTTGCAAAAAATCCACTTTCTCTTACAGTCAATGGCTTAAACCCTCCTTTACCGTCACCCAACATCACCAATCCAGTTCCCGCATCATTTCTAGGGGTCTCTATCTCGGAAACAAAGAGATTACCTACAGTAATTACGTCCAAGTTTCCATCTGAATTTAAATCAACTACTTGGATATCATTTATGTTTGAAAACTGTGTTTGGAATGGTAACTGGCTTATCTTGAATTCACCTTCCCCAAGGTTTTCAATATAAGAAGAGGCAAATGTATCGGCCTTGTAATGCAATGAGTTGTCCAAATTTGTATCTCCGTATACCTCATCTATTTCCAATGAGGCAAAAACATCATATTTTTTGATTTTATTTTTCAATCCAGGAATCTGCTGTGCAGAACATGAAAATCCGCGGAGTGGATAGTGCTTATTTTTATTGTAATACCCCAAAACAATATCATAACTTCCGTTTCCATCAAAATCATTATAGTAAATGTCAAAAGGAGCTTCTTCTGATGTTTTGTATTTATAGTTCAGGCCTAGATTTCCTGCGATATAATCGGAATCTCCATCATTGTCAAAATCGCCTTTTTCAAGGCTAAACCACCAACCTGCGGTTGATTCCAAATTACTGTCTGTTACTTTCGATAATTTTCCCTCATTGTTTTCAAATAACGTAATCGGCATCCATTCTCCAACGATAACTAAGTCCAAATCTCCATCAGCGTCATAATCATCCCATTCTGCATCTGTAACCATCCCAATATCTTTGAGGTCTGGGGCAAAAAGATTTGTAGAATTTACCAATTGACCATTTTCATTGATCAGCAACATACTTGAGGCAGGCAATGGATAATGATGAGGGACCAATCTCCCTCCAACAAAAAGATCAATATCTCCATCGCCGTCATAATCCCCCGGGATTACTTTTGATCCGCTTATACGTCCAACTTTTATAATTGCCCCTTTCAAAAAGCCGCCCTTTTTGTCATTTAGATATATGCGATCCACATAGTGTAGATCAGCTATAGGGTATTCATTTCCACCACTAACAACGTAAAGGTCTTGATACTCATCGCCATTTACATCAATGAATACGGCATCAACATCTTCATATGCAGCCTCTTTCCCCCAAAACTCCGCCAAACTTTTAGTAAATCCACCCGTTTTGTCCTGTATATATAGAGCAGGTGATTTACCTGTTGCCGCGCCAACAAAAAAATCGTCAAGACCATCATTATTTATATCACCTTTGGCCATAGCAGGACCAAATTGCGATAGCTTATGCGGCAACAAAACCTGATATTCATAGTCATCAAAAGCATTTTCGTGATGCCTATGTTTTGGCTTAAATGAATGGGTTATCTCTTGAAATAAAGGGTTGTCCTGTATATTGTTTGAATTGGGCATTGAACTGTTGGCATCATCCGATGATAAACGGATTGTTTGATTTGCAACGATTTTCCGCTTCGTACTTTTCGTTTGATTTGGCCAAATTACTACCAAACTGTCAACCATGGCCTTATTTCCCAAGCCGAAATGTGCAATTGACTCGCTTGTAGAATAAATTCCCCGCACATTTGTAGTCTCAAAGGTTTGCACTTCATTATCGGCATACAATTTAATTCTTGTACCCAATACAGGTTTGTTGGTATCGTCCAATAATTGCACTCTCAAAAAATTCGTGTTGGAAAAATTTTCGGAGTTATTCTTATACACAAAGGCTCTATCATTAATGTTATTAACTACAATATCCAGATCACCATCATTATCAAAATCAGCATAAGCAGCACCGTTGGAAAAAGACGCTTGGTCAAGACCCCAATCTTTTGCTATTTTGTCGAATTTTAAATCTCCTATATTTTTATATGCATAATTCTTTAGCGGTTGGGAAGGAACCAATGAAAGGGCTTTTTTCAAATCCAAAATATCCCAAATACTAACCTCTCCCCCATTTGGGTTTTCCATGACCCAAGTATTTGCCGTTTGTGTAATAAACTGTCCTATTCTTTTATCTGCATCAGTATTTCTAATATCACGTAATAGCCCATTTGTTATGTAGGTATCCTTTAGTCCGTCATTATCAAAATCAGCAATTAAATTAGACCAGCTCCAATCAGTGGCAGCCATCCCCGTTAACTGGGCAACATCACTAAAGGTGCTATTTCCATTATTAAGCTGTAGTGCATTGTACATGTATTGATAATGTCCTCCATCAGAAACTACCTTCCAAAAAGTATTAGGATTCATTCCGCTCATATTGGACTTTAATCTAAAATTGTCCTCGGCGACCATATCAACCACAAAGATATCGAGTAAGCCATCATTATTTATATCCGCTACATCAACTCCCATGCTATAATATGACATATGGCCAAGAGCTTCATTGGCTACATTGGTGAAAGTACCGTCCTTATTATTCATAAATAAAAAGTCAGGTGCATAAAAGTCATTGGCTATGTATAAATCGGTCCATCCATCGTTATTTAAATCACTAGCCGAAACTCCATTAGGAAATCCAGTACTTTTAATACCTGCAGATTCACTAATATCAACAAAATGATCTTCACCGGTATTTTTAAATAACTTTAAATGGTATTCTGGTTTAAGAAGTATCGTGCCAAAAAAATCGGAATAGCTACCGGGGTTTGGCGGTTGGGTCAACAAAAAAAGGTCGAGCAAACCATCCTTGTCATAATCCAAAAAAGTGGCATGCCTGGTTCTTTCAGAGTCAGCAACACCAAATTTATTTGCTGATTCCGTAAAAGTCCCATCGCCATTATTTATGTATAATAAATTTGTCCTCCATTCCGGTCTTTCGTCATATAATTCCCTACTCACATAAATATCTTGATAACCATCATTATTTACATCGGCAATAGTTACTCCTGTTGACCAGCCTCCATCATTTTTGATACCGGCGTCCTTTGTCACATCTTCAAAAACAAAATCCCCTTGATTAAGATATAACCTGTCGGGAACAATATTTCCGGCAAAAAAAATATCCTGTAAGCCGTCATTGTTAAAATCTGCCACTCCAACACCTGCACCACCGTAAAAATTGGCGTACAACAAAATATTCTTTTCCTTAGTATCTTTTATTTTGTTGTTGAAATCAATTCCGGTAACGCGAGAACTCAACAATGTAAATCTGGCTTTGGTCTGGGCAGATAAAAAATTTGAAAGCAATACGAAACAAATAGAACCCGCCATCCAAATACGCAAAGAGTAATTAGGCAACATATCTGAATTATTTAATGCAATAAAATAAAGGAGAGTCTCCTCTCCTTTATTCAACTAACTCTCTCCAAAATTAAAAATAATTTGCTATAGAGAAAACAACAACTAACTTATTTACTGTACATCCCACCAGACTCTTGTGGTTAACTCATCTGGACCTTGTGCGGCCAATGCCGCCGCATAATTATCAGGATTAACACTTTGCTCACTTTCAGAATACGTAAGTCTTCTTGGAATGGTAGCATTTGTAACATTACCAGGATAATTTACCGGGACTAAAACAGGGAATCCGGTTCTTCTCCAATTGGCAAAAGTCTCATACTCATTTAAGAAGGTAGCTGCCCAATACTGTGTATTGATTTGTTCTATGGCGTTGCCAGCATCAAATGGGTTGGCCAATAAATAAGCATCTATATCCGCATCTGCGATGGCTCCTTCAGGTTTATAAATTTCCAGCATTTTCATGGCGGCCCGTACACCCGCATTGTAATGTGGCTCAGGATCTCCTCCTGCCAGACCCCAACGCTCGGCAGCTTCTGCAAGCATTAATTCTACCTCAGCATAGGTCTGGAAGAACATGGGTGCATCCTCTCCTGTAATAATACCTCTATTAGGTTCTGCGTAATTATCCGTGTTCTCTTCTCCCGTGGAATCCAACAACAATTGTGAATCCAATCCATTGGGAAGACCAATCAAATCTACTGGAGCTGTACTGCCATCACCTCTTCTTGCGGCCAAAATAGGCAATCTTGGATCTCCTTGTAAAAAGTCGATAAAAGTCTTACTCATACGAGGGTTACCATCGGCAAGAAAAGTTGAACCATTTCCATTTCTATTATCCGCATCGTGTTGCAAATAAAAGATGTCATCATTGGATGTCATCACACCACCGGCAATAGCCTTGGTCACCCAAGACTGAGAAGCAGCTGGATCCACTTTAATTAAACGCAACCCAAGTCTTAACATCATTGAATTGGCTAATTTTTTCCATTTGCCTTGATCGCCATTATACATAACATCCGCAGCTCCGAAACCAGAGGTTCCAGTACCCAAAGCTGCTGCCGATTCTTCTAGTTCTTTTAATAAATCTGGATAAATTTCGCTTTGTGCATCATATTTAGGCAACAATATTTCAGAAATCACGGCTTGTCCTGCTTCACTATATGGAATATCCCCATATAAATCAGTAAGTCTGGCATATGCAACAACACGTAATATTCTTGTTATGGCCCTCATTTCTTCTGGTCCTTCCTCCTCAGCTAACTGAAACAACATATCTTCTACAGATTTGATAACATTGCCATAATACCGATCTATTAAGGAAGACGCATACCCTTTGTTCCAAGTATATTTATCACCAGCCCAATAGCCCGCCGTTGTAGAAAAATGCTGCATCATAGTGGATTGGTATATTAGATTAGCTCTCCAATTATCATAACGTTGACTGGACAAAAACCCTTGAGCAGCCGTAAGTTTATTTCGAACATCTACCTGTACCGGTTTGGTAGGATCAACATTCAACTCATCAAAACCCTCATCACATGCACCCAATACAAGTGCAAACAATAATATATAAATTGTTTTTTTCATAACTAATATTTTAAAACTTTACACTTATATTTAATCCATAACTTTTTGAAGAAGGAACCCCAAAATATTCAAGCCCTTGGGAATTGCCCACATTATAAGCACTTTCTGGGTCTACATTTTCTACGCTTCTTTTAATATAAAACAGATTGGACGCTATTAAAGAAATATTAACATTCTTCAAAAATACGTTCTCCAAGGCTTTACTTGGTAAACTATACCCCAAACTCATTTGTCTGAATTTAATATAGTCAGAATCTGATACAAACTCCTCTGCAATATCATTGATTTCACTCCAATAGGTGGATAGGTTTTCAGGAGCTACCGTTGTAGTAAAAGGTTGGTCTGTAGCTGCATCGATACCAGACACCGTCAATCCGCTTTCCCTTCCTTCCAAAGTAGCTTTGTGAAGCCCATTACCAACAGCAATAGTGTTTGTTCCAGAAAATATCTGACCACCAAACTTACCATCAATCAAGAAATTAAGATTAAAGTTTTTATACGTGAATGAATTCGTAAAACCTAGCGTTAAAGGAGGTACTCCTTCTCCTAAGATTTTCCGTTCACCTTGAACTGCTCTTGGCACTCCCTCACCGTCAATCTCATATCTAATGTTTCCACTTGCATCCCTATCATAGGATACCCCAACAATAGTTCCATAAGGCTCTCCAACAATATGTGTAATCCGTACATTTCGGGTACGAGGCTCATCCAAGTTAACATCTGAATCCGTATCATTGGTCGCCAATACTGTACCTTTATTATGGGCACCGTTAAAAGTGGTGTTCCAGCTAAAATTTTTAGTTTGTATTGGAGTTGCATTGATCAAAAACTCAAACCCCTTATTTTCTACTTGCCCTAGATTTGCTCTAGCACCGCCATAGGAGGAAAAGACAGACGTTGCAACACTTACAATATCATTTGTAGTTTCATTGGTATAATAGGCCAAATCCAAAGACACTCTATTATTAAAGAACCTAGCGTCAAGGCCAATTTCTGTTTCGCTTTTACTAAATGGAATCAAGGCTGCGTTTGGCACTGTACCTCCATTAACTCTACCCTGCGGCTGCCCATTGATCGGGTTTCCAAAAATTTGATACGTTAAGGACAATGCAAAAGCATCTTGTGCGCCACCGGCAACCTCTGAATAGCCTCCCCTTAGTTTTAAGAAAGTTACAAAATCTGGCATCTCCAAGGCATCTGATAAAATTAAACTTGCATTAACTGAAGGATAAAAATCATCATTTGGTGTCGTTTTACCAGGAAAGGACAAGGTAGAAAACCAGTCATTTCTTCCAGTAAATGTTACATAGGCCCAACGGTCATAGGAAAGTTCCAGAGAACCATATGCCGAACCAATTTTCCTTTCACTAAAAGTACGACTTCTAGACTGACTAACTGTATTCCCAATATCCTCAAGTCCGGGTACTATAAACTGACCTCCACCAAGAGCCAATCGCTCCGATTTAATATGATTACTGTTGACACCAACAAAGGCCTCAATAGAAAACTTATCCGTAATGTCTCTTTCAGCACCTAATATTAAATCGCCGTCTATCTGATTATATCTTCTCTCTTCCTCAGTAATACTTCCCTGTGGTTGATAGGCAGTTCCAAAAGGTGTTACAGAAACTCTTCTGATCGAAGAATTATCAATACCAACCCTACCTGTTAAATGAAGCCAATCCAAAATATCATAACGCAACGAGGTAGAAGCTATTATTCTATTTTTAACATCTTCATTTCTAAAATTATTAGCTGCAAAATAAGGGTTTTGAGAGAACGTATTTGTAGAATATGTACGCTCTGTACCATCTTCATTAGCTCCGGGTTCCATAAAACGTACATCTACGTTGGGAGAAAGATTTGCAACAGTAAAGTTTCCATTACCAGGAGCATCTGAAAGACGAGGTCTATTGTTGACTTTCTCAATAATATATTTGGCACTCACCGATGTACTAAGTTTCTTGGCAAGAACCGCGCTTGAATTTAAAGAAAATGTTTTTCTGTTTAGTCCTGCGTTTGGCATCACATCTTCATTGGATAAATCTGATACAGAAAATCTATAACTCATGTTTTCTGAGCCACTCGTCAAAGCAACGGAATTAATAAAAGTGGTACCTGTCCTATAAAAATTATCCAGATTGCTTCCTACGTATGAATATGGTCTATCAACTCCATCCCACTGTACTACAGGGGAACCATCTAAACGCGCACCCCACGACGAAAGTCCGTTATCGCGTGCTTCGGTCACATTCACAGGTTTTCTAGCCCGAATACCCTGACCGTATTCTGTTTGAAAATCTTGCAAAGAGGTATCTACTTGGTCGAAAGTTACGGAACTACTGTAGTCTACACCAAACCCATCTTGTCCTTTACCGGATTTTGTAGTAACTATAATCACACCCCCAGAAGCTCGGGAACCATATAAGGCGGAAGCCGCTCCCCCTTTTAAGACACTAATTGACTCGACATCATCTGGATTAATACTAGATATACCATCACCGCCATCAGATCCAC
Source organism: Bacteroidota bacterium (assembly GCA_024279425.1). Classification (GTDB taxonomy): domain Bacteria; phylum Bacteroidota; class Bacteroidia; order Flavobacteriales; family Flavobacteriaceae; genus Maribacter_A. The sequence continues at coordinate 96,271 of JAJRRO010000092.1, read as the reverse complement.
CCCATAGACCCGCAGATCCATTATTCTCATTACCAATAGGAATACCATCGACAATATACAGTGGCTGGTTATTACCTGACAATGAACTGGATCCTCTAATAATTACCCTACTAGAACCCGCAGCCCCTGTAGCATTTTGAGTGATATTTACACCCGCTATTTTACCCTGTAAGGAGTTTATGGCATTGGGTGTCTTTATGGTGGACAACTCTTCACCACCAACTTCGGTCAAAGAATATCCCAAAGCTTTGGTTTCTTTCCTAATACCAAGTGCGGTAACCACTACTTCCCCTAATTGCTCCGCATCCTCCTCTAAGGACACATTAATAGTTGATTGCCCATTTACGGTAATTTCTTTGGTAGAAAACCCTAGAGAGGAAAACACCAAAATAGCAGAAGAACTGGAAACACTTATGCTATAATTACCATCAAAATCGGTTGAAGTACCATTAGTTGTTCCCTTTTCAACAACGTTCACACTTGGTAACGGCACCCCTGCGTTGTCGGTCACCGTACCGGAAATAGTCTGTGCTGCAGCTCCTTGAATAAAGAGTAAAGCAACAAACATTAATACATACTTGAATTTTTGATTCATGTTAGTCTTGTTTTGTTAGTTTAATTGTTCGAATCTGTATAATGTTAAAATTCTCTTAATTTGCTAAAGTTGAAAATTAGGTTCTCTTTATTAAAAAATTTCGACCAACAACCACGCTGAAAAGCTAAAGGACTGAATTACGAAAACGATTTCGTAATTATACTCTTCTGCGATGGTCAAGTTGCACTTGGGTAGTGTAAACAGCGAAAACGCTTGTGCATTTCATTGGCTTCGGTTGTTAAAGACTCCTATAGCCTATAGTTAGAGGGTTTCATTGGTGAAATCCAGGATGGAGTTCCTGCTACATGGTACCAATAGGGTGGGTTACCCATATTTTCGCTCAAAAAAACCCCTTATATAAATACTATCCTAATCTATATTTTTTGAACCTTGGTCACAATTTACAGTCGTACACGACGTATTCTTTCTATAAAAGATTATAGGGTTTCAATGGAATCCTCAGAACGGGAAAAGCATAAGGCACCTGCGCAAATGAAGTAAGTATGGATTTTTAAGGGTATGTTTTTTGAATTTTACTTTCGTTAATTCCCTGAGGCATTATATATGGCCTTTAAAAGACTGTTCTTCTCCTTTGTATCGTTACCAAGCTCCCAAAACATAATCCCTCCTAATTTTTGCTTTATAGTATATTTTGTTTTCAGCTCTACAGAAAGAGTATCATCATAACTAATAAAAATACTGTCCCGCTCGTTAAACAATTATGGTGCCTTTGCAACGGAGTCCCAATACCTTTTGTAATTCTTGTTACTCTCAAAATCTTTCCTTATTTGGTGATAGGCACTCCACTCAATAAATGAACCTGTATTGGACTGATACAATCCATTATTTTTTGGAGGAACCCCTTTCCAAGCCCTACCGTAAAAAGCAGCGCCAATGACTATCTGCTCAGCCTTTACCCCATTTTCAAGACAAAAACCAACAATTTTTTCGACTGACCTAGGCTCATAGGCGTAACCTCTCTTTTTCATTTCTTCTCTCCTTTGCTCAATAAATTTGGCGGCAGGAGTGTCTTCCAAATCAGCCTGTTCAATCTGACCCAAAGCTGTATGGTGTCCGGTAAAGGGTGAAGTGGCACCTATTTGATCATAAGTCATTATATTCATATAGTCAACATGTTTCATTACCTCCTTGATCTCAACGTTTTTATAATACCGTTTCCATCCTGCTGAAGCAAATGTTAGCGTCTGTGGCCTTTCCAATGTGTTCAATCCTTCCCTTAATTCTTTCATTAGTAAGGTGAAGTTTTGTTTATCTTCAGGTCTTGCTCCTGTCTTAGCAGCTGGTATGCCAGGATATTCCCAATCAATATCAAGTCCGTCTAACTGATATTTCTCATTAAACGCAATAACGCTTTGTACAAACTTCTTTCGGTTTTCCTTGGTATGTGCCATATCGGAAAAGCCATCAGCACCCCATCCCCCACAGGCAATCATCACCTTTAGGTTTGGGTGCTTTTTCCGCTGAGCCGTTAAGAGCAATAGTTTTGCCCCTGTCTTTTTATCTCTAAACTTCATTTCCCCATCAATAACATTAGTGAATGAAAAAATAATATGGGTCAATTGTTCCAAGGGAAGTTCTTTCGGCTTATAATCCCTTTCCGGAACATAATAAGCCATTACCGCTATGGAATCCTTTTGCACAGTAAACCAATTACTAATTGGGCATATCGAAGTAAATCCTAAAAGTAAAATGAGGGGAAAAATACAAAGTACTTTATGTGTTTCATGGGTGTCTCTTTTTGCAAGTTCAAAACATATCCAATTCCAACAAGGGTTTTAATCTGTTAGATCGCAGTCCTATGCATAAGTCCGGTAATCCAGTAATTATAAAGGAAATACCGCAATTCTTAGCACCAAATCATTCCAAAATAAAAGTCAAGGTATCAGCTTTTATCAATTCTTCATGTGTAATAAAATAACTCTTATGCACTTTTTCGTTGATAAGAATTTTATCAATAATTTCTTTACTTCCTGAATCTCTGGAAATAATTTCCAGCTTTTTCCCATAGTAATAATTCCTGTCCAAGTGAATCGTTACTTTGTCAAATGATGGTTTGGTCAGGGCATACATAGGTTCTGCCGGATTTACAGGATAAATCCCTATCATTGAAAAAACCGCCCATGCCGACATTGTTCCCGTATCATCATTGCCAGGTATACCGTCTGGACTGTTTTTAAAATATTCGTTAAGCAATTCTGATACTTTTTTTTGAGTTCGGTGTTCCTCTCCTTTGACATAATTAAAAAGATAAGGGTATGCGATATCCGGTTCGTTGGCCATATCGAACTGATTCCTATTAAAAACTTCTTGCAGTTTGTTAGCAAACGGTTTTGGGCCTCCCATTAATTTCATGAGTCCCTTAATGTCGTGCGGGACCATAAAACTGTATTGCCAGGCATTGCCTTCTATGAAACCCAAGTTTTTTACAAAGTTTGCTCCCGTTTCTGGATTGTAAGGCGTAAGCCAGCTACCATCATCATTTTTAGGTCGCAATAAATCAAATTCCGTATCGAACAAATTTCTGTAGGAAAGAGAACGTTTTGAAAATCTCCTATAATCTTCTTTTTTACCCAACTCCTTGGCCAATTGGGCTACAGCATAATCCGCGATATTATACTCTTGTGTAATAGAGACCGATCCACTATTGATTGTTTTGGTGGTTAAATAACCCTTATCTATATAATCCTTAAGCCCAGGGCGTAAAGGATTATCCTCAATCTGGTCTGCGCTTTTGAGCATGGCTGCATAGGCCTTTTCAACATCAAAATCCCGAATACCCTTTAAATAAGTATCGGAAATTATGATCCCTGATGGGTCACCAACCATTGTTGTGGTCTCGGTCGCGTTCAGTTCCCATTTAGGAAGCCACCCACTTTCATCATAGATCTGAAGCATGCTCTTGACCATGTTCGATTGCTGTTTGGGATATACCAAACTCATCAATTGGTGTAAATTCCGGTAGGTGTCCCAAAGAGAGAAAACTGTGTATCTTGTACCTTTAGTATTCATAGTTTCCCGAGTTTTCATCTTAGGATAGTCCCCATTAAAGTCGTTCAAGGTACTCGGGTGTATGAGTGTATGGTACAAAGCCGTATAGAACTTGACTTTATCTTCCTCTTGTCCTCCTTCTACTTCAATCTTCGATAAATATTCATTCCACTCCTCTTGGGCGAAGGCCATAATTTGGTCAAAATCCTTTCCCGATGTTTCTTTCTCCAAATTCTCGCGGGCATTTTCAATACTAACGTAGGACACGCCTATTTTTAATTCAACTTCCGTCGCTTTTTCGAAATTATAGCTCATATAAGCTCCTATACTGTCGCCTATAACTTCCTTGGCATAGCCTTTCATTAATCTGGTATTTCCATTATACTCCATCCACTGGGATTCCACACCATTGTACCTTGCCGGTTTTTTCCATACTCCAAATTCTTTCGCAGGTTTGGAAAATCGGGCCACAAAATAAACAGGATAGGCTTCTCCAGGTTTGTAATAGCAAAAGGAACCCACTGACCTAACCCCTTCTATTTCGGAGGGGGAGACCACCTTAACGCTGGCCCCTTGCTCATTGGTGAGTCCTAGTCCTAAATTGAGCAAAATATTGGATTTTCCCTTGGGGAAGCTATATTTGCTAACTCCAACCCTTGTTGTTGCAGTAGCCTCTACCTTAATATTGTATTTATCTAAAATATTGGAATAGTAACCCACTTTTGCTGTTTCACTGGAATAGGTACTGCCATACACCAAATGATCGGTCTCGACACGCCCGGTTGTTGGCATTGCCAAAATCACACCAAGTTCTGGGCAACCTACGCCACTAAGATTTACATGACTAAAACCGGTTAGAAAAATGTTCTCATGCACATATGGAGTCGATAACCAACGACTATCCTTTTCTAAGGGCAAATTTTGCTTACCTGCAACATTGAACGGTGAAACATTCGCCATTCCCCTTACCGCTATCGGGCCTGGGTTGGTCGTACCAAAGTTGGACGTCCCAATAAAAGGGTTTACGTAATCGACGGGTAATTTTTGCCCATATACCATGAGCGCAAATACCATAGAAAAAAGTAAAGCCAGATACCTCATTTAGTTATCTTGAGTTAAAAATTTACCATCATCCTTAATCGTCAATTTCTTGCCGGTAAAAGGACTCCGTGAAGAAATATTCCATCCAGAGCCGTGTTCTTCAAAATGTAACTTGACTGAATTACCAAGTATTTTTTTCGAAGTGGATTGGACGGTAGATTTAACCTCGTCAAAATTGCCCTCTGATTGAAGTAATTTTCTGAATTGACTGTACATGTACCACTTAAGGTGCTCATCTTTTGGATTTTCAAAATGGTCAGTGGAACCAACGACTTTGTCAGAAAAATAGACATACCCCCATTTTTCCGGTTCGTGCATATTTATTACCCATTGGGGTGACCAAACCCAGTTAGATTCAGGCAAGTATATACCTGATTCATCTCTTTTTCTGGAATATCGTCCCTCGTTCAGGTCAAATTCCCAATTCACCCTTGAAAAGCCAAGTCTCCAAAACTCATTTACTGGTATATTATTATGTGTATTGGCCTCGGTAAGGACTTTCCAGGGAATTGCAATTTCAACACTCCATCCTTTATCCACATCACTTGAATTATTGAGAGTTCCTTCAACATTCACAGCAGTTTTTATTCCCTGAATATCCCAGCTATCCAAAACCTTACCATGATTTCGATAAGGTTTGGTCAAAAACAAATCCCATATCGTATTCAGGGCATTAATTTCAAACTCCATATAATTATGTGTATCCCCATCGGGGTCGATAAAAATCTCAAAATCGTTATTGTAAAAAATGACTGTATCCCTCTCCTTTAATGTACCCCACACATGTGGTTCGTCCATTTTTGCCATGAAATACAAATAGGTATCATCCCACAACATTTTCATTTGAGTCTTGTATTTTGGTTCTTTTATCCCTTCGATATCGATGAAAGTATCGCTCCACGGTGCTTTTTTCCAAGATACTTCGTTGGTATTACCATCTATTTTCAGTTCTTCAATTGCCTTAAAAGCAACGTACTGTTTTGGTGCTTTCTGGGCTGTAAGCCAAAACATTGCCATACAGAATATAAACAGTAATACTCCCTTGTTTTTATTATGGTTCAATGATTTCTTCATTTTTTACTTTATAAACTGTTCTCTTTGGTGAATTCAATTATTTCAGATATATGGCCAAAAGCCAAAGCCACAACTGTATCGGCTGCACCATAATAAATGGCAATTTTATCTTCCTCAAGGGAATGTAAGGCCGCACAGGGAAACACCACATTGGGCACATCTCCGACCTGTTCATATAATTCAGATGGGGCCAACAGATAGGGTTGCGCTCTCCATTTCACCTTATTTGGCTCATTTTTATCCAATATGGCAGATCCTATGGAATATCTGAATCCGTTACAGGTATTGATAACGCCATGATAAAATATTAGCCAGCCTTTATCCGTTAAAATAGGAACTGTTCCCGCACCTAATTTACAGCTTTGCCAAGCGCTAACCTCAAATGGAGCAACTTTCATCACACACCTGTGCTCTCCCCAATATTTCATATCGGGACTAAAACTAATATATATATCGCCGAATGGTGTATGCCCGTTATCACTAGGGCGACTCAGCATCGCATATTTACCATCTATTTTTAAGGGAAACAACACGCCATTACGGTTGAAGGGCAAAAAGGCATTTTCACATTGAAAAAATTCTTTAAAATCGAAAGTATAAGCAATACCAATGGTTGGACCGTGATAACCGTTGCACCAAGTGATCCAATAACGATCTTCAATAAAAACAACCCTCGGATCATACTTATAATCAGATTCAATCATTTGTGTATTACCGGCCTTCATAATTATGGGTTCGTGATTTATGTCCCAATGCCATCCGTCTTTACTAAAACCAGTAAATATGTTCATTTGAACTGCTTTGTTATCACATCTAAAAACACCGGCATAACCCTCACCAAAGGGAACTACCGCACTATTGAAAATGCTGTTTGATGAGGGAATACCGTTTCTATCTATTATGGGATTTTTTTCATATCTCCAAAGAACTCCATTGCTACCGTCTGGTCTTTCTTGCCAAGGAATTTGAGCCATTTTATTTATTGTATTTTAAGTTTGTCATACCAGGTTCGCTTTAGGACTATTGAAGTTATTATCATGAGCAATACGACCCATGCCATGCTATAATATTCCTTGATTATTAAATATATGGGTGCAAGGACAAATGTCATTTGCCAAACGATACCAATAAAGCAATTGAAGGCATCCTTCCAAAAGTCACTATTGGGCTTAAACTCCGGGTCTTCTTTAATGATTTCAGCGTATACCGGTTTCCAAAATCCCCATGGTTTGGTAGTCTTATAAAAATGTTTCAAGACTTCCATATCATCGGGCTTCGCCAAAACAACCCCCAAGAAGCATCCAATAAAGGACATCAGTAAAATTAATGGAAAAAGATAGATAACAGTAGTGTCCGGAAACAACTGTGGCACGATGGTCGCTGCCACCAGACCGGCCAACATTCCTCCAAAATAACCGTATGAATTAAATCGCCACCATATCCACTTCAAGGCGTTGGCAGCAGCGTAACCTCCATATAGTGCAGATGTCAACCATAGCGTAAGGGTATTGATCGAGGACGCAAAAAAACCTCCTATTAAACCTATAACCACAATTAAAATGGAAGACAGATAACTATATCTAATATACGTCTTGTCCGTGGCATTGGGATTAATGTACTTCTTATAGATATCATTGACAAGATACGCAGGTGCTGCATTTATGAATGCGGCGAACGTGCCCATAAATGCCGCTAATAATCCCGCAAGCAATAATCCTTTGAAGCCAATCGGAACAAATTTCTGAATGGCTATGGGAAGAATTGTCTCAAAATCTATTCCCGTGCCCAGTGCCTGCAATTCGGGTCCCAAGTAGACTATTCCCAATACTGCAAAGCCAGTAATCATTAGATATCTTGGTATAGACAAAACCACAATGGTCAAGGCACTCATCTTCGACGCCTCTACCTCATTACGGGTTGAAAGTACACGTTGCATATCGTAACTAGGTACAGGACCTGCTAAACTGGCAAAAATCCCTTTAAAAATCATCATCATGAACAAAAAACCAAAAAGCGAAAATCCGTCTTCCTCAATTTTTGTATTTACGCTATCAATATACCCAGTCCAGTCCAAATCCAATTCCCAACTAAAGAACAAATTTTTCCAATTGGCTGGAACAGCACTTGCCACCTGTTCTGCGGAAATCGAATTAAACGCAATGTATCCAATTACAAAACACGAAATAGTCATAATAATGAACTGGAGCACTTCGGTACCAACCACACTGTACATTCCGCCTTTCATCGTATAGATTGTCGTAACCCCAATCACAATTAAGGCATAGGCTTGCTCCGATGTTACCAGTAATGGTCCCATTTCAAATACCAAGTCCCAAGGAAAAATTATCGTTGCAAATTTCCCTATACCTTCAAAAAAGTAGGCAATGAATCCTAGGGTGCTAATGATGGCGAAAACGGTTACAATTATATGCGACAATTTGGCTCCAAGGGCCGTACCGAACCTATAGGTAATCCATTGAGCCCCAGTCATTACATTGGATCTTCGCAACCAGGCGGCCAAAAAAACAAAAATGAAAACCTGATTCCAAACCGGCCATAGCCATGGTAACCAAGCACTTTTCAATCCGTAGACAAACATTATAGTAACGGCCCACATGGTGCCCGAAATATCGAACATACCTGAAGCATTCGATAGTCCCAAATAGTACCATGGGATTTCATTTCCTCCTAAAAAATAGGAGTCCATATCTCTTGATGCCCTCTTTGAAACGTATAGTCCAAAAAGAACGGTTAGGACTAGATATCCTAGAATAATGCCGAGATCAATTTTTGAAAGTTCCATAATGGTTGTTTGGTTCGTTATTCTTTAGAGACTGTTTTGAATTCTATCAATTGTTTTTCTATGACTCTTTTTGCGCATCATTTTGTTAAAATCTCTTCAAGTAGCCCTGCTATTATCATCTATTTTATCTCATGTTGCATCAAAAATGGCCTATACAAATTCCAATCATAAAATTCAAAACAGTCTCTTAAGTTGTATTTAGGCCAAAACCTTTGTAAAACAAATCTAATTGCAAAAAAATGTTGGTTGACCTGCTTATCCAATTCTCTTTCAAATCGCCAAAAGCCCATCTATAGAACCTAAAAACTAGAACAATCGAATGCATAACATAGAGATCTTCTCTAATTATATCAACCCTGTGATTCCAGGCATTTCTATTTTTAAAATCATTAATCTAAAAATAAGTATCTTGACAAACGATTTGTTGCTATTAAATATTCATACTTTAAGCTGTAATTGAGACAATTTTAGACCAACAACTAAGCACCAATGCCCAACGTCAATAAAATGGATAAATCCATTATAGAAACTTATGCGAAAAAATGATAAGCTAAATGCCTTTTTAAGAAGAAGCCCTTCCCATGGTTACGAAACTTCTTATGTTCATCATATAGTATTTTGGTCCATATACTTAATTTTCAATACTTTGCGATGGGGAAGCGTACATGACGATTTGATTTATTCCCTAAAAACAAATCTTATCGGCTTTCCCATACACATAACTTTGGCATATTTCAATATCTACTATTTAATGCCAAGGTTTGTATATACCGGTAAATATTTTTTATATGGCTTATTGGTATTGAGTTCTTTATTTGTGATGCTTTTATTAAAGTTTAACCTAACGTACTATTTAGTAAGTACCAACGTAATGCCAGAAGCTTCTGAAGTGGTCAATAGCATTACTTTTAATTATGCAATAACCACAATGTTGGGTGAACTTTATGTGGTATCGCTTGTTACTGCCATAAAAATCACCATTGATTGGCTTAGGGAGAACAATAAGTTGCATGACCTGGAAAAAAGACAATTGACTACCGAGTTACGATTTTTAAGATCACAGGTTTCTCCGCATTTTTTCTTTAATACTTTGAATAATATTTATGCCCTGACATTGGAGAAATCGGACAAAGCCCCCGAAGTGGTGTTAAAGTTATCCGAGTTAATGCGCTATCTTTTGTACGCAACGAAAAAACCAAAACAAGATCTGAAAAATGAAATTGAATGCATTCAGAATTATATAGATTTAGAACGAATTCGGTTTGACAATTCACTAAATGTCAATGTGCGGCTTTCTGGAAACTTGGAAAGAAAAAAAATTGCACCAATGTTGCTCATTCCCCTTGTTGAGAACTGCTTTAAACATGGGGCGAGTAAAAATATTGGCAAAATGCAGATTGATATTGATATTCAAGTGGAAGAGGAAAATCTGTTCTTTAATGTTTCCAATACTATTCCCAAGAACGGAAAAGCAAGTAAATCGGCCTCAAAAGGTGGTGGCATTGGACTTTCCAACGTTAAAAAACGCCTCGAATTGGGTTATAGTGAAAATGATTATAATCTGGATATTTTTAAAAAAGACAAAAAGTTTCATGTTCAACTTAAACTTAAGGTGTGATGATGTTAAAAGTAATTATTGTTGATGATGAGCCTTTAGCGATAAATGTGCTCAAAAATTATGTGGTCCAGGTTAAGGAATTAGAATTGATAAATACCTTTTCCAATGCGGTGGATGCCTCTACCTACCTTCAGACCAACGAGGTTGACATCATTTTTCTGGATATCCATATGCCAATCATCGATGGATTGGAATTCATTAAAACATTAAACAAGCCCCCCATGATAGTAATTACAACGGCACACGAGGAATTTGCTGTAGAAAGCTTTGAATTGGCCGTAATGGATTATTTGGTGAAACCAATTCCTTTTCCGAGATTTTTGAAAGCGGTGAACAGAATAGTAAAATTAAGGCAGATACACAGCTCTGCCGATAAAAATAATTTTGGCGACCATCCAAGTATATTTGTAAAGGTAGACAAGAAGAAACTTCAAAAAATTAACCTAGATGAAATTGTTGTCGTTGAAAGCCTTAAGGACTACATAAGAATCAAGACTTCAATCGGTAATTATATTGTACACAAAACCTTAAGTAATTTTACCGACGAACTGCCCTCAGATAAATTTATTAGAATCCACCGCTCATTTACGATTTCAATAGACAAAGTTCAAGTGGTGGAGGGTAACTCTGTTGAGATAGATGATACAAGGTACACCATTGGGCGCAGTTACATCAATGATGTAAAAGACCGTATCCTAAATGGTTCCCTAAAATAATCAAATTAAATATGGAAAACTTTATGAAACCTTGGCCTTGGTATGTTTCTGGCCCATTGATTACCTTGGTCATGTTGATTTTGATCTACTTCGGGAAAACTTTTGGAATGTCCTCAAACCTAAAGACGTTATGCAGTATTGGAGGAGCAGGAAAATATAGTGACTTCTTTAAATTTGACTGGAAGACCCATCGTTGGAATCTTGTGGTAGTGCTTGGGGCCATAATTGGGGGTTTTTTGGCTGTTCAATTTTTATCGGATAGTTCACCAATAAATTTGTCCACTCATACTATTGAGGACTTGGAAACTCTTGGGTTTCAAGACCCTGGAAAAGCATTGTTGCCTTCTGAAATATTCAGTTGGGATGTTGTTCTTAGTTTTAAAGGTATTGCAATATTGATAATTGCCGGATTTCTGGTCGGTTTTGGAACCAGGTATGCAGGCGGTTGTACTTCTGGCCATGCAATTTATGGCCTAAGTAATCTGCAAAAGCCATCGCTAATTGCGGTCGTGGGCTTTTTCATAGGTGGATTAATCATGACCCATTTTGTTTTACCTCTAATTTTCACAACATGAAGTTCTTAAAATATTTATTGGTCGGTATATTGTTTGGTATTGTTTTGGTCAAATCCGAAGCCGTTTCATGGTATCGCATTTTTGAAATGTTCAAGTTTCAGTCTTTTCATATGTACGGTATCATTGGCTCTTCAGTATCACTTGGGATACTTTTCATTTGGCTAATAAAAAAATTAGGTATTAGAAGTATTAAGGGAGAAAAAATTGAGACTGTTCCTAAAGAGAAAGGACTTACCCGTAATCTTTTGGGTGGAGCTATTTTTGGACTAGGCTGGGCTCTAGCAGGCACTTGCCCCGGACCAATGTTCGTTCTTGTTGGAACAGGTTTTTTTAGCATGTTGATTGTAATCGCAGCAGCGATTTTGGGAACTTTTGTTTATGGGGTTCTAAAAGATAAGTTACCCCATTAGTTCAACTAACCTATTACCACCTTTACCGAATGTTCTTTTCCTTTTTCCAAAACGGGAATGACACTTGACTCTAGGTCTATTCCATTTACGATTACCCTTTTGACACCCTTACTTAAATGTTCAGGATTTTGTACCTCAATGTTATAGTTTGCTCCCCTAAACTTTCTTTTCATTTTAAAACCCTTCCATTTCGCTGGAATACGAGGGTCTATGATAAGTCCGTCATAATCTGTTCTAACTCCCAAAATGTGTTGGGTAATAGCATGAAAATTCCACGAGGCCGTTCTAGGAAGCCACGAATTTTTGGCCTTCCCAGGCTTATGTACAAAGCAAAAGAAGGGTTAAATAATCTCAGCACTTAAACCAGCCTGTTGCAATTTGCTACATCTGGGCTTTAAATCCTTGTATTCTCCCGTCTTTACCGTGCATTTACCATTATAATGAACAATTAAAGAACATTGTTCGGCCTGTTCTGGAGTATGGTCACAAACATCAACCAATGTATCGATAACATAATCAAAAGTATTCACCTCATCATTGAAAAGTACAATTTCGTTTTGTTTTACAGTCTCTTCTTCAAGGACCAGTTCTTCCAAAATTTTTTCCTTAGTACCCATAATTAGATGTTTTATAGTCGGAATAGGACACTCTAAAATACATATTTTACGGCAACCCAATTATTTTTTTCAATATTTTTTTCAAGTTGGAGTCCAGCCTCATTGCATTTGGCTGTAATTACCGGAATATCATCATTGTAAAATCCGCTCAAGAAAATAGTGCCATTTTCATTTAAATGGCTTGCATATTTTGGGATGTCTACCAACAGAATATTTCGATTTATGTTCGCCAAAATAACATCGTATTTTTGATTCGTCAGCAAACGGGAGTCCCCTTCAAACACTGCAATATTTGTACGATTATTCCTTTCAACATTTTCCTTGGCATTTTGATAACACCAATTATCAATATCAATGGCATCTGTATGCGCTGCTCCCTTCATCGAGGCTAGTATGGCAAGAACTCCTGTACCGCTCCCCATGTCCAAAACAGTTTTCCCATCAAAATCATTTTCCAAAATGAATTGGAGCATCATATGTGTAGTTTCATGGTGCCCAGTCCCAAAACTCATTTTTGGCTCGATTACGATATCGTATTTGGCATTGGGGCCATTGTGAAATGGAGCCCTCACTTCGCATTTGTCACCTATGGTAATCGGGCTGAAATTCTGCTCCCAGGTTGCGTTCCAATTTTCTTGTTCAATCTCTTTGAAATCGAAATCAATCTTAAACATTGAATTGCCCAAAATCTGGATGCCATCTAGTATATCTGCCTGCCAATCCTCTTTTTGTATGTACGCTGAAATCCCAGAATCAACCTCCACAAAACTTTCAAATCCGGCCTCTCCCAGCTCGGCTATTAAAATATCCGAGGCTGGTTGCGAAGGGGTTATTTTAAAGTTGTATTCTATGTAAATTGTATTTGACATGGATGGTTATCGTGTACAAAGTGATTTCACAAACATCCTTACCTAAGGCAACCCTTAGGAGGTAATACATGAAATGTCTTAAGCCCTTAAATGGCTTTTACAATGGCTATAAAATCATCGGCCACTAATGATGCACCTCCAATAAGTCCGCCATCGACATCCGGTTTGGAAAATATTTCTTCAGCATTGCCCGGTTTTACACTTCCACCATACAGAATGGAAACATTTTCGGCAATATCCGCATCAAAAGCCTCAGCGATGGTTTTTCTGATAAATGCATGCATTTCCTGTGCTTGCTCTGGAGAGGCAGTTTCACCGGTACCTATTGCCCAAACAGGTTCATAGGCCAAAATAATACTTGGCCATGCTGTCAAATCTAAATCAAAGAGCGCATTTTTCAACTGACTTTCAACAACATTAAAATGATTTCCTGATTTGCGGTCTTCCAATTCCTCACCAAAACAGAACATCACCTGCATATTATTTGCCAATGCCGCCTTCACTTTTTTTGCAAGAATCTCATCGGTTTCTCCAAAATGGGCTCTCCGTTCTGAATGACCAATAATTACGGTATTGATTCCTATGTTCAATAACATATTGGCCGATATTTCACCTGTATAAGCCCCATTTTCGGCAAAATGCATATTCTGGGCTATCACTTCAATTTCTGAATCCTTCAATTTTTGAACGGCATTCGCTAGATTAACAAAGGGGGGGGATACCATAACTTTAGCATTGGTATCTGGTAATTTGGCAGAAAGCTCTTCCAATAGGGCCTCGGTACCCGTCAAATCCTTGTTCATTTTCCAATTTCCCGCTACTATCTTATTTCTCATTTTACTATCCTCTAAGTTGTTTATATAATTTCTTTATCGTCAGCTGAAATTCATCAATTTATTTAAATATCAATCCATTCAAATCGTTATAGTGGACCTTTTGTTTGATGGTCCCTTTTTCCAAAAGAAGCACGCCTGGGTTTGACCTTACAATGGTCTTGAGTGTGGTCTCATCGGTAAAATAGAATTCTGTGTCCAATTTATACTCCTTCACCAATTTATCGGTTTGTTCAGCGCTAGAAGCAGACATACCAATTACTTTATAGCCTCCGTTCTTGGCCTTGGAAATTACCTCTTGCAACTCTGGAAAGGCCTTATAATGGCTTTTACGAAGATCATAGGCTACTATCATCATTAGCTTAGGTTCTTCTAGTAAAGTTGGCGAAAAATCCTCTCCATTCTGTTCTATTGTAAAATCATGGATAGGCGGTTCATACCCTTTTTGGATTTCTGTGGTTTCAACGTCAATGAACTCTCCATCAACCGAAGGATAATCACCATTCGTCACGATTACTTTTTCCTCACCGTTCACATTGAACCTCCATGCATAGTCGTATATTGCTTTTGGTGCATCTTCGGGTATGCCCATACCATCTTGAATATTGGCGCCAATTTTATAAGGCCTAAAATCAATTGCAGGCAGATGCCTTAAAACGTAGTTTGCAAACACAATACAAAATACTAAGGTTAGAGCGGCAATGACTCTCTTCACATTGGAACCAAAGATTGGTTTCACATATTTTCTACCTAAGAACAGGATAATGATCAATGCCAACAAAACGACGTCCTTGATAAAAGATTCCCAAGGGGTAAGTTTCACTGCATCACCAAAACAACCACAATCCGTGACTTTATTGAAATACGCTGAGTAGAAGGTAAGAAATGTAAAAAAGACTATCATAAGAAGTAAACTCCATAAAGTAAAGCTTGCTCTAAAACCAATCAATAGCATTACTCCAAGCAATACTTCGAAAATGACAACAAGAATGGAAATGGCCAAAGCGTAGGGCTCAAAAAAAGGAAGATCCAATACCCCTAGGCTAAAGTACTCCTCCAATTTAAAGGAAAAGCCTACAGGATCATTGAGTTTTATAAATCCACTGATTATAAAAAGTACACCGACAAATATTCTTGAAAAACCAACTAAATATTTCATTCAGAATCTGCGTTTAAATGAATTATAGCGAAGACGGCATAATTGACCATATCCTGGTAGTTCGCATCACTACCTTCACTGACCAAAGTCTTACCTTCATTATCCTCAATTTGTTTAACCCGTAAAAGTTTCTGAAGAATCAAATCGGTAAGTGAACTTACCCGCATGTCGCGCCAAGCCTCTCCGTAGTCATGATTTTTGTTTTCCATTAGCGATTTGGTATCCGTCGTGTGCCTGTCATATAACTTTATGGCTTCCTCAGTAGACAAATCAGGCTGATCTACGATGCCCTTCTCCAATTGAATCAGGGCCATAATCGAATAATTGATGATTCCAATGAATTCCGACTTTTCCCCCTCGTCAACCTTGCGTACGTCATTTTCCTGAAGACCACGAATGCGTTGCGCCTTAATATAAATCTGATCCGTCAATGAGGGTAATCTAAGAATACGCCAAGCACTTCCGTAGTCCTTCATCTTTTTTTGGAATAAATCCCGACAAACCTGTATCACGGCATCGTACTGCTCTGAGGTCTTCTGCATGTAGTTTTACTAATTTCCGTAAATTTCGCTTAAAATATTCTAAACGTCAAAGTTCGTGGTTTAAAGTTGGTATATCAAACTTTATAGGATCAACTTTGTACATTAAATTAGCTAACATGACCCTAAATTGCCACGGTACCCTTGTAGATCTGTCCTCACCCAAAATAATGGGTATACTCAACCTTACTCCTGATTCTTTTTTTGACGGTGGAAAATATAAAGATGAAAAGACCATTTTGTTGCAGATTGAAAAAATGCTGAACGAAGGAGCGACTTTTGTAGATGCAGGAGCATATAGTTCAAGGCCTGGCGCCCATACCGTTTCCGAAAAGGAAGAATTGGAAAGAATAGTCCCAATGGTCAAGTTAATCATAAAGAACTTCCCAGACACCCTCCTATCTATAGATACTTTTCGAAGCAAGGTTGCAGACCAATGTTTACATGAAGGTGCAATACTGATCAATGATGTATCGGCAGGCAGGCAAGATGAAAATATGTTCAAGGTAATTGCAAAATACAAAGTCCCATACATAATGATGCACATGAGAGGTACTCCGAAAACTATGCAGCAAAAGACGAAATATAACGATCTTCTTGTTGAAATTTTACATTACTTTTCTGAGCGAGTTGCAAAAGCCAGAGAACATCGGTTAAATGATATTATTATTGACCCAGGGTTTGGTTTCAGTAAAACCTTGGAACAGAATTACGAACTTCTCCAAAAACTTGACTTAATGCAGTCGCTTGACTTACCCATACTCGTAGGATTCAGTAGAAAATCTATGATTTACAAAGTGTTGGAAAGCTCTCCTCAAAATGCATTAAACGGAACTACTGCATTAAACATGCTGGCACTTCAAAAAGGGGCCAATATCCTAAGGGTTCATGATGTAGCCGAGGCAATGGAGTGTGTAAAATTAAATGAACAGCTCAACTAAAATAATGAGAGGCTTTTTGTTCATCTATTTTTGTTAATTTTACAAAAACGGCAAGGATTGGATTTTTTGGATTTTCTCGACTTTAAGGTTACCGATATCATTGATATTATTTTAGTTGCCGTACTTCTTTATTACATCTACAAACTCGTTCGTGGTTCGGTGGCCATTAATATTTTCATAGGAATAGTTATTATTTGGGGGTTTTGGAAACTAACCGAGCTTCTAGAAATGGAAATGATCAGCAGTATGGTCGGTGGTTTCATGTCGGTAGGACTTATTGCCCTGATTATTGTTTTTCAACAGGAAATCCGAAAATTTCTATTATTGATCGGCTCCACGAACTTCCCCAACAAACGAAATTTTATACGTCGTTTTCGGTTTTTGAGGCCTGACGGGATGTCTACGAGTAATGATATCGATGCGATTATAGGTGCATGTGAAATTATGGCTTCTTCCAAGACCGGCGCTATCATAGTCATAAAAAGAAATAATTCGTTGGATTTTATCAAGTCCTCCGGTGATCAAATGCACGCCAAAGTAAACCAACCAATATTAGATAGTATTTTTTATAAAAATAGTCCTTTGCATGATGGTGCCGTGGTCATCGAGAACAACTACATTGTAGCCACTCGTGTAATTCTGCCTGTTTCAAATGAGCGAAATATTCCTTTGCGATTTGGTCTACGCCACAGGGCAGCCATCGGAATTACCGAAAGAACAGATGCGCTGGCTTTGGTGGTCAGTGAGGAAACCGGAAGTATATCCTATATCAAAAATGGGGAGTTTGCCGCTTTCAAAGATTCAACAGAATTGGTAAGTCTTATGAAAGAGGATCTGATCTAAGCAACTTCCTCTGCCATGAATTGAGCTTCATAGAGGTTGTTGTAATAACCACCCCTTTTCAACAATTCGTTGTGTGTCCCTGACTCTACGATTCTACCTGATTCCATTACCAGAATCTTATCGGCTTTCTTAATAGTTGCCAATCTGTGTGCTATAATAATTGAAGTTCTTCCCTCGGTAATTTTCTCTGTAGCTCGTTGGATCAATTGCTCGGAATACGTATCCACCGATGACGTAGCTTCATCTAAAATCAAGATACTGGGATTACTCACGTAGGCCCTTAGAAATGCTATTAATTGCCTTTGCCCGCTCGACAACATAGAGCCTCGTTCCTTGACGTTGTATTGGTAACCGTTAGGAAGGCTTTCGATAAATTCATGCACTCCTATTTGCCGAGCCGCTTGTTCAATAGTTTCAATATCAATAGCTTTATTTTTAAGTGAAATGTTATTGGCGATGGTATCCGAGAATAGAAAAACGTCCTGTAAAACTACTGCAATATGGGATCTTAGCGAGGATAATTTGTATGCTGTACAATCAATTCCATCAATAAATATATGACCGGAATTTATTTCGTAAAAACGATTCAACAGATTAACTATAGTAGATTTCCCAGCACCCGTGGCTCCAACTATGGCAATGGTTTCTCCGGCCTTTACGTCAAACGAAATTCCATGAAGCACTTCTTCATCCTTCAAATAGCCAAATCGAACATCTGAAAATTTAATATCTCCTTTTACATTGGGTTTTTCCACAGTTCCCAAATCTTCAATATTGCTCTTTGTATCCAAAATGGCAAAAACCCTATTCGCAGCGACCATCCCCATTTGAAGGGTATTGAACTTGTCCGCAATTTGCCTTAAAGGCCTAAAAAGAATTTCGATATATAGGAGGTAGGCAAATATTGTCCCGGCAACATCATCCGTTATAATGGCCACATTCTGCAAGCCGCCGTACCAGACCACAAGACCAATAGCAACGGAAGTTACTATCTCGGCAATTGGAAAAAAAATAGAGTTGTACCAAACCGTTTTCAACCAGGCTTCCTTATGTTTTTCATTGATTTCCCTGAATTTCTTGCTTTCAATTTGTTCTCGGGTAAACAATTGAACAATTTTCATTCCTGTTAAGCGCTCTTGAACAAAGGAATTAAGATTCGCCACCTGTGCTCTTACTTCTATAAAAGCAACTTTCATAGCCTGTTGGAATAATCGGGTGGCATATAGTATGAGAGGCAACAAAGCGAAAACAATTAGCGCCAATTTCCAGTTTAGGAACAGCATCAACGCTGCTGCCGCCAACATTTTCAATAAATCTGCTACAATCACGAAAAAGCCTTGGCTGAAAATTTCACCAATACGCTGCATATCGGCAACAGCTCGGGTCACCAAAACCCCAAGTGAAGAATTGTCGAAATATTTCATTCTAAAATTCAACATGTGTTTGAAAAGGTTTATACGAATATCCTTTATTACCGATTCGCCCATCCAATTTGCATAGTAATTAAAAAGAAGCTGAAAAATCACCTGGGCCAATAGAACAACCAACATGGCCAAAACCAAGAAGAGTAACTTCTCGGCATCTGGTTTCTTTATTGCATTGTCAATAAGTTCCTTTAAAATGAGAGGGCTTGTTACCGCAAATGCCGATAACAAAATTGCGGATAATGCAACTCCGAAAAACGTAATCTTATAAGGGCGTGTATACCCTATAAGACGCTTGAACAAGCGCATATCAAATGCTTTTCCAGATTCCTTACTCATGTTTTAGTATTGTCTTTGGGTAAACGATTTTTGTCAAATATAATCCTTTTGCAGGGACCGAGGCCCCCGCATTTGACCTATCCTTACTATCCAAAACCTGTTGTATGTGTTCAATATTGGCTTTATGCAAGCCTTGGTCCAACAAGGTACCTACTATTGCCCTAACCATGTTTCGCAAAAAGCGATCTGCGGTTATCGTAAACACTAATTTATCCTCTTCCTTGGTCCAAACAGCTTTTTTTACTTGGCATAAATAGGTCTTTACATCTGTTTTCGATTTGGAAAAACATTCAAAATCGGAATGCTCCAAAAATAACCTTGCAGCATTGTTCATAGCTTCAATGTTAAGTGAATGTCGAACATAGAAGGCAGAATCGGAATAGAAAGGATTCTTCTCTTGAACGATCCAATATTCATAGGTGCGCTCAAGGGCATCAAAACGTGCATGCGCATTGTCCAAAACTTCAAAAATTTCCTTTACAGCGATATCATTGGGTAAAAAAGCGTTTAACCGCTTTTCCAAATCCCCCAAATTAAACTTCTTTCCAAAATCAAAATGAGCATACATTTGTTTGGCGTGTACACCGGCATCAGTACGACCGGCACCAACGACTGAAACTGACTCACCCAATAATTTGGACAATGTACCTTCCAAAACTTCTTGCACCGTAATTGCATTGGGTTGACTTTGCCAGCCATGATAAGACTTTCCGAAGTATGAAAAAACGATAAAATATCTCAAGTGATTCGCCTATTTTTGTAGCGTATAAATATACTTCGTTCGATATAAAAAGCTATCGAATGCCCAAACTTTTAAGCATAATTTAAGTTTTATGACCAAAATACTTCTACTATCGGATACCCATGGTCATATTGATGATGCTATTCTAAAATATGCCAAGCAAGCTGATGAAGTTTGGCATGCTGGGGATATTGGCAATCTATTAGTCACTGATACTTTAGAAAAGACCAAACCATTGAGAGGTGTTTTCGGCAATATTGATGACCATATCATACAAAAAGAGTTTCCCTTGAACAATCGGTTTAAGTGTGAAGGAGTAGATGTCTGGATTACCCATATCGGTGGTTATCCCCCCAAATACAATACTAAGGTCAAGGATGAAATCAAAGCAAATCCTCCCAAATTGTTTATCAGCGGACATTCACATATTCTTAAGGTTATGTGGGACAAAAAATTGGGGTTACTTCATATGAACCCTGGCGCATGTGGTAAATATGGGATTCACCAAGTACGAACCATGTTGCGTTTTGTCATTGATGGAGGGGAAATTAAAGATTTAGAAATCGTGGAATTGGGGAAACGGTAGTTGCTGAAGTTAAATAATTCCCAATTCCATACTTCTATTAAACCATTTTCAGTCTGTGCAGTCCATATCCAAACTTCTAACAAACAAAATAGAGATGACATCGAGTTATCAGTTAAAGTCTGGATATAGGCCCGGAGATGGAGTTTTCGCTCCCTGTTACGTATACAACGGAGTATATTCTAACGACTATGAATACATCGAAGATCTAGGCACTTTGGATGAAGCCAATGGTAGGGCTGGAATCACTCCCGAATATCCCAATGGGACGTATTACTATGTTCTAACTCATGATTCCCCTAATAATTCCCAGGTATTTTAGAGGAACACCTTCACAGGATTTTAAATATTCGGTATGTAATGAAGACTATCTCAGCCATTTACTGCTTTTTTATCCTTATAGGAAGTAGTCTTTATGCACATAAGAGCAATGAGGCATTTTTTAGGGTAATCCAGAAAGAATCTGTCATTGAAATCGAAACGGAATTTTCATGGACACTTAGAAATGCATTATTAAACTTCCGACCCGAACTGGAGCAGGCTAGCAATAAGGTAGAATATGAAAAGGCTTTCATCGATTATCTCAAAGTCAATCTGGTTCTGACAGATTCCTAAGGAAATGTTCTTGAGTTAATTCAATTTGAGCAAATGGAAAATATGGGGCATTCACATCAAAACAACTATCACATTACCTATAAGGGTAGTTCATTTGAAAGGATAAAGAACACCATAATGTTCAACATTTTTGACAATCAGGTTAATTATCACCGAATAATGGCGAATGCGACAAACAACGTTTTTAAAACAACAAAAGACCAAACTGCCTTTGAATTATCAGACAAAAAAGATTTTTCCAATTGGTGGATATTTGTCTTAATCGCAATATTGGTGGTTGTATTAATCTTGGAAGTAAACAAATCGGGTCTTTTGGTCAGGACCACAATATAAGATCATTACCTAAACAATGAACGCAAAAAACCCTGATGCTTCCATCAGGGTTTACGCACTAATACTACTAAGATGTTAGGCTTAACGCAAACGATCCACAGATTTTACAAGATCTTCATCCTTCTTTATAGCCCTGTTGGCCAGAACTAAAAAAACGATAGAAAATACAGGAATCAACATCCCAATACCCTTCTCAGAAACCGAGGTTTCTCCGGATAAGTTTAGCGATCGGTAAACGAAAAATCCTAGTAAAAAAAGATTAAATATCATATTCAACCTGTTCGTCACAAATTGATTCTGTCTATTCTTGAACAGCATTATAGCAATAACGGCCAATGCAGAAGAGCCATAAAAAGTAATTAGGGCCACAGGCTCACTTTTTGCAAAAACTTGGCTTCCATCGGCATTCGTCCATAGATCCAACCACAATGGCAATAAGGTCCCCAGGAGGACCACTATCAACATATAAACCGATTGCATTCTTTGAATCATTACTACTATAGCTTTTAGAAAAGCAAAAATAAGGGTCTTTTTAAAAAATATCCACGTATTATTGAAAATAATTTGTAATATTGTTGCGTTAATAGTTATATCACTTACCAAAAAGGGGAACTTTCCCTTATAATACCCAAATAACAATACACTTCTTAATTTTCTAAAGACGTATAATTTATATCACACTTAATGTTTGAGATTTCAGATTTAAAATCAAAAAAGCTTCCTGAGCTTCAGGAAATTGCAAAGGGGTTGAACGTTCCCAAATTCAAGACGTTAAAAAAACTGGATTTAGTTTATCAAATCTTGGATGTACAGGCGGCCAATCCTAAGGCCACAACGGAAATTGCGACTCCCCCTGTAGATAAAAAACCAAGGAACAAGCCCCAAAGATCTAGGGTCGTTGTTGAAAAGAAAACTGAAACCACCAATACTCCAGTAAATGAATCTATTGAGGTGAAGGTAAAAAAAGAGCCACGGGAGGAAAAAACCTCACAGCCAAGACCTAACCTCCACCAAAATCCTAAAAAAGAGCATCAAAAAGTCCCTCAACAGCATAAAAATCAAAATCCTAAAAAAGCTCAGCATCAGAGAAACGGGCAGGATAAACGCAATAGTAATTTTGACAAGGATTTAAAGAATCGCTATAAGGAACCTGAATTTGAATTTGACAGCATTATAGCAAGTGAAGGTGTTTTGGACATAATGCAAGATGGCTATGGCTTTTTGCGTTCCTCAGATTACAACTACTTGTCCTCGCCAGATGATATTTATGTATCCCAATCTCAAATTAGATTGTTCGGTTTAAAAACCGGTGATACTGTATTGGGAAATGTTCGCCCACCAAAGGAAGGTGAAAAGTATTTTCCTTTGATCAAAGTGAACAAAATCAATGGCATAGATCCACAGGTTGTCCGAGACAGAGTTTCTTTTGAGCATTTGACTCCATTGTTTCCAGATGAGAAATTTAATTTATCAGAACGCCAGGGTAATATTTCAACACGAATTATTGATTTATTTTCACCGATCGGAAAAGGACAAAGGGGCATGATTGTTTCCCAGCCAAAAACGGGAAAGACCATGTTGTTGAAAGACCTAGCTAATGGCATCGCGGCAAATCACCCTGAAGTTTACCAAATTATACTATTGATAGATGAACGTCCCGAAGAGGTGACAGACATGCAACGTAATGTACAAGGAGAGGTGGTTGCCTCAACTTTTGACAAAGAAGCCACCGAGCATGTTCGGGTAGCCAATATTGTTTTGGAAAAAGCAAAACGTTTGGTCGAATGTGGTCATGATGTGGTCATACTTTTAGATTCCATTACGCGATTGGCACGTGCTTATAATACGGTACAACCAGCCTCTGGAAAAGTATTGAGCGGTGGTGTTGACGCCAATGCAT
Organism: Bacteroidota bacterium; assembly: GCA_024279425.1. Taxonomy (GTDB): domain Bacteria; phylum Bacteroidota; class Bacteroidia; order Flavobacteriales; family Flavobacteriaceae; genus Maribacter_A. The sequence goes on along the minus strand of JAJRRO010000092.1, from coordinate 72,633 downwards.
TGCATAAACCAAAACGCTTCTTTGGTGCGGCACGTAACATAGAAGGTGGCGGATCTTTGACAATCATCGCTACAGCCTTGACCGATACCGGTTCTAAAATGGATGAGGTGATTTTCGAGGAATTCAAAGGGACCGGTAATATGGAATTGCAATTGGATCGTAAAATCAGTAACCGCAGAATTTTCCCTGCGATCGATCTTACTTCCTCAAGTACCAGAAGAGATGATTTATTGTTGGATGAAAGTACTATTCAACGCATGTGGATTTTGCGTAAGTACCTCGCTGATATGAATCCCATAGAAGCTATGGAATTCATTGAACAGCGCATAAAACAAACCAAGAACAATGAAGAGTTCTTGATGACAATGAATCAATAATCATAAAAAAATAAAATAACATTCAATATCAAATCCCAATGGTTTAAAATCATTGGGATTTTTTAATAATACACCCTACATCATTAACAAGAAAATATTTTGACGCTTTAACATACTAGGCTTATTTTAATATCTTTATAGGCAAAGAATTTCTCCCCCTCTTTTTTTGCACGAACGTTTTCTAACCATTAAGACTTAGTTATGATCAAAACAAAAAAAATCTTGTTCAGTACAATTACCGCTGTAGTACTTATTTTCAACCTTAACAGTTGCGCTGAAAAAGTTGAAAAAGAAAAAGAGGAAGCTCCTATAGTAGTGGCACCAGCCCAGATTGTCCCCATTGATCAGGCAAAATCCATGTACGATAATTATTCCCAACGTAGGTCACCGTTGATCCAGCACTATGAGGATTCCATCAATGGAGGTAAGGGAAAATTCGATGTGGCACGCTATGTCTCTTATGATTACGAGACGATTAAACAATATTTGGCCTTTATAGAGCAAGAAGCAGAAAGAGCGAACGTTGAAATATCTGGTTTGCGGTTCTATTTTTCCAATTACCCTGATAAACCATTTTTTGACAATAAGGATTCGATTGTACATCCAAGGCAAAACTCAATCATGCTATCACCTACACTGCAAAAAGGAGACCGGGACTATATTTTTTATATAGGAGGCTCCGAAGAACAAGAACAAGTGGTATTGCTTTCCGATAGTTTTGGTGAAATTGGAGCTCAGGGAATGGGCAATATTAGCAGTAACAAGAATAAGTCCTATGCTTCAATGCTTCCAAGTTCAACAAGTTCAAATACAAACGCCAATACATCTTTTTATGCAAACAAAAGCCTAACTTTAAATAGTGGTGGTAGTGCACCACCACCCTATAATTAGAATTTAGGTTTCACCGCAAATTCATTATATACTCATAGATGATTTGAAATTTATTATTAACAATTACTACGTTGCCCTATACGGTGTTGCAATGATATTTTCTATTATCAGGTACCGAAGGTATTTTGACTCAATATTGAAGTATTTTCCTATTATAATTGGATATACCATACTGACTGAAATACTTGGGATTCTTATTAGAGATATTGAGGATTTACAAATAGTCTACTTAGAAGGTTACTCTTTTTACAACCGTTTGATTTACAATATTTTCGAGATTATTTTCTTTTTATACTTCTATTTCGTTTTTTGGAATACTGTTACAAGCCCACGATTTAAGAAATTAATAGCATATGGTGTGATTTTATTTATCACAAGCAGTTTAATCAATCCTTTTTTCCAAGACTTTATACTCTATCCACAATTGACGGCCTCTTCAATGGGGTCAGCTGTTCTTATTGGTTGTATAATCCTGTATTTTAATACGTTAAGGTCTGGCACAGTCATATCAAATTTTCATAATTTATTGTTCTGGATTAGTTTGGGACTTTTGATTTTCTATACATTTTATCCATTTATCTTACTCATTGGTTACTTTAATTATGAGCTGTATCTAGATTTACACATAAGGCAAGTACACCATATATTGATAGCCTTCATGTACCTATGCTTTATCTTTGGCTTTATCTTTATGCGACGAATAAGACCTGCGGAGAAAGATATATAACAAAAAAGCCCTGACGGTACGGTACCGTCAGGGCTTTTCTAAAATATTTTTAAAAAGGTATTACAATGCGGCAATGTGCTTTGCCAATTTACTTTTTAAGTTGGCAGCTTTATTTGAATGTATAATATTTCGCTTGGCTAATCTATCGATCATACTAACAACCTCAGGCAACAATTTCTCCGCATCTGCTTTCTTCTCTTCACCACGCAATTTTTTAAGTGCGTTGCGCATTGTTTTATGCTGATACCTGTTACGCAAACGAACTACTTCGTTTCTTCTAATTCTCTTTAATGCTGACTTGTGATTTGCCATCTTCTCTTTTGTTATATTTTTCCAGGACAATTGTCCTTTTTATTTTGGTAGCCCGTAGGGGAATCGAACCCCTGTTACCAGGATGAAAACCTGGCGTCCTAACCCCTAGACGAACGGGCCATTTTCAACTGGGAATCTACCTGTTTATTAGCTATTTCCCATATTTCAAAATAACCTTGTAGTCCGTAGGGGAATCGAACCCCTGTTACCAGGATGAAAACCTGGCGTCCTAACCCCTAGACGAACGGACCATTACTTTGCACAAAATGCGGATGCAAAAATACAATTATTTTTAACTATCGCAACACCTGCTTATTATTTTTTTAATGAAACTTAAATATAACTATTTACTGCTTGTCCTAGCTGTGATATTTAAAGCAAGAAAACCCATGGTTCACTTATCCTTCATTAATGATAATCCCAATACTAGTAGGCCTTTGCGAACAATACTCTTTGCTTTGAAGGCTCTCCGGTTACCATACAACTGCCTTCAGACGAATCACCCTCAAAAGGTATGCAACGTATCGTCGCTTTTGTTTCTTCCTTTATTCTATCTTCAGTCTTGGTAGTACCATCCCAATGGGCCGCAATGAATCTACCTTTGGTTTCAAGAACATTTTTGAAATCATCATAACTTTCAACTTCGGTAATATGCTCTTCTCTATACTCAAATGCCTTCGAGAAAATATTCTTCTGAATATCTTCCATCAAAAATTCAATTTTTGACACCACCTCATCCATGGGAACAGTTTCTTTTTCCAAAGTATCTCTTCGCGCAACCTCATAGGTGTTATTTTCCATATCACGCTGACCAATGGCCAAACGTACTGGAACTCCCTTTAATTCGTACTCGTTGAATTTAAAACCTGGTTTACGTGTGTCTCTATTATCAAATTTAACAGAAATTCCTTTTGCCCTCAATTCCTTTACCAGTGGGTTCACTTTTTCAGAAATAGCATCCAACTGCTCCAAGCCTCTGTATATGGGTACGATGACCACTTGTATCGGAGCCAATTTTGGAGGAAGTACCAAGCCATTATCATCACTATGGGTCATGATCAACGCTCCCATTAAGCGTGTTGAGACACCCCATGAGGTCGCCCACACATACTCTTGTTTACCTTCTTTGCTGGCAAATTTCACATCAAAGGCCTTGGCAAAATTCTGTCCTAAAAAATGTGAAGTACCAGCCTGTAATGCCTTTCCATCCTGCATCAAAGCTTCTATACAGTACGTTTCAATTGCACCGGCAAAACGTTCACTTTCTGTTTTAATTCCTTTTATGACTGGCATAGCCATATGGTTTTCGGCAAAATCGGCATACAAGTGCATTATCATTTCGGCCTCGTCAATGGCTTCTTTTTTCGTGGCATGTGCCGTATGACCTTCTTGCCACAAAAACTCCGTTGTTCTTAAAAAAAGACGGGTGCGCATTTCCCATCGAACCACATTCGCCCATTGATTGATCAATAAAGGCAAGTCACGATACGATTGTATCCATCTTCTATAGGTATCCCATATTATGGTCTCGGAGGTGGGTCTGACAATAAGCTCTTCTTCCAATTTGGCATCGGGATCTACAATAATCCCGCTACCATCCTCAGCATTTTTCAATCTATAGTGGGTAACTACGGCACACTCCTTCGCAAAACCTTCTACATGGCTGGCTTCCTTACTTAAATATGATTTGGGAATTAACAACGGAAAATAAGCATTTTCGTGGCCCGTCTCCTTGAACATTTTATCTAACCCGGCCTGTATCTTTTCCCAAATGGCAAATCCGTATGGCTTAATCACCATACACCCTCGAACCCCTGAATTTTCGGCTAAATCGGCCTTCACAACGAGCTCATTATACCATTTGGAATAATCCTCACTTCTCTTCGTTAAATTTTTACCCATTATATGTAGTTTGGCACAAATCTTGTATTATTGTTATCAAAATAGTTCGGCAAAACTAACTATTTTTAGCATGTTCAACAATAAAATTTATGACGATGATACATTCTCAACCCCTCTCAAGAATTCGCAATACAGGTCTTCTTGTCTTAGTAGGCATTTTAGTGGCTTCATGCGGTTCTTATCAACAAGCATCTTATTATGACAATGATGGTATCTATGGAAATAATAATGTTCGTGTTGTCGAAAGAGTACCGCAAAAAGTTGCACAGAAAAAACAGCAGGATCCGTACTCGGACTATTTTGGGCAAAAAGCAGAGGAATATAGTGAAATATTGGATAGCGAGGTTTTTATTGATATTGATGACTATTCAAGCACTGTTGAAAATGACAGTATCCCGAGGGAAGGTGATTTGACCGATTATTACAATCCGAACAATGACTATGAGGGCTATGGTAGCTGGGGCGATAATGCTACAGATGTGAACATTACCATGTATAGCGGAATGGGATATGGTTTTTATAGCCCTTGGTATGTTGGTGGATGGAATAGTTGGGGATGGAATCACTGGGGTTATCCTTATTACGGATATAGTCCTTTCCGTTATGGTTACGGATATGGGTCTTATGGTTACGGATATGGATATGGGTATTACAACCCTTGGTATTCTCCCTATTATGGATATGGCCGTGGTTATTATGGCAACAGATATTACGGAAACAGGTATTATGGCTATAGCAATAGAAGCTATGCCTACAATAGAAGTAGAAGAGGTTATTACACTAGCAATAACATTGCCAGTAACAGTGTCGTTAGATCTTTGAGAGGACGATCAAATGTTAATACACGGGGCACTTCCCCAAGATATAGAAGCAATAGTACAAGTTCCAGGTCAGGTCTTAATCGAAGTAATGCAACTACAAGAACCTATAGAAGTAGCTCCACCGCACGTAGAACTGTGGGTGTGGATCAAAACAGGTCATACCGAACCAGTAGAAGCACAAGAGCAGTACCTAGATACAATAGCTCTTCTAGAAGTAGTCAGTACTTTAGAAGCACAACTCCTAGAAGAAGTAGTACATACCGAAATGGTTCTGCAAGAACGCAAACATCGAGAAGCTCTACGTATAGAAGTTCTGGAAGTAGAACTGGGAATACCCGTGCGTATAGAAGTCCTGGTAGCACTACCAGAAGCAGTCGGTCCTATAGAAGCTCTTCTCCAAGAAGTAGCAGCTACCGGTCCGGAAGCCGCAGCTCAGGCACTAGAAGTAGTGGTAGCTATAGAAGCTCGGGCAGTAGCTCTAGAAGTTCGGGCAGCAGTTATCGAAGTTCAGGTGGTTCTACAAGGTCATCCTCCTCCTCAAGCGGAAGATCTTCAAGTTCAGGAAGAAGTAGCGGTCGAAGACAATAAATCCTGAAAAATCAAGATTATATTTTAAATTCAATATAAAATGAAAAGACATTTAACTTTCATAGTGTTATTGGTATGTGCGGTAACAAGCGCCCAGAACATTAATGACGTACTACGTTATAGTAATGAAAATCTAAAGGGAACTGCTCGTTTTCAAGGAATGGGTGGAGCATTTGGTGCACTCGGTGGTGATTTATCCGCACTTAATGCCAACCCGGCTGGTTCGGCGGTTTTCAATAATAGCTTGTTCACAGTCTCAGGCACGCATTATAATAGGGACAATGCATCCCGTTATTTTGGTGGTTTTTCTGGAGTTACCACAGATGATGTTGATATAAACCAGGTAGGTGGCGTTTTAGTATTTAAAAGCACTGGGAATTCCCCTTGGAAAAAGGTGGCCCTTGCAGTTAACTATGATGTTGTTCGAAATTTCAATGATGAGTTTTCAATTTCCGGCAATAGTGATCAAGGAATTGACAACTATTTCCTGAATTTTGCCCAAGGTATTCCTTTTGGGTCCATTTTGTTGCAGGATGGTGAATATATTGAGGATGCTTATCTTGACATAGGTTCAGACCAAGGTTATTCGACCCAACAGGCCTTTCTTGGTTACTATGGTGGAATCATTGACCCAGAGGATCTTAATGATGACACCTCTGTCTACAATAGCAATACATCTTACAATACTGTAAATCAAAATTTTATTAGATTGACAACCGGATATAACAGTAAATTTACACTTAATATGGCTTCACAATACCAGAATAACCTGTATTTGGGGGCATCCTTGAATTTCCATACGGTATTCTATGACCAAGTCGATGAGCTACGCGAAAGTGGCTACAATGCCTTGTCAGCAATTCAATTTGTCGATTTTGCCAATTTATTACATACAGAAGGTTCAGGGTTTTCTTTCAGCTTAGGTGCCATTGCCAAACTTAATCAGAATGTGAGATTGGGAGGCAGTTATCCATCCCCAACATGGTACCGATTAACGGATGATTTCTCTCAACGTATAAATTCAGATTTAGCGGATGACGATATCAATTTTATAAATTTTGGCATTATAAACCTGTTCGAGACCTATACGATCAAAACCCCGGCAAAACTAACCGGAAGCTTGGCATTAGTATTTGGTAAAGATGGTCTTTTGAGCTTCGATTATGGGTACCAGGATATGTCACAAGCAGAATTAAGGCCTCTAAATGATTCTAGTTTTTCGGCTGTAAACTCCAATATTGCCAGTGAACTGGGTGCTGTATCTTCCTTTAGATTAGGTGGTGAGTATAGAATAGAACAATTTAGCTTGCGTGGGGGATATCGTTTTGAACAAAGCCCATATTCCGATGGCAATACTATTGGTGATCTGAATGGTTATTCTGGGGGAATAGGTTATAGTTTTGGCGGGAATAGATTGGATTTGGCCATCAATCGAACAGAACAAGATTTTAACATGCAATTGTTTGACACCGGGGTTACCACGCCTGCATTGATCAATAAGGTAAATACTAGTGTTTCTGTCGGGTATACAATGAATTTCTAAAAGCTACAATAGAGTTTGACAAACGAAAAAGGGCCGGCATATGTCGGCCCTTTTTCGTTTATCTTTTCAAAGTAAAATGAGTGCGTAGGGTCTTGGCGACCAACACTCCTTCCTCGCCCCGTGAATACTCCATTCTAAACCAATAATCGGACGAGGGCATAGGCCTTCCATTAAAAGTACCGTCCCAGCCTATGGTTGATGCATCCAACTGCTTTAATAGCTTTCCATAACGGTCAAAAATATGTACAACAGGATCTCCAAGTGTCTCTATGCCCAGAACATTCCAGAAGTCATGGAAACCATCTGTATTCGGCGTAAAGAATTTAGGGTATCCAACCACTAAAAAATCAATGGGCTCTGTGGTTCCACACCCATTTTTGTCATTTATTATTACCGTATTAACCCCTGAAGGAACATCAAGGAAAACTGGGTCATCTTGAAATTCCCCACCATTAATGGCATACTCGTAGCTTCCATTCCCGTCTACCACGATTTTAATATTATTGCTATCGGCTAGATCATCTAAAATAATAACCTCATCCAAAACCGGTATCCCGTAAAATGTAATTAGAATGCCTCCCACATCTGAAACCAATGGAGGAGTTCCTGTAATGGTAGTAATCTCCGCAAAATAACGACCAGTATTAGGGCTGGCAACTATCAATTCCGATCCAAAAAGGCCTGTACCAACCAAGGTACCATCGATTGTGCCATCATCATCATAATCCACGGTCCAATTAACGCTTGCTATATCGGGCCCTGCAGGGGAGTTCAAAGCGCTTAAGGTAATATCGGGGTCACCTTCACAGGCGATAATATCTAAACCTAGGAACTCATCGCGCAACGTACAGTCCAGAGCTGTATTTTGATCTGCATCCACAGAACTTCCTGTAAATGTCAATGAAAATGGTTCAGAATCACCGTTGAAATTGGTATTGAAGTTATTGATTAGAATATAATAAATTTCACCGGGCAAAACATCCAACCACTCATCATAGGTATTCTGGCTCCCTGTAAGAAAGGGGGCTCCCAGCACTCCATTTTCGGGATTTACACCAATACCCGTATATCTTGTATCGTTCACTTCATAATTGCAGCGAATGGGCTGGGCCGTACCATTGCTGATACTACCGCAATCAACATCGGGGCCATAGACTGCAAAATCCCATTCGGCCGTGGGAGTACCCACACCCCCTACGGGCAATGCCTCAAGGTCAAAACCCACCTGGCCACCAGTACTTGCCCTAAAAACAAACCATGACGTGTTATTCTCAATATTAGCCGAACTTACACTACCTTTCTCCAAACATCCCGTTTGCCGTATTGCATTAGGATCAAAATCATCTATATCACCACTACCATCGGCCAAGCCCATAATAGGTGCATCTGCACAGACCGGGATGGCACTTCTACAATCTGGGGAGTTTTGTGCGTTTATTTCCGTATAAAACAGAAATATGCAACAAACAACGCAAATAAGTGTTCGCATAGAATATGGGGCTAACATTATACTACTGATAAATAGTATAACTCAACAGCCTTGGTTTTATTATATTTTGTCAAAATAATATGCCATTAATTGGTAAGTTTCAGTAGACCTAAATCTTAGCTAGTATTTACCTTTTTAACGAAAAGTGGTTATTAATATACTTCGCTTCGGTCCTTTGGCCTGTAGCGTCAACATAGGTCAACTTAAACCAGTAGTCCGAGGAGGGTAATTCCTTGTTAATAAAACTGCCGTTCCATCCAATATCTGTTTTATTCAACTGTTTTAATAATTTTCCAAAACGATCATAAATAAACACAACAGGGTTCTCAAGATTGGAAATTCCCTGAATATGCCATAAATCATTGTTACCATCGCCATTTGGCGTAAAAAATTTAGGAAAGCCCACAACCACTATTTGTTCTGTTACGACACCACATCCATTCACCTCATTGACAGTAATACTATGTACTCCTGGCAGCACATCGGTAAAAGTATTTTCTGCTTGAAAGGTACCATCATCTAATTGATATTCGATATCCCCCGTAATGTTAGTCATTATGGTTATTGAGTTATCATTTCGTAGGTCTTCAATTATTATATCGGTAATATTAGGAGTAATCCCCGTGGTCACCGTAATGGTCTTGGTCTTACTACAGCTCAAACCTCCTTGGTGGTTGGTCGAAGTTACTGTGTGTGAACCTGCCTGGGAAACTGAAATACTCGAAGTGCTTTCACCAGAATCCCACGAATAGGTATAATTGGAGTTTGGTGATGTTTCTTCCCCAATAACAATACTTGAATTTGATTCACACAAATAGACGTCCGTCTCAAAATCCATTTCGGGCGTTTCCAGATTAATCAGTTGAAATTGTTGGGAAGCATCAAAACATTGAGGATTGCTGATTGATGACACACGTACATAAATAGTTTGTGCACCGTTACCGGTAATATAGTTCTTGGGAAGAACATTGGTTCCATTCATCGCATCAGCCAATGAATTATAATAGCTCACCAAGAATTCTGTTACATTTTGTGAACCTAATACCTCAATATCTTTTTGAGAAAGGTCGTAGATCGAAGAACCCGAGCAAGATGCATCATCAGAAATAGGATAAGTCACGGGCATTGATGAAAAGTACACCTGTACATCACTAATGAGATTGTTATTAGAAGGCATAATCACATTCACCCTGTACATTCCAGAAGTGGTGACTTGCAAAGTAGGATCGTGTACTCCAGAAATAGGCTGAAACCCGTTCCCATTATCCTCGAACCAATCATAATCAATTGCCATAGTCGTGGTAGCGTCCAAAACGACCACCTCATTCTCACAAGATGTAATGGGCGGCCCCAATAAATTGTTGATTATAGAACAATCTAAAGCATCATAAGGGTTTGTTACAAAAATGTTACCCGAAAACTGAATTGAAAATCCTGAATTCTGATTACTGAAATTATTGATTAATAAATAGTAATCCTCACCCGATTCTACCGGGAGCCAATCTTCATATTGCACATTACCTGATTGACCGGTTGGATCCTCGCCTATACCAATAAACGCATCTTCATCCTGGTTATCATAAAAATTACACCGAATGGGGTCACCAAGATTAGCACAGTCACTGGTCTTGTATAGTGCAAAGTCCCAATCCTCCATGATATCAAAACCAATATTGAAACCCAACTGCCCAGATGCACCAGTACGAAAATGATACCAAGCCGAATTGGATTCTATAGTTCCCAATAGGGCTTCTTCCAAACACCCACTCATCAAGGCACCATTAAAATCATCCACACCAAGACCCAGTGTTCCTCCATTTACAGGTGTGTTACTACATATTGGAATAGCATTGACACAATCAGGGGAAACCTGTGCATAGGCACTTGATATTCCCAATAGCAATGAGAGATATAGAAAAATATCCTTACACTTCATAAGCAGACTTAAACTTGCAGTTTATAAAAATAATCAGTGTACTATCTTAACACTAATTTATGTTGTGTAATAGGCCTATTAGAGTATTAAGTGCCATATTATGTATATCTTTGCCGTTCTTTAAAGTTATATTTTGGATGAAAATTAATAGTACATTAGAAGAGCATTTTGAGGAAATGGGGAACGATCATGTTTCCTCGTCTGAAGACACTCCAATGCTCGAGGATGCATTTGTCTTGAATGATGATGAAAAGATTGAAAGGATAAAAGCAAACGTTAGGGAGATTATGCTCACATTAGGGTTGGATTTGGACGATGATAGCCTTAATGGCACTCCAAATCGTGTAGCAAAAATGTTTGTAAAAGAGATTTTTGGGGGACTTCACCCAAAGCGAAAACCAAAATCCTCCACATTTAAGAATAAATATAAATATGGCGAGATGTTAGTTGAAAAGAACATCACCCTATATTCTACCTGTGAACACCATTTATTGCCCATAGTTGGTACCGCACATGTTGCCTACATATCCAATGGCACCGTTGTTGGCCTGTCAAAAATGAACCGTATTGTCGATTATTACGCAAAAAGGCCCCAGGTACAAGAACGCTTGAACATCCAAATAGTAAGAGAATTACAAAAAGTACTCAATACAGATGATGTTGCCTGTGTAATCGATGCCAAGCACCTCTGTGTAAATTCTAGGGGAATCAGGGATATCGAAAGTAGTACGGTTACTGCCGAATATGGTGGTAAATTCAAAGATGAAGCTGTTCGTCGCGAATTTTTGGACTACATTAACCTAGATACTAAATTCTAATTGTTTGAGCCTAAAATGCAGTTATATAAAGACCAAACCCTAAAAGTCACCAATTCTCTTACCGGCAAAAAAGAAGTTTTCAATCCAGTTAACGAAGGCCATATAGGTATGTACGTTTGTGGACCTACCGTATACAGTAATGTGCACTTAGGGAATTGTAGGACTTTCATGTCTTTTGATATGATTTTCAGGTACTTCAAACATTTGGGGTATAAAGTACGCTACGTGCGTAATATAACAGATGCCGGACACTTGGTTGATGATGCGGAAGAAGGCGAGGATAAGATAGCAAAAAAAGCAAGGTTGGAACAAATTGAACCTATGGAAGTAGTTCAGCGCTATACCGTTGACTTTCATAATATTTCGGGACAATTCAATTTTTTACCACCAAGTATTGAGCCAACTGCTACAGGCCATATTATTGAACAATTGGAAATTATCAAGGAAATCCTGGGAAAGGGATTTGCCTATGAAGTAAATGGTTCTGTCTATTTTGATGTAAAAAAATTCAATGAGAGCTTTGAATATGGCAAATTGAGCGGTAGAAAATTGGAGGATATGATTGCCAATACCCGTGAATTAACCGCGCAAAGCGATAAAAAAAGTCCGCAGGATTTTGCCCTATGGAAAAAAGCCGAGCCTCAACATATCATGAGATGGCCATCACCTTGGGGAGACGGTTTTCCAGGTTGGCATTTAGAGTGTACGGCAATGAGCACTAAGTATCTCGGCGAAACCTTTGACATTCACGGTGGCGGAATGGATTTGAAATTTCCGCACCACGAATGTGAAATAGCGCAAGCTGAAGCAAGCAATGGCAACTCTCCAGTTAATTATTGGTTACACGCCAATATGTTGACCATGAATGGTAAGAAAATGGCGAAATCAACGGGTAACAACATTTTACCAGGCGAAATTTTTTCAGGTGACAATACCTTCCTGAGTAAACCATTTACGCCCTCAGTAGTCCGTTTTTTTACGATGCAGGCCCATTATACCAGCATCTTGGATTTAAGCAATGATGCTCTTTTAGCATCAGAGAAAGGATACAACAGACTTATGGATGCCTTGGATAACATGTCCGGATTGGAAACTGGAGCGAATTCAGATTTCAATGTCTCCGATTGGAAACAGAAATGTTATGATGCTATGAACGATGATTTTAACACACCCATTTTAATTGCCAATTTGTTCGAAGGCGTTAAACATATCAATCTTATAAAAGAAGGCAAAGAAAATATAACCCCCTCGGACAAGGAATTACTACAACTAACCATGAACAGCTTTGTGTTCGATGTTTTGGGCTTGGAAAACAAGAGTAATGGTCATCAAGATATTGATAAGCTACAAGGGGTTGTTGAGTTATTGATTCAATTACGAAATGATGCCCGTGGCAATAAAGATTTTGCCACCTCTGACAAAATTCGTGATCAGTTGTTGGCCTTGGGCATTCAATTAAAAGATGGCAAAGAGGGTACAACTTTCAGTATTTCGTAAAATATTGTTGGTTGGAGGACTGTCGGTATCTCTTAAAATCTGACCAAAAGACTCAACTGGTTACTGACTTATTCATCTAATAATGAAAAAAAATCTTATCACGCCTTTTGTTCTCTTGGTCAAATTTTATCAATATGTTATTTCGCCCTATACACCCGCCACATGCAGGTACTCCCCTACTTGCTCACAATACACTCTAGAGGCCTTACAAAAACATGGCCTTTTTAAGGGTGGATGGCTTGCCATAAAGCGTATTTTTAGTTGTCATCCTTGGGGCGGTAAAGGTTATGACCCGGTTCCATAATGGTGATTTCTCCACGCTCTGTCTTTTTCTGTACCCTATTTTCTAAAAGGGCATCGGCTTATCTCCAATTTTCTTATCTTAGCCCTTCAAATTTTATCTATGTACTTTTTAGGCTTTACCTGGAATCCGAATGAAACGTTATTCAATATTGGATTTCTTCAAATCAAATATTACAACTTACTTTGGATTGTTTCTTTTGCACTCGGATGGTATATTATGAAACGGATTTTCGTCAATGAGAAAAAATCTGTTGAACAATTAGATTCCCTGTTCATACATACTGTTTTAGCTACTATGCTCGGAGCGCGATTAGGTCATGTTTTTTTCTATGATTGGCCGTATTACAAAAACCATATTGCAGAAATCTTGCTACCCATTCGCGAAAGTGGAGACAGTGCACTTTTCGGACTTATCAATGGTTATGAATTTACTGGATTTACAGGGTTGGCAAGTCATGGTGCTGCAATTGGTGTTATTGCGGGTATGTATCTATACACCCGGAAGTTTCCCGAATTCAAATTGCTATGGGTTTTGGATCGCGTTGTGATCCCTGTGGCCATTGGTGCTTTTTGCGTTCGTTTAGGTAACTTTTTCAACTCGGAGATCAATGGGAAAGTTACCGATGAATCTTTTATTTTTGCCACAAAATTCATTCGGGACTCAGACGACATGCATCCTTCTAAGGCTTTAGGGGTTACCAAGGAAAAGACTTTGAATGCCGCTTATGATGCCATTGAGAATAATGCGGAGTTTTCTGAGTATCTCACACAAATCCCATACAGGCATCCTGCCCAACTCTACGAAGGGGTATGCTATATTTTTGTCTTTTTATTGTTGTATTATCTATACTGGAAAACCGATAAGAAAAATAAATTGGGTTACCTGTTCGGATTGTTTTTGGTACTGTTGTGGACGGTGCGTTTCTTTGTAGAATACGTTAAGAAAAGTCAAGGTGGATTTGAAGAATCCCTTGGTCTTTTATCCACAGGGCAATGGTTGAGCATTCCGTTCATATTGATTGGACTTTACTTTATGTTCAGGCCAAAGGCCAGTTAACAGCAGTTGGAAGTTAAGATTATTGCTTTTAGATAATTCACCCATCATCAATGATAAAATCGGATAAGTACTTTTTATTACTTCTTATAGGTTCTTTCATATGGTTTCAATCATGTAAAGAGGATACTAAAAAAGTAATTAAAACCGAGCCGGTGACTTTTACCAAAGAAGGTACCTTAACCATTTTCAAAACGGAAACGGATTCCATACTGGTCAGCTTGGATATTGAAATTGCCGAGTCTGACTATGAATACGAAACTGGATTAATGTACCGTAAGAGCATGGAAGAAAAACAAGGGATGTTGTTCATTTTCCCAAATATTCGTCGCCATAATTTTCATATGAAGAACACCGAATTTCCATTGGATATCATTTTCATTGATGAAAATTTGAAAATCGCCAGTTTTCAGAAAAACGCAAAACCCTTTAATGAGAGTTCATTACCATCGAAAGTCCCCATTCAATATGTCCTCGAGATCAATGCGGGTCTTTCCGAAAAGTGGCAGTTGGGAATCGGTGGTCGGGTCGAATTCACGAAAATACCCTAAGATGGATTACCTCCTGACTGGTGAGGAATCCGAAAGGCTTTTATATCGAAAAATACAACCTTCGGACTTTAACCTTTGGCTTCCATTTCATGAAGATTCACAAAGTATTGGGCATTGGTCTGGAGAACTTCTTGACCCTAAGGAGGCCTGTGAACAATGGTTTTCCAAAGTATTTTACAGATACGAAAATCGTTTGGGAGGCATGAATGCATTGATAGATAAGACCACTGGTAATTTTATAGGTCAATGTGGATTACTGAAACAAACCGTGGACGCCATCCCAGAATTGGAAATTGGATATTCTATTCTACCTGCTTATCGAAATACAGGGTACGCAACAGAAGCCGCTGAAAGATGTAAATCGTTCGCTTTTGACCATACATTGGCTAATTCATTAATATCCATAATCCACATAGAAAATAAGGCATCGCAAAAAGTAGCCATCCACAATGGCATGCTATTGGACAAAACGACCCGCTACAAAAACAATCCCGTTCATATCTTTAGGGTATATTCTAAATAATCGATATTTTTCAGTTTCAATAGCTGTTCTGCAATGCAAAGAGATAACGCAACGAATTCTAAATCTACTATACATATCGTACCCAAAAAAAAACATAGAGCCGTATTTATTAAAAATACATCAGATAAAAGTTTCTTTATCGACAATCTGCTAAGTGGTAGCGTTACCGGTGGTTTTGAGGTACTGAATGGGTTACAGGGTGCTTTATTCTCAAAACTGACTTTGATAAAACTAATCGACGAAGAAAGCCGGCATGGTCAGACCGAAGTGACCAAGGAAACCACTCAAAGCCTTCAATCAATGTCGAGCGGTGAACAAAAAAAAGCCTTACTGAAGCATTTATTAACAACCGACCCCGAGTATCTTATACTAGACAATCCCTTTGATAATCTAGACAAAGACTCTCAAGTTCAACTAAAGCAACTCCTTACCAATATTGCCAAGGACATTGTGTTAATTCAAATCATAAGCAGAAAAGATGACCTCCTACCATTTATAACTAATTATTCCGATCTCCTCCATCGGGAATTAGTTTCACATTCAGAATTAAAAACAATAGTACCTGAAGAATCCCCTGTTAATTTTAAAGGATTCATTCCTCCTCCTCTACAGCATATCGAGTTTGAAGGTGACACACTGATTGAACTTAAAAAAGTGAATGTAAGTTACAATGGCAGGCCCATTTTAAAAGATATCAATTGGAGAATAGGAAAAGGGGAGTTTTGGGAGCTTAGCGGAAACAATGGGAGTGGAAAGACTACTATACTTTCAATGATTACCGGAGAGAATCCCAAAGGCTACGGCCAAGATCTATTTCTTTTTGGTCATATGAAGGGAAGCGGTGAGAGTGTCTGGGACATAAAAAAAAATATCGGCTATTTCACACCTTCCATGACCGACAAATTTACCGGGTATCATTCTGTTGAACACATGATGATCTCCGGTATACTGGATTCAGTGGGTTTATACGTTCAGCCTACGGAAGCTCAACTACGGCTGGCAAAGGAATGGTTAGTGCTAATTGATATGTGGAAGCTCAAAGACAAGCATTTTCATGACCTGACAATGGGTCAAAAAAGGCTGGTAATGACCACCAGGGCCATGATCAAACATCCCTTATTATTGATATTGGACGAACCAACAGCTGGTCTTGACGATGATTCAGCCGCTTTGTTGGTTTCTTTGGTGAACAAAATTGCGAAGGAAAGCAATTCGACCATTGTTTTTGTATCCCATAGGACAGAGCGAGAATTAAACCCCGATTTCGTCTTTAGGCTAGAAATGGAAGACGAAGGTTCCATCGGAACTGTTCAATAAAAAAGCCATCCTGAACGAAATCAAAATGGCTTATTTTTTATACTCAGGGAAATCTTATTCCTTTCCTGCCGATATTTTCTTTCTCAATGTATCAAACATTATAGGCGTTGCAATAAATACAGAAGAATAAGTACCCACGACAACCCCTACAATCATCGCAAACATAAATCCTCGAAGCGATTCACCGCCAAAAATGAATATGGTAAGCAATACTACTAGGGTAGTCAAAGAGGTGTTCAAAGTACGACCTAATGTACTATTTACGGCAGAGTTGATGTTATCACCACCTTTCCAGCCACGCTCACCGACAATTTCACGAATTCTGTCAAATACCACAACGGTATCGTTCAATGAATAACCGATTACCGTTAATATTGCTGCAATAAAAGCTTGGTCAATTTCCATATTAAATGGCATAATTTCACCGGCTATTGAGAAGATTCCCAATACAATCAAGACATCATGGAAAACAGCAGTAACCGCACCCAATGAGAATTGCCATTTTCTAAATCGCAATAATATGTATAAGAAAACCACGAATAAAGAGCCGATTATGGCCAAGAAGGCATTGTTCTTAATATCATCAGCAATCGTCGGTCCCACTTTAACCGATTGCATGATACCAATGGTTTTTTCATCACTACCTACCATAAAATCATCTTGGGTAGTACCATCTGGCAAGTACTTTTGTAGTGAAGTAAATAGTTTGTCTTGAATCTCATTGTCTACCTCAACACCCTCTACGTCTACTTTATAAGCTGTCGTGATTTTTATTTGATTGGGGTCGCCATAGGTTTTTACATTGGTTCCACTACCAAAAACAGCATTCAGTTCTGATTTGATTTCTGAAGGGTTGACTTCCTTTTCAAAGCGCACTTGGTAGGAACGCCCGCCGACAAAATCGACGCCCTGCTGTAATCCTGGGCCAAAGAACAAGGAGAACAATCCAATGCCAACCAAAATAAATGAAATGACATAAGCGATTTTCCGCTTGCTCAAGAAATTGATATTGATATTTGTAAACAGGTTTTTAGTAAGTGCCGTAGAGAAATCCAAAGACCTTCCTTTTCCGCTTACATACCAATCCACCAATAATCTTGTAATGAATATCGCTGTGAACAATGAAGTAAGAATACCAATCAATAAGGTAGTTGCAAAACCTTTAATGGGGCCTGATCCAAATAAGAACAATATCAATGCTGTTAAACCAGTGGTAATGTTTGCATCTAAAATTGAAGATAATGCATTCCCAAAACCATCGGCCACCGCCTGGGACTTTCCTTTTCCTTTGGCCAATTCCTCTTTGATACGTTCAAAAATAAGTACGTTCGCATCAACAGACATGCCTATGGTCAATACAATACCTGCAATGCCAGGTAGCGTAAGCACAGCACTTAAACTGGTGAGAACTCCAAAAATCAGTAAGATATTCAATAGTAAAGCTATATCTGCAAATATTCCCGCCTTTCCATAATAGAAAACCATCCATATCAAAACAATTGCCATTGCAATCAGAAAAGACATAAATCCACTATCAATAGCTTCTTGACCCAAAGAAGGTCCCACTACATTTGATTGAATTATCTCAGCCGTGGCAGGTAATTTACCCGCACGCAATACATTGGCAATATCTTTTGTTTCATCAATAGTAAACGTACCGGTAATTTCGGTTCCACCTCCTGAAATACCACCAACCACAGAGCATCCTGGAGCAGTATATACCTTATTATCCAAAACAACAGCAATACCTGTTCCGTTTATATTTGCGTCACTGGTTAATTTTTGCCACTCTTTTGCCCCTCTAGAGTTCATACTCATGCTAATGGCCGGCTTGCTGAATTGATCATAAGTGTCTCTCGCATCACTTACCACATCACCACTAATTCTTGGCGTTGCTGAACGATTTGATTTTAAAGCATACAAGCTCAGTATCTCAACATTGTCTGTAGAAGGACGCTCCCAAACGAATTTTGTAAACTGAATATCTGTGGGCAATAAACGAACAATCTCAGGCATTCTCAGATACTCTCCTATTTTGGCAGTATCCCTTATAGCAGCCCTGAACATGGCATTGTTTCCAGGAATAGCCGGAAGCAATAGATCATATAATGGGTTTACCTGACTCGCCAAATCCAAAGGGTCAGCAATATCGGACAATAAAGAATCCAACTCAGATTCCTCCTTGACAGGTTCTTCAACGACATCGGTTTTTACAATGGATTTAAGCCTTTCATTGGCGGCCACAACAAACTGGTCAAAACTCGGATTATTTTGCTCATAGGTTTCCCAGAATTCTAATTGTGCGGTGCTCGATAATAATTCCTGGGCCCTAGCTATATCTCTAGCTCCAGGCAATTCGACCAAAATACGTCCTGAGTTGCCTTCGCGCTGGATGTTGGGTTGGGTAACACCAAAACCATCAATACGCTCGCGCAATACTTCAAAAGCGGATACGATGGACTCATCTATTTTTCTACGGATGATTGGCTTGACCTCATCATCGGTCATTTGAAAATTAATTTCATCGCTAAGCCCCTTATTGGCAAAAATCTCAGGGGAAGCCAATTTTCCATCGCCTTTTATGTCATCAAAAGCATCAAAGAACAAATCTACATATGTATCATCGCTATTTTTGGAAGCTATATCGGCATCTGCCAAAGCTTTATTGAAAATTGGATTTTTTGATTTATTAGCCAGACCTTTTAATATATCCTTTACCGATATTTGCAAGGTGACGTTGATTCCTCCCTTAAGGTCAAGACCTTTATTCAATTCTTTCTTCTTGGCCTCATCGTAACTGGTGTATCCTAAAATGGGATTGCTTCCGATTGAATCCAAATACCTAACTTCCAAAGCCTCCCGCTTGGAAACATAATTATCCTCATCCTCTGAAATACTGCTTGAAGCATAAACCTCAGCATCCTTTTCAATTTTCCCCGTAATAAAAGTGTACGATAATTGATAGATACTAACTAGCCCGAACAAGAAGGCAAAAAGCTTTATAAGTCCTTTATTTTGCATTGGTTATGTATATTTTATGTGTGCTTTTCTCAACAGCCAGCAAATATATGATTTACACTAAGAATTGACAATATATTTCTGAGTTAATGTAAAAAACAAAAAGCACCCCACTATTTATATATTGGGATGCCTTTTACTAATTTATTCGAAACTATTGCCCTATACTTCCAAAAGACCATTGGTCTTGGAAACGCTTACCGCGCTCTCTTGCATTTTTGCTTTCTCGGCCTCTGATAAAGGAATGTCGACAATCTTCTCAATCCCATCTTTCCCTAAGATCACAGGTACTCCGATACAAATATCATTTAAGTCATATTCTCCCTCAAGCAAGGTTGAACAAGGGAACATTTTTTTCTGGTCACAGGCAATGGCCTGAACCATTGAAGACACTGCCGCACCTGGCGCATACCACGCACTGGTACCTAATAATTTTGTCAAGGTCGCACCACCCACTTTGGTATCCTCAACTACTTGTTGCAAACGATCTTCTGCAATAAATTCTGAAACGCCGATACTGTTTCTAGTGGCTTGTGACGACAAAGGCACCATACCTGTATCGCTATGGCCGCCAATCACCATACCATCAATGTCAGAGATAGGAGCATCCAAAGCCTCGGCCAATCTATATTTAAAACGAGCGCTATCAAGTGCCCCGCCCATTCCAATTATTTTATGCTTTGGCAATCCGGTCGTTTTGTGCACTAAATAGGTCATGGTATCCATAGGGTTGCTTACCACGATCAAGGTCACATTAGGTGAATGTTCAATTAAGTTTGAGGAAACCGTTTTAACGATTCCTGCATTAATCCCTATAAGCTCCTCACGAGTCATGCCCGGCTTTCTAGGAATACCTGAAGTAATTATGGCAATATCGCTACCGGCAGTTTTGGAATAATCATTCGTGGTACCTATAATTTTGGTATCAAATCCGTTTAAAGAAGCTGTCTGCATCAAGTCCATGGCCTTGCCTTCAGCATACCCTTCCTTAATGTCCAATATCACTACTTCAGACGCAAAATCCTTAATGGCAATATACTCAGCGCAACTAGCGCCAACAGCTCCTGCCCCTACTACGGTAACTTTCATATGTATATGGTTTAAAATTGTAATTTTTGATCATGCAAAAGTACTGATTCCTAATTGAAAAAAGATGACAAAAATCAGTTTAATATTTTTTTCGAAGACCCTTCGAAACCTTAATAGAATACATAGATTGTTAAAAAAACAAGCGTTTCAACGAAGATTTCCAAAATATTGAACCGTACATCGAATTTTAACAATACCCAGCGTAAAATTCTCGTTCAATAGCCACTAACCCGAATCCACAATTATCTACCTGATGAAAAAAATCTTTTCGTTCATTGCAATTGTTGGCATAATACTGGCCAGTAACTGTTCTAAAATACCTGAAAATAATGATGCGGTAATTGGCATATGGGCCAATACATCTTCCTTGACAAACAGTGAATCCGGCAAGAGTTCCATTCGCTTTGAATGGATTTTCAATGATGCCTATCTCGGGAGATACCATGTTTTGGAAAATGGAAATATTGTTGTTAAAACTGATTTTAAATGGACACAGAAAGACGGCATTTATACCATTTCATATCCAGGTATGGACAAAGCCGATGATTTGGTAAGCATGGAAGAATCTGCTGAAGGTACTGTACTACAAGATGCCAAGGGTACTATTTTGGCCCTGCGAGAATAACAAATAATTATAAATAGGAACACAAAAGCCCTGGCATTAGCGCTAGGCTTTTGTTATTTGTCTTCAATATTTTTTTTACCTAAATCCAAAATTGATCCCTACTGACAATGTATTGAATTCAGCGAGCGTATAATCCGCATGTAATCTAAAGAACCCAAGCTTTAATTTGGCACCTATATTTGCGGTAACTCCACTTGCATCCTTATCAATTGAAAAAGGATCTACATATTGCTGTTGAAAAGGGCCGGACTGTACTATGTAGGTTCCCAATACATCAGTAGATGATTTACCTGTAAGGTATCCAACTCCACCATAAAAATTTATAATTGGAAGTTTAGTAGATACCACGGCTTGAAATACCCAAGTATTCAAGACCATTTCCAACTTTTGATTTTCTCCTGCAATAATATTGGAATTGGTGAAATCGTAGGAGGCATCTAAATGGGTATAACCAATAACCGCAGAAATTGCTATTGGCAAAATCTTATCCGCTGGTAAATGTTTGGTAAACTCATGTTGGATTCCAAAACCATACATGCTCATTCCAAAATCCTCTGTATCGATTTTAGGTAAAAATCTAGCTTTAAGCTCGGTACCTTTAATAATACCCACACTTGCCTGAATAAAGCCTGATGGGACAAAATTTATATTTTCGGAAGCCAAACCTGTAGGTAATTCAAAGTCGGTCCGCAAAGCACCACCTGCGCCTTCTATAAAAACACCCACACCTTCAATATCACCTAATGCGGTAGATACCGTTTGGGTAGTACCTCCTCCAGTCAATTGTAGGTTCTCATAATCCGAGGTGTCAAGGATAAAAGATTTCTTATCGGCCTTGTTCTTAAAATTTGACATATTACCGATTACCGAAATTTCAAACCCTGCCAGAGGTTTAGCATCTGCAGTATTATACCAACCGCTCGAGATACTATACATTATACCTTCTGAAGCAGGTGATAGATAATCTGTCGTGAATTTTTCAGCGTCATTGAGGCCAGCTGCCAATATTTCATTGATATTGGACTGCGCCATAGCTTGATAGCCACATGCCACAAGCATTAAGGGAAATAGTTTTTTCATCTGTGCGAATTTTCCCTAAAACTAAAAACTCTGACGTTTCTATCAGAGTTTTTGTTGTGAAAGTGCTATTTCTTATGCATCAATGTTCGCATAAACGGCATTTTTCTCAATGAATTCTCTTCGAGGTGGCACTTCATCTCCCATTAACATAGAGAAGACCCTGTCAGTTTCCGTAGCATTATCAATGGTAATTTGCCTTAAAGTCCTAAACTCAGGATTCATGGTCGTGTCCCATAATTGTTCCGCATTCATTTCACCCAAACCTTTGTAGCGTTGAATACCAACACTCCCATTAAAGCTCTCTGCAATCTCATCACGTTCTTTATCAGACCAAGCGTAACGCTTTTTACTTCCTTTCTTAACAAGATAAAGCGGCGGAGTTGCAATATAAACATGACCGTTCTCAATCAATTCGCGCATATATCGGAAGAAGAATGTTAAGATCAGGGTTTCAATATGACTACCATCAACATCAGCATCACACATAATAACCACCTTATGGTAGCGCAATTTCTCTAAGTTCAAGGCCTTACTATCCTCTTCGGTGCCTATGGTAACCCCTAGTGCCGTATAGATATTCTTGATTTCCTCATTCTCGAAAACCCTATGCTGCATGGCTTTCTCCACATTAAGGATCTTACCTCTAAGTGGTAGAATTGCCTGGAACATTCTATCCCTACCTTGTTTGGCTGTACCGCCCGCCGAATCTCCCTCAACTAGGAATACTTCGCATAATGCTGGGTCTTGCTCAGAACAATCGGATAATTTCCCAGGAAGTCCGCCAATACTCATTACTGTTTTTCGTTGCACCATTTCACGTGCCTTGGTCGCTGCATGTCTCGCTTGGGCCGCCAATATCACTTTTTGAACAATAATCTTGGCATCATCTGGATGCTCTTCCAGGTAATTGGTCAACATTTCTGAAACCGCTTGGCTTACTGCCGAGGAAACTTCCCTATTTCCCAATTTAGTCTTGGTCTGACCTTCAAATTGGGGTTCGGCAACCTTAACGGATATTATAGCGGTCAAACCTTCCCTAAAGTCATCTCCTTGCACTTCAAACTTCAACTTATCCAACATACCTGAAGCATCAGCGTACTTCTTTAAGGTACTCGTTAACCCTCTTCTGAAACCTGATAAGTGTGTTCCGCCTTCATGGGTATTGATATTGTTCACATAAGAATGTAAGTTCTCCGTATAACTGGTATTATATATCATGGCAACCTCAACAGGGATACCATTTTTCTCACCTTCCATTGAAATTACGGACTTTATCAAAGATTCACGATTACCGTCCAAAAATCGAATAAACTCCTTTAACCCTTCATCAGAATAGAAGGACTCCCCAACAAACTCTCCCTTTTCATCTTTTTGGCGTCTGTCTGTAATTGTAATGGTAACCCCTTTATTTAAAAAAGAAAGCTCCCTCATCCTATTCGCTAAAGTCTCATAGCTATATTCGATGGTTTGGGTAAAAATGGACTCATCTGGATGGAAAGTTATTACCGTACCTCTCTCTGTCGTTTCCCCAATACTTTTTACTGGATATAGTGATTTACCTCTTTCATATTCCTGTTCCCAAATCTTACCATCTCTATGAACAGTTGCTCTTAAATGATCTGAAAGAGCGTTCACTACTGAAACCCCAACTCCGTGAAGCCCTCCGGATACCTTATATGAATCTTTATCGAACTTACCACCTGCACCGATCTTGGTCATTACAACCTCTAATGCAGATACGCCTTCTTTTTTATGTAGATCTACCGGAATTCCGCGACCATTATCTTTTGTTGTAACTGAGTTATCCTCGTTTATGGTAACATTAATGGTATCACAATGGCCTCCCATGGCCTCATCAATAGAGTTATCCACTACTTCATACACCAAATGATGCAAACCCCTTACACCTATATCACCGATATACATTGAGGGGCGCATACGTACATGTTCCATACCCTCAAGGGCCTGAATACTATCCGCCGAATAATCCTTTTTATTTGCTTCTTCGCTCATAAATTAATTTGTTCTGATCATTATAATTTTAGCAATCTTACAAATATAACCAATACCCTATGCAATATAGGTTTGTAGGCGTTTTTAAACCACTAAGTTATCAACAAAAATTGTGAAAAATATGAAGCCTTGAATTTGGTTTTCACCACATATTTTTTATTGAAAAACAGCGATAATATTATGGAGAATACACCTGTTCGTTTCATTGGGTTCCAAATGCCCAAATCCAAAATTTTCTGTAGTAAAAAAAAGAAGCACCAAATTAATGGTACTTCTAAATGACTAATTAAAATAAAAACTGAAAAACAGAATTTTCCGTTCCGGAAATACCCGGGTTTATTTTTCATATGCATCTTCATGCACTTGCGCTACGGCTCTACCTGATGGATCATTCATATTCTTGAATGCCTCATCCCATTCCAGGGCAATTTTGGTGCTACAAGCCACTGATGGCTCCTGAGGAACGCATAAAGCGGCAGCATCTGATGGAAAATGAGATTCAAATATAGAGCGGTAGTAAAACTCTTCTTTTGTAGTTGGGGTCTGTAATGGAAAACGAAACTTGGCATTTACCAATTGCTCATCCGAAACTTCGGCCTCGACAACCTCCTTTAAAGTATCAATCCAACTATACCCAACACCGTCTGAAAATTGTTCTTTTTGGCGCCATGTAACACTCTCAGGCAACATATCTTCAAAAGCCTTACGTACCACCCATTTTTCCATACGCTCTCCATTGATCATCTTATCTTTTGGGTTAATCCGCATCGCCACATCCATAAATTCCTTGTCCAAAAACGGAACACGACCCTCAATTCCCCATGCCGCCAACGATTTGTTTGCCCGGAGACAATCGTACATATGTAATTTATCCAATTTACGAACAGTCTCTTCATGAAAATCTATTGGACTTGGAGCTTTGTGAAAATACAAATAGCCTCCGAACAACTCATCCGCACCTTCACCAGAAAGCACCATTTTTATCCCCATGGACTTGATTACCCTAGCCATCAAATACATCGGAGTCGAGGCCCTTATGGTAGTTACATCGTATGTTTCCAAGTTATAAACAACATCCTTAATTGCATCCAGTCCTTCTTGGATGGTAAATTTTATTTCATGATGTACAGTTTCTATGTAATCTGCTACCTTTTGTGCGGCCGCTAAATCAGGAGAACCTTCCAAGCCCACTGAAAAAGAATGGAGTTGTGGCCACCAGGCCTCCTTGGTATCGTCCGACTCCACCCTTTTTTCTGCATACTTCTTGGCGATCGCCGAAGTTACCGAAGAATCCAATCCTCCAGAAAGCAATACTCCATAGGGCACATCTGACATTAGCTGTCTGTGGACCGCTGCTTCCAAAGCTTCTTTTATTTCCTGAATGCTAGTCGCATTTTCTTTTACCGCATCGTACTCCATCCAATCACGGGTGTACCACTTTTTAAGCTCTCCATCGCTGCTATGTAAATAATGACCTGGGGGAAACAATTCAATTTTGGTACAAGTTCCTTCCAATGCTTTCAATTCAGAAGCAACGTAAAACGTACCATTTTGATCCCAACCCATGTATAAAGGAATAATACCCATATGATCACGAGCAATAAAATATTCATCTTTTTCTGCATCATAGATAGCAAAACCGAAAATACCGTTCATCTCATCTATAAAATCAACGCCTTTTTCCTGATATAACGCCAGTATAACTTCACAATCCGATTGTGTTTGAAAATTATACTTTCCATCAAATTGCTTACGTAATTCCCTATGATTATATATTTCGCCATTAGCGGCCAATATCAATTTTCCATTTTCACTGAACAGTGGCTGTTTCCCCGAAGCTGGGTCTACAATCGCCAGTCTTTCATGGGCCAAAATAGCTTTCCCATCAGCATAAATTCCACTCCAATCAGGCCCTCTATGTCTTATTTTCTTGGACATTTCCAATAATTGGGACCTTAAAACATCCGTACTTTCTTTAACATCAAATGCACATACAATTCCACACATACTTAGCTATTTATTTCAATTTGAAGGCAAATATGCGATTATAATTTCAATTATAAAATATAAAACAATAATTAATTACATTTTAATACAATTTATTACGTTAATGATTATATATGTAATTAGGTATAAAAAAAATAGTGCAAATTGAGACATTCTGTAAGTTGGGATAATTTTAACGACTTTTTATATGCCTTTATATTGATTACTACTTAGATTTGGGACACTAAAAACAAACACGATTATGAAAAAATTATTTGCGCTTTCTATTTTAATGCTTGCCTTGGTGTTTACGACAGATGCCTCTGCACAAAAATTTGGCGGATTGGACAAGAGCCCAATGGATGTGGCTACTTTTCCTTCCAGTTATAAAATATCCGATAAAACTGTTCGAGTAACGTATAGCCGGCCACAACTTAAAGGTCGTTCTGTCTCTGAACTTGCTCCTGCTGGTGAAGTATGGAGAACTGGTGCTAACGAAGCCGTTGAGATTACATTCTATAAAGATGCCAAGGTTGGTGGAACAGATATAAAAGCAGGTACTTATTCTTTGTTTACTATTCCTGGGGGAAGTGAATGGACCGTTATTTTTAACAATAACCTCAACCAATGGGGCGCCTACTCATATAGCAAGAAGGCAGATGTTGCCCGTGTTAAGGCTTCGGCCAGTACCGATTCTGAGTCTTTGGATGCTTTTTCAATAGCTTTTAAAGAGGTTGATGGTGGTGCACATTTGGTAATGGGCTGGGGAACTACTAGAGTTTCACTTCCAATTATGATGTAATACTATACTATTTTAATCCCATTTTTCAGGGAAAAGAAAAACCGAAGCAAAACACTTCGGTTTTTTTTCGCTCATTCCCCACTAGTTTATGGAAAGCGGCATTTAACATCTACTTTACCCTTATCCCTCCAACAAAAGTTTGTTCAACTTTTATCTTTGGAACCTCTTCAATGGGCACTTCCATTAGGTCGGCACTTAAAACTGTGAAGTCTGCAAACTTCCCAACCTCAATACTACCTTTTTCATCTTCCTCAAAATTAGAATGCGCGGCCCATATGGTCATTCCTTTCAATGTTTCTTCCCTTGAAAGAGCTTCATTCATTTGATATCCACCTTCTGGATAATTATCCAAATCCTTTCTTGCAACAGCCGCATAAAACGTCAAAAACGGACTGACCTGTTCTACTGGAAAATCTGTTCCTAAGGCTACCGTACCCGCTTTATCCAACAATGTCCTGAAAGCATAAGCTCCTTTTTCCCTTTCTTCTCCCAACCTATCACCTGCCCAATACATATCACTGGTGGCATGTGTGGGTTGTATAGATGGAATTATGCCTTGTTTGAAATAATCAAAATCATCTAACGATATTATTTGGGCGTGTTCCACTTTCCAACGTCTATCCTTTGTACCATTCAAGACTTTCTGATAGGTCTTTAATACAAATACATTTGCGGAATCACCAATAGCATGCGTATTCATTTGGTATTCGGTTTGGACTATATCTTCAGCTATGGATTCGATTTCTTTTAGAGGAGTAGTCATAGCTCCAAAATGTCCAGGCTTGTCAGAATACGGTTTTTTTAAGGCAGCATCTCTTGAGCCCAATGCTCCATCACCATACACTTTTACAGAACGGACGTTCAATCTATCCGTTTTATATGGCTTTCGAGCCAAATAATAATCCATATTCTCTTTTGAAGCACTGATCATTGCATATACCCGAATCAACAATTCCCCAGCCTGTTGCAAACTGTCTATCAACTCAATCGTGGAACGATCGAGGCCTGCATCATTCACTGTCGTGAGTCCGTAGCTTAAACAAATCTGTTCAGCATCTTTTAAAGCCTGTATCTGGGCAGCTCTATTGGAACTAGGCATTATCTCCCCAATCATTCCCGTTGGACCATCTATTAGAACCCCCGTTATTTTCCCATTTTTCTTTACGATTTCCCCACCTGTTGTCTTGGTATCTTCATTAATCCCGGCCATATCCAAAGCTTTTTGGTTCACTAAAAGGGCATGGCCATCAACACGACGAAGGGCTACCGGAGTATCAGGAAATAACGCATCAAGTTCTTTTTTGGTGGGAAATTCTTTTACATCCCAGTCGTTTTGATCCCAACCCCTGCCTAGGATAAACCCTTTGGGGTTTTCCTCCTGAAAACTTTTCACTTTTTGCAATATCTCATCATAACTTCTAGTCCCTACAAGGTCAACTACTTGTACTTGCTGGTTTTGTCCCAACCCATAAAAATGGCAATGGGCATCTATAAGCCCAGGAGTAATCGTACGGCCTTTCAGGTCGACTATTTGATTGGATAAATATTTTTTCTGTATTTCTTTCGAAGTATCAATATCCGCAAACTTACCGTCCTTTATGGCAAAGGCCTCAACTCTGGAAAAATCCTTATCCACAGTGTACACATTTGCATTTATCACCAACAGATCAACATTTTCCCTTGGTGCTTCACAACCCATCAACACCAAAACAAGCAGTATTAGACTATTTTTCATTTCCGTTAATTTTTAATTATTTGTCATGCCACGACCGTCAACCCTTTCAAAATTATGGGTTTACCCTCACTTGTAGTGCTTCAAAAACTATAATTTCTCACTTAATATGGCTATCATCGTTTTAATGCCTTCCCTATAATTTCCTAGACGTAAATTTTCATTAGGACTGTGTTGATTATTGTCGCGATTTACCGTGGGTACCGTGACGGCAGGAATATTCAATGTGGTCACAAAGGGTGAAATCGGAATAGAACCACCACTCATACGAATCATAATGGGATCTTCACCAAAAGCTTTTTCCATGGCTCTTTGCAGCCAAACACCCACCTCTGAATCGAAATCGGTTCTAAAGGATTGATACGATATTTCGTAGGTAAAAGTTGCAACCTTTTCATGGGACATACGCTCCTCTTTGGTAGGAACCTGATCTGTAACAAAATAGCCTTGGTCCTTAATATAACTCTTAACCAGGCCTATCAATCTTTCTGGATTGGATTCCAACACCAACCGTACATCAATTTCTGCCCTGGCCCAGCCTGGAACAATGGTACGCACTTTTTCATTAATCCAACCAGATTGCATGCCTCGTATGTTCAATGAAGGGTATTGAATGGCTTCCTGATAGTTACTACCCACCTTATCTACACTTCCCAGTTGCAATCGGGAACGGATTTCCTTTTCGTCATCAGGAACGGCATTAAGTATTTCCCGTGTTTTTGCGTCAATCTGAATTCCATCATAGAACCCGGGTAAAGTGACCTTGCCATCATCATCTTTCATTCCGGCAAGTATTTTGGACAAACGAAATGCCGGATTTGGCGCATAATTACCAAAATGACCACTATGTTGCGGCACAACCGGTCCGTATGTGGTCAAGGTTATGGTCGCAATGCCCCTAGCCCCAAAGGTCAATGTGGGCTTGTTGGTAATATGCCTTGGACCATCAAAAATCACCAACATATCGGCACTGAGTAGCTCTGCGTTATCGGTTACTGCTTTTGGTAAATGCGGAGACCCCAGCTCTTCCTCAAAATCCATAATGACCTTAATATTGAAATTAGGGTTTACCTTAATCTTGGATAGTGCATCAAGAGCGGATAGAAACATGGCCACAGGCCCCTTGGCGTCAGAAGCCGATCTCGCAAAAACCCGCCATTCATCATCATACTCTTCAATTTGATTCCATGGGATTTCTGACCATTCTCCATTTGAATTTCGTTTTTTCAAAG
Source organism: Bacteroidota bacterium (assembly GCA_024279425.1). Classification (GTDB taxonomy): domain Bacteria; phylum Bacteroidota; class Bacteroidia; order Flavobacteriales; family Flavobacteriaceae; genus Maribacter_A. The sequence goes on along the minus strand of JAJRRO010000092.1, from coordinate 42,407 downwards.
CAGGCATATACGGACTTTCCTGAAACCATCTTGTTGAATCTACAGGCTGCCCGTCAATTTGAAGATAGATCAATACGGTTTTTTTCGCCCTTTTACTTTTTCGCTCCGCCAATAGCAGTGGCGCTTTTTCGGTGCTGATCCGCGTGGTTGAAAAATTTCGTTTTGCAAATTGACTCTCACACCATTTTACATTCTTTTCTATTTCATTAGGATAAAAAGCATCATTGGGAATACTCAATATTTCCTTTAACAATGGAAATGAACTCTTGGCAAACTGACTTGACAACTCATTCAAACGTTGTTGGTTTATTTTCTGACCATTGGTGAAGTTGACAATTAACAAAAGAAAAGAAAGAAGGAATCTAATTTTCATCGTTAGATATTTACTCAAAAATAATAAATACTAAAAGGAGTACGACGCTATTTTTAAACTCCATATCCACGTGATTTATTGAAACAAAAAATCCAAGAAAACCAGTTATTGACCTTCTTGGATTATATTTTTTTAAAACTTGTGCATTTTATTCTGGCTGCGCCTGTCTTTTTCCTTCAATCTGGTAGGTGCCATCCATAGAATTACTTTCTCCTGTAATATTATCTCCATTTGAAGTCAGTTCTACAGAAACACTTTGACCTTCAATAATAAGGTTAAACTTTACGGTATTACCTTTGACCTCAATATCCTCACCGATCAAGGTAGCATGGGGTAACTGTACCTGTACATTATAAGCACCTTTTTCTTTGGAAATCAGGAAAACCCCTTTGCTATATTCATAAGGGACATTCTCAACCGTATACACCCAAGCTCCTAAAAGTTCATCGGCCGATACTGAAATGTCCATTTTATTCTCTGTAATGTTGGTGTTAGCAATTGTTGCGGTTACACATAGAAGTAAGGCTGCAACGAAAACATACTGCAATTTTTTTGTAATTGATTTCATTAGAAATGATTTTTAGTGTTTACTACTTATTTAGATATGTAAATTTAGCAAATTAGGGTTGTCGGTTGTTTATTTTTTTGGTTCTTTTTTATCGTCTTTTGCTCAGTATAGGATTGAGGTTATTTTGACTACCCTTCCGTCTTCAACTTTGTTGAAGCCACCTTGCCTAACCAATCGAGGGTGCTTTTGGGGTATATTTGAGTTGAATCGGAATCCATATTTCTTCCTCGGAATTAGAATCATTATTTTTATATTTCTCTCCCAAAACCTCAAAATGGGGTCTATCATCAAGCTTGTATTCTGAATTGGGAATCCAATTTGAAAAAATATATTCAAATATCTCGTTGCTATTGCTCAATCCTTTACACTCAAAGACAACATATAGTCCGCCAACCAATAGTAAGGCTTCCATTGCATCTGGTGTATTTTGAAAATCATTTACTTCAACGGCCGCCCATTTTTCAAATTCTGTATTAGGATTGAATTTTGTAAAATAGTCTGCAGGATATTCTTGTAACGATATCCTATCCTCTGTGATTGAATTGACAATTTCACTTTTCCTTGGCATAAACTGCCCCCACAATTGTCGAGTTCTGTTATTGATAAGGGACATCTTTAGGTTAATGCCAATCAATTTTTTTCCTTGTATAACTTCAATTCTAGAATTTACCATTTATGCATTTTACTGCTTTTTAAAAAGGTTAATCGTATAATCGAATAGATTGGCACCACCCACTTTGCCATGCCCTGGGACTACGATTTTGACATCCACGTACTTTTCATTCACTTTCTTTACGGTATTTGGCCAATCACTTACATTGGCATCGTTCAGATTACCTTTTCCTGCACCATCTGTTTTTATCAAACATCCTCCAAACATTATCTTTTCCTTTGGAAAATAACTGATAATGTTATCCTTTGTATGCCCTTCCCCAAAAAACTCATTGACCACAATTTCATTGCCAATCTTGAGTTCCAGATAATTTTCAAATCCACTTTCGGGAAGGATAGTATTGTCGGCTTTTGCCAATTCAATGGTCTTATTATGGGCATAAGACGGAATCTGTCTTTTGTGGAATTCATTTAAGCCTCCAAGGCAATCCATATGAAAATGAGTAGCTACGACCGCTTTAGTTTTACTTCTAGCCTTCGACTCTATCCAATTCAGCAATTCTACAGTTGCCTCATCATTAGTAGGTGTATCAAGAACTATAGCTTCACCTTGATATATTACAATCATTCCATTGCAGGATACTTTGCCATATTTTTTTGTGTCCAAATAAGAAATATGCAGGAAAGCGTTATCCGATAATCTTTCAATCTTAAGGTTTTCGGATGCATAGGTCTCGACCTCCGAAGGTGTTGTTTTACATCCTAATACCAGTATTACAATGCTGATTATCGCAACAGTTTTATATCCCATCCTTAGTCTCAAACTTAATACCCCGCTGCTTGACCATCTTTGCGACTTTCGGAGGCGCCACGATATACCTTATTCTTTTTATCCCACATAATAGCCTGATAACCACCATATATTCCACGGCCAAAACTCACTTTATGCCTTCTATCCATAAGGCCCCTAATCGTTTGATAGGGTATCCCCGATTCTAATCGAATTTCACCAGTTCCCTTTTTTGGGAAACCTGTTGGTGTTGAAGTACCGGTATGGTCCCAACGAGGAGCATCGCCCGCCTCTTGAAGGTTCATGCCGAAATCAACCAGGTTCATGACTATCTGTGTATGACCCTGTGGTTGAAAATCGCCTCCCATAACCCCAAAACTTACAAAGGGTTCGCCATCTTTGGTAATAAACGCAGGGATTATGGTATGAAAAGGGCGCTTGCCGGGTTCATAGGTATTGGCCTGTCCTCTCTTTAAGCTGAACAATTCACCTCGATCCTGTAACATAAAACCCAATTTGGGCGGTACCATACCAGATCCCATGCCCCGATAATTACTCTGAATCAAGGAAATCATATTTCCATCCTTGTCGGCAGCCGTCATATAAATGGTTTCCCCGGCACTGATTTCACCTGCATCATAAGAGGAGGCCTGTTCTCCAATGAGCTTTCTTCTATCAGCCGCATAGTCGTCGGCAAGCAATTCAGATACCGGTACTTTGGCAAAATCCATATCCGCATAATACTTGGCCCTATCCTCAAACGCCAGTTTCTTAGCCTCTGTAAACAAATGCAAGTGCTCAGCGCTACCAAATTCGATATTCGAAAAATCGTAACCTTCCAAAATCTGCAACATTTGAAGAGCCGCTATTCCCTGTCCGTTTGGTGGCAATTCCCAAACGTCGTACCCGCGATAATTGACCGAAACAGGTTCAACCCATTCCGATGTATGGTTTGCCAAATCCTTGGTAGATAAAAAACCGCCTTTTTCTTGAATGAATTTTGCAATGGATCTGGCTACTTCCCCTTTGTAAAATGCATTACGACCGCCTTCTGCGATTTTTTTTAAGGTATTGGCTAAATATGGGTTTTTATAGATTTCCCCTTCTCCTGGCAATTTGCCATTGTTCTGATCAATATAAGTTTCCTTTATATTGGCAAACCCGCCTTTTTGAAAGGTATTTACACTTTGCATATACCAGGCTATCAATTCGGTCAACGGAAAGCCTTTTTCTGCATAGGAAATGGCTGGAGCCAAGATTTCCTCCATTGGCTTTGAACCAAACTTTTCATGAAGTTCAAACCAGCCATCTACAGCCCCAGGGACACTTACAGGCAATGGGCCGTGGGAAGGGATTTTATCCATTCCTTGTTTTTCAAAATATTCCAAAGTCAACTTTCTGGGAGAACGACCACTGGCGTTAAGTCCGTAGAGTTTTTTCGTCTTGGCATCCCATACAATGGCAAATAAATCTCCACCAATACCATTTCCCGTGGGCTCCATCAATCCCAATGCAGCATTGGCTGCTATTGCAGCATCAATGGCATTACCTCCATTTTTAAGGATATCAAGTCCAACCTGCGTCGCCAGCGGATGACTTGTTGCCACCATTCCATTCTGGGCCAATACTTCGGAGCGGGTCGCAAATGTTTTCCCGGTAACCCTATCTTGGCACAAGCCCATATTGCCAATAAAAAAACTTGTAAATAAAGTGAACAAAAATGTTTTCATATGAATGTATTTTTATGAATTTCAACAAAAAGAAATGGGGTATAGCAATTTAGAGAATAATTTAACAAAAGCCCATAAAAAAAGCCTATCAATTCTGATAGACTTCTGTCTTAAAAAATTAAAAAGTATCTATTAAATAACTTTTACGTTTACCGCGTTTAATCCTTTATTACCTTCTTGTAGATCAAATTCAACTTCATCGCCTTCACGAATCTCGTCAACTAATCCAGATACGTGTACAAAATGATCTTTGTCTACGCCTTCTTCAGTTATAAAACCAAATCCTTTGGCATTATTGAAGAACTTTACTGTTCCTTTGTTCATTATTAAAATTTAAATTAATTACTTATGTAAGCCAAAGATAATACCAATAAACGTAATAAGTGACTATTACCGTTGTAAAGTCCTAAAAATAAATTAATTAAGACTCATAAACCATCTATTTTATGGTAGAAATAGTTGGAATTATTGTGGGTTGTTGGCCTTAATAGAACCCAATACCAAAAAAAACAAGAAAGCCAAGCCCATATAACCCAATAACCTGTAAGAGTCAAATGTTGAAAAGCACAGACTAAAAATCGATGGTGCCAAGGCACTGGCCAAAATAAGCATGCCCATGATCTTTCCTGTTATGGCCCCTAGGCTTTTTCTTCCATAAAAACGAGGCCAGACTATGGCATTAAGCACTGCAAAAAAACCGCCCATAATACCAAAACCGCCAATTATGAATGGAATACCAATGGCAGTAGGCAAAAATATAAAACCTACGGAGGCCATGATACCCCCTAAAATCATCAAATATAAGTACAACTTTAGTTGAAGATAGTCACTTAAAAAATTGAATAGCGTAGAAATAGTAACAGCCACCACCGACTCCGGCAAAAAAATGGAAATAGCATCTTCTTTGGAAAAGCCTTCACTCGCAAAAATGGAGACCACATGAAAGGTAAGCCCCGTTATAAAAAAACTGTTAAAGGCCAATAACAACCCATACATCCAAAAAGCCCTAGTCTCCTTAGCTTCCTTTACGGTATATTGTTTTCCCAAAAGCTTGGATTCGATATCAAATTCAATCAACCTCTTGGCACCATCAGGCAACAAACCGTGGTTTTCGGGACTGTTCTTGTAAAGTTGAAAGACAAAAAAACTAAATGCTAATAGCCCCAAGGCCAAAATTTGCCACGTACCTTCCCAACTATAGCCTTCGATCAATTGATTTATCCATAGCGGCGAAGAGGAAAAACCGAAAGATATGGCTACACTACTGAATGAGTTCACCTTACCCCTATTCTTATCAAACCAAATCATGATCATGTTTCTCGAAGCCATAGTAAGCACTCCCTGGCCCGCAAACCGAATCAAAAAGAAAAGTACAGTCATGATAACAAAGGGTATCATCCAAGAGTCTTGATCAAGAAACCGCTTTACAAACTCACTCATATGAACCGACCATGAGCATAGTAAAAGAGAGAAAGCCAAGGTAAGAGTGGCGAAAAATGCCACATACCGCGCCCCGTATTTATCGAACCAAATACCCGCACGCCCTATGACCAGTGAACTGAAAATAGTACCTATCATATAGGCATTGCTAAACTGGTTTCGGGAAAGTCCCAGCGCATCTTTTACAGGATCCGTAAAAACAGATACACCTATCGTTTGTCCCGGAATACTACAGTAAATACCAATTGTGCCCATAATGAGTACCACATAGCCATAAAAGACCGGACTTTTAGAGGGGTTTACAACTGAAAACTGGTTGGGGTTAGACATATTGTTCAAAAACAAACGGCTAAAATACGTCAATTACCTTTCATGATTAGACCAAGGGGAATTTAAAAAAGAGTTTTTAAAGAAAATATTGGAAATAAGAATCATGATAACTAAGTTTGAGGAAAATTCTAAATAGAACCAAAATGAAAGCTTTTACCTTCTTTAAGACCATAGTCTGCACAGCCCTTCTAACTGGAGTTTTCACAAGTATACATGCACAAAATGAGCAAAGTGAATTCTACCAACTTAAGACCTATACGTTGGAAAATGAAAACCAGGAGAACTTGGTCGACACCTATCTTGAAAATGCGTATTTACCAGCTTTAAAAAGAATGGGCATTCATAATGTTGGTGTTTTTAAAATGCATCCGAGCAAGTATGTCATCTCAAACAAGATCTTTGTTTTAATTCCGTTTTCCTCACAAGACAAATTATATGATACGGAAGCTAGGTTATGGAATGATACCGCCTATCAAAAAGCTGGCAAGGAGTATCTTGAAACTACTTACGACCAACCACCCTATGACCGAGTTAACACCACAGTAATGGTAGCTTTTGAAGACATGCCAAAAATGTCAGCTTCAAAGGTTGAAGGGCCACGTGAAGACCGAATTTATGAATTAAGAAGTTATGAATCCCCAACCGAGAAAATTTTCAAAAATAAGGTAGATATGTTCAATGCAGGAGGCGAAGTCAAACTCTTTGAAGAATTGGGCTTTAACGCTGTATTTTATGCTGAGGTACTTTCAGGTGACAAAATGCCCAATCTCATGTATATGACCACATTTGAAAATCAAGAAAGTAGAGACAAACATTGGGATGCATTTAGGAATGCCCCAAAATGGAAAGAAATATCCTCCAAGCCGAAGTATCAGAATAATGTATCGCATATAGATAGGTTTTTCTTATACCCTACGGCGTATTCGGATTATTGAACACCCTTAGAGACTGTTTTGAATTCTATCAATTGTTTTTCTATGATTCTTTTTGCGCACCATTTTGCTAAAATCTCTTCAAGTAGCCCTGCTATTATCATCTATTTTATCTCATGTTGCATCAAAAATGGCCTATACAAATTCCAATCATAAAATTCAAAACAGTCTCTTAGTTTTTCTATTTTTTGGTTATCACAAACTCAACCCGTCTATTCTGCTGCCTTCCCGCCTCGGAAGAATTACTGGCTATAGGCTTGGTGCCTCCAAGGCCAGACCAAGAAATCCTTTCTTGCGATAAACCTAGGTGTTCCAAATAATTGGCTACAGCTTCCGCCCTTTTTCGGGAAAGGCTATGGTTATAGATTTCTGAGCCCATTGAATCTGTATGTCCTTTTATAGAGATTTGAGACGAATTATTGACTTTCAAATAGTTGAAAAGCCTTTGCATCTCCTTTTTTGTGCCATCAACAAGCTTAGAATCATCAAAGTTGAATAATACATTTTCAAAAATATGGGGCTTTTCCAATGTAAAGTCCTTAACTTCCGAATTCATGGAAATGACTATTGGTTTCTCTCCAAAATCATCAGATTCGGCAGACTCGAGCAAGACCATATCAACATAGTAATAGGCACCCTGCTTGGCATTTCTTTTGGTCTTGGACGAACGCGTTCGCACGTTGCTCTTGAAATTGCCTATGGAAATGAAATTTTCCGTGCCTTTAGCCTTAAACTGGGATTGAACCAGTATCCAGTCCTGGGTATCGGAATAAAAATTGGAATTGCCTATTTCCATATAGTTGTACTTATTTTCCCGTTCCTTGTACAAATGCATCTTTGAAAGCTCTTTTCGAATTGGAATTTTCAACTTGTTCTTTGAAAACAAAACCCCAAATTCCTTGATGGCAAAGTCTGAGCGCTCGGCGCGGCTCACATAAAATGAAATCTTGTATTTTTTGCCTCGTTGCAAGGTTTGTTTCAGTTCTGCCTGAAGATATTCACGATAATCACTAGGCGCATAAAAATATAATCCCGCGTAGCCTACCCCAAAATCAGCTGGTTGTGACCCTTTGAAATTTTCGGGGGTACCCATTGCAGTACTACAACCATTAAAATAATCTGTAGACCCAGCAGTTGGCGTGGACCAGAACTGTACATCGTCATTGAAATTCCCCAATTTTTCAGGACAATTCTTGAAATCCTCAAAACTGGGATTTTTTATTAGATTTTGGGAAAGCATTCCTACCGTACAATTTGTACACAAAAGCCACAAAATATATTTTAATGAAGTTCGCAAAACAACTAGAGTTATTATCTCTTACTAAAAATAGAAAATTATAGCAGTTCACAAATTGTGTTCGCCTAAAGACACAAATTCGTAGACCAAGGCGTACAAATTCGGTATTGACCCAATCTGATGCTCAAGAAAAAGAGTTGTCCCAACAAGGTTAAAAATCGAACTTGTAGGTTGCACCGGCCATAATCTGGAAGCCTTGAACAGGATAGTTGGCCCATCTTTGATAATTATTATTGGCAATGTTGGCGGCTTTTACAAATACTGACAATTGATTGTCTAAACGATACCCCAAATGCGCATTGGCATCAAAATAGCTTTCCAAGTTGATAAGGGTCGCTGAATCTGAAGGCAATGCATTCTGAACCACAACCGTTGAAAAATCCTCGCGCTCCCCAATATAAAATAAATTGGCCCCCATAAACCAGTTTTCGTCAATTTGGTAATCCATGAACAATGACCCCATTATATTTGGCAAATTCCAAGCTGGGTTATCAGTTTCTGTGTCATAATCGTACACCTCAGCATTAATGCCCAAGGTAAAATTGCGGTTAACATCAACATTCAATTCGCCAAACAGACCCAAAGTCTTTATGTCGTCATAAAAAACCTCAAAGGAGTTACCATAATAGTATCCTTTTTCGTCATCCCTAAAGTCATTTTGAGGATTCAACTTAAACAACGACCTACGATTCTCAGCAGTATAGGAGCCTTTGATATTATAACTCAGGTTAGGTAATAGTTGACCCTTTAAACCTACATAGGCATCATATTGCGAATCTGTTGGTTGAATGTCCAATGTTGGCGAAACATAGGGGTTTTCTTCTACCAAATCGTAATACGAATTCTGTTTTAACTCTCCCATAATGCCCCCATAAGCAATAACAGTTTCTTCCAGTAAGCGATAGGATGCGGTCACGGCCGGATAGACATAAAAATTACCATCACTCTGTTCCATATCCATTCCATACACAAGGTTGACCCCTAAATTGAGTTCAAAATCATCTTTGAGCATATTAAGTGTCGGATTAATACCTACTTGGATGTGACTATATTTTATTTCAGAGTCGTTTGCAAAACTGTTCACATCGGCATTTGCAAAATTACCGTTTACATAATCCAACTTTAGATTTATTCCAAAGGTCTCATCATTAACGGGGAACTCAAATCCGGCTCCAAAAACTGCTCTATTTTCACCGGACTTAACGGCATCCCAAAACCTTCGATATTTCAGATTCACCTTCTTAAAATAAGCGTCTTCGACTTTAACATATCCACCAAGCTCTCCCATATAATAATTCTGTCTTTCATCGATGGTAAGAGCTGTGGCCAAATCATAAACTCCTTCGGGCAGACCGTACCAATTATATAATTGGTGTTGCAGCCCAACATTAGCACCCCAATTCATATCCCTATCCCTTTTGGAATATGACGCATCTAATTCAGTATTCATGTACTTGCTTTCCAAGTCAACACCATCGATATTGGCCCTGGAAGAATTGTGATTAAGTCCTAGATCCAGGCGTTCATCCCTATTTATGGCCCTACTGGTATAAAATTTGGCCATAGCATTACTTGGGCTTCCTGCCCCTACCGAAGCATAGGAATTAAACAGTTCTGGGGGAGGTGCTTTTTTTACCGCAGAAGCCTTACCCTTTGTAGGGGTAAACGTTGAAGCCACGGGAACAGAAAAAATAGTATAGGCTATCTTTTTTTTCTGTAGTATGATTGGGTCATTCAAATCCGGGGTCGACTTAATTTTAAAGGCATCAGAAATCGTTGGGGTATACGCTTTAGTTACCGTTATCGTTTCTGTACCCAAATCGTCTTCTTCTTTTTCTTGGGCATGTACAACCTGAAAAAGTCCGACTACTGAAAATAAGGCTATAATAATCTGCTTGGGCATAATGTGTTCTTTTTGTAATGGGATATTAATTTCCGTCAGGGTTTACAGATGAGTTGCTCTGAGCTTCTTTCGCCTTGATAATGGTCAATTCTCCCTTGGCCTCTGCAACTATTTCGGGATATTGACTAAAATTGGTGGTTACACTTTCTAAAATATATGTAGCTTGGTAAGCGTCATTCAGGGCATAGAAGTTCTTTGCCATTAAGACCAGCCCTTTACCACCCCATTCTTTATAGCTTGAATAATCCTTGGCAAGTTTCTGAACTGAGGTATTCGAACTTTCATATTGGCCTGCTTTATGCTTAAAGTAGGCATCGTAATAAAAAGCTTCGGCAGCCGTTTTACCAGAAGCGATTTTCAAGACCTCTGCATAGGCAGATTCGGCCTTGTTTTCATTATTGGTCTGTATCGCAGAACGCGCAATCATAATATGGGCATCGCTCTTGATCCTATTGTCGATCGATGGGGTAGCCAGAACCTTCTCTGCATAGGAAATCGTCTGATCATAGTTCTTCTGTTCGTAATATCCTTTCATCAAATTAGATTGTGCAAAGGTTCTATTCTGCTGAATATCGGCTTGTTCTTCCAGTCGCTGTAAATAAGAGAGCGCTGTATTGTAATCTTTGTTGCGGATATAAATCTCACAAACCCTTGTTAAGGCCTGCTCTGCATATTCACTCGCCCCTAAATCCGCCACATATTTGTAATATGGTAATGCATTGTCTTTTTGGTTTTTACCAAAATACAATTGCGCCAAATTAAAGTTGGCCTTAACGGCATGTAAGCCATTCGGGAATCGCTTAATATAATTTTCATAGCCTCTAATTGCCGCATTCGTATTTCCTTCCAAATTTTGTTTATCTGCCGACTCATAACTTGCATTGTCAAGCTCCACGTCTGTCACCTCAACGAAATCAAGATTGCGGACCCATGAGGCATATTCATCGACGCGACCTAAATCAACATAAACCAACTTTGCCGTGGCCACGGCTTGGACAGCTTCCTGGGTATTGGGATAGTCCCTTACCACTGTTTTGAATTTGGCCAAGGCTTTTTCATTTCGGTTTGCATTATAATGCACTAACCCCTGTCTCATGATAGCCTGGGGGACCAATGAGCTGCCCCTATAGCCTTGTATAAGTTTATCATAGGTCATCAGCCCCTTGTTCTCCTGCCCCCCTGAGACATATGAATTACCCAGTTCAAAAAGTGCATCATCTTTTAGAGTGGATTTTGGGTACTGCTTAACGAACTTGTCCAACCATTCAATTTTTGAAGCACTCTTACCCACAAACCCATAACTGATGGCTTTTTGGAATGCTGCATAATCTTTTTCGGGGCCTGAAAGTGCCAATGCCTTATTGTAGGTTTCAATTGCCGGCCAATATTTACTGGTCACAAAATAACTATCTCCCAATCGCAAATAACTATCATTTAGTTTTCCCCTATCGGTGGTTCCCGATTTTGAATACCCATTAAAATAGGTAATCGCCTTACCATAATCCTTTAGTTTGAAATGGGTATAAGCCAGATTGTATTCTAAATCATCATACTCCTTGCTTCTCTTTGCATTTGGATTCTGTTTGAAACTATTGTATCCGGCCAAAGCTTCATCAAAACGGTTTAATAAATAATCGGATTCCGCCTTCCAATAACTGGCCCTTGCCTCAAATAGAGCATCCTCAGCACTGTCCAGAGATTTCTTAAAAATCTGCGCTGCACTTGTGTAGTCCCCATCAATAAAGAGCTCTACTCCTCTATAGAAAGCCACTTTTTGATAGGTAGTCTTACTGGCATAACTACGGTTCTTTTCCAGCAGCTCCATCGCTCCGGCAAAGTTTTTGGAAGTAATATAGGAATCTACCAAGAGCTCTTGCATTTCCAATGCATTGGAATCCTTCGGATATTGTTGTAAATACCCGGAAATCACCTGGGGTACCGGCTCATAGGCATTACCGATTTCATAACTTAATCGAGCATAATTCAAATAAGCATCTTTTTGTATCTCGGCAGAGAAATCCATTTGGGAGGCATTGCGAAAAGCATTCAAGGCCTCCTGCTTTTTATTCAAATTCAAATAACATTCCGCCAGATGGTAATAGGCGTTTTGCGAAACGCTATTGGTGCCTCCAATGATCTTATTGAACTGTTGAATGGCATTGGCAAAATCCCCTTGCTTATAAAAGGAGTATCCCAATAAATAATAATCGGTATTACTCCATTTACCTCTTTTCCCTTTGTAAGCTTCAAGATATGCGACCGCATTAGCATATTGCTTAAGATTAAAATAACTCTCACCTATTATTTTGTTCAGTTCCGAAACTTCCTTTCGGTCCGATTTTGGTAATTGTTTTTTAGCGACGGCAATGGCTTCTTCAAACTTTCCAAGTTTAAAATTCATATCAGCTTGATAATAGGAAAGTTTTTCCTCCAGAACCTCTTGGTCGGTAATTTGGTCAAAACGCTCATTGGCGCCCTCATAATCATCCTGTTGATAAGCTATATAGCCTAAATAATACTTGGCTTGTGAGCCATAAATTGGGGAATTGGCAACCTTGTTCAAATAACGTTCAGCCTCCTGGGCCTTTTTCGAAGAGAACAAAGAATAGCCATAGTTGAAATTAAACTTGTCCTTTTCACCACGGGACATTGCGCTCTGATCAACCTTGTTGTACCATTTTAAGGCATAAGGATATTTTCCTGTTTCAAAATAATACTCCGCCACATCTGAATATGCCGAGTTACGCTTGGTCGAAGTCGGGTATCTTTCCACAAAATCCTCCATCAGCCGATCAGCTCCCAATTGGTTCAACCGCACAGCAGCATTAGCCGCATAATAGGCACTGTTGGCTTCTGTCTCATAATTCTTGGTTGACAATTTGACCTTTTCAAAAATGGTTTGGGCGGCTTGGTACTGCTGATTATTGTACAGTGCCAGGGCATCTTGATAGTCTTTTTGTTCGTGGGTGTAGATTTTGGTTTCTTGGGCAGTCCCAATCCAAATAATTCCCATGAAAATGGGAATAAAAGCGGTGATTCTTTTCAGCATAGTGTTCTAACTATTTTAAAAATTCCGTACAATAAAGAATTTCAAGAAATGCTTTATTTAAGATCCTGCCTTTGCGGGAATGACATTTGTTGAAACCTTACTACAATCAGCAAGGAATTCTCCTTAATTAAAAAGAATAACGACAAATATCGTTCCTAAGTATATCCTTGACTCAAATTGTATCTACGAACTCGCTTAAACTCTCTTTAATTGGCTGCTAAAAGCCCTTTGCAACCCCATCTTGTCTTTTTTTCTCCGTAGCACCGCTATGCAGTTCAAAAAAACCTTCATCTGGTCACCAAATATCTATTTTTTCGTCACAACCAAAAACGTTTAAACAAGTTCAATAACAAAGAAAAATATTTTACAAAAGCGACCTCTGTTTTCACATATAACTTATTACTTTTATATCAACAACGAAATTATGTCCGAATCTATATTAGAATTGAATGGTGTTGCCGTTTTCCAAAAGGAAAGTATGGTCTTGAACAATGTTAGTTTGGACGTAAAAAAGGGTGAATTTGTTTATTTGATTGGGAAAACGGGCAGCGGGAAAAGCAGTTTTATGAAGACCTTATATGGAGATTTACCCTTAACCCAGGGCGAGGGAAAAATCGTTGGGTTTGACTTAAAGTCCCTAAAGGAAAAGGACATTCCCTTTTTACGTCGTAAGTTAGGTATTGTCTTTCAGGATTTTAAATTGTTGCCTGACCGAAATATCAATAACAACCTTCTATTTGTACTTAAAGCCACAGGATGGAAGGATCAGATTAAAATGAATGCCCAAATCGAGGAAGTTCTGGACAAAGTAGGCATGAAGACCAAAGGTTTTAAGTTCCCTCATGAACTTTCTGGTGGTGAGCAACAGCGAATTGCCATAGCCCGTGCACTTCTTAATGACCCAGAACTTATTTTGGCTGATGAGCCTACTGGAAATCTCGACCCCCAAACCAGTGTTGAGGTCATGAAGGTATTACAGGAAATCAATAAAGCAGGACGAACCATTCTAATGGCCACCCATGACTATGCCCTAATATTAAAATACCCTTCAAAAACACTTAAATGTGATGGCAGTAAAGTTTTTGAAGTGGTTCAAAAAGCAGTGTAACATTAAATTGGCATTTCAAAACAAAAAGACCTCCGTCTATTTCCAGTAGGTATTGATCTTTAGATATACAAGTCACATCTATAGGAGTAATACCCAATTACTTGCATGTGAACACCCTTCATTAAGAGTGAAACCCATTTAAATAGCTTTACGATATTTTAAGCTACAAAAACAATCGTATAACTTACCTTTTATCAGTTATTCATCGTAATAATATTACTATATAGTTGTATTAATACTTTTTTCGTAACTTTACTATCTTAAAAGTAACTTTTATAATGAAACCCGTTTCTAAAAAAAAGGCAAAGAGCTATACTATAATCATGGATACCGCCAAAACCCTGTTTTGGAAATATGGTTTTAAAAGGGTAACGGTTGAAGAGATCTGTAAAGAAGCAATGGTCAGTAAAATGACCTTTTACCGGAATTTCGAAAACAAAAACAATCTTGCGGAACAGGTACTGGTACGTGAAATGGAAAGAGGTTCAAGAGCATATGATACTATCATGGCACTACCCGTTCCGTTTGTAGACAAAATTGCAAAATTTGTGCAGTTAAAGCATGAGTTGTCCCAAGATATTAGTGAAGAGTTCATAAAGGATATATACAAAACTGACAACAAATCACTTCAATTCCGCATAGAGTCCAATCGAAAAGAAATGCTCTCAAAACTTCGGTCAGATCTTAAGAAGGCACAAAATATTGGTGAAATAAGGTCCAACCTTAAAATAGATTTTGTGATATACATGTTGCAAAGTCTGAACGAAAAAATGTTGGACCAGCGCCTAATTTCCATGTACAAAAATCCACATGACCTGATTATGGAACTGACCAACTTTATTTTCTATGGACTGTTAACTGAAAAGCGTTCATGAGCAAAATGCCATTCATAGGATTCTTGATAGGGTTGTTATTTTTCACAATGACAGTCAATGGACAGCACTCTTTAGAGTTTGATGGGCAATTAGCTGCTTTTGGCAATTATAGTCCTGACAATGAGTTGGATGTATTCTTTGGAGGACGCTATATCCCAGAACTGGACTATACTATTCCATTGGATTCCACAAAAGCTTTGGATTTCCAGGTTTCAGGCAACCTTCATGCGTCAACTAATCTTAGTCCTTTTTATAAAGGAAACGCCCAAGGTGATATTGACCCTTATCGTATATGGGCCAGATATTCGTCCAAACAATTCGAGGTACGACTTGGACTTCAAAAAATCGACTTTGGCTCGGCCACCATGCTAAGACCCTTACAATGGTTTAATCAAATAGACCCTAGAGACCCCTTATCGTTAACTAATGGCGTTTATGGCCTATTGGTTCGGTATTATTTTTTGAACAATGCCAATATTTGGGTCTGGGGATTGATTGAGAACGAAAAGACAAGGGGGTTCGATGTTGTTGAAACAAACAAAAAACGTCCTGAATTTGGTGGGAGAATCCAATATCCCGTGCCTAAGGGTGAAATTGCCATTTCGTACCATCATCGTACTGCAAATTCAAGCAACCTTTCCAATCTTTCCATTGATAATCAAATTCCCGAAAATCGTATTGGATTTGACGCCAAGTGGGATATCGAAATTGGACTTTGGCTCGAAGCTACCTATAGCCATAAATCGGAAAACATAGGAATGCTTGCCAATCAAACCTTATTGAATATCGGAGCAGACTATACGTTCGGTATCGGAAACGGACTTAACCTAATAGCCGAGCACCTCGTCGCTTCCTATGATGAGCAGGCATTTCAGTTCAAAAACAAAAATCAATTTACAGCCTTTAATGTATCTTATCCCTTAGGGTTATTCGGAAGTTTAAATACTCTTGCATATTATAATTGGACAACCAATGACACTACCTTTTTCATTAATTATCAGCACCAATTCAACAAAATTACGGGATATTTTATGGCCTATTACAATCCCCATGCGCAGCAAGGTTTTCTACAAAACGAACTTGTAAATACCTTTTCCGGACCTGGTATCCGGTATATGTTGGTCTATAACCATTAAATCACATGAGATGAGTAAAAACATTATCACCATTGAACATGTAACGAAGCGATTTCCCGTCGGGGATGGTGTATTTACAGCTTTGAGCGATATTAACCTAGAGCTCAAAGAAGGCGAATTTGCAGGTCTGGTCGGTCCCAGTGGATCAGGAAAGACTACTTTGCTAAACATTATGGGTTCTTTGGACAGCCCCACGCAAGGCAAAGCAATTGTAATGGGTCGTAATATTTCAGATCTGTCGCATAAGGAATCTGCTCAGCTAAGAAATATACATATTGGCTTCATTTTTCAGGTTTTTAACTTGCTACCAGTGTATACCGTATATGAAAATGTGGAGTTTGCCTTGATTCTTCAAAACATAGGCAGCGCTGAGCGAAAGAGAATGGTCATGGAAGCCTTGGAATGGGTTGGGCTTGAAAATATGGCAAATAAAAAACCTTCAAAACTCTCTGGTGGTGAAGGACAACGTGTGGCCATTGCCCGCGCCATGGTAAAACGACCCAATATTGTACTTGCCGATGAACCTACGGCTAACTTGGACGCCGCCAATGCCCATGCCATCATACAAACCATGAAGAAATTAAACCAGGAATTGAATACCACCTTTCTATTCTCAACCCATGACGAAAAAGTGATGGGCTATCTAGATCGAATCATCCATTTAGAGGATGGTAAGGTGGCTTTGGATAAAATTGTACTACCTAAAACAACAGCGCTATGAAACTGGCATTTCAATTGGCCTATAAAAATTTAATCGGCGCAGGATTACGAACCTGGCTCAATGTCATAGTATTGTCATTTGCCTTTGTCGTCGTCATATTTTACAATGGAATGATTGACGGATGGAATGAACAGGCCATGAACGATAGTATCGCTTGGGAATATGGTCAAGGACAATTGATCAATGACAAATATGACCCGTTAGATCCTTTTACCCTCCAAGACGGACATGGAATGCTCCCTCCAGAACAAACAAAGGGATTAACCCCTATATTACTGCGACAAGCTTCTATTTATCCAGATGGGAGAATGCTTACCGTTGCCCTTAAAGGTATAGAAGCGGCACAAAGCATTTTGGATCTCCCCACAGAAAAACTGCTCGATAGTAAAGCTGCGCTTCCTGCCCTGATCGGAAATCGCATGGCCGCCTCGGCAAATTTGAAAGAAGGGGGCGAAGTTTTAATCCGCTGGCGCGATAAAAATGGAACCTTCGATGCTACCCAAATGACGATTGTGGGAATATTCGATTCCAATGTCCCGACCGTGGATAATGGGCAAATATGGATTTCAATTGAAAAGCTTTGGAAAATGACCGGATTGCAGGATCACGCCACCCTATTCATAGTAAATAATGAATCTAAAATTGGAAAGATAGTAGGGTGGGGATTTAAAAGTCAAGAAAGCCTTTTAAAAAGTCTAAGTGACATTATCCAAACCAAAAAAGTAAGCGGTTCTTTAATGTATATGATGCTTTTGGCCATTGCCCTATTGGCCATTTTTGACACCCAGGTACTCTCAATTTTTCGTAGACAACGGGAAATTGGCACCTATATAGCCATGGGGATGACGCGTTGGCAAGTGGCAGGTTTATTTACCGTAGAAGGTTCCATGTATAGTTTTATGGCCACTTTGGTAGGCTGCCTATATGGTATCCCCTTTTTTATGTACATAGCGGATATTGGGATTGGAATTCCTCCGGCCTCAAGAAATATGGGTATTGCCATTGCCGAACGCATTTTTCCAGTATATGGTCTGGGACTTATTCTAGGGACAGTAGCCCTGGTGGTCACCTCCGCAACAATAGTTAGTTTTTTACCGGCACGAAAAATTGCAAAAATGAATCCGGTCGATGCTTTAAAAGGAAAATTACAATGATTAAGTTTTTATTAAAGGGAGTGTTAGGGGATAAGAACAGAAGTGTACTGCCCATTATAATTATTTCGATAGGTGTTGCACTCACGGTACTACTTAGCGGATATATTCGGGGGGCCATGGGAGACATAATCAACCAGAATGCCCGGTTTGATACTGGTCATGTAAAGATTATGACAAGAGCCTATGCAGAAAACAAAAGTCAGATACCCAATGACCTTGCTTTTTTAGGCGTTGATTCTCTAATAAATGAATTGAAAACATCCCATCCCAATATGATCTGGGTAAAACGAATTCGTTTTGGGGGAATAATAGATGTACCCGATGACAAAGGGGAAACCAAAGGACAGGGCCCGGCCTCAGGTATGGCTATTGAACTGTTCAACACAAATTCAGGTGAAATTCAGCGTATGAATATCCCCAGTTCTTTAGTTCATGGGACATTGCCAAAACAAGTAGGGGAAGCCCTCATTGGACAAGAATTTGTGGATAAGTTAGGTCTTGAAATTGGTGACAAGGTCACCTATTTTGGCTCTACCATGAACGGCAGCATGGCCTTTAAAAACTTTACGATTACAGGTTCCGTACGGTTTGGCACACCCGCCTTGGATAAAGGTGCTATTATCATAGATATTTCCGACGCCCAGACCATGCTAGACATGGAGGATGGAGCAGGTGAAATACTGGGTTTTGAATCCGACGAAATTTATGATGATGAAAAAGCCCTCGAACTTACTGAAGAATTCAATGCCAGGTTCGTAAACAATACCAATGAATTTGCACCGATTATGCTACGCTTAAAAGATCAGAACAATTTAGCAGGGTATTTGGATTATGTAGATGTATATTCCGCCATGTTCGTTACTATTTTCGTGATTGTTATGTCCATCGTTCTCTGGAACACTGGACTTTTAGGGGGATTGCGTAGATATCAGGAATTCGGCATACGTCTTGCACTCGGGGAGTCTAAGGGACATATT
Source organism: Bacteroidota bacterium (assembly GCA_024279425.1). Taxonomy (GTDB): domain Bacteria; phylum Bacteroidota; class Bacteroidia; order Flavobacteriales; family Flavobacteriaceae; genus Maribacter_A. The sequence continues at coordinate 23,412 of JAJRRO010000092.1, read as the reverse complement.
TACAAGACATTGATCTATGAGGCTACGCTTATAGGTATTATAGGTTCCATCGTGGGAACTGCGATGGGTCTTGGAGGTACTTATTATTTACAGGTAGTTGGCATTGATATTGGAAAGTACTTGGAAAATGCAACCATGCTTATGCCATCGGTGATTAGGGCCCAAGTAACTCCAGAGCTGTTCTACATCGGTTTCATCCCGGGATTATTTGCCATGGTTTTTGGTAATATGCTTTCCGGCATTGGAATTTACAAACGCCAAACGGCCGCGTTGTTCAAAGAATTGGAAGTTTAAAGAAATTTATTTAAAATAAAACAAATGAAATATCTACTGTTGTTACTCCTATGCTGTGGACCTGTAACGGCTCAAAGCGAGCCCAAGGCAGCATCTATCATAAAAAAAGTGGATGAAAATATGTCATCCGATTCCAGAGTGACCGAATCCCAAATGATTATTCATGGGAGGAGAAAAAGTAGAACAGTTTCTTCCAAGGGCTATTCAGAAGGTTATGAAAAGTCGTTTACCGAATACTTGGCCCCAGCTAGGGAAAAAGGTACCAAGATGCTGAAATTGGATGATCGTCTATGGATATATTCTCCTGCAACGGACCGTGTCATCCAATTATCGGGGCATATGCTTAGGCAATCCGTCATGGGATCAGACCTTTCCTATGAAGACATGATGGAAAATCGCAAACTTACTGAAATGTACCATGTTAAAATAGCTGGTGAAGAAACAATCAATGGTCGCCTAACATGGATTTTAGAGTTGGATGCCAAGGTTGCCGATGTTCCGTACGTTAAGCGAAAAATGTGGATAGACCAAAAGCGATTTGTCCCATTAAAAGAGGATCTTTTTGCCAAAAGCGGACAACTTTTAAAGCGGGTGACAATGGAAGACATAGCACAAATAGGCGGGCGTTGGTATCCACGAAAGATGAACTACAAGGACATGTTGAAAGATGGAAAAGGCACCGACTTTATTGTATCTAAAATTGAATTTAATGCTCCTATTTCCGAACACCTTTTTAGCAAGGCGGTTTTGAAAAAATAAGAGGTTTCTTGAAAACATAAATTCCATTATTTAAATTCCCACTTTTGCCTCAACGACATTTTCAAAGTTAGCCTGCAAGTCTGGGCCTGCATGAATTCCTTCAAATTAAAGAGGTGTACCTTAGAAAGATTTGGAAAATACATAAGCGATTATTTGGGTTTTATCGACCCCATACATTCTTCCAATTCCATCGTTTGCATTGTCAAGTCCAACAATTAATCACCAATTTTTATTACGGCACCAAAATTCCTAATTCTTTTTGCTACTTTGCGCTTGAAATATAAAAAGTTAAAATGGTAGTTCTCGGTGTTGATATTGGAGGTTCTGGAATAAAGGGCGCATTGGTAAATTCATTAACTGGCGAAATGTTGACCGAACGCTATCGTATACCCACTCCGCCTTCCAGAAAGCCTAAAGAAATGGCAAAAGTTGTTGCCCAATTGGCAAAGCATTTTGACCATAAAGGTCCGGTCGGTGTTGGTTTCCCTACGGTTATTAAACATGGTGTTTGCAAATCTCCCGGAAATCTCCACAAAAAATGGATGAATGTCAACGTAAAGGAATTGTTCAGCGAATACACAGGCTTACCTGTAACGGTAATCAATGATGCCGATGCTGCGGGATATGCTACCATGAACTACGGAATTGGAAAGGGCAAAGAAGGTTTTGTACTTATGATAACCATCGGAACCGGTCTGGGAAGTGGTGCCTTTTTAGATGGAGAGTTGATTCCCAATATGGAGTTGGGCCAGATACCTTACAAAAAATACAAAAAGATAGAATTATGGGCCGCAGCTTCTGCCAAAGAGCGCGAAGGCTTGTCTTTTGAGAAATGGGGCAAACGCTTCAATACTTTTTTAGAGCTGGTAGATTTGATCATATCCCCAGACCTGATCATACTGGGAGGAGGAACATCTAAAAAATTCGATCAGTTTAAGGAGTATATAACTATTGACACCCCTGTAATCCCTGCTGTTCTCCGAAACTACGCGGGCATAGTAGGTGCAGCCGCAGCTGCCTTACATGAGGCTCCCAAAGATTAATAGCTAGCGTATATAAAAAAGGCCCAAACTTCCGTTTGGGCCTTTTTATTTGGTTTTTCCTTTTTTAAGCAATCTTATTTCGCTTGCGATCAACCTCAGTCAAATAAATCTTACGAAGACGAAGATGTTTGGGTGTAACCTCAACATACTCATCCTTCTGAATGTATTCCAAGGCTTCTTCCAAAGAAAATTTAATGGCCGGAACAATTTTGGCCTTATCATCTGCTCCTGATGAACGTACATTCGAAAGTTTTTTGGTCTTTGTGATATTTATGGTCATATCATCGCCACGTGAATTCTCTCCAATAACCTGCCCTTCATAAATATCTTCGCCTGGATCAACAAAAAACTTGCCTCTATCCTGCAATTTATCAATTGAATAAGGAATGGCTTTTCCCTTTTCCATAGAAACCAAGGAACCATTCTGCCTTTGTGGTATTTCACCTTTCAAGGGTTGATATTCAAAAAATCGGTGCGCCATAATGGCTTCACCAGCGGTTGCTGTCAACAATTGATTTCGCAATCCAATAATACCTCTTGAAGGAATCAAGAATTCACAAACCATACGATTTCCTTTAGCTTCCATACTGGTCATTTCACCTTTTCTGATCGATACCATCTCAATGGCCTTCCCTGAAACTTCCTCGGGCAAATCAATGGTCAAATGCTCAATGGGTTCACATTTTACACCGTCAATCTCTTTAATGATTACTTGGGGTTGGCCAATCTGTAGTTCATAACCTTCCCTACGCATTGTTTCGATCAATACTGAAAGGTGAAGAACACCACGACCGAAAACCATGAATTTATCGGCACTATCGGTTTCCTTGACGCGTAGTGCCAAATTCTTTTCCAATTCTTTTTCCAGACGTTCCTTAATATGTCTTGAGGTAACAAATTTACCATCCTGACCAAAGAATGGGCTGTCATTTATGGTGAACAACATGCTCATTGTTGGTTCATCAATTGCTATAGTTTTAAGGCCTTCAGGATTTTCTAGATCTGCAAGGGTGTCCCCAATTTCAAAACCTTCAAGGCCAATAATGGCGCAGATATCACCGGTCGCCACCTCCTGAACTTTCTTTCTCCCTAAACCTTCAAATATAAAAAGCTCCTTTATTTTAGATTTTACTATACTCTTATCACGCTTTACCAAGGAAATTTGTTGTCCTTCCTTTAAACTACCCCGTTGTAATCTTCCAATGGCGATTCTTCCAGTAAAAGATGAGAAATCCAAAGATGTAATCAACATTTGCGTATTGCCCTCTTGGGGCTCAAAAGTAGGGATATGTTCTACGACCATATCCAATAATGGCTCAATGGAATCTGTTTCATTTTTCCAATCATCGCTCATCCAATTGTTTTTGGCTGATCCATACACAGTAGGAAAATCCAATTGCCATTCTTCAGCACCCAATTCAAACATCAAATCAAATACTTTCTCATGCACCTCTTCGGGTGTACAATTTTCCTTATCGACCTTATTGATTACTACACAAGGCTTTAAGCCCAAATCAATCGCTTTTTGCAAAACGAATCGTGTTTGTGGCATTGGGCCTTCAAAAGCATCGACCAATAACAAAACACCATCGGCCATATTCAAGACACGTTCAACTTCACCACCAAAATCGGCGTGACCAGGAGTATCAATGATATTGATTTTCGTGCCCTTGTAAGTAACGGAAACATTCTTGGAAACAATGGTAATTCCACGTTCACGTTCCAAATCATTGCTATCCAATATTAGGTCACCGGTCTTTTCATTTTCACGAAACAATTCACAGTGGTGCAAAATCTTATCCACCAAGGTCGTTTTCCCATGATCTACGTGTGCGATAATCGCAATATTCTTAGTTGTTGACATAACTTTATTTTATATGGCCCTGCTATTTCAGCGCGCAAAGATACTTCTATTTTTTAGAGTTAATCACAAAAGGCTGTGAATTCTTATTTAATTGATTTATAGATAGTTCTATCTTAAATTTTTAGAATGAAAATCCATTATCTTTGATGCATCAATTTACCGTACATGAAACTGAATCTAATACCCCAGATAAACTATGCCGATAGCAACAACTTTTTTCTACTCTCGGGGCCTTGTGCGATTGAAGGGGAAGAAATGGCCATGCGCATAGCGGAACGGATAATCACGATTACCGACAAGCTCAAAATTCCTTATGTTTTTAAGGGGAGCTTTAAAAAGGCCAACCGAAGTCGAGTAGATTCCTTTACTGGAATTGGAGATGAAAAAGCTTTGAAAATATTGCGTAAAGTATCCGAAACCTTTAAGGTACCTACGGTGACTGATATCCATGAAATATCAGATTCACAGATGGCCGCTGAATATGTGGATGTTTTGCAGATTCCCGCATTTTTGGTGCGCCAGACCGATTTGGTCGTAGCCGCAGCTAGGACAGGAAAAGTGGTAAACCTTAAAAAGGGCCAATTCATGAGCCCTGAAAGCATGGAGCATGCTGTTCAAAAAGTATTGGATTCCGGAAGCGAGCAAGTCATGATCACTGATAGAGGCACTATGTTCGGTTATCAAGATATGGTGGTTGATTTTAGGGGCATCCCTACTATGAAACACTATGCCCCTGTGGTTCTGGATGTCACCCATTCGTTGCAACAACCCAATCAAACCTCTGGAGTTACCGGTGGCAGACCAGATATGATTGAAACCATTGCCCGGGCAGGAATTGCCACTGGTGTTGATGGCCTCTTTATAGAAACCCACTACGACCCTTCCATTGCCAAAAGTGACGGGGCCAATATGTTACATTTGGATTATTTGGAAAAACTGTTGACAAACCTGGTTATACTCCGGAAATCGGTGAATCAATTACAATAATTCACCTTTTATCCTGTTTATCAGCCATAACCTAACCATACCATCTTCTCCGTGTGAACACAGATTTTCTTAAACCTTACCCTATTTTTACTTGTTGCCCATGCTTTTGCACAAAATAGGGGTTCCAATTTTGGAAAAATCACAATAGCAGAAAAGAATCTGATAACTTACGAAAAAGACCCTGAGGCGAGTGCGTTGGTTCTTTACGAGCGGGGAGACAACTACTTTAAAGTTTTCGCCAATCGTATTTTGTTGGTAAAGGAATACCATACCAAAATAAAAATATTAAGTGAAAAAGGTTTTCCTGAAGGCACCATTTCCATTCCACTCTACCATAGTGGGACTTCCACAGAAAAACTAACCAAAATAAAGGCGGTGACCCATAATGGAGATACCCAATTTAATGTTTTACCTTCAGAAATCTATACTTCAGACCTTTCAGAAAAATGGAAAGAGAAGACCTTCACCTTTCCTAAAATTCAAAAAGGAAGTATCCTTGAATATTCTTACACCTTAACCTCTCCTTACTTTTATAATTTTAGTAGCTGGGAGTTTCAATCCCATATACCCAAACTCTATAGTGAGTTCAACGCTAAAATCCCAGGAAACTATGTTTACAATAGGGAAATGGGCGGAAGACTTAAATTGGATCAACGATGCCAAAATAAAAAAAGAATGTTTTCACATTCAAGGTTTTGCTAAAGCTGCGGATTGCGAAGTATTGAAATATGCCATCAAAGATATTCCGGCATTCAAGGAGGAAACGGATTTTATGTTATCTTCCAACAATTATATATCCCGACTTGATTTTGAGCTTTCTCAATACAATCGATTTGATGGTACAACCGATAAATACACAAAAAGTTGGGAGGATGTCGATAGGGAATTTCGAGGTGATAAGAACGTTGGGCGCCAATTGACCAAAAAAGGTTTTTTTGAAAAGAATGTTCCTGAAAAATTACTAACAGAAGGTGACCCCCTAACAAAAGCCAAAAACATATATTCGTTCGTACATGGCTATTTTACTTGGAACGATGAATTTGGAGTTTTTGGAAAGGCGCGAGTCAAAGAAGCATTCGAAAACGAAAAGGGAGGTGTTGGAGAAATAAATATGTCTTTGATCAACCTTTTAAATGCTGCCGGCATCAAGCCCAACCTAATGCTATTGTCAACACGCCAACGCGGGCTTCCTAAGAAGACACACCCTGTCATGAGCGACTTCAACTATAGTATTGCAAAAGCAACCATCGATGGCAAAGACTATCTCTTGGATACAACAAACAAATATATGCCGTTCGGAATGCTTCCTTTTAAAGCACTTAACCATTATGGGAGGGTCATGGACTTCAAAAAAGCCAGTTACTGGTTTAATATAATCCCAGAACGGAAAAACAGACAACAGATAAGGGCACAACTAAAATTCAACGTGAAAGAAAAGAAGGCCACAGGTATTTTGGACATTCTTAGCATGGGTTATAGTGCGGTTTCGACCAAAGAGCTTCTCGATCAATATAGTACAGATGAGTATTTGGAAAATATGGAAGAGGACATTGAAGGCGACCTTACCTTAACATCACATCAGATTAGAAAAGAACTCAGCAATGACAGGAAAGTCGCTGAACGTTTCGAATTTGAGCTGGAGAACATACTGAATGGCGATATGGTATATTTTAATCCGTTTGTAATGCGTTTTTTCGACAAAAACCCCTTTCTCTTGAAAGAACGTACCTATCTCGTGGATTTCGGATACCCCAGAAATTTTAAATATTCCATAAATATCACTATTCCAGAGGGCTATCAAGTTCATGAACTACCCGAGGATAAGGTGGTTCAATTGGGCGAGAAAATGGTAATCTTCCAATTCTTCCACAAAGCATCACAAAACCAAGTTACCCTTACTTTTGACCTGGCTCTGAACAGTTCTCATATCAAAGCGGAAGACTACCAAGGCCTGAAAGATATTTTTAAACATGTCGTTGAGGTACAGAACAATTCGTTGGTTGTCTTTAAAAGGCTATAAACGGCTCGTTTATAATTCGTAATTTACGATGGTATCCAAAATTGGGTCTTGATGAAAACTATTCGATGTAGCATTACACTTTTCTTTTCTTTTCTATTTCTAATTTCTTGCAAGCAAACCAAAGAGCCACCCCAAACCCTCCAAAAAAAACCTAATATCATCCTGATTATGGCCGATGATCTGGGCTACGAGACCTTGGGCACCTATGGAGGCACAAGCTACCAAACACCAAACCTGGACCAATTGGCGCAAGACGGAATGCGTTTCGACCATTGTTACTCCACTCCATTATGCACCCCTTCCCGAGTACAATTGATGACCGGAAAATACAACTTCAGAAATTACATTGGCTTTGGACTGTTGGATGCCAAAGAGAAGACCTTCGGACATTATATGAAGGAGGAAGGATACAAAACCTTTATTGCCGGGAAATGGCAATTATTGGGAAATGCCCGTCAGCAGGAATTGGCGGGTGGCCTACATGGAACGACCCCTGAAGCTGCTGGTTTTGACGAGTACAACCTTTGGCAAATAGACCAGCGAGGTAAGCGTTATAAGGATCCCTTGATCAGTTCCAATAAAGGAACGGAAAAATATGAAGGGCTATTTGGCTCCGATATCTTTGTAGAACGTATGGAAACCTTTATGGACAAACACCAAAAGGAACCTATATTTATCTATTACCCCATGGTATTGACCCATGCCCCCTTTGTTCCCACTCCCGACAATCCTGGTTTTAAAGACTTCGACGCCACTTCAAAAGTAAACGACACCACCCATTTTGGCGAAATGGTCACCTATATGGACAAGCTTGTCGGACGGATACGCAATAAAATTGAATCACTCGGTATTCAAGACAATACCCTAATACTTTTTATTGGTGATAATGGAACTGATCGTGATGTTACTTCTGAATGGAACGGCACAAGGCTAACTGGAAACAAGGGGTATCCAACCGACGCCGGAACCCATGTTCCATTCATTGCCCATTGGAAAGGAAAAATAAAATCGGGAAGTGTCAATGACAACCTTATAGATTTTACCGATTTCCTTCCTACGCTTATGGAAGCCGCTACCCAAAAGACACTCTCCGCCAATCAATCTGATGGACTTAGCTTTTATAATCAATTGCTAGGACAAACCACCAAAACCAGAGATTGGATTTTTTGTCACTATGAACCTCATTGGGGAAAATTTACCCCAAGACGTTATGTACAAAACAGAAAGTGGAAATTATATGGCAATGGCGATCTCTATGATTTGGAACAGGATATCTTGGAAAAAAATCCGTTAGACATTCATAAACAATCACCCCAAGTGCAAGCCACTATCAATTCCTTTAAAAAGGTGTTGACCCAATACGAAAAATGAAAAAATGGGATGGAAATGCCCGACAATAGCTTCTACCTCTCACAAAATGGTTAGATTGAAACCGTAATCAAGCAAAGATTTAATGAAAAATAATGTCTTATTTATTGCCTTAGGAAGTGTTCTACTCATCATGGGCTCTTGTGCAAAAACAAAAAAAGAAACGGTCGAACAAAGACCCAATATTGTCTTTATCATGTCTGATGACCATGCCTACCAGGCCATTAGTGCGTATAGCGACAAATTGATTCAAACACCTCATATTGATCGGATTGCCAAAGAAGGCATGTTGTTTACCAATGCAAGTGTTACCAATTCTATATGCGCTCCTTCCAGGGCTGTAATTCTCACTGGGAAGCATTCCCACATTAATGGCAAAATAGATAACCGCTCGCCGTTTGATACTACCAATGTTACCTTCCCTCAACTTTTAAAGAATGCTGGGTATCAAACCGCAATGTTTGGGAAGTTACATTTTGGTAATAATCCCAAGGGTTTTGATGAATTTAAGATTCTTCCTGGCCAAGGTGATTACTACAACCCCAAGTTCATAACATCAGAAGGCGACACAACAGTTACAGGTTATGTAACGGATATCACAACAGATCTTACATTGGACTGGATGAAAAACCGAAGGGATAAACAAAAGCCTTTTTTGCTAATGTACCTTCATAAAGCACCACACCGCACATGGATGCCAGCCAAGAGACATTACCAAAGTTTTACCAAAAACACCTATCCCCTACCTGAGACGCTTTTCGACGAGTACAAAACTAGGGAAACTACGGCAGGACCTGCCGAGATGGGCATTCTGGATCATATGCTTTTAAGGTACGATTTAAAAGTACCACTAGAAACGCTTGAGGAATTAGGCTTGAAAGAAAGACTGGGCGCAGGGGGCGTTAACAAATTGAATACGGCACAAAAGGCATCTTGGGATTCGATTTATGACCCAATTAGCGAAGAATTCGAAAAACGATATCCCACAATGAATGATTCAACCTTGGCCGTTTGGAAATATCAGCGCTATATGCAGGATTATTTGGGAACTATAGCGGCGGTTGATGAAAATGTAGGTCGGCTATTGGATTATTTGGATACCGAAGGGTTAACAGAAAACACCCTGGTCGTTTACACCTCGGACCAAGGGTTTTACCTCGGGGAACACGGTTGGTTTGACAAACGGTTTATGTACAATGAATCTTTCAAAACACCTTTATTGATTAAATGGCCCAATGTCATAAGTCCAGGAACCACTGAAGATGAGATGGTTCAAAATTTGGATTTTGCCCAAACTTTTTTGGAAGTAGCTGGCGTCATTTCTCCCGATGATATGCAGGGAGAATCTTTGGTCCCTCTATTAAAAAGGGAGAAAGAAAAATGGGATCGCGATGCAGTGTACTACCACTATTACGAATATCCCGCCGAGCATGCAGTGAAAAGGCACTATGGTATAGCAACCAAAGATTATAAGCTTATCCATTTTTATTATGATGTTGACAAATGGGAACTCTATGACCAGAAGAAGGATCCCCAAGAAATGAACAATGTTTACGATAACCCCGATTATTCCCAAATCGTTGGTGAAATGAAGCAAAAACTTGAAACACTGCGAACCAAATACAAGGATTCAGATGAACGTAGCAATAGCTACATTCAATTGTATAAAGAAAAAGGGTGGATTAAAGAGTGAACAGTTAGCAGTAGACAATTAACAGTTTGCAGTGCTAAAAAAGTAGAATAAGCTTATTTTATAAAGTATATCAAGTCTTTCTGCTGATTTGTGTTATCTAATTTCTGAAATCTGAATATTGTTTTAAAACTTCTTAATTCTAATCAAAGAGGCATCTAGTATTTATATTTCAAGTGGAGCTCAGGAATCGTATATTCAATTATGGCGTACATGCAATAACATACTTCTATAGGGTTCTGGTTGATTGAGTATGTATTTTTCAGCAGGATTCATATCTTTATAAAAACAACAGATGTCCAAACTAGTCTTTTCTCTTTTTCTACTGCTAAGTGCATTCTCCTTTTCCCAGGATTATTCAGAATTGGACCATACCGTTAGAAATTATCCCAATTACGAAACGCTCACGGAACTTGCGCTCCTAATACAGAACGATTTTAAAACGGATGAGGAACAAGTAAGGGCGGCCTTTGTTTGGGTCACCCATAACATCTCGTATTATCAATCGCTAAGTGAAGTATTCAAGCCCAGGGAAAAATTTGTGTATTATTCAGAATACGGGAAAAAATACCAAATACGAAAAAGCGAACTAAAAAGAATTGATCAGGTTCTAAAAACAAAACGTGGAGTTTGCTATGATTACTCCCTACTTCTAAATGAAATTTGCTCCCTATTAGACTTCCCTTCCAAAGTACTATCTGGAATAGCAAAAACCACAATTGAAAAAGCATCGGTAGAACAGCTATACAAAAATCACACTTGGAATGCTGTTCATATTAATGGGACATGGCAATTAATGGATGCTACATGGGGTTCAGGCTATTGGGATTTGAAAAAAGATATTTTTGTAAAAAAATTCCAAAAACATTTTTTCTTCACTACGCCTTCCGATTTTATCAAGGATCATTTTCCGGGTAAGGAACAGTGGCAATTATTAAATGAGCCCATATTGGTCAAAAGTTTTATGGAATCTCCCATATTTTACCCAAATTATTTTTTAAAAAAAGTTGAATTGGTATCCGATACCCAGGGAATTTGGGAAGTGACCAAAAACCAAGAACTTAGAATTTCATTCAACAACCTTCCTAAAAGATATAGTTTGCAATATTCTTTGGATGGCTTTCAACAACGGAAAAGAGTACGGGTAAAAAAACTACATCGGAGGAGTTATCTTTCCATATTAAAATTGAGGAAAAAAATTAAATCGGATACTTATTTGACCCTATTTTTAGAGAATAAACCGATATTGGACTTCAAATTAAGGCCAAAACCCAATTGATTGTTTCACCCACCTGAACAAAAAAATTATTTTAAAACCAATTTTCAAAAACATCCCATGAAAAAAACCGTATTAACCCTTCTCGCATCTTGTTCTCTTTTAGCTCTTAATGCCCAATCCCATTCCCACGCCAGGGCCCAACCACTTACCTATCCAAACATTGAAGGCTATGTGACCTTAAAGACGGATCTTCACCAACATACTGTTTTTTCCGATGGTAATGTTTGGCCAACCATTCGGGTGGCAGAGGCCCTCCGAGAGAACCTGGATGCCATTTCTTTAACTGAGCATTTGGAGTACCAACCTCATATAAAAGATATTCCTCACCCGAATCGCAACCGATCTTTTGAATTGGTCATGGCCGAAGCTGAAAATCATGATTTACTCATCGTTCATGGGTCTGAAATTACCCGTTCTGCTCCCGTAGGTCATAGTAATGCATTGTTCATTTCAGATGCAAATAAGCTTTTGGCCGAAAAGGATGCCACCCCCTTCCAAGAGGCCAAAAAACAAAATGCCTTTGTCTTTTGGAATCACCCCTATTGGTCCGTCCAAAGTCCCGATGGAAATCCAAATCTGAGTGATTTTCAAAAAGAACGTATCAAAAACGGGGAATTGCACGGCATAGAAGTCATCAATAGTGTGGATTATTCTGAAGAATCACTAGCCTTGGCCCTAGAGCACAATCTGACCATTATGGGAACCAGCGATATTCATGGATTGATCGATTGGGACTATACCGAAAAAGGAAACCATCGGCCCATTACCTTGGTATTTGCCAAGGAAAAAAGTTTGAAAAGTCTCCAAGAGGCACTATTTGCCGGGCGCACGGTGGCCATATACAATTCCCTATTGGTGGGTAAATCCGAATTTTTAAAGCCGCTAATAGCCTCAAGTGTTCAGGTAAGTGAAGCTGGTTATTTAAAGGACAAATCCATTCTGAAAGTGGTTTTGAAAAATGTTTCGAGTAGCGATTTACTTTTCGAAAACCAAATGCCCTATACTTTCTATAACCAATCTCCAGTTTTTACGATTCCGGCCGAAAGAACTCTAATCCTCGAAATTAAAACTTTGGAAATTCTGGAAACCCTTAATCTTAAGTTGAAAGCTTTAGGTGCTTTTACAGCACCCAAACAGCAACCAACGATCCAATGGAAAATCGATATTGACTAAGATTTAGGAGAACAACAACCAGAAAGTTTTTGGATTTTGAAAGGTTTCTGGACCAGCAACCATAGTACAAATGATTTTGAAATGATCCATACAAGACCTTTAGGCTCCATTTTGGCGCTCCTTTTCATTGTATCGGCCTGTACCCAAGAAGCAAAAAAGCCCAATGTGTTGTTCATCATCGCAGATGACCTTACGACCACAGCAGTATCTGCTTATGGGAATCCCGCCTGTAACACCCCTAATATAGATCGATTGGCTTCGGAGGGCGTTCGGTATACTAGGACCTATTGTCAATATCCGGTTTGTGGGCCTTCAAGAGCTTCATTTATGTCAGGGTATTACCCCAGTGCCACGACAACCTATGGTTATATAAGCGGTCGTAAGAATATTGGCCCAGACAAAAAGATGTGGTCGCAATTATTCAAGGAAAACGGATATTATACGGCACGGGTAAGCAAAATCTTCCATATGGGGGTTCCCATAGATATCGAGACAGGGAGCAATGGGACCGATGATGAAGCTTCCTGGCAGGAACGCTTTAACAGTCAAGGTCCGGAATGGAAGGCACCTGGAGATGGGGAATTGGTACAAGGTAATCCAGATGGCACGCTACCGATAAAAGGAGGTAATGTAATGACTATTGTTAAGGCCGATGGGGACGATTTGGTGCATTCCGATGGAAAGACAGCGGAAAAAGCAAGTGCATTGATTCGAAAGCATAAGGATGAACCTTTCTTTTTAGCGGTCGGCTTCGTTAGACCCCATGTCCCTTTTGTGGCCCCCAAAGACTATTTTGGCCCTTATCCCTATCAAGAAACAAAGCTCCCCATAAAAGTGGAGGGTGATTGGGACGATATCCCGAAACGCGGTATTAATTACGTGACCAGCGTCAATGGACAAATGAATACCGTACAAGAACAAAAAGCGGTTGCGGCTTATTATGCCTCGGTCACCTATATGGATGCTCAAGTGGGCAAGGTTTTAAAAACTTTGAAAGAAGAAGGATTGGAAGACAATACCATTGTCATTTTCACTTCCGATCATGGCTTTCATTTGGGGGAGCACAGTTTTTGGATGAAAGTGAGTTTACATGAAGAATCGGTCAAAGTACCATTTATCATCAAAGTTCCGGGTAAAAAGCCTGCGGTACACCATTCCTTTACCGAATTGATTGACCTATACCCCACTATTGCAGAATTGGCCGGATTGGAGTACTCCAAAAACCTACAGGGGAAATCTTTGGTCAAGACCCTGGATGACCCAAATTATAAGGTCAGGGATATAGCCTTTTCGGTTTCGCAAGGCGGGAAAACTTTTTTACTCCGTGATGAAGACTGGGCGTATATTCAATACGATGAGGATGCCGCTTCCGGAATTGAATTGTTTGACATGAAAAAGGACCCCAAGCAATACACCAATCTGGCCGAATCACCAGAGTATAGACATATCGTAACCTTATTTAAAGAGCGGTTGAAAGCAAAACTTGCCGAGATCAGGACAAACGACTTGGGTATAGATTATGCCATAAAAAAATAATTCAGCTAGTTGATCGCTGCATAGAATTAACAGGGTTACCCAAATTTATTTTGACAAACCTATTCCTTCCCATCCACATAATCCTGTAGATAGGCATAGCGTTTGGTCAGTTTGCCATTTTGGGTCATTCTGGCCCGTTTGAGTACCCCATCTTTATCCCCATTAAAAAAGGAAGGAATCACATGTGCCACAAAAGCTTCCCCAAAGCCGTTACTGGCATCCCTGGGCAATTCTGCCGGAAGGTTATCCACCGCCATGATGGCTATGGCCTTGGAATCCATAAAATCAATTTCGCTCTCGGAAATTGGATCATATCCATAATTGGGATCGGCGATAGTGGAAGCACGAAGGGTGGTTGCCACTGGCCCGTCGATATCACAGCTCACATCGGCCACCACTTTAATTTTGAAATCAGGCTGTTTCACATCTTCCCTCGTATAGAGATAGGGTGCCCCATCCCCATAAAAATGTCCGGCAATATAGAAATCGGTCACTTGGGCAAATCGAAAGAAGTTGGATCTGTAGGTCTCCGGGTTTTGAAAAAAGTCCATCATATCACCCTTGGTCCCATCTTTTTTTAGGTTATAATCCATCACGTCAATTTGGCAATACACGGGTATGGCAAAGGCTTCTTCCAGATACACTTTTACCGAAACTTCTTGAAGGCCCATGCCATCCAGTATCTCTTTGGCACCATTGCCTACCCTCCCCTTTCCGGTCAACACAATCTTGATGGCCGGGAGTTGTACTTCTCGAAGCTCGTGGATCAGGGCCTGCTGATCTTTAAGGCTCATGGCCTTTGGCAGCTCAAATGTGCCAAATTTTAATCCGTAAGTCCGAAATCCGTTGTAGGCACCAACGATACCGGCATATCTACCGAAGGCTACTAAACGTATTTCTTTGGAATTGGTGATGATTTCATGGTCGTACAGCTCAATGTTCTTGTCCAAAATTGCATTGAGCAACTTGCGGTTATAGGGCTGTTTTTTAATGGTATGGGAAAAGAAAAAATATTTTTTATTAGGAATCAAGGCTTCTATAGGCACTTCCTTTACGCCCAACAGTACTTCGCACTCCCCCATCATAGAAGCAACCGCGACCCCAGCCTCGGTGTACTCAGAATCTGTAAACGTTCGTATGGGGGAGGGTTCGACGATAATTTCCGCTCCACTATGTGCAGTTTGTACTTTTTGGCAGGCTTCTGGGGATAATACCACGCGCCGATCTGGCGGGTTTTTACGTTCTCTTATTATTCCAAACTTCATCTTTGCATTGGTTTTAAGGTTAGGATTGGATACGGTATCAAATGTAACCGTTGGTAGGAGCATGACAAAACTTTTTTTGGAATACTTTTTGGGGTATCTTTGTCGCCTTTCGGCAGGTCGCTGGGGGCGATCAAAGTTTCGGAGGGCATCGAATTTGGGAATTGAAATTTAGTATGTTTACCTTTGCTGTCTATCGAGCGTAGTCGAGATAAAAGCAAAGACACTGTTCCAAAAGCCTTAGAATGCAGCACGGATGGGGTATCCGATAAAACCCACAAAATAAATATTGTTCTTTGAAAAAAAAGATGAGAGGATATAATCCTGACGTTCGCCTTAAAGGCTCGGTAGGATTAATTCGATTACGCAAATCAAAGATTTGCTATCTCATTGAAGGGGCCGACTGGTTTTGACAGCAAGACCAATGGCGATGTAAGCAAGCCGAGCGCTGGGATACAGCTCGTAAATCTCATTTTCCACACTTTTAATTGGCGATAATAATTACGCTCTTGCCGCTTAATCCGAATTATAGTAGGATTTAGCCTCGTCCCTACTAGGTAGGGAAGCGAGATGTTCCTGGATAGCCTCTGTCGACGGCGATTCAATTCGGAGCACCATAAATGTCGATATAAGGCTACTAGCACTTCGATAGTAGCACCAAAACCTTAAGAAGATAAGTGTATGTTAGGCCGTTTCCGGTCAGGCATACATCGAAAATTAATCGGAAACTAAGCCTGTAGAAAGCATTGACGTTGCTTGTTTGGACGAGGGTTCGACTCCCTCCGGCTCCACTGAAATGGTATCATTTTAAACCATAAACCCTGTAAGCATATGATTTACAGGGTTTTTCATTTTTTATAGTATCGTTTGATATCAAATTATAGCATATAAAAAGTTACTTATTCGGTGAGCATTTTTTTAGCTGTAAAACACTCACCTATTTACTTGTAATTAACTGATTATATGTTAATTATGAAATTAATATTTTTCCTTTTTGTACTTTTATTTCTGTTAATAAAGATACCCAAAATGAATCATTCATTCTCCCAGCTATTTTATTTAAAAGGAAAGCACTTCGAAAAAGACGTGAAAGTACCAATATACTTACGTTTAACAGTAAATGGCCAACGTAGGGAATTGAGCATTTCCCATAAGGTTGACCCCGAAAAATGGAATGCTCGGACGGGAAGAATGCGGGGTACGAACCTAGAAGCCACGCAATTGAATCAATTTTTAGACACCGTTCGAAGCAAGGTCAACAAAATCCATCGGCAACTGATTGAGGACGATAAACCATTCACTTCTTCGGACATGAAAAATTTGTATTCGGGGAAAGGTGAAAAACTAAAAATGTTGCTGGAGCTTTTTGACGAGCACAACCAGCAAATGGAAAATTGATCGGGATTGAATTTGCCCTGGCCACGTATAAACGATATCACACCACTCGAAGCCATGTTGCAGAATATTTACAAGCCGAATATCATAAAAGGGACATTCCCGTAAAGGATGTGAATTTAAAGTTTATCAAGGGTTTTGAGTACTTCTTAAAGATTACGAAAGCTTGTAACCATAATACAGCCTTAAAGTATGTGAACAATTTTAAAAAGATTGTTCGTATGGCAGTCGCTAATGATTGGATCGCTAAAGACCCCTTTTATAACTACAAAGTACAATTTAAGGCCGTAGAACGCGAGTTTCTAAACAAAGAGGAACTCCAACGGCTTATGAGCAAAGAAATTGAAGGAGACCGCCTAAATGTGGTCAGGGACATGTTCGTGCTGTGTTGTTTTACCGGACTGGCATATATTGATATTCAAACCCTGAGGCCAGAAGAAATTTATGAAAATGAGGAAGGAGGGTTTTACATAAAATCCAAACGCTCTAAAACGGACACCGGTTTTACGATTCCATTATTACATATAGCCACGGCCATCATCGAGAAATACAAAGACCACCCTAAAGTGATGAATAAGAATTGTGTGATACCTGTACTAAGCAACCAAAAGTCTAACGCCTACCTTAAAGAGATTGCGGATCGTTGTGACATTAAAAAGAACCTAACTACCCATTTGGCGCGTCATACCTTTGCAACTACAGTTACTCTAACTAACGGTGTACCTATAGAAACGGTAGGTAAAATGTTGGGACATAAAAATCTACGGACTACGCAGCATTATGCCAAGATCATTGATTCGAAGGTGGAAGAGGATATGAAGATTTTGAGGGAGAAGTTGGCAAACATTGCAGACAATAATCAGATTTAAAAGTCTACAAGCTTAAATAACAACTTAAACTATATACTTCATTTCTAACTACCATATTTACTACAAAGCGAACTGCCCCCAAATCTGTCCATAACTTACCTTGCGCAGGATCCTGTGTTGTTTTTATCGAGTTCCGGCAGATAATCGAGCCATAAAAACGACATAGGGCGCTGATGATATGCTTCGTGGCATTGTTAAATTGCACATCAAGTTTAATCTATTTCTTGGATAATGTTTTCAGTTGGTTCTTTTTATATTTTCGAATCAATTTAGAAAGACCCTTCAGTCGGATTGTTTTGGTTCCAGTCACCAAGCTCCAATCATGGTCTTCGGTAAGTGTCCGCTTATCCTTGCCTATTGCAAAAGAACTTGACACCAGTTCAAAATTGTTAAGATCGTAAATTCTTATATCCACTTTGGCCGTATTGGAGCGTTCGGCAGAACCATAGGTTGTAGACCCCGCAAAACCTGACATTTCTTCCTTTAACACGGTACCCTTGATATTAATTAGATAATCGCACTGTGTCCCTATTCGAATATCCTCTAATTCTTCCTTGGTGGGTTCAAAAGGGGATTGTGAAGCAATCAAACCTTCACTTCGAACATTATGCATTTCCATAAGAGAATCTCCTAATATTACACCAAAATGTTTTATGGCAAGACCATACATCCGTGCGTTTATACCTTCTTCAAAAGGTTTGTTCAATATCCATTTCCCTTTGCTAAAGTCTAAAGAACTGCCTTGATCAAAAGCACATGCATACTTAGCACCATTGCAGCCCGCCAATGCCAATGTGACCATTACCAATATTTTTTTCATGAAATATAAGCTTCATGTTTTGTACCAGTTTTGACATAAGACCTTTCCTTTCTTATGGCTCTTGTGTAGATTCTTGCCCGATATGAACTGTTCAAGTGCCTTTTTTTCTAGTTCTTTTTGTTCTTCTTTTGTCATGGTTCTGTCTGAATAAAATTAATACTTAAAATTTATTTCAGACAGAGTTTAGTTTACACCCTCGGTTCGAACTTACTTTTACTCTTACAAGTACTTTTATTTCATGTGGCTATCGTAAGTCAACTGCTTGTTTTTTTTTGAGCATGACCCAAAAATAATTTTGAGGAAGAGTCCATTAAGACGAAAGGTTATTTCTAGAAGGACTAAATGAAAATCTAATCTTTAGATAACAGCAAACTTACTTGCTTCCATAGTTTGCACTTCATGCTCTAATTCCGAAATTTGAGTCATGTTGTCAGCTAAAAGAAGAACGCTAAAACTTCCATTTTTTTGTAATAAGTCACAATTGTAAGGGAATATCGATTGCTTTTTTACACCATCAAAAATGCTTGATTTAAGTCTTTTCTTCAATTCTATAAATGAGCATGGGGCTGTCTTGACTTTAATGAATTTCCATACAGGAATCTTATAAAACAACTTTTCAATTCGTTCTACAATCATTAGGGAATATGAAGATCCATTAAAACGAGCATTATTTTCAACAGGAAACACACCTTCATCAGAAACGATATAATCAATACCTACTACTCCAATATATCCAGTAGCACGCATCTTTTTTACAATTTTCAATGAACTCTCTTTTATATGAGCAGACTCTTCATCTGAAATATGTAGTTCACTAATAGTTCCCATATGTATCATTCCCTCTTTACATATTTGGGCTCGCATTCCTAGGTGATTAATTTCTCCGTTTCTACCAATAATCCATTGATCATTTGGTGAAGATGAAACACTTAAAAATGGTTCAATAAGAACAACCCTTTCATTACAATCAGATATTTCCTTATATATTTCAGCAATATCATTACCATTGGTTTTATACAATGACATACCTGATTCACCAAATGTGCCACGAATAATGACGTTTTTATATTTATTTAATAGCCATCCACAATGGTTTTCATCAGTGCATAATTTTCACTTTTGAGTGGCTGCATTTCGAAAGAAACCCCTTCAATAACAGGTATGTCCAATTGTTGACAAATAGTTTTAAAGGCTGCTTTGTCATTGTATCTGAATGTTTCAGATTCTGGAGAGCCAAAAAAACCAGCATTTAGAATATCTGCTGCTTCATTCTCTTTTTGGCTGGAAAACCATGGTACATAAACAGGTTTCCTTCGTGTATCACGAATGACTTCTTTTATTGGCTCTGGATTATTAATAATTAGTTCTGATAGTGTCATTTCATCTGTATCAGCTCCATACTCAATAATAAAATCTGAACCAAGACCAAATGAACGCAGCCATTCATGGTAATCAGCATCTAATTTCCCTCGTAATATTACCAAATCATTTGAGTTAGCAGCTGCAAGCGTTCTATCGCATTTAGAGGAGGTAGAACTATCCCTTAAGGGAAACTGGGGGAAATTATCGAATATGCAATCTCTAAAAGTTTTGTCTTTTATCATAACCTTCTTCTTTCGATTCTAAGCTTTACTCCATAAAATCCAACCAAAAATTATTGTTAAAATCAGAACATAAGCTATCAGAATATAAATCCATTTTCCTGCCAATTTGGGAGTTGGTATTGAAGATATGTTTAATCCTGCCAGACTTAGTACTAATCCATACAGTATAAATGAAAATATGGAATGGCTAATAAAGCTCTCAAATAAAAATGCGAAGGCTAATATTATTCCATTATTGTCAACTGCCAAACCCATATACGTTTTAGAGTCAATCAGCCCATAAATATTAAAATAGCTTAATCGAATAGCACTGCTGGCAACAATAATAAATGCACCGGGCATAAACCAGAGATTATAATCTCCATAACTCAAAAGAAGAACGGCTGGAAAAACTCCAAAACTGACTATATCTATCATGGAGTCAAGTTGCCCTCCAAAAATCCTTTGCTCTTTCGTTCTACCTTTCATCTTGCGAGCGATAATTCCATCAAACCAATCAAATAACACCGACCATAGAATACTGATTATTGATGCAATAAAATAACCCGCGGCAGCAAAATATATAGCAAACATAGTGCACAATAGCCCAGTTAAAGAACATATGTTTGGCAAATCTTTAGCGAAACTAAGCATGCTCGCTTTATGCTTGTTATTCATACTTCAATTCCTTTTTCAAGTACATTACGTCCTTTAATCCTTCGATTAATTTACAGTTTTCTTCTTCGGTACGACTAGCGATTCGAAGATAGCGATCAGCATCGGGTTGTGTTTTACCGTGGCTGTCTTTTATGTATATATTGTATTTAATAAATAATTGTTTTACTATTTCTGGTCCACTTAAAGCTTTTTCTGGTAAACGGCAAAAAATGTAATTCGCATCAGGCTTAAACACTTTCATTCCTGAAATTGAGCAAAGTTTATTGTAAAACTCATCTCTATCAACAATTACTTTTTTACAGCTTTCTTCAAACTCTTGTTTGTACTGAGGTAATATGCGTAAAAACTCTTCTGCAAACCCATTAATATTCCAAATATGGATTCCATCTCGAACAACGTTTACAAATTCTAAATTTGCGGTTAATAAATATCCTATTCTAAGACCACAAATACCATAAGCCTTACTCATACTTTTAAGTATTGCCACATTGGGGTACAAATGAATTTCTTGTTCTAAGCTGATATTGTCTTTATTTTCTGTAAAATCTAAAAATGATTCATCAATGATAAGCATGCAGTTATGACCCTCTAGCTTTTTTGCCAAACCAATAAGGTCTTCTTTTGGAACCAATAACGAAGTAGGATTATTAGGTGTTACCACAACAGCTATATCAGCCTTCTTCTTTATTGCTTCTGCAGCGAATTTATCTACATCAAGTTGAAATGATGGAAATTCAAGAGGGAACTCAACCACATTATCTACTGGTGCCGCATTGGCGTATTCATTAAAAGAAGGAACAGGAACAATTAGTTTTTTTGCTAAATGCCCCGATAGTATCTTAATGATCTCGGCAGCACCATTACCTACTACAATTCGCTCCGTAGGTTGATTGATGAAGTTTCCAATAAGTTCGGCAAGTGCATTTTGCGCCATCGGATAATTCAAAACGATGTCTTGAATGTTATCTTTTAGGTGTGTAAAAACTGCTTTTGGAGGGAAATACAAATTGTATAAATATGCATGGTCTGTAAATTCGTGACGATAATACCCCCCATGTTGTTTTGATACGTATTCGTATTTCTCTTCTTGAGTTTTATATTTAAATTCTGGCATAAACAAGTTGTTCATCAATTTCCGCAGGGAATAATTTTTCTGCTTCCACTAAATCTTCGAGAGTATCAACTTCATACCAATATCTATTATCAAAATCAATAGCTTTAAATAATAGCTTTCCTTCTTCTACCATTTCGGCAAATACAGTTTCATAATAACTGTTCACATTATTGGCTTCAATATGATGGTTAAGCCTCTCTATTATCGCATGCCATGAGGCGAGAGTAAAACTGTAAATATTAACCGTCTTGTATTTCGTGTCTTCAATGTCTGAAATTGTGTCTTTATAAAAATGGTTTATTTGTTCAGAAAAAGGAGCGAGGGTTACCGTTGTTCCATTCATCCATGGAAGGATTTTTGCAGTGGCAATTCGGTCTGGATAAATCATATTGTCAAGTAAATCTACATCAAAAATAAGATCTCCTTCAACCAACATAAACGGCTCTTTAATTATATCACGAGCCATCCAAAGTGAATATATATTATTAGTTGTTTTATAAGGGGGACTGTAAATAAATTCTAATGTTAAGTCTCTCGAAAATGCTGCAAGAAATTCTCTTATACAATGTTCTTGATAACCAGTAACAACAACCAGACGTTTGAACCCTTGTTTTATTAAATTAATAACAAGTCGTTCCAGAAATGATTGCCCATGTACTAACGTAAGGCATTTAGGAGAATTAGACGTTAATGGCATAAGACGACTTCCTGTACCAGCCGCAAGAAGTAATGCTGTAGTTATTCGATTGTTTTCGTTATCATTGTGAAAGTTTTCACTCATATTCTGTATTGATTAAATAATTTTCTGCATTAATACTCCTACCCTATATAAGAGAAGTGTGCTCTTTATGCTGCTATGAAACCCCGTGTAATAGATATTACAACAATACTGTTGAGGTAGGAATGACGTTAAATTGAAAGAATGCGAAAGTACGATAAAAAATGGACTTATCTGGAGACTTAAAATATGAACTATAAATGGCACTAAGCTTAACACAGTAATGCCGTTATAAATTCGATTTATTGCCGGCTCCACTTTATATATTGGTAACTCCCATATTTATATAAGTTTATAATTATGGTCGACAATGTAGTTGACATTATTGTCTGTTAATAAGTTATTGAAAGTGAATATTCCAAGAATACTAGGATTTCAGGTTCAAGTCCCGCCTCGAGTACTTAAAAACCCTGATAATCGATTGATTATCAGGGTTTTTTATATTTGGTGGTAACAGTATAGTAACATAAACACTAATTTATAAATTGGTATTTTTATGAGTTTGGATTTCAACAAGCATAAAAAATTCGCTTATCCCTATAGGATGCTTTTATATAAAATAAACTTAATTAAGACTTATTTACTAAAATTTTAAACTATTATTTTTTATCTGGGATTCCCTGGTTCGAGCCCAGGTGGGACCACATTTAAACCCTATAAAGTATTTATTTACAGCAATGTATGTAAAGACTTTTTTATTTTGTGCCGACATGGTGCCGACAATTCAATATTAATTAGGTTCTGTCGCACCTGTTCAAAATAAGTATAAAAGTTTGATTTGGACCTTGTTTCATGATGCCAATGGGATAAAGGATCTGTACGTTGAACTTTTAGGGTCCAACAGTTGATCTTTCTTTAACATTCTTACTATTTCTATTCCGGCAATCGTCCTTTTTGCTG
>JAJRRO010000091.1 GCA_024279425.1 Bacteroidota bacterium | reverse complement strand
TCGAATCTTGGGAGGGTATTAAAAAAACTAAGGCTTTTGGCCCAAGACCCATGCAAACCATGGTCTTTGGCGATATGAAATCACGATCTAGCGGGGTTAGCGAAGACTGCCTTTATCTCAACATTTGGACGCCTGCAACGCGTAACCTTAAAGATCTTCCTGTTTTGGTTTATTTCTGCGGTGGTGGAAATGTAGCAGGAGAGCTATCAATTCGGCAATGTACATGTAGTGGCCAATTCTCGTAAATACAGCTATTTTAAAGAGGCTTGGGCTTATAATCATAAAGGAACTATTTATGTTGTTGTAATAATGTCCAAAGGAAAAAATTCAGGTTACCAATATAAATTGGATGTACAATATGAACTTTATGACGATTATCAATATTATGTGTTCTGTAATATATCGCCTGCTACTTGGTGCAAATTTAGCGATGTGTGCAATGATTGTAATTTTGACGAACGGTATGAAAAATATATAAAAAGTACGATGTGCAATTGTTTATAATGGGTTTTATCGTCTATTCCAACTTCCATGATTCCTCCAGAACATACAATGTTTATTCATCTTAATACACACATTCAGAATTCACAGGAAAGGAGCATAAATCCTTTAAAAATTCGTTTCAGCCTTTGTTAGCTCCAATGTTTTGATCCAAATATTCCGATACAGGACGTCATGTCCTTCTGCCTGTAATTTGAGTCCCCCTGGTGTATCTGTAAGCTCACCTCCCCCGTCCAGGCCGGAATTTATGCCACCCCAAACTTTATTGATGGCTACATTGTTATGTGCTTTTTGGCCATTGAAATAAAGGGTAACCCTAGCCTTTTCCGACCGAACCCCATTTTTAAATCGTGCCGCACGAAACGTAATATCATAGGCATTCCATTTCCCAATGCCGTTATACGCATGGTAGGGAGATTCAGTTTCATTGATAACGGCCCCCATGCCGTGTTTGGTCCTGTCTCCGTCCAATACTTGAATTTCATATCGGTTTTGTAGGTAAACGCCACTATTGCCCCCTTCTTTGACCACCAAAAATTCTATATGAAGCCTAAAATCACGGAATTTGGTCTTGGTCACCATATCAGCCGCGCCATATTTTCCCCCAGCAGCAGAGAGGTCATTGCTGTTGACCACAGTGCCCTTATCTACGGGGTCTTTTTCAATTGGCCATTTTAAGGGCAATTCAGCGGCCAATCTTGGACCTTCCCAATAGGTCCATTTTTTATCCAATAGGGCTCTAGAACCATCAAAAAGCACTTCAGCATTTTTGGGTGCTTTGGTACCAACACCGACCTTTTTAGTTTCTTGACCACTCAGGACCGCCACCATAAATAATGTAAGGATGACTCCCGTTGAACGCATTGCTTTTTTAAAATATTTTTTCATTGTACTTTGTTTTCTTAAATCATTCATAGGTTTTCACTGAAATTTATCTTTTTTACTTTGGAATAAATACGTCTATCGCCTTAACATATATTTTATTGGCGTAATCGCCCTGGTGTAATTGGAACGCTATTCTTCCCTTCGCAGGCAGATCCACCTCGGGAAGATCAACATATTCACTAATTTGTTTACCGTTGACCACCGTCCTTATATTGCTTCCTTTCAGGTAAATGACCATAGTGTTCCATTCGCCCAATTTGGCCTGACCTTTATCTACTGGACTGTTTTTTAACCAATGCCATTCTTTTTCACCCACGACCATGCAAGAGCCATCGTTGGAACCGGCATCGACCTGAACGCCCAAGCATTCGAAGTCTCCACCCACGGAGCTTCGCACGTAGACGCCACTATTCCCCTCGTTTACCCTATATTCTAGTCGGATGATGGCATCTTTAAATTCGGCCTTGCTTACCAAATGACCCCAGTCAGCATCGGCTTTACTCTTTGTGCCGACCATAAGGCCATTCTCGACCGTCCATTCGCCAAAGCCTACAACTTTCCATTGGCTTAAATCGGTTCCATTGAAAAGTGCTATTTTCTTCATTTTGCCGGAATATGCCCATGAAGGACTATCTGGGAAATGAAGGTCTTGTGCGCTTAGTACAGCACTCATACCAACTAAAAACAACAATAACACTGTTTTTTGACCTATTTTTTGAAATCTATGATTCATATATCTAATTGTTTTGTAGCAAAATAGCCGCTGCTGTGGGACCATTCATATGCATTGACCTATAGTGTCTTCCTTGGTATTCAAAGATGGGTTTTTTAGGATCAATGTTCTATTTACTAGAAGCATATTTCTTTTTAAAATCCTGCCAAGTGGCTATTGATTTCTTCAGATGCACATCACTCGGTTGTTGAATCCCATAGGTTTGTAGCCCAACAGGGCCTTTAAATCCCAAATCCAGAAAAGTCTTTAGATAGCTATAGGCGTTATGATTGCCATCGCCCAAGGGTTGAATAAAAGATTTCCAAATGTTCTCAGAGGTCGGATTTATATCGGCTCCGTTTAGACTTATAGCAAATAAATAGGGGATGGACTGTTTGGCCAATTCAGGGAATTTTTCCAATGGATCTAGTTTTTCTCGATGTGAGTGCGCCAAAAAATGACAAAGATTAAAAGTCATACCCAAGTTTCTTCGGTTCACTTTTTTACTTACCCTAATGGCATCTTCGGCACATTCTATCCAAAAATTGATATGGGGGTATAGCATTACCTTTACGCCATATTCGGCAGCCTTATCCGCAATTTTCTGTAAAATGGGAACGGCCAGATCATCATTTTCTTGGGAAGAAGGTTTGTATTTTTTACTGACCACATGCAGCCAAATCATGGTGGGCCTACCTTCTATTTTTTTAAAAACAGTGAATAGCTCCGGGTCATAAGGTTGTTCGGCATCATCCAAATCTACCCTTACATAATTGGTATAAATGGCAAGTCCTTGGTTATTCATGGCCTGTTGCATAGCTGCAAAACCATCGAGGCCTTCTTTTTCCACTCCATCATACCCTAGATTTTTAAGAAGTTCAGCTTGTTCTTCCAAGGTGTCGTATCCCCCACTTTTAATACCTGTATTGAAGGAGAAAAAAGGGTTTTCGACGCTATTTTCCTGTCCCCAAAAGGGAAGAGAACACGAACAGCACAAAAGAATTAGAAATAGCGGATAAAGGGGCGCCTTTGGCTTCATTTAGTTTAGGTTCATGGGTGAATGGTTTTCTTTTTGCCTTGTAAGTTGTTATATATCGAAATATAGCCAATTAGTATGGAGGGTGCAAGACAGCTTATTGGCAGTCCAAGGAGTGAAAAGACCAGTAAGTGTAGAAGAGGTCATTGCACAAAACTGCTTTCCATGACCAACGGGATTATAATAATGGAGGGAGATCCTATAAAGTATGGGTCTCCCTCTTTGGTTTTAGCCCTAAATTTGGGTTAGTCCAATTCTATTTGTAAAGATTTTAATAGAGGAACTATCACCTCTTGCAGTTTTAAGGTGTGATTTTCCCGATTCGTGGAAAGAGTCCATACAATTTGATGGGCTCCATTTTACTTTCGAAAAACCCGCCGGTGAGCTCAACCTAAAATAACATCATGCTCACCCCTTTTCCGACTAATTTCCCAGTGATTTATTATGAGTTGCATTAGGTCTACTTTGTTTAGGATTAGTTTATTAACAACAAGTCTTGTTTCTTTTCTCTTAGAGCGAAGCGGTCTTGTTTCTTTTCTCTTAGCGCGAAGCGGTCTGGTCGCTTTGCTGGTCACAACGGTTTATTCATTTTAAAAAGGAGCATCCAATGTTTACTATACATTTTTATATGCCCCAACGCATGCCCAGGGAAATCCTGCTTCGATCGCTAAATTGTCCAAAGAGTTGGTTGCCGTTGCCATAAAAAATACTACTGCCCAGAAATAGTTGGGTATTGGTATTCATCCAATAACTCAACTGAGGTCGTACAAAGCCATCGCCATGGTTTGCGTTATGGACCCAAAGAACTTCGGCTTTAAGATTGTCGTTCATGAATTCCCGGGACAATTGTAAGGAGGTATTCGTTTCAAAGGTATCTCGGTTATAGGCAGAAATATGCTCCGTGATGATGTCACTGAATACTTGGAAACTAATAACATTTTCTCCTTTTATATAATCGATGCCCAGAGCAGATTTAAAATTGTTACTGGTTTCAACACCAAGGGGTGCATTGGAATCTATGGACGAGAAATTTTGATCCAATATATAGGCGATTTCCCCTCTAAAAGTAGATGATCCCAAAACGGTATTAAAAGTTCCACCGATTAAATGTTGTCGTTCAAATTTTGGACGTATGGCCACCAAAGGCGCATTGGTCTCAGAAAGTTCCAGATGGCTATAAAAGACTGGTAAATCGTCATAGTAGTAAAGATAATTTAACGATAGATCCCATCCTTTGGTAAAGGTGCTTAGTTTAAGACCAACATCGGAATCAGCAATAAAACGTTTGGGTTTGATCGTTTTATCAAATCTGATGGTCATGCCTTCCGGTGGACTTTGAAACAAGCTCTTGGTGAAATAAGGTGCCTCAAAATCTTGAGTTATATGGTAGGTGTTATCCGGTACCCAAACGAACTGCACCCCTATATTTTTAAGGTCGAACTCGGCTTTTACAGACCAAAGAGGGATTCTACTATCTTCAAAATCATCCAGAATAAATTCTCTAAAATTTTGTGGGTTTACCACGTCCAATAGTTTTAACCCATCGGTTTCCCCCCAAACAATTTGTTGTTTGCCTATGGTTAAGCGCAACTTTTTACGAAAATTGGTATAGAAATAGAATTCCCGTACTTCCAAGTTTGCCCTGTCTCCTATAAAAAGACGTTTGCTGAATTTGGAAACAGTTTCCTGCTTGGGTACCGCTGCTTCCAAATGATCGTTCAGTTCTGTATACATTTGTCCTTTAAACACGAATCTTGAATTTTTGCTCAGTCTATAGGAAAATTCTGGTTTTAGGAGCCATTCCGTTTTTTGTAGACCTCCTGATTTAAATTCAATGGAAACATCGGTTTCCACAACAAGACTGGAGCTAAGGGACTGCTTAAAACTCTTTTTATTTTCCTGTGCCTGCAATCCAACAAGCGTGAAAAACAAAATATTGAATAGTATAATTTTTAGGTACATAAGTGTCTTTTTTATAAATTTCAAAACAGGCTCCAAATAGCTATAACCCGTTAACTAGTGCTTCTTTGGTAAAAGCGTCATCGTTTAGGGACGTTTGATAATCGATATCCGAAATGCGGAAAAGGGTTTCGTGGGCCGTTTTATGATTTTTAACCGCTATGAGATGGTAGGTCCAAATGCCTTGTACCTTTTTAATTTCTTTGATGGCCGTTGTTTTTAAATGATTTCCGGCAACATCCCAACTGTCTGCTTTTCTAAGCATCCAAATAGAGGCATCTACCCAGAGTTTTACTTTACTATACCCCAGTTCTTTAGCGATTTTGTCATTGATTGGTGTGCCTTCCAGGACATAACACTGTTGTCCATCAATACGTTCCGTACCTATGGTTTTATAGGTATAGTCGTCCCGACTAATTCTGGTCTCCAGTTTTATTTCCTCGTAGGTAAGATCGGTCCCTAGAAAGTAATCGCCTCTGTTGGCAGCAGAGATTCGTCTCGTTTTCCGCAATGCCGGCATATACAGCCACTGGTCGTCATC
This sequence comes from Bacteroidota bacterium, assembly GCA_024279425.1. Taxonomy (GTDB): domain Bacteria; phylum Bacteroidota; class Bacteroidia; order Flavobacteriales; family Flavobacteriaceae; genus Maribacter_A. The sequence continues at coordinate 40,472 of JAJRRO010000091.1, read as the reverse complement.
CAAAGAAGCATCGGGATAGTCAAAAGTTAAAAAGGCGGTGCCTTTGACACTTTTTGGGGTCAAATAGTAAATGGCCATGCGTTTTTCTTCTCCAAAATATTTGCGAATAGAGGTTGTTTCACGTATTCTGATTTTTCCTCTTTTATCTTTGAGCTCCATGGTAAGTTTTCTACGTACCGAAATGCCTTCATCTTTGGCATAGGTCTTATCGGCTATGCTCTTTCCCGTTGGTAATGTTTGTGCTTTACTGCTTGTTGGGCTTAGCAATCCTATGGCTAAAAGCCCCATAATTAGATAATTTTTCATGTTTATATATTTAGTTATAATTAATATTCTAGGTGATCGCTATTTTGTTATGTTTAAAAATTTCGGTCGTATGAGATAGATTAATGCGGGTAACAAGGTGAGGCTGCCTATGAAACTTACCGATACTGCTACGGCTACCAAAAAGCCAAATTGACTTAAGGGGGGCACGGAACTGGTCATCAATACACTAAACCCTAAGGCGAGAGCCAGGAAGTTGAAAAGCAAGGCACGTCCTGCCGATTTGTAAAATTCTTGATAGGCCTGTTTAATAGGTAGCGCTTTTTCATTCAACAGGTATTTGAGACGGTCTACCGTATGTACGGCAAAATCTACGCCTATACCAATGGCAATAGCGGCAAACATGGAGGTGCCTATGGCCAACCAGATATCCAATAGTCCCATGACCGTATAAATAAACAATACGGATATAGATACTGGTATGATGGTCAGGATTCCTGCCCATACCGAGCGAAAACTAAAGGCTGCGAAAATTAAGACCACCAGCAAGGCCAACCCGGCCCCCAGAAAATGATTATAGCCCAAACGGTTGATCCAATACGCATCTACCGTTACTTTTCCCGTGGTAGTTGCTTTGATAGTACTGGTATTGAAATGGGCATCTATATAAGCATTTGTTTGGTCCACCACCGGTTTTTCGTGCAAGTATTCACTGGTGTCCATTTTTAATCGAATATTGGCAAGCCTATAATCATAATCCACATAATTATCAAAGTCGGTAGGGTCTCCGCTCGCGGAATACAATAAGAAATATTGTGCAATGAGGTCCTTGTCATCAGGGATGCTATATGCCTCCTTTTTATTTTCGTTCAAGGACTGGTTCATTTTTTTAATGAAATCTACTATGGACGTACTGCCCTTTACATGGGGCAGGGTCTCCGCATAGTTCTGTAATGCTTCTATCTTGCGAAGATTTTCAGGAGCGAATAGATCTTCGCTTTCTGGAGTTTCAACAAGCACATCCAAATAAGAGGTGCCATCTGTCTTGCTATTGATCAGTGCATCGGCAAGGACAATAGGTTCTTCGGATTGAAAATTTTTGATACGGTCTTCATTAATGATAAGTTTGGAGGCTCCATTTATTCCAAATCCAATGATCAGGACAGCTACTACCACAATGGTTCTTGGATTTTTTAGAACGAACTTTCCGGTACGTTCCATTATTTTCCCAAACCAATCAATTTCCTGATTCGGTTTATAGGCCCTGCTCATTTGTGGTTTTAAGAACATCATGGCCGAAGGAATCATAAAGAGGGCATAGACCAATGCTACCCCAACCCCTAAGGCTCCAAATATGCCGAAGTAGGTCATTGGTGGCATGTAGGAGGATGCCGCTATCGCCAGAAATCCTGCAATGGTGGTTATGGAGGTTATGGTGATGGGCCGCCACATTTGGACCATGGTGTTTACGACCAACTCTTTTTGTGAATATGCTGGGTGTTTGGCAGCAATTTCATAATATTCACCAAGGATATGAATACCATCTGCCACGGCAATGGCGATCAATACCACGGGGAGTCCGTTGGTGATGACGAAAAAATCAACGCCAAAAGCGGCCATGGCACCAAGGGCAATACCCACTGCTGCCAATACCATAATATTAGGTAATACAACCCCACGAACTCTTCTGTACGCAAAGATCAATATGATAGATATGACCAATGCCGCAAAAGGGTTGGTTTTCATGGCATCCTCGTCTATATATTTAATGAGATAGCCACTGACCGCACCTTCACCGGCGAGGTAAAATTGCTCCGTGCGAGCGGTATATTCGTCCAACAAGGCCATAAGGCTTTTATATACCTCATGTTGTTTTTTGTCATAGCTGTCCAGCATCTCGGCAACAATGAGCGTAGTGGTGCGGTCATACGAAACCAGATTGCCTTTATATAGGTCAAAATCGTCTATGGCGGCAGCCACCTCTTTGGCTTTTTCATCGGTTAGGTCATCAATTTCATAAAAAGGTTCAACGGCTAGGCCATCATAGGTGCCCACAATATTGTTCTCTGTTGCAAGGCTTGTAATTTGATCGGGGTCAATGCCAGGAACTGTTTTTAAACGTTCACTCAATTCGTGCACAAGTTCAAGTGATTTTTTATTAAAAATCCCATTTTCGTTTACGATGGCAATGACCATTGGGTCTTTGAGCCCAAAGGTTTCTTTGGTTTGATTTCTAAATACTAAAATGGGGTCATCCTTTGGTAGAAAGGCATCATAACTGGTGTCTTTGGTCATTGTGGGAATAAAAAGTGCCACGCCTACCATAAATAACAGGCTAAAAGCCAGTATGGTCTTGTAATGTGAAGTTACTTTGTTGAAGAACTTCGTTGCTTTGTTTTGCTGATTTTTCATGATTTGTTTTACTTCTATGTATTGATGTTTATTTAAAGTTGTATATGCAACATTGTAATTAATTTTTTTTACTGAAATTTTGCCTCTAAATTTTTAATGTATTCCATGCCTTCCGCTCCAATTTTAGCAATCAATTCATCCATGACAGCTTCCCAAAGGGGGAGTAGTTCTTGAACCAAATCAACTCCTTTTTTGGTGAGTTCAATTTCCGGTCGGTAATCGGCAGTTCTTATAACCAGGGCTTTCTTTTCCAGTAATTTTACATTTCTACTTACCGTGGATCGCTCCAGGACCAATACTTCCCCAATCTTTCCTTGCTCAACTTTCCCCAATTTGCTTAAGGCAAACAGAATGGTCAACTGATTTTCTGTGATACCAAAACCGGTCAAACACTTCCGTAAGTAACGGTCCGCAATTCTGGATAATTTTCTTAATCTTGAACCAATGCAATGTTCTACATCATATTTCATAGGGCGAAGATACATAAATATGTTGTATATGCAACATTAAATATTGAATTAACAAAAGTTTATGGTTTTATGTCCTATTGAGGGTAAATAGGTATTGTTCCGAATTTCTTTCACGAAGGCACCCAAAAAAAGATTTCGTAGCCCTATTTCTTTTAGGGGAACTTAGGTAGAATGACTTTACGTTTTTAGGGTAAACGAAGCAGTCAACCCCACACTGAAATTTCGCGGTAGTTTTTCAACACCAATAATAGATCTTGTGTGCATACCCTTTTCTTCCAGTACTTTAACAAACAAATCGGAGGCTCCGTCCACTACTATTGGAGCATCGTCCCAATGGGTACCGGCTTGGTAATAGGCATCCAAATGGTTTAAACCTATAATATGATCAAAACCAATTTTGTCCTTTATTTGTGCAAGTACATGTAGGGCACAAAGTTCCATGGCTTTAACTCCTTCTTCTGTGCTTATTTCGTTTCCTAACCTGCCTTGATACAAATAGGTTTTGTTTTTTATGGGAAATTGAATAGCAATATAGGCTATATTTCCTCTGATATTTACAGAGACATAGGAGCCGCCCGGTGTTGATACCTCGGGTAGTACAAGTCCAAGTTTAGTTAGATTCTTAATGGGGTTCATATGGCTACTCTCCTTTGTATCACTTTATTTTTCTACTAGTAAATATTCGGCATACCTGAGTCCTGAAGCGATCATATTGCTGCGGTCATAGGCCTTTTCGGTAAACGATTTCAATAGGCCCTTTTCCATTTTCCGTCCTTGTAGCATCACCCATTCAGGGCGACTTAAGGTATTTAAGTTTTTTAATGGGTTTTCCTTACTTAGAATAAAATTGGCCCATTTTCCGGTTTCAATACTGCCTATTTTTTCAAACTCCTTATGTGTTTTAGAGGGGTTTACGGTGGCCGTTTTTAAAACGTCGTAATTGCTCATACCCGCCTCTTGATATAGGGCGAGTTCTTCGTGTATAGAGTATCCTGGTGCTGTAATGCCAATGCCTGCATCCGTTCCAGCAACAATATTTACGCCGGCTTCGTTCATTTGGTTTAAAAGATATAAATGAAATTGGTGTTGCTTATAAATAGTTTTGGTAATAGCGTTGTTTCGTTCTTTTTCGCTCGCCCATCTATTGTATTGTGCTTCACTATCTACCTTTTGTATGAGTGGGTTCATATAATGTATAAGGCCAGATGCTAAAATAGGGTCACCCTGGTCCAACATTTCATAAATCTTGTAATAACCTGTCAGGGTAGGGGTAAATGATTTTTTAGTTGCCACAAACTGCTGGACAACAGTTTCCAATTTTAGGCTGTCAAGTGCATAGTGTAGTGGTTGTTGCACAATCTCTTCAGCATGTTCTATACTTGCAATTTGAGGATGAAATTGCTTAAAAAAAGAGATTTCACGACTGGGATGGGCTACCACAGAAATATCAGAAGCTATGGACTGCTCAATAACGGCATTCATAATATCTTCTGGTATACCTGCGTAGGTTTTAATAAAATCGAAACCTCTTTCTTTGTACTGTTTTACTAATTCTTTCGCTTTTTCTGGACTGCTGACCTGTACTTTGTCATCACCTAAATCATTTTCGCCTGTAAGTTTAGGGCCCGACACAAAAAACAAGGGCCCTATCAATTCTTTATTTTCTATCGCTTTTTTAACTCTTAAATGCATAGGGTAGCCCCATAAATTCCTTACGCTTGTAACCCCATTGGCAAGATAAAGGCCCAATTCTTGTTTATCCCATAAATGCACATGCATATCCATAAGACCTGGAGATAAATAGTTGTTTTGACCATCTATTATCGCTACATCTTCAATACTAATGGAATCGTTTATTTCTGTGATCACCCCATTTTTGACATAGACTGTCTTATGGGTCAATATAGTGTCTGCGTACATGGGGACTATATTGACGTTCTCTATAATATAGGAATTGGTTTGAAGGGTCCTATTGTTTTCAAGATCAAGATAGGCAGTATTACGGGCATCCAACCCCAAAAATGCGAGCATTGTCAGGACTAGAATTACGACGAGGGCCAGTACAACTTTGAGCAATTTTTTTACGAATTTCATAGTTCTGAATTTATAGGTAACATTCGATTTTTGCAGCCGTCAAAGATAAAAAAAGCGCTGATTAAAACTATAATCAGCGCTTTTCTAAGGAATGCCTACCTGGGTTTTCTTGTTAATTGAGTAAGGCATCCAATTTTTCTCTTAAAACTGATTCTGGAAGTACGCCGTTTGTACGATCTACGACTTCCGTGTCTTTGATAAAGAATAAAGCGGGAATACTTCGTACTCCATATTTTACCGCAAGCTCCCTGTTTTGGTCTACATTCACTTTTTGAATTTAAACCTTACCTTCATATTCCTTGGACAATTTTTCTACGGTTGGCAATAAAGACTGACATGGGCCACACCAGTCCGCATAAAAATCGAGTAATACAGGTTTCTGTTGATTCATTACGGTATCATAATCGTTATTGTTTTCTATTGTTTTCATAGGTACTGTTTTTTAGGGTTATACAAATCTGACTTGTGTTAAAAATGAATTACGTCTCTTACTATTCCAGACTAGGTGTTTTGATTTGTTGTACAATTCATAACTGGAATAGGTCGTTTTTTTGTTTTGTGTATGTGTTGTTTTCATGATTATTATTTTTAGTTATTACTATGTATACTGCAAAGATGCAGCGATAAGCAGGGTGGTTGATAGGTAAGTATTCCCGAAGAGTTGGCAATTTTTCCTAAGGGCATAAAAAAAGGTGCTGACCCATGGTAAGCACCTTTTAAATTTGATAATTGCTAGTAGCTATCGCTTTCGGCAGCTACTGATTTATACTTATTTTGACCAAACTCTTCCTTTAAAAGCATCGTCAACAGGAGTATTGAACACATGATTAAAATAGTTGCTCATGGTTTTCACCCCTATTCCCGTAATAACTCCTAGAATATGGTTTTCAGTATACCCTGCATTTAAAAAAGCATTGATATCATCTTGGGATGGATTTCCTCTTTTGGCCGTCATTATTCTACTAAATAGACTTAAGGCTTTGTATTTGGGATCCTCTATTTCGGTATTATTACGGATAGCATCCGTAACCGTGGTGGGCACTTTACTCATCTTATCGGCCACAAAACTATGTGCCGCCATACAATAATCACATTCGTTTTCAAAAGCTACCGACAGGAATATGATTTCTTGTTCTTGGGAGGTAAACCCCGCGTTCTCCCTAAATGATGTATAGGCATGACTATAGGCATCCAACAAGGCTGGATTGTTCGCCATGATCGCGTACATATTGGGAATCATGCCCATTCCTTTTTGCGCCGCTTCCAAGGTTTTTTTCGATATGGGATCGGCTGTTTCAATTGTTTTTGGTGTTAAAGACATTTTTGTTAGTGTATGCATAATTTCAATTTTTACTTTATTTTATATTTTTATTATTTTTTAATTGGCCATGGGATAATCCAAATACCCTTCTGTACTGGCCGTGAAAAAGGTAGTTGGGTCTGCAGCATTCAAAGCAATATTGTTTTTCATTCTGTATACCAAATCTGGATTTGAAATAAAGGGTACCCCAAAAGCGACTAAATCTCCTTTATCTTCCTTTAAAACTGTTTCGGCTTTTTCAAAATTTAAACCACCACTGGCTATGAAGGTTCCATTAAATGCTGTTTTAATGGTATCCTTAATGTGTTGTGGTACCTCGGGGGCGCCTTGAGAAGAATGATCTACAATATGAATATAAGCGAGCTTCAGTTTCCCTAATGCTGTTGCCAAATATTCATACGTTTCATCAACGGTATCAAAGATTTCCATATCGTTAAAAACACCATAAGGTGATAAACGAATCCCTGTTCTTTCTGCTCCAATGGCATCTGCCACTTTTTTAGAGACCTCTATGGCAAACTTGCTCCTGTTTTCTATGGAAGATCCATAAGCATCTGTACGTTTGTTGGTTGCGGTATTGATAAACTGATCAACTAGATACCCATTGGCTCCATGTATCTCCACCCCATCAAAATCGGCTTCTATGGCATTTTTAGCAGCTTGAACATAATCTTGTTGTGTACGTTCAATATCATTCAAAGTCATTTCTTTGGGTACGGGATACGGCTTCATGCCATCAATATCCGTATACATTTCTCCACGTAACGCTACCGCTGATGGCGCCAAGACCTTTGTGCCTTCTTCCATATTTAAGGCGTGGGAAACCCTTCCCGTATGCATGATTTGTAAAAATATTTTTCCGCCTTTTGCGTGTACGGCCTTGGTTATTTTTTCCCATCCTTCCTTTTGACGGTCAGAATAAATTCCGGGAATACGTGCATAGCCCAAGCCATTTGGCGAAGGAGCCGTCCCTTCTGTAATAATTAAGCCGGCATCGGCTCTTTCTTCATAATAGGTGACCATAAGATCATTGGGAATATTATTTAGGGCTCTGGAACGCGTCATTGGAGCCATAACAATTCGGTTTTTTAATTCGATGTTTCCTAGTTTGTGTGTTTTAAAGATGTTCATTGTTATAATTAATTTAAAGGTTAATAGACCAGTCGTCTAATTTTAATGTAAATTTTTTTAAAGGATATAGGCTGTCAAAAATTCTAAAAATAAATCCATAGGTTTCGTGGTTTTGGATGTTTTCATTCTCAATAATGTTCCTTGCCAGCTGTTTAAGATAAAATCGGCTATATCCGATGCGGATTTATCCGATTTAATTTCTTTTTTCTCTTGCGCCTCAGCAATGCACTTTTCCAATGCAGTATGCCATTTATTGAATTCGGTGGCGACTACGTTCCTAAATACTTCAGAAGTATCGGAAAGTTCAATGCTACAATTCCCAATAAGACAACCTTCACGATAGTCCTTTGAAATAAAGGTGTTGATCATTTGTTCAAAGAATGAAATCAGCCGCTCTCTTGGAGATTTACTGATATCATTCAAATGATTTTCCAATAGACCAATGGAGCCTTTGCTATAATGCTTGATAATTTGGATTCCAAAATCTTCTTTATTTTTAAAATAATGATAAAAAGATCCCTTCGGAATGTTCGCTTTAGTCAAAACCTCCTGGATACCTACATTATGGTACCCCTTATTGATGATAATGTCTACTCCAATATCCAATATGTTATCTCTTACTGCCGTTTTCATCTGAAATTATTAGACCAGTCGTCTACAAAGATAGATTATTTTTTTGAGTATCCACGAACAAACTCAAAATATTGTAATATGCTACATAAGATTACGGTTGGTACGACCTAACTATAAGTTACGTAAGTTAGTTATGATTTTCTGTTTGCTCACCTGCGTTTGGTAAAAGTAATATGCTTAAACCAAACTATCTATTTATTAATAGCCATTATTTAAAATCGTCGAGTCCACCGGGATGATCAAAGGCGTCCACGACGTTGGGGTTCAATACCCACCCATAAACACAACTTCTTGAGCTCTACATGAACCAATGGGAAAAAATACCACGATGAGTTGAAAGTATTTGTAATATTTTAGTTTTTAAAATACCATTTTACCTTTGTATTTTTTGTGTATTGCATATGAACAATGTATTTTATTATTTCTGATGTGACGTTTGGGATAGATAAGCTGTTTCTGATTTAGTAGGTATTATTGACTTGTGTATTTGTTGATGTTATAGAATTTTTTATTGAAATAGGAGTAAAAAAGAAACCATCTATATGCGGCATATTGAGGTTAAAATGGTATAATAAGCAGCCATCACTAATTAAATGATGACTGCTTACATAAATCAATACAGTCGCATTATTCGGCCCATGGTAATAAAACGTGTTTTCCAACAACCTTACTATTTGAGACGAGCTCATGCACTTTTCCTGCCTGACTAAGTGGAAATGCTTTATCCAATACTGGTTTAATTTTCCCGGCTTTCACTTGTTCCAGCCCCCAGGTTAAATCTTCTATATCACTGGCCATAGAACCTCTTAGATTTTTTTGGGAAAAGAAAATACTTCTAATGTCAAAGGTGACTTCCGGTCCGGCAGCAAATCCAAACGCTACAATGATACCTGTTGCTTTGGCAGCTTCTATACTTTTTGGTAAAACATTGCCGGCCAAGTTATCAATTACCACATCAACACCGGTACCATCTGTCCATTCTTGAACTTTGTTTACAAAATCATCATGGTGGGTGTTGATGACGAGATCTGCGCCTACGGATTTTGCAAATTCGGCTTTTTTATCACTTCTTACGGTGGTAGCTACCTGTGCACCCAATGCCTTGGCTACTTGAATTTGAATAGCTCCAGATCCTGATGCACCGGAATGGATTAAGACTTTATGACCAGCCTTTACCTCCCCAATTCCTTTGACCGCATGAACTGCTGTACCCAATGCTACGGGAAGAGTGGCTGATTCTTCTACTGTTAGCCCGGTTTCATCTCTTATTATGGCATATACAGGTACTTCCATATATTGTGTATAGGTTCCGGAAATATGTAAACCTGGTAATCCAAAACTAGGAGCTGTTACTGTGGGTCGGATGTCCAATTCTTCTTTATTTCCAGGGAATCCGGGAACAACCATTACACGTTCCCCAACTTTAAAACTGTTGACACCATCGCCCAACTCGGCCACTTCGCCAGCTGCATCGGCTCCTAATATGTGTGGGAACGGTAATTCTGGAACTATGGATCCTTCGCGGATATAATGATCTAATAGATTTACACCGGTCGCCAATACTTTAACCAATACGTGATCAGGTCTAGGACTCGGTTTTTCAATTTCCTGGTATTCAAAGGTGTCGAATCCCCCAAAACTTTTAATTACATTTGCTTTCATCTTTACTATGTTTTTTAGTTTTTAATTATGTTTAACATTGCAAAGATGGGATACCAGGCGCGTTGGAGGTTAGGTAATTATTCCTTAAGAATTCACAATTCTTCCTAATGAACCATTTTCTTTGAATTTTGATGGAGAAACACCTTCTTGCTGTTTGAAAAACCGACTAAAAGTTCGAACGTCCTTATATCCAACCTCGTATGCGATTTCTTGAATTTGCTTATCCGTATGTCGTAAAAGACGTCTTGCCTCCAGGGAGATTCGATCCTTAATATATTGTAGCGGAGTTTTTGGCCCTACTTTTGAAAAAATATTGGAAATGGTCTTTGGAGATCTATACAGGAGATTGGCATATTCGGCCAAAGTGTGTTTTGTTCGGAAATGTAGTTCTACTAAATAGTTGAATTCCCTTATAATATTGGTGTTTGTAATGTCATTTGGATAATGTTTCTGCAACTTGTAGATTCTGGCACATAATATTAAATATCTTTTTAACATCATTTGCAACATATCTATTTGTAAGCTGTCTTTTGATTGCATTTCAATGGTGAACATTTTCCAGAGTACTTCAAATTTTTCGATTTCTCCATCTGGAATTTTAATGATTGGCAATTGGGATGCGCCATAAAACAAGATTCCTTTGCAACTTACTTCGGCATCAAAATCCAGAATACAATAAAAAGGCTTGTTATATCTTAAAAACCTTGTTGTACCAATACTTTTTATTTTTATTTTATGAAATTCAGTTAAAAAAACAAGCTGATCTTTAAAGAAAGTTTGTTCTTTCCCATCAATTATAAGTTCATTTGAATCTGATTTAAACCATAATATCGCTAAACTGTCCAGAACAGATTCTTCGAGAATATTGCAGTTTTGCATGTCAATGATCTCGAGTTGTATATATTCTTTTGTGGTTCCTTTGAAAATCATTTTCGTTCATAAAATAACACCAATTATCATTGGTTCTCATGAAACATTTCTTTGAAATTTGATGGAGAAATGCCTTCTTGCTTTTTAAAAAAACGACTAAAGGCCTGAATGTCATCATAGCCAATTTCGTAGGCTATTTCCTGTATTTGCAGGTCTGTATACCGCAAACGTCGCTTTGCCTCCAGCATTTTTCGATCTTGGATATATTGCAATGGTGTTTTTGAACCCAACTTCGAAAAGATATTGGATAAGGTCTTGGGAGATTTATGCAACATCGCCGCATATTCGGCCACGCTGTGTTTTGTTTTGAAGTGTTGTTCTACCAAAAAGTTAAACTCCCTAATAATATCAGATGCTACTTTTTCATTTGGATATTGCGCTTGCGCTTTGAATAATCGAGTACACAGAATCAAATAGCGTTTCAGCATCATTTGCAACATATCGATCTGTAAGTTATCCTTAGATTCCATTTCGATACTGAACATGGTCCATAGCGTTTCAAACTGTACTACATCTTCTTCTGGAATCTGGATGATAGGTACTTGTGACGCTCCAAAAAACAAGATGCCTTTACAGCCCACTTCTTTATCGTGATCTATAACACAATAAAAAGGTCTATTAAATCTGAGAAAACGAATGGTCTCTATATGCTTTACGGTGACTTTATGAAATTCGGTTAGAAATACGATCTGGTTTTTGGTAAAAACATGTTCCTTGCCATCGATTATCAATGCATTGGAACCCGATTCAAACCATAAAATGGTTAAACTACCCTCAATGGCCTCATTAAATACACTACAATCTTGTTTTTTAAGATTTTTGAGATGAAGGAATTCGTCTGTGTTACCTATAAATTTCATGCGGTCCAATCAAGGGTAATTACTGATGATAACTACCATTTTTGAGTGACGAATATACTAAACTTTGGTGGGAACCATGGTTTATAAAAAAAGCACCGATCAATTACGATCAGTGCTTTTATTGGGATTCATAAAACTAAAACAACTGCTTTAATTGAAAAGAATTCCTCGCAGCTTGCTGCGGGTTTCCTAAAATTGTCATTCCCATGAAAATGGGAATCTAAATAATGGCATTTCAAGAAATCCATTAATTTCTACCTGCACTCACTCCGCCATCAATATCCCAAATGGCTCCGGTTACCCAAGATGCCTTTTCAGACAGCAAGAAGGTAATACTATGGGCTATATCTATCGTTGTTCCGTTTCTACCTATAGGATGGAAACTGTGAAAACCAGTCAATGCTTTTTCGGCTTCTTCCTTTCCTCCAAAAACTCCGTGATAAACGGGCGTATTTACCACAGCCGGAGATACCGCATTCACTCTTATATTGTGGTCGGCCAATTCCATGGCCAAATGTTGTGTTAGTGAATGTAATCCTGCCTTTTGCATCGAATAAGCCGAGGATGGCGTGGCTTTAACCGCTTGTTTTGCCCACATGGACCCCACATTTACAATAGCGCCCCCATGGGTTTCCTTCATCTTTTTTGCTACGGCTTGCGTAATAAAAAAGAAGCCTCTATTTAAATCAAGATAGGCATCGTAATCTTCAAGTGTATGTTCTAGAAATGCTTTTGGGGCAAAAATGCCCGAGGCGTTTACCAAGTAATCCAGCTGTTCCAAAGATTCAATTTTAGCAATTAATTTCTCAACATCGTCCGCCTCTTTGATATCTATGCGATGTTTGATTAGATTTTTGGCGTCTTCAACCTTGTTTACATTTCTGCCCACAATATGTACGATGGCACCAGCTTCTAATAAGGTATTTGCAGTAGCATTTCCAATGCCACTCGTCCCCCCAATGATCAGGGCAATTTTATTTTTAAATTCACTCATCTTTTACTTTTTAAAGTGCTCTAAGTCCTTGGCTAATTCTTCGGTGGTATACACATGGCTAGAGATAAATCTAAAATTGGTTTGTGCAGCTGCATTTCCATCATATCCCGGTACTATTGCCGAGGCTGTCGCATCACCTACAACGGACACTTCGAATCCATCTTCAATCAATTCTCTCATATGCGCTTCGACACATAAATTTCCTGACATTCCGGCCAAAATGACTTTATCGATTTTTTGTTTTCTCAATTGTAAACTCAAATCATTTTGTTCGGGTCCATATATTTTATGTGGACCAACAACGGTCACAAAATCTTTCTCGATATATTTTTTGTACCGTTCTAAAAAGTCCGCTCCAGAACCTTCAAAGCCTTCCGTTGCTAATTGGTCTCCACGGTCGAACATATGTATTTTGTGCATTAAGGTTTCCAAAGCCCCTTCAAATTTCCAAGAATGATCGTGCTTGTAATAGTAATGGGGAGAAATAAATACTTTAATACCATTGGCTTCTGCCAATTTGAATAAGGTCTCTAAATTTTCAACGGTATGGTTGGCCGTTACACTCTCTCCCACCACTCCCCAGGTGACTCCGTTAGGGCTTAAAAAATCATTTTGTGGGTCTGTAATGACAATGGCTGTTACGCCATCAATTTCAAATCCCGGATCAGGTAATTGCGCAAATACTTGTGTTATACCTGTCATTAAAATAGCTACTGTTACGATTAAATTTTTCATTGTTTATACTTTTAAAATGTTATTGATTAATGAACTCGTTTAAACTTTTTCAATTGGCTAAAAAATTTCTCTTTTGCATCTGATTTTTGTCTTTTTTTCCTTCCGTAGCCCTGCTATGCAACTTAAAAAAGCTTTCAACCGGATACAAAAGCCCTAATTTTCGCTACAATCCAAAAAGTTTAAACGAGTTCAATTTGATACTGCAAAGATGAGGGGAGAGGAGTGGCATGTATTAGGTAAGTATTCCCGAGGAGTTGGCAATTTTTCCTTAGGTAAATTTTGCACGAGATATGAATCAAGAATTGTCCGGAATTTGGAAACTACAAAGCACTACATTGAAAATAGTGCTTCCCTGTCGATATTATAAAAGAGGCATGATCAAGCCCGCCCCTGATTCGGATTGAATTTAAGTGTTTATAACCTATATAAACACGCTCTTATAATTTAACCCTGAACAGTTCACTTTTTGCTGACACTATACACTTGATTATCTCCCCGACATGTTAATTATATGTTAAAATAATACAGACAAGTCTGTTCATTTAAATATTTTGTTATATTTGCCCCATGAATACGTTAGGAGTCAAGGAACGGATAATTGCAACAGCCTCGGAATTGTTTTATATGGAAGGGTACAACCAAACGGGTATCAATCAGATTATAAAGGAAGCCAATGTGGCCAAAGCAAGTATGTACCAGCATTTTAGGTCCAAGGAAGATATTGCCGTTGCCTATTTGCAGGGCAGACATACGATGTGGGTAGGTAATTTGTTTGACTTTATAGCGAATGAAAAAACACCTAAAGCCAAATTGCTCAAAAGTTTTGATTATTTGGATGATTGGTTGGTGTCGGTCGATTTTAGAGGTTGTGGTTTTCAAAACATTATTACGGATCTGCCTAAAGAACAACATAAAATAGTGGATCAAGTACGGCTGCATAAAAATGAATTGCGGGAATGGATACATAATCTCTTGCAAAGTGACGAGTATTGTAATGCTACGGATGCGGCCCGCTTGGGTGATGAGGTTTTGGTGCTTATGGAAGGGGCCATTATTTCGTCTCAAATACAAAAAGAGGCCTGGCCCATTCATACGGCGAAAAATTGTTGCCAACGCTTATTGCCATAAATTTTTTTAAACAAAAACAAACAGACTTGTCTGTACGAAAATTAAATACAATGAAAAAACTAGTACCACCTTTTAGCAAGGAAACTGCAGCGGCCAAAGTGCAGGCGGCAGAAGATGCTTGGAACTCCAAAGATCCCGTAAAAGTTTCCTTGGCCTATGCCATTGATTCCCAATGGAGAAACAGAGATCTCTTTTTTCCGGAAGACAGGCCATAGTGGATTTCTTGTCCAACAAATGGGATAAGGAACGGCATTACAAACTAAGAAAACATTTATGGGCGTTTACGGATGACCGCATATCTGTTCGCTTCGAATATGAATGGCAGCATAGCGCTACAGGACAATGGTATAGAACCCATGGCAACGAGCATTGGCAGTTTAATGCGGAAGGCCTGATGCAAATACGCGATATGAGTGCCAACGATATTAAGATCAAAAGTACCGAAAGAAAATTTTAATCCATTCAACATTAATTTAATAAATAAACAAATGAAAGTTTTACAACCCTTACGTATTGAAGAAGCCAATGAAAACTCAAAGGCCATTTTTAGCAACATCAAAAGCAAAGTGGGCATGTTGCCCAACCTGTATGCCTCTATGGGTGTATCGGACAAACTCCTCGGCGGATTTCTGAATTTTATGGAAACCTTAAAAAGTGGGGAATTTAGTAAAAAGGAGTACGAGGCTATTGCCTTGACCACTTCACAGGCCAATGGTTGTTCCTATTGTCTGTCCGCCCATACGGCCATTGGGAAAATGAACGGCTTTACCGAAGCTGAAACGCTCGATATCAGGAACAATACGATCTCGGATGAAAAGTTGAACGCGCTAGTTACTTTGGCCAACCAGTTGGTGACCCAGAAAGGGCATCCGGCGGAAGAAACCATTCATCATTTTTTGGAAGTAGGATATACCAAGGCCGCCTTTGCAGAATTGATTGCCATTGTGGCCCTAACGACTATCACCAATACTGTCTATCACAATGGGGGATTTGACATTGATTTCCCCAAAGCACAACATATAGAAACTTTACAAACCGTATAAATTAATACTAAATTAAAACTATAAAAATCATGAAAACAAGAACTTTAAAATCAGTAACAGAAATAGCCTTTATCATATTGGTATCCCTAAGTATTCTTTCATTTTCGAAACCGGCACAGCAGTTAGCTACAAAGCAGGCCGTTGAACTAAATCATCCCACCTTGCACAAGACGGTAAAGGTAAACGGACTGGACATTTTTTATAGGGAAGCCGGGGATTTGGACAAGCCCACGATACTTTTATTACATGGCTACCCGACCTCTTCCCATATGTTTCGCAATTTAATAACAGACTTGTCTGTTCGCTATCATGTATTGGCACCGGATTATCCCGGATATGGCCGCAGTGACCAACCTGCCATAGCTGAATTTGAATATAGCTTCGATACTATGGCAAAAATTGTAGAGGGATTCCTAGCCGCGAAAAAAGTGGACAAGTACAGTATCTATTTGATGGATTACGGGGCGCCCATCGGTTTTAGAATTGCCGCCAAAAATCCGGAAAGAGTAGAGGCATTGATCATTCAAAATGGGAATGCCTATGACGAAGGGCTGCGCGATTTCTGGGTACCGATCAAGAAGTACTGGAACAACTATACCGAAGAAAATGGAAAGGCATTGGAAGGATTTCATTCCTTGGCCGGATTGCAATGGCAATATACCCATGGGGTACAGGATTCCACTAAAATAAGTCCGGATAACTGGCATATTGACCTACAGCATTTAAGCAGAACCGAAAACAACGACATTCAATTGGCCCTCTTCTATGATTACCGGACCAATGTGCCTTTATACCCGGAATGGCAGGCTTACTTTAGGGAACACCAGCCACCTACCTTGATCGTATGGGGAAAGAACGATTATATTTTTCCGGCAGAAGGGGCACATCCGTACAAGAGGGATCTAAAGAATTTGGAATTCCATCTTTTGGATACAGGGCATTTTGCCCTAGAGGAAAAAGGGGATGAGATAGCTGAATATATTCTCCATTTTTTACAAAAGAATAAGATTAAATAATAGCTGTGTCCGGATAAGGATTCAAGACCCCTTAACTCCTTGATATAAGAACATAGACTGATTTTTAACGGATGCATAATCATTCCGTTGCCTAGTCATACGTTTTAAAAGAGGTGAAAACTCAGGGAGTGGTAAAATTTTACGAAAGCAAGGGGTCTATTGTTGATAAGCTTTAAAATTCTTGAATTTACCAGTGATTTCAACCAACGTCCTATTTTTTACTGGACAACAATGATAAAATAAGTACAACCATGAATACAATAAACAGACAAAAAGACCAAACCCAATCGGCTACCGTTGCTTCCGTCGGCATAACAAAACACGACTATTGGAACCAAAGAAGAAGATATTCCTTTATAGCGGGCGTCCGATTTTTATAAGTAAACAGAAAGTAACGCTATAGTTATTAGCATTAAACAAGTATCAACTAATCACAAAAATTTAAAATTATGAAAACGATACATTGGAAAAACGCCATCCTTGCAGGATTTTTAGGAACACTAGTATTTGACCTTGTAGGTCTTTTGATTACCGGAGACTGGTGGGACATTCCCGGAATATTGGGTGCAAAAACCGGTTTGGGGCTGGCTTATGGTGTAGTAGGACATTACAGCAATGGTATTTTATTGGCCATACTTTTTGCAGGAATTGCACCTTCGCTTTGGGGTCCTAAATGGTTTAGGCCCCTACTTTTTGTAGTGGGCGAGACCATTGCCCTGGTATGGTTGTTTATGTTGCCCTTACTGGGCGCTGGGGTAGCCGGACTGGACATGTCCCCAATGATGCCGGTCATTACCTTAGTACGTCATTTAGCCTATGCACTGCCTTTGATATATTTGATCCAATACGATTATAAAACAGTAGCGCATTAACAACAATTAAGGAAGACCCAAGAAGCGCTTTGGTTCTTTTTGGGTACCTTCAAAAAGGCAAATTTCTAAAGACCACAACTATGAAAAAGCATCAACACTATATGCAACAATGCCTTGTACTGGGAGAAAAGGCGCTGGCTAGGGGAGATGCGCCTGTTGGCTCCATTGTAGTGCTGAACGGGAAGGTCATTGGCAGGGGAGTGGAAGCCGGAAAATCAACCGGGGATATCACCAAACATGCCGAGATTGAGGCCATAAAAGATGCCTTGAAACTGGTGGAAAAGACAGCGCTGTCGCGTTGTACCCTATATACCACGCATGAACCTTGTCTTATGTGCTCCTATGTACTGCGGCATTATAAAATAGAGACCCTAGTATATGGTATCCTAGTAGATCATGTGGGCGGCATCACCTCAGGATTAAAGGTTTTGTTGGCCACGGAAGTACCCCATTGGGGTCAAAAGCCCAAGGTCATTGGCGCTGTTTTAGAAGAAGAATGTAAAAATTTGTCGGAACGTCATCAATTAATGCAAAAAGAAGATACGAATGAAAAAGGATGAATTGGAATATACGAGCGATGTTGCCTTTACGCCAGCGGTTAAGGCCATGCAGGAAAAACACCATTCCAGGGCCTCTTATGCCCGTATGGAACAAATGGGAGGTTGGCAATCGGAAGCCAATCCACATCTAGTGCATTTTTTAAGTACTACGGATTCCTTTTATTTTGGTACGGCCAATGCGGATGGTCAACCCTACGTTCAACACCGGGGCGGTCCCAAGGGCTTTTTAAAGGTATTGGATGAAAAGAGATTGGCCTTTGCGGATTTTGGAGGAAACAGGCAATATATTTCTGTGGGCAATCTCAGTGAAAACAATAAAGCGTCTCTATTTTTAATGGATTATCCCAATAGGAGAAGAATAAAAATATGGGGTTCGGCCCAAGTGGTCTTTGATGATAAAGCGCTTTTGGAGTCGCTATCAGACCCTAGTTATAAGGCAAAAGTGGAAAGGGCCATTGTTTTCACCATCACGGCCTGGGATATGAATTGTCCGCAACACATTAAACAGCGATTTACCATGGAGGATGTCGAGGCGATGACCAAGCCCTTACAGGACCGTATAACCGAACTGGAATCCAAACTAAAAAACAATAATCCATAAATACAAATAGTATGAAAATAGCAATTAACGGAATGGGGCGCATCGGAAGAGCTGCCCTTAAAATAATTTTAGACACGGACGGATTGGAACTGGTAGCGGTGAACGATATTATTTCCATAGAGAATCTGGTCTACCTCCTAAAATATGATTCGGTCTACGGTACCTATGAAAAAACCATTTCTTTTAAAAACCAAGACCTGATCATTGATTGGGTCAAAGTGAAATACACCTCCATACGGAATCCAGAAGCACTGCCTTGGCGGGAAAACAAGGTGGACTTGGTCATTGAGAGTACGGGGGTATTTACCACTCAAGAGGAGGCTGAAAAGCATATTACAGCCGGTGCGAAAACGGTTATTATTTCGGCCCCTACCAAAAGTGAGGATACGCCTACAGTAGTGCACGGTGTGAATTCGGAGGATGGCCATACCAGTGTTTTTTCCTGTGCCAGTTGTACTACCAATAATATTAGTCCGGTGGTGGAGGTATTGGGACGTCGTATAGGCATTAAAAAGGCCATTATGACCACGGTACATGCCTATACGGCTTCACAGGGTATAGTGGATAGCCCTTCTGAAAAGAATTTTAGAATGGGTAGGGCAGGGGCCGTCAATTTGGTACCAACGACTACAGGTGCCGCCATTGCCACCACCAAGGCCTTACCACAGTATGCCGGAAAATTTGATGGAGTGGCCATACGTACGCCCATACCCGTAGGATCCCTTTCGGATTTGACCTTTGTGACCGAGAGACCGGTACGAGTGGAAGAGGTCAATGCTATTTTTGAGGAAGAAGCACAGACTTCCCGTTATGCCAAGATCCTAACCACTACTAGGGAACCCTTGGTGTCCTCGGATATTGTAAAAAGTCCGTATGCCTCTACGGTAGATCTGAATATGACTCGGGTGGTGGATGGCGATTTACTGAAGGTCATGACCTGGTACGATAATGAATGGGGATTTACCAATCAAATGATTCGTCAAATCTTGGAGATAAAGGGATAAAGAAGACCGGCCGAATGTTGAGAAAATGTTCAGAAGGCATTTTTAGAAATGGTGCGAGCGCCGGGGCAATGACTTTTGACTCCTATAGCTTAACAAAAAAATCACCCCTAGTCTCTTTTTTTACCATTAGTGCAAGCTTTGTTCCTCGGCTTCAGTTTAAGAAAGTTTCTTCTGTTGTCAGGATACTTGGAAGTATCGCAACTTCCAAGATAAAGCAATGCCATAGTTCATTTTTTTAAATCTTAATCCATTATTTTTAAATTTTCCAAATACTTATCGCTAAAATCAATCTTGATCTCCACCCAAAGTGGTAGGTGATCACTAGCTTGAAAGGTGCGCCATTTACCATAATAAGCCCTTAGTGAAGCATTTGTTTTTCTAGCTGCGGTTAAACTTGCAATCTGCGCGTTGAACTTTTTCTTGGCAGTTTTAGAGGTTGCCTTTTCAAGCTTCTTATTAGCCACTTTCAATTTATCGGCAATACGTTCTTTCATAATAGGTTTATAGGTCTCATAGTCCTCCTCTCTAAAGATGCTATTGAAAAATTGAATTACCCGATCTTCACGGCCAGGTTCTACAAAGGCCAATTCATTCTTCTTTGAACGGAAAGAAATCTGATCATAAAATTTGGTTTGATCTCTGTTACTACCTTTATTGTTAGTTACTACCGTAAAGCCATTTTTTTCTAAGGCATTGAATCCATCACTACCGGATTTCTTAATATTGAAATCACCAACCAGAATGTGATTGGAATCACTATTTTTGGCTTCTTTGGCAATGTATTTGGCCACTGCTTCTATCTCCTCTACCCTACGTTTATATTTTACCGAACTCGGACTATTGGAGCCGAAATAGATATGCACCGTAGAGAAGAAAAATTTAAACCATCCCGATTGAAAATCAACACCAAAAGGCGTGCGGGAAAACTGTCTTTTATTAGCATCCACGGCACTGATCATGAGCTTTGGTGGTAAGACAATCTCGCCGGCAATACCGGTAAAAGTGACCTTACTTTTGTTATAGATAAACCCAAGTCGTTCCTGGTTGCCACCTATGCTACTATGCGTTACATCAGTAACAATATAATCATAGTCTTTGTCCAAAATATTCATGACACGTTTTAACGGCCATAGATCAACACATATCTCTTGTATGCCGATTACGTCGAAGTGGGAAATAATCTCTGCGATATAGTAAAATGATTCATATAATCGCGGGCCATAATTGAAACGGTCATCATCAAAATTTCTTAGGTTCCAAGTGCCAAGAATGAGCGATTCAGAGGTTTTCTTGCTAGGAAAACGTTCGTCCTTCAATTGTTTTCGAAGACGTTGCAGGCCTCCAACGGTGCGCTTGCGAAGGCTGCCATCCTTCAATCTTTTAAGTGGATAATAATAGGGCATGATGTATAGTTTTATTGGATTGATTTTTCATGTTATTTGGCTTCTACCAGTTCTAGGAAATGTTCATAGATCATGACCATAGCCAGAGTATCCAACTCACAATACTTCAATAAGGCTTTTCGTATTTCATCTATTTCCCCTTGTTTCATATCGGTGTATTGAAGCTTTCCGTAGGCGGCAAGTGCTGCGCCTCCGTCATTTATCGATTCTATTTCAGAAAGGGATTTTTCAATGGCCTCTTCAGACCAATCTTCGAAAATAGGCGGTAGATTTTTATACGGACTAATTACTTCTTCATTGTCAACAGTAAGCCAGACATGATCTTCGGAAAAGTTCTTGGATGTAAGCCGTAATTGTCCCAGTTTTTGTGAATATTTTGATCTCAGAAATTCACTTGTAGCTAAAATGGCCGGGAGTACTGCTTTAATGGAGTTGGAACCTTTGGTCAACGGATTGTAATAATAGTCCTTGATGAGAGCCCATAGGTCGACCATATCACGTTCACCTTTCCAATGATGTTCAGATTCTCTTGTTGCATGTGAAACACCTTCAATAAACGTCATCAACTCCTGCTTATCCGATGCTGTGGAGGTGTCCAATTGCTCGTAAATGGCATTTAGGATTGTATTCTCATGGTTGGCATATCGAAAAATGGTACCATTATCTTTTTCAAGTGCTTGCTTTAAAGCTCTAATAAATTCAAAATTCGGAAACTCACCAGCTTTCGCATTTAAAAACTCATTAGCATGCTCAATATGCCCATTCCCATGAAAAATATGATGTGAAAATTGAAAAGCGATTTGCTCGTAAGGGTGTCTTCCTTTATGAAATGGCAAGGCCGATGTACTGGTTTCAAAATCGATAAAATGCAACGGAAATACCCAAGAATCCATTTCAGACTTAAGGTTCTTCACATCTACAAAAAAAGAAGCATCCTGGTTCACTTCCTTTTGAATTTGTAGCCATTGGCGCTGGGTACTCGATAATTTACCTACCTCTTCCTTATAATTGATATCATCACGAGACAACTGATCCATGAAGTATTTTTCTTCTTCAAATAAATCGATGCCCCTGCGATAGTACAGTCCACCTATTTCGAGAATGCTTGGCTTCTCAAAATCCTCAGCGTTCCATTGGTGTTGTTCTTTAAAGCAATATTCAAATCCAGAATCCAATCCGTTTTGTTTTTCCTCCTTCGAGGTTTTGAATTCACAATGCTTACATGCCGAATAGGATGTTGGCCAGTTTGCATATTTGTCATTCTCATAGCTGGTCTTAAATTGTTCTATGACATCCTTAAAAGAAAGGTCCTTATGATATTTGTGAACATCGTTTTCAATATCCTCAACGATATCACTGATATCAATCTTTGTTAAGACCGGTGTTCCAAGATCATCAATAGATTTGGCCAATACCTTGATTCCTGTTCTATGTTCAGCTCTTCTGGTCATTCTAAACAACTGATTCAATCCATTAATTGAAGCTGTTTTGGTGATATCGGCCATCATGATGTGCGATTTGATCTTAACATCGGGAAAGCATTGCTGCATCACAAATTTTTGAAAAGCGATATCAAACAAATAAGCTTTCCATTCGCTTTTTAAACTACCCCTTGCCCCAACAAAAATGTGCTCTTC
This sequence comes from Bacteroidota bacterium, assembly GCA_024279425.1. GTDB lineage: Bacteria > Bacteroidota > Bacteroidia > Flavobacteriales > Flavobacteriaceae > Maribacter_A. The sequence continues at coordinate 17,702 of JAJRRO010000091.1, read as the reverse complement.
ATTAGAATCAAAAGACTTTGCCTTTACCTCTATCAATTCGATAGTGTCTCTCTTTTTAACTAGGACATCGGTTCTTACAAATAAGCCATCATAAAGAAATGCAGCTTCATATATAGTCGTATTATTTTTCTGAAGTAAATTTCTTGTTCGATACCATAGATCTTCATAGTCCCCATCTTTACCGTCTATTAAATCACCTCCGGGAAAAGACATTCTAGCCAATTCTTCAACTTGAAACCCCCCATTTGCCAAGGCCTCTAAAAAGCTGTCTTCTTGCTTATTATTGGCATAAGAATCCTTGTTGGTGAAGAACAGCTTATTTGGGCATTCTAAACCTAGTTTAAATCGAGATTTTGAGAGTACGCGCATCTTTAGCTTTATGGGTATTTGATTATAATGTATAGGGAGGCTTACATGCCTCTTTTTTCAAAATCTTTTTCAATGGTTGCTATGACCCATTTTGTCATTTTCTTTGCGATCTTATTAATGATGAACCCTTTGCCTATGCTCCATAACCAACCAGATAACTTGCCTTTTAGCTCAGCCCTTAAAACAGCCTTGATTCGATTTCTAATGGGTCTCTCCAGTTTTTTAAAGGCTTGTTTATTGAATTTAGGAAAGTCCTGAACCGTATATCGAGAAGGGTTGGAATCATCATTTGGATCTAGCTTACTCACGTCAGGAATAATGGGCATAAAAATCTTTTTGGTGCCATCGTCTTGCTTGATTTTTCTCTCGAATTTTTTCACGGCTTCATCACTAACACCATGAAACAGATTATTTGGATTCTTTTTATCATATTCCATGAACATGACACCTCTTAAAAAATTACGGGCATTATCGCGTCCTAAAAAGAAATCATGCTTTCTAAATTCAATATCTATGAATCCGCCAAAACCACCAATGCCACCCGTAGCCAAAGGCGGATGATCCATTTCTTCACGCGCTCCAGGTTTCAGCTTTCTGGGAAAGGCCATTAATTTAAATAGACCCGTCCCGTAGGTGTCGCTTTGTTTGTTCCTTGCCTGATTCAAAATGGTAGGCACTAAATTGCCAATGATATCCATAATGCTGGTCTTTTCGTAATCAGGTTCTTTTAATCCTTTTTCATTTTCAAAATTCGGGAATGGATCAATGAGTACTGTTCCATATTGAGGAGCTTCAGGATCTTCTGGTCCGTGATTGGCCACAAGGCATCTCAGCACTTCATCAAAAGGCTCATTATTAATGGTGCCACCGTCTACAGCAGTAAATTGAAAGGTTTCTTTTCCATCAGAATCTAATTCGATATCCATTTGTGCATTAAAGGCCTTGCGCTCAACTAAACTATTATGGATGTATTCTGTTGGAAACTCGGAATCAAAATAACGAGGTGCTAAACCTACTGGGAAGGACCCCGTGGCCTTGGTGACCTTGATTAAAAAATCGCGATTCGATTTCGGCTCCTCATCTGGATCAGACGATGAATTTGTTGCTATGGGCCTAAAGGGTAAATATTTGTTTTTATCAGCCACTTCATCATAATTCAATTTGAAATGAGCCACTACATCATGATTACTTATCCGATGACCAGGTGTAGAATCTAGAAACTTTGACTTGATTGTACTGAATTTAACCTTATAATCCATGGGGCGTAAACTGGTTACCGTAAGCAGAACCCTAAGGTCGTCAGAGATATAACTTGGAAAATTTTCAGGACTCGCATCTTCTGGAAGTTGCTCAAAAACCATTTCAGCGATCCTGTCAATGGGTTTGGAATTCAATAAAGATGGAGCCCCTTTGTCAGAATCCAAATCGACATTGGCCAGCATCTTCTCAAAGGTCGTTTTCCCAGTACCTCGACCATCATATAGGCTATCATCATCATCAAGAAACACCCAACTATCATAAAGAATATTACCTGTTTTAGTATTTGAAACCTCCCTCACGGGTTTAATATTTCCGGCACACAACGCTAAGGTAGTGATCATACTTATCATCCCACCTGCTGAAGCACCACCTATGGCGTCAATAACCACATCGTGACTTGGAATATTGCTATTTTGATTGTTTTCATGCTCCTTTTTGGCTTGTTCCCATGCTGACAGAGCCTCTAAAATATAGTCCATAAATCCGGCTGTATAAGCCCCGGCAGAAACGGCACCAGCCATAGTTATACCTAAATGAAATGTGCCTGGTTTTGAATTGTTGCCCATGGGTTGATATTTAAAATTATGTATGTCAACTCGATTAATTAATTGCAGAAAATAATGAATTGGACACAACCCATATTAGAGAAAATAAAATAAGTCAAGTCCGTTTTTGCTTTGTACTACCTTTTTCTTTTCACCACCAAAAAGATCTCTATAATCACTGCTTGTTATACAATTGCCCCTTGAATTTTATCAAGTCCGCAGGTCTCAATAAACTGATTAGTGAAAACCGTTAATGCCGGAACACTTAGCATTTGATTTCGGGCATCGATCCAAGAGGTAACTGATGCATGGCTATACATTTGTTTTATCCGCGCCTCGTTTAAATTAAAATTAATCTTTCCCCAGTGCAAGGTATAGGAGATATTTTCTTGCTCGAATTTATTCCATACGGCTTTGAAGAAATCCCTTGCTGCCTGACCATCCACACCATCCATTTCCAACACACAGGTATTGGGAAATTTGGTAAACCCTAAAGTTGCATGCGTTCCTTTTATATAGCGTAGTGAGAGTCCGCCTGGAAAAGGTTTCTGTTTGTTCACTTCAATGATAAGTTCGACAGCTCTGGGCGAATCCTGAATCTCGATTGCCATAGCGGCGCTGGCCACTTTACCTCTAAATTTGGTATAATTGAACATTTCCCGGATTGTTCCGACCCGAGGTGGTTCAGGTTTGAATGCAAGTCCGAACATCAAGTTGACCATGGCCGGAATTAGTAAACCAGACCCCGGGAGCTTATCCAAAACGGTGGAAATGATTCCTAATAGATCATCACCATAGGTGAAATCATTGTTGCGTTGTAGTGGAGTGTGGGGTAATTGAAACGGCTTTTTGAACATGTATTTCACATAGGCACCCTTGGCCGCATTGTTGGGTTCAAAATCATGGATATTGAAAAGTACCTCAAAATGGTACATGTCGCCATTAAGTCCCATTCCTGGTAGATTAAGACCAGAAAAATCTAAGGTCTTCATGGCATTTTTCAACGTATGATCATAGGCTATAGGACCCTCACGGTGTTCAGTAAGTAAAAATTGGGGTTCCGTTTCTATCATTATTCCATGTATAAACCCGAAACTTCCAAAACTTACTATTGCCGCATTGAACAGTGCATCATCCTGTACCAGATCCGCCTCTAACCAATCAACAAATTCCTGTGAAGCCACGGGATAGGAAGCCCTTTCGAGCCATATATGTTTGTCGGCGGCCGTTATTAAATGCAGCCCCACTACAAATTCTTGGATCGCCCCCACATGAATAGCTGCCCCGTGTGTGCCCGTGGATAGGGCGCCGGCTATGGTTTGCCCGTTGCTCGCTCCTGATGCCTTTATTGATCGTTGTGGTTTTTTTGCCGCCAATCGCGTATTGAGTTCGTGGATAATGGTGCCACATTGCAAAAAGTAAAGATCTTCTGGTTGTTTGGCATACTGGGAACTGGTATATTTTTGGGTTATCGGAAAAGAAAAATTCAGAGCAGCTGTGTCAATCAACCCACCCTCGGTAACCCCTACTTTTGTAAAAGACCAACCGCTGCCAATTGCGCGTAATTTGATATTCTTTGTAACGGCATGGTCAATGAGCCATTGAAAATTTTTAGTGGTGGCCAGATATCGATCCCTATGTTTTTGACCAGGCCGATTCCAAAGTTTAAATGAAGCATCTGCAACAAGGTTGTGTGTAAAATTCTGGTGCTTGTTCGACCATTGTTGTATGGGCAGTGGATCTATTCCTTGAGGTATCATTAGCGCTTGTTTTAATTATCCAGACCACCTTCACCATTTTGGGGTCTAGCACACCCATAGGTAACGGTTCTGTGATTTACAATTCCGAGGGTAACCGAGCTAAGGAGAAAGTCAGTAAAGGAGGTTTTTACAACTACCCAGGATAGAGCACCTTCCCTACAGGGGCATTCGGTTCCTGCCACTTCTGGGTTGGCATCGATGCGTTTTTGCTTTAAGCCCCAATAATAACTCCAGCTGGATTCTTTCCGACATTCCAGATTTTCAACACTGTCCTGAAAGGGGCTGGCTTCTACACGTGTACTAACACATGCGATCTGTATTAAAATCAAAAAAAGAAAGAGCGCGGGAAAAACGATTTTATAAGGTTTCATATACGTCTTTATATTACACTTGGTTACAGGTCTAATTTATTTTTTATAAGATTTTAACTTCTTTTAAGTTATGTTATTTACATCAACATTTTGTAGGAATTGTATTATTGGCTATAAAAGCTGTATGGATGGCATTGAAAAGTTATATGTTTAAAAATCGTTTAGGATTAGTATGTGCCAACAGGTTCCATTTCCCAGTACTTAAGGAGTTTTGCATATCAATCCAGAATTCCTTTTCTGTTTTATGATTACTAACCACATAGAAATCGGTACCAAACAAAACGCGTTCTTGAATCTTGGGGTTATTCATGATTTCAGAAAGTAAATTGAGGTGTTTGTTGTCATGTGCCGTATAACTGACATCTGTATAGACATTATCAAATTCGTGCATCATTGATGAGATAATGGAAAACCAATCAACATAATGCCATAATGGATAAAAGGTGTCGACATCGCCCATTCGGTGTTTAAGGTTGAGCATCTCAACAGGGTCTTGAATGATTTTATTGGCCGTTCTGTAACGATCCTGCGTCATGAATTGGTCCCAATTCTCTGTACCCCCATAATGCGCTAAGTTGATTTTAAGTGAGCTTAGAGTGCGTGCAAGTTCGCCATTTTCATAACCAAACAGATTATTCAATGTAGTGTTGTTATAGTTGTCCAACGCCTTTTTGAAAAAGGGTTCGTGCAGTAAGCAAAGATAGTTTAAAGGATGGGTGAAATTCCTTTGAAAATCCTTGTTCTTTAATTGCCCTAATCTTAACTTTTCAAGAATCTGATTGTTATTCCCATCTTTACCAACCGCTTCATCAAAAATTGGGTGTCTATCCCAATTTTTATCTTTTTTACCACGATAAAAAATTGGCCCTACCGAACAATGAGTGGTGATCGGAATCTCTTTTTGAGCGCAGTACAACCAAAGTGGCAACAATGCTTCGTCAAATGGATAGTAGCCCAATGCTGGATAAAGCTTAATGCCGACACAGCCCCCATCAAAATAATCTTTTACCAAGCAGTCTTTTATCACAATGTCATCGGGGTTGCTATCATCGTAACAAAAAAACGGATTATCTTTGTCCTGTTTGGCAATTCGCCTTGAGTCAACAAATATAAAGGGGTAAACCGTTTCGGGATTATTGGACTTTAAACGCAATATTTCTGTCATTTGATCCAAATACGACGTTTCAACGGGGCCAGCATCCATGCTTTCCATGTCCATAGGTAGAACCACAAACTTCGTTCCTGGAGGGTATTGTTGCTCGACATCATTAAAAATATTGGCTTGTCGATCTTTATTTGTAAACCGGATGATATTAATATACCGCAATAAGAATTCCAGCTTTTCCTTGCCCACCAGCTTCTTGATTTGGGACCACAAATAGCCTTGTACCCCCGCACGAACTTTCTTAAAAGCCAATATAATAACCAGAAGAAATAGAATGGTGTTCCAAGAGCCTTCAATAGGAGGCATTATGGGTCCTAGCCACTTTGTCATCAATTCGCTTGCCCAACCCAACAACAATGTGTCAGAGATCAAGGGCTTTAATAACCCGAATAGGTAATACAAAAAAACGAGCCATACTGCAGTTAAGTACAACGGATAAATGATATTGATTACGGGAGTTTGCTTGAAAAACTTTTCTCTCTTGTAAGCTTTCCACTTTTTGTGCTTGCCCGTGTAGCCATACTCCTTCTGATGGCGATTCAAATATTTTTTTAGTAAAGGCAGAATAACGCGGGTCTCCAGCATCCAATAGAATGGCCATGGAATAAATCCTTTTGCTATGTACTTTGGGGTGTGATTTTTTGTGAAGGTATGTATATGTGCATTAATGATATACGACGCTTCTTTTGGTTTTTTGCTTGGCATGTTTAAGATTTTTAGTTATTAATGACTGGTGAAAAACCTGTTGTGACAAATTAATTTAGGCTCGTGGCATTCCTCACCTTATCCTCCACAATAGGCATCCAACCTTCTTGTTTTATCAGATTCTCCAGATTATTCCAATCCAAAAAGGTGACTTGTTTAAAAATAATGCGCACCATTCCTGCATATAAATTGACCTGGTGACCCGCAAAATATAGTCCGGTTGCTATTCGTCGAAGCTCGTTCAAGTTATTTCTTGCTAGTAAAAAATCTAATGCATCATCCCAAATTTCTACAGCCCTAGGACCTCTTTGCCTACTGAGGCTAATGCGACGTAAACCACAAACTCTAATGGTTTCTTTCCCTCTGGGGTCGTCATTACGAGCCTTAATCACCCCGGACTTTAAGAATTCGAAATGCTCATAAGGATCCAGGTCTTTTTCAAAAGGATTGATCAATAAGGGTTGCTCTTTTTTAATGTCGCTTTTCTTGGGATCCTGTGCTTTGAATTTTTGATGGTTCCTGGTAGGGCGATCGGGCGCTACCGGAAACAGCGCGCTTTTGTATTTCTGATTGCAAATGGCGCAGGATAGAAGGTAGTTCTCCCATTCATAGGCCAACCACCAATAGCCCATTTCGGTAATGGCTGGCTTATCTCGTCCTTTTAATTTACGACTATTGGCCAACTCAGTGCCTTCGGCGATTAATTCCTGGACCTCACTTTTAGGTCGGTAATGTTCTACATCACCATGAGCCGAGATCTGAATTTCGCAGTAACCACATTTCTGATATTGGGCCTTCATGAAATTAGGTTTCAGGCCCTGCCAGAATTTGTCCTGGAATTTAGGCCAGCCATTACTGCCTGGCAGCCCTAAGGCATTCAGCTGATCCTTACTTTTTTGTTTCAGACCATTGGGTCGTCTTGGCCGTTTGAAATTGAGCATACTACGATTTGATTTGATCTCTTATTTGCTGAGCTAGTTTTTTGCGAAGCTCTGGGTCATTGGCCAGATCCGCTTTAGAAATTTCTTCCCTTTCTTCTGATTTGACATCTCTTATCAAATCGAAATAAGTGTCCAGTTTACTAATGCCCGAGGAGGTTTTCATGACTGTCCGTTCTAGTTGAGCTTCTAGCTTTTTAACCTTTACCTGATCTGGATTCTCCTTAAACAATTCCTTATTATGATCTTCAATGAGCTTACTCGTTTTCTCGTCGGTGGTGTGATCCATATAGAACCAATCACCAATAAGTAGGCTTTCTAATGACATACCCATCGGAATGTCTTTTTGTTGCAGCCTCACACGGCGGTCCTCCTCATCGAGATTCATCACCCAGACTTCTCCTTTTCGAGAGGCACGAAGGCATAATGGATCGTGGGTACTTATCATAAGGGTGCACCTCGAAAAAACTTGACGCAATAAGGATACTACCTTTATCTTCCAAGTTGGATGCAAATGGTTGCCAATCTCATCAATAATGATAAGACCTTCGGCATTGTAAGCACTTTCCCAATGTATATTAAGGGAGCGCATAACATACAAGGCATAGCCGATAACGGAACGATAGCCATCACACATGCTTTTGATGGATTCTGGACCATTGCCCACATTCACGGTGACGTTACCTGATTTTCGGTTCACCATACGGCCTTCACTGATAAGGTCTTCAGGAATCATTAGCATATCGATAATGGTCTTGGCGGCCTCATTGAATTGTTCTGAACTGACTTGATCCAGATTACCTAGCCATGGCTGAACATCGGGAAATACCACATCATGTCTGAATAGAGCTAAAATACGGGAAGGATCATCATCAAAACCAACGATTTCACCGTCTTCGGGCATACGCCTTACAGAACCGATACCTACTGTTGGTTTGACCAATTGCTTCCGATTAGAGGAAATGCTAGTAGGTGTGATCTCTACAAAAACAGGATTTGATTCGTTGAGAAACTTAACGGTAATCGTCGCACGCTTTTTTTTGGAGTCACGCCTGATCAAATGGTTATAATCGCCAAGATTGAGCTCTTGTAATTGTTCATTACCCATCATTGCCAGGGCAGTTGCTTGTAAGACGGTACTTTTCCCCACACCGTTCTCACCAATGAGTAAAATACTTTGTTCGCCTTGACCTTCAGAAGGTTGTGGGATTTCTAATTTGATATGTTCAATACATTTATAGTTGTAGATCTCTACCCATTCAAGGAATTTTGAGAATTCATAACCAATAGGGGTCTCCGCTTCGGACGTATCCTCCCTAGCACTATCTTCTGGTTCAAACGAGGATATCACCTCCGAAGTACGAGCAAGTTGCCGCCATGATGGCACTGTTTTGGCCAAGATTAATCTGAATTCTTGATTTAAATCAGGGTATTCATTGTCGATGAGTTTTTCGTTGGCCAAGTACCATTCGGCGATTATCTGACGGTTCAACCCCAGATGTGATTGGTCGTCCTGCAGATTGAAAAATACGTCTTTAATTCTACTACTTTCGTTAGAAGAGAAAGTAATACTGTCGAGCAGCTCTGACAAGAATTGACTGCGTTTATGCCGCTCTTCAACCAACCGAGGTCTATTTAACTGGAATAATTCAATGGTATATTCTGCCTTTTCTGAAAGTGGTATTATATTACCTTTCCGATCGTACTTAAACGGCACTTCTTCATGAGCCTTTTCATCACATGGATCGACCAGTAATGGGTCTTCGGAGTCTACATATTTGCGCAATTGATCATAGTCCAAATAGGTTTTTACCTTGGGTGGTTTTAATCGCGAACCTATCACCGGGAAATAATTCGATTTATAGCGCTGGCATTCATGGCAGCTCAAATACAAATTGAACCAGATATAACTCAGCCAATAGTATCCCTCATCAGCCTGTCCTTTTCGATCGGATACACTTTCAGAAGGTCTGAAATAATCTGTGGTTATCTCCTCTAAATGCGATTCACAATAAGCACATTTATTATGAAACAAGTCGACTAAATCGCTATATACACTTTCTAAAAAATAGTCATCTCGTTTAAATCGTGCTTGTTTGAATTTTGATTGCTGCTCCAATCTGTAAAGAATCTCTTCCTCATAAGGCTTTTCACCATCCGAAAAGAAATTGGGCATTGGAACGCTATCTCTGTCGATATAGATCATAACATCAAGGTTTAATTCGTATCCTCTGTTTTGTTTTTTGGCTTAAACTTATTTACAAAAGAGGTTAGATTCGTCGCATAGCCTACCATTATTTGAGGGAAAATGGAGTTGCTTGGTGTGTGGTACGTTGTGCCCAGTTTCGCATAGATACCGCCAGTGGATTTTGAGGGATTGGTCAGCCAATAAAAGCTTGCTGATACATTAACCAGGTTGTGTTTGAAAATAAATTCGTTATATCCATTATCAACCAAGGCATTACCCCCAATATCGCGACCATTCACAACTTTAGTATCGTTATAATTCAAATTCTCCAAACTAAGAGTAACATCAGCCCCAAAATTGGATTGCGGACGAATCTCGAAATTCAAATATGGACCATGAGCTAAAGACAATAATTGACCATTGATCACAGTATCTTGTTCGTCAGTTACGGTTTGGGTATATTTAAAACCAGTACGGTAAAAGGACGCCTTAAAGCCTAATGATGTATTTAGGAACCAACCCTTTGATTCATAAGTAATAAGGTCAAGAGCAATGACACCGTTTAAATTATTCTTTTTAAATAGATCAAAGTGATTTACATTCTCATCATCGGCAAATACAATAAATCGGGAATCATTTTCAAAACTATTACTCAAGGCAATATTTGCCGATGTAATAAATTGTCGCGCAGCAGTCCATTTTTCAGTATTTTTTAAATTCATTGGAACAAGTAAGGTTGCTTGCGTATTTAAAAGGGAGTTACTGTTTTCGCTGTTGAAGCTCAAAACATCGGAATATACAATGGCTGTAAAAAAATCAAAGAACCGCCGTTGTACGATCTTTGCCGACATACTATCCGGACTCACCGTAGATAGACTCACCTGATCATTGGCTACTGAGTAATTGTAAAATTGGTCCGATTCGTAATCGAAGACATCATTATAATCGATGGTTATCCATTTTTTGTCATTACTTTGGGCAGATACCCTATTGCCATAATAATTAAAATAACGTACCGCTAAACTAAAGCGATTGTTCAGGAATATTAATGTTTCAGGTTCATCACCTTGCTTAGTAAGTTCGGCCTTTATATAGATAGAGGTAGCTTTATTGTTGAAAAATTTAACTTTGGCATCGATTATTTTTAAAGTTCCATTTCCTTTTTTATCTTCCTTTGAGAGCTCCTTTTTATTTAGTTTATGTGCTTGCCTATGGGTGACCCAATAATCCGCCTCTTTATGAATGATCAGTTTTCCGGAGTATTGGTTTTTACCACGATCGATTTCTCCAAGCGTACGTTCTAAGTCCGTTTTCGTGGCTTCGAGATTTTCAAACTCTTTTTGCTTGGCCACAGCAAGCAGTTTTTGGATGTGTTCAATTTGTGTATCTGTTACGGAGTCATAAATAATACTAGAATCAAAATTATCCCTAACAAAATTAATCACGCCTCTCGATACGATATCAGGGGAGGTATTTTTTCCAAGTTCTAAGGTGTCAGCACATTTGGAAGCCGTACATACTTGCAATAGGAAAGAACGTTTTTTTGATTTTGAATTTAGGGTATAGACATTATCCATTATCGAAATATTGTCTAAAAAGGCAAAATCATCTGGTTTTTCTAGCGTTTGTGCAAGCAAAAGAAATGGCAATATGAATAGACTGATAGAAAAAGTACTTTTCATAATGGACAATTGCATTAGTTGGCTTCTTTAAAAGTAAGAAATTATATCGATTTTAGCAAAACCTATTAAAGCGGACACTATACCTATCGAATTACCCAAATGCTATAGACCAGATGGGTTTAATACTTTTAATTATAAGAGACTATTTTGAATTCTCTCAATTGTTTTTCTATAACTCTTTTTGCGCACCATTTTGTTAAAATATCCTCAAGTAGCCCAGCTATTATTATCTATTTTACCTCATGTTGCATCAAAAATGGCCTATAATCCCGATAACTATCGGGACCAATCATAAAATTCAAAACAGTCTCTAACATTTTAAAATTCACATGTCGCCTACTTCTCCTTCAAAATGGCAAAACGATACATATTCTTTTGCTCTCAGTGCGTTAGTGGCCTAAATACATTTAAGCTAAACCAATTAAAGTAGAGTGATTTTATCGTTCAATTTTCCTACTACAAATTTATTGTGAGAAGTAATACATAAGACAAGAGTCTAAACTCTATAAATGCCTTGGTATAAGGGGTCTTTCAGCTACTTTGTTTTTTGGTGACCACCGCATAGGTCACTCATGGTTTTATTTTTCCTGTCATATGAATCTACTCGTCTTAAACCCTTGCATAACCTTCATTGAGTAAGGATTTGTACTTTTCTCTCAGGCCATCGGACACTAAAGAAATGTTCATCCATTTTAAGGTATAGCGGATTTTTATAAAACCACCGAATACACCGTTACCTGTTTAGCGTATCTTGGACTTACAATGCCCTTAGTTTATGGATTAAATCACTTATTATCAACAACTTATATGTAATATATCGTCTTTCGGTTAATCCTATATTATTGGTGACTTTCATAAATGTATTTTTTGACTATATATTTTGTTATGGGCTTCAGGGTTTTTTCCGTTTCTGGGTGACGGGCCAAATCTGTGAAATACTCCAATTCTCCAACCGTGTTTTTTCCATACCATAGATTTTCGGTTCCGTCTTTTTTGAAGAATTGAGTATGGTCATCTGGGATGATTTTTTTGAAAAGCTTAATTCGTTCTTTCGTATATATTTTTAACCTTCCTTGTCTAAATTCTTCTGCATTAAATGCTATTTCTATATACCGATTTTTTTTCCATAACATCCATCGTCTTTGTTTGATTGATGCAATTATAGGAATTCCTATGACACCAATTAGTGTTGACCTGTTCATAGGTTTGTTCACTCCCATTAAATTTAAAAACTTTTTGAGGGTACTGCCTTTTTTTTGGGTACTGCTTGATTTGAAGGTGTAATAGTCGTCAAATCCAAGATATTGGCACAGTCCTGTAATTACCTTAAGCTGTTTGATGTTAATATCATCGGCCGGACTTTCTATTTTTTTCGCATAGCAATAATAATCTCTAAAGCTTCTTTCCCCAAGCCTAAAATTCATCGCTTCAAAGATGTAATTGGAAATATCCTCGGCCTGATTGATTACAGAGGGTTTTTTTTCTCCCAACTTTTTTCTGGAAGCTTTTGCCTTTTCGAAGGCTTTGAAAATTAATTTTTTGTGCATAGCACTATGGTTTTTGGAAGGTCAAAAATGCCAAAATTTTTAGGAAATTTCATGGAAATAATTTTCCGTATAACTTCCGCATCTCTTCCTCAATATTTCCTTGTTCCCCTGATTTTCCGCTCTTTATTTGCTCTAGAATTGATTACCGCCTTAGGCGCATTAAGGCTTGCGAATTTTAATTCTAAATGCGAGTTACAAAGTGGAGTGGTGTAACCATTCGAGAAGTAATTATATCACCACACTAAGTAGCTCCATACTTCTCAAACCCAGAGAGACGTCTCTCGATTTCTTATGGCGATGCTTCATCGCAAAACAAACTGAGTACTAATTCGGATGGCCATTGGCATGTCCAAAATAAACGTATACAAAGTGAAAAAAATATATATAATACTAATTACGGTTTTCCTCAATGCAGGGCTTTTTTCCTGTACACCTGAGGCCGTATCCGAAGAGGAAGCAGAGCTACAAGCTTGTTGCGGTGGAGATGATGGGGACTTACCACCCCCACCACCAAAACCTTAAATAATTAAACAACAGTAATCATCATTTAGTTATTACTTTAGAGGAATGGATACGATAAGACGTCCATTCCTCTTTTTTTATATACTGATGACTTCTCTCTTACTGATAAGTCCTACTCTTTGCCATGCACAACAAACTACAGATAGTTTACAGTATTATTATAATGTAATTCTGAACCCAGAAAAAAGTTTCGACTTGCATAATGGAATCAATTACTACCTCCTCCAAAAAGAACGGGATATAACAAATCAAGATACTTTGAGTGCAATCAATGATTTACGGATGATTGCCATAGCGCAATTTAAAATAGGGTATAGATATGAAAGTGAAAATGCAATTGTAGAAGCTCTCCGTTTGATAGGTAAACTGAAGTATAGAGACACTTTGATAGGCCCTAGGATTGGCCTTTACAATCATCTGGGGAAAGTATATAGGGGATTCGATAATAATGATAAAGCCATCGAAACATACAATATGGCTTTGAAAATTGCTAAAAAAAGAAAGGATAGCATTACCATTCTTAACAATAAGGCTAACGTTTATAAGGATTTGGGAGAATATGAATTGGCTAAAAATCAATTTACCCTTATTTATAATATGCTCATAAACGAAGAAGACAGTCTACTATATGCTCGGGTATTGGATAATTTAGGATATGTTCAATCAAAACTAAATGACCCTATAGCGTTCAATCATATTAATGAAGCATTAGAGATTAGAGTTACAAAGAATGATTTAATAGGAATGTACACGAGCTATAAGAATTTGGCACATTACTTTTTAGATAGAAACAATAAAGCGAAAGCCCTATTCTATGCAAATAAAGGATATAATGTAGTTAAAAAGATAAATAGTGGTATTTATACCCAAGATGCCCTGTCTTTGTTTTTAGAACTGGATTCTGACCCAAAAGTCCTAGAATACAATAGGTTAACCGACAGTATTTCAAAAGCCAGGCAAATGGCTGAAAATAAAAATGCCTTTATGAAATACAATTTGGAGGAAGAGCGAAAAAAAACGGAGGCAAGTAGGTTACAGCAAGAAAGGGAAAAACGCTTAAAACTACGTTATCAAAGTGTTGCTGCTATCATATTGATAGTTTTGATAGCGTCATTTATTGTTTTTCAAGATCGTTACAAAAGAGGAAAAATTGAACAGATACACAAAACAGAAACCAGGATTTCAAAAAAGGTGCATGACGAAGTCGCCAATGATATATACCATATAATGACCAAATTACAAAGTTTGCCTATGGTAAACGAAGAGGTAATGGATGATCTTGAAGATATTTATGTGAAGACCCGGGACATTTCCAAGGAAAATAGCGCACTCAATGTAAAAGAAGATTTTGAGGGACTTTTAAATGATTTACTGGTAAGCTATAAAGGGGATAGCGTAAATGTGATTACTAGAAACCTAACCAAAATAGATTGGAACTCCATTTCAGAATTAAAGAAGATTTCGGTCTATAGGGTATTGCAGGAGTTGATGACGAATATGAAGAAACACAGCAAGGCATTTCTAGTGGCTTTGACTTTTGAAAGAGTCAAAAAGAAAATTGTGATTAATTATAGTGACAATGGCGTGGGCTGTAAGGTGATTAAAAACAGTGGGTTACTAAATGTGGAAAACCGTATCGTATCCTTAAATGGTACCATTACTTTTGAGTCTAAATTAAATAAAGGCTTTAAGGTCAAAATAACCATTTAAGATATGTTTGCTAAAGTTCTTGTTGCCGAAGATATGGAAGACATAAACAAAGGGGTTTATGCAACACTTCGGGAATTGGGTATAACTGAGATCGATCAAGTACAATATTGCGATGACGCTCTACTTAGAATAAAAAGGGCCGCGTATGACGGTTCTCCCTTTGAATTGTTGATTACGGATTTGTCATTTGTTGCTGACCATAGAACTCAAAAACTTTCTTCTGGCGAATCCTTGGTGCAAGAATTAAAGCAATCATATCCCGAATTGAAAATTATAGTGTATTCCATTGACAATAGATTACAGAAAGTAAGGTCCTTGATTAACGAATCCTGTGTGAACGCCTATGTTTGTAAAGGTAGGAGGGGGTTGAGGGATTTGTCGGATGCCATATTTATGGTTTATAATAATAAGCGGTATGTTTCCCAAGAAGTGCAGAACGCTTTACGCTCAAATAGCACTTTAGAAGTTGACGATTATGAAATAGAATTGCTTAAACACTTGTCTAAAGGCTTGTCACAAGATGAGATTAGTGAGCTATTTAAGACCAATAATATTTCTCCATCCAGTTTAAGCTCTATCGAAAAACGGCTGAACAAATTACGCATACAATTCAATGCCAATAATGCCATTCAATTGGTGGCCATGATGAAAGATGTTGGACTCATTTAATTTTCTATAAGGTCTTTTGTTTACACTCATTATGGTTTTCCGTAAAGCGCACCTTTGTAATTGGTTTACATTTGAAAACATCAAATAAAAATCCAAAATCATGGCATACCCTAAATTTGTTATCAATAAAAGTAGTAATGATGAACACTATTTTTTTAATCTTCATGCGGTTAATACCAAGATAATAGCTACTAGTGAAATGTACACTACCAAGCAAGCCTGTAGGAACGGTATTGAGGCGGCAAAAATTAATGCATTGATAGCAGATATAGAGGACCAAACATAGGACTATACTAAACATCTAGCCTATTTTTTGAGCCTTACGGATTTTTCATAAGGTTTTTTTTTGGTTTATGTTCTATCAATGAAATTTTTGAAAATTTTATTGATAGAACAATGCAAATGATTGTTCTAATTCATTAGATAATTCAAAGGGGTGATAGTACCCATAGATTCACTAAGAAGAAAAGTCCGCCTAAATTTGATGATGCAAAAGGAGAATTGGAGTCAAGGTTACCTTTGGTTGGATTAAGTACCGCATAGACTTTGTACACCATAGGCTCACTCAGCGAAGGAACCAGAACCTATAGCTTAAAAGCCTAGTAGATATAGCTTTTCAAAGGCTATGAAATTTACGCTCACCGAATAGGTGACTTTTGGATAAGGAGAAGCGGCCCAAGGCCTATTTAAGTATAAATGATACCAAACATTATATATAAGGAAAACTTCAAAAAGGTGACATAAGAATCACTTCCTTAACTAGTTATCGCCTTGTCAACAAATTAAACAATGGCCCGTTAATGTAGTAGTTCGCTGTTCCTATTCGTTTCTTTTCTAGTAATCCATCTGTTGCCAATGTATTGAGATAGTTTGCTGCCGTTAATCGCGTAACCCCAAGATCATTAATAACAAATTCTATTTTCGTGTAGGGGTGTTTAAAAAGGTTATTTAGTAAATCTTGACTATAAAATTTATAATTTGTTCGCAACCTGTTCTTATAATCGGTCATTAGGCTTTTGATTTCTACAATCAATTTAATGGTATCTATGGATGTTTGTTCTACTCCTATTATCATAAAAAGTAACCATTCCTCCCAATTGTTATTGTCCCTTACTTCTTGAAGTAATCTATAGTAATCTGGTTTGTGTTCAATAATATAGCTACTTAGATATAAGATAGGTAGGGTTTGTAATTCGTTGAGAATAAGATACAGTATATTCATGATTCTTCCAGTTCGCCCATTACCATCATAAAAGGGATGAATGCTCTCAAACTGAAAATGTATAATAGCCAATTTAATGATAGGGTCATAGTCGTTCAAAGTATCATCGTTGATAAATTGCTCAAGGTTCTTCATGAGCCTTTGAATATCAGCTAAACTTTGTGGAGGTGTATACACGGTTTCGCCAGTTGTACTATTTTTGAGGGCAGTACCTGGTAATTTCCGAAATCCCGCATTATTTTTTTCCAGTACTTCCTGTATTTCCAAAATGACCCTATTGTTCAATACACCTTTTGCGGAAATCAAAGCGAAACCATGTTTTAGAGCCTCAATATAGCTTTGTACTTCCTTGGCATCAAGGGACTTGAAAGCATCTAAATTTAATTCGGATTTATAAAGGTCATCATGCGTGGTTATAATATTTTCTATGGCAGAACTATCCTTTGCTTCTTGCAGTCCCAATGTATTTATTAAAATAGTTTGATTAGGAATGGTAGAAGCAAGTCCTTTTAGCTCTGCCAAAGCTGCATGGGCGGCTGGTAGGCTTTTCAGTACGGCCTTGCTTTCCATGTCAAAGGGCAATGGTAACTCAGATAAGTTATAACTGTTCTTTTGAGGCATTATGTATAGATTTTTAAATTTTCTATACAAAGATAGTTCTTTATGTATAGAAAAATGACTTTTCTATACATTATAAATGTGATACGTATAGATTCTTGATTAATTCATGCAAAAATTTTCTACATCGCAGAAATCTCATTTAAAAAATTCAATATTTAATCCTTGATTAGTTCCAATCTGTCTTCTCGGGAAAGCTTCATTGGTTTTAGTGTATGTCCGAACATGAGAAGAGCGATATTAACCTTGCCCATGTTTAAATTTGTTTTCCCCTGTTCTATTTTACGAACTGTATAGTGTCAGCAAAAAGTGAACTTTTAAAGGGTTAAATCTAAGAGATAGATTTAACCCTTTAAAAGCAAAACAAATGCCTAAAAAGAAGAATGCCAGCTCACTGATCAGTGAGCTAAAGCGAAAAACAAGAAGAACCT
>JAJRRO010000090.1 GCA_024279425.1 Bacteroidota bacterium | reverse complement strand
TTTAAACTTCTTGATTTTTGGTTACTTTTTATCAAGAAAAAGTGACAAGAAGCATAATAGATTGACCTTAAGTACTCAAAACAATAGCACTTAAAAAGCAGAAAAAACAAAAGCAATCACTATCTTAGCCAAAAAAAAAAAAACAAAAGATAACAAGCGATGATACATCAGCCTCCCTTTGCCGCAGGCGCAACACAAAGGGAGTCCGATGCATATCGCGGAGACGTTGTCGGTCATAATGAAAAACAATATAGCCGACTTATAAATAATCATAAGCAAATCATAGAGAATTGATTTGGTTTTTATAACGGTGTTTACATGTTTTGTAGATACAAAAATTATTTATTTAGTGATGAATAAAATTAAAATGATGGGCTTGACCCACAGAATTCAACAGTTAAAAATGAATCGTTTTCGAAAGAGGAACATTACACTTCGATTTGGTATTTTTTTATTTACTTTATTTTGGTTCAATACTAGTGTCCTTGGGCAAACAACAATCACAATCAACCCTAATGATAATGATTTGACAGCAGTGTCAAGCCATATTATAGGAGTTTGTCGAAACCATGCTGCAAACGATCGCCCCGCAGTCGGTAATTTTGATGTAAAGATGGCTTCATATGAAGAAATCTCACCAAGATTTGGAAAAAAGAGGAAGCTCTATCGATTGGGAGGAAGTCCATTTGATGGAAATAACAATGGAGGCTTTTCTTGGTCTTACCCAGGTTATCTCTGGCCAACAGTAGATTATGCAGATGGAGGTGGACTATTGCCTACCAATGTACCTTCTCCATATGATAATTTAGATAGGTTTGTTCAAGAAGCCATCCAGATTGATGCAGATATGATTATCCCTATTAATGTAATTACGGGGTCAACCATTGAGGCTATTGGGATTTTGGATTTTTTAATTGATAATGATTTATTAGATAGGGTTGGTCTTTTTGAAATGGGCAATGAATTGTACGGAGATTGGCAAATAGGTCATAACATGTTTGCTTGTAATGCTGAAAGGTATGGAAATAGAGCATCAATGTTTATTCATGCAATGATTAGTCATATGCAGGACAATGGATATTCAAAAGATATTCTTAATTTTGCCTTGATGGGCTCTTTTAATGGTAGCTGGGGAGCGCAAGCATCAACCTTGAGACTAGTGGACAATGGGAGTAATAATTATGAGGTACAATACAGAACTTCAGGCTCCTATTATTCAGATTATCGATATAATTGGGAACTGAGTAATGGAGAAGTTTTAATAGACCAAAATATATCTGTAACATTACCACCTGGAGTTCAGCCCGAAAAAGTAACCATTTATTTTGGCGCTCCTTCAATCACACCTGTTTATGAATTTGTTTCCTGGAGTGAGAGTTGCGAAACTGGCAACAATAATAATCATTCTCCAACAGCAGCTTGGAGTAATAATCCAGACCAAGGAATCAAAAAGATTACGGATAGTTATTTGTCAAATGAAAACTTGATTGAGAATGGTCATCCAATATTTCAATATATTGCCTTCCATAATTATGCTGATGGTTCGAAATTTTATCAAGGAAAGGATGGGGATTATAATGGCACAGAAGAATTCTATTGTAACAATGTACTTCAATCGCCCTCGGTAGACGACGTTTATAAGCATGTGATGGCTGTAAATAGTAAATTTGCGAATGAGGAGTTTGTTGCTGGAGTAAAAAAGCTAAAAGACGTTGGTGTGAAATTAGTTAATACCGAATTTGGGAGTATAGGAATCGTGGGAAATCATCCAATGTATGGAGATGGTCAAGAACATGATTTATCAAAGACGATTTCAGAAGCCATGTTTACTGCTGACCAAATGTTAACGGGTATTAAGTATGGCATGTCAGGCGCAACAGCCTTTGCTTTATTTCATACAAATGATGGAGGCGATAATATTTTTTTTCCGATAGGAAATAATAATAATCCTTACCCAAGTTATTATGCACAGCGTATTATTGCGGAGCATTTGGGTTCATTTTACATGGGCAGTACAACTCATAGTAATATGCCGCAGGTCAATCCTTTTTTATGTAACGATAATGAGACTTTTGACCAAATTGGTTATGCTTCTACTCGTGATGCAGATGGTACTATTCGGATCATGGTTCTTAATCGAGGTACGACAAGTGTAAATGTGAATTTCGATGTTGGAGGACAGTCATCTAATTATACTTCAGAGATTATTTCTTATCACGGAGACCAAGTATTAAGTGCTCCGACATCAATTGATGCTCCATTGGTTATTAATAATTTATCGTCAGTAAATATCCTTCCGTACTCAATAAATGTTCTTGTATTACAACCTAATAACACTTGTGCTGGCTGTGCTAATTACACCATCACAGGTACGGAGACATGGACTAGTTCGCCTTCTGCTTCCATCGGAAAGATAACTGTAAATTCAGGCGCAGTATTAAAAATTAATTCTAATGTTGCATTGTCTTTTTGTTCTAACGGAATGTTAGAGATATTACCTGGCGGAAAAGTTGATTTACGGGGCACCCTAACAAGTTGTGGTCAAGAATGGCAAGGGGTAAGAGTAAGGGGTGATTTTAATTCTTCTTTTGTTCAGCAGGGAGAATTTTATGGACTTAACGGAACCATTAAAAATGCTAGAATAGCTATCGGGGCGATGACTTTATATGAGTGGGGCGCTTTACTAGGAAGTGGTAAGGTTAATTGTACTGGCATGGAATTTATAAATAACGCAACTAGTTTTGAGATGCGTGAATTTTATGGAAATGCTTCGGTTAAATTTTATGATTGTAATTTTGATGTAACGAATAATCAAAACTTTCAAAATCATATCGTGTTGAATAGAAATCATGGCGTAGCTTTTCAAATATGTGATTTTATGAACCACCAAAGTGCACCCAATCCAACATGTCGTGGCATATTGGCAAACCAAGCCCCTTTTACGGTGGATGGTATGATTTGGAGCGTACAATATCCTGGAGATGTTAATATCATAAAGCGAAGTACTTTTCAAAATCTAGCCAAAGGAATTGAGGTCAACGGCAACTGGCAAGGTGCTTTTCGAGTTCGAGATGCGGTCTTCTATAAATGTGCTGTTGGTATTCATTGTACATCAACTACTGGAGCCGTGATGTTACGTAATAAGTTTTATATGGGCGATATGCATATAGACTATAAGGTAGAAGACAGTCGCCAGATAGGGGTTGCCTTTGAAGGGATGACCAATGGGTTTACATTCGAGGAGAATACTTTTTTGAATATTTATTTTGGAAATACCACCAATACAACCTACGGTACAACTGCTAGGGGGCTTCTGCCTTTTGATGTCAATGTGATAAAAAATAATCATTATAAGAATATCACTTATGGTAATTGGGCGGAAGAGAATAGTGGTAATGTCTTTGAAGGGCTTCATTATCTGTGCAATTCCAATACCAACCCACAAGTAACAGGATGGAATTTTACTGCTATTGACCCAACTAATTCAATTGGCATGGCACTGAGATTGAATCAGGGATTGCAGCTTACAGATCTAACATATGCCCCAGCCCGTAACACGTTCTCGCATGTACTAGGTGGCAATGGTGGAGTTGATGACCTACGAGATTTCTTGTCCTTTACTCAGAATAAGTATAAGTATTATTACAACCCAAATGTTTCTGATGAAGTGCCATTATATCATAATATTGAATTACATGAAGGGTTTGAAGGTAACGATTGCCCCTCCCCATATTTTCTCAAAGAAGGTTATAAAAAATATCGGTCATTGTCTCCTCCAGAAAGAGTGTCCAATGAAAAGGATTATTTGGACCACTTGTTAGCATACCAAAAGAAGAAGGACGAATACGTCAAAGTCTCTAAAGGTACAGAACAAGCACACCGGATAGAAAGTGAACTTGCCTATCATCTTCACGAGTTGGAGCATGCGGCTTATAAGGGGTACATGGCCATTTCAAGGGATTCTGTCATTAATAAAGATGATCTACGCTTGTGGATGAAACGGTTTAATAATATGACGGGTGATTATATGTTAGTGGAAGATTTGTATACCCGTAAGAATTTTGAAGGCGTATGGAATGTGTTAAACTTTATGCTCCAAAAGTATGATATGACAGAGGTAGAAATGAAAGACTATGACAATATTGTTCGAATCTATGAAAGTTTAATTAAAGCTGATGGAGAGAAACTTTCTTCTGATGATATTCAAAATTTAGTTGAATATGCCGAATCAGAAGAAGGACAAGTTTGTTATTTAGCTCGCCGTATTTTGAGTCAAGATTATGGTTATTTCTTTCGCCCAATAATAGCTGAATTGTCTGGTCTAAGACCTAGTGAATCTAATATCGAACTATCAGATGAACCAAGGGTTAGAATGCGTGTTTTACCGAATCCGACAGATTACTATGTTGAATTTAATTGGGAGGAATTTGAGACTGTAGGACGCGAAGTGCGTATTGAGATTACGAATTCGATAGGAGGATTGATAGATATTTTGCGTCCTAGAGAAGGACAGTATCGTCAAGAGTGGACGACTGAAAAGGTCAGTGGGAATATTTGTTACTATCGCTTGTTGATTGATAATCAAGAAGTAGATGGAGGACAAATAATTATTACTAAATAATTCACAGGGTGCATCCCAATTACTTTTGGGATGCATCCTTTTTAAATAATCAATACGATGAAAGTAATTTGGATGATTATTTTTCTTTTTTCTTTGGGTGTCACTCATGGGCAACCAGGTTTAGTGAAGGTATTTGATGATACTTTAAATACACAGTCAATTTATAAAGATGTCTTAATTGAAGATGATACGATAGTTTTGTATTCGCTGTCCTTTGATGCTAATTTAAATAAAGGAATTAGATTTGTCAAACTGGATAGTTTTGGAAATGTATTGATGGATGAGATTCATATCGATAACCCAGCACTTTCAACTATTATTTTTAAGAAAAAAATTATTAATACATCAGATGGGGGCTATGCTGTAATTGGAGATGCAGGTGGACTGCCATACATCTTAAAAGTCCATCATGATTTAAGTCTAGATTTTCTGGTCAAATATCCAAGTAGTGTAGATTTTGCCTCAAACGCTTCCCTGTTGGAGACGGAAGATGGTTATTTACTAGCAGGAAGGCAAAAGAATTCAGGAGAAGATAGTGATATCTTTGTAATTAAAACAGATAAAAATGGTCAGCAACTATGGAAAAAGGTATATGTTTGGAATGAATCCGATGATAATGTTTTTGAAATAAAAAAGATTGATGATAATTCTTTTGTTCTAGGAGCTACTCAAGCATCAGTATTTGATGGTACTCAAGGAACTTGGAATAAATCTGCCTTATTTTGCATAGATAGCCTAGGAATTGTAAAGTGGCAGTGGGTTTCGGATGATGCTCCTACTCATGGCCCCATAATTGATTTTGAGCGGCTCCCCGACAGTAGCTGGGTGTGTATTTCTGCGACTTGGGAGTTAAATCCAAATGGAACCACCTATTGGACTCGTCCCATAATATTCAGAATGGATAAGAATTTTAACATTATGTGGGAGTGGAAATATTGGAAATTAATTCCTATTCAATTTCTTACAGATTTAGAACGGACTCCAGACGGCAATTTTTTAGCATCTGGCTGGGTAGACACACATCCAGACTATACAAATTTAGTCACAAAAGCGATTCATTATAAATTCACCCCAAATGGAGACAGTTTATGGATGCGTTTGGATTCAATATATCCAGACAGCATCAGTGATACGGATGGAATGCGTGTGACGGGCACAGCTCTGCTGTCATCTGGCAGTATCATCTCTGTAGGTTATGCCCGTCGAAAAGGGTCCAATGCTGGTGTTTTTGGTTTTTTGATGAAGATAAGTTCCGATGGGTGTATTGATACTTTGAATTGTTGGCCTGTAGCGGACTATGAGCCTTTTGCGCAAGCGGAAGCAATTGACGTATATCCGAATCCTATAGGAGATGAATTAATCGTAGAATTAAAGGGGTACTCCCCAAAAAAAACGAATATCTTCTTGTATGATATTACGGGTCGTTTTTTGCGTAAGCAGCATCTTCCAGATAGCCGTAATTTTTTGAATACAAGTGATTTTCCAAAAGGGATGATTTTCTATGTCATTAAGAAAAAACAGCGAATAATTAAACGAGGAAAATTGATAAAAAACTAAGCATACGACCGACAACAAGCGATGATGACATCAGCCTCCCTTTGCCGCAGGCGCAACACAAAGTGAGCCCGCTGCATATCGCAGAGCCGTTAGGCTGCACGATAAGTTTAACATTTTAGCAAGCCCAAGAGCTTTTGTATTCGCAAATTAATCGTACCTTTAGCTCGACAGCGGTAATCTTATATGATTTCACTGTCGCAAATACTTGGGAGGTTTACGAGTGCTACGGAAAAGGGGAATCGTGGGAAGTTCTAAGTGTGTAGATGTTGTTTCCAATGATTGGCGCGCGCATTCTAACACTAGATAAGGA
>JAJRRO010000089.1 GCA_024279425.1 Bacteroidota bacterium | reverse complement strand
CTTGAGCGTGTTGCAATAGAGATGATTCAGACTTATTTTGATGTGGTTTATGGAAAAATTTCTCTAAAGGTTAATGAGAAAAATATGGAGGACTTTAAAAAAGTTCTTGATATTATGAAGATTATCCCTATTTCAGAACAACCATATCTGGTTATATTGAGGTTTGGATAAAATAAAAATGAATTAAAACTAAAAACGTAAAATTATGAAAACGAAATTTTTCCTTATTGTCATGTTATTAACCCCCCTGTTTCTTTTTTCACAAAATCCGGTGAGCGGAATTAATATGCTCAAAAACTCAAAATGGCCCAGCGAGAGTTCAGGAAAAACCATCATTGAGGTTAGTTGGGAAAATCCTACCGCTGCAAACGAACTAGGCCGGGAATGGGTTAGACAAGCCATAGAAGAGAGTTGGGAGCAATATGCCAACATCGATTTTGTGGGTTGGGGAAAATCCAATAGCAGTTCCAGAGGCATTCGAATTATCGTCGATAATTATGGGCATCCGCACACCAAAGGACTGGGAACACGACTCGACGGGGAGGAGAACGGAATGCTTTTAAACTTTGAATTTTTAGGCAACTACTCTTGCTATTTGAGCAAAGAAGAGTGTATAAAGTTTATCGCGGTACACGAATTTGGCCACGCCATTGGATTGGCTCATGAGCACAACAGACTCGACTGTCTTTGCAATGAGAAACCACAAGGTACACCTGGTGATTTTCCAGTGACCCCCTGTGACTTGAGTTCGGTGATGAACTACTGCAATCCTAAGTGGAGTAATTATGGAGTGTTAAGCGAATTGGATCGCCATGGAATTCAGAAAATATACGGAAAACCGGGGGTTTATTTAAGCGCTGTCGCACTCGATGAGATTAGACTCATTCCTTGTGGCTCGGGGAAAATTGTCACCTTACACAACATCAAAAATAGCATCAACAATAATGCAGCTTTTGATATTGGTATTTATACGGAAGAAAATGAGCCGGTACCACAAAATGCGGTGAACAATCTACCCAATGATTACACCATACGTTATTTCCACCCGGATGATGAAGCCAAAGCGAAAGATCTGAAAGAGTTCCTAACCACAAAAGGATATGCCAGCTCCAATATTACAGTTGAAAATATGCTGTCACGAATGACCAGAACCTATCCAAATTACATTGAAATTTGGTATAAATAATTTGATAGATACTACCCTATGAAACTTATTATTATTATGTTACTTTCTGCCTTGGCTCTAGTGACCAAATGTGAAGAAAACAAAAATCAGATATTGAAAGACCCAAATTACATAGTTCTGGAAGTTAGGGCCTATCCTATGCCTCAGTTCAGGCAATATGCCATAAACCAAGATCATTTGTACGTGCTGCTAAGTAATAAGAATACCGACGAAGATTCTTTGTTAGTTGAAAAAGCGATTCCGAACCTGGACTATAATAAATTGGCAGGAGTGTTCGACCGTCTTTCCGAAGAAGTCTATACCAATAAATGTGTGGAAGACGGAATGGTAATGAATCTCATTCTTTTTGAGGAAACACTTGAAACCAGAAATATCCAATTCAGTAATATTTATAATGAAGAATTGAATGAAATCATTGAGTTTGTGAATTCAAATACGGAACAGAAATACAACGTCTATTACGACAAAAGCAAGTTGGAAGAAGATCTAAAAAACTGTAATTGATACAATACTGTACTAGGTCTTTTGCTTTTTCTTTTTTGCAGCAGGAAATAATACATTGTTTAATATCAAACGATATCCCGGGGAGTTGGGGTGCAGGGCCAGTTCGGTTTTAGCATCCCCTACCCGATGTTGGTAGTCCTCCGGATCATGGCCACCGTAGAAGGTGAAAAAGCCTTTACCACGTATTCCGTGAATGTAACGGGCTTCCCCGTTGCTTTTGACTTCCCCCATGACCAATACATTCGCTTTCACATTCTTTCGGTCAAAAGAAGTAGTCTGCCCCATAAATCCTTTCACCAGGGAGGTGTG
>JAJRRO010000088.1 GCA_024279425.1 Bacteroidota bacterium | reverse complement strand
TAAAACCTTACGGTCTGAAATACGTAAGCTTTTTACCAATTGTGGACAATTACTTGCGGCACTAACGATTACATCAATTCCCTCAAAATCATTTGTTAGCACCCTCTTCCAATCAAATACTTTACAATTGTGTGTTTTTGCACCCAACAACAGGAGAAACATTGCGAAAAATAACCCCGTATATCATTCAAACTTATGTGCCGATGCATGTAGATATAAAGAGTTCTTTTATCAAATAATTTTTTCATAGCTTAACTTTGTATTTCGGTATAATGATCACATAACAGGATATAAACCCCAAGCCCCTGCGGAAGTCTGCAACCCTTCCACTCCAATTCTTCCCTAGCGGACACACTGGGCCGGTCCGCTCGGTAAGTCTTTCCGTTTCAGTTTTTCCAACCTTTTCGTGACCGCGCACAAACCCAAGCGGGCGAAGAAAATCGCCCGCCTAGATTTATTTTGCCAATGCACATCCTAAAAAATAGCGTTGTAGAATTCTTCAATAGTGCCGATTTCACCATCGGTCAGTTCCTCAAATTCCTTAGTTCTTTTGTTCTTCGAGAGTTTACCCTTGTTCTGATTGAGAAACTTGATCAACAAATCGACTTTAGTATCCGGTAGCGTAACCAATGCGTTGATTTGTTGGGTTATTTGATCGTACTTTTCTAAAAAGTCCAGTTCTTCGGGAATTATTTTCTCAATAGTTTCTTCGACACATTCATAAAGAAATTCTGCCTGAAGCGTAGCATCAAAATAACGGTACAGATCAATGGTCTCATTTGTTATTTCAACATTATGGTCTTGAGTAGGTTTCCATTCAATCAAATCGATTCTAGAGGAAGAGTGGGCCTCCAAAACATCTTGATATTCTCCGATGCGGTTTAATATAGCAGCAGAGACCGGAAAAATCATATCACTTTTCGTGTACCCCATACGAACCAATATATGATGCATCAAATATCTATGAATTCTACCGTTTCCATCAGATAACGGGTGTATGAACACAAACCCGAAAGCTATTGCCGCCGCTGCCAAAACAGGGGCGTATTCACTTTGCAGTAGTATATTATTAGTATCTATGACCCCATTCATGAGTGATGGTAAGTCCTTTGCTCTTGCAGATATATGGTCGGGCATCGGCAGAAAGCTCTCGCGATCATGTTCTCCTATGAATCCTTCATTTGTTCGGATTCCCATATGCTTTAACTTTTTTGCGCCGATAACAATATCCTGTAAGCGTTCTATCTCGTTTATCGTCAATGGCTTTTTCCCTGCTTGACCAATGGCTTTGCCCCAATTTCTAGCCCTCATGTTCGGAGGGTATTCACCTTCTATAGCAAAAGATGCTTTGGAGTCCTTAAGTAATAAGAATGCGGCCGTTCTACGAATCAAGTCTTTGTTTCTTCTTTTTAGCCCCTTTTCCATAAGCTCAGGAAACTTGGTAGCAGTATAGGCTTCCAATGTTTTGGTTTTACGTATGAGGGGGCAAAACTCACGAGTACCGGGCAAATTATTTTTTACACGATGTCGAGTGCTATTTTTAATGGGGCCTGCATATTGAAGTTTTGGACTTAGAATTTCTACATAAGTACCCGTCTTTGCATCTGGTATACCAAGTTGTTTTTCTAGAAGCCATTCATATAGAAACCATATCTTTCTTGAATATTGACTGGTAGGCTTGTTTTTCATCATGGTTTCCACAAGGGAATCTCCGGCATAAATAAAAAATTCCTTTAAAATCAATAAATCAATGCCTTCATATTTTAAAGCGAACACTAAATGGGCAATTTCATTTTCCGCAGGCATATAGCGATTTGCGAATACCTGCCATTGTTCGGTATTGTAGCGTTGCT
Organism: Bacteroidota bacterium; assembly: GCA_024279425.1. GTDB lineage: Bacteria > Bacteroidota > Bacteroidia > Flavobacteriales > Flavobacteriaceae > Maribacter_A. Next base: position 1,060 of record JAJRRO010000088.1, on the reverse strand, counting down.
GTTTGTCAGTAACCAATGCCAGTATATTAGGTAGTGGTAATCGCCTACCCGTATTTTCTTCCAGAATTTGAAGAAGCTGGGCATTGCCCACTAAAATACCCTGTTCAGGAAGGACTCTACCGTGAAAAGTGGTTATTTTACGTGAAAAATGATTACTTCTAGTCATAATTTATGAAAAATGATTACAAATATAATATAAAAAACACTTACTATTCATGGAAATCAGGTATTTTAATAATAAAATCGTGAAATATGATTACTTTTTAAAATATGTTTCTAAATCGTAGCACCTTTTTGAGCGTATTTCCCCAAGCCCCTGCGGAAGTCGAAAAACCTTCCACTCCAATCCTCCCCAGGCGGACACGCTCCGCCGGTCCGATCCGGGAAGTCTTTCCGCTACCGGTTTTCCCGACCCCCTCCGCGAAAAAGAACAAGCAGCGTTTTTCGCCGATTGATCTTTCTTCCCCCTACCCACAAAAATCTGGGATTCTTCTATCCCTTTAATGGTTCAGTACATCGAGATTCTAGAACAGCTTTTGATTCTTTTAACTATCTTGAAATCAAGTATTAATATAAGTGAAGAGGATAATAAAAAATATTGCGGACGGGTTTATTGTTTTGAATGAAAGGAAGGCGATGTGGAGCAATACAAGTACCGCATATTTAAATAAGGGTAAAAACAATTTCATTTTCGGTGCCATTATTTTTGGTGCTGTTTTTATCTATTTATCCTATTCTGTTTACGAAAGTTACCAAAGCATTTGGATAGCATTAATTCCTATGTTTCTTTTTGTGGTTATATTATTCAGCATTATGATAAGGAATAGCTACGAGGAGCAAATGAAGCAGCGAAACCGAAGTTCATCCATGAAACTTGTCGGTCTGAATCTAAACTTCAATGAACGCATCCTTCGAAAAATGGACTTACTATATTGGACTGGACATAAGGTTTCGAGAGATGTTGTTACATAATCTACCTTTGAACTATGTCAAGAAACAAAAAGAATCACACAGTAGCTTTTAAGGAAAAAGCGGTAGCCTTGAGCAATGCCCGGGGCAG
>JAJRRO010000087.1 GCA_024279425.1 Bacteroidota bacterium | reverse complement strand
GCAAGTCCAGCGTAAGGCGAGCATTGTCCGCCGCAAAAACGAAGAAGCTTTCGTTCCTTTAATCAATTCTAAAGAGTTCTCATTTGTATCAAATCAAATGAGAACTTTTTTTTTGCAAAAAGGTTTCATTGAAGTACACACCCAAAACCGGCTGTCTATCATGGCAGCCTGTGAAGACCCACACACCATTGCTACTTATAACTACCACAATGATGTTTGGCCACTGCCACAAACGGGTCAAATGTGGTTAGAACACGAGTTACTAGAAAATCCAGAATGGCCTGGGGTCTTTTGCGTATCTACTAGTTTCAGAAATGAACCCAACCCAACACCAGGCCGCCACCACCGAATTTTTCCCATGTTTGAGTATGAAGCACATGGAGATTTTGAAGCCTTGACGGCCTTGAATGCAGAGTTGTTAGAGTTTTTAGGATTTGGAGATAAAGATAGTTTCCCTGGAGGAGACTACGAAGATGTTAGTTTGGTTTATGATGCTCCGATTTTGAACAATGCCCATGAAGAGCGTCTTGCGGAAGAGCACGGGCCTATATTCTTTTTGAGTAAGTTTCCAGAGCGGACAAGTCCTTTTTGGAATATGAAGCGTTCACCTGAAAACCCGGATCTAGCCTACAAACAAGATGTATTGATGCACGGTATGGAGACAATCGGTTCTGCTGAGCGTAGTTGTAATGCAGATGAACAACGAAAAGCTTTTTATTCCATTGAGAATGGCGCTTACGCACAAAAGATTTTTGACTTATTTGGAAAAGATAGAGTCGAAGCAGAATTGGAAGATTTTCTTTCTCAAGATTTCTTCCCAAGAGTAGGAGGCGGTATCGGAATCACCCGAATGATGCGGGCCATGAAATTATCCAACTTGATGAAAGTTTGAATTAAATGAGGTCAATCGGATAAACTATCTTGATTGACCTCTTTTTTCTAGGACTTCAATAAATTCAACTATTAGTTGGATGGACTTGTTTTATAGATAAAAAGCCCACAATCAATAGATTGCGGGCTTTTGTAGCGTGAGAGTGACTTGAACACTCGACCTCAGGATTATGAATCCTGCGCTCTAACCAGCTGAGCTACCACGCCATTTAGCTGTTTAGCGAGGGCAAAGGTAAGCCTTTTTTGGGCAAATAATCAATTATTAAAGCTTTTATTGAGAGGTTTCGTTGTGTTTTACTCCTTAACAGCTCATATATGGGCGCCTAAATACTTCTTTGCGATATAGAAAGTCCCAAAAGGTAATACCGATGCCACTAATACGACGATAAGTGTTTTCGTGTCCCATTTCATTTGGTCCTTAATAAGAAAGGCTAAAAAGATATAGGCAACAAACAATAGTCCATGCGGCATGCCCATAGCCTTGACCATCGATGGGTTATCTGCCATATATTTCATGGGTACACCGACAAATAGGAGTAGCAAATATGACACGCCTTCTAGTAAAGCAACGATTTTGAATATTTTTAGCATTTGACGTTTTTTTATTTCGTGGCGAAGGTACTGCTTTTTTTTGGCTTGCGCAAAATAGGATTTAACATATAATAAACAATTACTATTTGTCTATTTGACAATAATTGAAAACCAAAAACAGTTATTAAGGCTCACAACTAAAGTACTACTCTATAAGGAATATTTACATTTGACACAGGTTGCCTATTTTCGGAAACGAATAAGTACATTTATGGTGCCCCAAATAATTTGTCGATGTGAATTTTTGCTATGAAAGCATTCTTGAACAGCTTCCTGTGTCATTTATTTTTAATTATTTAAACTAAATGACAATGAAATCCTTTGCTGCTTTTTTTCTCCTCTTTATTCTTTTCTCTTTTGATGCAAATGCACAATGCCTTTCAGGTAACTGCTATACTGGAATCGGTACATATTTGTATCCGAGTGGAGCAAGATTTTCAGGGCATTTTAAGAAAGGAAAAATTAATGGATTTGGTCGTTTAGTATTCAGTGATGGTCGGATCTACGAAGGAGAATGGAAAGATCATTACCGAAAGGGTAAAGGTGTGATGACTTTTCCGAAAGGAGATGTATATAAAGGTAGCTTTAATAAAAGTAAGTTTTATGGATATGGCACCATGGAGTATGCCAATGGGGATGTCTATAGAGGTAGCTGGAAAGAGGATAAGCAAAATGGGCAAGGAGTCATGACCTTCAAATCTGGGGATAAATATGAGGGCGGATTTAAGCACGGTCGATTTGATGGAGAGGGGACGATGGAATATGCCACTGGAGAAAAATATGTGGGTCAATGGAAAGCTAATAAACGCGAAGGAGATGGTACTTTTTATTTGACTAATGGAGAAGTCGTCGTTGGTTTTTGGGGAGGGGATAAATATCTAGGAGAAGAACAACCGCAGGTGGTGGTCAATGCAAATACGGAGGTGAATGTAGAGAGCACAACGACATTAAGAAATTGTAATACGAACCATTGCAACAGCGGGCGTGGTAGATATAATTACACAGACGGAACGGTTTATATTGGAGAGTTTGATGGCGGTATTCCAAGAGGCGAAGGTATTTGTTATTATGCAAATGGAGATAAGTATGAAGGGGTGTGGGGAATTTCTGGACCCGATGGAGAAGGGACTTATTATTTTAATAATGGAAGAGTCGCGAATGGATTGTGGTCAAGTGGTAGATTGGTCAAGACACAAGAAGAAATCACACCGATTCAAATCCCAGATGGTTCTAATATTGACTATGATCCTGCCGTAAAACTCTGGGCGGTAGTGGTCGGAGTAAGTGACTATGAACATTTGCAAAAACTAAAATATACGGATGACGATGCGTATCGCTTTTATGGCTTTTTGAAAAGCCCTGAAGGGGGAAGTATTCCTTCGGAGCAGGTGAAAGTATTGGTAGATGAAGCGGCTACACGTGAGAATATCTTAGCAGCGATGAATGAAATGTTTGGGAAAGCAGACCCAAATGATATTGTGATGATGTATTATTCAGGACATGGTATTAGAGGTTCTTTTTTACCGGTCAATTACAATGGATTCCAAAATAAATTAAAGCACGAAGAAGTAATGGCCATCCTAAATGCCAGCCAAGCGAAACATAAAATTTGCTTAGCAGATGCCTGTTATTCAGGCACCTTACTAGCCGCCAAAGCCGCCCCATCTCTTATTGAAGAACAGAAAATTAAAAAACGTTATTACGAAGCGTTTGATAGGAGTAAGGGCGGAACGGCTATCTTGCTTTCCTCTCAAGCAGATGAGGTTTCGCTAGAAGATCAAGGCTTGCGCCAAGGCGTATATACACACTTTTTAATAAGAGGTCTTAAGGGCGAAGCTGATTTTGACCATGACAAAGTAGTTGGAATTGATGAACTATATCGTTTTATGTCAAAACGAGTTCATAACTATACAGCTGGTATTCAAACACCGGTCATAAAAGGAAAATACGACAAGAATATGCCAGTCGGTGTCGTAAGATAAAATCAGTCAGAAATGGCACTCATCCCCTCTTAAAGTGCCATAAAGAGTGATTTACTATTGGAATGTGGTCTGCTTGCAGACAGCCGGGAGCGCAGGGGTGTGCTTCCCGGTTTTTTTGTTTGGCGGCGGTCTATTCGGATTAGAGATACTATTTAGAACCATTCTAAATAAATTATATTTTATAAATCATAGTAAAAAGCAATGACTTTTGTCATACATTGCAACTGCAATTCAACCAAAGAGGTTTTAGGTTGAAGAAACTTTTTTAACAAAAAATTGAAATCATGGCTAATGTATTATGGCTACAAGGTGGAGCATGTAGTGGAAACACGATGTCCTTTCTTAATGCTGAAGAACCCACTGTCGTCGAGTTAATTACAGATTTTGGCTTAAACATATTGTGGCACCCTACTACAGGATTGCAAATAGGCGATCAAGTTCAGGATCTCATGCGAGATATAATTTCTGGTAAGGTTCAAATGGATATCCTTGTATATGAAGGCTCTATTATTGAAGGTCCCAATGGTACAGGAACTATGAATTATTTTGCCGACAGACCAATGATGGATTGGATTAAGGAACTGTCAGAAGTTGCTGGATATGTGGTCGCTATTGGGGATTGTGCTACTTGGGGAGGGATTCCAGCAGTTGCTCCAAATCCAAGTGAGTCCACTGGAATGCAATTCTTAAAGAAAAAGAAAGGAGGGTTCTTGGGAGCGGGTTATGTTTCTAAAGGAGGGCTTCCTGTTATTAATATTCCTGGCTGTCCAGCTCATCCAGATTGGATTACGCAAATATTGGTCGCTATTTCGATAGGTAGAATTGGGGACGTGTTAATAGACGAATATCATCGCCCAAAGACTTTCTTCACAGACTTTGTTCAAGATGGATGTACGAATGTGACGAATTTTGCACAAAAAATTGATGGCGGATTTGGTAAGAGAGGTGGATGTCTGTTTTATGAAGTAGGATGTAGAGGACCAATGACTAGAGCTAGTTGTAATAACATTCTTTGGAATAGACAGTCTAGTAAGACGCGTTCAAATCACCCTTGCCTAGGTTGTACGGAACCAGGTTTCCCTCATAATGATTTGATGAAAGGTAGCATCTTTAAGACAATG
>JAJRRO010000086.1 GCA_024279425.1 Bacteroidota bacterium | reverse complement strand
CATCTGATATCTGAAACGATAAAACATGAATGAATTGTTTTTTGCAATGTCCCTTTTTTTAGGATTTCTTTATTTCTTGCTTTTGCCCTTCAGAGATTTTTTGAAACAATCTCTTCGAACTAACAAACTAAACGAATACTATCCTTCCATAAAATTTTATAGACCTTTAGGTACAGCTCTTTTTCAGTCATTTATTTGAACTTTAAAAACATAACTAAATCCAGTAGTCTGTCGTTTTTTTTATTTGAGCTTATTTAGGGCGACTAACACCATAGCCCATGTCTTCTATTTTATATAGATGGGAGTGATCGTGCATCAATAAATGTCTTAACATAATATATGGTGTGTATTTCCAATACTCGGGGTGTTCTCCTTCTTTAGTCCAGTCTTTGTTACTTAAAGATTTTGCAAGATCAATAGTCTCTTTTCTGATTTCAAAAAACTTGTCAATTGATTCATCAAGGTCTAAATTGATAAAATATTCTTTTGAAAAATTGTCTCCTGACAAAGGTTCTATCTCTGGAGTGGTTTCAGTTTTGAAAAGCTTAATTCGTTTTTGAAATCCATAAATATCCCCAACGGCAATATGAGTAGCATTTTCATGAATAGTCCATTTTCCCAACGTTATTTCTTTTTTATATAGACTTTTTGGGATTTCATTTATCAATTCTTTTAACAGTCTTGGTGTTTCATTTAATGCCTCTAATATCGAGTTTATTTCTTTATTTGCATTCATGTGTTACATTGCTAATTTCAACAAGTTTTTTGGTGAACCAATTGTATGCAATTGGGTATTTTATATAATTATTGTACATAGTATTTTTATGCCGATTTCCATCTTTTTATGTGATGCTGTAAACTAGTTTTTGCTACACCTTTAAAATATCCTTTATTTGAACTTTCAAATCAAAAACTTACCATTGATAATGCTCGAAAATTGAATTTTGTATTTCTCCTATAAGCTTTCAGCCATTAAGAGTATCTCTTTATTGATTATTTCAGCATTTTCTTTTTTTGTGATTATGGAACTATGACTTCCATCAATATAAAATTGTTTCCCGTTTGTAGATAATTCTTTCAGTTCTTTTTGCATTTCGAACCATAATTGAACTTGTTTCTCTGGATCAATTCCCTCATTTCTATATTTTTCTTTTTGAGATTCCCTATACTTTTCAGCTGCTGTAAAAACCAAAACAGGTAAAGAATCTAAACTGCTGGCTTGACCTGCTCGCAAAAGAATATTTTCGATAATATTAACTTCTTTTAATGTTCTGCGCGGAACCTTTCCAGAATATAAAAGACGATCACGTCTACGGGTTTGCAAATCTTTTGGAAGTTCAGTGTTCTTAACTTTTGGATTAATTATTTTATAATAGAGTCCCGTTATTCCCATATCGGCAAGTATTGAGAAAGATTTTAGTAAGATTTCTTGTTTGGAAAAATCTGTTTGTGCCAATCGTTCCCTTTGTTCAGGATGACTCGAATCTAGGAAAACAAGTCCTTTTACTTCATTTGGATATAGGTCTCTGAATATTTGATTGTAAGGCCCGCCCAAGGAGTGACCTACTAATATATAAGGAGGTTTTTCATCATTTTTTTCAAGTAATTTATGCAACTGACGGGCATAATCTTCTGATGATAAACTGTCTTTGCTTGCTTCGCTATACCATTTTCCTTCTCTATCATAACGCACAACTCTCATATTTTTTTTCAATCCTTCGACAATCCAATAAAATACATCGGTACCACCGCTTGCACCTGCTTCAAGGACAAGTGTTGGTAGGTCATTTTTTTGGCCTTCTGTTCTTATATGAAGTTTAGTTCCATTGACGTCTATTAATTTTCCCGGTGGGATTGGTTTTGAGCTAAACAATCGATAGCACGCCCCTGATACTATTAGAAGTATTAGAATCCCTGCTAAAAATTTACCTATCCACTTGAATATTTTTAGAATCAATTTCATCCTTTATTTGAACTTTGCTAAAGATAAAGGGTTTTGAATTATGGTACGAACGAAAACCAAGGAAGCCTACAGAGCCAATCTCTCAACCAACATTGACAACTTAATGACAAACAAATATCTGTTTTTCTGATTTGTCGTTAAATACTTCTTCTTCAAAACCTCCAAACTTATGAATGATTTTAAAACCATTCCATTCCAAATATGAATCCAATTCTTGAGGAAAAAACAGCCTCATATCCAAGTTTTGAACGGAATCAAACTCACCATTTATAAAATAATGCCATTCAATGCGATTAATCTGAGTTTTATTTTCATATCGCATGGTCTGCCTTATCAATACTTCTCTTCCATCTTTGGTTTTATATTGAGCAATTTCTTTTTGTTCTTTTTCCCCTTCAACAATGAATTGAATATTCGGGTTAAAGCAATCTAATAAAAGTAAACCTCCTTTTTTGAGATGACTTTTAACCACGGTAAATGCCTTAAATACATCTTCATTTTTATATAAATGATGTATTGAATTAAATGGAATAAAAATAAGGTCATATTTTTTGGGCAAATCCAAAGTTCGAATATCGGCTTCAATAAGTTCTACTTCTAATCCTTCTTCAGAAGCTTTTGCTTTCGCTTGCTCAAGCATTGAAGCGGTATGATCTACCCCAGTAATATCATATCCATCCCTTGCTATGGGAAGCGTAAGTCTGCCCGTTCCACAACAAAGCTCAAGTACACGGGCATCCTCATTTTTTGGCAGCCATCGTTTGTAAAATTGCAAATCATCTAGGTTGGTATTCATGCCATCATAAATGTTCGCATCGTAAATTAAATTGCCAACTTTATAATTGTTATTCATTTATGTCTTTTCAATTCTGCAGATTATCCTTTTATTGATTTTTAATTTTTCCTGAGCTGCAATTTCATCTCTAACTGTTCCAAACTTTTTTCCAACCCGATTTTCTTTAAAAATACGTTTATAGATTTTAAGCGTCTATCTATGTTAATAATCGATAACTTACTTCCATATGTTTCTATTAACTTAACTATTAATGAGGAAGCAATTTTTCTTTGCCTAAATTTTTTGTCTACGGCAATTTGCTGTAATCGTTTATTTTTTGGATTATAAATGACATAGCCCACTAGCTTCTCTTCAATATATGCCCCTAATGAAATATTGCTGTTTCTTAATTCATTGACAACATTTTTGGAGTTTTGCCAAGTAGGGGAAATATCCCAAAACGACTCCATCAAGTCCCAATCATAATCTCGTATATTCTTAATTTCATTAGTGTTATGTGCGTTTGAAATGCTTATTTCTCCCCTGTAACAAATTAGTTCTCTTTCAACTTTATATCCGGATTTTTCGTAAGATTTGATAGCTTGGGTGTTTTCTTTAATAACCTCCAGAAGTAATTCGTCAATTCCCTTTTCTACTAAAAGAGGTAAAATGAAACGATACATTCGTCTCGTTAAACCTGAACCTCTTTTTCTTGGAATAACCCCTGTTCCCGCATTATATAAAACTTTTTTGCCATTTATCGTATCGAATCCGTGTAAAATAAAAGCAACCAGATTGTCTTTTTCAAAAACTCCAACTGATACATCAAGATTTACTTTATCAGCTGACATTTTTGAAATCAATCCTTCTTTAGATAAATGGAAGGGAATATAATAGTCGGCAAAGGATTCATTAAAAACATTTAGAATGTCCTTGGTTTTTACTCCTCTTAAAGTTTTAATTTCCAATTCGTAACCTTTTTACCATACGAAGACATTTTCTGCCTATCCTTTATTTGAACTTTTACCAAAGGAATTCAAGCCCCAAATTTAATCAGGTTTATATATTCTAAGATAAAAAAGACTAGTACTGTCAATTTCATAAACTCTCATATTATGAATTCCGTCGGGTTTATGAACTGGCATTTTCGCAAGGCTGGTGTTTGATAATGAATTCCTTGGCGAACCTAGTATGATGGAATCTCTGATATCTTGGATAAGGTTCATTTGTGGAATGATTTTATTCTTTTTTCCTATTACATAAGGTGAGGAGCCAATATCGCTCCAATCTTTTTGAGGCGATTGATTATCTCGACCCTTATCATCAAAATTTAAGGAATTCTGCGAATGCATCGTAATAATTCCAAACATCGACAAGGTAACTAAACAAACTAATTTTTGCATATCGAAGCATTTTATAAAAAGGTAAGTTAGTAAAGAATTATCTTTTATTCAACTAAAGTATTAGTTTAAACTAAATAATTAGTTATATTTGTTTTATCATTCAACTAAAAAGCTAGTTAAAAAATGAAACAATTGACAAAAGCAGAGGAAGAGGTAATGCAGATATTATGGCAATTGCAAAAATGCAATGTGGCGGCCGTAATCAATGAATTGCCCGAACCAAAACCTGCTTACAATACCGTTTCTACAATTGTGAGGATCTTGGAAAGTAAAGGTTTTGTGGATCATGAGCAGGAAGGTAAAGGATATTTGTACTACCCTGTTGTGCAAAAATCTGATTACAGCAACCAATCTATAAATAAGTTGGTAGATGGTTATTTCCAGGGTTCATTTAAAAGTATGGTCTCTTTTTTTATGAAAAAGAACGATATGAGTCTTTCTGAATTAGAAACCATTTTAAACGAAATTAGAAAAGAGGAATAATGGTACAGTATATCTTAGAATGTATTGCGTTTCAATTGGTGTTTTTGATTATTTATGACTTTTTCCTAAAAAGGGAAACTTTTTTTCAATGGAATCGGTTGTATTTGTTGGGCACCCATGTGCTTTCCCTACTATTGCCATGGATTAAGATCGAGGCGTTCAAGACTACCATGCCGGTAGAATATTATGTTTATCCCGAGTTTTTATGGAATATGCAGACCAATCCTATTGAACTTTCAGCAACTGGAACTTCATGGATCGATATTTCATGGGAAGAAGGTGTTTTTATGTTGGGAATATTGGCAGCATCTGTTTTGTTTGCCTATAAAATGTGGCAGTTGTATAGACTTCGAAAAAAAGGGGAGGTGCATTATTTTACCGAATTCACCCTGATTATTGTGGCCAATAGCAATTTCGCGTTCTCATTTTTCAAGTCCATTTTCTTAGGGGACGATGTAGTTCAGGATAAACATGAAAATATAATAAAGCATGAGCTTGTACATTTAAGGCAAAAGCATTCATACGATTTATTGTTTTTTGAGCTATTGCGAATTGTTTTTTGGTTCAATCCGTTGGTTTATGTCTATCAAAACAGGATTTCTGAATTACATGAGTTTATAGCCGATGCCCATGTCTCAAAAACAAATAAAAAGGAACAATATCAATTGCTGCTTTCTCAAGTATTTCAGACCCAGCATATTTCATTTATCAATCAATTCTTTAAATCATCATTAATCAAAAAACGAATAGTCATGTTACAAAAATCAAGATCAAAAAAAGTCTGGCGGTTGAAGTATTTACTGTTGTTGCCAATTGTACTTGGGATGCTTTTTTATACTTCTTTGGAAGGGCAGGAAACAAACATTCAGGAAAACAATCAAGACCAAAAGCTAATTGAAAAAATCAGAGATGAAGTCAATAAGGATATCGAAAACTCCGGATCTATTAAGGATTTGTTTGATAACAAATCAGTATTTGTAAAGTATAATTCTCAAAATCCAATACTGTTAAAAGAAGATTTTTTTAGAAGACAAATTCTTTGGCAAGAAATGACAAAAGAAATAAACCGTAAGAATAATAAAGGAGCATTAAAGAGTAATTTAAAAGACTTGGAAGACCCATCAACCATTCTCTATAATAGTTATTTTAATAGGGAGAGGGCATTTCAACTTTTAGATGAAAATCTTAGGATTTCAATTGACGCATATAAACAAGATGTACGATTAATTAGTAGTAATGAAATCAAAAATGACAAATCTTATGTTTTTAAAGTGAATCACCTTTCGAATTTGACGGCAAATGAGATTAGGTCGTTTAATGGAAAAATGGAAGAAGTGTTTGAAAATGAAAGTTCGTATAGCAATATAATATTAACAGATGACAGGAATGTAGTTAGGGTGCTAAATAAAATTGATGAAAGTATGGAAAGACGTAGTGTTACACGTGATTCCTACACTTTTCCTAAAAAGACAGAAATTGTCACTTCGACCATCATTAAAGATACTCAAGAAGAGGTCGAAGACGTTCCTTTTGCCGTTATTGATGAGGCTCCTATTTTTCCTGGATGCGAAAATGAACAAGATTTAAGAGAATGCTTCCAATTAAAGTTGCAGTTACATATTTCCAAAAATTTCAAGTACCCTGGAGAAGCCCAAAAGCAAGGGATTCAAGGTAGGGTGAACATCATGTTCACCATTGATCAAAATGGAGATATTACAAATATACGTAAACGAGGTCCAGATCCACTGCTCGAAGATGAAGCTCATCGTATAATCTCATTATTACCTCAAATGAACCCTGGAAAACAGAAAGGGCAACCAGTCAATGTCCCATTTTCCATACCGATTACCTTTAAACTTGGCGGTGATGAACAAAATAAGGCAGAAGATTCAAATAAGGCTAAAACCGTTCATGAAATGTCTATTTCGGGTAACACAAAAATGGAAAGAGGTAAGAAGTATATATATGGGGCAGTTACCGATGGCTCAAGAGGTTTGCCTGGCGTAAACGTAATTGTTAAAGGAACAAATAGAGCTGTCGTGACCAATTTTGATGGGGAGTTTACTATTGAAGTCCAAAAGGGCGATATCATCACTTTTCAATATATTGGACTTCCAACCGCAATGCTTACCGTTACAGATCAAGAAAAATATACCGTAACAACTAAGAAGTAGAAGTAGAAGTAGCCGTTTTTGAAAAATACGCTAACAACCATTAAAAAGGTTTTGGAAATCGTTTATATGTATTTTCCAAAGTCTAAAACATTGTGAATTGAATAAAACAATCTTTGTCTTTCTCTTATTGTTGATGGCAAAAGCCGAAGCGCAATCTTCGGCTTTGACGGTTGCAGATAGTCTATATGTAACTGGCGATTATATTCATGCGATAAATGAATATGCCAAATTGGGTACACCTAAGGCCAATCTTCAAATAGCCCGCGCATATAATGCCATTGGAAATTTTGACAAAGCCGTGGTTCAGTATGATAATGTGATTTCAAAAGATGCTTCATGGCAAATTGCTAGATTCGAGTTGGGAAAACTGTACTTCAAGACAAACAAGTTTGTTAAGGCTGCTGACCTTTTCTATGATTTGATCTCAGAGGGCACAAGAAATGCGCAATATTATTATTATATGGGGAGGTCTTTATACGAATTAAAAAGCTTCGATGAAGGCACACAGTTCTATAAAAGTGCCTTTAAAATTGATAGTACGCATTTGCATAGCATATCGCAATTGGGAAAACATTATGTAGTTAGAAAAGAAAAGGACTCGGTCTTGAAATATGTGGACGCTGGACTTAATTTTTATGAAAATGATGTTTCATTGATCAATTGGAAGGCGTTGGCTTTGTTTAATGATCTGGAGTTTGAAAAATCGATTCCCTGGTTTGAAAAATTGGTGGAACTAGGCGAACAAAAAGAATATATCTATACCAAGTTGGCCCACTGTTATTTCAAAAATTGGGATTTTGACAAGGCAAAAGAAACATACCGGATTTTATTGGATATTGATGATACCAACGAGGAGGCATACTTTAATTTAGGACAGGTTTTTTTGAAAAACAGGGAGTTGGATAGTGCTCAATACTTTATTAAAAAGTCCATTGAGGTCCAGGAAGTAAGTTTTGAAAAGGAGTATGCAGCACTTGGGCAAATTGCAAGGGAAGGAAAAGATTTAAAAGCGGCCTTGGAATATTATAAAATGGCACATAAGGAAGACCCGACCAACATCATTAATTACTACCAATTATGTGTTATGGCGGACCAATATTACATGGATCCCAAAATTAGATTGAAATACTACGAAGACCTCATTAAGTTGTTCGGTACAAAGCAACAATATTTCTCTGAGTTTGCGGCCAAACGTATTTCAGAGTTAAAAGAGGAAATTCATTTTGCCAAAGATTAAAGAATTCAGCTATAGGTCGTAATCTATTCAACTTTATGTGTCGAATACTTCAAATGTTGAATTTTATAAATCCCAGATTATCAAGTTTAACAGGATTTTACTTTGCATGGCTTAAGTGTACTTAATTAGTAAATAGCCCTAATAATAAAAGTTACTTTTTCTTTTTCAAGTGCTTTTTACAAAATGCACTCTCCAACCCCTGTTCTTGGTCCCAAAATATAATCTCACATTCTTTACAATTTCGTCTGCCTTGGATGGCCAAATATTTATACAGGGTAGGTTTTGATTTAATACCCACTAATTTCATGATGTCGATGATGGGCAAGTTATTTTCCTTATAGTAAGAAGCGGCCAAAATCGATTTTTGTCTCGCCTCTTTTCCCAATCCTTTTTTGCGACCAAGTTGAACACCCCTTCTTCTAGCACTTTTTAAACCAGCTGTAGTTCTTTCTATTATTATATCTCGCTCTAATTGAGCTACAGCGCCAAAAAGAGTAACTACAAACTTCCCATGTGCAGAGGTAGTATCTACAAAAGGATCGTTGATACTTTTGAACTTGATTCCTATTTTTTCAAATTGGTCGACTAGTTTTAAAAGATGTGATATACTTCGGGCGATACGATCAAGTTTCCAAACAATCAAAGTATCACCTTCTCGGAGTCTGGAAATCATTAAATCCAAATCGTAGCGCTCAGCTTTTGCACCTGAGGATACATCTCTATAAATATTCTTTTCAGGAACACCCTCTTTTAATAGGGCATCAATCTGTAAACTGGGATTTTGGGTTCTCGTACTTACCCTTACATAACCAAATAGCATATCGAGTATATTTATACCCCTAAAAATAAACTTATTAATTATACCGAAAAAATGAACTCATAATTACTTGAAAAGGGCAATCTGCAGAAAGTTCAATAAAACGGTAGTTTAAGTATACTCAATCTTTTGAACCAAAAGTTTTAAGATAGGCCCCAGGCGTTCCATATTCAGATAGCCCTTCGATAGCTAGCTGAAATTGTTTGGCATTATCAGAATTGTAAAAGATCAACTGGGCATTTCCATTCCTATCAGTAGTAAAAGAAGGATTCCAGTACAGAGTGGCGCGATAGTCGGGAACGTCCTGCCCTTCGAAATTCGCATCATATTTCGGGGAATAAAACTCCCTCGTGGGGGCATGGCCAAAAATCGAGAAACTTGGTGACAGT
>JAJRRO010000085.1 GCA_024279425.1 Bacteroidota bacterium | reverse complement strand
GAATAGATCAAAAATGGGAGTTTTACAATCCATTGCAATTTAATTTTGTAGTAGGATATAGATGGTAATAGATAAAGGACATAACACTAGATAAGACGGAAGCCACCCTATCGGGATGGCCTCCGCTTATCATTACCGTTAGCGAAAATTATGCACAAAGAAAAATTGAAATTCAAAGAGCAAAAAACTGAGCCAATCACTGTAAATTTGGCTAAATCCCCTCGATTAGAGATTGCTCAACGAAGAAGTAAATTATTTTAGGAATTGATTTTAGCTACGGTCAATTGACCAAGCTCCCTTATAGAATGAGTGGGCAAATCTTTATAATTATTATAAAATGAAAAATTTTTTGATTTTAGCGTTTGTTTTGCTAGCCATCTCTCTTGGTGCACAAGTTGAAACAAATATTATCAAGGATATTGACTTTCGACAATATGTTAAAGGTCATGTTCCTAATGCTGTAGTTGAACATCAATTGTTCAAACCAGATGTTAAAAAGGTTCTTAAAGAAGATAAGACGGAAGAGAATAGAATCCCACGTTTTGCAATAAAAATTCCAGTTAGCCTTTCCGAAAGAGATGGAGAATTTATTGAAACCACTTTTACTATTAATTGGAAAATAGCAATTTTTGCAAATGAGGCAACATCACTGAATTTTCAGTTTAAGGATCTTAATCTTCCTGAAGAAGCCGAAATGTATATTTATTCTCAAAATAAAAGAATGGTCATAGGACCAATAACAGAAAAGAATATACATGGTGGTGTTTTCGCTTCAGATATGCTTTATGGTTCGCACGCTATAATAGAAGTTGTGATGCCAAGAAAAAGTTTAAAAAAGGGTTTCAGTTTAAAGATTAGCAGTTTTTCCTATGGTATTCTACCTAATGCATTTGTTGAATCTAGCTTTCGAGATTTTGGGGATGCATTGGATTGTAATAATGATATTAACTGTGCAGTTGGAGACCCTTGGGCTGATGTTAGAGATGGGATAGCAAGGATTCAAGTTGGAGGAGAAAAACATTGTTCAGGTTCGCTGGTTACTGACGAGTGTGAAAGTGGGCGTCCTTATTTTCTTACAGCTTTCCATTGTTTTGAAGGTAATGAAGATTTAACAGATTGGACTTTCCAATTTTTTTATGAAAGTCTTACTTGTGATGGAGCAAAGCCAACTACTTGGGTTACATTTTCTGGTGCGGATTTTCGTGCAGGGTGGGATGATTCAGATTTTCTATTACTTGAATTATTGAACCCAACAGGGATAGAAGGTAACACGGTTAGTCATGTTCCCAATGCAGATGTTAATGACGACTTGGTGGCTTGTATTCATCACCCAGAAGGAGATGCGAAAAAAATATCCCTTGATGGTGATGGGTTAGGAATAACAGGTAATAATTGGGTTGTAGAGCAATGGGATGATGGCGTAGTGCAACATGCCTCATCGGGTGGGCCACTATTTGATGAACAACATTTTATAATAGGACAAGTTCTTGGGGGAGATGATAATATTGGGTGTTCAGATGGCGGCGGACTAGTTGATAATGGAACATTTGGCAGAACCAATGTTTCATGGTTAGGTGGAGGTACCAATGAAACCAGTTTAGAGCCCTGGTTGGGAAGTGGGTTGCCACCAGATGATCAATATTCTATTGGTGGTCCAAATCTATTGTGCGGTCGAAATGTCTATTCTATTAGTTTTGATACTGGTGATGATGCCTTTTGGGAGACAACTTTTGATGCTGAAATCGATGATTGGTCAGGTTTGGCTCTTATAAAGCCACAGGGTAACTATAGCGGGCCCGGAACAATTAGGTTTAGTGGTGAAGTAGATTACTTTAATTGTTGGGTCGATATTGAGCGATTTAAAGATATCTGGGTTGGAATTCCTCCAACTCCGATTGTCAATTACTCTACCTGTAAACCATATGTAGATCTTTGGTTACTGGAAGAATCATTTGCAAAGCTTGCTGATGTTAGTAGTATTAAATGGGAGGTATGGGGTGAAATAGCCGGTACTCCTAATTACTATGAGGAGTTTAATGATATAGAACATGTTAGTCTTTCTGAATATAGCGACCTTTATTATTATATTGTAACTTTATCAAATGACTGTGGAGAAAGCACCATGGAAGGTTATATTCCGTTCGACAAAGATGATTGTGACGAAAAATATGAAAAGGTTTCTGTTAGCCCTAATCCTGTACATGACAATTTACATCTCTCCTTGAATCCTGCTTTTACCCATAATGGGGGAATGAAAAAGGTCAAAATTCATGACCAGTTTGGGAATGTAAAATTACAAATGGAGATGATTGGGAATGAGCTCGAAATTGATATTTCACATCTAAAGGTAGGTCAATACTTTCTTCTGATTGTAAGTCAAGGTGAAGTAGCTACACAAAAATTCATAAAAATGTAACTTATGAAAACGAAGATATTAACCATTATCTTGTTTCTCTTTTTGGCGAATAGTATGCTTGGGCAAAGTAATACTAAGCCATATTATTTCTCACTATCCTATGCATCCGAACCATATGATGATAGAATCTTTGGTTTTCATCAGGGAGAAGTTGATAGAATAAAGCAAGAGAATATTGAAAAATATGCAAAGCCAACGGAATATCTAAAGGCAGAAGTCGGATATAGCTTTTTTTTCAATTCAAAATTGCAGTTTAATTTAGGAGTTGGATTTGGAAAAGAATGGAATATCTATTATCGAAATTATAATCACTGTGTAATAGAATCGCCTTGCACATATGATCTAAAGTATTTAGATAGATTTAATTATAATTTGATTAACTTAAACATTGACCCAAAATACCAAATAATCAGCTATAAGAACTGGAAACTTATTGCTGGGGTAGGATTGTTGCCAAGTATTAAGCTAATATCAAGGTATCATGATAAAAATAGCCTAGAAACAAGAATTTTGAATAAGTTTGATTTTTTTTCAATGGAAATTAATCCGAATCTAGGTATTAGTTATCGGCAATTCGGAGTGGAATTCTTTTATCGTTTGTGGCAAATAAAGAAAGTGGATAGGGTTATTCATGCAAAGGGTAGTACTCTTGGACACCCAGTGTTAGTAGATGACTTTGAGAAGCGTAATCCTACAAAATTTGGCGTTACATTAAAATATTATTTTAATCTCGAAAGGACAGTAGAAAAGTAGTAACTTTCGCTAACCCTATGTATGACGGAATGCCAGCCGAAAAGGCTGGCACTCCGCATACAATTACCGTTAGCGAAAATTATGCACAAAGAAAAATTGAAATTCAAAGAGCAAAAAACTGAGCCAATCACTGTAAATTTGGCTAAATCCCCTCGATTAGAGATTGCTCAACGAAGAAGTAAATTATTTTAGG
>JAJRRO010000084.1 GCA_024279425.1 Bacteroidota bacterium | reverse complement strand
GCTGTTTTTATATTTTCCTTATAAACTGAATTTGAAACTGTTTTTGTTGTTTTACAAGATAAAATTATCAAGATAAAAATTGTTAAAATAGATATTTTTTTCATTCGTTATTTTCGGTTTTTTAATTAATGCCAACGGTGATTGTATGCGGAGTGCCAGCCTTTTTCGGCTGGCATTCCGTCATACATAGGGTTAGCGAAAGTTTCTACTTTTCTACTTTCCTTTTGATATTAAAACGATATTTTAATGTAACGCCAAATTTTGTGGGATTACGTTTCTCAAAATCAGCTGCCAGTATGGGATGTCCACTTCCGCTAAAAGTAGTATGAATAACCCGATCCACTTTTTTTGCATGCCACAAGCGATAAAAGAAATTAACTTCAAATTGCCGGTAACAAACACCTAGATTCGGATTAATTTCCATTGAAAAAAATTCAACCTTACTCAAATTTCTTGTTTCTAGGCTGTTTTTATCATGATACCTTGAGATTAGCTTAACACTAGGCAACAATCCTACCCCAGCAATAAGTTTCCAGTTCTTATAGCTGACTATTTGGTATTTTGGGTCAATGTTTAAGCTCATCAAACTATAATTGTATTTATCTAAATATCGCATGTCCCTATGACAAGGCGATTCTATTGCACATTGATTATAAGATCTGTAATAGAAATTCCATTCCTTTGCAAATCCAACTCCTAAATTAAATTGGAATTTTGCATAAGAAAAAAAACTATATCCGATTTCTGCCTTTAGATATTTCGTTGAATGTTGATAGTTTCTTTCAACATTCCATTCTCTTATTCTATCTACAGCACTTTGACGAAGCCCAAAAATTCTTTCATCATATGGTTCGGATGCATAGGATAGTGAGAAATAATACGGCTTTGTATTACTTTGCCCAAGCATACTATTAGCCAAAAAGAGAACTAAGATAACGGTTATTATTTTTATTTTCATAGCTTATATTTTTATGAATTTTTGTGTAGCTACTTCGCTTTGACTTACAATTCGCAGAAAGTATTGACCTACCTTTAGATGTGAAATATCAATTTCGAGCTCATTCCCAATCATCTCCATTTGTGATTTTAAATTCCCAAACTGGTCATGAATTTTGACCTTTTTCATTACTCCATTATGGGTAAAGGCCGGATTCAAGGAGAGATGTAAATAGTCATGTACAGGATTAGGGCTAACAGAGACCTTTTCATGTTTTCCGTTACAATCATCTTTGTCGAAAGGAATATAACCTTCCATGGTGCTTTCTCCGCAGTCATTTGATAAAGTTACGATATAATAATAAAAGTCACTATATTCAGAAAGGCTAATATGTTCTATATTATTAAACTCCTCATAGTAATTAGGAGAACCAGCTATTTCACCCCATACCTCCCATTTTATACTACTAACATTAGCAAACTTTGCAAATGATTCTTCCAGTAACCAAAGAGCTACATATGGTTTACAGGTAGAGTAATTGACAATTGGGGTTGGAGGGATTCCAACCCAAATATCTTTAAATCGTTCAATATTGATCCAACAATTATAGTAATCTACTTCTCCATTAAAGCTAATTGTTCCTGGTCCACTATAGTTACCTATTGGCTTTATTAAAACGAGACCCGACCAATCTTCGATTTCAGCATCAAAAGTTGTCTCCCAAAAGGAATCATCAGTATCAAAACTAATAGAATAAACATTTCGACCGCACAACAGATTCGGGCCACCAATAGAATATTGGTCATCTGGTGGCAATCCACTTCCCAACCAGGGCTCTAGACTGGTTTCATTGGTACCTCCACCTAGCCATGAAACATTGGTTCTGCCAAATTCATCGTTCAAAAGGAAACCACCATTACAATTTTCAAGAACCAAACCTCTCCACAATTGACCAATAATCTCGTGATTTGCATCAAATAGTGGACTGCCAGATGACCCATGTTCCGTTATACCATCATCATACTCTTCTATTCTCCAAATACTCCCAGCAACAACCAAATCTTCATCATCTACTGTTATTTTTTTCACATCTCCTTCTGGGTGATGAATACAAGCCACAAAGTCGTCATTAACTTCTGCAATAGGAACATGACTAACCGTGTTACCTTCTATCCCTGTTGGGTTCAATAATTCAAGTAATAGAAAATCTGATTCATCCCAACCTGCACGAAAGTCAGCACCCGAAAATGTAATCCAAGTAGTTGGCTCTGCTCCACCACAAGTAGGACTTTCATAAAAAAATTGGAAAGTCCAATCTGTTAAATCTTCATTGCCTTCAAAACAATGGAAAGCTGTAAGAAAATAGGGACGCCCACTTTCACACTCGTCAGCAACCAGTGTACCTGAACAATAATCTTCTCCGCCAACTTGAATCCTTGCTATCCCATCTCTAACATCAGCCCAAGGGTCTCCAACTGCACAGTTAATATCATTATTACAAGGTAATGCATCCTCAAAACTTCGAAAGCTCGATTCAACAAATGCATTAGGTAGAATACCATAGGAAAAACTCCTAATCTTTAACCCGAAACGATCCTTTGACATTCTTGGCGGCAATATCACTTCAATTATAGAATAAGAACCATAGACCATATCTGAGGCAAAGATGCCATTGTGTACATTTTTATTTGTTATAGGACCAATGACCATCCTTTTATTTTTCGAGTATATGTACATTTCTGCACCTTCAGGAAGATCTAATTCCGCAAATTGAAAGTTTAACGACGTTGCTTCTTGTGCGTAAAAAGCAATTTTCCAACTAATTGAAGAGTTTGTTTCAAAAAACGCACCTTCCTTTACTGAAAAACTAATAGGAATTTTTACTGCAAATCGTGGAATTCTATTCTCTTCCTTTTCATCCTCTCGGAGGATTTTCTCAATCTCCGGTTTGGGAAGTTGGTGTTCAATTAAATCACCCACAACATGGCCTTTTACATGTTCTTGAAAATCTTTTTCCTTGATAATACTAGTATTAACTTGTGCTCCAAGAGAAATGGTTAGCAGTAGAATTACAAAAATTAAAAAACTTTTCATACAAAATAGATATTAAAGTGAATATTCACCCTATTCACAATTGGGTTTGGTCGATTTTGACCGTCAGCCGAAAATAAAATCCAAAATAATCAAGTAGTCGTAATTCTATTTGTAATGATACTCATGAATCACTGGCGTTTGGTATTATGGTATTATTTTGTTTATAATTTTCGCTAACGCTTCGCGATATGCAGCGGGCTCTCCTGTGTTGCGCCTGCGGCAGGTGAGTCTGATGTCATCATCGCTTGTTAGCGAAAGTTTTTCATTTTATATAAAAGCAATATCCACCGTGCTTGTAAAATCTCTCCTCCTTTTTATCCCAATATAACCTAGGGTAATCTTCATTGCCACTTTCTAGTAAAAAATCAACATTATTATCTTCTCCTTCATTTAATTTAACCGTAGCACTACTTCCTTTGTTTCGACATTTTCCTTCAAAATCTTGAAATTGGTCAATACCAACATCCACACCAAATCTATGGAAAAACAAGCCTTTTCTTTTTGGAATTATTTTGTATTCAAGAGAGTATCTAGTTGTACTATATCTGTACTGACCAACAACTTGCTTATTGCCATCACTAAGATTAAGGTAATTATACTTATAAGCAGTGTCAACAACAATATCAAAATCTGTTAAATTATATGATATTATTGATGTGTCAAGTTTGTAAATGGTAGTTACAGGGTAAAACCTAAAATCCACCAAATGATACTTCTTCTTTGTCTTTTGATCATACACCATGTCAGAAAAATTAGAGGTAACAGTTATCGTGTCTCCAATATTAAAAGTATCTTGAGCTGGATAGAGCGTTGCGGGTATCACAAACTCATATGCTGCAGGAAAATCACATTCCTTATCTCTGCATGAACTACATGAGAATATCCCAAGAATGAAGAAAACAAGTATTGAGTATTTCATTTGCTTTATATTTAAAAGTGCCAGGATACTAATGTGTCCTGACACTAAATTATGACTAATTAATAGCTTGTAAAGAGAGCATTTACTGATGCTACCGTATTTGAAGTTGACCCCAAATGAGCAGAAATAAGCATTGCTCTAAATGTATTTATGTTTGTCGTTACAGGGGTGAGCACTGAAAACATCTGTGCATTGGTAAAACCTGAAACTCCATCAGCGACAACACCGCTTCCGCCACCAAAAACATCAAATGATGTTGGCTCTGTTCCCGTATCAGTCAAGTCATTATAAATGCCAATAGGGATATGATTAGGCTCTTCGTTTCGTGTCATTTCTAATCGTGCAGCCCATGTTCCTGCTGCAATGGATGTTGCCCCCCCATAAGTAAGATGATTAAAAGACTGCCCAATATGCTCCGCCCAAGATTCAGATACAGAAACAATTCCAGCATTTGGACTTGATGCATTACCATGTCCATTCAGTAAAATTTCGGTAATAACAAGCTCATTCCAAAAATCTTGTCCAGCATTTTCAAAATGCGATGAATGTGCTATTTCATGATAAGCTAAGGATTTCAAAACATCAGAATGCTGAAAATCAATTCCTATAAATACTTCTGGCAAATATGCAATCACACCGCCTAATGTAACAATACCTACAATTGGAGCAAAGGGAGCAGCAAAAATACCTGTT
>JAJRRO010000006.1 GCA_024279425.1 Bacteroidota bacterium | reverse complement strand
CGTTTTCGGCACCCTGGCCCAGTTCATGGGCCTACGCAAGATAAATACCATAGGTCTGGGACAGGCCAATAAGGTGATGCACCTGGCGGCGATCGCCTATAATCTGAAAAAGTACCTGAAATTTGCTCAGAAACGGGCAAAAAGTGGGGCGGGAACGCTTGTTCCACGACTTTTCTGGAAGACACCCTTTTTCGGACTCCTACAATTGGTTTTAAGGTAGCCCAAAACCATGCCCAACTTGTATGGAGCTAAAAAAAGCCCCGTTAGAGGAGCTTAAATGGGTTCGGTCCTGTCAAAATCAGGGGCTTGTACAACGGTTACCAATGTTGTAGGGCGTTTTTAATTTTAGTCAGTCGTTAATGGCTTTTCTAATTCCATTAATATAGGTCGAACTTGAGAACCCCAATTACATAACCTATCTAATATTGGAGTTAATCGTTTACTGGCTTCTGTAAGATAATATTCAACGTGAGGTGGTACTTTATTGAAATCTTTTCTTATAATCAATCCCTCATTTTCCATATCTCTAAGACGTTGAGTGAGCATTTTTTCTGAAATTCCGGGGATTCCATTTTTTAGCATTCCATACCTATTTATTCCATTATTTATATTCCATAGAATGTTTACTTTCCATCTTCCAGAGAGTAAAATCATTGCATATGTCAATCCACAGGATTCTTCCAGCTTTTTTTGGTTTTCATAATTTGTTGAATTCGCTTTTCTCATAGTACGCACTTTATTGTCTGTATATAACTTTTAGTTCGTATTAAATATACTAAATATATTTGCAATCAAATTAATTTAAAAAGATATAAATATGAGACTAAAAAACAAAGTAGCCGTTATTACAGGTGGAAATAGTGGTATAGGATTTGGCATTGCCCAAGAATTTAAAATGGAAGGAGCAAAAGGTGTGATTGTTGGTAGAAACCAAGAAACATTGGACGCATCAATCGATGAATTAGGGTCTGACTTTATTGCTATAAAAGGAGATGTGACTAAACTTGAAGACTTAGAAAGAGTATTTAAAGAGGCAAGTGATAAGTACGGAAAATTAGATATTCTCGTAGTAAACGCAGGTGGAGGCGTTGGTTCTGGCACATTAGGTTCTGTTATTGAAACTGCTGAGTCCGATTATGAAAAAATGATGGATTTAAATTTAAAAAGCGTATTTTATACAGTACAAAAGGCTCTTCCTTATCTTAAAGATGGCTCTTCAATAGTACTAACCGCTTCAATTGCAGCTCATAAAGCTTTTCCAGGGATGGCTGTATATAGTGCTGCAAAAGCTGGTGTCCGCTCTTTTGCACGTTCATTTTCATCTGATTTATTAGATAGAAATATTAGGGTGAATGTATTAAGCCCGGGAACAATTGAAACTCCAGTATTTGGAAAGATGGGGCTACCTGAAGAAGTAATTAGTCAAGCAAAATCGCAGTTTGAAGACTTAATTCCTATAAAAAGGATTGGACAACCAAGAGAAATGGGAAAAGTTGCTGTCTTCTTAGCCTCTGATGACTCTTCTTTTGTCTTAGGAGAAGAAATAATCGCTGATGGAGGTGTTGCGAATTTCTAATTAATAAAAAACCTTTTTTAAAATCCTGTCATTTTGAGGCAGGATTTTTAGTTAAATACCTTAGTAATCTCGATTTTCCCTAATTGGCTACAACGGTCTTGTATAAGATTAGTTGCGTTGTTTAAGCACTAAATTTAGAAAATGCAAATCGAATAGAAAATCCGCGAGGATTTTCGTAAGTAGGCTTGCACTAGCAATTAATTTTATACGGTGTGCCTGTTGCACAAGTTAGCGAAAAAAGTCGTTTATGATCATTGTGGATCGGGGAATCGATCGTAACTTTAGGTATGCAGGGAAAGAAGGATCAT
>JAJRRO010000083.1 GCA_024279425.1 Bacteroidota bacterium | reverse complement strand
ACCTTCGTTTCGGTTGTTGGGATCTTTCTTGGGGTCTGGTTGAATAAATTCATTGATGGCAAAAAACTTAAAAAAGTCTTTGGATGGTTTGTGTTACTTATGGCCGTCTATATTTTCATCAACGAATTTACATAAGAATTGCTACGTAACTTTTGTTACTGTCTATCCTTTAACAGGGTGCTACTTTTGAAAATCATTTAAAAATTAGCACCATGAAACTAGAACAAATTTATACGGGGTGTATTGCCCATGCCGCCTACTACCTGGAGAGCAATGGTGAGGTCGCTATCTTTGACCCCCTGCGCGAGGTGCAGCCTTATATGGATCGTGCCAATCACGACAAAGCCGCCATCAAATACGTTTTCGAAACGCATTTCCATGCCGATTTCGTGAGTGGACATTTGGACCTTCAGAAAAAAACAGGAGCCAAAATTGTGTTTGGCCCCACGGCAAAACCTAATTACGATGCAATTGTCGCACATGATAACCAAGAGTTTACCGTGGGTGATTATACCGTGAGGGCATTGCACACTCCAGGGCATACTATGGAAAGTACAACCTATTTGTTGTTGGATGAAAATGGAGAGGAGCATGGTATTATTACAGGGGACACCTTATTAATTGGCGATGTAGGCAGACCGGATTTAGCGCAACACGTAGTGGCCGATCTCACAGAAGAAAAACTTGCCGGATATTTGTATGATTCTCTTCGGAATAAAATAATGCCCTTGCCCGATCATCTTATTGTATATCCAAATCATGGTGCCGGATCTGCCTGTGGAAAAATGATGAGTACGGAAACTACCGATACCCTGGGTCATCAAAAGGAAACAAATTATGCCTTGCGGGCCGATATGTCTAAGGACGAATTTATCGCCGAATTATTGAAAGGTCTGATGCCACCACCTGCTTATTTTCCTCAAAACGTACTATTAAATATCAAAGGCTATCAAAGCTTGGACAAGGTAAAGGAAGATTCTATAAACCCATTGTCACCCAACGCTTTTGAAGCGGTTGCAAACGAAACAGGAGCTATTATACTCGACGTTCGAAGTGAACAAGAATTTGTAGAGGGACACATACCGCGATCTATTTTTATTGGGCTGAATGGTGATTTCGCACCCTGGGTAGGAGCACTCATGGAGGATACCAAACAGAGGTTGTTGCTCGTGACTCCCAATGGAAAAGAAGAGGAAGCAGTGACAAGGCTGGCGCGAATAGGATTTGACAACTCGATAGGGTTTTTGGATGGCGGATTTGAAGCTTGGAAAAAAGCCGCCAAAGAGTACGACAACCTAAGTTCTATAAGTGTGAAAACATTTGGAGTTGTGCGAGCTACTCTTAATGATGATGTACCGTTATTTGATGTTCGGAAGAAAAGTGAATTTGATGCAGAGCATGTAGTAGATGCCGAAAATACTCCTTTGAATTATATAAACGATTACTTGTCTAAAGAATTACCGAAGGCCTTTGTGGGCGATCCGGCCTATAATAATGACAAAAGTGAGCGAGGTATAGGGAATAGATTCTTTAGCGAGGGATCCTATAAAAAATTATCATTGGAAGAATTGCATTATACAAGAGCCGCTTATTATGGTTTGATTTCTCACATTGATGCCTGTATTCATCAAGTATTGTTTTATACGCATCGTGAATTTAGAAATAAAGGTGT
>JAJRRO010000082.1 GCA_024279425.1 Bacteroidota bacterium | reverse complement strand
TGCTTTAAAGGGTGATGATTCGTGATTATAAACAAGCTTAAAAACATACAAGAGCAAAAAAAAGAAACACAATTGCACAGGAAATGCAATTATCCCATAATCCAACATAGGATGCAGCCAAAAAGGTCGTGAAAAACCATAAGGCTTCCCCCATGCTACAAAATACTGAATTAAGTTGGTCAGCAAAACAAACCAAATCACTACTAGTGTCGAATTGTATTTCTTTTTTATCATATTAAATTTGTCTATTAGTCACATCCTAAAAAATCGACAGGATCTTTTGATTTTAGTAATTCTAAAAATGTAGTTCTAATAGAAGTGCTCATGACTTTATCTTAGTCGTAAACTTGAAATAAATTTTTCTCCATAAAAACATCATCTCGAAAACTCATGCTACTGCAGCATATCTTTGCAGAATGAACAGAACTAATAAAAATAAATATTGCTTCATTATTTACTTTCATTCTAATCTTAAAGATACGCAAATAAAATGATAAAAATTATCTCCTTGGATTCTAAGAAGGAGATTGATTTGAATAATAAGCAGATTCCTTCCCCAAATTTGTGGATTATAGATACTCTTATTGGAGTTGAAGGCAAATTTGACCCTTCCAGAAGGGTACAACTATTCGAGTTCCTAGATGTATAGGCATGATTATCGGAATTAGGATTTCTAGGATTTGAAGATGGCCTGCTGGATTGTAAAAGGTTGATTGATTCCACACCCATATTTGCCTTGGAGGTTCGGGAAACTTGGCTTCTGATGGTCGAAAATATGGCCTCACGAGCGAGGCATATTTAAGGTATTGACGCTCCGCAGCGACATGCTTTTGGGATGTGGACGGTAATGTATGCAGAGTGCCAGCCTTTTTCGGCTGGCACTCCGTCATGCATAGGGTTATTTCATGCTTTCGACATTATCCTTTCTTTCAAATAACCAATTAGATGCCATAGTGAAAAGAAGATGAGATTTGATATAAAGAAGCCCACACCAACTAAAACTTCTAAAGGGTGTCCCAATTGAAACAAAAAGTCTGAGCTCTGAGTTATAGCTATAATTATCCAAACAAGAGATATTACAAGATATACCATTACTACGAGCAAGAGACTATACAAAAACCCATATTTAGGATATTTCTTACAATGATTTTTTAGCCAAAAAAACAACATCAAAGAAACCCAATTTAAAAACACAATAAAAGGAAGATTAATAGCAAATGAGACAAGCTGCCAACCTTCTTTTGACCAAGTAAGTATGGCATTAATATCCGTCGAGTTATGATATTTGCGATCTTTCATAATAAAGAAGGGGCCATTAAAATCCATCATCAAAAAAGATAGGATAGTTAGCACCACGAGAAATAATAAGATTTTTTTCTCTTTCGTTGTCATGTGTATTGGAATTAGTTATTAGTTATTATTAGTTACAACCAACAAAAGAAACTGGAACAGTTGATTTCAGTTTATCAAGAACAATTGGAGTTTCTAAATGCTCAAATTGAGGTTGTTTGATATTTGCATTTCCATTGTATAAATTGATAAGACCTGCAATATTTTTCTGCAAGTTCGACCAAGTTAAATCCCCTATTTTATAATAATCCTGCTCAAGGCAATGTTTGTTTCTAGCCATCTTCAATAGTAGAGGTATATTCGCTCTATCAATTGCCTTAGCATAAAATTCCCAATTATTCTGATTGTTTAATTTAAGACCAAACTGTCTATGACCAGAAAAAGGTTGGTCACCACTTTTTGGAGTTTTAATTGTAGTAAAAACCCAACAACATCCATCGGTGACTTGGGAAGTAATTACTGCACCATCATCAGCAAACAGTTTAGGCCCAAAAGCATCTGCCCAAGCGTCAATAAAAAACATTGTACTCAATGAGGATGTTGAACTCCAAAGGTTACTATCATAATTATCATTTAGCCATTTATCTGAATAGAAAAAAAACTCTTCTGAAACGTCAGTGGGTGAATCACCAACATTACAACTGGACTCAAAAGCTGTAAAGTATCCCTTAGAAACTCCTAAGAAGCATTTCTGTGCTGGATGTACCAAAAAACTCAGAAGGAGAGACCACATATTCCTTTCCATTCAATATCATCTTAATTGTATTATCGTCGATGCCAATTTTACCATAAGCTAGTTCGTTTGTAGCTGTTGCCGCTCCAACACAGGTTGGACACATTTTCGCAATATAGCCGCATTCAGACTCCTGGTAACTACGGTTACTTACGTCAATATTTTCAGTAGGTTTTAGATCTGGTTTTAGTTCTACTTTTTTGCAACTATTAAGTGCAATATAAGACAAAAGAACAAATAAAAAAATTACTTTTTTCATGATTAAAAAATTAAAAATCCATGAGCAAAATCACTCCACTAGCATCTATTATATAAAGATTATCGAATGGCTTTTATATAAAATAAACACTAATAAAATTAAAGATAGATAGATAGATGCAAGTTTTATATAATATATTTTCAAATAAAAAGTTATATTTGATAGATTCTTATGTTTAATGTGTGTAAAATTATTGTTATACAAATTAAATTTGGGTCAATAGATGTATTTCTTCTAG
>JAJRRO010000081.1 GCA_024279425.1 Bacteroidota bacterium | reverse complement strand
GACGGGGCCCACCCCTTACCATTCCGAACAGGGAAGTTAAGCCCGTCTGCGCCGATGGTACTGCCACACCAGGTGGGAGAGTAGGCCGCCGCCTTTCTCGAGACCCCCTCACAGCTATGTGAGGGGGTCTTTTTGTTTATAGCTATAAGGTGTGATAAACTAGTTGGTTACCTTGAAGTGCCTGAACATTCCTTTTTCACCGGCTTTGGGTACCTCAGAAATGAATGCGTAATTGCCAGGCTGTAGCATTACTTCAAAGTATTGGATGCTGCCTGCGGGTGAATCATTAGTGCCTCCTAAAAATAATACACCCTCAGGTGCAGGAGTCATTAGACCTGTAGGGGTGGCCCAGTTCATCCAAGCTTCTAATGCTTCTAGATCTGCATTTTCTTCCAACCTTACCAAATTAATATCATGACCGACGAAATTCTCATGAACAATTTGGTCCTTAAATGTAACTTCAAAGATCTGCTTTCCCGAAGACACCTCTCCCACGAAAACTATGCCTTCAGTGGAGGAGAGTTCAATTTGGATGGTTGATTTGGGGGGCGTATGACCACTATCTTTGTCCAGAACCACTAACTCTTTGGTCATTCCCATTGAGGTGTGGAATTTTCCATTGGCCATTTTTACATAGCATTCAATAATGTAATAACCAGAATCTAATTTCACAGTGGTTGTACTAGTGTGCTTGGGAGATACGAGACCAGAACCGCCTGAAAATACAATGATTGAAAACCATTCGGGTAATTTTCCAAAAGCAGCCATGGCTTCGTCCATATTACCATGGTTTATTAGATCCATGCCTTTATCGAATGGTGGCATTATATCTCTTTTGGTGTCTTCTATGGTCCTTCCCTCAGGATATTTGTCCAAAAGGAAGAAATGAGTTTCCTTCGATTTATTAACATATTTAAAAGTATTCCAACCCGAAGTGATGGTATCCACGGTTTGAAAATCCATGACTTCCGTGATGATTTCTATACTTTTATCTATAGACGGTTGTTGTTCTGTTATCACAGGAGGCTTCTTTTTATCGTTTTTACACCCTATACATAAAAGGACCAATACATATAGAGTGATTACAAAGGGTAGGGTTTTATTTTTCACCATCTGTGTTTTGGTTAAAAGATTGTTTAATGTAGCAATTAAAATCAAATATGAATGACGTAACTTTATAATCCATAGCGGTTTATGTACAAGGATGTGCCTTGGGCACATAAACCGTTAAATAGTGAAGATTTAGAAAATTATACTGTTTATATCTTATTTACTACGGTTTGTAAATGGGATTGTACCTCTGACGTAAGTTTAGACAAAACCTAAAACTATGTCTGTATATTTAGTATATGATAAAAGCTATAATTGTAGACGATGAACCTGATGCTATCAAGAATTTAAAGTGGGAACTGGAAAATTTTTGTGATGGTATTGAAGTCTGGAACCATTTTACCAGCCCCGAGGAGGCCATTTCTGCAATAAATCACTTAAGGCCGGATTGTATTTTTCTAGATATTGAGATGCCGGAAATGGACGGTTTCAAACTTTTGGAGCGGTTAAAATATCGCAATTTTGACCTTGTCATCACTACTGCTTTCGACAATTATGCCATACAGGCGTTTAAAGAACATGCTGTAGCCTATTTATTGAAACCTATTGATTCAGATGATTTAACAGCAGCTGTCCAAAGAATCCGTTTGAATAAGTCAAATAACGATTTGGGTTTTGAATTGAAGAAGATTCTGGAGAGCATAGCGCCTAAATCAGATAAAGATAAAGTGGCCCTACCATTATTGGGGAAAACGATATTTGTGAAGATCGAAGATATTCTGTATTGCAAGGCAGAGGGCAATTATACTCAGGTCTTTATAAGGGAAAACAGAAAGGAACTAACATCCAAGAAGCAAGAAGTTAAAGGATGTTGAGGAACTCATAAATAGCAGTGCCTTTTTTAGAACCCACAAGTCCTATTTGGCTAATTTGAACTGCATTGAAGAACTTGTTAGTAATGAGGGACCTTATTTAATTCTTGAAAACGGAGTTTCCATTCCCGTTTCAATGGCTCAAAAAAGTATGTTGCTCGAGTTGTTGAATAATCATTTCGGGTGAAGATGTGAATGTTAATGGTGCTAATTTTAGACAGCATTGATGAGCGATCCTTTCCAAAATGGCTTTTTGTTATTTACGCTAGGAATACTTAGTATTCTATCTATCACACATTGCTTTACTTTCAAAACAAGGATAAACTGTACCTTTTGTATGGGGCCTACACGTTTTTTATTGTTCTGTCACAAGTCAATCATATAGAGCAAGGGTTCCTCCAAGATTTAATTGCGCCCATTGAGTTCATCAAGTATTATCCTGAACTATATACTGAGACCTACTATATCCTTTACGTTTTTTTTGCTTTCAAGTTTCTCAGTTTAAAAAATGAATTTCCGCGATGGCATGGCTATTGTATCTGGGCCGTTTATTTTTTAATATTCTTTTGCTTCATAAAGTTCATAATCTTTTTGTTTTCTGCAAACTATGAAATTGTTAGAACGGGTAACTTTTTGTTTGTGGCCTATATGTTCGTTTTAAGCATGGTGGTGTATGTTCTTTTCTTTAAAATGAAAAACCCATTGCGTTATTATATGATCGTAGGTAGTCTACTGCTTTTGGTTACCTCATATATCTCACTATTTATATATACACAACTTGTTAGTAGTAATCAAGACCCGGAACCAGCTTATGGCATTCTTTACATTGGATTTATTCTAGAAAATATTGTGTTCTCACTTGGGTTGGGACAAAAGCAAAAGCTTATTCTGAAGGAACGAGACCAATCACAACAAAAATTGATTCTTCAATTGCAGGAAAATGAGCTATTAAGGAAAAAAGTGCAACAACAGCTCAAAGAAGATGTGGCATATTTAAGCAAAACGGCCAAAACAAAAAAAATGGAGGCATTAAAGGCAAAATATGATAAGGAACTATCAGATCTTAAGATGACTTCCTTAAGGAGTCAAATGAATCCTCATTTTATTTTCAATTCCCTTAACTCTATAAAGAGATATATCATTGACAATGAGAAAGAAAATGCAGTTTACTATTTAAATAAATTTTCCAAACTCATTCGAAAAATATTGGCAACAACGGCGCAAAAGGAGATTACACTTGCCGATGAAATGGAAACGCTTGAGCTTTATATGAATATTGAGAATATTCGTTTTAATAATGAGATTGAATATTCTATAAATATCGATAAAGGTTTAAACTTGGGAACCATTAAAATACCTTCTCTAATTCTACAGCCATTCTTGGAAAATGCTATTTGACATGGTCTTGCGCTTAAAAAAGAGAACATGAAAATAGCAATTGACCTCAAAAAATATAGGAAATCCCATGTGAAAATTGAAATTGTTGATAATGGAATTGGTCGAAAGAGGTCAGAGGAAATCAAACAAAAAAAAATTCATAAAAGAGATTCAATAGGGATTAAGCTTACCCGCGAAAGATTAGGTAAGTTTTCGGAAGCTCATGAAAATGACTATTCACTTACCTTCCTTGATTTGATAGATGAAGATGAAATAGCAACCGGGACTAAAGTGATTTTGAAAATCCCTATAAATTAATATTCCAGTTCTCTTTTTATTAGACCAATGTTAGCGTTCTTCATCATATCTTTTGAGGTTATAAATCTCGTGTTGATATATGACCTTCTACCTTTGGTTATGGTCAGACAATTAAATTTTGCCCTTTTTAATTTTGCTATATTTGGTATTCTAGGTATTCCGTTTGTATAGAACAAGCAGTGCTTATTTTTTGAAAGTAAGAATAAGTTGCACAAATGACCAACCATTAAAATTTACCAATGAAAAGAAATCGCCGTATTGTAGTACTTATTCTTATCACTTTTTTTGTGATATCATTTTTAACAAATATTCTGGGGGCCCTTAACCCGAGTGTTTCATTGAGTTTTGGATTAAGTGAGACCATGGCAGGGTTTTTACCTTTCACCTTTTTTATTGCCTATGGTGTAATGTCTATTCCATCAGGTTTTATGCTAGAGCGATATGGGGAAAAGAAACTAATGGTTTTCGCCTTTGTATTAGCTCTTTTAGGTTCGGTCTTATTTGCGAGCTTTCCTTCATTTGGAGTGTTCTTATTTACCCTATTCACCATAGGAACGGGTATGGCAATTCTACAAGTGGTCATTAATCCATTATTAAGAGTGTCTGGTGGAGAAGAGCATTATGCTTTTACATCCGTTTTGGCACAGTTGATTTTTGGAGCCGCATCATTTATTAGTCCTCAGGTATATTCTTGGTTGGTTACGAATATTGATAGCCCGGAAGAAGGGCAGGGTTGGTTGATATCCACAATATCGAATATTGTTCCTCCAGAAATGTCGTGGATTTCAATCTATTGGATTTTTGCAATGGCCAGTTTGGTCATGATTTTTGTTGTTGTCTCAATGGCTTTTCCAAAGGTTGAATTGAATGAGGAGGAAAAGATAGGAACTAAGAAAACGTATTTGGATTTATTTAAAAAACGAATTGTCGTCTTGTATTTTCTGGGAATTTTCGCGTACGTAGGAGCGGAACAGGGAATCTCATATTGGATGTCAAAATATCTACAATTGTACCATGGGTTTGATTATGAGACCGTTGGAGCCAATGCTGTTGGGAACTTTTGGGGATTGATGACGGTAGGTGGAATAATCGGATTGATTTTATTGAAGATAATGGATAGTAAATTGGTCTTAAAACTATTCTCGGTATTGGCAATTGTCAGTTTGGCTATTGCTCTTTTGGGCGGCCCGAATCTTTCGCTATATGCGTTTCAGACCAGCGGTTTTTTTCTTTCGGTAATGTACCCCATAATACTATCGCTTGCTTTAAATTCGGTAACCCAAAACCATGGTTCCTTTGCTGGGATTTTAATGACGGGTATCATGGGGGGCGCCGTGGTTCAATTACTTATTGGCCTGGTAAGTGATTTTACTTCCTTAAAAACAGGAATGTTAATTGTATTTGTCGCATTGGCCTATGTTCTGAGCATTGGTTTTTGGGCAAAACCAATAATAAAGAATAAGACCATCAACCTGGGAAAGAATATAGATTAGAAAAATAACTATTTTACCAACTCTAGATTCTAGGTAAATCGCCATCGCCTTTTAAAGGTAATTGTGATTCTCCCATTAGGTATACATCTACGTGATGAGCTGCTTGTCTGCCTTCTGAAATGGCCCAAACAATCAAAGATTGGCCCCTCCGTTGGTCTCCGGCAACAAAAACTCCGGATACATTGCTCATATAATCTTTGACAGGGGCCTTTATGTTTGTTCTTAGGTCTGCTTCTAAGCCCAATTGCTCAGCTATTGTCATTTCAGAACCTGTAAAGCCCATGGCCAACAGCGCCAATTCACATTCCCATGTTTTCTCTGTTCCTTCAACTACTTTTAGAATAGGTCGCTTTCCAGGCTCCTTTATCCATTCAACTTCAGCGGTTATCAATCCTTTTAGATTGCCATCCTTATCACCAATAAATTCCTTTGTGGAAATGCTAAAAAAGCGTTCTGCACCTTCTTTATGGGATGAAGTTGTACGTAAACGCATAGGCCAAAAAGGCCAAGGTTGATCTTCTGGTCTTTCAAGTGTTGCCTTGCCCATTATCTCGAAATTGGTAACAGATTTTGCACCATGTCTAAAAGAAGTCCCAATACAATCAGAACCTGTATCACCCCCACCTATGACAACCACATTTTTATCTGTTGCCTTAATCTCTTCACCTAAATCTTTGACTCCGTCTACCCGTCTATTGTTTTGGCCTAGAAAATCCATGGCCTGGACAACTCCTTTTAAGTCTGATCCCTTTATGGGTAAATTTCTTCTAACCGTTGCTCCACCACACAATACCAGGGCATCGTATTCATTTTTAAGATCCTTGGCCTTTATATCAACTCCGACATGAACACCACATTCGAAAACAATCCCTTCTTCTTCAAGTACCTTTACCCTTCTATCAATGATATGTTTTTCCATTTTAAAATCGGGAATACCATAACGTAGCAGTCCACCCGGTTTTTCATCACGCTCATAAACGGTTACCAAATGTCCTGCGCGATTCAATTGTTGGGCAGCTGCAAGTCCGGCAGGGCCAGAGCCTATTACCGCCACTTTTTTTCCAGTTCTAGTTGCAGGAGGGTTGGCTACGACCCATCCATTTTTAAACGCTGTTTCAACAATGTTCTTTTCAATGTTCTCAATGGTAACCGGGTCTTCATTTATACCAAGAACACATGCTTCTTCGCAGGGGGCAGGGCATAACCTTCCAGTAAACTCTGGAAAATTGTTGGTGGCATGTAATATTTCGGCTGCTTTCTTCCATTTCCCACGATATACGGCATCATTAAAATCTGGAATCAGATTACCCAGGGGGCAGCCACTATGACAAAAAGGAATACCACAATCCATACAGCGGGCACCTTGGTCTTTCAAGGCAGGCTCCTTCATGGGCAGTGTAAACTCTTTATAGTTTTTTATCCGCTCTTCTACGGGTGCATGTTGCTCTATCTTTCTATCGAATTCCAAAAATCCTGTAATCTTTCCCATATTTCGACTTATATAGTTTCTAATTTTTCTTTTTCCAAACGAATCAATGCTTGCTTGTATTCCTCAGGGAATACTTTCACGAAATCAGGTAGGCAGTCTTCCCACTTTTCAAGAATTCGTTGTGCAAGAGGACTCATTGTAAAATTATAATGACTTTCGATCAGTTCCCTAAGTTGTGCAATATCCTGTTCTTCTTTCACTGGCAATAGGTTTAGGGCTTCTTTATTGCATTTCTTTTCAAAGGTTTTGTTCTTATCATAGACATAGGCAATTCCTCCACTCATTCCAGCTCCAAAATTCCTTCCGACCTCTCCAAGAATTACGGCGACACCACCGGTCATATATTCGCAACCATGGTCTCCGATACCTTCTACAACCGTTTTTGCACCTGAATTTCGTACGCAAAAACGTTCTCCAGCTTTTCCATTAATGTAAGCTCTTCCGGCAGTTGCACCATACAGGGTTACATTACCGGTTATCACGTTTTCTTCTGGTACGATAGTAGATTCATCAGGCACTTTAATTACCAATTTAGCCCCTGAAAGCCCCTTTCCGAGGTAATCATTCGTGTTGCCATTTACGGTCATGGTAAGTCCTCTCGTTGCAAAAGCACCAAAGCTTTGACCCGCAGAACCTGTGAAATTCAATTTTACCGTATTAATAGGCAAACCTTCAGCTCCGTAAATTTTCGAAATTTCATTACTCATTATGGCACCAACCGCCCTATCTGTATTATGTATTGGAAAGTCCAAGGAGATTTTTTCCTTTCTAAATAAAGCTGGGCTCGCTTTTTCCAGAATTTCAAATTCAATGGATTTGTCAATGTTATGTTCTTGCTTTTGTGTGTTGTAAAGCTTGGTTCCCATTGGAACATCGATCTGGTGAAGAATTGGCGTTAGGTCTATTCCCGAAGCCTTGTAATGGTCAACGGCTTTTTTGCGATCTAATTTTTGAACCTGACCTACCATTTCATTTACAGTTCTAAAGCCTAATTGAGCCATGATTTCGCGAAGTTCCTGGGCAATGAAATACATATAATTGACTACATGTTCGGGTTTACCTTTGAATTTCTTACGCAATTCAGGATTTTGTGTTGCGATACCAACTGGGCAGGTATTTAAGTGACATACGCGCATCATGATACAGCCAGACGCAACTAAAGGTGCGGTTGCGAAACCAAATTCCTCAGCTCCTAAAAGGCAGGCTATAGCCACATCCCTACCCGTTTTCAACTGACCATCGCACTCTAGGACAATTCTATTTCTAAGGTCGTTCATGACCAAAGTCTGTTGCGCCTCAGCTATACCTAGTTCCCACGGTAAGCCTGCATGTTTTAATGAGGTCAATGGGGAGGCCCCAGTACCACCATCAAAACCTGAAATGAGTATGACATCTGCTTTTGCTTTGGACACCCCTGCTGCAATGGTTCCTACACCAACTTCCGATACCAATTTTACATTGATACGAGCTTCCCGATTCGCTGACTTTAAATCGAATATCAACTGTGATAAATCTTCAATGGAATAAATGTCGTGATGCGGTGGTGGAGAAATCAATCCGACATAGGGCGTTGAATTTCTTGTCTTGGCAATAGCAGGATTTACCTTAGGGCCCGGAAGTTGACCACCTTCTCCAGGTTTAGCCCCTTGGGCCATTTTAATCTGGATTTCCTGGGCATTGGTCAAATAATTGGAGGTTACTCCAAATCTACCGGATGCCACTTGCTTTATAGCACTATTGCGCCAATCGCCAGTCTGGTTTTTATAAAATCTCTGCGCATCTTCACCGCCTTCACCCGAGTTGCTTTTACCACCAATTCTATTCATGGCAATTGCCAAGTTTTCGTGGGCTTCCTTACTAATAGAACCATAAGACATAGCACCGGTCTTGAAACGCTTTACAATCTCTGTCCACGGTTCAACCTCATCCAAAGGAATTGGGTCGTAATTGGAAAATTCGAATAATCCCCTAATGGTCATTAGGTTTTCGGATTGCTCATTCACCATTTTGGCGAATTCCTTATACGTATCGGGCTCATTGCCTCGAACCGCCTTTTGGAGCTTTGCTATGGACAATGGATTGAACATATGTTTTTCCCCATCCCTTCTCCAACGGTATTCGCCACCAATTTCCAAGTCTAGATTGGCTGCTATTTCATTTTTGGAATATGCTTTTTGATGCCTTTTTGAGATTTCTTTTTCTATTTCATATAAACCAATACCTTGAATTCTTGTTGGGGTATTTGGAAAATATTGGTCCACAGTCTTGGTGTTGATTCCAATACACTCGAACAATTGAGATCCCCGGTATGAATTTAGGGTGGAAATCCCGATTTTGTTCATTACCTTGAGGATACCCTTGCCAATGGCTTTGTTGTAATTCTGGATAGCGTCCTCAAACGAATATTCCGTAATGTCATTTTCTTCTATCTGCTCACCAATAATTTCATTGACCAAATAGGGGTTGATAGCACTTGCGCCAAAACCGAAAAGCAATGCAAAATGATGTACTTCCCTAGGCTCCGCTGATTCAATGATAATGCTCAGTTTGGAACGTTTTCCCATGCATTGAAGGCCGCTATTCACATAAGAACAGGCGAGTAATGCCGGAATGGGTGCTTGTTCTGCATTGGTATTCCTATCCGATAGAATAATGATATTGGCCTCCTCGTCAATTGCTTTTGAAGCCTGATCTAATATCGATTCTAAGGCATCTTCCAGTCCATTTAGACCTCTGTCAATATCATAAAGCATAGGGATTGAAATTACCTTATAATCAGGGCTGGCATCGTAGTTCTTAATTTTGTCCAAATCTTCCTTTGAAATAACCGGATTTTGAATTTTTAGCTTTCTACAATGTTTTTCTGTAATAGTGAAAAGATTTTCATCACTGCCAAGTGTAAGGCTAATGTCGGTAATCAATTCCTCGCGTATACCATCTAAAGGAGGGTTTGTTACTTGTGCAAATAGCTGTTGAAAATAATTGTAAATAAGTTGGGGGCGTTCTGAAAGAACAGCGATAGGCGTATCTGACCCCATGGAACCAATGGGTTCTTTGGCCGTTTTGCCCATAGGAAGTATAATGGTATTTATATCCTCTAAGGTATAACCGAAGGTTGATTTTCTTTTTTCCAAGGAGGCTTCCCCTAAAAATAAGGGACAGTCATTATATGGAATGTCTTTTAGGTGCACCAAATTATTGTCCAACCATTTTTTGTAAGGGTGACGCTGGGCTATTTCCTCTTTAATTTCCTCATCATTAATAATGCGCTCTTCTTCCATATTTACCAGGAACATCTTCCCTGGTTCCAGACGACCGTGAAATTCAATATTTTCCGGTTCAATATCTACTACGCCCGTTTCAGAAGACATAATTACGTAGCCATCCTTGGTAACGGAGTATCTTGATGGTCGAAGACCGTTCCTGTCCAATACAGCCCCTATATAATTACCATCGGTAAAAGGGATCGAAGCTGGTCCGTCCCAAGGTTCCATTGTACAGGAATTATATTCATAAAAAGCACGTTTGGCCTCGGACATTTCCGTATTCTTTTCCCAAGCCTCTGGAACCAACATCATCATTACTTCTGGTAAGGAACGACCTGTCATCAAGAGCAATTCAACAATCATATCCATGGTGGCCGAATCTGATTTTCCTGGTAAGATAATTGGTAATATGTTTTTGATTTCTTCCCCAAACCAATCGCTTTCCAATAGTTCTTCCCTAGATTTCATTCTAGAGACGTTACCACGAAGTGTATTGATTTCCCCATTATGGCACATGTATCTAAAAGGTTGTGCCAAATCCCAGGTTGGGAATGTGTTGGTCGAGAACCGTTGGTGTACCAATGATAATCTTGTAACCACTCTAGAATCCATTAAATCTGAATAGTACAGACTAATGTCTTTTGGCATCAACAATCCTTTGAAAATGATTATTTTGGTCGAAAGGCTAGGCACATAAAAGAACTTGCTTTCAGAGAGTTTTGAATTAAGTATGGTATGCTCTGTAACCTTTCTTGTGATAAATAGCTTTAAGTTGAACTGAAAATAGTCTTGATTTTTGTCCCTTTTGGCAATAAAGATTTGTTTCACAAAAGGTTCGGTTTCCATGGCAATTCTTCCTGGAATGGATTTGTTCACAGGTACATCGCGCCACCCAAGCAGTTGAAGCCCTTGATTTTCTATGTTTTTCTCGAATT
This sequence comes from Bacteroidota bacterium, assembly GCA_024279425.1. Lineage (GTDB taxonomy): Bacteria > Bacteroidota > Bacteroidia > Flavobacteriales > Flavobacteriaceae > Maribacter_A. The sequence goes on along the minus strand of JAJRRO010000081.1, from coordinate 72,112 downwards.
CTGAAATACAGAAATCCCTTTGATTTTCCTTTTGAGGAAGAAAGACATTACTTACTGCATATTCACCAGATTCAGGCAGTTCAAAATCACAAACATCCTTAAAGAAATCGTGAGGAATATCAATCAAGATTCCTGCACCATCTCCTGTCTTGCCATCAGCACTTACGGCCCCGCGATGCTCCAATTTGTCCAAAATCTCCAAAGCCTTATGAATAATGTCATTGGACTTTATGCCTTTAAGACTGCATATAAAACCGGCACCACAATTATCGTGCTCAAATTCCGGTAAGTATAACCCTTGCTTTATCAACTTCATAAATTATGGTATTTCCACAAAAATATCATTTTATCAAACAATCTTTTACTGATTATCTAAATTGTAACAAAAAAATTCAACGTTTTTAAATAAACGTTAAATTAAATGCAATATCCTATAATAATAACGGTTTAATTATCAATTTGATAAAGTAATTTTCAGCTCTTGATGCAAATGTCCCAAATCGTTAATTGGTAGTTTCCTACAACGATTAAAAGATGATGGCGTAATAACCAAATTTCGGCATTTATTCTCGCAGAAGGCTTCGAGAAATTACTATTTTTTGGATTTCGGAAGTGCCCTCATAGATTTGCGTGATTTTGGCATCTCGCATTAAGCGTTCTACATGATAGTCCTTGACAAATCCATTGCCGCCATGTATTTGAACAGCCTCAATCGTGGTATCCATAGCTATTTGTGAAGCATACAGCTTTGCCATGGCCCCAGATACATCGTAATTAAGTCCATTGTCCTTGTCGCAAGCTGCTTTATAGACTAAAAGACGCGCCGCTTCAATTTGGGTATGCATATCGGCCAATTTGAACGCTATGGCCTGGTGATTGGCGATCTCGGTTCCGAAGGCCCTACGTTGTTTAGCATAATTTTTGGCGAGTTCATACGCCCCTGCAGCGATGCCCAAGGCTTGTGAGGCTATGCCAATTCTCCCGCCTGCAAGTGTCTTCATGGCAAATTTAAAACCAAATCCGTCTTCCCCGATCCTATTTTCTTTAGGTACTTTTACATCGTTGAAGTTTAGTGAATGTGTATCACTTCCCCGAATCCCCAATTTATTTTCTTTAGGGCCGATTTCAAAACCTTCCATGCCCTTTTCCACAATCAAAACATTGATTCCTTTAGAACCTTTTTCTTTATCTGTCTGCGCTATCACCAGATATATTTCTGCAGAATTGCCATTGGTAATCCAATTCTTGGTTCCGTTTAACACATAATGATTGCCATGATCTATTGCGGTCGTTTTTTGTGAGGTTGCATCGCTGCCCGCCTCAGGTTCGGAAAGGCAAAATGCACCAATGACTTCACCGGTTGCCAATGGGGTCAAATATTTCTGCTTTTGCTCCTCGCTTCCGTAGGCTTCCAGTCCCCAGCATACCAATGAATTGTTAACCGATACCACAACAGATGCAGAGGCATCCACTTTAGACAATTCTTCCATAACAATCGCATAAGAGAGCGTGTCTAATCCGCTGCCACCATATTTGGGGTTCACCATCATTCCCAAAAAGCCCAATTCAGCCATTTTTTTCACCTGTTCAGTAGGAAATTCCTGTGCATCATCACGCTCAATTACGCCCGGAAAAAGCTCATTTTGGGCAAAATCCCTTGCAGCTTCTTGAATCATTAACTGTTCTTCGGATAAGGTAAAGTCCATAGCTCGATTGTTAGATTTGTGTCTACAAATATACAGCTATGTTATAAATTTTTTGATACTCTTTTGGCCAGTTTTGGTACTGTACATATTTTAGAACCTGTTTAAATTTCGTTTTTGAAATTTGTTATACACTACTTTTTCGTCAATTGAGGCTTCAAAAACGCAGTTTGGCAGCGTCAAATGAGTATTTTGTTAACGAAAAGTGGCGGAAAAAGAGCCGTAACAAAACCCAAGGATGAAATTTAAACAGGCTCTTAGTTTCATTTGGAGAAAAGCCATTAATTAATTTCTGTATTTTATATTTGTTAAGCAAGAAAACTTCGATTTGATTTAAACCTAAAATCTAAAATTATGAGACAGCACTAACCCCTTTGGGGGAAGTAATAACGGAATTAAAGAGAAACATCCAAAAAAATGTCACATAATCTTAACCATCGAAACACATGAAGGAACTGCTCAAAGCATACGAGAATAAACAACCCGAAATAGTCTTTAATTGGAAAGACCCGGAAACAGAAGCCGAGGGGTGGACGGTCATAAATTCCCTTAGGGGTGGTGCCGCAGGTGGTGGTACCAGAATGCGTGAAGGTCTTGATTTGAATGAGGTTCTTTCTTTGGCCAAGACCATGGAGGTAAAATTCACCGTCTCTGGCCCACCGATAGGGGGGGCGAAATCAGGAATAAATTTCAATCCTCATGACCCAAGGAAAAAAGGGGTTTTGAAAAGATGGTATCATGCGGTATCCCCGCTATTAAAAAGTTATTATGGCACTGGTGGGGATTTGAATGTTGATGAAACCCATGAAGTAATTCCTATAACTGAAGAAGCAGGTGTTTGGCATCCACAGGAAGGGGTGTTTAATGGGCATTTTAGGCCAACAGAGGCCGATAAGATAAATAGGATAGGACAGTTAAGGTTAGGGGTCATTAAACCTCTTGAAAGCAAATTGTATTCTCCCAATGTCTCTCGAAAATATACAGTTGCCGATATGATTACCGGTTACGGCGTCGCTGAGGCGGTAAGGCATTACTACGATATTTTTGGGGGCAATGTAATGGGAAAAAGAGCTGTGGTACAAGGTTTTGGCAATGTTGGGGGAGCTGCTACATTTTATTTGGCTCAAATGGGGGCCAAAATAGTGGGCATTCTTGATAGGACCGGTGGTGTTGTGAATGAAGAGGGGTTTTCTTTTGAGGAAATACAGGAATTCTATTTGAACAAGAGAGGAAACAACTTAATGGCAGCCGCGGATCAAATGATTCCCTTTGAAGAGGTCAATGAGCGAATCTGGGATTTACAAACTGAGGTTTTTGTCCCTTGTGCGGCATCGAGACTTATTACAAAAAATCAAATAAGTAAAATGATCGATACAGGTTTAGAGGTGGTTTCTTGTGGTGCAAATGTACCCTTTGCAGATGAGGAGATCTTTTTTGGACCTATTATGGAGTACACTGATGGCAGAGTAAGTCTCATTCCTGACTTTGTGTCCAACTGTGGTATGGCGAGGGTATTAGCTTATTTTATGGAAAAAAGAGTGGGTATGGATGATGATTTAATATTTAAAGATACTTCGAATACCATCAGAAAGGCAATTTTGAATATCTTTAGCCAAAATGCCTCAAAGACCAATTTGAGCAAAACCGGATTTGAAATTGCTTTAAAGCAACTATTATAAATTAAACCAACCGAATATGGAGAGCATTATTATCATCATTTTTCTGGCAGGATATCTTGCTATTACTCTTGAGCACAACCTTAAAATTGACAAACTGATTCCAGCTCTTGCCATGATGGCCATTTTGTGGGCCGTTATCGCTCTAGCGCATATGCCGGTTTTTGAGGTGAATGCTGAATTGCGGGAACTGGTGCCTAGTCATATTGATGAGATACTCCTGCATCATTTGGGAAAGACGGCCGAGATTCTTGTATTCCTATTGGGGGCAATGACAATTGTTGAAATTATAGACTATTTTGATGGTTTTGCAACAATAAAGGGATTCATTAGGACCAAGAGCAAAAGAAAATTGCTTTGGTTGTTCTCCATATTGGCCTTTATACTATCGGCTATCATTGATAATTTGACTGCCACTATTGTCTTAATCACCATATTACAAAAGGTAATTAAAGACCGAGATACCCGATTGTGGTTTGCAGGTATGGTAATCATCGCGGCCAACGCAGGTGGTGCATGGTCACCCATTGGAGATGTTACTACTACCATGTTATGGATTGCCAATAAGGTTTCTGCAATGGAATTGATCAAACATGTTTTGGTACCCTCCATCATGTGCATGATAGTGCCCGTATTGTTCGCAATTAGGTTTAAGGCTTTTCAGGGCAATATTGAAAGCGATATTGATAGTCTGGAAGCTCCAAAATCAAAATTTGGGTCAACCATGTTATATCTCGGTTTGGGAGCCATTGTTTTTGTTCCCTTTTTCAAGACGATTACACATTTGCCACCCTATGTAGGAATGATGCTTTCTTTGGCTATTGTGGCGACTTTTGCAGAAATCTATAGCAGTACCAAATTCAGTATTTCGAATGTGGATAGCGATGATCACGATACAACGGGACATCATAGTCCGGTACATGCTTCCTTGTCAAAAATAGAATTACCCAGTATTTTGTTCTTTTTGGGAATCCTTTTGGCGGTAGCTGCACTAGAGTCCTTGGGCTATTTGTTTAACTACGCAGGAAGCCTTAACGCCGCTATACCCAATACAGATATTGTTGTGATGTTGTTTGGTGCAGGTTCCGCAGTAATAGATAATGTTCCCTTGGTTGCAGCAAGTATGGGAATGTTCTCCGAAGGTTTGGATAATCCACTATGGCATTTTATAGCGTATTCGGCTGGTACTGGTGGCAGTATGCTCATTATTGGCTCTGCAGCTGGGGTTGTGGCCATGGGGATGGAGAAGATAGATTTCTTCTGGTATCTAAGAAAAATCGCATGGTTGGCCATGGTCGGTTTTTTAGCTGGGGCGATTGCATTTGTATTAATGCGTGATTTTGTCCTTCACGCATAATTTTATCGATAAAATGCCGTTATTAAGGCAACCTAAACAAGAGAATTACTATGTCATTTTTTCAAGACCCTGAAATAGGGGATGTTTTATCCGAGGAAAAGACCCTTTCGGTCATGGATCTTATTTTTAGTGGGGGTACAGGAAGTATCCTAATTATTTCAGTATTATTTTTAATGCTATTTGTAGCACTTTATATCTATTTTGAACGCATTTTTGCTATAAAGGCCGCTTCAAAGATCGATAGTAATTTCATGAACCAAATTCGGGATCATGTGACCAATGGTAAATTGGAGGCAGCAAAATTATTATGTGCCCAAACAGATTCCCCTGTAGCACGATTAACTGAAAAGGGTGTTTCCAGAATTGGTAAACCCTTGGATGACATTAACACTGCAATAGAAAATGCCGGCACCCTAGAAGTGTATAAATTAGAAAAGAATGTAAGCGTTTTGGCTACCGTTGCAGGGGCCGCCCCGATGATAGGTTTCTTGGGGACGGTTATTGGTATGATTTTGGCCTTCCATGAAATGGCCAGCAGTGGCGGGCAAGCAGAAATGGGTTCCTTGGCATCTGGTATCTATACGGCGATGACAACTACTGTAGCTGGTTTGATAGTTGGTATTATAGCTTATATTGGATACAACCACTTGGTGAACAGAACCGATAAGGTCATACACAAAATGGAGGCCAATGCAGTGGAGTTTCTGGATCTATTGAATGAACCACTTTAGTCTTTGGCTATGAAATTAAAAGGAAGAAATAAAGTGAGTCCGGACTTCAGTATGTCGTCCATGACAGACATTGTTTTCTTGTTGTTGATATTTTTTATGTTAACGGCGAATTCACCCAATGCCCTGGATTTACTATTGCCCAAGGCCAGAGGAAAATCAACCAATACCCAAAATGTATCTGTAAGTATAGATAAGAACTTGCAATATTTTGTGGACAATAAGAGAATTAACGGAGAATATATTGAAATTGAATTAAAAAAGGCACTAAAAGGACTAGAGAAACCAACCATTATTCTGAGGGCAGAAGAAAGCGTGGCCATTAAAGAGGCTGTAAACGTTATGGATATTGCCAACAGGAACAATTACAAGGTTATCTTGGCCGTGCGACCCAATTGATGCCAATTCAGCATTAAAATAACGCATCTAATTAGCTCCTTTTTCGCTCATACCTGCCTGCCGGCAGGTTTCTCCGAAAAAAGATAACGGTAGCTGGGCTATGCTTCTATTTTTTGTATCATCTGAACAAAAAATAACTCAAATTAGCAATACGACATTTTAAAACGGAATTGACATTATGTCATTTTTAGATACGAGACACAAGAAAAAATCATTTACACTTACAACAGCCTTGTTAAGTGCACTCTTACTTTTACTTTTTTATATAGGACTTACGTATATGGATCCCCCTATCGAAAATGGGATTTCCGTGAATTTTGGTACAATGGATTTTGGTATGGGAGATAGGCAGCCTGAGAAGAAGATTAAATCCGAACCCTTAAAAATTCCTGAGCCACCCAATGTTCCAGAGGAGGAGGATGTCTCCGAAGCCATACCTGAAGAGGTCAAGGAAGAAGTAGCTGAGAAAGAACAACCCACAGAGAAGGTTCTGACCCAAGAAAGTGAAGAATCCATAAAAATAAAACAGCAAGAGGAAGCGAAACGTAAAGCGGAGGCAGTAGCGAAAAAGGCCAAGGCTGAAGCAGATCGGATTGCCCGTGAAAAGCGAGAAGCCGAGGAACGGAAAAGAAAAGAGCAAGAGGCCAAAAAAGCCGAGTTGGATAAACTCATGGGTGGACTCAATACATCAGATGGCACGGCAACCGGAAGTGAAGGAGATAACAATAGGCCTGGAGATAAAGGACAACCAGATGGTGACCCCTATGCTACCAGTTATTATGGAAGCCCAGGTTCAGGTTCAGGAACGGGGGGCTATGGCCTTAGCGGCAGATCTCTTGTGAGTAAGGGGAAAGTCCAGCAAGAATGTAACCAAGAAGGTAGGGTAGTGGTGAGAATCACGGTGGATCGTAATGGCAGGGTAATAAGTGCTGCCCCAGGGGTTAAGGGTACCACAAACAATAATCCATGTCTTTTGGAGCCGGCAAGAAAGACGGCCTTTATGCATAAGTGGAACTTGGATTCCAATGCGCCTAGCCAACAAGTGGGATTCGTTGTCGTCAATTTTAAATTAGGGGAGTAGGTGACATACAAAGAGACGTTGGATTGGATGTTTTCCCAACTTCCAGTATACCAGCATAAGGGGAAGGAAGCTTTTAGCGGGAAGTTAGATAATATTCAGGCCTTCTCGGCCCATTTAGACCATCCGGAGAAAAAGTTCAAAAGTATACATGTGGCCGGCACCAACGGTAAAGGTTCCAGCAGTCATATGTTGGCCTCGATCCTACAAGAAGCTGGCTATACTGTAGGGCTTTATACTTCTCCACATCTTAAAGATTTTCGTGAACGCATAAGGATTAATGGAAAGCTCATTCGAAAGAAAAACGTACTCCAATTTATTGGGAGATATAAACCCTTTCTGGAAGAAAACAAACTGTCTTTTTTTGAAATGACCGTGGGTATGGCCTTTGATTTTTTTGCTAAAAAAAAAGTTGATATTGCCATTGTCGAAGTTGGTTTGGGAGGTAGATTAGATTCAACGAATATCATAACACCCGAGGCGTCTTTGATTACCAATATAGGCATGGACCATTTGGATTTGTTAGGAAACACCTTGGAAAAGATAGCCTTTGAAAAGGCCGGAATCATAAAGGAAGGTGTTCCAGTGGTCATAAGTGAATATCAAGAGGGGATAGCCAGAACATTTGAGCAGGTAGCAAAAAGCAAGAATGCCAAAATCGTATTTGCCGATCAGGTACTACGAAAGGAGTATAAAACAGACCTTTTAGGTAGTTATCAATCCAAAAACATAAAAGGGGTGGTTGCCGTCTTAAAGACCTTGAAAAGGTTTAAGGTTAATCAAAAACACCTCAAACGTGGATTAAAAAAAGTAGTGCAGCATACGGGGTTGATAGGAAGGTGGCAGATTTTACAAAGGAAACCAATGGTTGTTTGTGACACTGCCCATAATAAGGAAGGACTGTCTTTGGTGTTACATCAACTACAACAACAAAAATTCGACAGTTTACATATAGTTCTGGGCTTTGTAAAGGATAAAAATCTGGATGGTATTTTACCATTATTCCCCAAGAATGCCACATACTATTTTGCTAGACCCAATATTTTAAGAGGTTTAGATGTTGAAATTTTGGAAGAAAGTGCGATTAAACATGGTTTGTCGGGGAGTGCATTCAACAGTGTTGAAAAGGCAGTTGAAGACGCTTTAAAAAATGCAGGAAAGAACGATTTTATCTTTGTTGGAGGCAGTACATTTACGGTTGCAGAAGTGGTTTAAATTTTTTTAATCTTTTCTTTTGGGTAAAAGAAAACTATTCTATATTTGCACCCCGTTACGGGCTCTTAGCTCAGTTGGTTCAGAGCACCTGGTTTACACCCAGGGGGTCACTGGTTCGAATCCAGTAGGGCCCACATCAAGCAGAAAATCCGCATTAGATAATGCGGATTTTTTTATTCCCGAAAATGAACCAAAGTTTACTTTTGGCGAAGTTGAGGGAATAAAAATAGCAGAGCACAGAGGTGCTTTGTGATTTTCTATTTGCAAGTATGGCTGTCCAATGGATATGTAATCCAGTTTTGAAGTTGAGGGAATAAAAAAAGCAAGGCACAGAGGTGTTTTGTGATTTTCTACCATGCCATTGGCAGGCAGGTTTGCAAAAGTGGTTTACTTAATGGATATTCAATCCAGTAGGGCTCATCTGGTAAACATAGGGCCTTTGAGAAATCGAAGGCTTTTTCGATTTAAAAAACTTCACACTTTTAAAAGTTTAACCAATACTTTGATATTTTTTAACACAATTGAACACAATTGAACACAATTGAACACAATTGAACACAATTGGCAATTAAAATTGCTAAATCTCCTCCTTGCCAAGTCTCCTCTATGATGTCATAGTTTTATAAATGTTCCGAACTGCAATGGATGTGTTTCGGTTCCCTTTGACTGGGGTTAACGATAATGGAATTATAATGCCTAAAAATTATTCAAAAGCAAACACTTGAAAATGTTAAAAAAGACCAAACAACAGAAAGGATACTTATATTAATAGGTTATTAGTCAATAATTAACGCCTTATTTATTAATTTACTTGGATATTTTGTAATACCTATTTGATTTAAAACAAATTCAATACTTCTTTTCGACAGAAGTATAACATGATTTAAAATTGAAACATAGATATGGAAAACCGTAGAAATTTTCTCAAGAAATCTGCTTCTGCAGCGGCATTTGGTTTAGTCGCCGATTGGGCCTCTGCTATGCCAACGTATGATAAATTAGGCGAAACACTGCCTCAAAGACAACTAATTCGCAATGGAGAAAAAGTAACCGCATTTTGCTTGGGGGGCTATCATTTGGGCTCTACTGAAAATCCAAAAGAGGCAGAGAGAATGGTGGAACGTTCTATGGAACTGGGAGTGCGCTTTTTCGATAATGCAAGGCGTTATCATAATGGGCGTTCAGAAGAGTACATGGGCAAATTTCTTACGCCTAAATATCGAGATGAAATTTTTCTAATGTCAAAGGCTCCTGCTAAAACGGGTAAAGGTGTACAACAACAATTGGATGAATCGTTAAAAGCCTTAAAGACAGATTATTTGGATCTTTGGCAAATACACACCTTTACCACACCAAAAGACGTAGATAATCGCCTTCGTGATGGCGTTCTTGATGTTTTCCTAGAGGCAAAAGAAAAAGGGAAAACGCGTTATTTAGGGTTCACGGGTCATCAAAACCCAAAAACACACCTATATTTCCTTAGTAAACTTGACGAATTGGGTATTGAATTTGATACATGCCAAATGCCGTTGAACGTTTGTGACCCTTCTTTCGAATCTTTTCAACATGAACTATTGCCTGTTTTGAACAAAAAAGGGTATGGTGTTATAGCAATGAAAACCATGGCTGGAGGAAGTATGATGGGAGGAAGAATCGATACTACACCTCAGGACATACGAACAAAGGACATTCCTGATGTTGTAGCAAAAACCAAGCTCTCACATGCAAATTTACATGAATATGTGTACTCGTTGCCGGTATCAACTTTATGTAGCGGTTGCAGATTTACCCATGAGCTTGAAGCGAATGTAAAGGTGTTAAAGGAATTCAAGAAACTTTCAGTTGAAGATATGGATAGGTTGGTCAACTATGCTAGACCTTACGCAGGCCTTATTGTTGAAAATTACAAAAGGATATTTGCTTAATGAAAGTAAAGAATATGCCTTTAGGAGAGATTCATGTCAAAGAGACACTAACTCCTACCGATAATTTAAAAGTGAAACCCGAATATAAAGATGTCAAGAAATTGGCTAAAGAGAACAATCAACCTCCATATCAGGTATATAGTAAAATAAGTAATAATTTTTTAAATTTTTAAACAATGAAAAAAGTATTCTCAATTCTATTTTTGGCAATTGGCACCAAAATCATGAATGCCCACCCTAGTGTTACCAGTCATTTGCACGGTTCGATAATTGACGAATGGGCTTGGTCGATAATTCCAATACTGATAATAAGTGCATTTGGGTTCTACTACACCAAAAAAAAGGCAAGAAGACTTCTTAGTGACTGAATTTTTGAAACCGGGTTGAGGTCTCAAGGAACTTTTGTTTTTTTTTACTGAGTACATAAATCAGGATATGGGTAAGACTACTTCTGAAATCAGTAAGCATTTTGACGAGTAAGCCCATTTAGGTGAGGATTTGAGCAAAAAGAATCCAATCCACCTTTTTGGCAATTAATTACGGAGTTTAAAAATTGACGGGTTATGGAATATTAGTAAACACTTCTTTCAACATAAGAGGGGAACGCTTGGTTTGTAGCCTAGAGGATGCCTATTCGACATTTAAAAAGACCGAGATAGATTATCTGGTCATAGGAAATTTTTTATTGGAAAGAAGAACCCGAGTCTTTGGGAGAATTCGCTCAAAAATAAACTGATTTAAATAGAAATATGCTTTTTATAGAAGGCTCTAACTTAAATATCTATTATGAAAAATGAAGGAAATCAACTAAACCGAAGGAACGTTCTTAAAACAATAGGATTGGGTTCTACAGCCAGCGTATTGGGTCTTTTCGGAAGCTCAGATGCCCATGCAGCCACCCATACAGCTACAACGTCCTCTTACGAAAAAGGGTTACAAGTTAAGATTACAAAGGTTCGCGCCATTTTGACCGCGCCCTATGGGATAAATCTGGTCATTGTAAAGGTTGAAACCAATCAAGATGGCCTGTACGGATTGGGTTGTGCCACATTTACACAAAGGGCACATACCGTAGTATCGGCAATTGAAGAGTATCTAGATCCTTTTTGTAAAGGCAAAAATGTTTCCAATATTGAAGACATGTGGCAAACCGCGTATCAAAGTTCGTATTGGCGAAACGGACCGGTATTGAACAATGCGCTAAGTGGTCTTGATCAAGCGCTCTGGGATATTAAGGGTAAAATGGCTGGAATGCCTGTTTATGATTTATTGGGTGGCAAAGTGAGGTTTGCCGTGGATACCTATACCCATGCCTCAGGTAGATCCGTAAGCGAAGTTATCGATAGTGTTGCAAAGTATAAAGAAGAAGGTTACCGGAATATTCGGATTCAGTTAGGGGGCTATGGATCTACACATTTGGCAACCGATCCTGATTGGAAGAAGGCTGGTTTTGGAAGTCAGAATGACCCGACCATAGATCCGCAAGCTTACAAACGTGGTACGGTTGAAATGTTCAAAAAGGTACGTGAAAAGTTTGGGGACGACCTAGAATTACTTCATGATATGCACGAACGTCTTCAGCCCATGGATGCCATTGACATGATAAAAAAAGTAGAAGAATACAGACCCTTTTTTATAGAAGACCCTTTCTCTCCAGAGAATATGGGCTGGTTTGACCTGTTAAGGGAAAATACGAGTGTACCGATCGCCATGGGCGAATTATTGAACAATCCGCATGAATGGCTTGAACCTATGAAAAACAGACTCTATGATTATATCAGGATACATATTTCACAAATCGGAGGAATCACTCCAGCCATGAAAGTGGCTAGATTGGGTGAATGGTTCAACGTAAGAACGGCATGGCATGGCCCAGGTGATACTTCCCCTGTAGGGCACGCAGCCAATGCCCATATCGATTATGCCATTTGGAATTTTGGTATTCAAGAGGCTGCCAAAGTCATAAGAACCCCAGAAGACAAGGTACTTGAAGTATTTCCGGGAATGCCCACTGTAGCAAACGGATATATGTCGGTTAATGAAGCGCCAGGTCTGGGCATTGACATTGACGAAAAGTTGGCGAAAAAATATCCTCCTGTAAAATATAATTACAATTGGACACAAGTACGAGGAAAGGATGGCACACCCAATCGACCTTAACACTATTAATTTTCAGCAGTCAAAGAATTTGGAGAAAATGGAATCGTTGACCTTTATATGAGACATTCGGTTAATCAGGATAAGGAGGTTCAAGATTTGGGTATTGCCTCTTCGAACCCCGGGATTGTTTGTGAAAACGCCATGGTCATGCTCATTACCTGATTAATATAGAATTAAAAACACTGAGATGAAGAAAGTAAAGAACTGGCTAAGCGCTGTATTTTATCTATTTTTTTTAAGCCGAGGCATCGGCCAAGAGGTTCCTCAAGCCAATATTTCAAATGGTTTGATTAACGCAACCATATATTTGCCCGACCAACAAAAAGGCTATTATCGAGCCACACGTTTTGATTGGTCTGGAATTATTCCGGTTCTCGAACATGATGGACACTCGTATTTTGGAAAATGGTTTAAAAAGTACGACCCAAAAGTACACGAATCGGTTATGGGCCCTGTGGAAGAATTTAATCCGTTAGGATATGAAGAAGCGGAAATAGGAGGCAGCTTTGTCAAAATCGGTGTTGGTGCCCTCTTAAAACCGGAAGAACCAAAATATTCCAGATTCAAAACATATGAAATACAAAATGCAGGAGAATGGAAAATTCAAGAATCACCTTCTCAAATAGTATTCATTCATGATTTGAAGAATAGAGATTATGCATATGAATATGAAAAAATCATTAGTCTATCTAAGGGTAAATCCGAATTGGTTTTGGAACATATATTTACGAATAAAGGAGATCATACAATTGATACAGAGTTCTACAATCATAACTTCTTTTTCGTTGACAGTATGAACATTGGGCCAGGTTACACGATTAAATTCCCGTTTAAAATTGTCGGAAATGGTAAAGGAATTGGAGAATTCGCTGAGATAAAAAAGAACGAAATTGTTTTTATAAAAAATTTGAATGAAGACAGTCATGTTTATATGAGTGATATAACCGGTTTTGATGAAAATGAAAATGGATATAAAATTTGGGTTGAAAATAGAATTTCAGGTGCCGGCGTGAAAATTAGCTGTGACAGACCCTTGTCTCGTATGGTCTTTTGGTCGGCGCAAAAAACAGTTTGTCCTGAGCCATACATAAATCTTAGTGTGGCCCCAGGTGAAACGGCCAAATGGAAAATTAAATACGAATTTTATAGTATAACCTTCTGATAAACATTAATTAATAATCATTTCAAAATGAAACAATATTTACATATTTCCCTTTTAGTGGCCTTTTTATGCATGACAGGATGCAAAGATAAAAAGGAAAAATCGTCAACCGTAGAAATTAAAACTATAGAGATTGCTGAAGTACCTAACGAAGATGAAGTGGCAAGTATAGTGACTGAACTTTATGATGCAATGATTGATAGAAATAAAGAACTATTAGAAAATTTGTGTTCAAATCAACTTACATACGGACATTCAAGTGGCAGAATTGAAAATAAAAAGCAATTTATTGATGATGTGACACTCGGCACCTTTGATTATTTGTCAATATCTCCTGAAAACCAGACCATTTATCTTTCTGGCAATACAGCGGTAGTCAGGCATATTTTTGTAGTGGAAGCCCTAGATGATGGCAAGCCCATTGCCCTAAGTTTGGGCTGTATTCAGATTTATCAAAAACAAACTGGTGCAGAATGGAAATTACTCTCTCGTCAAGCATACAAGCTTTGAAAATTTTAAAAATAGTGTTTTGAAAAGAATAAATATTCATACAAAATTTAGGAAATGCCTTTGCCAAGACAAGAAGTTTTTTAGAATTTGGAGAACATATCCACCAATAAACCTTGTTGTTATGAAACAACTTATCTTATGCGTTGTTTTATTTCTTATGGCCCATAGTGCTATACTTGCGCAAAACGAAAATAGTGAAAAATTAAACTGGTGGGGAGATATTGAGGGGTTTATGAATCAACAGGATAAAATCACCTTAGGCCTTGTTGAAGAAGCACTTTCTAAATATCCGCCATCGTATGAAGAACCTTTGGAGCGTAGAATGGCAATGCTTATGTTGGACGGTGTTCTACATGAGAGGCTAGCCGCATTTAGACCTTCTGTCCAGGATTTTTTGCGCAAAAGAATAGCATTGGCAATAAAAGAACTTCAGCAAACGGATGTTGGAAAGGGAGCCATGATTTGGAAATTGTACAACCACGGTTTTATTGTTCGTACTGCCAGTGTTACTTTTGGGTTTGATCTTGTTCGGGCGCACTCCGCGAAAGCTGATGGTTTTCTCATAGATAACAAATCAATGGCAATGATGATTGACCAATGTGATGCATTGTTCATAAGTCATAGACACCGTGACCATGCAGATTTGTGGGTAGCCCAATCATTTCTTGACCAAGGGAAACCGGTTGTTGCTGCACCAGAGGTTTGGAAAGATGAGTCCATTCATAAAAAAATAACCCATCTCGAAAGAGTGTCAAATAAGATTCACGCTTTAAAAATACAAAAGGGTAAACAACAATTAAAGGTCATCAATAATCCAGGACATCAAGGTAGTGATATTGAAAATAACGTGCCTTTGGTCTTTACTCCAGAGGGAATGTCCTTTGCACAAACCGGTGATCAATCAGGCCCAATGGGAGATTGGGATTGGATAGACACAATAGGAGCTCAAAATCCTGTGGATGTCCTTTTTCCAAATTGCTGGACCCCAGATATTCATAGAATGATCGAAGGCTTTCAGCCTCAATTGGTAATTACAGGCCATGAAAATGAGATGGGACATACCATAGATCACAGGGAATCCAATTGGCTGACATACACAAGACTAAAAGGATCGTTAACACCATTTTTAGTACTTGCTTGGGGAGAATCGTATCATTATGTACCCAAATAATAGGATTTTGATACACATTAATTTAAATAAGTAGTTGTTAACTTAGTCTCCCAACGGGAACTCCTGTAGCTGCTGAACAGATTAGGGATCTCTGACTCACTGTACCACCTTGGTTAATACGCCGAAATCCAATTCAAATACTTAAAATAGAATCTAAAACAATCGAATATGTCATCAAGAAGAGGTTTTCTAAGGAATGTTGGGCTAGCTTCGACTGCATTGGCAGTTGGAGGAGTTTCAGGATCAAAAGCAAATGATGTGTTCGCAAAAAGAATGGAAAAGGGCCCCACAATACATAAAATTACTGTTTTTACATCAGGAGGGTCTTTCTATCGGTTTATTGGCATGAATGCCTATGACAAAAAGCCCAAAGGAATTATGGGCAGCCGAAGGACCGTGTTAATAGAACTTTCCGATGGCACCATAGGTATCGGTACCCATGGATATCGACCCATTAAGGATGATGTTGTTCGTACGATCAGGGCGCTTATTGGGAAAGACATATTTTCATTGTATCAGTGGGATGCCGAAAAGATTACTGGGGTTGAAAAGAGTATAGAGAAGTATTTTTATGACGCTAATTATGAATGGGTTGAAAGTGCAATATTAGATGCCCTTGGCAAGCTAAAGAATCTACCGGTTTGGCAACTAATGGGTACTAGCGTTCGCCATGGAATAGATCCGTATGATGGCACTTTGTATTTTGAGGATATAGCCAACAATACGGATGCAAGTATCATAGGGACTATTGGTAAACAAATTAAACACGATGGCTATCGAGCTATTAAAATAAAATTAGGAAGGCCTGACAAGTGGCTTCCCGGAGAGGCTGGTGTGGAGCGTGATATTGAGGCATTTATTGCCCTAAGAGAGGCCGTAGGGAGTAACTTTAATATTATGGCCGACGCAAATAATGGCTATCGTAATAAATTTGATTGGGCAGTAAAATTAATGAAAGAATGTGCCCCCTATACTATGTACTTCATGGAAGAACTCTTTCCGGATAATGCCGTACACTATTTAAAATTGCGGGATATCCTTCTTGAAGAGAACACTTTTGTTCCTATTGGTGAAGGTGAGAACATTCAAAATATGGATACTTTTAATTCGTATTTTGAAACGGGAGTGTATAACTATGTTCAGCCAGATATGCCAACATGTGGTTTTTCAAATATAGTACGTACGGCAAAGGCTGCGGAAAAATATGCCCATGTAAAATTAATACCTCATGTATGGCAAAGTCAAATGGGGCTTTTGATGAGTTTACATGCTTCTAAGATACAATCCAATATACCATTTGTAGAGGATTCGAGATATATGGAACATGTATTAATGGCCAATAGTTACTTATTTGATGATGGCAAGTGGTTTATACCCGACGCCCCAGGTTGGGGAGTGAGACTTTCGCCGAACTACAAACAGTTTATCGAAGGAGAACCGCTTATTATTACTTAACACGGCAAACTGAGAATCTGGCCTTTTCTATTGGTAATTGGAACCTTTTAAACTGTGAAGAACAGATTGTTGCCAGTTTAACAGGTCCATTTCAAGTTGTTGAGCTATGTCCGGATGAATGTTGATTAAATCATTCTTTTCAGCGGGATCTTTAATAATATCGAATAACTCCTTTGAGGATGTGTCTTTTTGACCATCGACAACCAGTTTGTAACGATTGTCCAATACAGCCTTTGGCCCATCATAGTCTGCTTCTGTAATATTAGTGTGATGAACATTTCGAAAAGTTCGGGTATATTTTCCGTTCATAACCTTGACAAGGGCAGTGGTCCCGACCTGAAGTTGGGGATCAATGTAAGGTTTTGGTTCGCCCTCCAATTCATGTTTGGTCTCATAGTTCCAGAAAAAGATCGGTTCGGGTCTTTCCTTCATGTCCCCATTGATCAGGGGTGCAAGACTGATGCCATCCAAAGGAAGCTTAGGGGTAGGTTGCCCGACCAAGTCGCAGAGTGTGGGAAATATATCGCTTGTGACCGAATTCACATCTGACGTGCGTTGGTTCTGGATTTTTTTTGGCCATTCTATGATTCCGGGAACACGCAAGCCACCCTCATAAAGCAATCCCTTCTTACCTCTAAAAGGTGTGTTCAACAAACCACTTGTAGGTACGCCATTATCTCCGCAATACCAAAGCACAGTGTTTTGGCGAAGGCCATTGTTGGCCAAATGTGCGCGCAATTGTCCTATAGCTCTATCCATTGCAGTGATTTCCGCATACCGCTCTCGTAAAACGGAGTCAAGGGGTCGCTTAACCTGAAGCCCCGTTTCCATCGAAGTAAGAGAAACAAAGTGCTGACCAAGACTGTCTGGTAAGTTCTGATAAAGGTCAAGATCTTTTTCAAGTCCACTATACGGTTCATGTGGAGAACCAAACCATACTACTGCAAAGAAAGGTTTACCTTCGAGTTTGGCCTTTTCTATAAAACGTATGGTCTCTTTAATCAAAACTTCAGAGCTCTCACCAAAGATTTGAATTGGGGCTTGCCCATCGCGCGATAGGGAAGGATCAGTTTCAAAAAAATTGTCATGTGAAAGCCAAGTGTCAAAACCCATCGCACCGGGATTGGTAGGTGAGTTGGCTTTAACTGGACCCAAATGCCATTTACCAAAATGACCGGATGTATATCCAGCAGTATTGAGAATATGGGCAATTGAAATTTCCTCAGGTCTTATCGACCAGTTGGGGGTAAATGTACCATATCTATTGGGGTGACGTCCTGTTATGATGCTTCCTCTGGTCGGAGAGCATGTGGGTGCAGCGGAATAGAAACGATTCAAGCGAAGGCCTGTTGAGGCCATGTCATCGAGTATTGGGGTTTGGAGATATTCATGACCATTATACGCAGTTTCCTCCCAGCCATGATCGTCTCCCATTAGAAGAATAATGTTCGGCATGTCATCAACACTTTCCGTAGTACAACCGAAGAATAGTGTACAAATTAGTAAGATTATAATCAACTCTTTTGTCATAATGGTATTAATTTTTTCGATTCTCCATGGCCATCAAATACCGAACTCGACGTTTCAATACTTGGGGGGTGGGTTTCATGCTACATTTTCTACGGGAATATAATGAAATCATATAACTATATGTTAGAAAAATAATCTTTAAATGCGGTTGTTTTGTTCTCAAATATAGGTCGCAAAGATGACGTGTTAGAGGTAAAGTGTTAAATTTCATAGGGCTATCACCTAGGGTGCGAACCAGTACTGTTCTTTGTTTTCCTATCGCCATGTATAGAATATATCCAATTTCAATACGTATTTATTAGTGCCAGTTCAAGGTAATATTTATGCATATTAGGTTTTGCCATACAAATATCCATTACGCTTAATATATTTGCTTTAACTTAAGTCGAGTTCAACAATCATTAATCCAGAGTTCTTATGAGATCAAAAATGTATAGCGGGAACAGCACAATTTTCACAATCCTTTTGCTGATTGTAAATACGGCCTTTTCATTAAACGCACAAGAAGGGGAAGACAATTACAATTGGCAATTAGGGGAAACAGGCGAAATAGTATGGAACGTGGAATCCAATGATGTACCCCATAAAGACCATATAGCCATGAGCGGGCAATTCGTGGATATGATTTTAGAATGGGGCTTGGATGAATCTGGTGGGTTTTATGCAGACCGTCTTATCAGGTGGCCTATGTTGAGGACATTGCCCGATGATACCCATGCCAGTTTGCAACGTAAACTTGGGGATGCCGTATTGTCAAGGCCAAGGGTAAATGGAAATATTGTCTCTTCGGGTAAGGTCGAAAAAATTAATATCCATGGTTTTCTTTCCGTCGTGAGCGAGCATGCAGAGGGTTTGAAATCTGAAATAACCATATTTCCCAGCGTACTCAATCCCGTAATAATTGATCGGATAAAATGGACTAATACGAGTGATCACCCAATGGAGATTATGGTTCCTGCTTGGAAAAAAGAAGAACAGACCGCCGCAGAGAAAGGCTTGTCCGGGGTTTATATAATTAGTGAATTTGTGGTTGGGGATGGTACGTTTAAACTTGCTGCGGGAGAAAGTATGACCTATGCCGTAGTACGGGCCGCCAGAAAATCTTCGGATGCACCCTATTTTGGAAACTCTTTGACCGAGTGGGCAGCTCGAGAAGAATTTATTAGAAATTCTTCTAAGAATCTGGTATTGGAAACACCTGATCTAGCTCTTAATAGATTGTTCGATTTTTCTAAGATAAGAGCTTCGGAAAGTATTTTTTCCACAAGGGGGGGCTTAATGCATGGTCCCGGGGGATATAATAAGTACCTCGCTGCTATTTGGGCCAATGATCAAGCCGAATATGTTAATCCTTTCTTCCCTTTTTTAGGAGACCCTGCTGGTAATGAAAGTGCACTAAATAGTTTTAGACATTTTGCAAGGTATATTAATCCGGAGTATAAACCGATACCGAGTTCCATTGTCGCCGAGGGACGCGGATTTTGGAATGGCGCTGGGGACAGAGGGGATATGGCAATGATTGCCTATGGCGCATCAAGGTTTGTATTGGCTTCTGGGAATAAGGAATACGGAGAAGAGCTTTGGCCTTTAATTTCTTGGTGTTTGGAGTTTTCGGAAAGAAAACAACTTGCCAATGGGTCAATAGCTTCAGATTCAGATGAATTGGAGGGCAGATTTCCTGCAGGAAATGCCAATTTAAGTACAATTTCGTTGTACTATGATGCTTTGATTTCATCGAGTTTTTTAGCTGAAGAATTGGGAAAGGATGAAAAACTTGTCCAAAAATATAGAAAGCAGGCAAAGGGTCTTAAAAAAGCAATACGTAAAAATTTTGAGTCCAAAGTGGAAGGGTTTGATACGTACCAGTACTTTGATGGAAATAAAAAATTACGCAGTTGGATTTGTTTTCCACTAACTGTTGGAATATATGATAGGGCAGAAGGAACTGTCGATGCTTTGTTTTCACCCAAATTATGGACAAAAAGTGGCTTACTCACTCAATCCGGGACTACGACGGTATGGGATAGGTCAACCTTATATGCCCTACGTGGTGTTTTTCAAGCAGGATATACGGATCGGGGTTTGGAGAAATTGGAAGCTTTTTCCAAAACTCGCCTTCTGGGTGATCATGTGCCTTATGTAATTGAAGCTTTTCCAGAGCAGAATCAAAGTCATTTGTCAGCTGAGAGTGCACTTTACTGTAGAATATTCATAGAAGGTATTTTTGGGATTAGACCCATAGGGTTTTCCAGTTTGGAATGCACGCCTAATTTGCCAGATAAATGGGGTAAAATGAATCTAAAAAACATTCATGCTTTTGGAATGAAATGGGATATGAAAGTACTGCGGAATAAGAGTATGATCGGTGTTGAAATCTTGGATGGTTCTGGTAAATCCGTTTATAAAAAGGAACTTCCACAGGGACAAGGACATTCCATAAATTTCAATGAACTTTTAAAATAATCGTGTACTCGAAAGGTTGAAGCTGAATATTCTTAACTATTCACATTTGTAATATAAATATACCAAACGGAATGCTTATGCCTATAAAAGATATTATTGCAGCCACCTATGCCCCATTGAAGAAGGACAATACCTTGAATCTTGATATCACAGGGGATTATGGTGAATTTTTAAAAAGAAATGAAGTCGCAGGGGCTTTTGTCAATGGAACCACAGGAGATTTTACGTCCTTGACGGTCCTTGAACGAAAATTCATAGTTGATGCATGGTCTAACAATAAACCCGATGATTTTTATCTTATAAATCACGTTGGGCACACTAGCCTTGAGATTGCTATAGACCTAACAAAACACTCGGCCGAAAAAGTGGATGCCATTGCCACCTTGGCTCCCTTTTATTTTAGATTGAATGAAATGGGGAAATTGGTTGAATACTGCAAGAAAATTGCCTCTAGTGCACCACAATTACCCTTTTATTACTATCATATACCTGATTTGTCTGGTGCGCATTTTAAGATGATTGATTTTCTCAAGATTGCTTCCAAGGAAATTCCCAATTTCGCTGGATTGAAATTCACAAAAAACGATTTGATCGATTTTAAATATTGTCTTGATTTTGAGGATAATGCATATGATGTGCTCTTTGGTTTTGATGAGATTTTCATCTCTAGCTTAGCTTTAGGAGCCAAGGGCTGGGTGGGTAGCACATATAATCATTTGGCTCCATTATATACTGAAATTAGGACGGCATTTGAGCGTAATGATCATGAGGTTGCTGCCACATTACAGGCGAAATCAATGCTTTTTGTTGACATTTTAGACGGTAGAGGAGGCTTTAATGGGGTTGCCAAGGGATTTATGAAAACACTGGGAGTCGATTGTGGTCCTAGTAGGTTTCCGCACACTACATTAACAGATAAGGACTATGAGGGAATTGTCAAGGAATTGGAATATATGGGTATTTCTTCTTACTTGAGCAAGTAACATTGATTTTTCATTAAACTCTAATTTATAGCTTTCCAAACTTGAATCACAAATGAAATACTCGGAAGTATACAAAAATACCCTTCTACAGGATATAATCCCTTTCTGGGAAAATAATTCTTTGGATAAAGATAATGGGGGATATTATACATGTCTAGATGTTAATGGAAAGGTATATGACACGGATAAGTTTCTGTGGTTACAAGGTAGGCAGGCGTGGACATTTTCTATGCTCTACAATAACGTAGAAAAAAATGAAAAATGGTTGGCCATTGCCCAACATGGTGTTGATTTTCTTCGAAAATTTGGGATGGATAAAAACGGGAAATTCTACTTCTCAACTACTCAGGAAGGGAAACCATTGGTACAGCCTTACAATATTTTCTCTGATTGTTTTGCGGCAATGGCCTTTAGTCAATATGCCAAAGCCTCAGGTGACGAATCGGCTAAAGCATTGGCTAAGCAGACCTATTTTAATATTCTTAAAAGGAAAGACAATCCGAAAGGGTTGTATAACAAAAATACAGACGTTAGACCATTGAAAGGATTTTCATTGCCTATGATACTATCCAATTTGGTTTTGGAACTTGAAGATGTTCTTGAATCCAAAGAAGTTAAAAAGACCATAGATTATAGTGTCAATGAAGTGATGAATGTATTTCTGGACCAAAATTCTGGTTTAATTTATGAAAACGTATTGCCCGATGGAGGCCATCATGATAGTTTTGAAGGTCGTCTTATAAACCCTGGTCATGGTATTGAGGCTATGTGGTTTATGATTGACATAGGTATTAGAAGAAAGGATAAGACTTTAATAAGCAAGGCGATTGAGGTAATTATTAATATCTTGGAATATAGCTGGGACACCAAATACGGAGGTATTTTTTATTTTATGGACGCCAAAGGGCATCCTCCCCAACAACTGGAGTGGGACCAAAAACTTTGGTGGGTTCATTTAGAAGCGTTGGTAGCTCTTGCCAAGGCATATGAACATACCAAAAATGAACAGATATATCAATGGTATAAAAAAGTACATGACTATGCTTGGGCTCATTTTTCAGACCCAAAAAATGGTGAATGGTACGGATATTTAAGTCGGGAAGGAAAGGTGTTGCTCGATTTAAAAGGAGGTAAATGGAAAGGTTGCTTTCACGTGCCAAGAGCCATGTATCAATGCCGGAAATCGTTTGAAAAAATAGAAGCGGCCGAGGATAAGTCCTATTCGGCAAACTCTCGACCGGGCAGATTATAAATTAAATTGCGCTCGGATTATTAACATCATTTTAAACTCAATCAATTATGAAAAATAAGATTACAATTATCTTAGCTTTCTTTTTTGCAATTGCCATAAACGCCCAAGAAAGAGAACATCAAATAGCCGATGGCATGGAAGAATATCGGGTTTTGTTCAACAAATCAATGAACGATTCGGTGTCTTGTTATCGAATCCCTGCAATTGTAACCGCTCCCAATGGGGATTTAATTGCGGCCATTGACGAACGAGTGCCTTCCTGTGGGGACTTAAAATGGAGCAAGGATATCAATATTGTAATTCGTAGAAGTGATGACAATGGTAAGACTTGGTCTCCAATTGAAACCATTGTTGATTTTCCTCTTGGTAAATCAGCTTCGGACCCTTCCATGATTGTTGATGAAATTACCAAAGAAATCTTTCTATTTTATAATTATATGAATTTGGATGCGGAGAAAGATATCTATTATTTACATGTAATGAAAAGTAGGGACAATGGCAAAACTTGGAGCAGGCCTGAAGATATAACTTCTCAAATAGCCAAGCCAGAATGGCATAAGGACTTTAAGTTTATTACCTCAGGGCGTGGAATCCAAACAAGTACGGGCAAGCTCTTGCATTGTATGGTGAACTTGGACAGTGGAATGCATGTGTTTGGGAGTAATGACCATGGCAAGACTTGGTTTTTAATTGATGCCGCGATATCCCCAGCCAATGAATCAAAAATAGTCGAATTGGCCAATGGAAGCTGGATGGTCAATTCTCGTGTTCAGAAGAGTGGGTTGAGGTACATACATTTATCAAAAGACGAGGGAAAGACTTGGCAATCAAAAGCAGATTCAACACTTATTGACCCAAGTTGCAATGGCAGTATTATCCGATACACTTCTATTGAAGACGGACATAGAAAAAATCGACTGCTATTCTCAAATACCAAATCTGAAAAGAGCCGAACAAACATGACCGTTCGCATAAGCTATGACGAAGGAGAAACATGGAGTGAAGGAAAAACCATATATGAAGGCAGTTCGGCATATTCATCCCTAACTGTTCTGGATAACGGAGAGATAGGTTTGTTTTTTGAAAAGGACGATTATACCGAAAATGTATTTGTCAAATTCTCCTTAAAATGGCTAACCGATAAAACTGACGAGTATAAAGGTCCAAGGAAAAAGCAATAATTTATAATTTCATGAGTAATAGATGAGACTTAAAACCATCACTTTTTGTTCATTGGTTATTGCGATATTATTTGCTTTGACCATTTCAGGACAAGAAATTCCTAAGCTAAGTATAACCGATTTGCCAGATTTACCTGCAAAACAAGAAGGTCTAAAATCACTGGGTTATGCTGGAATGTTGGGCGGAGTTCAAGATGAGGTGGTCATAGTTGCAGGAGGCGCCAATTTTCCCTATGCCTTGCCCTGGGAAAGTGGTAAAAAAGTTTGGAGCGATGCCATTTACATTCTGGAGGGGAATGCATGGAGAAAATCAACAAAGAAACTGCCTGAAAATTTGGCCTATGGTGCATCTGTTTCTACTAATGATGGCATTTTATGTATTGGGGGAGAAAACGAAAAAACGACCAGTAGTGCTGTTTTTCTTTTAAGTTATGACCCAACGAATAAAGAAGTACAAATTACCGACTATCCTTCTTTACCAGAACCACTAGCTTACACCAGTGCTGTTATTGACCAGGACTATGTATATGTGGTTGGGGGCAAAAACACTAAAAACAGTACAAATTCATTTTACAGGCTGCATTTGGAGGAAAAGAAAGCTTGGGAAAAACTAAAAGGTTTCCCAGGTCCTCCCCGAGCCGTGCATACCATTGCCATTCAGGAAACTAAGGATTCAAAAAAACTTTTCGTACTAGGGGGTCGAAATCAAATTGCAGGAGAAAAATCTCAGCCCTTAACCACCTATTTGTCCTACGATTTAACCACTGAAAATTGGCAAGACGAAGGGAAGATTTTAATTGATTCCAAACCGAGGGTACTCATGGGGGCATCGGCTCAAACAATGGGTTCAATGCACCTAATGGTATACGGGGGCTCTGATGAGGTTCTTTTTAATGCATTGGAAAACCTATCCATACAGTTGGGCAAAGAACGTAATGATTCTATAGTGGACAATTTGGTTAAAAGAAGAAATGATATCTTAAATAACCATCAAGGCTTTTCCAAGGATATTCTGGCCTATAATACGATAACCAAAAAATGGTTTGTATATGATAGTCTTTCAACCAAAGTGCCAGTTACGGCATTGGCATTTATGGATGACGATGACTTTTTTATTGTTTCCGGGGAGGTTTCTCCAGGTATCAGAACCCCAAAAGTCCAAAAGTTTGTCATAGCGGAGGCCGCCCATTCATTTGGGTTTTTAAATTATACGGTATTAGTACTATACCTTTTGATTTCACTCATGATCGGGGTTTATTTTGCCCGTAAACAAAAGTCCACTACCGATTATTTTACAGGAGGAGGACGCATTCCTTGGTGGGCTTCGGGATTAAGTGTTTTTGGAACCCTGCTTAGTGCCATAACTTTTATGGCCATACCCGCCAAAGCTTTTATAACGGATTGGTCTTATTTTTTTCTGAACATCACGGCCATTCTCATAGCACCTGTAATTGCTTTTATTTTCATTCCATTTTTCAATAAACTACGTATTAAAACGGCCTATGAATACCTTGAGGATAGGTTTAATTATCTGGCACGCGCTTTTGGGAGTTTGTCCTTTATTTTATTTCAGTTGGGTCGAATTGGAATTGTCTTGTTATTGCCCTCATTGGCGATTTCTATTGTAACGGGAATACCCGTGGAAACTAGTATTTTGATTATGGGGGTGCTCTGTATTCTCTATACGACTTTCGGGGGCATAGAAGCTGTGATTTGGACAGATGTGATGCAAGTAATCGTGCTTTTAGGTGGAAGTATTTTAGCAGTCATATGGATACTGCTTCATACCGAGACTTCGTTTGGAGATATGGTGACATATGCCTCCGAACGGGATAAATTCAACATAGCCAATATGGATTTTAATTTTACCGATTCCACGTTTTGGGTGGTCTTTATTGGTGGTTTGGCCTCAGCTATGGTTACACAAGGCACGGATCAAACTATTGTACAACGGTATTTGACTAGTGCCAATGTCAAGGATTCCCAAAAAACGCTCTATACCAATGCCGTTCTTACACTTCCGGCAACTATCATATTTTTTGGTTTGGGAACACTTTTGTTCATTTTTTACACTGAAATGCCCAATGGGCTCTCTCCGTCTATTTCCAATAATGATTCTATTTTTCCATGGTATATCGTAAGGGAATTACCTATAGGGGTTTCAGGCCTATTGGTAGCTGGTATTTTCTCTGCGGCCATGTCAAGTATTAGTAGTAGCTTAAATTCGGTTTCAACAGCCTATTGCAACGATTTTTATTCGCATTTTAAACCCAAAGTCAAGGACAAAAAATTGCTACGGATTGCAAGGATTGCGACCATAGCAACTGGTATTTTGGGTGTTCTTTTGGCGCTTTGGATGGCTAGCTCCAATATAAAATCACTTTGGGATCAATTTTATAGATTTTTGGGGCTGTTCACGGGAGGATTGGGGGGCATGTTCCTTCTGGGGATGCTTACCAAAAGGGCAAATGCTACAGGAACCTTAATTGGCTTGGTCATTAGTGCTTTATTAATCTGGTATGTAAGTGTCTATACCGATATTAACTTTTTGATGTATTCTTTTCTAGGTGTAGTTTCCTGTTTTGGTTTTGGGTATGTTTTTAGTTTAATTTTTAAGGATAAGAATAGGTGATAGTGCATTTTTAGGGATGCTTTTATACGGGTATTGTATTGAGGATTTTTAGCATCATAGAGAATATGGATTGACCCATGACCTGGGCTAAATGGGCATCCATACCACCATTATCGATTGTATAATGAAATACAGGATGAAGGGAATTACCAAATATCCCATTACATCTCTTGCCTGTATATTGATTCCTGCACCCATAACGGGCAAGACCAATAATAGATAAAATGGCTGTAAAAGGTTTGTCAAGCTTTCGCCGTAGGCAATCGAAAGTGCTGCCCGTGAATTCAGTTCCATCATTTCTTGGGTAGATAAGCCGGGGGCAATATTGTTCAGAGCTTCAATGACACTTGGGCCTATAACCGCAAATTCCCCACCTCCTGAAGGAATGGCAAAATTAACGACACCTCCTAGCACGAAGGCGAAAAAAGGAAATGTATCTATGGTTGCCAAAGATGCCATGACCTGAGCCAGTTGTTCTCCTAAACCAGTATATGTCATTATGCCCATTATACCAGCGTAAAAGGGGAACTGAAAAAGAATTCCAGATACATTTGAACTGGCACGTTTCATTGAAATAGTATACCTAATGGGAGTTTTATGTAGAATCAATCCTATTATGAGGAAAATAAAAATCATGATATTCAGATTTAAATCCAAGCCATTTATTTTAAAATGATTGACAATATAGACGAGTCCTAAAACGGCTATTACCATTTGCAAAATAATACTGTTGTTCAATGAATCTGAGGCCGCTTTAAATGGCAATTTTAAACCTATAGCTTCTTCTTTTATTGTTTGTTCCTTGTTATCATCCTTAAGCCCAAGCATATCTTTTAATTCCGTTCCTTTTTTTATTTTCGGAACCAGTAATAGCATAATCAATGGCGATACGACGACGAACAATATGATCATCCCAATATTAAGATAAGACCCCAATGTGTATGATGTGGGAATGGTATCGGTGAGAAAACCTGCCTCGATCATATAATTGTTTTCGGTATTGAGCAAAAGGGGTATTGAACTGGATAAGCCAGTGACCCAGCTTCCGTTGGAAAAATAAACACAAGCAATAAGAAAAGGATAGTTTACCCCTTTGACCCTTAAGGCCAGTTCTCTTGCCAAAACTGCCGCGATAACTATCCACCCCCAACTTACCATAGATAGTACGATGCCAATAAACACTGAAAAAAAATAGACCTGTTTTGGTGTTTTGATAAAACGTGTTAAGTGATCTATGGCATTTTTAATAAGTGGCGATAAGGCGATACTATACCCAGTAATGACCAAGAGTACCATTTGCATTCCAAATTCCAATAAATTCCAAAACCCACCATACCAGGATTGTACTACTTCTAAGGGCGTTACATCTACCCAAACAATAGCGATTATACCCGTTATTATTGTCAAAATCAATGCAAAAACAAAGGCATTCGGCATATTTTTCTGAAAAAAATCCGTTAATTTCTCGCCTAGTTTTGTAAGCATTTGGGTATGGGTTGTTTGTTAGGAAATAGAGTAGTCAAAAATGTTTATTGGGTATTCAAATAGTTAGGAAAATCTTCCACTTTTTCGCAACCTATTTGCTCCATAACCTGTAGCAATTGTGTTTTTAGCAGTGAAATGGTATGATTTCCTCCACGTTTGCCCATCGCCGCAACACCATACATAAAAGAGCGACCCATAAAGGTGAATTCGGCTCCACTTGCCAATGTACGGGCAAGATCAGGTCCCGAACGGAGACCACTATCCATCATTACCTTAATTTGATTTCCATATTTTTGGGCAATTCGAGTCGTTGGTTTGATTGTGGATTCTCCCGCATCCAATTGTCTACCGCCATGATTGGAGACAATAATCCCATCCAATCCCAGTTGTATGGCCTTTTCAGTATCTGCTTCTGTAGAAACACCCTTTAGAACAATTTTACCCTTCCATAAATCACGAATAGGTGCTATTTTTTCCATACTCATACGTTTGGAAAAGGTCTGATCCATAAACTTACCCAATTGTGTTAAATCAAGTCCTTTCGGCATATAAGGCTTAAGAACTTCAAAGTTGGGCTGTCCATGTCTTAGGGTCTGTACTGCCCAATTGGGTTTGCCGAAAACTTGAAGAATATTGTTAATACCCATCTTGGGAGGCATTGAAAGTCCGTTTTTGATTTCCTTTGGTCTAAAGCCAAAGGCGGGTGTATCACAAAGCAAGACCAGAACAGGGCATTGTGCAGCTTCTGCTCTTTTAAGGATATCATTTCTAATACTGTCTTCGACTGGGTGGTATAGTTGAAACCAGGCTTTCCCTTCTGTGAGTTCCGCTATTCGTTCAATACTGCTTGTTGAAACGGTACTGAGTACAAACGGGATGTTATTTTCAAAAGCGGCTTTGGCCAATATTTCTGAGGCATTTGGCCATATTAGTCCTTGCAACCCTATTGGAGCAACACCAAAGGGAGCATCATAGACATGTCCGAACAACTCTGTTTTTAAGCTGGCACTCGCAAAATTGTCCAAATAGTTCGGAGTAAGCTGAACTTCACGAACTTCCCTTGTGTTGCGTCTTAAATTGACTTCCTCATTGCAACCGCTGTCCAAATATTCAAAGGCAAATCGGGGAATACGTTTTTTGGCCTTGTTCCTTAGATCTTCGATAGAGGGGTATCGAGAGTCAAATTGTTTTGCACTATTGTTTCTTGACATATTTTAAATTATCAATTAGTTTCCCAAAATGAATTCCAAATCGGGGTTGTCTTCCTGTATAGAAGCAACTGCTTCTTTGGTAACTCCGGTTTTCCAGAGATAGACCCGCCTGAGACTTTTTATGTTCACAAGGTTTTGCAAGCAAGAATCTGTTACTTTGGTATCGTATAAGTTTAAGACTTCCAGGTGCTCAAGATTAGTAAGCGCTGAAGTTCCCAAATCAGATATTGCTGTTTTTTCCAATTGTAATCGCGTTAGGTTAGACAAGTTCCCTATATCCGAAAGCCATTCATCTTCAACATTGCTTTGCGCAAGGGAAAGCCACGTAACGTGATCTTTTGCTCCGTTTAAGGCTTTTAGGTGGTCTTGGGTCAATTCAGATTTTGAATATTTAATATCCAACAAATTATTCTCGTCACCCAAAGATTTCACCAAAAAACCATTAGACGATAAAACTTCCAATTGAGTTGTATCAATAGGACTGACCATCACAGATTCGTACCATGGTTTGTGATCTGTGTCTAAACCATATAGACGTATTAGAACTGGTTTTATTGATTCATTCAATTCAATGTCTGATACCTTTTTGTCAAAGTCCGCTCCACTGTTAATCCACCATTCCAACACCTTAATTTCATCATAGGTCATCGGATTGCCTTTTGGAGGCATGAATTTGATGCTTTCTTGTGAGGTGGTCACCCGCTGGAATATTTCGCTTTCTTCTGGATCTCCCGGTGCCAAAACGGGCCCGTTTTCACCGCCGTCCTGAAACAATTGCTGACTGGCCAGGTTGAGCCCCCCCCGCTGTATATCATTGCTGTGACAAGTCAAGCATTTGCTTTCTAATATGGGATGGATCAAATCAGAGTACACCACTACCGAATCTGGTGAATTGTATTGGGGAAGTCTTTCTATTTTATTTGATAGCCCTAACAAATTCTGGATGGGAGCAGGGGCATGTTCAACAAGATAGTTTTCGCCATGCGTAAGATTACCGCCTTTATGGCCTTCGACCATTAACATTATCAATAAAACTATGTTCACTGAATTGTGTATTGTTTTTGAGTACTTGCCATGATTTTTCTTAATCCACCATCCAGCAAAGGCAACCACCACCAAGGCAATGCCCAACCATTTGTGTATAAAAAGATTATCTTCCGAGTAACTACCACTATCGCCTAAAAACCAGCCGCAGAATGCCGCGGCAAATGCACTTATACCCCCTATCAACCATGAAATGGCTATGATTTTATTGTTTTCCCTGTTCTTTTTACGATTTTCTAGCCATTCTAAAAGGATGGCCAATACTAAAAACCCAATAGGCA
The DNA here is from genome assembly GCA_024279425.1 of Bacteroidota bacterium. Taxonomy (GTDB): domain Bacteria; phylum Bacteroidota; class Bacteroidia; order Flavobacteriales; family Flavobacteriaceae; genus Maribacter_A. The sequence continues at coordinate 41,511 of JAJRRO010000081.1, read as the reverse complement.
GATGAACAAAAAGGGGATGAAATCTGCCCAAAAAAGTTGAAAATTCTAGTGCAACCATATGATCAACTCAGTTTTAAATCTATGTAAGTTTTATTTTTCATTTTGTTCCAGTACTAAGTTATTTAGGCTAAAATTTCGCTGACCACTTCTCCATGAACATCGGTAAGCCTATATCTCCTTCCCTGAAATTTAAAAGTCAATCGTTCGTGATCAACGCCTAAAAGGTGCATTAAAGTGGCTTGAAAGTCATGAATATGAACAGGCCTTTGAACCACATTATACCCAAAATCATCGGTGGCTCCAAGTGTGAATCCTTTTTTGATTCCTGCCCCTGCCATGAATATAGTGAAGCATTTTGGATGATGGTCCCTACCAAAATTATCGGGAGTGAGTTTGCCCTGGGAATAATTTGTCCTTCCAAATTCACCACCCCAGATTACCAAGGTGTCTTCAAGCATCCCCCGTTGTTTCAAATCGGTGATTAAAGCCGCAGTTGCTTGATCGGTTTCTTTACATTGTACTTTGATGGCCTTTGGCAAATTACCGTGTTGATCCCAACCTTGGTGATACAGTTGTATAAACTTCACATCACGTTCAGCTAGTCTCCTAGCCAAAATACAATTGGCCGCATATGTGCCTGGCTTTCGGCTGTCCTCACCATACATATCATAAATATAGTCAGATTCATCCTTGGTATCCATTATTTCAGGAACCGAGGTCTGCATTCTAAAAGCCATTTCATATTGCGCCATTCTTGCCAAGATCTCAGGGTCACCAACATCCTGATAATTTATTTTTTCCAGACGCTGTAAATGATCCAATTGCTCCCTTCGACTATTGTTATCAACCCCAGGTGGATTTGTTAAATAGAGAACGGGGTCTTTTCCTGATCGAAATTGTACGCCTTGATGCTGGGAGGGTAAAAACCCATTACCCCATGATCTTGAGTATAAGGGTTGGCCATATTTGTCTTTGGTAACCAAAACAACAAACTCCGGAAGGTTCTTATTGTCAGATCCAAGCCCATAACTTAGCCATGAACCAATAGAAGGTCTTCCTGGTAATTGAGATCCCGTTTGTATAAAAGTAACAGCAGGATCATGATTGATAGCCTCGGTGTGCATAGATTTTATAAAACAGAGATCATCAACAATTTTTGAAGTATGTGGCATAAGGTCACTCATCCATGCACCACTATCTCCATGTTGTTTAAAATCAAAGACAGTGCCTGCAATAGGTAATGATGCCTGCCCGGCCGACATTCCGGTAAGGCGCTGACCCTGTTGAACACTGTCAGGCAGGTCTTGGCCGTTCATTTTGTTAAGAAGTGGTTTGTAGTCGAATAGATCCAACTGTGAGGGTGCGCCACTTTGAAATAAATAGATGACCCGTTTTACCTTTGCCGGAAAATGTGGTTTTCCCAAAATTCCGCCATTGATCTGGGAAGACATCAGAGGTTTTTCTTTGGCAAAGAGATCCATGGGGTCTAACATTGATGCCATTGAAAGCGCTCCCATTCCCAAAGATGTTTTGGTAAGGAAATCACGTCTTGTATAATTTTTATTATGGTGTGTGCACATTGCTTTTGGTTATCATCTTTTCATATAAGTCTCATCATGGTTGAGAATTGTATTTGCAACCATGGTGAGAGCGGCTGTCTTGGTTTTATCCAATGACCTATCCAATATTTTGTCTCCAACAGCTAACAAATCAATTGCTTCTTTGGGGTTTTTGCTGAAACGTTCTTTCTGGCTGTCATATAATTCCTTTAAGACCAAGGTTTCCTTTGCTTTGGGATTTCGACTAACGGCCAGTCTAAAACCATAGTTTATCTGTTCTTCCAACGAATCCCCGCCTTCTTTTTGCATTCGTTGCGCCAAGACTTTGGATGCTTCAACAAATTGAGTGTCGTTCATAAGCACCAAGGCCTGTAACGGAGTGTTTGTATTTTCTCTTTTGATAATACAGACCTCCCGTGATGGGGCATCAAAAGCGGTCATTGCGGGGTGGGGTGCCGTACGCCTGATAAAGGTATATAACCCTCTTCTATAGAGACTATCTCCTTTCGATTCCACATAATTTAATAAGATATGTGAAAAGCTGTTTTTCTCAATCCATAATTTTCCGGGTTGGTATGGCTTCACACTTTCACCACCTACATGCTTAACTAAAAGCCCACTTGCAGCTAGGGCATTGTCCCTTATCATTTCAGCAGGAAGCCTATACGTGTTACTTTTTGCCAAATACTTGTTTGTTGGGTCTATTTCCTGTAATTCCTGGGAGGCCTTGGAAGATTGTCTATAGGTATGTGACATTACCATGGTTTTAAGGAGCTTTTTAACATCCCATCCACTTTCGATGAACGAGGTAGCCAACCAATCCAATAGTTGAGGGTGGGTCGGTAATGCACCTTGTACGCCAAAGTCCTGGGGCGTAGTGACCAAGCCTTGTCCGAAAAGCATTTGCCAATATCTATTTACTGTTACCCTTGCTGTTAAAGGATTGTCTGACGAAAATATCCATTTGGCAAAACCTAGCCGGTTTTTTGGATAATCGTCAGGAAATTTTGGTAACATCTCTGGCGTTGTGGCCTTAACCTCGTAAATGGGTTGTTCATAATCTCCTCGATTATAGGCATAAGCCGCTCTTTTATTAGACATTTCTTCCATAACCATGACTTCCATTACAGGTGTCATGGCAGCTAGCCATTCATTTCTTAGTTGCTGAAGCTCCTTTTGTATTTTTAACTTCTTGGGAGATTTATTGACCCAATAATCGGTGACACCTTTTTCGCTATCTGATTTTTTGGTATCGCTTTTTCCTGCAAGATGGGAAATTTCGATGGGGCTAAGCTCCCTGGAATAGACATTTATATCATCTATTTTTCCTTTAAATATTCCATTTTCCCCAGTAAATGCCCTATAGCTCTTGGCTACCATTACAGAACGATTTTCTATAACATGTAAGGAATTGGATACTGTTTTTATTGATTTGTAAAGATTGTCATAAGAAATCGAAGTGGAAACTTCGTCGCCGTCTATGAATAATGATAGCCCTTTGGCCTTGCCCGATCCATTGTAGGTAAATGCGACATGTTTCCATTCCTTGACCTTGATTGAATCTCTAGATCTTATATGTATGTAATTGTGAGGGAGCGAGTGTACTAATCTAGCATTCAAATGATTAAGGCTATCTAAATAAAAATCCCATCCTCTCCAAAAATTATTTTTTACTCCAGTAGTGCCCAATAAGGTTTGGGTCCGACCCGCTTGTCTTTTGGTAGTGTTCATCCATAGACCAAGGGAAAAAGTATCGGTATACTCAAAATTTGGTAAATTTTTCAGATAAGCCTGGTCATATTCACCAGTAAATTCCAAGGCATTGCCTATTTTACCTTCCACCACTTTCGGGGCGAGATTGGCTGTCGAGTTCGTGTTTTCATCAATCAAAATAGTTTTTCCCTTTTTGACGATGTTGTCCATAGGATAATACCCCAATCGGCCTTCGGTATTGAAACTGTTCGGCAATTGGGCAATATATTCATCCAATTTCTTGAGTTCATTCGTGGTAAGCTGAAGCTCCCTTTCTTTCTTTTCTATGGCTTGTTCAAGGGTGTTGAGCTTGTCTTCAGTAGGTTGATCCGGTAAGGCGAGCATTGGGCCATAATTCCCATCGTCACCAGTCATTCCAAGTTCTTTGACATTATTAAAAAAAGCTGCCATTTGGAAGTAGTCTTTTTGGGAAATAGGATCAAATTTATGGTCGTGACACCTTGCGCAGGCCACCGTAAGTCCTAGAAGAGCAGTACCAACGGTCTCCGTTCGATCCCATACATAATTTAAACGAAATTCCTCTTCTATGGCACCACCTTCCGCAGTCATGGGATGGTTACGATTAAAAGCGGTGGCCAATTTTTGTTCTTTGCTTGCATTTGGTATAAGATCACCAGCGAGTTGCCAAGTTACAAACTGGTCATAGGGCATATTATCTTTAAAAGATTTGATTACCCAGTCACGCCAGGGCCACATTAACCGCCAACCATCTGCATGTAGACCATGGGAGTCCGCATATCTGGATAAATCCATCCAGTCTACGGTCAATCTTTCGGAATAAGCATCAGTTGCCAATAATTTGTCTACAACGCTCTCATAAGCATCTCCGCCCTTATCTTTTAGAAAATTCTCAATTTCGTCTATTGTAGGAGGTAAACCTGTCAAATCCATAGTTACCCTACGAAGTAATCTTTCTTTATTGGTTTCCTTGGAAGGTTTTAGATTTTTTTCAATTAATTTTTTTTGGATAAAATTGTCGATTGGATTGTTGGATTTCCATGTTGTTTCTGAAACTTCGGGTAAGTCGGATTTTTCAGGTTTTATAAATGCCCAGTGATTTTTCCATTCTGCCCCCTGTTCTATCCATTTTAGAATTGTGGCTTTTTCAGTTGCCGACAGCGTTAAATGTGATTCCGGAGGAGGCATTGTAAGCTCTGGATCATCATTTAGTATTCTTTGAAGACCTTCACTTTTAGAAGGATTCTTGGAAACAAATGCGTAATTGCCACTACTCAATTTTGAAAATGCATCTTTTTCCAAATCCAACCTCAAGTCTGCTTTACGTGTATTCTTATCAGGTCCGTGACAGGCGTAGCAACGATCGGACAAAATTGGTTTTACGTGAAAGTTGAAATCTATTGTTTTAGGGAGCCCTTCGTATGCAATTTCAACCTCATGGGGAACGCTTAGTGAACAGGAAGCGGTTACCAATGTCAATACCAGTACTACAAATTTTGCAAAATTCATTGGAAACTATGAATGAGAACTTTAAAAATACATTTTTTAAAATTAAAACGGAATGAATTGAAATTGGGTAACAAAATATATTAATAAAATGATATTCCGCAAATAAAAAAGGTGCAAGGTTTATGATTTTCCTTTCAGATTTCGGTGATGAATAGATAAGTTTTTTGAAATAAAAATTAGTTATACCTTAGCGCTTTGAAATTCAGAAGGGATATTAGCTCAGTTGGTTTAGAGCGCTGCCTTGACAGGGCAGAGGTCACTGGTTCGAATCCAGTATGTCCCACAATCTATAATGTAGATATTCTTTCACTGATTCTGGATTATAACAAATCAACCAGACGTTCCAAAACCATTCCTCTTGAGCCCTTTATCATAACGCTGCAGTTGGGTGGCAATGGATTTTCTTCTAAGAAGGAGGCAACATCTTTGAATGCCGCGAATTTTTTTAAATAAGTGTCGGTTTTATCAAAGTTCTCTCCTATGAGAAACACCTTTTCAAAATCTAATCGAGAAGCCAAATCGGCGATTTTTTGATGTTCATCGGTAGCTGTTTTGCCTAACTCGAACATGTCTCCCAAAAAAGCAAATTTGCGTTCACTACTAAGGGTGCTGAAATTCTCAAGAGCCACTTCCATACTCGTAGGGTTGGCATTATAGGCGTCCAAGATTATTTGTTTTCCATTTTTTTCAATTATTTGAGAGCGGTTGTTGGAGGGGATGTACTGTTCAAGGGCAATCTTTATGTCAATAAGGGGTATGTTAAAATATTTGCCCATGAGTATGGCCGCACAACAATTAGTGAAATTGTATTTTCCAATTAAATTGGAAGTAATACATAGGCCTTCGACTTTTATTTTGACAAAGGGGTCAGCTTCAATAAGTATAATGCTATAGTACTCATTTTTAGTTATGGCGAAGCCATACTTTTTCATATAGCCGCTCAGTTTTTTCAATTGGGTCGGGTCATCAGCGTTTAAAAAAATGGACTTGTCATTGGAGATTAGATAATCATAAAGTTCACTTTTTCCTTGAATAACTCCTTCGGGGCTGCCAAACCCTTCGAGATGGGCTTTTCCAAAGTTCGTGATGTAGCCAAAATCAGGCTGGGCAATAGAACAAAGAAATTCAATTTCCTTTAAATGATTCGCTCCCATTTCTACAATGGCCAATTCAGTATTTTTTGTAATGGACAGTAATGTCAAGGGTACACCAATATGGTTGTTGAGATTACCCTTTGTGGCAATGGTTCTATATTTCTTTGAAAGGATGGCATTGACCAATTCTTTGGTAGTTGTTTTTCCATTGCTTCCGGTAAGGGCTATAACTTTGGCGTTGCATTGATTCCTATGATACTTTGCGAGTTCCTGAAGCGATTGCAAAACGTCTTCTACTAATATGGTCTTAGTGTTGAGAACATATTCCTCTTCATCAACGATGGCATAAGATGCCCCTTTTTTAAGGGCTTCAGGAGCAAATTCATTTCCATTGAAGTTGTCTCCTTTTAAGGCAAAGAAAATGCAGTTTTTCTCTATTTTTCGAGTATCAGTGCAGACATTGGGGAATTTTAAAAAGATTTGGTGTATTTTTTCTATTGTCATAAAAACAAAGATAAAAAAAAGCCCTGACGGTGATACTGTCAGGGCTTCAACTCGGTCTATATTAAAACTATTTGGCTTTTTTGCCTCTTATGGTTTTGTTCTTTGTTTTTGATTTAGAACCTACTCTAGACATAGCGCATCTGAAACCAATATAGTCAGTTGCCATGTATTGAGGTAAGTATCTTCGTTGTGCAGGATCTAACCAATAAGCCCTGTCTCTCCAAGATCCTCCTTTGTACACCCGAACTTCGTCATTGATCAAGGTAGTTCTATTGTTTGATTCGTCGTACTGACGAATCAATTTTCCGTCTTCATCTCTTTCCACTTTATGTTTAGGCGAATCATACATTTTTCGGGCGGTACTTTCGTCTTCTTCATCACTAAATCTATCAAAGAATCGAGAAGAACTTGGATCGCCATCTCTGTAACCCCTATTATCGCTTGAAGAGAAATTTGTTCTTAAATAGGTTTCTTGCTCATCTACCGGAACCATTTTGATTTCCCCAGGAAGATTAACGGCTATTATCTTGCCATTTGGTAAGGTGTCATATACAATTTCATCTTTCAAAATGGTTACTTTACCATCTTCCCCAATTGCGGTTTTCATATAGATGTTACCACGGTAATAGTTAAAGTCGCTTATTTCATCATCAACAATGGGTCGATAAACGTCTGCTACCCATTCGGCAACATTGCCAGCCATATCATATAGGCCTAGGTCGTTTGGTTTGTATGACATCACTTCAGCTGTAATATCGGCTCCATCATCTGACCATCCAGCAATTCCCCCATAGTCGCCTTTTCCTTGTTTAAAGTTTGCAAGTTGATCACCTCGGCCGACGCGCTGCCCGTTTCTGGTATAACTCCCTTCCCATGGATATTTTTTTCTACCCCTATAATTATTATACTCTCTTGAGCCAACTTGGGCTTGAGCTGCATATTCCCATTCAGTTTCCGTAGGTAGTCTGTACTCGGGCATAATAATACCACTGCTTCTTTTGGCATACGTGTTGACACTATCTTTTTTCATCTTGCCTTGTAGCGAATCTATTTGTCCATTATAAACAGATTCAGGCCTGTTAAGATAAGCCTCAGTACTAAAAGTTCCCGCCACCTCACCAGTAGCTGCATGATATTTTGCGTCTTCGGAAAGATAACCTTCCCTTTCGAGCATTACCTCATTGACACGGTCTGTTCTCCATTCAGCAAATTGGGTAGCTTGAATCCAATTAACACCAACAACTGGATATTCCGCATAAGCAGGATGTCTCAAATAGTTATTGGTCATAGTCTCGTTAAAGCCTAAGCGGTTCCTCCAAACCAAGGTATCTGGTAAGGCACCTTTGTAGATGTTGGCGTATTTGGGATTTTCAGGAGGATAAACACTCTTTAAATAGTCCAAGTATTCCAAGTACATCACATTGGTGACTTCCGTTTCATCCATGTAAAAAGATTGCACATGTTGGGAAGTAGGGGTATTGTTCCAGTCACGCATTACATCATCCTGTACTTTACCTTTTGTAAAAGTGCCTCCCTCAACAAAAACAAGACCTGGACCCGTTTCCTGCTCTTTAAAGTCTGTATTAAATTGAAAACCACCTTCCTTGGCATTGATTTTCCAACCTGTAGCCCTAGAGACGTTTTTGGAAGATGAAGACTTCTTGCTACAACTTGAAATTGTAAAACTTCCCGCAATCACTGCACAAGAAAGTACAATTTTGATAAACTGTTTTTTCATAATTTGGACTTGAGTTCAAATGTTTAAACCACTGTTTAGATGGTTTGAAATTCGTATTTTGATTTAATTTGGTGTCACTTTGGCAATTAAAACGATGATTTAGCTATAATATTTTACCGAATAAAAATATTTGCAAACCCTTAATGCTTTAAAACGCTTAAAGACGTTGTGATACAAAAAATATAACGTGATAATTGCCATAATAGTATGGGCGATTATTTTTCTTTATGAACAGGCTACCTTAAACTATTTTTAAAATTAAGAACGGGTTTTGACAATAATTGAAATAAGTTTCGGGATTAATAGCTCAAAAAAAGAATGAATTTTCACAAATATTTTTATCCTACAATATAAGATATCATTAAAATGCTCGTTTACATGTAGTACAACTAATATATTTAAAAGATGGCGGTGTTTATTTTTAATATTAAGATTCTAATATTAGATTTGCCTCGGAATTATAATAAGCTTGAAAAATGAGAAAATTATCATTACTTATTCTATTGGCCTTTATTGTGGAATTATCGGCTCAAGATGATAGAGTCATAACAACTGCAGTGCCTTTTTTGACCATAGCTGCGGATGCAAGGGCTGGGGGTATGGGAGATATGGGTGTGGCAACTTCAACTGATGCTTTTTCCCAACAATGGAATCCTGCAAAATTTGCTTTTGCTGAGCGTAAAATAGGTATAGGGTTAAGTTATACTCCCTACTTGGAAAGCATTATTACAGATATATCACTGTTAAACGCCAGTTTTTATAATAAACTTGATGATCAAAGTGCTTTTGCGGTCAGTTTGAGATATTTTACTCTTGGAGAGATTGAATTAAGACAGTTTGCCAACGACCCAGGTACTTTGGCAAAACCAAACGAATTGGCTTTGGATGGCTCTTATTCTATGAAATTGAGTCCAACTTTCTCAATGGCGGTGGGAGGTAGATTTATAAGGTCTAATTTGAAACTACCACAAAATGGATCCGAGGATTCACAGGCAGCTAGCACTTTTGCCGTGGATGTGGCAGGATATTATCGTTCTCGTGAAATTGCATATAACAGCTTTGACGGTAGATGGAGAGCTGGGTTTAATCTATCCAATCTTGGTGGGAAAATAAAATACGATGAAGGCGGGCAGGAGAATTTTTTACCTGTAAACCTGAAATTCGGTGCTGGATTTGATTTTATTTTAGATCAGGATAATGTCTTGGGTATAACAACTGAGTTTAATAAGTTGTTGGTGCCTACACCGAAGGATTTTAATGAGGATGGGGTTATTGATTCTGTAGATAATGACGAGTATCAGCAAATAGGTTTCTTTAATGGAATCTTTAAATCCTTTGGCGATGCCCCGGATGGTTTTGGTGAAGAGCTTAAAGAGTTCACATGGGCCTTGGGAGCTGAGTATACGTATCAGGATGCCTTTATGATTAGGACTGGTTATTTTAATGAAAGTGAGGAAAAAGGTTCTCGAAAGTTTTTTACCATGGGAGCAGGGTTCAAATTTAAAGCTGCCCAAATAGACTTTTCTTATCTGTTCTCTACATCCCAGATCAAGAATCCTTTGGAAAACACATTGCGTTTTGCGCTTACTTTTAACTTGGGGGAAGAACTTTTTAATTAAGGAGAATAATTAACAAGTAAGAATATCAATAACAAAACCTGCATTTGTGCAGGTTTTGTTATTTTTAGGCTAGCATGTACTCAAAATATGAAAAAACGAAATGTCGCTTTTGAACTTCTGGTGTTTGAATCCTTGGAAGAGTTAAATCGGTGGGATCGAGATTTGATGCTTTTGGCCATTGATGCCAGAAAAGATGCGTATGCTCCCTATTCGAACTTTCAAGTGGGGGCGGCCGTATTATTGGATAACAATGAAGTTGTGATCGGTAACAATCAAGAGAATGCATCTTATCCTTCTGGTTTATGTGCAGAGCGCGTAGCTGTTTTTCAGGCTGGCGCTAAATATCCTGGAATTAAAATCAAGTCTATAGCCATTACGGCTAGGTCAAAAAATCATTTGGTTGACAAACCAGTCGCTCCTTGTGGTAATTGTAGGCAATCTATTTCTGAATACGAATTCAGGCAAAAAAGCCCTATTGAATTGATTTTGATGGGTGAGAGCGGTCAGGTGATAAAATGCCATTCGCTTGCCGATATTCTTCCTTTGGCTTTCAACAATACGTATGTATAGGTTTCTCTTTTTCTTGGAGGTTTTGGTTATAGATTTAATCAAAAAGGATGGTTTTGTTAGTATGCCAATGATCACCGGTTTTTACAGTAAGCTTTTCCCTTTATTTTTTTACCGATTGATTAATATGTGTATTTTTGTCTTTCCGTTTTCTTAGCATATTATGGATTACCGGGCCCTGAGGAAAATGCGAATTTTTAATTAAAAATGGATTAATGGAAAAAATCACCAAAGAAACATATCTAAAGTGGTACGAAGACATGCTGTTCTGGAGAAAGTTTGAGGACAAGCTTGCAGCTGTTTATATTCAACAGAAAGTAAGAGGGTTTCTCCATTTATACAATGGACAAGAGGCTGTTTTGGCAGGAGCGCTACATGCCATGGACCTTACGAAAGATAGAATGCTAACCGCCTATAGAAACCATGTACAACCAATTGGGATGGGAGTGGATCCCAAAAGGGTGATGGCGGAACTTTATGGAAAAGTAACAGGTACTTCTAAGGGTATGGGAGGGTCTATGCACATATTTTCCAAAGAACATCGTTTTTATGGCGGTCATGGAATCGTGGGCGGCCAAATTCCATTAGGTGCTGGTCTGGCATTCGCCGATAAATACTTCAAAAGAGATTCTGTCACGTTATGTTATATGGGCGACGGAGCCGTTAGACAAGGTTCGCTACATGAGAGTTTTAACCTGGCTATGCTTTGGCAATTACCCGTTGTCTTTGTATGTGAAAACAATGGGTATGCCATGGGGACTTCTGTGGCAAGAACATCGCATTCCACTGAAATATGGAAACTTGGACTTGGCTATGAAATGCCTTGTGGACCTGTTGACGGAATGGATCCTGTTACAGTTGCCAAGGAAATGAGCAAGGCGATAGAACGTGCCAGAAGTGGTGGCGGACCAACTTTCTTGGAAATGAAGACCTACCGTTATAGAGGTCACTCGATGTCAGATGCCCAACATTATAGAACTAAGGATGAGGTTGAGGAGTACAAAAAAATAGACCCTATTTCACAGGTCTTGGAAGTTATTAGAGATAAGAATTATGCATCTGAAGACGAAATCAAAGAAATAAACGGTGCTGTAAAGGCAAAAGTCTTAGAGTGTGAAAAATTTGCTGAGGATTCAGATTATCCGCCGATTAACCAGTTATATGATGTGGTTTATGATCAAGAGGATTTTCCATTTGTACAACATAAATAATAGATAAATGGCAGAAGTGATAAATATGCCTAGGCTTAGCGATACCATGGAAGAAGGTACCGTAGCCAAATGGCTGAAGAAAGTTGGAGATAAGATTGAGGAAGGGGATATACTGGCAGAAATAGAAACTGATAAGGCCACAATGGAATTTGAATCATTTCATGAAGGCACTTTGCTTTATATCGGGATTGCGGAAGGAAACGGTGCCCCAGTCGATTCACTTTTGGCCATTGTAGGAGAAGAAGGTGAAGATATTTCGGGTTTATTGAATGGTACTTCTGCTGAAAGTAAGGAAGAACGTTCTGATGAAGCAATTTCTGAAATTCCTGAGGCTGCAACAAATGCATCTGATGGTGGCTCCGAACCTGTTAAAATTCCCGATGAAGTTGAGATAATCAAGATGCCCCGTTTAAGTGATACCATGGAGGAAGGTACGGTAGCCACTTGGTTGAAAAAGGTTGGTGATGTAGTGGAGGAAGGCGATATTTTAGCCGAGATTGAAACTGACAAAGCTACAATGGAATTTGAATCATTCTACTCAGGTACATTATTATATATTGGTATTCAAGAAGGGGAATCATCCCCAGTCGACGCTGTTCTTGCTGTTATTGGGCCTGTCGGCACCGATGTGAATGCAATATTGAATGCAAAATCTTCTTCAGATAAAAGCGAAGACGTTTCAGAAGTTGAGAAAAAAGATAGCAAAGTCACTGAAACCGTAGAGGAAATGAATACGATTTCAGTTTATGACGGAAAACGCATTTTTGCATCCCCATTGGCAAAGAGAATTGCCAAGGAAAAAGGAATTGACCTTAAAGATGTAAAAGGTACGGGAGAACATGGTAGAATCGTGAAGAAAGATATTGAAGGCTATGTACCATCCCCAGAGCGATTACAACCAGCGGTGGCCCCAGTGGAATTATCCACTGCTTCAAGTAGCAGTGCACCAATAATTTTACCTGTTGGTGAAGAAAGCTCAGAAGAGATGAAAAATTCGCAAATGCGAAAAATCATTACCAAAAGATTGGCCGAATCAAAGTTTACAGCACCGCATTACTATTTGACCATTGAGGTTGGTATGGATAATGCCAAAGCGTCAAGATTACAGATAAACAATTTACCTGACACTAAAGTGTCTTTTAATGACATGGTTGTAAAAGCTTGCGCCATGGCTTTGAAAAAGCACCCACAGGTTAACACTACATGGAATGGGGATACGACAAGGTATAACCATCATGTACATGTTGGTGTGGCCGTGGCAGTTGAAGAAGGATTGGTTGTACCCGTTGTAAAGTTTACAGACCAATTGAGTCTAACACAGATAGGAGCTTCGGTAAAAGATTTAGCGGGCAGGGCAAGAATTAAAAAATTGACGCCAGCCGAGATGGAAGGAAGCACTTTTACGGTTTCCAACTTGGGAATGTTTGGTATTTTGGAGTTTACTTCAATAATAAACCAACCCAATTCCGCAATCTTATCGGTAGGGGCCATTGTTGAAAAACCGATAGTCAAAAACGGCGAAATTGTTGTTGGTAGTACAATGAAACTTTCATTGGCTTGCGACCATAGAACGGTTGATGGAGCTACGGGAGCACAATTTCTACAGACACTAAGGGCGTACATGGAAAACCCGGTAACCATGCTGGCTTAGTTTTGGTACAATAAATATATCATAGAATGCATCCGCCAAAGGCGGATGTTTTTTTACCTTTAAATCCAAATGAGCTCTGAATGAAAAATTTTTACCTAGCAGTATTTGTTTGTATTATAATAAGCTGTGGTTCTTCAAATTCTATAAAAACCGATAAGGCCAAAGTTGGGAGGATAATGAGCTTTTTGGCATCCGATGAACTACAAGGACGTGATTCGGGTAGCGAGGGAATTGAGAAGGCTGCCGGGTTTATTGAAAAAATATTTGAAGCGAATCGAATAAAACCTTATTTCCAATCCTATAGAGATACGCTTTCTAATTCTCAAAAAATCGCTTATAATATTGTTGGCTTCATAGAAGGTAATGATGAGCAGTTGAAAAATGAGTTTATAGTAATAGGAGCACATTATGATCATATAGGTATAAGAAATGCGGTTAATGGTGACACCATAGCCAATGGAGCAAATGATAATGCAGCGGGAACCACTACCGTTTTAGAGTTGGCTCGTTATTTTGGGAAGGCCAGGAGCAATAAGCGAAGTTTGGTCTTTGCGCTTTTTAGTGCTGAGGAAAAAGGACTTTTGGGGTCTAAGCACTTGGCGAAAAAATTAAAAGAGCAGAATTTCAATTTGTATACGATGCTAAATTTTGAGATGCTGGGTGTGCCATTGGTCGGCAGGGATTATTTGACTTATGCCACTGGTTATGAACGTTCAAATTTGGCCGAAGTCTGTAATGGCTATGCGAAAGAGAAGCTTGTGGGTTTTCTTCCTACGGCAAAGGAATTTGATTTATTCATGCGTTCAGATAACTTTCCTTTCCATACCGAGTTTGAAGTGCCTTCACAGACATTTTCTACTTTTGATTTCACAAATTTTGATCAGTATCATAAAGTAGGAGATGAAGTTTCTTTAATGGATTTCGGACATATGGCGACCCTTGCAAACAAATTCATCCCTGTAATTGAGGGAATTGCCAATGCCTCCCAGCAAGAAATAAAATATAAGTAATGGCAAATGTAATCATAACAGGTACAAGTAGGGGCATTGGTTTTGAATTGGCAAAGCTTTTTGCAGATGAGGGTCATCAGGTATTGGCATTGTCACGAAACAATGCGTCAATAACTGAATTGCAGCACAGGAATATCATTTCCTTTCCTTTTGACCTTTCCAATAGCTTGGATTTTGAAAAGCTGGAAGCATATCTTGAACATTGGAAAACAGTTGATATTTTGATCAATAATGCAGGAAAACTCTTGAACAAGCCATTTTTGGAAACAGATGACAAGGACTTTGAGGAAATTTACAAGGTCAATGTATTCGGAGTGGCTAAATTAACCAAGTTGGTGTTACCAAAAATGCTAAAAAAGGGACATGTGGTATCGGTAAGCTCAGTGGGAGGCGTACAGGGCAGCATGAAATTCCCGGGACTTTCGGCATACAGTTCAAGTAAAGGAGCTGTAATTACATTGACCGAATTATGGGCCGAGGAATTCAAGGAAACAGGTCCATCTTTTAATGTTTTGGCGCTAGGCGCTGTACAAACTGAAATGTTGGAGGAGGCTTTTCCTGGTTATCAAGCACCAATTTCTGCTCTTGAAATGGCCACCTATATTAAGGATTTTGCATTAACTGGGCATAAATTCTACAATGGGAAACTCATGCAAGTTTCAAGCAGCATGCCATAAACTCTACTAACAACAAAAGAGCGGATTAAATTCTTTTAACCCGCCCCGGCTGATAAAGGTCGCTGCTATCGAAATAATTATTTTTTTTCTTTTATTGCACAAGTACTTAAGCCGAACGGTTTATAAAGAGGACAAAAACTAATCAGGCTGGTAAGTACAAAGATTCCTGATAAGATTATGAGAACTATTCCTAAGGTCCCAGAGATTATATTTGTAAAGTAAAGTACCGCGACAAGAGCAGCAATAATTAAGCGAATAATTCGATCCGCCGAACCCATATTCTTTTTCATAATATATAAAGTTTAAAATAGACTAACAGAGAAAAATCAATTTATACCATTGATTCTTCAGTCAAAGATAAACAGGAAGAATTGGTTGTGCAGTGACCAAGGTCACTGCTCGAGTACTTCAATACTGGTGGAATGCTGTTTTACCTTGCCTTCGCTTTCAAGTTTCTTCATAACCCTGCTGATAACCTCTCTTGCAGTACCCAACTCATTGGCTATCTGTCTGTGTGAAATGTTCATGGGGTTTTTATGGGTGAGGTTGCTTTTTTCCTTCAAGTATTCAAACAAACGCATATCCATTTTTTCAAAAAGCACATGATGTATGGTATCTAGAAGTTCACAATACCTGAGGTCGTATTGCTGATAAAACAAAACGTTGAAACTTGGAAATTGCTTTATCCATTCAGAGACTTTGTCAACTGGCAGTAGTAAGACAGTAGTGTCTTCTTCTGTCAAGGCGAATATTTTACTCGGGCCGTTCTTTAGGGAAGCCGCAAATGACATGGCACAACTTTCATAGGGGCGTATGTAATATAACAGCAATTCTTTATCGTTGTGTCTTGTACTTACTTTGATCAGTCCGCTTAAAACAATAGGAATGATTTTCACAAATTGCCCTTCCCTTAAAATCTCAATGCCTTTGGGTATCTCCTTTATTATTGAAGCTTTGTTGATTTGTGAAACAAGTTCTGGCCCAAATTGTGGAAATGCTTTCGATAGATCAATGTTTTCTTCCATTTTTTTTAATATTTAAAAATCAAAGTGTTTTAATCCAATTTACAAATAAAGGTACCCATTGGTCTGTACCGTCAGATTCTCTTCCCATTCCGAACCCATGACCTCCTTTGGGGAAAATATGCATTTCGGTCAAAACCTCATGTTCCCTTAATTTTTGTGCATAAAGAGTGGTCTCCTCCACTTGGCATATCTCATCATCATAGGCATGGACCAAAAAAGCAGGTGGAGAACTATGGGATACTAGGTTCAGCAATGTGTTTTGTTTAATTTCGGCCGAAGTCAGTTTTCTATGGTAAAGACTTTTTTCAAGCCATTTTAAGTTGGCATCGGAAAGATTGGTGACTCCATATATTAGCCCTGAAAAATCAGGGTTTTCATTAGAGTCCGGACTCTTCCATAAACTGAGAACGGTAGCTAAATGGCTCCCGGCCGAAAAACCCAGAACTCCCACTTTGTTAGTTTCAATGTTATAGGCGGGAGATTTTTCACGTATTAATTTGAGTGCTCTTCGGGCATCTGTGATAGGAACCAAATGGGGCTGATCAGATGATTTTGGATTTGGAAGTCTATATTTTAAAACAGCAGCTGTAATTCCGTGTTTTGACAATGCCGCTGCCAGATCATATCCTTCATGGTACATGGCCACAAGCTCATAGCCGCCACCGGGAATTATTAGTACGGCTTTGCCCGTATTATGGCCTTCAGCGCTATAGATGGTCAGGGTAGGTTCGGTAATATTAAAAACACACATGGTACCCCAAGCTTCCTTCTCATGTTCTTGAAGGTTATTTTCTTTGTGATATGGAATTTCTTCCCCCTCCCAAAGCCCGTACACTTCTTGGGCATTGGTTTCACCGATTATTTGAAAAAGAAGTAAAAGTAAAACAGTCCTAATGTTAATCTTCATACCTGAATTTAAGTATAATCAAAGGAATCCAGGTATAAATAGGAACAATTTTAGTGGGAAACCATATTCCGAAAAATAACTTTTCAGGCCCCTTATAACTTTTCAATCCCCCTATTTTAATTGAACCAGACAGCATATTTTTGCCTCCTCAATTCCAAAGCTAGCTGTTCCTCCATTTTGAGAGCATCACTTCGGGTCATGGACTCTATGTGATTGTATAGACTTGGACGAAGATACATACCATATTTTCGAACAATGTTGGAAGAGAGTTTATGACCTTTCTTATTCCTGTATCCCGTTTTATGTTGTTCAAATCGTTCTTTGGGAGACTTGCTGGTCATACCAACATATAGGCACTGTAGCACTCCATTGAATTGGGGGTTGGCCACCCTGAACTTGGCATTTTCACTAAATACCCGCTTGGATAATTCTATTACGTAAACGCGGTATATTAGTCTAGACATAGATATTTAAGATCATTAAAAATGCGCATAATGGTATTTGTGACCACAAGGTATTGATTTTTGGATATTTTAATGGACTGTGATGATAAAGCACATTTTTTAATACCATGATTTTGTGCCAAACAAGGAGTTAAGTCAATATTCCAAGAAATATGGATTTTAAGATAAAGGTCTATATACCGGGAAGCTCAAAAACCCTATTTTTGTTTTAATGGATAACATTCTTCAAAATTACCTTCCAGAGCGGGCGGTAGGACCTTGTTTGCGTTTGATCAAGGACTCTGGTGTTAACCTAAAAATTGTAAATAAAAGGGTCACCAGGCATGGAGACTATAGAAGGTTGCCAAACGGAATGCATCAAATAACCGTTAATGCCACTTTGAACAAATATCGGTTTTTGATTACTTTGGTTCATGAAATCGCCCACCTTGTCGCTTTTGAAAAATATGGACGGCGGATTAAACCCCATGGGTTGGAATGGAAAAAAACGTTTCAACATTTAATGTTGCCTTTTATTAGGCCAGAAGTGTTTCCGTCTAAATTATTACCACTTTTGGCACGGCATTTTAAAAACCCCAGAGCCAGTAGTGATACAGATGCCCTTCTATCGATGACCTTAAAACAATTTGACGCACAAAATGCCCATCAGACCTTCGTTTTTGAAT
The DNA here is from genome assembly GCA_024279425.1 of Bacteroidota bacterium. Taxonomy (GTDB): domain Bacteria; phylum Bacteroidota; class Bacteroidia; order Flavobacteriales; family Flavobacteriaceae; genus Maribacter_A. The sequence continues at coordinate 23,580 of JAJRRO010000081.1, read as the reverse complement.
TACCTTTGGGAAGTGTTTTCAGGATTTATAATGGAAAACTTTTTAAAAAAGGCAATAAGCGTGTAAAACGTTACGAATGTATTGAGGTTGCATCTGGAAAAGTGTACTTGTTTCAGCCCAATGCGGAAGTAGAATTAATAAGTAATTAAGACATGAATAAAAATTATTATGCAGTTTTAATGGCTGGTGGTGTAGGATCACGGTTTTGGCCCATAAGCACCTCGTCCTATCCAAAGCAGTTCCATGATATGTTGGGCACGGGTGACAGCCTGATTCAAAAAACTTTTCAAAGGCTAAATAAATTTGTACCTACCAAGAATATCCTGATTCTTACAAATGAAAGGTATAATGAACTTGTTTTGGAACAATTGCCTATGGTAACCCAAGAACAAGTTGTTTTGGAACCTGCTATGCGCAATACCGCACCATGCATTTTGTATGCGGCATTGAAAATTCAAAAAATGAACCCCGATGGTGTAATGATCGTTGCGCCCAGTGATCATTGGATTGAAGATGAAGATGCCTTTGCCAGAGATGTTACGACCTGTTTTGATAGGTGTGAGAAGGAAGAAGTACTTTGCACTTTGGGCATAAAACCAACGTTCCCCAACACCGGGTTCGGGTATATTGAATTTGAAAAAGAGAGTACTTCTGAATTGAAGAAAGTACACCAATTCCGTGAAAAACCAGATTATGAGACCGCCCGGGAGTTTTTGGTCCAAGGTAATTTTCTATGGAATGCTGGCATATTTATGTGGGGAGTGAATACGATTGTCAATGCATTTAAGAACCATCAATCGGTACAATATGAGCTATTTCATTCTGGAATTGCCCAGTATAATATACCTGCGGAAAAAGCATTTATAGCGGAGAACTACCCCAAGGCAGAAAACATATCGATAGATTATGCCATCTTAGAACAGTCCAATTCTATTTATGTGCTTCCCGCAACTTTTGATTGGAACGATTTGGGTACATGGGGTTCTTTGTATGACAAATTGGATAAGGATGTTGATGACAATGCAGTTGTAAACAGCCAAGTAATCAGCCAAGATTCCCACCGAAATATGATTCGATCACCTAAGGATAAAATTGTTGTTATTGATGGTCTTGACGATTACATTATCGTTGATAAAGAAGAGGTATTACTTATTTATCCCAAATCAAAGGAACAGGATATAAAACAGGTGTTAGGCAAAGTAAAAGATAAATTTGGGGACCGGTATGCTTAGAGCCTGTTTAATTTTCATCCTTCGGTTTTGTTAGGGCTCTTTTTCCACCACTTTTCGTTGACAAAATACTCATTTGACACTGCCAAACCGCGTTTTTGAGGCCTCAATTGACTAAAAAGCAGCGTATAACAAATTTAAACAGGCTCTAATTATGAGTAAAAATTTAAATGGTGACAATAATGTTCCACTAAGTGAAGGAGATAGTGGCGAAGAAGTAAAAAAGGATATTCACGGTTTACTTGGAAGTACCAAAAAATTTATTTCCTAACTTTTAAGACATCCGTAAAAATACGGATCAAGAGGCAACCAAAGAGGCTATTATAGCCGATATTCCTTTTGCGGATATAAGTACTGAGGCAAAGACTAATTACGAAAACCCACAATCCTTGGGTTCTCTCCCAACTAGACTAACAGATTTCAATACGCTGGATACGATTCCTGTTTTTGAGGTAAAATGGAAGCATGATGCCGAACAATTCCAAACTGTGGCCGACAGCAAAAAACTACATGAGTGGTTAAAACTAAGACTGAAGGATAGTACTATACAACTTAAGGAAGTGGTTCAGGACTAGTTGCGTTCTTCGATATACATTTGCCTTACCTTCTTGAAGAGTTCGGAAGAATATACAAAATTGGTCACGGCCTCATTATCGGTCTTAAAGATTTCATTTTTGGTACCCTCCCATTCTTTGATACCGTTTTTAAGGAAAATAATTTTCTCGCCAATCTCCATGACCGAATTCATGTCGTGTGTATTTACTACGGTTGTTATATCATATTCCTGGGTTATTTCCTGAATAAGATTATCTATAAGAATTGCCGTCTTAGGATCTAGGCCAGAGTTAGGCTCGTCGCAGAACAGATATTTTGGATTCATTACTATGGCTCTAGCAATGGCAACTCTTTTTTGCATGCCACCTGAAATTTCCGAAGGATATTTTTTGTGTGCATCAACAAGATTCACTCTTTTGAGTACAAAATCAACCCTATCTTGCATTTCCGATAGCGATTGCTTGGTGAACATCTCCAATGGGAACATGACGTTGCCCTCGACCGTCAAAGAATCGAACAAGGCACTTCCTTGAAATACCATGCCCATTTCCTGCTTTAGATTGCGCTGCTCATCCCCAGATAATTGGGAATATATTTTTCCGTCATGGCTTATGGTGCCTTTATCAGGACTTAATAAGCCTAAAAGACATTTCAAGAAAACCGTCTTTCCTGAGCCACTTTGTCCTATGACCAAATTGGTCTTCCCCTTGTCAAAACAGGTAGAAATGCCCTTTAATACATGAGTGTCTCCGAATGACTTGTATATGTCATTAACCTCTATCATCAGCCCAGTAATAGTTGTGTTAGTAAATAATTTAAAATAATAATGACCACACTGGTCCATACAAAGGAAGTTGTCGCTGCCTTACCAACTTCCAAAGCACCACCTTTCATAAAAAACCCATGATAAGAGGGTATTGTAGCGAGGATAAAAGCAAATACCAAAGTTTTTATAAAGGAATAGGTCACGTGAAATGGAATAAAATCAAGCTGAATTCCCTCAATAAAATCGGCACTCGTGCTAAAACCACCAAAAACGCCGGCGATCCAACCACCGAGTATACCAACGTACATTGAAATGGCAATTAAAAAGGGATATAACATTAATGCAATTATCTTTGGGAAAACCAAATAATTTAAAGCATTCACACCCATGACTTCAAGTGCATCAATTTGCTCGGTAACCCGCATCGTACCTATGCTTGAGGTAATAAAAGAACCAACCTTACCAGCCATGATAATTGAGCAGAAAGTAGGAGCGAATTCCAATATAATGGATTGTCTAGTGGCAAATCCGACCAAGTTTTTTGGTATAAGTTCATTGGTCATGTTCAAGGCGGTCTGTATGGCAACAACCCCACCAATAAAGAAAGATATGAATATGAGAATACCCAATGATCCAAATATGAGCTCATCTATCTCCTTAAGAATCAACGCCCTCATTATGCTCCATTTGGTAGGTTTTCTAAAAACCTCTTTTATCATAATAGCATAACTGCCAATTGACGCTAAGTAATTCATAGAATAAAAATAGACTTATGGTTGTAAAAATAGCAATAATGAATGTCTTTTAACCTTCATTTAATCTTTTAAAGGTTTATTTCTATATTTTTGCATAACCAATAAACTAAACATGCACAAGAGTAAATTCACCCTTCTTCTAATTGTGATTCTTCTTACTTTCAATACCTTCGAAGCAATAGGCCAAAGGAAGTCCAAAAATGACCAAAACGTCGAAAATTCAAGCCATCTTAGAGCTACTCCCAAATTGGTTGTTGGGATTGTTGTGGATCAAATGCGGTATGATTATTTGACCCGTTTTTGGGATCATTACGAGCAAGGTGGATTTAGACGCTTGGTAAACCAAGGTTTCAATTGTAAGAATAATCACTTTAATTATGCGCCTACGAGTACAGGCCCTGGGCATGCTTCAGTATATACTGGAACCACACCTGCCACCCATGGTATTATTGGAAACAATTGGTACGATAAAGAAACGGATGCAGAAGTGTATTGCGCCTCTGATGACGATTATGATTCGGTGGGTACGAAGACTAGTGCTGGCAAAATGTCACCGCATAGATTGATGGTCACCACAGTAACCGATCAATTGCGATTGCATTGGCAAATGAGAAATAAGACTATTGCCATTTCATTAAAAGATAGGGGAGCGGTTTTACCTGGAGGTCATACAGCAAATGCGGCATATTGGTTTGAAGGTGGGGGAGCTGGTAATTGGATCACAAGCTCTTTTTATATGGACAATCTACCAAAATGGGTCAATGATTTTAACGCGTCCAATATCGCAGAGAAATATAAAAAACCATGGACAACCTTAAAGGAGATTGAAACATATGTGGAAAGCGGATTGGACAATAACACGTATGAAGGATTGTTTAAAGGCCAAGCTTCTCCAACTTTCCCACATAATTTACCCAGCCTCTGGGATGGTAATGGTAAGTATGATATGATTAAAGCAACTCCTTATGGAAACAGTATTATTACAGATTTTGCCCTAGCCGCCTTGGAAGGGGAAAGCTTGGGAGCCGATGCTATTACCGACTTTTTAGCGATAAGCTATTCAAGTACGGATTATGTAGGCCATAAGTATGGTGTAAACTCCAAAGAAGTGCAAGATGTCTATATTAGATTGGACAGGGATTTGGCCAGGCTTTTTAAGGCATTGGATAAAAAAGTAGGCGAAAATGAGTATACGGTTTTTTTATCAGCTGATCATGCGGCTATACATGTGCCGGCTTATCTAAAGGACCAAAAGATCCCTGCAGGATATATTGAGGCTGAAGATTTGCCAACTAAGTTGAATGATTACATAAAGTATAAATATGGCACGACCGATTTGGTAAAGAACAGGTCTAACTATCAATTGTTCTTGGACCATGATGTTATCAATAATCTAGATTTGGAATTAGGAGACGTACAAAAAGACCTAGCAAGGGAATTACTGAACTATAAAGATGTGGACAGGGTTTATACGGCAGAACAAATGTGGCAAAATGAGTATAGAGAGGGCATTCCCTATATTTTGCAAAATGGGTACAATCAAAAGCGTTCTGGTGATATATTAATGGTATTGAAACCAGGAACCATAAGTTATTCCAAAACAGGTTCAACCCATGGGTCTCCGCAGATTTATGATACCCATGTTCCTTTACTATTTTATGGAAAGGGTATTCAGAAAGGGAGTACTTCTGAAAAGACCGAAATTCCTGATATAGCGCCCACAATATCCGTATTATTGGGAGTAGCTTTCCCAAGTGGGACCACTGGCACACCGATAGCAAAAGCTTTAAAATAACCGAATTAATACATGAACAATCATCCCATCGGTATATTTGATTCAGGAGTCGGTGGCACATCCATTTGGAAAGAAATCAATGAATTGCTGCCAAATTAAAAGACCATTTATCTAGCTGATAGTAAGAATGCGCCTTATGGCAGTAAGTCAGAAGAGCAGATTGTTCAATATAGCATAAAAAATACGGAACTTTTATTGGAAAAGGGCTGTAAGCTTGTGGTGGTGGCCTGTAATACCGCAACCACTAATGCTATCAGTCATTTGCGAAAGAATTACAGGATTCCTTTTATTGGGATTGAACCTGCAATTAAGCCAGCTGCACTGCAATCACAATCAAAAACTGTTGGGGTATTGGCTACAAAAGGCACATTGTCAAGTGGCCTTTTTCATAGTACCTCGGAAAATCACGCAAACGGAATCAAAATAGTTGAGCAGGTGGGTACTGGATTAGTACCTTTGATTGAAGGTGCAAAAGTGAACTCATCCGAGACTAAAGTATTGCTAGAGAAATATTTGAAACCCATGTTGGATGCAGGTATGGATCATTTGGTATTGGGTTGTACCCATTACCCATATTTGATACCTGTTTTAAAAGAATTGCTTCCCGAACATATAAAAATAATAGATTCTGGGGAAGCGGTGGCACGGCAGACCAAGGTGATTTTGAATCAAAATGGATTGCTAAATAATTCAAAAACTAAAGGAGGGCATACATTCTTTACGAATACCGAGGTTGCCATTCTTGAAAGTTTTTTAAATGATTGCGATACGCTCCTTGATATATCATACATGGATTTTTGAAACAATCGTTTCCCAACTGGAAATCATTCAGGGGGGCGTTATTTTTTTGAAAAACTATGCTCTCAAATAGGTGAGATAGGTAAAATCAAATTTGTGCCTATCATCTTTAGGATGATATTCAGAGGCAACAAGTTTCCATATGGTCTCATTTACTTCAGGAAAAAAAGTATCCGCTTCAAAGTCTTCATGGACCCTGGTTATTTCCAGTTTATTGGCTAACGCCTCACCTTGTTTGTAGATCTCACCACCTCCGATTATAAATGGAAATTCATCTTCAGAGGTTAACTCTATGGCATCTTCGATAGAATGAACAACAACACAATCGGGATGTTCAATGGTGTAGTTTTTATCTCGCGTGATTATAATATGGGTCCTATTGGGTAAAGGTTTTGGGAAGCTTTCAAAGGTCTTACGTCCCATAATAATATGGTGTCCAGTAGTTAATTGCTTAAACCTTTTAAAATCATCTGGCAAATGCCAAAGCAAATCGTTGTCCTTGCCAATGGCATTGTTCTTGCTGATGGCGGCTATCATAGTTATGGTCTGCACTAAAGTTTTTTTTTATTAATGTTGGAAAGCGGAAAGTCAGTCTCTATTTCCTTCTGTAATTCCGCGATTCTTTCTTTTTGTTTAAATACCAGTTTTTCGCGTTGCTGCCTCTCCCATTCTTTTCCCATGAACCTTTGGGTCACAAAAACATTGAATATGTGGATTACGAATAAAAAAGCCCAAAAGGTAATCGCCCAAATGAACCAATCGTAACGTTCCCCATATTTTAGGATTTTATTGATCAACACAAGGAAAACGCTTCCTATCAAAAAGACAACAAAGTGGGTATATAGCCTTTTCCTCTGTCTAATACGGTCCTGGGCAGTTTCCAACAACTCGTGTTGTTCCAAATTCAATTCAGATTTATTTTTGCTTTTGGAGAACATGCTAATGGCTATCTTTAAGCACAAAGATAGCAGATTTGACACATAATAAAATTCAAGACATGCATAATTACAGAGAGGGATTTCCAATATTGGATAAATATATTTATGCCAATAGCGCGTCCTCCGGATTAATAAATGAAAGCACCATTGAATGGAGAAAACAGCATGACCGCGACTTTCTTGATGGAGCCAGTACTATGCGAATGGACAGTTCAAAGATAATAACTGAAACAAGGAGTGCAGTAGGTGCCTTTTTTGGTTGTAGATATGAAAATGTGGCTTTGGTCCAGAATTTCTCTTTGGGTTTGAATATGTTATTGGAAGGCATTGATAAAAGTAAAAGGGTGCTACTCCTGGAAAATGATTATCCATCGGTTAACTGGGCTTTTGAGAATAGAGGTTTTCCTATTTCCTATTGCAAGATCAATGAAGATTTAGAGGAAAATATCCTTAAAAAAATAAAGTTCGATACTATTTCTATTCTTGCCCTTAGTTTGATCCAATGGGTAAACGGGGTCAAAATCGATTTGGATTTTCTAAAGCAACTAAAAAAGGAGCATCCAGAGGTTCTGATTATAGCAGATGGCACTCAGTTTTGTGGTACTACCAAATTCAATTTCGAGGAATCGGGACTGGATGTCTTGGGGTCAAGTTCTTATAAGTGGCTTTTGGCAGGTTATGGCAATGGATTTATGCTTTTTAAGGACAAGGTCAAAGAAATATCCCGGATTGAGACAATTGGTTTTAATGCTGCAAATGTAGACCCTAACGGACGGAATGAAATTAGGTTTGCAAAACATTTTGAACCTGGGCATTTGGATACTTTGAATTTTGGTTCCTTAAGGCATTCGCTGGGTTTGCTAAATGCAATTGGCCAAGATAACATTACCCAGAAGTTGAAAAATTTATCTATAAGAGCCAAAGAAGAATTTTCAGCATTGGGCTTGTTGGAAGATGTAGTATTGCTAAGAAAAGATCATAGTACCATATTCAATATTAAAGGAGATGATGCAGTGTTTGGTCATTTGACCAATACTAGAATTCTTTGTTCTCAAAAGGGCAACGGTATAAGATTTAGTTTTCATTTTTACAATACCTATGAAGATATAGAACACATTATAGAAATTCTTAATAAAGTGTTGTAGATTTTACCTACATGGAAAATACTCAGCTCTATTTTTAAGAAGCTGACCTAAATGTCATCTATATATTATGAAATTGATAAAAATGATATTAATCATTGTAAATGAGGCACTTAATGTATTAATTTTGCCTAAAATTTAAATAGGTAATGTCATGGGAATTGCAAAACAATATTTGAAAACAAAACCGGTATGTAAAGTTACTTTTACGGTACCTGCTGAAGATGCTAAAAAGGTTGCCGTTGTTGGAGATTTTAACAACTGGGACTCAAAAAGAAGTACATTGAAAAAATTAAAAAACGGAACTTTTAAAGGAACGTTTGACCTTCCAAAAGAAAGTACTTACGAGTTCAGATATTTGGTTGATGGTAATTATGTAAATGAGACTGAAGCTGATCGTTACCAATGGAACGATTATGCGGGAACTGAAAACGCGGTTCTAGATCTTTAGTAAGAAAAATTAAAATAAGAGGGTTGGAAAGTTTAAAACTTTCCAACCCTCTTATTTTTCTATTTGCACACCTTTCCAAAAGGCTATTCTGCCTTTTATAGTTCTGGCCAATTCACTGACCTCAGGATAATACCAAGCCGCATCTTTGTTTTCTTCACCATCAACTGTTATGGTGTAATATGATGCTACTCCTTTCCAAGGGCAAGTGGTGTGCCAATCACTATTTTTAAAATATTCTTTTTTAATACTGTTAGCTGGGAAATAGTGATTGTTTTCTACAACAACAGTATCATCACTTTCCGCTATTACTGTGTCGTTCCATATTGCTTTCATAATGACTGTTTTTTAAATGCGTAATTTTTAAATTGCTGTTTTGGATCTCTGAATTCGGTCACTATTTGCAATCTGGATTTTTGGGCTAGCCATGATACTGTCTTATCATCATATTTTTGAGATATCTCTGTATGAATGGTTTCCCAAGGTTCAAATTCAATTTGTAAATTAAGATTGCCGATGAACACCGATTGCCGCTCCTTGGAAACCAAATAGCTTTTAGCAGTTCCCGTTTCAGGATCATAAACTTCCCAATGCACAAATTTGTCCAAATCAAAATTAGCCCGAAGCTCTCGGTTTATACGTACCAAGATGTTTTTATTAAAGTCCGAGGTTATCCCTGAAGTGTCGTTATAGGCATTCAAGACAGTCTGTGGGTTCTTTTTTTGGTCAAAGCCAATAAATAACAGATCATCATCGTGCATAAAATCACGAACATGTTTTAAAAAATCAATGGCTTGATGATGCAAGAGATTACCAATGTTCGAACCTAAAAAGAGGATGACTTTTTTAGTGCCATTTTCAATGTTTATACGATTTAGAATTTCAAAATAAGTGCCTTGAAGGGGCTCAATATGAACATCTGGAAGTTCAATGTTGATTGACTCTTCCAATTGATTCAGAACATTCTGGCTAATATCTATGGGTTGGTATTTGAAATCTGCCTTGGTTTTTACCAAATGTTCCAATAAAATTTTGGTTTTTCTACCATCACCAGCACCCAATTCGATTAGCTTGAATTTTTCACTTCCTTCTCTAAACAAGTCTGAAATTTCAGCCCTATGTACTTCGAATATGTCATGTTCGGCATTAGTCAGGTAGTACTCGGGCATGTTCATGATATCCTGAAATAGCTTATCTCCCAGCTCATCATAAAAATATTTTGAGGACAAATGCTTTGGGAAATCGGTTAGGCCTTGATGTACTTCTTCTTCGAATTTGGTTCGTAAAATGGTCTTTGGTTCTTCTTGCATGAATTTTATGTCGTAATTATTTAGCCAACCTTAACCCTGTGAATTGCCATCTAAGATTTGTTTGAAAAAAATTGCGATAGGTGGGTCTTGTGTGTTTTTCGGGAGTGGCTATAGATCCACCTCTAAGTACTTTTTGATTTACCATGAACTTACCGTTATATTCTCCAAGTGCGCCATCGGCTTTTGTATAATGTGGATATGGTAGGTAAGCACTTTCTGTCCATTCCCAGCGTTTCCCCCACGGGAAGAATTGTTGGGCTGCTTCCCATTCAAACTCAGTTGGCAATCTATAGTCTCTCCATTGTGCATAAGCAAAGGCCTCAAAATAGGATATGTGTGTAACAGGTGATTCAGGTAAAACTCTTTGTAATCCGTTAAAGGTATAATTATGCCAAATGCCATCAATTTGATGCCAGTACAAAGGCACTGATATCTGGTTTTGATTTACCCAATCCCAACCTTCGGAATGCCAAAAATCAAATTTTTGATACCCTCCGGCATCTATAAATTCAATGAAGTCACGGTTGGTCACCAATTTGTTGGATATTGCATAGGATTGTAAATATACCTTATGCCTTCCTAATTCATTGTCGTAGCAGAAGTCGTTTGAATTATGGCCGATTTCATAAATGCCTTCTTCCATAGAAATCCATTCCTGTTGGTGGTTTTCACTTTTATGCTCCTCTATAACATCTGAATAAATTGGAAGCAAGGGATTATTTCCCAATATATATTTGATATCGGTCAAAAGTAGTTCCTGATGTTGTTTTTCATGGTGAATTCCGGTTTCTAAAAGATCGAGAAGTTCATTGTTTTGATTCTCTTGAAAAAGGAGTTTGATTTTGTTGGTTACATAACTTCTATAATTGTACACTTTTTGTACCGAGGGTCTTGAAAGATTGCCCCTATCTGAGCGCACTACACGCTTCCCTACAGTTTCATAATAACTATTAAAAACAAAGGAGAAATCTGAATCATAAACTTGATAATCTTTCAAATGAGGTTTTAAAATGAACTCCTCAAAGAACCAAGTCGTATGGCCCAAGTGCCATTTAGGTGGGGAAACGTCCATGATGGGTTGAACCACATAATCTTCAATCTCTAAAGGAAAACAAATGTCCTCAGTGCGTTTTCGGGTTTCCAAAAAGAAATCCAAGAGGGTATTGGTCAGTATCATTTAGGCAATTTTACTTAAAGATACAGAAAATTGATTGCCTTGGATATCGGTTAAATCCTAGATAGTGTTAAACCGCTACAACACCCTTAATATGTGGATGTGGGTTATAATCGACCAAGGTGAAATCCTCGAATTTAAAATCGAAGATGTCCTTGATCTCAGGGTTTAATACCATTTTTGGCAAAGGCCTGGGTTCACGGCTTAATTGCAGTTCCACTTGTTCCATGTGGTTGTTGTAAATATGTGCATCCCCAAAAGTATGTATGAATTCTCCCAGTTGATAACCGCACACTTGGGCCATCATCAAAGTAAACAAGGCATAGGAAGCAATATTAAAGGGAACTCCTAAAAATATATCCGCACTTCGTTGATACAATTGGCAGGATAGTTTGCCATTAGCTACATAAAATTGGAAGAAAGCATGACAGGGGGGAAGCGCAGCCTTGCCATTCGCAACATTTTCAGAAAAAGATTTGGATGTATCTGGTAATACGCTAGGGTTCCAGGCAGAAACCAGCATTCTTCTACTATTGGGATTGTTCTTTAGTGTTTGTACAACCTCTTTAATTTGGTCAATATCCTTACTGTTCCAATTGCGCCATTGGTGTCCATATACGGGGCCTAAATCCCCATTTTCATCGGCCCATGCGTTCCAAATACGCACTCCATTTTCTTGCAAGTAGGCAATATTGGTTTCTCCTTTTAGGAACCATAATAACTCATGCACAATCGATTTTAAATGTAATTTCTTGGTAGTGACCATAGGAAATCCTTCACTAAGGCCAAACCGCATTTGGTGCCCAAAGACACTAATGGTCCCAGTTCCGGTTCTATCTCCTTTTTGGTTTCCTTTTGCTAAGACATGTTTTAATAAATCGTGGTATTGTTTCATAGTAGGAGTCAAAGGTAAAAGTTTAAGGGTAAAAGTTCAATGCCTAGTCTTTTGAGTTATTATATTTTATTAACTAGGCAATTCTCTTTTGTAAAACCTGAGTATTTTTGATGGTTGCTGAAGCGGTACCAACTTCAATAAATTCTAAATCAGCACAGAGTACTAAATGGGATTCCAATTCGTATGCTGAACCAAGACTTATTTGTATAAAGCGTACAAAATCTTTTTGTGAATACTTTGCAGAGCCTTCTGCGATGTTTGCAGGTATTGATACGGCACATCTGTTGATTTGAGAAATCAGTCCGTATTTTTCTGTTTCTGGTAATGATTTGGTAAGTAAATAAACTTCTTTGACTAATTTTCTAGCGTCCTTCCAAACTTCAAGTTCCCTAAAATTTCTCATCTACTATACTTGAGTCTTAATCTTCTTTTTTTTCTTTTAACCCTTAACCTTGGCTATCCCAGTATCATTCCAGCAATGGTGGCAGAAAGTAGGGAAGCTATGGATCCCCCAAGAACTGCTCGCATACCAAATTCCGAAAGTGTTTTGCGTTGCCCCGGGGCTAGGGAACCTATACCACCAATTTGAATGCCAATGGACGCGAAGTTGGCAAAGCCACACAACATATAAGTGGCCATTATCACAGATTTGTTGAATGTAAAGTGCGATGCATTGGCAATATCCTTTAAATCGGCCAATTGTATATATCCCACAAATTCACTTGCCGCCAATTTAATTCCCAACAGCTGCCCCATTTGCATAATATCCTCTGTATTAACGCCAATAATCCACATGAGGGGGGCAAAAACAGTCCCAAGGATAGCTTCTAAGGAAAACTTATCATAAGTGGAGTTTGTAGCAATCCATTCATTCAAAGAAGTAATTTCCCCAGCCCAGCCCAGAATACCATTGATCATAGCTATGAAGGCCACAAATACCAGAAGCATGGCGCCTACATTCACCGCTAATTTTAATCCTTCTGTGGTTCCATTTGCAATAGCATCAAGGATATTGGCTCCTATTTTCTCAGAAGAAACAGAAACTTCTGTATTCACAGCTTCCGTTTGTGGGTATAAAATTTTCGAAACTACGATGGCCCCTGGTGCTGCCATAACCGAAGCGGCTAATAAATGCTTTGCAAATTGCACTCTTAGAACAGGATCGTCACCGCCGAGGAATCCTATGTATGCTGCCAAAACCGCTCCTGCCACTGTAGCCATGCCGCCGATCATCACCAGAAGCATTTCAGACTTGTTCATTTTCTCTAGGTAAGCTTTTATGAGCAAAGGTGCTTCAGTTTGTCCTAAAAAAATATTACCAGCTACGCTCAAACTCTCCGCACCGGAGATACCCAAGGATTTTGATAATAACCAAGCAAATGCTTTCACTGTTTTTTGAATTGCCCCTAAGTAAAAAAGAACGGATGTAAGGGCTGAAAAGAAGATTATGGTTGGGAGTACTTGAAAAGCAAAGATAAACCCAAAGGTATCCATATCAATAACCAATCCTTCAAATAAAAATTGGCTTCCTGCCCTGGTATAGTCTAATATGCTAACAAATACCTGACCTACACCTTCAAATGCTTTTTGAATAAACGAAACTTTTAATACCCCTATGGCAATTATTAGTTGAATGCCCAAACCAATTCCCACGGTTTTCCAGTTAATGGCCTTTCTATTGGCGCTAAAAAGATAGGAGATTAGGACAAGCACGAACATACCCAGAATTCCACGCCACAAACTATTGGTTGAGAAACCTTGATTGGGTATTATCTGATTGAGTGTACTTGGGGCGATGTCATTAATGATCGTGGTCTCGGAAATCGTTGATAAAGTATCCTGGGGGATTAAATTTTGGGATAGTAAAGGGAAGGTTATGGCAAGAAGAAGTAAAAGCATCCAATATTTTGTCTTCATAGAATGCCTTTAGAGTTAATTTCGTTTGGATATTTCATCCCTTAGTTTGGCCGCTTTTTCGTAGTCTTCATTGGCAACGGCTTTTTCTAGTTCTTTATTCAACTCCTTAATGGTCAATTCCTTATAGGCATCCGAAGCCCCTTGGTCTATTTCAACGGTTTCCCCCTCTTGTAAAATTTCATCGACCATTATACTGTCGTCATTTTTTTCTTTGTCATTCTCTTTTGAAGAGAATTTCAGGTAGATTCCCGCTTTATCCAGAATCGTTTTATAGGTAAAAATGGGGGCGCCAAATCGCAAGGCCAAAGCTATGGCATCGCTAGTCCTGGCGTCGATTATTTCCTCGATCTTGTCGCGCTCACAAATAATGCTTGAATAGAATACACCATCAACCAATTTATGTATAATCACCTGTTTTACAACAATATTGAAACGATCGGCAAAATTTTTAAAAAGATCATGGGTCAAGGGTCTTGGAGGTTTGATCTCTTTCTCAAGTGCTATGGCAATTGACTGGGCTTCAAAAGCGCCAATAACAATGGGGAGCTTGCGATCACCGTCAACTTCATTCAATATAAGGGCATAGGCTCCGTTCTGGGTCTGGCTATACGAGATTCCCTTAATTTTTAATCTTACTAAACTCATAGGCTATGGTAAACCTCAAAGGGCTGTTCAAAATAAAAGGGATGACCAATTATTTGAACAGCCCTTTAAGGCCACAAATTAACAAAAATTAAGCGTTTTGAGCTTTAAATTCCTTTAATTTTTCGATGAGTGCAGGTACTACTTCGAAAGCATCACCGACTATTCCGTAGTCAGCCGCTTTGAAAAAAGGAGCTTCTGGGTCGGTATTGATGACCACTTTTGTTTTAGAGGCACTTACGCCAGCAAGGTGCTGGATTGCACCTGAAATTCCTATCGCAATATAGAGATTACTCGCTACAGGTTTCCCCGTTTGTCCTACGTGCTCGCTGTGGGGTCTCCAGCCCATGTCTGAAACTGGTTTTGAACAGGCAGTAGCGGCACCTAGCACATTTGCCAATTCTTCTATCATACCCCAATTCTCAGGACCTTTTAATCCTCTACCTCCCGAAACCACGATATCTGCATCGGCAATGGTAGTCTTGCCAACCACTTTATCTATTTCGATGGATTTTGTAGAAAAATCAGAATCATTTACGGCAGGGTTGATATCCTCAATTTGTGCAGTACCACTATTTTCAACCAATCCAAAAGAATTGTTAGAGACTCCGACCACCTTGATATCGGTATTGATTTGTGTATGGGCAAATCCCTTATTACTAAAAACAGTACGTTTTACTATGAATGGAGAGATGCTTTCTGGGATGGCCACTACATTTGAAACGTAACCAGCGCCTAACTTTGCTACCAAAATCGGGGCTAAATACTTGGTGTCGGAACTTGAACTTACAATGATGACTTGTGCTCCTTCACTTTTAACCGCCTCGGAGATTACGTTTGCGTAGGCTTTGGCATTAAAGGCCTTAAGCTGGTCATTGTTTACATTCAATATCTTTGAAACCCCATAAGCGCCCAAACTGTCATTTTCCGTGGCGTTAATTGAAATAGCCGTTACGTTGGTGCCCAATTGCTTGGCTACTTCACTTGCGTAGGAGGCCACCTCTAAGGCATTTTTTTTGAATTTTCCGTTATCTGATTCTGTATATACTAAGACTGACATAATTATTTTCTTTGATTTATATCTTGAATGCACTTCAAGAACTTATGGTTTGGGCCTTCCTAAATTACCTTGGCTTCGTTATGTAAAAGGTTGATTAATTCTTCGATATTGGCCGCGTCAACCAATTTCACAGCTCCCCTCGGTTCAGGTTTTTCGAACTTGACATCATTAGTGGCCCAGATGGCATCAATAGGCTCGACAACGTTCAAGGGCTTTTTTCGCGCCATCATGATCCCACGCATATTTGGGATGCGTAAATCGCTCTCATCGACCAATCCTTTTTGCCCTCCAATGACCAAAGGCAATGAGGTGGTAATTTTTTCTTTTCCACCATCTATTTCACGAGTGGCGGTTACATTATCGCCATCAATCTGCAAATCAATGCAGGTATTGACGAAATTAATATTTAGTAGTGTTGCTAGAATGCCAGGCACCATACCACCATTATAATCTATGGACTCCCTTCCAGCAATTACCAAATCATATCCACCATTTTTAACAACTTCGGCGAGTTGCTGTGCTACAAAATAACCATCAAGAGGTTCTGCATTTACACGGATCGCCTCATCGGCCCCGATAGCCAGCGCTTTTCGTAGGGTAGACTCCGAATTTGGCCCTCCAACCGTTGCAGCATGTACTGTACCACCTTGCTTTTCTTTAAACCACATGGCCCTTGTTAATCCAAATTCATCATTGGGGTTAATAACAAATTGTACGCCATTGGTGTCGAACTTAGTGTCACCCTCAGTAAAATTGATTTTTGAGGTAGTGTCCGGGACGTTGCTAATGCAAACCAATATCTTCATAAAAGTAATATTTACAGGTCATTAAAAGAATGCAGCTAAGATAGGTATTCTTTTTAAAAAATACTATGCATGCATAATAAAATTTGTAACTTTTTTTAGTTCTGTCAGTCCATAATTTGATATATATTTTGCTATTTTTGCTTTCGTTTTTATCTGAAGAGAACTTAAAATATAGCTATTAATGAAGACACTACAGTTTAGGCAAGCCATAGCGGAAGCAATGACCGAGGAAATGAGGAGGGATGAAACCATTTATTTAATGGGTGAGGAAGTTGCTGAATATAATGGTGCCTATAAGGCTTCAAAAGGTATGTTGGATGAGTTTGGTCCAGAGCGGGTTATTGATACTCCCATATCGGAATTGGGTTTTGCTGGCATAGGAATTGGTTCCACACTTACGGGAAATAGACCTATTATAGAGTTCATGACCTTTAATTTTGCTCTGGTCGGTATCGATCAGATTATAAATAATGCGGCTAAAATAAGACAAATGTCTGGCGGCCAATTTAGTTGTCCGATTGTTTTTAGGGGGCCAACGGGCTCTGCCGGGCAATTGGGGGCAACACACTCCCAAGCTTTTGAAAGTTGGTTTGCAAACTGTCCTGGCCTAAAGGTAGTAGTCCCTTCTAATCCTGCTGATGCCAAGGGGCTTTTGAAATCAGCAATTAGAGATAATGACCCTGTTATATTTATGGAGTCAGAGCAAATGTACGGTGATAAAGGTGAGGTTCCAGAAGGTGAGTTTACCATTCCTTTAGGAGTAGCTGATATACGAAGGGAAGGGACTGACGTTACCATTGTTTCTTTTGGAAAAATAATCAAAGAGGCGGATAAGGCTGCCGATGAATTGGCAAAAGAAGGTATTAGCTGTGAGATAATAGACTTACGTACGGTTAAACCATTGGATTATGATACCGTATTAAATTCTGTAAAAAAAACAAATAGATTGGTGATTTTAGAAGAAGCATGGCCTTTTGGTAATGTCGCTACTGAAATTACTTTTCACGTGCAGTCGAATGCATTTGATTATTTAGACGCTCCGATTGAAAAGATAAATACCGCTGATACTCCAGCGCCGTATTCCCCTGTTTTGTTAGCGGAATGGTTGCCAAATCAAAAAGATGTGGTAAAAGCCGTTAAAAAAGTGTTATATAAATAAGGAATACCGAATTGTAAAAGTAATTTAGCTTCGCCGACCAAGTGTTGACGAAGCTTTTATTTTAATGGTACATTATTTGATGGTCATTGTATTTTGAAGATTCCGTTATAAATGAAGAAATTCCTCTTTCCTATATTTTCATTCTTTTCTTTGGTAATACTATCACAGTCAAAAGTAGGAGGTATTGTTGTGGATGAATCTGGTGAGCCCGTCGCATTTGCCAATGTGTTTTTCAAAAATTCTACGGAAGGTACCATTACCAATGATAATGGCAGGTTTTATATGGAGGCTGATGACTCCTATGATACCTTGGTGGTATCCTTTATCGGTTACGAATCACAGGAGATTTCATTGACCAGTAAAGTAACCTATAACTTGAAGGTTGTGTTGCTAGAATCTAATCAGCAATTGAAAGAGGTGGTAATATATGCAGGTAAACAATCTAAAAAGAACAACCCTGCAATCGACATCTTGCGCAAGATATGGTCCAAAAAAAGGGAGAATGGCTTGAGAAAATTCAAGCAATATCAATACGACAAGTATGAAAAGGTAGAGTTTGATCTAAATACCATTGATAGCGCCTTTATGAAGCGTAAGATTTTTAAAGGACTTGAATTTGTATTTCAGGATCTCGATACCTCTCGAATAACTGGTAAGACATATCTTCCGATCTTCTTGAATGAAACCTTTTCTAAAGTATATGGTGATAATGTTTCCAATACGGAAAAAGAAGATGTGCTAGGAAATAAGAACTCCGGTTTCGACAATAACCAAGCGATTGTGGCTTTTGTAGAGGATTTGTATCAAGATTACGACGTCTACAACAATTATCTGAAATTTTTTGACAAGAGTTTCACAAGTCCGTTATCAAAAACTGGGATAGATACCTATAACTATGTACTTAGGGATAGTGCATTTATCGATAATAAATGGTGTTACAATATCACTTATTATCCGCGTCGTAAAAATGAGTTGACTTTTAAGGGAGACTTTTGGGTGAACGATTCAACCTATGCAATCAAGAATATAAATCTTGAGGTCACCAAAAGTGCAAATATCAACTGGGTAAAGGAAGTTTACATTGAGCAGGATTTCGATGTGGTAAACGATTCGATCTTTCTTTTGAAACGGGATTATATGTTGACCGACTTTAGTTTTAAGAAAAAAGAGGAGTCCAGGGGTGTTTACGGAAAACGCACCACGGTTTATGGAGATTATAAGTTTGATATTGAAAAATCGAAGGAGTTCTACAAGACCAAGAAAAATGCGTATGACCCTTTGGTTTTGAATCGTGATGGTGTGTTTTGGGAGAATAATAGACTCGAAACCTTGAACAAAGATGAGCAAGGCATTTACAAGCTATTGGACACGCTCAAGACAGTGCCAAAATTCAAATCAATTTATAATATCATTAGCATTTTAGGCTCGGGCTATATTGAAATTGATAAATGGAACCTTGACATTGGTGATGTCTATAGTGTATTTGGTTACAATGACGCCGAAGGAATTCGTTTGCGGGGTGGGGCAAGAACTTATTTTGGGCAAAATGATCCATGGAGGCTTGAGGGCTATATGGCCTATGGCTTTATGGATAAAAAAGTAAAACATGGCTGTTCCGCCAAATGGCTATTGGATAAAAAAAGTAGATTAATTATCTCTGGAGGCAATCGGCGGGATGTGGAGCAGTTGGGTCTTAGCTTAACTTCAACCAATGATGTGTTGGGACGAAGTATTGCATCATCCTCGATTTTGACCGTGGGCTCAAATGATAGACTGACCAATATAAATCTAAGCACGTTTAACATTGAAATGGAGCCTGTCACCAACTTTAGGATTCGATTGGGCAGTTCGTTTCGAACGTTGAGATCTGCGTTACCTGATGATTTTAGCCTCGAGTATATTGATCCGGTATCCCCAACGGGTATTTCCTCGGAAATAAAACAATTTGATGTTAATGCATTGGTCGTATATACCCCGGGTAAAAGAAGCATTGGTTATGGCGTAGAGCGTTACGATATAAATGATAAGTACAGTACTTTTTTGTTAAATTACACCAAAGGTCTTGATGGCGTTTTGGAAAGCGATTTCAATTATAGCAAACTCCAGTTTTCGTATAGTCAGCCGTGGCAGGTAGGAGGTTTTGGAAGACTTTATAGTACACTTGAATTGGGGAAGACATTTGGTGAGGTCCCTTTGGGATTGTTGAACGTGGTTCCAGGTAACCAAACGTTGTTTTCAATATATAATGCATTTCCCAACTTGGATTTTTACGAGTTCGTTACCGATACCTATGCTTCTTTGCATTTAGAACATAATTTTAATGGAAGGTTGTTTTCAAGAATCCCTTTAATTCGAAAATGGAACCTTAGGGAATTTATTGGCCTTCGTGGAGTGTGGGGAGAACTTTCACCAGAGAATATTGCCTTAAGTAGTCCTACGAATATTCCATTGCAAGCCCCGAACGAGCAGATTTATTGGGAATATTCAGTTGGTGTTGGCAATATATTCAAATTCTTTAGAGTAGATTTTAATTTTAGGGGCAACTATTTGGACAATCCAAATGCAAGACCTTTTGGTGTAACGGGTTCTTTTGGTTTCTATTTTTAAACAAGTATGTAATTGCCTAAAAGGAGTGAATCCAATCTTTTCAGGTATCTTAGGAGGCCAATAAAAATAATAATATGAATGGAAAAAACAATACCACATTTGACGTATTAATTGAAATACCTAAAGGAAGTCGTAATAAGTATGAATACGATTTTACATTACATAAAATCCGTTTTGACAGAACTTTGTTTTCATCTATGATGTATCCAGGCGATTATGGGTTTATTCCTGAGACCTTGGCTTTAGATAAAGATCCTTTGGATGTTCTGATATTGTGTACAGAACCCACTTTTCCTATGGTTGTGGTTGAGGTTAAGCCTATTGGGGTTTTTCCTATGGCTGACGAAAAAGGTCCTGATGAAAAAATCATTTGTGTACCTATATCCGACCCAATTTGGAGTGGGCGAAATGATATAAGTGATATAAACCCACATAGATTAAAAGAAATTGAACATTTCTTTCAGGTATATAAAGACCTGGAAAAGAAAAAAGTTGATGTAGGTGGATGGGGAGATGCTAAGGAAGCATTGGAAATTTACCATAAATGTGTAGAGCGTTATGAGAATAGCGAACACAAGAAAAAAAGAACTTTTACCATATAAGTATTACCTACCAACAAAAAAGGCCGCTTTTCAATATTGGAAAGTAGCCTTTTATTATCAATTGGTTTTTACTACTTTAGCAGCCGTTAAAAAAAAATTAAAACAACTAAACGAAATGGAATTAATAATTCAATTATTACCAGTATTTGGAGTCGTGGCTCTACTGTTTGTATTTGTGAAGAACATGTGGGTTTCCAAGCAGGAAGTTGGCGATGCCAAAATGGCCAGAATTGCTAAGAACATTGCCGACGGTGCCATGTCCTTTCTAAAGGCGGAGTACAAGGTTCTTGCAATTTTTGTATTGGTGGTGGCAATCTTATTATATTTCAAGGGTGATATTGAGGTAGGATCTAATGGAATGGTAGCCGTATCATTTGTAATAGGTGCTATCTGTTCAGCATTAGCAGGTTTTATAGGAATGAAAGTTGCAACCAAAGCAAATGTAAGAACTACCCAGGCAGCAAGAACCTCCTTGGGAAGAGCATTGGAAGTTGCTTTTGCCGGTGGTGCGGTAATGGGATTGGGCGTTGTTGGTCTAGGTGTTTTAGGATTGAGCGGCTTATTTATGTTGTACCAAGTAATGTGGCCCGGAGCAGATAATCTAGCAATGGTATTAAATGTGCTTTCAGGATTCTCATTAGGAGCATCATCTATAGCATTATTTGCACGTGTTGGTGGTGGTATTTATACCAAGGCTGCCGATGTTGGTGCTGACCTTGTAGGGAAAGTAGAAGCTGGTATTCCAGAAGATCATCCTTTAAACCCAGCGACTATTGCCGATAATGTTGGTGATAATGTTGGAGATGTTGCAGGAATGGGAGCCGATTTATTTGAATCTTATGTAGGTTCAATTATTGGTACTATGGTTTTAGGAGCTTTTATCTTAACACCAAATTTTGATGGTTTAGGAGCTGTGTATTTACCATTGGTTTTAGCTGCTGTTGGAATTGTAATGTCTATTTTAGGTACTTTCTTTGTTCGTGTAAAAGATGGTGGAAACCCTCAAACTGCATTAAATATTGCAGAATTTGGTTCAGCGATATTAATGGTTATTGCATCTTATTTTATTATACAAGAATTAATGCCAGAAATTTTCACAGTTGATGGAATAGAATATACTGCAATGGGAGTTTTTTGGGCAACCATTACGGGATTAGCAGCTGGGTTAGCAGTTGGTAAAATAACTGAATATTATACAGCAACAGGAAAGAAGCCTGTAATGTCTATTGTTAAACAATCTGAAACAGGAGCGGCAACAAACCTTATTGCTGGTTTAGGTGTTGGTATGATGTCAACAATGTTTCCAATTTTAATAATTGCTACAGCTATTATAGTATCTCATCATTTTGCTGGACTATATGGTATTGCTATTGCTGCTGTAGGTATGTTAGCAAATACAGGAATTCAATTAGCTATCGATGCTTATGGACCAATTTGTGATAATGCTGGTGGTATTGCTGAAATGGCAGAATTACCTAAAGAAGTGCGTGAACGTACTGATAAATTAGATGCTGTTGGTAATACAACTGCAGCTGTTGGTAAAGGATTCGCCATTGCGTCAGCAGCGTTAACAGCGTTAGCATTATTTGCTGCTTTTATGAAGACTGCGAATGTAACTGCGATTGATGTGTCCCAGCCAAAAATTATGGCAGGATTGTTAGTGGGCGGTATGTTGCCTTTTGTATTCTCGGCTTTGTCCATGAATGCAGTAGGGCGTGCGGCCATGGCAATGATCGAAGAAGTTCGTCGTCAGTTTAGAGAGATACCTCAATTAAAGGCTGCTTTGGAAATCATGAGAAAATATGATTCCGATATGTCCAAAGCTTCTGAGGAAGATAGAAAAATATTTGATGAGGCCGATGGAGTTGCAGATTATGGCAAGTGTATTGACATTTCAACAAAAGCATCTATAAAAGAAATGGTATTGCCGGGATTATTGGCAATCGTAGTTCCTGTTGCCGTTGGTTTTATTGGAGGTGCGGAAATGCTGGGTGGACTTCTTGCGGGTGTTACCACTTGTGGGGTGCTAATGGCAATTTTCCAATCCAATGCAGGTGGTGCTTGGGACAACGCCAAGAAAACAATTGAAGAAGATGGTCGTAAAGGAACAGATGTTCACAAAGCTGCCGTTGTTGGAGATACCGTTGGTGATCCATTTAAAGATACTTCTGGGCCTTCTTTGAACATTCTCTTAAAATTAATGTCGGTTGTAGCTTTGGTAATTGCACCAAGTATCGCTTTGACTGTAGAAAGTGGTATGGCAAATACAACTACAGAGGAAATTTCTAAGGAGATTACGATGAACGTTGAAAATAATGATGGCATGGCTAAAGCTACCGTCTTATATACTACCGTGGTCAATGGTGAAAAAGTTTCTGAAGAAAAAACTTTTAAAGGAACCCAAGCTGAGGTAGAAGCTCAATTAAAAGCTTTTGAAGATGCTACCGTTAAGACTGATGGCAATGAAACTGAGATTACTATTGAAAAAATAGATATTCGAAAGTAATTTATTTTACAAGTATGTATAAAACAAAAAACCATCCCTCGGATAGCGGGATGGTTTTTTGTTTGCAATAGGCTTTGAAATTATTGCAGTTTGAAAGTAATGGGGATAGTGAAGGCTACCTTTACATTTCTTTCTCTTTGTTTTCCTGGTCTCATTTTTGGCAATTTACGGATGATACGTTCAGCTTCTTTTTCTAGAGTCTTATCTGGCCCCCTAAGCAAGATATTCCAGATATTTCCATCTTTCTGTATAGTAAATTGAGTGTAGACCTTCCCCTCAATACCCATTTTTTTGGCAATTTCCGGATACCGAAAAACTTTACCTATATGTTTATTTAGTCGCTCCTTATCAATTCCGTAAAATACTGTCAACCAGTCATTATTGTTAAAACAAAGATGGTTTTCAGAGGTTTTGATTGCAAGGAAATGGTTAACTTCAGGTAAAAACCTTGCAGAATATGATAGGAAAGTCACCCG
>JAJRRO010000080.1 GCA_024279425.1 Bacteroidota bacterium | reverse complement strand
ATGGAGAAGTGGTTAGAAAAAAGATCGTTTTAACAAAGTAAAAATCCTAATTATGAAAAATATCACTTTATTGTTTTTGTTATTTTCTTTATCCTGTCTGGGGCAAACCTTTTCGGATTGGCAGCCCGTTCTTTCTCCACACGTACCTTTAACGACTGTTGCATGGCATTGTGGAGAGTTATATGCATTAGAGTATGTAGGGACATATTCAGTAGGAAAGGGCAACCTTTGGAATAGCCTTGATACAGGAAAAACATGGAATAGTATATACGGATCTAAAGGGCCTGTAGCGGTCTATAATGGCGGAAAAGTATATATGAATTCATTAGGCATAATGTCAATAAGGACTTTGGGACCATCAACTAGTATATATAAATGGGATTGTGATTTGCATGATATGGTTCTAGTTACTACTGAAAGTACATTCACAAGTGGCTGGAATGAAGCAAAATATTTAGCCATTAGTAATGATTATGATGAGTTCAAAATGGTGCATAAATACTATTCTCCAAGTGGCGTTGGTAATTTTTGTGAGCAATCTATAACAAATGATATGACTACTTGGGTAAGTATTTCCTGCGATTCGAACTTTACTGCCGATACTATTCCTACTTGCTTTGTTCAGGATAATTATTTAATAGCTAAGCATGATGATGCCTACAATACGCTGTCACTTCTACCGGACATTCTAAATGGAAGAAAGGTCCTTAATAGTTTTTATATTGAAGATGATGCATGGATTATCTCTTTCCTAAATGGTCAGATATTGATTTCTTTTGATGAAGGGGCAACCTGGACAGAGTGTGTTTTCCCAACTCCTCCAGTTTCTGTCTATAATTTTTTGAAAGATGATTATGGGATTTATTTTGCTTCTCAATATAATGGCCCTGACCAGAAGATAATTTCACCAAATAAATTTGTGGGAGATAAAAGATATTATAGCGATAAGTATTTCAATCATAAGGGATTGGATTTTGCTCTAAGATGGAATAATATCTATCAAGTTAACTTTAATGTTGATGCTAGCTACTGGCCAGAACTATATTCTTTTCCGGAAGGAAAAATGATGAGTACAAATGATAGAATGTTGTATTACGGGGAGGAGAATGGTACAAATTTTATTTTTAACTCAAATAATCTAGGGAAAAATTGGCAAATCATTGTTGCCCCAATACCGATTACTACAATCGTGACGAATAAGAGTCAATGGTTTATTTGGGATCAAGAGGAGCAACTGGTTTATGTTTCAGACGATATTGGTCAGACTTGGGTAGATGTTTCTATTGACGCTCAAGTCGATACAATTTATGAATATGATAATAAAGTATTTTTAATTAGTAGTGATGCTTATTATTCTTGGGATAAAAAAAATATGAATTGGAATGTACATCAGTTTAAGTACGAAACTTACCCGAAAACGGATATTCGATTTGATAAGTTTTTGGTTTTTATACGAGAAGTAGAAGGAGATTCTCTTTTTAACTTTTATGTTACGAATCTTACTTCAAATGAATCACGAAAAGTTGTCCTGCCAGAAGAATTTCAGGTTAGGGAGGACTATTTAAGTGATTTTTTTCCTGGGGCTACGGATTATTTATTAAAAGACGGAGCACTATATATATGCGATAGATATCATGCCCAAGGAATAAAATATGCATATAGCACGCCCATAGAGGATACACTCTTTATTCAGACAGATTTTTGTCCTGAAGAAGGACTTAATTTAGGAGATACCACTTTGTTTTTTGCTAGTCAGGATACAATTCAATTCTTAGATCATTTCTTTACTCCTGTTACGGCTGTGTTAGATGTTGCCCCATTTGAAAGTGTCGAAACTATTCATAAAGATACAATTATGAATTATGGAGATATGCTTTTTGGTCAAGATGTATATTCAGATACGACCTTATTAGAGTATATAAATACTGATGATGGTTGTGATAAAATAGTAGAATGGAATGTTGCGCTTATCGTAAATACAATATCTATTGATAGTCCTTTACTAACTGTTTTTCCTAATCCAAGTTTTGGAGATATATTCCTTCAGTCTGACCAAGCGGTTTCGAATATCCAGCTGAAGGTATATGATTTATTGGGAAGGCTTGTGAGCGAACGGGTCGTTCATACAAATTCAAAATTCGTGATCAATTCTCTTTCCAAAGGGAGTTATCATTTAGTCTTTAAAAAAGATGGCTGGCAAAAGCATCTACTTTGGATAAAGCTTTAGTAATTGTGATTAAAGAAAGGCTTTGATCCTATTTAGGGTAAAAGATTTAAATATTTTTTTGAAGTAATCGGGGCATACGCTCCCACAATCCATTATAGGATTCTTCAAGCTTTAACGCGTCTAAATGTATATATCCAATGTAGCATCGGCAGGTCGCATTCGAACAAGGTCTAGGCTTCAATTGTTCCGCAAAACTATCCTCATAAATATTAGCGACATAATCTTTAATGAAGTTACATCGAGTGATGTTGCCGTCCCCATCTACGGAAAAAGAAGTATGACCTGCTTGACATGATTTACCTAATGAGTCATATACTTGATTGTTAATATTAAATAGAGGATCAATAGCTACGATTTTTTTGATTTCTTTTTGCGTATAATAGTTTTTAATTCTTTTATAAGCATTTGCCCAGACATAAACCTTTGGGTTAATAGCTGCTCGTAGTGCTTCTAACAGCTTTAGGTCTTCTTTAAGTGCAACAAATCCAACCGTATAGCGAATGCCAAGCGCATCTAATTGCTGACTTTTTTTAGTAAACTTATCTAGGCTTGTTTGGCTAGGATGGAAAGTAGTCCAAAGCGAAAAGCTTTCTTTATTAACTTGATTCATCCAGGAGGTGTTGCAGGTCAGATTGGTCTGAATGGTTACTTTTTTTACATTCGGAAAATGACTTAAAGTCGTCATCGCTTTTTGATAGTATCCTTTAATTAGGGCTTCTCCCCATGGAGCAAATAAAATTTCAATTTCTTCTTTCCGGGATTTTACCCAATGTATAAAACGAGTTAGTTTTTTGGCATCCTCTGCTAGTTCGGCTTTTGTGTTCTTAGTTTTTCCGAAAGGGCAATAGGAGCAATCATAATTACAACTAGACAAAGGACCACGATATAGTATGTGCCACTTCATATCAAGTTGTATTTTTGCATCATTTCATTAACCTGATTAGAGTATAACCAGGGTCCGATTACATCAGATAATTCTAATCCCTTTTTATTGAGTTGGAGGATGTTAGTTTTAGATTGAACGAGATTCATCGAATATAATTCTTGCAACTGAGCAAAATCCGATAATGGCATCGTTCCAAAATATTGGTGATATACACCGAAATCTAAGTACTGACCTTCTAATAATGATTTAATAATAAAACGCCTTTTTTGCTCTTCAGTACTCAAATAAGCACCGTATTTTATTTTTGAAAATTGTTCAGATGATTGATTGTTGTAGGCATGAATAATATCTTTTACTCCATTTTTTCCAACTGCGTATTCAGAACTATAGTGAAATTCTTTTGTGTAGGATCTCGCCCCTACACCCAAACTTACCATCCCATCTTTAGGTCCATTATAGGGTGGTATTTCTACTTGTATGGCTGCCTTACGGCGAAAAATACGCATACTTATTTGCTCATAACCATTCGCCTCTAAGTAATCTCTTCCAAAACGATACAAGTCTAGGCGGTGGTCATTCCATGATTTATCCTTGCGTCCTAAACCTGTGAGCGGACGAACATACAAGGGGTATAGAAATATTTCAGTGGGTTGGAAAGACATAGATTGATCTAAGGAGTATTGAAAGGATTGATTGGTTTGGGCTGCCATGCCATAAATTAAATCAATATTCATTTCAGAAATTCCAGCGTCTTTGATGAGTTGCAAAGAGCGCAATACATCTTTTGGGTTTTGTGGACGGCCTAGTGCTTTGGTTTCTTCCAAGATAAAACTTTGTACTCCAATACTAATCCTCGTGGTGCCATATTGCTTGAGTAATGCTAGTTTTGGTGCAGAGATGGTCTTAGGTGAAGTCTCCACAGAAGTAGGT
>JAJRRO010000079.1 GCA_024279425.1 Bacteroidota bacterium | reverse complement strand
TTCTTTGCCATAGCCCGCTATGCCTTCAAAAAATTGAATTACAAATGCTTTGAACACAAAAAGAAGTAGTGAATAAAATGAAAAATTTTAAAGAAACTGAATCTCAAATCTTTAATCGAACTCAGGTTAGTAGGACGAATTAATCATCAGCTGCGTTATAGGGATGTACAGGTTGTTTTTAGGGACTAGATGAAAATAATTTATAATTTTATTTTTTAACAAAATCAATCAATTTATCATGAAACAGATTTTCTTTCTTGCCCTCTTTTCCTTGTGGGGAGGGGTGCTCATGGCGCAAACAGCGCCTTATTTCGACAACGGAAGTTTTGATGAAGTAGAAATATATTCAGTACCCATTTCTGGCATTCCTAATCCAGCTTCGTCGGGTCATTTACCAGACCTTGAAGCATTTGGCATAGATGTCTATGCCAAAAACATCCTAAGCCTATATGGAGAAAAATATCTCCCCATTGTCCCGGAGATAGAATTCAGAACTGACAATGTAAGTCGCCAGGGAGCATCTGGCCAAAGGCTTAGAATGTCCGTATCTCCAAACCCAACGGACAGTTATGTTGTTTTTGATTGGAGTGCATTTAACTTAAATGGGCAAGCCGTCAGAATAGAACTATATGATAGAATGGGTAGCCTATTGACGGTTATCACAGATACTAGAGGCATTTCTCAAAAGAAAATTTCTTTAGAAAGTTTTCAGTCTGGCATCCTATACTACCACCTCCACTCCAAAACGAAAGAATTGGATCAAGGGCAATTAATTTTAAATAAATAATCAGGAAGGCGCGCCACTTGGCGCGCCTTTTAAATAAAATGTCATGAAAAAAATACTATTCTTATTCTTTTTTCTTCCACAATTGGTGTTTGCACAAAATGGATTTTATACGGAATTAAAACCAGACTCGACTGAGCATATCAATTGGTTATTGGACTTGCAAGTACAAGGCGATACGATTATTTTTTATGGAGGGCATCAATATGGAACTCCGATATATGCGGGTTTATTTTTTGGCAAAATGGACAGTTTAGGCAATCTGTTAAATTATTCCGTTCAGAGTGATTCGGCAGTAATGTTGCTTTCTTCTAGCGTCGGGAAATTAGTCTGCACCCAAGAGGGTGGCTACCTCGTACAAGGCTCTACTTTTAGGTTTAATGAGGACAGTACGGCGACCCTAGAGCAAAACTACTTATTGAAATTGGATCATGATCTAAATAGAGAGTTTCTACAATTTTATTCCTTTCCTACTTATGCCAGCACTATAAATCAAAGCCTCCTAGAAGATGCTAATGGTTATTTTCTTTTTGGTGGACATCAACTACCTTTAGTCAATGACACCAATTGGTTTGTCCTTCGTACAGACAAGGAGGGTAATGAACTCTGGAGAAAATCATATTTTAATCCACACTCTAGGGAATATGGAAAAGAGATGGTCCAATTGGATGAGAATACGATTTTACTCTTTGGCTTTATTACCCAAGACAATATTGATGCGAACGAAGACACTTTTTCATGCATCCTGTTATGACGGCGATTGACACTTTAGGCGAAGTCAAATGGAAGTGGAATTGGGATGGCGATCAAGTGGAGAAAGAAATTGTCTATACGGTTTTACCGACCGAAGACGGCGGTTTTATCTATGGAGGAGCAGAAGTACAATGGAGTATAAATGATTATATCCGTACACCCATCGTGGTCAAACTCGATAGTAATCGTCAAGAGGTCTGGCGTAGATACTTATATCCTGGACATACCTATTATGGCAATCCCCGAGACTTAACCTTGACGCACGATGGCAATTATTTATTGAGTGGTGCCCTTGGGGTTTATCTTTCTCACTACA
>JAJRRO010000005.1 GCA_024279425.1 Bacteroidota bacterium | reverse complement strand
GGCAATTAGCCCTCCTTATGAAACGTATATCCTTTACGAAGTTTATATTACCCCAGGCTTAATAGGCATGATTCAACTATTTAATGGAATGCAAAGTTCATTGTCTATGGTTTATGACCGAGAAATGGGGAGTATGCGTATATTAATGGTTTGTCCTTTACCCCGCTGGTTTTTGTTAATGAGTAAATTAATAGCGGGAGTCTCAGTGTCCATTTTACAAGCCTACGTGTTTCTAGCTATTGCCTGGTGTTATGAAATTGAAGCTCCTTGGCAAGGCTATTTAACTATTTTTCCTGCACTACTACTTTCGGGTATGATGCTAGGTGCTCTAGGTTTATTATTATCCTCATTTATTAAACAATTGGAAAATTTTGCCGGAGTCATGAATTTTGTTATTTTCCCTATGTTTTTTATGTCCACTGCTCTCTATCCCTTATGGAAAATGAAAGAATCCAGTCTGTTATTACATAACCTGGCACTTTATAACCCTTTTTCTCAAGCGGTTGAGTTAATAAGGTTTTCTTTATACGGACAATTTAATGAATCTGCTTTCATCTATACCTTATGTGCATTTATTATATTTATGAGCGTAGCGGTCATTGCTTACAACCCCTCGAAAGGAATGATGATGAAAAAAGGAGGAAGGTAATGCAAACAGTTGAAATACACAGGTAAATTAAACTACTATAGTCTAAACTTAATCTATGCACTATGTGCTCAAGTAGAAAGTATAGAGCATCTCTAATAATGGCCTTTTTGTCCGATTTCTACGTTGGGTGATTTTCTGCAACCCTCATGTGTTCTATATACACTGCGGTTCTCAAAAGTCATCCGCCTTGAACTCAAACAAAAATTTGAATTATTACAGACACCCTATATACAAAATGTAGTCAATTATCAGGACGTTTGTGAAGAACTCTTTTTTTCTAGTCATTCCAGAACAACAAAATAAGCCATATTTATCGGCATCTTACGAAAAAACAGTGGTTACACAATGGGTTTCAGAATTACCTTCTGCTAACCTTAGCCTATCAACTCGCTTGCTCTATGACTATATCGCGGAATTTATTGGCGTAGAAATGCCCGCTCAAAAAAGACTCGAAGTTTTAGAGATACTGGAGCCTCATTTTTTATCTATTGAAGATTATTTACGTTCCCGCCTGATTAATTCCGGTTTTCCAAAAGGTGATAGTGAGCGAAAAATCCTAGATTTAATTGTAGCTATTGAAAAGAACTTCACCATAGCCTATTGGATGGTATTACGTGAATTAACCGGGAAACACACAAACTGGTTCCAGGGGAAAAATGTAGCTCTGGCAATTCAACGTACAATTAAAGGCTTGAGTAGTATTATTGTTACTCACTATATAATGTTTGCTCCCATACCTGATTGGGTATGGATTGATTTACATTCTCTCTACAAATTAAGTGTAAAAATTAAAAAGAACAACGCTAAAGTCAGCGATGAATATCATGGCAATACCAAAATAACAACAGCAGAAGAAGCTTATAAACAAATACTGTTATTAAGCCTAAGCGACCCATCAGGACTGATGCAAAAAGAAGTGCAGCAAGTTTATCATTTTATTGGAAAAATAAGTGCTCTTGTCAAAATAGAAAACCAGATGGTCGCTCGACAGAGTACACAATGTGTAATCTTAATGGATGAAGATGTTCAACCCTATTTTAATCATCAGGAAAGTACTCTGGATTCTTCAGCCCTGTATCTTGATTTTCTTAAGCTTAATAAAGCATTACAATCATCAGATAAGTTTTGTAGTCAGCAAGAAGCAAGATTTAGTTCCATGCAAATGGTCAATAACACATCCAAAAAACTGCCGGTTAAATTGTTCAATTATTTGGTAAAATCATGGAAAGGCATTGAGTTAAAAGGAAATACTTTTTTTTCTGATCGTTTGGATCGCTATATAGCTGTTGGTTTGGATGCAACCCACGCATTACAGGACCCACTGAATGTTAATGTGGAACCCGATTTTGAGATACGGGCAGAATCTTTTTCTGATAGAGAGTTGTCTTGCAAATTCGAAAAGGAAGGCGTTCTCTCTATAGGAAGTCTTGTCAGTTTCAGGCAAACAAATGAAAAAGAATCGAAACGATCACTCGGTGTCGTTATAAAAATAACTATGCCCAAACAGAATGGTCATATTATTTTTGAATTAACCACATTAACGACTCAGTCTTATGCCGTTAGTTACCAGAATATTGATATCAACCAAGATAAGGATCCGCATAAAGCTTTACTTTATGGAACAAAAAATGGAAACGAAGAAAAGAGCTTTATAATATTAGAATCTTTCCAATATCAAAATGATGATATATTAAAGCTAGATATGAATGGTCAAAAATTTCCTATTGTTTTAGGCTATAGAAAAAACATTGGCTTGGGTTATTGGCAATTTGAATGTAGACGTATTGAAAGCAGTCAAACACCTGAAGTAAAAG
>JAJRRO010000078.1 GCA_024279425.1 Bacteroidota bacterium | reverse complement strand
AATAGAAATAGTAAGAATGTTAAAGAAAGATCAACTGTTGGACCCTAAAAGTTCAACGTACAGATCCTTTATCCCATTGGCATCATGAAACAAGGTCCAAATCAAACTTTTATACTTATCTTGAACAGATGCGACAGAACCCCAATTTAGGGGTATATTTCCTACTTTTAAATTTAGAAAAGTAATACCCATTAATGTCCTTATTCCAGACCTCCGTACTTAAAAACTATCTTAACCAATTAGATGAAAAAACGGTAACCAAGAGTTATTCGAAATACATGAGTTATTTTCTAAATACCACCATACAAGAGAATATTAGAAACTCCAAAGAAGAACAATTTCAGGCCACGTTCTTACATGAACTTTTTGTAAACATTTTTGATTATACCCTAAATCCCAATCCTGATTTTGACCTCACAACGGAATTCAAAAACCAAAAAAACAATCGAAAAGCGGATGGCGCTATTTTAAAAGAAGAAAATGCCATTGGGGTTATCGAACTTAAGGGCACAAAAGCTAAAGATTTAGAGAGTATTCGAAGACAGGCCTTTGATTATAAAGCCAATCAAAAAGGTTGTGTATATGTGATTACCTCTAATTTTGAAAAACTACGATTCTACATTAATGATCCGTACTAAAGGAAGATTTGATATCTTAGGGAAAGTTCAAAAAAGCGATAAGTAAACCGTAATATTTGAATGAACAACAAATAAACCAAAGAAAAACATATAGAATGAGACAAATTTTAAAACTATTTGTAGTTGTACTCTTCTTTTCCTGTAACGATTCTAAAACTATCCCCGTAGATGAACTTCTCGTAGACGGACTTGAAGAACCTGTTGAGGTTGTTAGAGATAAATGGGGTATTAATCATATCTATGCTAAAAACCAACACGACCTCTTTTATGCACAAGGTTATGCGGCAGCGGCAGACCGGCTTTTTCAGTTTGAGATTTGGCGTAGGCAAGCCACGGGTACTGTAGCTGAAATTCTTGGAGAACGAGAATTGAACCGAGATATAGGTACGCGTCTGTTTAAATTTAGAGGTGATATGACCACAGAGATGAATCATTACCATGACGATGGCGTTGAAATTATTACAGCTTATACCGATGGAGTAAACGCCTACATCGAAGCTATTCTAAAAACCCCAGAAAAGTTACCAATCGAGTTTAAAATTCTGGACACACAACCACAAAAATGGACTCCAGAGATAGTTATTTCAAGACATCAAGGTTTGTTAGGAAATATTGGTCAAGAATTGCAAATAGGACGTGCGGTAACAAAATTGGGCAAAGAAATGGTTAAAGATTTATATTGGTTTCATCCAAAGGAGCCCAATTTAACAATTGACCCTATTATAAATACAGATTTGCTATCGGATGATATTTTAGCACTATACAATGTCTATCGCAAACCTGTGAAATTCCTAAAAAATGACATCGTTCCTGCTTATCAAAATACCAAAGAAGAGGAAGCGGTATTATCACTTTACGAAGGCAAAAATGATTCTTTGGCCATTGGTAGTAATAATTGGGTAGTTAAGGGCAGTCGTATGGCAGATGGCAACACCTATATGGCCAACGACCCACATAGAACCATTACCATACCATCATTACGTTACATGAACCATTTAGTAGCACCAGGGTGGAATGTTATTGGCGGCGGTGAACCAGAAATACCGGGTATTTCTATTGGCCATAATGAATATGGTTCTTGGGGCTTAACCGTTTTTAGAACCGATGGCGAAGATTTGTATGTGTATGAACTAAATCCACAAAATCCAAACCAATACAAGTATAAGGGCAATTGGGAGGATATGATACATATTTCTGAAACTATAAAAATAAAGAGTAGAAATGATAGTATCGTAAAACTGTCTTATACGAAACATGGCCCCGTCACCTATATCGATACTGAAAATAATGTGGCCTATGCTGTACGTTGTGCTTGGTTAGAACCTGGCGGCTCTCCATATTTGGCATCTTTACGCATGGATCAGGCAAAATCTTGGGAGGAGTTTAGAGAGGCATGTAATTATAGCCATATCCCTGGTGAAAACATGATATGGGCAGATAAAAAAGGAAATATAGGGTGGCAGGCTGTTGGCATTGCCCCAATTCGCAAAAATTTTAGCGGCCTTGTCCCTATACCTGGTGATGGGCGTTATGAGTGGGATGGCTATTTGCCAATTGTAGAAAAACCAAATGGTTTTAATCCTGAAGAAGGCTTCTTAGCTACGGCCAACCAGAATGTAACCCCAGATGACTTCACCCATTGGGATGCAATTGGCTTCTCATGGTCAGACCCCTACCGTGGTGACCGTGTAAATGAAGTGTTAGGGGCAAATAAAAACATGACCATGGAAGATATGAAGGCGCTTCAGACCGATTATCTATCAATTCCTGCTAGCATATTAGCACCTATGTTAAAAGGCATTGCTTTTATGGATAAAGCTGCTGAGGCCAAAAAAAAATGAGCGACTGGGATTATAGGCTCGAGCCCAATTCAATTTCCGCCTCCATATATGTAGCTTGGGAAAACCAAATTAAAAGAATGGCGAATGAACGGTTTATTCCAGCTGAAGGAAAGGGCATAGTTCCCGGAATTCAGATGGCGCGAATTATGGCGTGGATTAAAGCACCTGATGCAAGGTTTGGAGTAAACCCTATTTTAGGCAGGAATAAATTTTTGAGTGATGCTTTTAGCAATGGCGTGGACGACTTAGAAAAAAGCCTCGGATCAGATATGAACTTATGGCAATATGGGCAAAAAAAGAACAAACACACTTATATGCAACATGCTTTGAGTGACGTTGTAAATGATAAGACAAGAGATCTACTGGATCTTGGACCATTGCCAAGGGGAGGCAATGCCTATACTCCTGGTTCAACTGGTGGTAATTTAAAACAAAGCAGTGGTGCTTCTTTTCGTATGATTGTGAATACTGGCGATTGGGATGCTGCAGTAGGCTCCAACGGCCCTGGACAATCTGGTAATCCTGATAGTCCGTTTTACAACAATTTGTTTGAGCCTTGGGCGAAAGATGAATATTTCCCTGTTTACTATTCACGTGGTAAAATTGATTCAGTAGCTATAACTATAAAAAAATTAATCCCTTTGCGGAAATAATAAGTTGATGGGCATTAAAATGGTGTATGCCCAAATCCATTAAAAGTTCAAATAAACGATAATAACATATCCGGATAAAAACAACGGAAAAAGGGGAAGGCTACATATTTGCCTACCAAAACGAAATCAAAAAATATTAACCGACTTAAAATGAACAAAATAAAATTAGGATGGACCATAGTTGTTTTAGGAATGTTTTTTTCTTGTAAGGAAGCGGTGCAACAGAGCGAAAAAGTGGAAATAAAGCCGAATATCATTATGGTAATGGTCGACCAAATGCGCTTTGACAGATTTGGTGCAATGGGGGATACGATTGTCAAGACCCCTAATATAGATGCTTTGTTGCAGGAGGGTTTGCTCTTCAAAAATACGTATTGCCCGTCTCCCGTATGTGCTCCATCCAGAGCATCTGTAAAAACCGGAATATTCCCACCCGGAAACGGTATGGTGACCAATTGGGTGCCATTTAAAGAAAAGGTGGCCGGCACAACTGGTATTGATAAGTACCTCCTTACGGAGCGACTCAAATCACAAGGCTATGTTACCGGTTTGGTCGGAAAGCTTCACTTTGTCCCTGCAGATAATAAATTTGGATTTGATTTTAAAGCACTCAACGACGCTCCTTACTCCGTCTACGCCGATGATGATAAAAACTCGGATTATGTTAAATGGTTGAGTGAAACTCATTTTGAGCATGACGAAAAAGACATCGTGGGAATTTTTGATAGAGATGAAAACTATTATCCGGACAGCATATACAAATTTATCATGGGAAGTGGTTGGAGGACAAAAGAGCAGCATGATATTCCCTGGACCGCGCAAGAATCAATGAACTTTATCGAAAATAGTAATCCAGAAGAACCGTTTTTTTTGTTTACTTCTTTTTTTGGTCCGCATCAACCCTATTTGGCCCCTCCGCCATGGGATGCAATGTACGATCCAGATGATATGGCGCTTGGTCCAAGATTCTATAACGACATGGAAAATAGTCCCATATTTAAAATGAGCCCCTTTGGTAAATTATCAAAACAATTACGCGCTTCTTGGGACGAACGCAAATACAAAGAGGTGCTAGCTGCCTATTACGGTCAAATAACAATGATAGACCACTATTTAGGAAAAATGTTCGATCAATTGAAAGAAAAGGGGATATGGGAAAACACTTGGATTGTGTTTTTAGCAGATCATGGTGACTTTAATACCGCTTATGGCACATTTTTCAAAGGCGAAATGTACGATGTAAGTGCCAAAATACCCTTGATCATTAAGCCTATAGCAGGATATGGGAGGAAAGGGATACGGGATGAATTGGTCAATTCCCTTGATGTATATGGTACGCTCTTGGATATTGCCGGGGATAAAGATTGGGTAAACCTTCCCGAAATGGAATCCAGAAGCCTCCTCCCGATAATTCAGGAAGAAAATACCGCTTTCGAATGGGAAAACAAAGTGTACTCCATTATTGGGGAAGATCCTGAAAAAAATCTATGTATGTTACGCTCGGGCCCTTTGAAAATAATCCGTAAAGCAATATCGAACAATAAGGCCATATACGAGCTGTACGATTTTGACAAGGATCCCCTTGAAACCCATAACGTATTTGGCGATACGGCCTATGCAGAAGTTCAGGGGAAACTAATGGCCGAACTTGATGCTTGGTGGAAAAAACAAGCCGATAGGTATCCTAGGGAATTGGATAAATCTTTTCAAATAAGGTAGCTTTACCCATTGAAAGTGGTTCTTTAAAAATCGCGACGCCTGTTCTTTGAAAAACACTAGCCTGTATCTCTAAAGTTCAAATAAACGATAGAAAGGAACCATTTAATATGCTTTACAATTTGATTGGGTGAAAAAATCAATTAAAAGGTATTTTTTCCTTTTTATATTCATCTTCAGTTTAAATTCCCTCACCAGATTATTTCTGCAATTTTATAAGTTTATCATATTTGTCTGTCTTGGTTGGAGAACAATACCGAAAATGGATAGGATCTACGTACAAAGTTTGGGGCTTGTTAACTCAAAATGCTTAATTAAGTATTTTACTATTTAACCTATTAAGTGTATGTCGTCAAATAAATCTGAACTTTTTGGGTTAAAATTTAAGAGAGTGCTTTCACGAAGTTAAATGATTTTCCCTGAACTGTTTTTTTCTTGCTTCCAGTGTTCTGTTTTTTGTCATTTTTCTTTGTTTTAACTTCTT
>JAJRRO010000077.1 GCA_024279425.1 Bacteroidota bacterium | reverse complement strand
CATCTGATATCTGAAACGATAAAACATGAATGAATTGTTTTTTGCAATGTCCCTTTTTTTAGGATTTCTTTATTTCTTGCTTTTGCCCTTCAGAGATTTTTTGAAACAATCTCTTCGAACTAACAAACTAAACGAATACTAAAGTACTGGAAGGAACGACTTGGTACAAAGTGGACATTTATCTTGTAATATACTGGAAAGGTTGGTCTGACTTCATAGTGCACCGCATACATGAAAGAGTTTTAAATCATATAAAACTCGAATCCGAATAAAATTGTTTTACATCAACACCTCCTATAAAAAGTCTTAGTCGAGTTCTTAGAAGATCAAATAAAGGATAGGCTAAAGCAAATCATTTAAGTTGTAGTCATAAACTTTAAAAATCAATCTTTGATATAAAATCGATATTTTTATATCATGTACCTTCTTGACAGCAAAAAGCTCCTAGTAGCCCTTTCATTTTTTATTATTAGCATTGCCGAATGCCATTCCCAGGTTTCGGTCAATTCACTATCCTTGGATTACGGCCAATATGCTGTAGGATTTCGACATTATTTGGCCATAGATAGCACTAGAACCTATAAAAGAACTATGAATTTTACCAACAGGAACATCTTACGTGAAATTCCAATAAGTGTCTGGTATCCGGTCACTAAAGCAGCTAGCTCCGGGACCCGAATGATTGTGTTGGATTACATGGAGATACTAAAAGAAGAGGAGGAATGGGAGCACTTGCCCAATGAATTTATTTTGAACTGGTTTTATTACCCGAATACCGAAGACAATCAAAAGCACTTGAAGGAAGAGGTAAGCGCACAATTAAATGCAAATTCAATTGAGGCAATTTTTCCAACAATCATATACGCACCCAGTTACCAAGCCTCTTCGATAGAGAATTTTGCACTGTGCGAATTTTTGGCAAGTCACGGGTTCATTGTCATATCCAGCCCCAGTAGGGGGGCAGAGAACAGGCTTTTCAACGGTGGTACCGTAAAAGATATGGAAGCCCAGGCAAGAGACATAGAGTTTCTTGTCAAGGTAAGCCTGAATCTTAAAAATGTAGATCAGAACGCAATTGCCACAATGGGGTTTAGTTTTGGAGGGCTATCAAATGTCCTTTCCCAGACTAGGAATCGAGCAATCAAAGTGATTGTTAGTCTTGACGGCAGCATCAGGTACCAATACCAAACATTGCAAAAATCCCCATTCTTTGCCGTTGACAAAGTGAATGTTCCCTTTATTCATATGGCGCAGAAGCTGATTCCTGAGCAAGTACTAAAAGAAGACAAAATTGACCCCTCTTTGAATGAGGACTTTAAGTTTTATGATGAATTAACAGAAAGCAAAGCATATAGCCTTCGCTTTAACAACATGACCCATTCCTATTTTTCGACCTTGGGCATCCTATTTCAGCCTCGGGATTTACGGCAAGACAAAACGGACGCCGAAATAATGGATTCCTACAAGTGGATGTCCATCTATACTTTGAAGTTTTTAGATGCATACCTGAATGGCAACAAGGAAGCACTGGATTACTTAGGAACAGAACCGGAAAAAAATGGGGTACCTCCAGGCCTAGTTACCTTAAAATCAAAAAAGCCATTCAAAAAAGCCATGAGTTTTGAAGATTTCAATGAAATGGCTCAAAAGAGTGCCTATGAAGACCTTTTAGGGGTATATGAAGCGATTAAAAAAAGAGAGCCCCAATTTAAGCTCGAAGAGGGGAAATTGAATACGCTCGGCCTCCAACTTGTGTTGGATCCCAAGAAATCTAAATATGGAATAGCGATTTTTAAGCTTGCTGTAATTTTATATCCTGAATCCGCCAATTTATTCGACAGCCTTGCCGAAGGTTATCTATTCTTAGGGGACAAAAAGAATGCGATTAAGAATTTTGAAAAGTCATTGGAACTTAATGGGGGCAATCAAAATGCAATTAATCGATTGAAGCAACTGAAAGGTTAGCCGTAACGATATAAAAGTTCAAATAAACGATAGCTTAAAAAGCAATTGCAGATAAAGAAGCTATTGCATAAATAGATAATATAGGTAAAGTTCAAAACAAACTATGCAAGGAAAACATTTGTTTATTTTGGTATTATTTTTTTTTGAAATAGCGTTTTCACAAAGCAAAACGACTTCCCTCGAACTACAGAATAAATATTCGAATTATAATAACTATTCTTCTGAAAGTGTTTTTCTACATTTAAACAAGACTACTTTTTTAAAAGGGGAAAAAATTTGGTTTACGGCATACCTGTATAATGCAAAAAACGGACTTCCATTCAAAAAAGCCAAAAACCTATACTGTGGCCTCTATGATTCTGAGGGGAAACAACTCATTAAATCTCTTTTTGAGATCAGTGATGGAATTGCCAGGGGAAACTTTGGGATAAAACCAGAATATGGCGAAACCTTATATGTTAAAGCCCATACCGGTAAAATGAATAATTTGTATATGGATGGGTCCTTTATAAAAAAAATAAAAATATACGATGATTCAAAGGAACCAACAGATTTTAGTTCTAGTGATGAATTCAACATCCATTTATTGCCTGAAGGTGGGAATCTACTTCAGGGGGCCAAAAACACTATAGCTTTTAGGGTTGTAAATCAATACGGTATGGGTGTTCCCATTGTGGAAGCCAAGGTTGTCAAAAAGGATGGGACCCCTGTTGTGACTGGTATTGTAAGTAATGATTATGGGATTGGAAAATTCAGCTTTGATTATAAATTAGATTCGAATTACACATTGGTCGTTAAACTACCCAATGAAACAACGGTAACCAAATCAATCCCTAAGGGAGAATCCAAGGGGATAATATTTTCGGTGAACAATCTTATTGAAAAAAATTTAATCCTCGATTTTTATACCAATACCAATACCTTTTCAGAGATACGGGACAAAATTTTTTATTTGGCCGTGCACCGCGATGGTCTTATGGCCATTAACAGTTTTAAGTTGAATGAAGAGCGGGCAACTTTAAATATCAATAGGGAAAGATTGTTACCGGGCATAAATATATTATCATTATTTGACGAAAATTTAAATCCCATTGCCGAGCGTCTTTTATTCAATCATAATGAAGTAAAACTTGGAAAAATACATTCTACCATCGTTAAGGACAAGGACTTAAAAGATTCTTTAAGCATTCAAGTAGACCTTGATTCAAAGAAAGGAATTCCAACCAATTTAAGTATTTCCATACTTCCCTCAGAAACACAGGCCAACTCTTTTTTTAGGTCCATTCTAACCGATTTTTTATTCAAACCCTATATGAACAATTTTGAGGTGGAAGATCTTCCATATTATTTTGAAAATGTTGATAGAACAAGGCGTTTTGAACTTGACAACCTCCTTATGATACAAGGTTGGAGCAAATATGACTGGGAGGATATGTTTACAGCAAAACCTACAGAAGAGATCCTAGAAGAGAATGGACTGCAAATTCAGGGAACAGTGAAGAACATTATGAAAAATAAAAATAGAATTCTTCTTATTGAGCCATTGAAAAACAATCAGTACTTCGCTGAAGTGGATGGGAATAAAAAATTTAGTGTTTCAAATGCGCTCGTTTTCAAGGATACTCCCGTTCAAGTCATGTTATTTGATCAAAAAGGGAAACCCTCAAAACCGGATATTGAAATCACCGCGTTTTCTGGGATTGAAAATGACAGCTTGAATTTACAAAAAACACAAAACATCTATGAAGGAGTATGGATACCTCAAGATACCGAGATAAATTCAAATTCACCAAGAAATAAAAACCTGATTATGCTTGACAACGTTACAGTTAGTAGTGCTAAGTCAAGCAAAAAATATTCGATACTTGACAATGGCATGAGCCTCGTCGAATTTGAGGAAGAGAAGGGTACTTTGTCAAACTTTGTAAGAAAGTTGGGATTTTACACTTATTATGATCCAGAAGACGGATTGATATATGCCTTTTATAAAAGAGGAGAACAGAGGAAAATGTTCGTTCCGGTAATTATTGATAGAGTAAATGATGTGGGTTTTTTTGAAATGTCATTATCTCAGGTAGATCGAATTATTTACGATAAACCCGTTGGTCCCATAATAGTTATCACAAAAAATAGCCTTCCTGCAGAAACCATGGCCAACTACATTTTAAAGAATGGTTTTGAAAGACCTGAAGAGTATTATAATCCTACCTATAATAATATTGGCGGCCAAAGCTATCTTAG
Source organism: Bacteroidota bacterium (assembly GCA_024279425.1). Classification (GTDB taxonomy): domain Bacteria; phylum Bacteroidota; class Bacteroidia; order Flavobacteriales; family Flavobacteriaceae; genus Maribacter_A. Next base: position 12,822 of record JAJRRO010000077.1, on the reverse strand, counting down.
GTTTGGAGCCGTTCATTGGGAACCTAATTTAAAAATCGGTCCCGATGGTTTGGGCACAATTAAAATTCCTGATTATGGTTTAAAAAAAATTAAGCTCTTTATTGAAGGTATATCAACTGATGGTACTTTGTTTTCTGAGTCAAAAATATTGTCTCTGAATTGAAAATTATGATCTAGTTATCTAGTAATAATAAATATGACATGTAGATACTGGACTTGCAACAAAAAAGTGGACATTTAGTTAAGAGTCATGCAGCTACTTTTTGATTAAACATTTCGATTTCAGATTCTTCTATAGTTTTATACCCCAAATGCAAAAAACGGTCAAAGTATACCAGTGAAAACGGAATTTTTTGAACCACTTAAAAAATCGTTTCAGACTATGCTATAAAAGGGTTTGCAATAAATATTGCTATGCTCACTTTAATCCGGCGGGGGTGGTATACTATGTCCGTCCTTTCCACTATATCTCCTATTTTTAGTCGACACACTTCTATAGGTCTTAAAAAATTAAAGGATATAAACTTGATAAACAATAGCAACAAAGGGTCCTTCGAATCAAGGTATTGGTAAATCTCCTCTTGTTTTTCTTTAGTATATGTTTTATTTCTGTGGGGTATGGTTTTTAATACAGGTATTTTTTTTACAAAATTGACCGACACCATATCGTTATCTTCTAAAACCTGTATTAAACTACTTAAATCAACTCTATAATTGTTTCTATTGCGTGCACTAGTATTTTCTAAAACATTGTTCAAAAATGCCGTTACCAGTTTTCTATCTAGTTCATCAATGGTTTTTATTTCTGGATGTTCGTCCGCGATCCATTTTAAAAAATTCTTGATTCGGTTGTCATAAGCTCTTTTGGTCGTTTTATTTAATATTTTCTCTTTAAGCTTCAAACCAAACTCAAAAGCATCTTTTAATCGAATTTTAGGTGCATTAACGTCCTTCTCTTCTGTTTTCGGTTCACCCTCTTGTTGCTTTGTCAATACTGCATTGTTGGCTTTTCTTTTAGCGAGCAATTCAGTATTATCTTCAAAGGGGTTAAAACCTTCCTTCAATAGTTTAAGTAAATTCCTTTTGTAAAGGGTTAATACAAATATGCGGTCTTCTTTGGTCTTGTAGTTATTAGCTTTGCCATAAATATTTTGCATACGTTGTAATTTCCCTGTTTGGGGGTTACGATATGAAAAATAGACATACCAACGTTTGTTCAGATCGCCATTGGCTTTGTAAATTTTTGGAGCGGAGAAAAGATTCTTCAATAATAAAACGTGTTCAAAAACGTGTTCACTTTCGTGTTCAAATGTAAGTAATTCATTTAATGTAGACATAAAAAAAAACGGTTTAGTGTGAACTAAACCGTCTGTTTTAAAGCAATCTTACTTAGTAGCGGGGACTGGACTCGAACCAGCGACCTTCGGGCTATGAGCTCTTTGTTTGGATTTTCACTAACAGTTTTATTGGGCTCAACCACTATATAATTATAAAATCGTATGCAAAAACGTATGCAGTTTTTAGTTTTCTGATTATTAATAAATTCTTAAGCAATTTATATAAAAAAAAAGGGAAGCAAACACTTCCTTTTTTTTTATGTAAATCTTCAAACAAAAGTGGAATTATATCAAAAGGCACAAGTGTAAAATCGGACGAAAATGATTTTTAGGTTTGGGGAAAATAGGAGAATCGCTTAATGATTTTTACAGATGCGACAGAACCAGAAATTGTAACTTATGACTTTTATCATGCCTATCAATTTTTTTTAATTCTAGATTGTACGTATCTTATTATTTTAAATGCCTGTCAACAAAGAAGGTGGTCTTAAGTGCAAAAAACGGTCAAAGTGAACCACTGAAGACGGATTTTTTTGAACCACTTAAAAAATCGTTTCAGACTGTGCTATAAAAGGGTTTGCAATAAATATTGCTATGCTCACTTTAATCCGGCGGGGGTGGTATACTATGTCCGTCCTTTCCAGTGTACTACAGAATCATATTTTTCTTCTAAACTCAGATAATTAATATCTACCCAACCCCCATCAGCACCTTCATCCTAGGTACTGGCTGAAAGAAATTGCATACGGGTTGCACTTTTCATGGTCCAAGTACTGTCCTGGCCAACTAAGTTGAACAGCCCTTTTCCAAATTTAGGCGCATTTGTTTCTTTGTGAAAACGAAGTAAGAATTCCTGAAAGAATTAACCCAAGGGTTAGAAGTTTGATTTTCATGATGTTATTAATTTTTGTCGCTGCAAATAACCAATGCTAAGTTAATGGTTTTTGAATATTAACTTTTGAATAATAATAAGGTGGGATAAAAGCATAAAAAACTGCCTTGGCCAAAGGCAGTTTTTAGGATTCATGATAATATAGTCGACAAAAACTAATAAATTATATGAAAATACTAATTGTTTGTCTTAAGACGTGACAAATGTCGGACATTAAGCTAAACTAATTGTAACCTTAATATTAAGTAATCATGAAGCTTTTGAGAGTTGAAATACTAAAATATGATAAACAGGCCCATATAATTTATATGTAAAATTAACGTTAAGAAAAGGTAATAAAAATGTATATTTGAATAACAAAATTCAAATTTTGGTCATGAAAAATGCGATATTACTTCTAGCAATACTATTGGTATCAGCCATAACATATGCCCAAAATGATAAAAGGCTCGGACTAAATGAGGAAACTAAGTTGATCGAAGCCACTTATTTTCACGATAATGGAAATGTAAGTCAAACAGGAACCTTTAACCTTGATGGAAAATTACACGGAGAATGGATAAGTTTTAGTGAAGAGGGCAAAAAGATTTCCAAAGGATCTTATGTAAATGGTCGAAAATTTGGAAAATGGGTTTTTTGGTCAGGAGATGATATGAAAGAAGTAAGATATAATGCTGATGGAATAGCAAGTGTAGACGGAATAAAAAAAGAAGCACTGGTTAAGAACTGACTATGATCATATCAATTTATAAAAAGGAAACATCCCGCTTATTGGCGGGATGTTTCCTTTTTAAGATATACCAAAAGAATTTTACAGGGGTATTTACTTTAGACTCATTGACGCGGCCGCAAGTGATAATTCTGTTTTATCCATAATGTTCGTGTAATCGCCTAATAGAATTGTTTTATGAGATAGGCCGCATTGGACTTTTGAAATCTTATTCTTTTCAATTTGTACCGGAATCTCTAAATTATCATAACCAGCGTAGCTTACTACAAGTGTGTATTCACCTACCAAGATGTCCTTGAGCTCAAACTTACCATGAAAATTTGTTTCGGCTTTTTGGGACTGGTCTTTTAATTGCACATTTGCATATAACATGGGTTCATTATTCATCTCTAGGTCCAATATTTTGCCATTAATAGATCCTCTATCTTGGGCAAAAATGCTGGAAGCGATTAAAAATGCAACTATAAAAGCTAGTTTGCTCATGTGTCTCAAATTATTGGCAAATAAAACTATCCAAGATTAACTGAACGTTAAGCAAAAGTTATTTTATAGGTGACATTAATGTTAGGATGTCAAGGTCAGATAAAGCTTTGAATATATAATTATATTGGATAAAAAAGAAAGCCTTGCATCAGGGCATGGCTTTCAGTGGTATTCAATTGCGGCTTAGTTTCCAGTAGCCCAATCAAACATGGTAATTTCAACTATCGTTCCTGTGTTATAAGGACCTGCAACAGTGGCATCTGCACCATCAATTTGTACATTCGCCAAAGGACCAGCGTCTTTCATATCTACCAAAGTAGCATAACCTTCAAGATAAAGATTGGTTATTGTAGCTCCCGAGGTCTTTTTGAACTGTAATGCAGTTCCTGCCTGTGTTGAAACAGCGGTTAGGTTTACAAGTTTAGGATTGTTGTTTATTCCATCCGCTTCCACGGCAGTGGAGAAACCTGCATTTGTATGTGAAACATATGCATTGGTCAAGGTACCGCTCCAACCTTCAGTCCAATCTATCGCGTCATCTTCATTGTTTTCCAAGTAGAAATTGGAAGCGGAAACGGTTCCACCAAAGAACTCGACACCGTCATCCTTACCATCGATCATGGCAACATTGTCAATAGTAGTACCAGCACCAACAGCATAAAGGGTAAGACCGTTATACTGAGAATCGGGATTGATCTGTGCGCCGGCATATCTAATGATCAAATAACTAATTGAACCAGAATTATCGGCATCGTCAGTTCCTCCATAAAGAATTTGACCTACTTCGGCAGTAGCATCGGTACCTTCAGTAGTTGTTGCGTTACCAGCGATTACCAAACCACCCCAATCACCAGCAGTTTCGTTGGCAGAAGTCATTACAACTGGACTTGCAGCGGTACCTTGTACATCGATTTCACCACCTTTTTGAACAACAATGTAAGTGCTGGTTTCATCGCCACTTTCAACATCCGCAACAATTTCAGTACCTGCTGGAATAATCAACTTAGCACCGGATTCAACACTAAAGGTTTGATCCAAGAAGTACTTTACATTTGAATTTAACGTAAGTTCACTAGTCAAAGAACCCGATAATACTGATGTATTTGAATTTGTAGAAGAGTTTACCCAATCAAAAGTTGAAACGTCAACAGTTTGGGTGGCGATATAGCTCAACGCAGGATCGGCATCGGCACCATCAATTTGTACGTTTGCAAGAGGGCCAGCGTCTTTCATCTCAACTGTAGTATTGTAACCTACCAATGAAAGACCGGTAATTGTAGCACCAGAGGTCTTCTTGAACTGCAATGCAGTACCCCCAGTAGTTGATACAGCCGTAAAGTTGGCCAAAGTTGGGTTTCCGTTAACACCGTCGGCTTCAACCGCGGTAGAGAAACCATCGATAGTGTGTAGAACATAAGCATTGGTCAAGGTACCATTCCAACCTTCTGTCCAGTCAACAGCGTCATCTTCGTTGTTTTCCAAGTAGAAATTGGAAGCGGAAACAGTTCCACCAAAGAACTCGACACCATCATCCTTACCATCGATCATGGCAACATTGTCAATGGTTGTACCCGAACCTACGGCATAAAGCGTAAGTCCGTTATACTGTGAATCAGGATTGATCTGCGCCCCGGCATATCTAATGATCAAATAGCTGATAGAACCAGAGTTATCGGCATCATCAGTTCCACCATAAATGATCTGTCCAACTTCCGCGGTAGCATCAGTACCTTCAGTAGTTGTTGCATTACCGGCGATAACCAAACCACCCCAGTCACCAGCAGCTTCGTTGGCAGAAGTCATTTCCACTGGATTTGCAGCGGTACCTTGAATATCAATTTTAGCACCTTTTTGAACAACAATGTAAGTACTGGTTTCATCGCCGCTTTCTAAGTTGGCAATAATCTTAGTACCTGCGGGAATTGTTAATGTAGCTCCAGATTCAATACTGAAAGTTGTGGTAAGAGTGTAAGATTTACTGGCATCCAAGGTTCTGTCTTCTGACAACGAACCAGTTAGGTTTGTGTCTTCACACGGGGTACAAGAACCTCCGCAATCTACTCCGGTTTCATCACCGTTCATTTTACCGTCTGTGCATGTAGCTTCTGGTTCCGGATCGGTACCACCATCGTCATCGCTGCTACAACTAGCCAGGAACAAGGTTGTTATGGCCATAAGACCGATTGATAATCTAAAAATTTTCGTTTTCATAATGTAGGATTTTAAAAATTATTGGTTGTAATATTCAATTAAAAATTATAGTTAATGCCTAAGCTTAGGCCAATACCCGTCGTATAAGAACTTACAGTTTCATCTACCTCTATTCTTTTTGCAGCAGGATCTGAGGCCAGTTCAGCAACATTCTTCAAAATACTTTGTGTTTGTTTTATTTCAGGATTTAACAAGTTCTTGCCAATTAAGGTCAGTTTCCATTTTTTTGCGATGACCTTGCTCACAACAGCATTGAGGACAACAAATCCTTTTTCAATTATGGCATCGTCATAAAAAATGTCCCTATTGGATTGGTCTGTGGGCACTCCTAAAGCAAATATTTTATCGGAGGCATAGTTTGCATTCAGGGAAGCTGAGAACTGATTTTCGCCAACGGAATTAAAATTAAGACTTGAGTTGAAAATCCAGTCAGAGGCACCTTGCAAGTCGGTTTTCTCAATACCTTTATACCTGAAAGTCCTTAATAAGGTACCTTCCTCATTAAATATTTCCTTTAAATCCTGTGAGTGCCACATACGTGTTGCGTTTAAGACGAGATTAAGGCTGTTTCCACCCCTAGTGCCATCTTCTTCATTGTAATCTAGGCTGATCAAATCTAATCTGGTTTCGGCTTCAAGCCCAAAAACCTCGGCTTTTTCTGCGGAGTTGAAATATGAAAACACACCTGCCGAACCCCTGTCCCTAACTTTGTTTATTGGGTCTGATATATCCTTGTAGAAAGCTGCAACAGAAATCAATTGGGCAGTTGAGGGAAAGTATTCCCATTTAAGATCGTAATTCAAGTTCTTTGAGGCCCTTACATCTACATTGCCACGTATTACCTGGCCAGTTGGTGATACATACTCGAACGGTGATACTTCCTTGAACTCTGGTAGGGTTAAAGTCCTACTCATGGCGAGTCTAAAGGCATGAAAGTCATTAATGGCGTACTTTACGTTTAGGCTTGGGTATAGGTTATTGTAATCTTGAAAACTTTCTCCTTCTCTTGGAAACAAGTTTCCGATATCATAATTAACCCTTATTTGATCTTTTTGAAAACGAAGTCCAGCGTTGAAGTTCCATTTATCGAGACCAACATTAAAATCAGTAAAGGCCGCCTTAGAACTTAATTCACCTGTGTAGATGTCTTTACGTTCATCGTTGGCATTGGATCCCAATAGATTAAGTTCCAATAAACCATTATCAAAGCTCGATTGTTGAAATATATTTCCGATGTTATCTATTGAAGAGGGATTTATAGCGTTGGTCGAAGTTCCCTCAACCCCTACGAATTCCGAACTAAAATCCCGTTGCTTGTTTCTATAGGATACACCAAGTTCTATCTTAAATGATTTTTCATCTTCTTCGATAATATTCACAACATCCTTTATATGACCATTGAATTCGATATCCTCAATTTTTTGACTAGACTTTCTTTGTTGAAAACCTCCGTTTCTACCCAGCTGTACATCGAATAAAGGTTCTACCCCATTAGGATCCCAGTTAACTTCGTTTCTTATTCTATTGGGTTCATCAGCATTTAGAATATTATACCCACCAGCCCATTCAAAGGTGTGTCTTTTGCCTATTTCGTGGGTCCCCAATAACTGGGTGACTATTAATCGTGTTTGTTTGGTGCTTTGGTCCCTTATAAATTGGAACAAACCTTCTGCAGGTGCGGTTTCCTCAAAAATTGAAGCTTCCCCGTTTCGCCCACCTTCAAAAATAGATTCACTTAACTTGTTTACAAAGAAGGTACTCGATTTAACCCTGTTTTTATCGTTGGCGACAAATGTCATATCCAATAGTGCCGTGTTTACTATTTTATTGCGATATGTAGTGGCATCGGTAATAGTGTCATCCACGAAGTTGGATCTAAATTGACGGAAAAGACCTTGCTGATATTCATAGGAACGGGAATGGGATCCTGTAAATAGTATTGATAGCTTATTTTTTATCCTCTTTCCCACTGTCAGGGAAAACGAGTAGTCCATAGGATTATCTTGTTTCCTGGTATTCCATCCTTGTTGGGTGATTTGCTGTTGCGTGCTTTTGTCTGAGTTGTAAAAGCCAAAAGTCACATCGCTTTGGTTAGGGGAAATTTTAAAGTTATCCCAAACGCCACTTTTTGCAACATTTGAGTTGATGCCCGTTGAAAGACCGGCTCTTAATTCCCTGGAGCCTACAAGTTCCCTGGAGCTGATGTTTATAGTACCGGAAGATTGGTCTGCAGAAGACTGGGCTGCATACGTTTTGCTAATACTTACATTTCTGATCACTCTGGTCGGAAAGAGCGATAAGTCTATATTTTTCTTTTCTACATCATCGGAAGGCACAGTTAACCCATTCAATGTTGTTGACAAGTAGCGGTCTCCAAGACCACGAACAAAAACATCCCCTGAAGCTTCACTGCTTGATACGCCCGATATTTTAGTGGTTGCGGTCGCAACATCTGAAACACCTATTTTGCCAAGTTCAACGGCACCAATACTTTCCATGATTTCCGTGGCTTTTTTCTGGTCTATTAACAGTGCGGTCTCTGAATCTTTCCTTGCGATTGTGGTAACTGTAACACCTTCTAGGGCTACACCGGTTGACGCCATAGGTACATCTATCGTAGTAACTTTACCTGCTTCAACGTTTACCTCCGGGATTTCGACCGTTTCATACCCCAAAAAGCTATATACTACTGTATATGTGCCCGGGTCCAGATTGCCGATTTCATAAAGACCATAAAAATCCGAGGTGGTTCCTTTGGTAGTTCCTTTTATTACAACATTGGCAAAGGGTAGTGGTTCGTTGTTCATTTCCGTGTCGGTGAGCTTACCTAAAATGCTTCCCGTTTTTTGTGCACTAATACATGCGGTAGTCAATAATAATAGACTAATAAAAAAAATTCTCATGTTTGATTTCTCTGTAATTAAATACCACTGCAAAGAAACCAATGAAGTGTAAAAGAGATGTTAACCAAGTATTAAATGACTGTGATTAAAATGTTACAAAAACGTTATTCGTTAAAGGATATGTTTCGGTTAGAATTATCATTTCTTAACATTGAAATAACGTATCTTGCGATTACCAATTTTTAAGAATGAACTGGGAATAGCTACTCTCATTACGACGCCCTGGCGATACGAATAAAAGATTACGGAAAGAACAGGATGAGACCCGCTTGGGTTTTGAAGTTGATTATGACCGGATTATTTTTTCTTCCGCTTTTCACAGCCTGCAGGGTAAGACCCAAGTAATACCTCTTTCAAAGACCGATTTCGTTCATACAAGACTAACCCATAGCCTGGAAGTTCCAGTAGTTGGGAGAAGCTTGGGAAGGATCGCCGGGGAAAAAATATTGGAAAAACACCCACACTTGAATGAAGTGCATGGGTATCAGTTCAATGATTTTGGGGCCATTGTAGCTGCTGCGGCATTGGCCCACGATATTGAGAATCCTCCTTTTGGTCATAGTGGGGAAAAAGCCATTGGGGAGTATTTTAAAACAGGAAATGGCCTACAATATAAAAATGTGCTGTCAGCAAAAGAATATCAAGATATCATTGATTTTGAAGGTAATGCCAATGGGTTTAAATTATTGACAGAAACTAGAAAAGGTGTAGATGGTGGCTTGCGATTGAGTTTTGCCACCTTTAAAACCTTCGTTTTAAGGGACGGCTATGAATATTTATAAAGCGAGTTAAGATAATTATTTCCTCCTATACTCCTCAGGCCCTTTATGTTTGTATTTTTTGATAGCCTTGATAAAATGACTGAAATCCGTAAAACTTATATTCTGGGTTATCTCCAATCCGTAAAAGACGAAAATAGTGTACTGCAAGAAGGAGGGGAGAAGTCTCAAAGGATTACCAGTGCAATTTGATTTCCTAGGTTTTAGCTTCCGTCCTATTATGACTAAATTAAGAAAGGGAGGATTCTTTTTACAATATGATTGTAAGATGAGCCGAAAATCCAAGAAGCGAATTCTAAAAGATTTAAGGGGAATGAACATTCATAACAAAACCCAATCTAATTTACAAGACCTAGCATTCATGCTAAACCTTAAAATTAGGGGTTGGATAAATTATTATGGGAAAATAAAGCGTAACTCTCTAAAACCCGTCTTTTATTATCTCCATCATCGAATTATCAAATGGATTTTGAACAAGTATAAACGCTTCAAAAGAAGTAGGGTTCTAGCCGTAAAATGGTTAAGACGTATTACTGAAGATTATCCAAATATGTTTTATCATTGGGCGTTTTGTTATCAGTTAACCTAACTATTGACTACATAATAAGAGCCGTATGAACTGAGAGGTTCACGTACGGTTCTGTGAGAGGCTTAGGGGTGAAATTCCCCTTTGCCTACTTGACTGGCAGCAGTCTTTATATTTTCATATTCACCCCAAAGATTATTTGTCTGAATCCTCCGCCAAAAACTCCTGATGTTGCTCTGTTCAATCGAGAAGCCCTGTAAATTTCATTGGTAATGTTTTTTCCGTTGACAAAAAGGGTCAAGCTGGTTTTCTTTTTAATGCTGAAATCGTAATTAATAAAGGCATCCATTGTAAAGAAAGATGGTAATTGTCCGATTGCTCCATCAGATGACTCGTTGATAAAGTTTTGAAATTCTGTGAATTGTTGGCTCACATAATTTCCGCTTACGCCAACTGAAAAGTCATTCCAATTGTAGTTTACGCCTATGTTTGCGTTCCAACTGGGAGTGTAAGGTGCTTCAGCGTTTTCAATTCCTTCATTACCAAAGGTGATGATGCTCTTGGTAATATTTTGAAAATCCGATTGGTCGATTACCTCATCGGTCAAAAGAACTTCTCCGTTTGTTCCGTCCACAATATACACCTCATAAGCACCTCTGTTAGCATTTACTTTATTGATGTATTCATTTTTTGTAGCCGAACTATGAATCACTTGAGAGAATAGGTCTTTGTCTAAAAGTTTGCCTTCCAAAACTTTGGACTGCATAAAATTTACACTGCCTGTCAAGCGAAGCTGGTGCTGACTAATGTGGAACAGCTCTGCTCCAAATGCCAATTCCAATCCCTGCACATTTATTTTTCCTAATTCTTGGAAAACTTCATTTCTACCACCTGCATAAAAATTGCGGCTGGTATTATTGAAATAGGTGATTTGACCGTCAAGACGATTATGCAACAGACTTCCTCTCCAACCAATTTCTCTATTCCAACTCAATTCAGGGTCAATATTGATACTTTGCCCCGCAAGCGGATTCGTAACAATGCCGTCTTGCTCAACCAAAAAGCCAAACACTTTGGATGGGGCAATCATTCCTTGATAAATACTTCCGTAAAACTCCCCATTTCTGATACGGTAATCAACCGTGATTCCGAGTAGAAATTGGTTGTATATATTTGGTTCTCTGCCTTCTTCGGTGCTATTGATATTGGGATTTTGAGCAACGGCAATTAAGTCCTGTCGGTACATATCCACATGTTCAAACCTCAAGATTGGCGTAATACTCCATTTGCCGATATTGAACTCATTTCTGATAAACCCGTTAGCTGACCAAAGTCGATACCGCAAATCGCTGGCCGTCCTGCCATTTCTTGCCCAACGGCTGCTGTCAGCTACCAAAAAGCGGTCTTTGAATGTTTCCCGATGCAGATTGAAGCTGGCTTCCAATTTTTGCTTTTCACCAAAGGCATCCCATTGCAGGTTCATCGTTTCTTTTATTCCCGAAACGGTGTAAGTCCAACGGCTATCGGATGTACTTTCACGGCCATTTAGCACCCTGCCGACTATTACATAGTCCTCTTCGCCAAAGGTTTCACTCGATAAGTAGCTGTAGCGTTGGTTGAATATCTCATCCCCTACGTAATTTTTCAATTCGGAAGCCTTCACTTTTGCGGTTATCTGACGCCACCAGTCCCGCTCAAAATCGGAAGCATAAATTTTTGAGGTAAAACTCAGATTTTCTTTGGGAAGCCATTTATGGATAATATCAACGCCATATCTTCTCATGGTAAATTGGTCGGCAGCCAATGGGTTCTGGGTCGGGTCAGTTTCAAAAGTGAAAGGTGTTTGAGAACTTAATGAGGCTTGATTATCCTCGAATTGACCGCTCACTTTAAAATACAGGGATTGATTATCGGATAGCTTGGCAAATACTTTTGCGTTTAAGTTCAATACTTCTACTGAGGAATTGTCCGTAAATCCATCAAACTTTTTGTAAACACTTTCTATCAATACCCCAAGGTTGTTCCATGTGCCTCCATATGATAATAACCCTGTTTGATAGTTTCGCTGACCGCCAATCAATTTCACACGCAACTCGGGTTTTTGGGACGGTAAAGCGGTGATGTAATTTATAGCACCATACATATTGTTGGGCCCGTATCGTAGCATATCAGCACCTTTATATACCTCAATGGAAGTGATGCGGTCGCTTACAGGATTGTAATAAGCTCCCGGTGCAATATATGGTGCAGGTGCGGACGGTGTACCATCTTCCATCAATAGCACTTTTTTTGACCTTCTGCCCCACGAGCCTCTGATGCTGATATTCGGTCGGTTTGATAAGCCCATTTCCCCCAAAATATTAACACCTGGTACCATTCTGAGTACCTCTTCTGTACTCAACGGGTTGATGTTTTTTAGGGCAAGCGGACTGATTCTGAAGTTACTTCCTTTGAACTCATTTTTATAATTATTGGGCGAAGCACTCACGATGATTTCATCAAGTGTTGTGTTTGCCCTCACCAACTCAATTGTTCCTAAATCGGAGCTTGTTGATGTGATTTCAAGCCGTGCTTCTTCATAACCCAAATATTTGAGTATGACAATGTCACTATTATCATCTGTTTTGATTTCAAAATTGCCTTGCCCATCTGATACAACTCCCAACCCACCTAGTTGCAATTGGATGATTGCACCGATTAATGGCTGTTTGTCCGCAGCATCTATTATTTTTCCACTTATCATTTTTTGTGAAAAAGCCGAAATACTGAACATAAATGATATGATTGTGACGATTGTGATTTTTTGATTCATTATTGTTTTTTTTGATTGAACATTCCCATTTCAGATTCTTCTATAGTTTTATACCCCAAAGTGGAGTGTGTTCTTCTTCTGTTGTACCAAGTTTCTATCCATTGGAAGGTTGATGACCCAGCCTCTGATCTAAGTCCATAATCGTGCTT
>JAJRRO010000076.1 GCA_024279425.1 Bacteroidota bacterium | reverse complement strand
TTACAGGTCGAAGAAGTGCTCGCAGCAAAACACTCATGCTCTGCTTCATTCTCCACGACATTCAGCACCACATACATCGGTGTCTCGGTGATGTGATTTTTGCTCTGGATCCCGAAAGTGAACGTATTGCTACTGACCGAATAGCTCTTATGGTATCCGTCTTCGTCTCCGTCTTGCGGTGTGATGACGGTGAGGTTGGAAATTTTATTGTTAATCAATTTATTTTTTAACTTATTAAAGTCCAATGTCATTAGACCCTCTCTATCAACTGAACTTGGGCTCCAAATGACCAAAACATCCGCCTCCTGCCCTTTATATTTACCTTGATAGTGATGAACACGAACAGGATTCTTTTCATCGTTCCCAATCAGCACTTCCATGCTTAGTCCTGTGAACTCCCCTACGTACTTCATTTCACCTAGTACATTACGCATCGTCTGGACATGGAACCAAGATTTCTTGGGCATTAAATCCTTTTTAATCAAACCACTTCTCTTATACAATGGGTCGGAGCTTTCTGCATCTCGATAATCATAAGTCATTGCGCGATGGACTTTCATCGCACCTTTTTCTACACCATTTACTTCATATACTGCTTTAGCGGCAGCAATCTCTAAAAAAGACCGAACCAACCAATCCGCTTGGGTCTGTTGCAAACTACCAGAGATCAGGGGCACACTAACGGGAGAACCTAGCTCACTATCATAACCAAACTCTGACAACCAAACCTCTTTGCCTACAAATTCATCAAAAACGGCTTTGTCATAGTTGACATCAACATAAGACATTAGTCTTTCTAAAGTCAATTCTATATAAGTTCGCAGGCCGCCTTCTTCGGGACTCACTCCTATACCCCCATTTAAACCAATGTCGGTCTTCTTCTCGTAAAAATATTCAAAACGATTAAGTTTGGATATGCCAACCGAGGTGGCAGGTAGTTTATTGGTTTCATTGTAAACATCATCCTCAATAGTCGTACTAGAAGGGATGGCATTTGTCGAGGTGCAGTAGTGATGAAAATTAATAACATCAAAGGGCAAATACGAGCCAGTACAATCTAATGAATTAGTTCTGTTTAGTCCATTAATGCAAAAGTCAATAGTCTCTTCTAGTGTTTTTCCTTGAAAACCCGCTAGACCACCATTGGCTACTTTTATGTCAGGCGCAAAGTTTTTTACACCAATATAATTGGAGCTGGAGCCTATCTGAAAATCCGAGTCCTTACAGTTCCCATCATAAGCAGCACTTAAATAGGCTGCGTACTGACTCGGCAACATCTGATACATATTATAACCCGAATTTAATAAACTCAAGTCTCCTCGCCAAAATTTATCTTGCTCGTTACCTATTTCTATATATTTGATTTTGCCCTGACCAAAGTCCTTAGAATCAGATCCCAGTACTTTATTGTCTAAAAAATTTGATGCGCCAGTCAAAACTGTCTGTGCTACATCACCATACCGAGCAGCATATACCGTTGCCCATTCTGCAAAATCTTTATACTTTAAGGGATCATCTTGATCTATATCCCTGAATATTTGAAAGGAAGTAAGCTTGGATGATAAAGAGGAGGTCGCATTAACATTCCAACTATTACCCAAAGTTGAACATGTTATAGGCTGTGAACCTTGTATCAAAACTGGAAAGTCTCTAACTTCTCCTATAAATGACGTAGGAGTGGGCACAGTCGTCCCAATTCCTATTCTAATCCGATAAATACCCGACAGATTTTGACTTATCTTAAAAGCTGCAGTCGCATCCATGCCATTTAGGTTACCCGCTCCTAAAGAAGTAAAATTAGAACCATCGTACAACCACACGCCATAAGATGAATTTGCACTACCTGCTATATTTATCTTGTAGCTATTTCCTGCAATTAGCCTTCCCATCTGGGCAAAATCATTAAAGCCATCATTGATAGGATTGGGAGTGTTCACATTCACAATAAAAGGGTGCTCAATATTAAATACTTGTGCGCCACTTTCTTTAATAATTAATTGCGTAATCTGTGTTGAAAAATCGGATGGTTCTCCATCTGAATAGATGGGGTACTGACTAGATCCTGATGAATAACAATTCAGCAAACCTATGTCCCAAACATCTCCCGTAGCATAAATAGGATTGACAGGCTTCCAAAAATCTTTACCTGGAATGGAATTACCATTTCCATCATTCCCTGGCCAACTATAAGTATGTAAGTTATATTCGGTAGGATTCTGTATCTTTTGACCACCTAAGGAATATGGGGGATTAGCAGTTATATCCATCACATTTACGGCAACGCGCATTTTATACATGCCAGGCGTAGTCCCAGCCCCCGTATCAAAATTAAATTCTATTATTTTGTCTGTTAAAAAGTCGGATCCTTTTATTATCAACATTCGTTCTTCTCCAGTATTTTGACCTGCTATTGGAATGGCTTCATAAGCTGGATTTGCTATCAGGTTGCCATTTGCATCCAGCTCTAAGCTACCGTCTGGATTTCGTTTATATGCGCTATTTTCAAATTTTCCATCTTGATTAAAGTCAATCCAAATTTTAATGAAGAAAAAATAATTACCTGAAGTATGCCAATCTGTATTCCTTTTTATTTTAACATTGCCTGTATAAGTAGTAGCTTGCGTAAGCTCAAATAAACCAACTTGATTATAATATCCATCAGCTCCTGTATCAGGCAATTCACTTGTCCCTACGCTAAGCACACTCAATTTTGAAGCTAGACTATTATTACAATTTTTTCCATATCCTGGTTGATTATCTCCAAGACAAAGCGGTTTTTGTTCTAATACAAGTTCACAATATTCTTCCAATCCGCGCATCTGTGGAGCTACTCCTTTTAGACAAGGAGACATATTGTCAAAGGCGCTATAAAAATTATCAAAATTTAGGAGGGTTGACGGATTGTTAGATGGATTTAATTCCAATGAAAATTTGTCAAAAATAGAACAATTGGTTTTATTATCATTATCATAACCAATATCTGATGCCCACTCGTGGTATTCTCTCAAAAAACCAAACTTCTTAAACCCTTGCGGAAAAGCATCTGTTGCATGAATATTAACACCTATCAATTCATTCATGGTAGAGGGGTGCTGCGCACTAATAGCCTTCGGCATTATACTTAAAAACACCAAAAAAATAAAAAATAAAAATTGCTTCATCGTACTTGTATTTATGATTACAAAATTGTTTTCAATTAACTTAAGATCAACACGTATTCCGTCTTTGGCACAAAGTTACAAAAAAATAAAAAATGAATGTTCCTAATTATTCAACATTTTTTTTTACATTTGTTCCAAATAAATAATTATGAGACATTTTTTAATCATTACTATTGCTTGTTTTTTTTCTTTTATGGCAACTGGACAAACCGTACAATTCAAAACACAAGCACAGGTCAACGCCTTTATTGGAAGTACCTCTATTCATTCCTTACAGATTGGTTCTGCATTAGATACAGAAATGAGTGATATTACTGACCTAAGCCCATTACTATCCATCAAGACTTTGTACGGAGCGGGGCTTGCTATCGTCAATAATCCGCTCCTAAAATCCCTACACGGTTTAGAAAATATTCAACACATCAATGGTCACATCATTATCCTAAATAATGACTCTTTACCGAATCTAACGGGACTCCCGCCCACATACACCTTTGGTAATGCTCTAGAAGAGTATAAAGGAATTAGTGTGGAAGAAAATGATTTATTACAAGACTTAACAGGGTTTCCCTTTCCTGAAGAGCCTATTGGTATTTTGCTCTACAGAAATTTTAACCTAAGCAGTATCAATGCACTTATAAAATACAAAAAACTTAAAGGGCTAACTATTATCGGTGCTAATATTACTAACCTAAAAGGATTGGACAGTTTAAAAACTATATCAGGGTTTTCCATTTCTGAGACTAAAATTACTAATCTAGAAGGATTAGAAAACCTAACTTCGATGAAAAAGCTTTCGGGGATAAGCCTATCAAAAAACCCTTTCTTGGTCAACCTAAATGGGCTTGGGCTAACCCAATCATTGTATAAATTATCCATAAGCAATTGCGGCATCCAAACATTTGATGGAATATCAATAGATAGTATTAAACACATTACTATTAGGCATTGCAATCAATTCAAAGACTTTAGTGGACTTGAAAACACAAAACACATTGGCAATTTCATTGTTGAAAATAACGACGCATTAATAAATTTTAATGGTCTTAACAGCATTTCCTACATACCCCAACTCCAAGTTCTTGAATGTCCTAAACTAAAAAAAATTGACAAATATTTTACAGTTGGCATTCTTGATATCCAAAAATGCATAAACTTAGAACACATCAACACCCAATCCAAAGGCTCTCGTATCACAATCAAAAACAATCCCAGACTTAAATCATACGGCCCTTTCCCTAATCCCATATCTTTTACAGCAAGCGAAGTCGAAATCACCAACAACGACTCACTAACCTCCGTCGAAGGACTCATGGGACTCAAAAGAGTCGAAAATGAATTATGGTTAATATACAACCCAAGACTTCTTAGCCTGCATGGACTAGATAGCCTCCGTTATTCAGGAAAAATTTCCTTCAACTATACTCAAATTTCATCAATGCTTCCTTTAAAGCAATTAGACTCTGTTGGTTTTAAGTTTTCTATTAATGGTCCTTTAGGACAACTCATTAATCTTAAAGGACTAGAAAATCTATCATATATCAAGTATGGGTTTAGAGCAACAGATAGTAACACACTTAAAGACATTTCTGCTCTCAATATTAATCCAACTTATTCTGGATTCGTATTTAGTATTGATAATTGCACTTCATTAAATACAACACTCAATGGATATAATATTACTCCAGGCTCTATCGAAATTATCAACTCCCCAATTGAAGTTATAAAAGGTTTTACCACTATTGATTCTTTACCCGATCAGCTTGGTCTTAGGATTTATAATAGTCTTAATCTAAAGAAAATATTAGACTTTAAAGAATTAAAATATGTAAGAAAATCATTACTTCACAACAACCCCAACCTAACCGACGTCTCCGGTCTCTGCAACCTCTTCACTAACGGCACAATAGACGGTGACATAGATATCCACGACAACGCCCCCGGCTTCAACTCCGTCCAAGAAATCAAAGACTGGTGCCTCACCCCGACAGACGATCTACCCACCTATGATGCCATCACCATCTTTCCCAATCCGACCTCCAATGAATTTTTTATTGATGTACCG
>JAJRRO010000075.1 GCA_024279425.1 Bacteroidota bacterium | reverse complement strand
TCTTTCTGATTTGCAATATCGACCATAAAGAGCTAGTTCTGGGTCAGTTCTGAATAAAAGGTGTGCCCCTATTTTAACTAGCCATGCCGGCGCCGGTAATCCTATTGGATTACCAATTGCTTTTCGAAGCTCGGCCATAAAGACTTTATTTGAAATGGGATTAGGAGCTGTCGCTAAATAGATACCATGAATATTATCATCAATCATAGCTTCATAAAATAAGCGATTCATATCTTCTTCGTGAATCCAGCTCATACCTTGTTGGCCACTGCCAATGGTACCACCTAGACCTATGCGGGCTAGAAAAGTTAATGTTTTCATGGCACCGCCATTTCTGCCAAGCACGAAGCTTGTTCTGAAAATGACTTTACGCATTTTAGGTAAGGCTGCCTGATGAAATGCTTTTTCCCATTCTATTCCTATGTGTGTGGCAAATCCATATCCTAGTGTTGAGTCTTCAGTGCAAATATAATCAACGGGATCACCGTAAATATGAGCCGTGGACATTTGTATCCAAATGGGTGGTGGTGAACTGATTGTTCGCAGTGCTTCGCCTAGTATTTTGGTTGCATCTACCCGAGATCTCAAAATGGTATCGCAAAGTTCTGGTGTTTTGATGCAATCAACAGAACGACCAGCTAAATTGACTAATATATCAGCTTCATTTAACTCTTCAGCCCAATCGCCTATAGTGTGTCCATCCCATTGCCGATGTTTCCATGTTCCTTTTGTTTTAGGGGAATGCCTTGAAATTAACGTGACACATTGATTTTTTTCAATTAAATAATTGGCTAGATTTAATCCGAGAAAACCTGTTCCTCCGGCGATGACGATTTTTAATTGCTTAGTCGGTGTCATTGTTATCTCCGTTTTAATTCATTTTGATATTGTAAACCGATGGTATCTTTGTTTATGTTGACCCAGTCAGATATTTTTATTTTTCCTTGGGGTGCTGATAATGTGACGAGTCTGTTTTGTTGCAGTCCTTTTACTTCATCCCAGGTGACTAAAACATCTTTTAGACAAAAACCCGCTAAGGTAGTTATTACCCAGGCTAGCCTAGAGGGTAAAGAAATAATGGGCGTTTTGGTGCCAAGGGTACTTTTGATCTTTAAGGCCAATTCTTTGTAACTGTAAGTTTCTGGACCAATGGCATCAATGATGGCATTTTTCTTTTGAGTACATTGGTTGACTATTAATGAAGCGAAATCATCGACATGAATGGGTTGCAGTTGGTAAGATCCGCTGCCAAATAAACCAAAAACAGGAAAATTTCGTAAACCCCAAGCAATATTATTGATGAGAATATCTTCATAACCAAAAAGAACGGCTGGCCGAATAATGGCATAGGATATATTCATTTCTTTGAGATAGTTTTCTAATTGCGCTTTGCCTTTGAAGTAGCTTAAATCTGAATCGGTAGAAGGGTTGGTGATGCTGATGTGAATAATTTTTTTGACACCTGCTTCTTTGCAGGCATCAAAAAGTATTTTAGTGTTTTTGAC
>JAJRRO010000074.1 GCA_024279425.1 Bacteroidota bacterium | reverse complement strand
TGAGACATTGATAACCTTCTTTCTTCTTTGGTTCCGCCAAATATCCCTTGCAATCTTCATCCGTTTTGAAGCGTTCAGCGAACTCTAGAAGGTTTTGACCTTTGAAAATGTCCATAAATACCCTGTTTTTATTCAAATACATGTTAAGTAATTAAATACTGACCTCTAATCGGTTTTTTGCGCTCAGGCGAATTTGTATTCTTGAACGTCATTGGTTACATTTATGGGATACCAACCCAACGTGCCTAAAATGTATAGAAACCTTCTATTATTGTTTGTCATAAGTTCTTTTGTGGCATGTAAATCAAAAACTGAAAAAGAAACTGATAACAAGGAAGAAATTGCTAAGGTCTTTCAACTCAAACAATTTGAGGAAACCATTCAAGTCTTTGCTAAGGATGAGAATGTAGCTTTGGTTACCCAAAATGCCCAACCTAATTTTCGACCATTCCTTCATCCCATATTGGCCCCTAATTCACAGGCTGAACTCACACAGTACAGTCCCGGACATCATCCACACCAAACTGGATTGTATTGGGGTTTTACAAGGGTCAATGGTTCTGGAGCCACTCAAGAAGAATTAAAGAAATGGTTTTATAATCGCGACAAACCACAAGACATCCGAAAAAAAATCGGACGGGATTTTTTCCATAACCCCGGAGAAAGTTTTTGGCTAAGGGTATCGGCAGAGGTATTGACTCCTGAAGGGAACGAAGTACAATGGAGAACGGTGTACAATATGCTGGATGGCGATAAAAACCCAATACTAAAAGAGACCCAAACTTGGACCTTTACCCAGAAAGACAATAAATATTTGTTAAGTCTGGAATGGCAAGGCGAAGCATTGACCGATTTTACTGTCAATGAATTTGATTACGGGGGACTCTTTCTTAGAATGCCTTACGGGGAAGGCATCAAAGGAGAAGTAATGAATGCCGCGCGTCAGCGAAATGAAAAGGCAAACGAACAAAGAGCCATGTGGGTGGATGTCGGAATGGGGATAGAAAGCCTTGAAGAATGGGGCCATATTGCTATTTTCGACCATACAGAAAACAAAGGCTATCCTCAACCTTGGCGGGTTGACGGACAACTTGGTGTTGGGCCGGTATTGGCAAGATTAGGGGATTGGCAGATTAAAAGAGGAGAAACGAAAGTCTTTCAACATCAGATAGTCGCCTATACCGGAAAATTGGATGAAACCGAAATGAACGACCTATGGGGTGATTATGTGGGTGATAAAGGGATGTACATTACAGCGTCTCTTTGGCAAATTGCTAAACAAGAAGGTCGTGATGCGAAGCTCTTAAACCCTAAAGAAGCGGTTGAGGCTATGACCATCAAAGAAGGGTATAAAGTTAATGCGTTTGCCTCCGAACCTATGATTACGCAACCCATGGCTTTCTGTTGGGATGACAAAGGTAGGATGTGGATTGCCGAGAATCGGGATTATGAATCCCGATCAGGGGGTTTTTCTGGCTCAGGGGATAGCCGCATCTTGATATTGGAAGATACGGACGGTGATGGGGTTGCCGATACCAAAAAGATCTTTATGGAGGGTATTCCCTTTCCTTCTGCCATAGCCGTTGGCCATGGTGGGGTTTTTGTCGGAGCACCACCCAATCTACTTTTTGTACCCGATAAAAACCAGGATGACAAAGCCGACGAAAAAGATATCAAGGTGTTATTGACGGGCTGGGGCATCCGTGATCGGCACGAGACCATCAATAGTCTGCATTGGGGTCCAGATGGTTGGCTGTATGGCCTCGAGGGATTTGCAACACCTTCCAAAATAAGAAAACCAAAAGAAGGGGAGGGTCGTCTTTACAAGCATAGAGATGAGTTTCCAAAAGACCTTTTAGAGGCTGATGGTGTTGATGTTAATGGAGGTGTATGGCGCTATCACCCGCTAAAGGACCGTTTTGAAGTGGTCGCGCATGGCTTTAGCAATCCATGGGGAATCGATTATGATTCCAAGGGACAATTGTTCATCTCCGCCTGTGTGATTCCCCATATGTTTCATGTTATTCCTGGGGGTATTTACCACCGGCAAGGCGGTCAGCATTTCAATCCTTATGTTTATGAGGATATCAAGACCATAGTGGACCATCGTCATCGATCGGCTCATGGTGGGGCACGAATTTATCAATCTGACGCCTTTCCTTCAGAACAACAGGGGCGGTTGTTTATGGCCAACATCCATGAACATGCAGTGCTTTCGGATATCATAAAACCCAACGGCTCAGGGTTTACGGCCAGCCATGGGGAAGATTTTATGATGGCCAACAATGCCCAATGGGTCGGATTCAGCATGGAAGTGGGTCCAGAAGGTGGATTGTATGTGCTAGACTGGCATGATGCTGAAATTTGTGGAGATGCTGTCACCAATAAGGATACTGGCCGGGTGTTTCGGATAATGCCTGAAAAATCCCAGGCCCAAAATTGGCCCGGAAGGTTTGGTGACCTGAATGATCAAGATGATATAGCATTGGTTGAGTTGCAATTGAGCAAGAGTAATTGGCACGCACAACGGGCAAGGGTCATTCTCCAATATAGGGCCTCGAAAAATGCCTTGAGCAGTGATGCGGTCTCTCGATTGAACGAATTATTAGATAATAACAAAAATGAAGATACCCGGTTACGAGCGCTTTGGACGCTGCAAATCACTAACAACATAAGTTCATCTAAACTAATCGACTTGTTGGGTGACAAGGATGAATACGTACGTGGCTGGGCCATTCAGTTTTTAACTGAAGATGGGCAATCATCTGCAAAAGCAATCCAGACAATGACTACGTTGGCTAAGAGAGAATCATCGGCCGTGGTTCGGCGTTACCTTGCAGGGACTTTACAGCGAATAGATAAAAGCGACCGTTGGAGTATGGCATCGGCCCTTATGAACTATGCTGAGGATGCCACAGACCCCAACATCCCTATAATGCTCTGGTTGGGAATAGAACCCTTAATTGTAGAACAGCCCACGAAGGCATTGACCATGGCAAGAAACAGTGAGATTCCGTCGTTGGTGCAAAAAATAGCAAGACGTTTGGTCGATGGGAATCACCTAGAGCCACTAATTGCGGCCTTGGAAGAAAAATCTAATAGGCAAATAGATCTGTTGAACGGGTTGATAGCGGGAATGGATGGGAATATAGACTTAAAGGAACCATCCAATTGGGCGAAGACCTATAAACGTTTGCAGTCGAACTCCCAACTATCAGCTATGGCGGATGAAGTAGCCCAAAATTTTGGCAATGCTGAAGTGGCTAAAAAAATGATGGCCATTATAAATAATCCATCGTCAACTTTAGAGGAGAAAAGAAATGCGATTCAGAGACTGTCTGCCAAACAAAATCCCGCATTGCCAAATGCCATTCCAAAATTATTGGAGGATACGGGGTTGCGATTGGAGGCCATTAAGGCAGTAGCGGCCTATGAAAATTATGATTTGGGAATGCTATTGGGCAAAAATTATTCGAATTTTACGGCAGAGGAGAAACAAGAGGTAATACTCACTATGGCTTCCAGACCAATATACGGGAGGATTTTGGCCAAGGGCCTTAAACAAGGCAGTGTCTCAAAAAAGGATATTCCCGCCCATGTAGTGTTACAATTAAGGGCCGTGTTGGGCAGTGGCTTTGTGGAAATATGGGGCCCCATTGATGACATATCCCAAACCCTTCAAGTGGAGTTCAAGAAATACCAAAGCCTAGTGACCGATGATGCCATTGCGAAGGCAAATTTGGATAATGGAAGGGCAATATTCAAAAGTACCTGCTCAGCATGCCATATGCTGCATGGTGAAGGCGGTAAGATCGGTCCGGATATTACCGGTTCCAATCGAACCAATACCGTGTATTTGTTGAGTAATATCCTAAACCCTAGTGGAGATGTGCAAGACGATTATAAATTGGTGGTGGTTACTACACAAGACGGCCGTACCTATAGCGGGAATATAATTGCTGAAAATGATAGAAATATAACGCTGCGTGTTGTAGGTCAAGACCCTATTAGCATTCCTAAATCCCAGATACGATCCAGGGACGTTTCTGAAAAATCGATGATGCCCGAGGGCCTTTTGAATAACCTAACGGACGAGGAGGTCATGGACTTGTTTGCCTATTTAAAAGAATTGGAAGCACCTGCAACACTTTGATCAACTGACTAATTAGTATAAACTTATGACAGATAAAAAAATAAGAATTGCCATAGTAGGTCTCGGGTTCGGGGCAGAGTTCATACCCATTTATCAAAAACATCCCAATGCCGAAATGGCGGCCATTTGCCAACGGAATAAATCCAAATTGGATGAGATTGGAGAGGCTTTTGGTATCGAAAAAAGATTTACGGATTACAATGAACTGCTCAAGGACCCCGAGATAGATGCCGTACATATCAACACGCCTATCCCGAACCATGCCGAACAATCGATTGCTGCATTAAAGGCAGGAAAGCACGTGGCTTGTACCGTACCTATGGCGACTACGGTTGAAGAGTGTCGGCAAATTGTGGAATTGGTAAAGGAAACAGGCTTGTCTTATATGATGATGGAAACGGTGATTTATAGTCGCGAGTTTCTCTTTGTAAAAGATTTATATGAAAAAGGCGAGTTGGGTCGAATCCAGTTTTTAAGGGCATCGCACCAACAGGAAATGGCAGGATGGCCGGGCTATTGGGAAGGACTTCCCCCTATGCACTATGCCACTCACTGCGTGGGACCCATTTTGGCATTGCCCAAGGCTGAGGCGGAGTATGTTTCCTGCTTCGGTTCTGGCAGGATCGATGAAAAATTGATTCCCATCTACGGTTCTCCATTTGCCATAGAAACCTGTCATATAAAAATGAAGGACTCTGATTTGGCAGCGGAATTGACTCGTTCGCTTTTTAATACGGCACGTCAGTATCGCGAGAGCTTTGATGTATATGGTAGTAAAAAATCCTTTGAATGGACACTTATTGAGCATGAAAATTCGGTAATCCATACTGGGGAAACCCCAGAACGTGTTAAGATTCCGGATTTTGCACATTTGTTACCCGACGAAATCGCATCATTCACTTCTGCAGGAGTTTACGATTCGGATGACAATCAACACCTTTCTTTTATTCAAGGTGCAGGCCACGGAGGTTCACATCCACATTTGGCGCACGAATTTTTAATGGCACTTGTAGAGGAACGACAGCCCTATCCCAATGCCACGCAATCTGCTAACATAACCTGTGTAGGTATTTTGGCCCATGATTCGGCTATGAAAGGAGGGGAGCTAATTCGATTGCCGGAGTTTACGTTGAGTGAATAAAGAATACTTTTAAGGCACTGGACTAGAGTTTTTTTATAGGAGTCATTAGTACAGCTAGTTTTATATTTAACTTCTCCATATGTTTTTGCTTAAACTTTTTTAGTTTTCCCCTGTCTACGATTGGTGGGGATTAGAAAATACTAACCTTCACATAGACTTAAAGCTACCCCGTTTTATAACTATAAATTGTGGTGGACTTTCCAAATGAGCTTAGTTTATCGTTATATATAAAACCCCAGTCATTCCTAGGTGCTATTGGCACCATGTTTTGTTTTTCGGGTTTATCAGCCCTATGTCATTTTGTAAAATGACGTATATTGTAGTATAAAGTTTAGAAATTGTAAATAGTACTTGCTATTAAAATGGATGCTAACCATAGCTTGAGTCAGGAGAATGTTGGACATAAAAAGTGGGTAAAAACATCTCACTGGGTTGTGACTTTAAGTTTTTTGAGCCTTGCAATTACCGGAATTTTAATTCTAATGGTTCACCCACGGTTTTACTGGGGTGAGGTCGGCAACGATTTGACACCCGCACTATTCGAATTGCCTATTGGCCGAAACTATAAACATGCTGGATGGGAAAAAAGTGTCCCATTTTATAATGATTCGGCTGCTTCGGTAAGCGCAAGGCGTACCTATGATATTTTTAATCAGAATGGTTGGGGACGGAGTCTTCATTTTTTGCCAATTGGCGGCTGTTAATAGAAGGCGGGTGGCACGACCGGGATATTATACGATGGCAGACCTGCAAAAGTTTCCTTCGCGGACACAAATTACACGACATACCTGTGAGTAAGGATGGACCGCTATAGCGGAGTGGCAAGGCGTTCCGCTAATGTGGTACTTCAGCATGCAGGGATTCTTCCCAGTGCACGCTATGTAAGTTTCTATGCTTACGATGATATCGCGGACAGCATCGATATGTTAGACGCCTTACACCCACAAACGATTTTAGCCTATGGGAATGAACGGACTCCCTTTGTCCATTCCTCACGGAGCACACAATACGCCTCCGTGTAGAGAAACAAGCGGGATATAAAAGCATGAAGTATCTGCATCGTATAGTTGTTACTGACGAGTTCGATGATTTAGGAAAATTAGAGACGATTCAAAATGGATGGTCGTGGTATGCCGGTATCTGAGCATTTAGAAAAACATCATTGAAATTTTCTGTAAAAAACAGGTCAATACTATCATTTATTAGAATCCGTTTCTTTTTCCAGATTCACATTTGCATAATTGGTCGTCACTGCCTCTGTGTAATAGTTCCCATGAGTTTCCTGATTCTCCCATCATTGAAATATTAAAAGCCGTAAGTTTCACCCGACACTCATTTAAAACATAAAGTTTACTTAAAAACAAAGAATCCTTTCTCCTACTAACACAAAAGTACCCAGAGGGATTTCCTTCTATTTTTTTTGGTAAGACAACTGACCATGAGGGTTGATAAAATCAAAATGCACAACAGTTTAAAAATAGCATATCTACATTCTTTTTTTTAAGTTCAATTTGGTAATAATCGGTATAATTACTTAACTTAATACCATCATGAAGGTGTCAATTAAAGAGTGGATCATTGTACATGTGTGCTACAGAGATGTATTCAACGCTCCTGTACCAATAGAAGCGTTGAAGTTATGGATTGGTATCAGGGAAGATAACCGTGAAATTTCTGAACATGCACTTTCTGAACTTAAAAATGAAAAGCTAATCATTGAAAGTAGGGGCTATTTGGCTTGTCATGGAAATGAGGAACTTATTTTAAATCAAAAGAGAAAATCTGAACTAACTATGCAAATTATTAAAAAGGGTCAAAGAGGACTTACTATTCTTTCAAGGATTCCATTTATCAAATTTGTTGGAATATCGGGCTCAATTGCTGCTGAGAACCCTACAAATGACTTCAATAAAAAACATGTCGATTTAGATCTCTTTGTGATAACTTCTAAAAACACCATATGGTGTCTCGTATTGATTGAAAGAATTTTCACCAATCTTGTTGGGTTTTTCAAAGGCAATTATTTTTATTGTTTCAATTACGTTACAGAAGAATCGTTTTTGGAAATACATAATAAAAACTTTTATACAGCCACCGAGCTGGTTAATTTGAAACCCGTTTTCGACAAAGGGGTATATAATAAATTCATATTATGCAATAAATGGGTTGAAAATTATTATAATAAAAATAGCATCAAAAGCAATACAGATTTTACCACTAGTAATCCATTTTATGTACAGATGTTAATTCCATTTAATTATATGTTTTTTGTGCTCTTTGGGATTTTAAGAAGTCTCAAAAGATTTGATTTAACTGGAATAAGAGACCTTAATACAGCTTTTGACCCCAATAAAAGATTTAATATGCATCGAACATCAAATGAGCGTGGTGGGTTTCAAGAAGTAATAAAAAGAAGATTCGAGGAATTATTCAAAGACAATTTCAAGAATTACTATTCAAAGAAGTTGATGGAAAAACTTTTTCCAAATCGTGAATCCTTTACATTCGTCCCCGACTTTCAAAATGAGGATTTAATAATAGAACGAATTTTTAATAAATATACTTTAAAAAGTAATGCAAAAAGTTCTGTTTAGCCACACGTATTTCTACCAATATGATTCAAAGCAGTGGAAATTTGCTGAACCTTTCCCACCACTTATGACCATCATTGCGGCCGCCTATCTCCGGGATAACGGGTATGAGGTCGCATTATTTGATGTTGGTCTTAGAAATTCGGAGAAAGGCCTGGAAGAACTTCTGGAGCAATTCCAACCAGATTTTTTTGTTGTTTTCGATGATGGTTTCAACTGGTTGACCAAAATGTGCCTTACCACCATGCGTGAGGCAGCATTTAGAATGCAAAAAATGGCTAAAGCAAAAGAGATTACCGTAATCACCTGTAGTTCCGACTCTACCGATCAATATGAAAAATACCTGGAAAATGGTGCCGATGTTGTGATAAAAGGAGAAGGAGAAATGACGTTGTTGCATTTGATCAATACAATAACCGATGGAAATACCATAGCTAATATAGAGGGTATCGCGTACAAAACAAGCGATGAAATGGCCATTGCGCCCAAAAGACCTGTAATGGTTAATTTGGACCAATTGCCACCACCAGCCTGGGACCTAATTAATATTGATCAGTATAGGGCAATTTGGGAGTCCCGTAACAAGGCCTTCTACCTAAACATAGCTACTACCAGAGGATGTCCGTACAAATGTAATTGGTGCGCAAAGCCAATATATGGTCAACGATATAATACAAGATCCCCTGTTCTAGTAGTAAACGAGATAGAAAATCATGTACAACAGCACCAGGTGGATCATTTTTGGATGTGTGACGATATTTTTGGTTTAAAACCAGGATGGGTTAGAGAATTTAGAGATGAATTGCTGCGGAGGAATCTTAAAATTAAATTCAAAATTCAATCAAGGGCAGACCTACTTCTTAAAGAACAGAACATTGAATCACTAGTCGATGCTGGACTTGATGAAGCATGGATAGGTGCAGAATCAGGATCTCAGAAAATTTTGGATGCTATGGACAAGGGTATCACAATAGAACAAATACAGACTTCAAGCACCTTATTAAAACAAAAAGGTGTGAAAGTTGGATTTTTCATACAATATGGCTATTTGGGAGAGACCAAAGAAGACATTAAACTAACGATCAAAATGATTAGAAGACTAATTCCTGATTTCTTGGGAATATCCGTGTCCTACCCACTTCCTGGTACCAAATTCTATGAGAAGGTTAAAAGTGATTTGGCTAAAAAAACCAATTGGATAGATTCTGGCGATTTGGATATGATGTTCAAAAATACTTATCGACCTGATTTCTATAGAGCATTGCACAAATACACCCATTTTGTATACCATATCGAAAAAGGTCTTAGATCAGCAAAACATATGCTTATCAGTCCTCAAAATACAACTTTCAACAAATTGAAAGAGGTGCTAAAAGCAGTATATTTTACCCCCTTAGCCCTCTTTAAATCAATTCAGTTAAAATGGTTGGCGTAATGGATCCTACTATTCGAAATGGTGTAGTATTGGTGAGCGAGCCAGATGCTAATGATTTAAGTAAATCTAAGTACATTCAAGTTCGATCTTTGGAGGGGAGAATACTTAGTGATAATCAAGTTTTAAAGCTACCATTTACTACTGCTGACAACGTACATCACCATGAATGGAATTTACGGAGTAATAGTTACAAAAGACTGCTCTCGGTGTTGAAAAAGAAAAAACCAACTACACTCTTGGATATTGGATGCGGCAATGGTTGGTTGGTTGGCAATCTAGCAAATGAATTAACTAATTGTCAGCTAAGCGGGATTGATGTAAATCAGGTGGAACTTGAGCAAGCCAGTCAACTCTTCGGAAGCAAACGTTCACGTTTCTACTACTTGGATTTGACCAACAATTCTTTTTTTGATACAGCGGCATTTGAGGCAATTATCTTCAACGCTTCTATTCAATATTTTAACGATCTGTCGACCATAATCAATATAGCGAAATCTCTTCTCAAGTCTGGCGGTATTCTAGTGATAAATGATAGTTCATTTTATAATAACGACAAGGATTCAGCAGCGGCAAAACATCGTAGTGAAGTATATTATGGACGGCTGGGAGTTCCTGAAATGGCAAAAAATTACTTTCATTACAGCACACCCGAATTAATTGAGTTAGGTTTTAGTAAATACCATAGTTGGACTTCTATGATAACAAAGTATCCATTTCCTCTCTTTATTTATTCAAAACCATAAATGGAAAACGAAGCTAACGTAAGCAAAGCCTTTGGAAAACAGGCGGTGATATTCGATAAAATATATGATTCAAATCCAATTGTCAGTTACATGCGTCATCTTATTCGTCAAGAAGTACTTGGTAGACTGCATGCCAATGATCATATCTTGGAAATAAATGCAGGTACGGGAAGCGATGCATTGTTCTTTGCACAGGCAGGTTATACTGTTACGGCTTTAGAAATTAGTCCGGAAATGGTGAATAAGGCACAAGAAAAAATTCGCAATCATAAGCTAGAAAATCAAATTACTTTTATTCAAAAGAGTTTTGAAGAAGTCTCCCAGGTTGACGGTACGTTTGACTATGTTTATAGCAATTTTGGGGGGTTAAATTGTACTCCTAATCTTCTGGAAGTCGTACATCAACTTTTGTCTAAATTGAAATCAGGAGGGAAAACCACTTTAACCATATTACCACCTTTTACTTTATGGGAAAAACTACATGTTCTAAAAGGTGACTTTAAAATAGTTAATCGAAGAAAATTTGGTGGTCCTTCAGTAGCGCATATTGAAGGGGTATCTTTTAATTGTTGGTATTATACCCCTAAAGAAATAATAGACTCCTTAAATGGGCTGGTTAGCGAGGTGTCCGTGACAGGCCTATGCATATTTGTACCTCCTTCTTTTATTCAATCCTTTCCCAATAAGTATCCCAAAATATTCAAACTGCTTACGAAAATTGATCAAAAAGTTTCAAAACTTCCTTTCTTTAACTCTATAGGAGACTACTTTATGATTACCTATACCAAGATTTAAACATTCTAAAAAGAACTAATCTGAGTTGCTGCACTTTCGACAATTTAAATCTATAGTGGTAACTTAATTTGTCCCTCAGCCGTTTTTGCTTATTTCTATCCTTTTTTAATTGATCGGTCTTTGCCAAATAAAAGTGATCACCCTCTATCTGGTAGATAATATTTAATTCTTGAGGACGCATTTCAAGTCCGTAACTAAGTTCATATTGCTCTGGTTTAACGGACGTAATAACGTATTCGGATTTTATCCTTGACAGATCTTTGGTTCCATTCAGATCCAGTTCAAAATCATAAGTTTTCAAGTGAGAGGTACGCAGATTTAGTTTTTTCGGGAGAAGTTCATAAAATGAATCATACACCGCCAAAGACTCATCGAATGGTATCAAATCGGGAATCACTTCACCGACTGAAAGTTCGGTTTGAAAAAAATTGGTTGTTTTCCGAAAATGGACTCCCACATCTCCAAAATTTACACAATGAGCTACTCTTGGAAAGCAGTAGTATTTGTTAGTTTCGATTAGATACTGTGTTTTTATTGGAAACCAATCATCTCGTAATTTGTAATTACGAAATAGTTCATGAATCAATAAGTCCGCTTTAATCCCCACTTTGTGGGTATACCAATCCTCAAAATGACTCCATTGTTTCAGGGTATAGATTTGACCCTGGAACCAGGGAACCTGTAAAAAAAAACAAGCATTACCGTCATCTATGGCGTGAAAGGGCATATGCAGATACCCATTAAACCACAGGGCATTCAATGAAAAACCGGCTAGATTCCCTTCTTCCCCATAGTGTTTTAATACGTGCAACGAATACTTATAGAAACTCTTACCTACGAAAAGATCATCTTCCAGATAGACTATGGTTCCAAATCTTTTGGTAAGGCCCCCACAGAACAGAAAATGTCCTATCAATCCCAGTTTATGCTCTTGTTGGATTATTTCCTTTTTACCATAATCCCAGCTAAATTCATTCACTTGAGACAAAACCTCTGGATGCGAATCAAATTCTAAAGAAAATACCAAATTTGTTCCCTGAGCTATATCTGCCAGCTTGAGGCTTGACAAAAGTCTATGAATGCTACGTGGGCGATTGTAGGCGTTGATAACAATTGTCGGTGATTTCATACTAACAAGTCTACTATTTGAAATACGGTTTTTCTAACGATGGCTTTGAGTCGTTTAAAATCACCTGGCATATGCCACTCATTATTAGCAATTGAGTCTCCACCAATACCAACCGAAACGGCATTTACTTTATGGTACTTCGCGAATGCGTACAATGCAGCAGTTTCCATATCAATCATAGTGCACCCGGTATCTGTCCATTCTGTATGTTTATCAATGGTCTCTCGAAAGGGGGCGTCTGTACTTACAAATCTACCAGGAAGAAATCCCAGGTCATTAAAACTTTTGAAATATGCATCTGATGGACAATCAATTATCTTAGTCTCTCTATTTGACAAGTAATGATGAGAAGTGCCTTCCTCCCGAAAAACGGACTTCGCATACCTAATTGCTGCTTCAGGAACGGATTCTGTCAGTCTGCCAACCAATCCAATTAATATGAAATTGCGTACACCAAGTGCATGCAATTCTTCACAGATAGCAACCAACGCAGGCCCGCCTATGCCCCAACCAGTGCTAAGGTATATCCCCTTGTTTTGATCAATACAAACATGCCTTCCCATAATGCCTTTTATTTCCTTTAACCAAAACGATCGATATCTTGAAGGCAATACCTGTTGAGGACAAATGATAATATGTTTGGGTAAGACAGGAACCTTCAAAGAACCGATGCTTTTTTTCCAACTGATGAGTGCATCGGCCGATAAGATACCTTGCTGTTTCATTTGATTTCAAATTACAATTTTTTTCTGATAAACGAATCCAAGCCTTTGATTCTAATTACCTTTAGGGCTATGACAGGCAAGGTGTTGGGCATTGGGTTACAGCGAACGGGAACTACTTCGCTCTATTTCGCATTAAAGGAACTTGGTATCAACACCGCACCAAATGCTATTCCTCTATTTTACAATCAGAAAGATAAAATCTTGAGACAGTATGATGCATTTATGGACAATCCCATCCCTCTTATTTATCAACAGTTAGACCAATGTATACCAGAATGCAAATTCATCTTGACCACTAGACCCCAAGATACTTGGCTTAAAAGCGTGCAATGGCTTTTTGAGAAAGAATTGAAAACACTAAATCCCAAACTTCGAAAAGTGGCCAATGACATTCACCAAAGTTTCTATGGCTCTGAACAATTTGACAGAGATATCTTTAGCTCCAAGTGGCAGGTCTACCACCAAGAAGTTTTACATTACTTTATGAATAGAAAGGAAGATCTTCTGGTGTTGGATTTAGAAAGTGAATTTGAATGGGATCTCTTATGTCGGTTTTTAGACAAGAAGATTCCTAAAAAACCATTTCCACATAAAAATAGGGCTATCTGAAGTTTATCCGAAGCAAGTTTTTAAGAAGAATATAAACCAAGATTTCAACTACCAAGACCAGGTTAACAGCCCAGCACAAACCTATTAAACCAAAATAATGGAATGCTCCATTATAAACTACAAGGGCTATAACCAGGGTCATTAGGCTTGCGAAAAAGACCTCCTTTTCATGGCCCGCCGCCATAAATCTAAATGCGTAAAATTGCCGCACCATAAAAGGAACCACTCCTAAAATTAAAACCTTGAACAGGGCATTGGATTCCTCGAATCCTTTGAATATTGAGAAGATAATTATGTCCGACAAAAGATAGCCCCCAATGCTTACCATAAGCATAACAAAGAAAAGGTATCTCACCCCTTTCATTTCTGTTTGAAAAGACTTCCCACCTTTGACCATAGCGGGAAAGAGGGCTCCATAAAATACAGCAGGCAGTATTTTAATACCCTCAATGAGCTTATTGGCGGCATTGAATAGCCCCACGTCTACATCGGTACTGGCAAATGATAAAGTGAGTACCCCTAATCTTTGAAATATTGTGGTTAGAATTATAGCCATAGATATATAACTGCCCGCCAGCAAAATCTTGTTTAATTGCGTCCATGTAGGGAGATTAAGTTGCCAATTAATTGAGGTGGTTATCCAAACAAAGAAACCGGCCAATACTACTGCTGCTATTCTAGCCACTAAGAGGATCAATATTAGGCTGAAAATACTTGGCGTTTTTGATAACAAAAAATGAATTCCTATGACTTGAATGCCAAGATCGAACAAAAGATAAATGACATAATAGCCCATTTTTTCTATACCTTTTAAGATGCCGTTGAAAACCGTCCCAAAGGCCGAGGGAATAATAATAAGTAGATATAGCCAAAAGGCCTCCATGGATTGAATTTGGCTTCCAAAGAAAATACTCCAAACGATGGCTGTAAGAATTATCAAAACTCCAATGGCTAGTTGGATTATCAACGCCCCAATAACAGTGGCTGAAATGGAATGATTATCTTGACCAGCCACTGCTCTTACCACATAAACATCCATTCCAAAGGTCGAAATAACGAGGGCAATAGACATATAAGCCAGCAAAAATGAATATTCACCAAATCCATCTTCACCAAAGGTCCGCGCGATCATTATGGTTATCGACAAGTTGAACAGTACAGAAGCGATTTTACCAATCAACAGCCAGATCGAATTTGTGATAATTTGTTTTGGCATTTATTTTAGACTCTGTTCAATGTACAATTTTATAGAGCATAACTTGTCTATAAATACAATTGCACTTATTCCTTAAATATAACTGAATAAACGCAACTTGATTCGATTTGCAATTGGAATACCCATAAAGGACCAATAAACCTATGTATGGCATATTCAATGTCAGGTTGAGCAACTCTGTTTGTCTTGGCATAGACTCCAGTTAGACCTTTTGGGTTTTGATATTTTTAAAGACCTCTCGGCTGTGCTCGAGGTGACAATGGGTGCATGAATTTTTAAAGGCCTTGTTAGAGCAACAGCAACTTTATCTCAACGCTATTCAATCTTCTAATATTACCTGTATAGGTATTTTAGCACATGATTCGGTGATGCAAGGTAGGGAGCTAATTCGATTGCCGGAGTTTACGTTGAGTAGAAATCAGTAACGTCTAGCCGTATTTATTTTAAGACTGAAGCGCTAAACGTCTTCCACCATTCCGCGTAACCAAAATAATTCCATGCTGAAAGCACAATAATTGTACTTATAGTAACCAAGATATAAGGTGTATAAAACTTCTTTTCTTTTACATAGTCAAGAATCATTAATGTACAAAGAACCAATAGTATTAAACCACCGGCTAAATAGATACATTGTTGAAAAGAGATTGGTGCGGGAAAACCAAATGAAATTAAGAGCGGAAAATAAATCAATCTGCTTAAAGCTGGAAGCATTACCCAAAAGACCGTTGCAAACAAATATCGGGCATGAAGGTCTATCTCTTTTTTATGGAGAATGGCCATAATAACAGCGTGGGAGAACCCAAATACAAAGACGAAATCTGCAAAAATGAAACTATAACGAAGGTTTTCAGATACATTTTCAAGCGTAAGGTTGTTGGGGATGATCTGCATAGCAGAAAAAACTACACCTCCGGCTAGAAATACACCAATAATACCCAGTTTGCGATGTACATTCATTTTTAACTTTTGATATAAAAATGGCTGTACGATGATTAAAATATACCATGCCGTTGCTGTCAAACCATGTAAATGTTGATGGAAATGAGCTTCTTTAAACGTACTCCAATAAGAAAAGTAGAAACCGATAACGGCTATTAAAAAAGGAATGATCAGCCATAAATGTGCTTTTGGAAATTTTTTCATAACCTATTGTGTATAGGACTAAGGTAATGGGCAATGTCCATTCCTATATATTGCTAAAAGTCACTTGATTATTGAAATAGGACAAAAAACCTTATTTTTTTGAAGATGGCAATTCACCAAAGTATTTTTTGTAGGCCGTTGTAAAGTTTGAAGGATGTGAAAATCCCAGGTCATAGCTTAGTTCTGTCGGGCTTTTTCCTTTAACCACCAATTCCTCCTGGGCAAATTCCATCCGAATTTTATTTCGGTATTGGAAGGGGGTATTGCCAAAAAGCTGTTTGAATGAAGACTTGAATTTCGTTTTCCCCATTTTGGCGATAACAGCGAGTTCTTCTATGGAAGGTGTAGTTCTATCAGTAGGATTTCTTAGATAAATAGAAGCTGAAAATAAATTTTTAACATCTTCTGAATGCAGTCCCTTGTTGTTTGTTGTTTTGGAATGAGCGCTTAGTTTTTTGAGAAACAAATCCATAAAATGAAGCACGTTGGCATGACATACCATTTTATCTTTCATAGTAGTCAAGGCCTTGTATAATACATTTTCCAACTGATAATCCAAGTCATCATATACCAGATTTTTTGTAAGATCAATTACGGATTTCCAATTGTCGAAATACGAATTCAGAAAAGCGTGACTGAAATGTATGGATGCTAATTCCATTTCAATATTCGGGGGCAATAAAGTATCAATTTCCAACCCCGGGCCATAAAGTAACATCCCGATTGGAAGATGCTTTTGAAAGTCTATAAGCCCATCCGCTGTTCTTTTTTGTTGTTTAGTTTTGGAGAGGTTGATATGTATGAGCAACCAATTCGAGTTAACTGGATTGACCGACTTCATTTGGATAGGAACTTTGAAATACGATTTTTTAAAATGATAGAACTCCATCTGTCCTGGAAATTCCAAAAACCGCATGCCCATACCACCACCAATCGATGCATTCAGAAAATACTCTCCGTTGACCTGTTTAAGTTTAAAGTAGTGCTCAAACTGGTTCTTAAGATTTTGGGTGATATTTAATTGAACCTTCAAATGTACTATTGAATTTATTGTAAAGAGCTATCAATAACTCTGATTGGTTTAACGATTACTCTTCATAGGAGCCATTGTTAGTTGTTGGTAGTAATGATTTTCTTCTCTAGAAGAAAATCATCCATTATATAATTATTTCCTATATCTTGAATTAAGGCTTTGATTTTCTTGAAGCCCATTTTTTCATATGCTTTTATTGAATTAAAGTTATATTTATTAACGGTCAATGTAATTTTAGTATAGGCTAACTCTTCTGCCCTTCTTTGGATATACCGCATAGCCATTCTTCCGATTCCTTTTCCCTGACACTTTTTTAAAACATAAAGTTTGCTTAAAAACAAGGAATCCTTTTTCCTATTAACACAAAAGTACCCAGAAGGTTTTCCTTCATTTATCAATACATAGTACTCTGATCCTTCTAGAACTTGATTTTTGATTGCCTCAACAGATTGAAATTTATCAAGCATATATATAACCTGATCTGCACCAATAATAGGGGTATAATGTTCTGCCCAAATAATAGCCGCCAAATCTGAAACTTGCTGAAATTGTAGGGAGTCTGTGGCTCTATTGATTTGTGTCATAAATCATACTTGTTTACCCTTTAGGAATCAATATTCTCTTTGCCAAATATCATCCTTGAAATCCAAATTGTGAATAATTCACCCAAAGTCAATAAAACATGAATTAAATTTTGCCAATATCCAAGTCCGATTAATACAAGCATTGGTATCGGAGCCCAAAAATCAGATATGGTTTATTAATAATTCCATTCATTTTTCAACTGGCGGATAACTAGGATATAAATACAATTGCGTTCTCCCCCTAAATCTAGCCGAGTTATCGTAAATAAATCTAATTTTAAAATCCCTTTGATGGGCTATAAAACCTTGAGCCAAACACATGGTTCAATCTCTGATTTGTTTGGAGTACCGTTTATTTTTCTTCAAACAAAAGCCAATATTCCGGATCAAGAACAATGGTGTCTGGTCGGGAGTCGGTTTTGAACTCAAATTCCAGTGACCTTTTATCCATCTCTATTTTTATTACTGTTACTTCATCATCATGTACGAGTCCAATTTCAAGTGGAAAATGAAATACATGATGATCTTGTAACTGTTTCAAGACCAATTTCACCTTCCCTTTTTTATAGCTCCAATTCCACTTGATTTCAGGGTGGCCTTTTGTGAAAAGCCACTGTTGAAAGAAAACTTCCAAATCAGCACCAGAGACCTCTTCCATAATCTTGCGGAAATCCGTTGTCATGACATTGGCATTCTGATAGGTTTCATAATAGGTGCGTATACCCTTCCAAAATGTAGCGTTACCCAGTTTATGGCGAAGCATATTTAATACCCAACCTCCTTTTTGATACGTATTTGTACTAAGTACTTTCATTGGGTCTTTGATGGTTAGATCGACAATGGGCGCAGGGTTCTGTTTGTAATAATCGATGACCTCTTTTCTGTCCAATGCCAATTCCGATTTCCTCTTTTCGTCCCCATAAATCGCTTCTACATATAAAATGGAAAAATAAGTGGCAAAACCTTCGCTGAGCCAAACATGGTTCCAGTTATTTTCGGTAGCAGAATTACCGAACCATTGGTGTGCAATTTCATGGGCTATCAGACCTTCAACGGTATTTTTTCCAGTAACCGAATTTTCAAAATAGGAAATGGTGCCTGCATTTTCGAGTCCACCCCATTGTGTTTTTGCTTGCATATTGGCCAGTTTGGCGTATGAATACGGACCAATATGGTCAATGAAATATCTAAGGACCTTTGATGCCACACTATAATCCGAGAAACCCTCTAGTCTATTTTCGGGGTATACCCAGGCGGTCACTGGAATATCATGAACCACCTCCAACAACTTACTTGCAAATTTGGTTACCCCAATAGTGACGACCTTCATGGCCACGGGAGCTTGTTCTTTATAGGTAGTAAGTTTATAGCCGTTACCAAGATAGCTTTCCTCAGTTTTTTTACCGGTAGCCACTACATCATAATGGTCAGGTGCGGTAATCCTGAATTCTATGGTAGCTTTATCATAAGGGTGGTCAACTGAAGGTAGCCAATGTCGCGCTAAATTTGGCCAATTGTCTCCAAAAAATGAACGTTGGCCAAATTTTGTAGTGTCAATCACCAAGCCCTTTTGTGCGATGCCATGGTATTGAACTTTAAATATTCTGGTTTTTGGTCCCTTAATAGAAGGAGAGATTATGATTTTGTTTTGCTGGTGGCTATAAATAACCAAGCTATCACCTTCGCGGACTTGGGTCACATTCATACCGTAAACTCTTGATTTACCAATGAGGTCTAGAGTAAATTGGTTCGCTTCATTTTTAAAATCGACGGTAATCAAAGCTTCCCCTTTTATTTTATTAGTGTCATCATTTAAGAAAAGATTAAAAACATAACCCTTCACATCGACGGATTCATTTTTTTGGTATTGGTCTTGCGCGTTTAAGAAAACAACGAAGAGCAACAGAAACACCATAATGAAGGAATTTATTTTGGCTGTTTTATCTTTCATCTATCTATGTTTTCATTTATGAAGATAGGGTTTTTGCGAAATCAAATAGTTCTTTTCATCTTTCCCCTGATTTCTTCCAAACACAAATTGCCCAAACTTCCTTCATGGATATGTTCAATATCTCTTTTGGGAGTAAAGGTTCCTTCATTGATTTCCATTCCCATTTTTTGTAAGCATCCCTAAAAGGAAGCCCATTTTGAACCAACTCGTTCAAGGTATCAACACTGAATAGATAATCGTATTTTGAATCATCGAGAATGTTTTGGTTCACTTTTATTTCCTTTAAGCTAAAAGTCAATATCTCTAAGCAAGCTTTTAAATCTTGGATTGCAGGGACAATAATTTCCTTGACGAGTTGTAGGTCTCTATGATACCCACTGGGAAGGTTGTTCGTAATCAAGATCAATTGATTGGGCACGGCCTGTAGTTTGTTGCACTTGGCCCTCACCAATTCAAAGACATCAGGGTTCTTTTTATGGGGCATGATGCTACTGCCTGTGGTCAGTTCGTCAGGGAAGGAGATAAAATCGAAGTTCTGGCTCATATACAAACAGATATCCATGGCTATTTTGGATAGGGTAGCGGCAATACTGGACATTCCAAAAGCTGTGGCCTTTTCCACTTTACCCCGCCCCATTTGGGCTGCCACTACATTGTATTTTAAGGTGTCAAACCCCATTTCCTGGGTGGTGAATGTTCTATCGATTGCAAACGAACTGCCATAACCCGCTGCACTGCCTAAAGGATTTTGGTCTGCCACTTTATAGGCGGCCTCAATAAAGTATAGGTCATCTATTAAACTTTCGGCATAGGCCGAAAACCATAGGCCAAAAGAGGAGGGCATGGCAATCTGCAAGTGAGTGTAACCGGGAAGCAAAACTTCTTTATGTTTTTCAGCCAAATCCATTAATAAATTGAATAGATCAACAGTCCCACTTTTTAGTTCGGACAATTCATTTTTCAAGTAAAGCTGCATGGCTACCAAAACCTGGTCATTCCGTGAACGTGCCGTGTGTATCTTTTTACCCGTATCCCCTAATTTTTCGGTGAGTAGAAATTCTATTTTGGAATGCATATCCTCAAAAGAATCCTCAATGGTAAAAGCACCTTCCGCAATGGAGGCACCGATATTATCCAATTCTGAAACCAATGCATCCGTTTCCGATGAGGTTAACAACCCTATTTTTCCAAGCATTTTGGCATGGGCCTTGGAGGCAATAACGTCATATTTGGCTAAGAGCAGATCGAGCTCCCGATCATTACCTACCGTAAAATGGTCTATTTTTTTATCTGTGCTAAATCCTTTGTCCCAGAGTTTCATAGTTATTCAATTAACATTTTGCAATGAACAATTTACAATTGTACATTGTTTACTAATTATTGTTTATTGTAAAAATCCTGATAAGATTTTTATATACAAATCAATTCCTTCTTCAATTTCCCTGACAAAGATAAATTCATCTGCTGAATGGGAACGTGTACTGTCCCCAGGTCCCAACTTCATGGATTGGCAGGTCAAGGCTGCTTGATCGGATAAAGTTGGGGAACCATACGTTTTCCGCCCTAAAGCAATTCCCGATTGCACCAAAAAGTGATTTTTATCAATAGAAGATGAGTTCAACCGTAAGGAACGCTCCTCCAATTCACAAGGTGCCTCAGCTTTTAGAGTATCGGCAATTTCTTTGTTGGTGTAGCTGTCATTTACACGAACATCAATAACCAAATCAGTATGGGCAGGTACGACGTTATGTTGGCTTCCTGCACTTATCTGGGTTACTGTGAGCTTTACATCTCCTAAAGCTTCGGAGGTCTTTTCAAACGTATAGTTTTTGAACCATTCCAAGACTTTAATAGTATTGTAAATGGCGTTGTCATTGTTCGGATGTGCCGCATGTGATGGAGTACCTTTAACTACAGCGTCAAATACGACCAGTCCCTTTTCGGCGATGGCCAAATTCATGAGGGTTGGCTCCCCTATAATGGCTACATCTATTTTTGGTAGATGGGGGAGTAGGCCACTAAGACTCTTAGGACCTGCATTCTCTTCTTCAGCCGAGGCTACCATTAAAATGTTATGGTTCAAATTTTCTGCACTATAAAAATGAACGAATGCAGCCAGCAAGGAAACCAATGGCCCACCAGCATCGTTACTGCCAAGACCATACAATTTACCATCCTCGATATGTGGATGGAAAGGGTCTTTGGTATACCCTTTATTTGGTTTTACCGTATCGTGATGGGAATTTAAGAGCAGTGTGGGTTTTGCATCATCCCAATGCTTATTTTTCGCGAAAACATTGTTGGTTTCTCTTTGAAAAGGAATATCGAATGTTTCGAACCATCTTTCAATGGCTTCTGCCGTATGATGTTCCTCTCCGGAAAATGATTGAATGGAGATGAGTTCCTTTAATAGTTCGATTGCCTTTTCGGTAAGCATTTCTTCGGTCTTCATAGGGTTATCGTGGTAAATACTTTAGAATCTGATAGGAGCATAGATATATCACCGATACACACCTTATTGACTTTTTGTTGGAGTGCAAGAAAACAATTGTGCATTTTGGGAAGCATGCCGTCGGCGATTATATTTTTGTCCAGCAAATCCTTATAACTCTTAGAATCTATATTTTTTACGACCGAGCTCTCATCCGAAACGTTCATCAGAACTCCTTTCTTTTCAAAGCAGTAATATAGTGTAGTTTCATAGCTTTTGCTCATGCCAATAGCGATTTCTGAGGCTATCGTATCCGCATTGGTATTTAAAAGTTGCCCATTACCATCATGGGAAATGGCACAAAACACAGGTGTTAATCCGATGGATAAAAATGAACTGATCAATTTCGAATTAATGCCATCTAAGTCCCCTACAAATCCAAAATCAACATCTTTGACCGGTCTTTTATGGGCTTGTATGGTATTACCGTCCGCTCCGCTCAAACCAATGGCATTAATGCCAAGTGCCTGTAGTTGCGCCACTATATTTTTGTTGGTCAGTCCGCCGTATATCATGGTGATGACCTCTAGGCTTTTGGCATCGGTAATCCGCCTTCCGTTAGTCATTTTAGATTCAATGCCCATTTGGGAAGCCAATTTTGTAGCCAATTTTCCACCCCCATGCACCAAAATCTTGGCCCCTTCCATCTTAGAGAAATTTACCAAAAACCGATTAAGTTCAGCTCGGTCTTCAATAACGTTTCCGCCAATTTTTACTATGGATAATTTTTTCATTTCGTTTTTGCAATTTAGACCTGTCAGGTTTTAACCTGCCTGCCTTTGGTAGGAAACCTGACAGGTCTTTTCTTTTAAGCTATGCCTATTTCCTTTAAGTATTCATTATCCCACCATCAATGGTCATCGATGTCCCAGTAATCCAAGACGAATCTTTCGATATTAGAAAAAGCGCCAATTTTGCCACATCATCGGGGGTTCCCAATCGTTGCAGCAAGGTAGCTTTTTTTACATTTTCAACGGCTTTTTTAGGATTTTCAAATGCTTTGGCAGAATCCCATAACAGTGGGGTATCCACTGGTCCTGGACACATCGCGTTCACTCTTACTTTAGGGGCATATTCAACGGCCATTTGCTTCATTAAGGCTATTGATGCGGCCTTGGAAGCGCAATAAGCAGGATGATTAGGAAAGCTTTTAAAAGCTGCAATGGACGCATTGATGAGTATATTTCCAATATCACTGTTCAATAAATATGGAAGGGCGTATTTTGATAAATAAAATATAGAACTTAAATTCGTGTTTAACGTGGTATTCCAAGTATCAAGGGGTAATTCAATAACACTTCCCAACCCTAATATACCCGCATTCAATGCTATAAAATCCAATTGGCCATAATGGTCAATAGCCGCTTTTACCAATTGCTCATTAGTTTCCGGTTTACTGATATCTCCAGCAATAAAAATGGAATTTTTCGCTGCTTTGGTAAGCTCATTACCTCTTTCTGAATTACGTCCAGAAAGAATCAACTTGGCACCTTCTTTGTCGAATTCCATGGCAATGGCCTTGCCCATGCCACTGGTGGCCCCTGTTATTATGCCAACTCTATTTTTTAATTTCTGTTCCATCCTAAGTCAGACCTTTTCAAAAGGTATTTTGCCCTAATTGAATTAAAGGTCTTCTAATATTTTTTCCAAAACCACTTGCGCGGAATAGGTTCTATTATTGGCTTGCTCTATGATCAGGGATTGATTACTATCCAATACCGCATCTTCCACAACAACATTTCTTCGTACTGGGAGACAATGCATAAATTTGGCCTTCCCCAATTTTTCTTTGG
This sequence comes from Bacteroidota bacterium, assembly GCA_024279425.1. Taxonomy (GTDB): domain Bacteria; phylum Bacteroidota; class Bacteroidia; order Flavobacteriales; family Flavobacteriaceae; genus Maribacter_A. The sequence goes on along the minus strand of JAJRRO010000074.1, from coordinate 307,397 downwards.
TCATCATCCAATTTGAGTCTTGATTGTTGACCTTACCGTAATCCGAATAACTGCTCCAATTTTTGACATATACAAAATCGGCATTTTCCAATGCCTTCTCTTGATTGTATTCAATTTGTGCATTTTTGGTGATTTTTGGATCCAATTCATAGCCTTGGGGATGGGTAATAATAAAATCGGCATCTTGCAACTGCATCATTTGAACGAATGAATTAGCTACGGCATGGGGCAATGCCTTAGGATGGGGCGCCCATGAAAGTACAACTTTCGGTTTTGTTTTGATTGAATTTTCAGCTAGGGTTATGGCATCTGCCAAAGCTTGCAACGGATGCCCCATAGAACTTTCCATATTTACAATTGGAACGCTTGCATACTTTTTAAAACCGTTCAAGACAACTTCCGCTTCATCTTTTCCCTTGTCTTTTAATGAAGCAAAAGCCCTTATTGCCACAATATCGCAATACTGGGAAACGACTTGAGCGGCTTCCTTAATATGCTCTGAAGTACCTTGATCCATAATGGTGCCATCGGCATATTCCAATGCCCATCCTTCACTGCCAAAGTTCATTACAATGACTTCCATTCCTAAATTTATAGCTGCCTTTTGAGTACTTAGACGGGTCCTTAGGCTATTGTTAAAGAACAACAATCCTATGGTCTTGTCTTTTCCCAAAGACTTGGATTTCAGTGGGTCTTTTTTTATGGCCTTGGCCTCTTCAACCCATTCGGGAAGTGAATCAATATCGTTTATAGAGAGGTAGTTTTGCATTATTTGATTTTAGTGTGGTTACTTGTCCCCTTTAGGGCCTCGGTTATAAAATTGTCTTTTAACCCATTAACAATCCAAGTTTCAATACCGGCAGTTTGGGCAATGACTGAAGCCTCGATTTTTGATTGCATACCCCCTGTGCCATGGGAAGATTTGGCCGTACTTATTTCCTTCCTCAAACTTTGGGCTCCAGAAACGGAGATAATGGTCTCAGGTTGTTGTTTTTCAATTGAATCCTTGGTGTATATCCCATCTGTATTGGTCGCTATCATCAATAAATCTACTTGCAATAGGACTGCGGTCAAAGCTGCTAATTTGTCATTGTCACCAAATTGAATCTCATCAGTGGCAACAGTATCATTTTCATTTATTATGGGAATGAAGTTATTGGAGACCAGTACATTAATGGTGTTCTTTATATTGGCCTTGGCATCGGCGTTATCAAAATCTGAGTAGGACAACAAACATTGGGAAGTGAATAGTCCCAATTCCCTAAAATTCTCTTGAAAAATCCGCATTAAATGGGGTTGTCCGATTGCTGCTAGTGCTTGTTTTACATCAATGGCCGCTCCATTATGCTCCAATTTCACAAATTGCTTGGCTGCCGCTATGGCCCCTGAACTTACGATAATGAATTCGTATTCATCTTTTAAGGCCACAACTTGCCTTCCAATATCCTCAATTTTGCCCCGAGAAATTTGATCGGTTTCTTTGGTCAAGGTATTAGATCCAATCTTTAAAAGAATACGTTTTTTATTCATTTCCCCATGATTTTTAGACCTGCAGGTCTAATTTTCACTCTTTATTTATGCTTCTTCAGACTCGCTGTCTTTTTGGCTTTGCTTAAAGCCACCTCCCTTGATCTGAGGGGAGCTGCTTTTGGTTTTTAATCTATACTCTTTTTTCAGACCTGTCAGGTTTTCAAAACCTGACAAGTCTACTTATCTAATCTGGCCATTCCCTTTAACATACCATTTGTTGGTAACCAAGTGCTGCAATCCGATGGGCCCTCTTTGGTGTAATTTATCTGTGCTTATAGCCAGCTCTCCACCCAATCCGAATTGGCCGCCATCGGTAAAACGGGTTGAAGCATTATGATATACGGCTGCTGTATCAACGGTATTCATAAACGCATCGGCAGTTTCTTCATTGGTCGTCACTATCGTTGCCGAATGCCCTCCACCATAGGTGTTGATTTTTTCAATGGCCTCGCCCAAGTTTGGTACTTGCCCTAAAACAATCTTATAATCTAAAAATTCTTCATACCAGGTCTCCTCGCTTTCAATAGGGGTAGTCCCTTCGATACTGGAAAGTATGTCGTCCGTCAAAATTTGAACCTTGCTTTCTTTAAGTCCATCTACTAAATGTTGGATGAATTCCAGTTTTCTGGGCATATCGGCAGCAATCAAAACCTTATCAAGGGCATTGCAGGCCGATATTTTTGTAACCTTGGCATTTAGAATGATATCCAATGCCATCTGTGGGTCGGCCTCTTTGTCAACGAAAAGAAAATTATTGCCCCTTCCACTAACGATAACCGGACAAGTGGCATGCTGTTTTACAAAGGCAATCAATCTTTCGCCACCCCTAGGTACGATCAAATCTACTTTTTGAGTAGGATTTTCCAGGAAGTCCTGGGTTTGGGACCTATCATATTGTAAATAGGTAACCCAATCTTTTGAAATTTGGTTTTCTTCCAAAGCCCGGTGCCATAGGTCGATAAGGACTAAATTACTGTTCAACGATTCCTTACCTCCTTTCAATAGAATCTTGTTACCAGATTTAAAGGCTATTCCAGCGGCTTCTATGGTTACATCAGGTCTGGATTCGTAAATAATCAATACCGTACCAAAAGGAGCGGTTCGGTTACTTACATGCATACCATTTTCGTGCTCAAATTGAAAACGCTCAATATTTAAGGGGTCTTTTTGCCTAGCCAATTCTACTAGGGATTGTTTCATCCCTTTTATTTTGTCCTCGTCCACTTTTAGGCGGTCATACATGGCTATATCGTCTCCACTATATTCCTCCAAATCTTTCTTGTTGGCCTCCAAAACCGAATTCTTCTCCATCTCTATCCATTTGATCATGGAATTAAGGACAGCATTGCGCTGTGTTATGTTCAAAATCAAACTCATGACAACGCTATTTTTAACTTATTGAAAAATATATCCATATCAGCTTTGGTAATGTTCAATGCCGGAAGGATCCGGAGTACCTTTTTGTTGCTTGCCCCACCTGTGAAAAGATGTTCTTCATAAATCAACTTTTTTCGAAGTTCAGCAACTTCAAAATCAAACTCCAATCCTAACATCAATCCTTTTCCCTTGGTTTGTTTTACTTGCGGAATCTCTTGGGCTTTTTCCAAAAAATAGTCACCAAGTTCTTTGGCATTTTCTATTAAGCCTTCCTTCTCTATAACTTCTAGGACGGCCAAAGTCGCAGCGCAGGCCAGATGGTTTCCTCCGAATGTAGTTCCCAATTGACCGTATGAAGCCTTAATACTATCATGAATCAATACGCCCCCAACTGGGAATCCATTACCCATGCCTTTGGCAATGGTAATGATATCAGGTTGTATGCCGTGGTGTTGAAACGCAAAGAACTTTCCACTTCGACCAAAACCACATTGTATCTCATCGGCAATCAATATCACCTCATTTTCTTTACAAAGCTTGGCAATTTGTTGATAGAATTCGGTGGTAGGTTCATCCAATCCGCCTATGCCTTGAATAGCTTCTAAAATTACCCCGCAAACATCTCCTTTTTTGATTTCGAAGCGGAATGCTTCTATATCATTAAAGGGCAAAAAGGTTACCTTTTGCTGTTTGTTGATTGGAGCGTTAATTTTTTCATTATCCGTAGTTGCGACAGCTGCGGAGGTTCTTCCATGAAAACTATTTTTAAAGGAGATAACACGTGATTTCCCCGTTTGAAAGGATGCCATTTTCAATGCATTTTCATTGGCTTCGGCACCTGAATTGCAAAGAAATAAATTGTAATCAGGGCAGTTGGAAAGTTGACCCAGTTTAGTGGCCAATTGCACTTGTAAAGGATTTTGGACCGCATTGCTATAAAACCCGATATTGTCCAATTGACTCTTAAGGCGCTTTAAATAGTGGGGATGTGAATGTCCTATGGATATGACTGCGTGTCCTCCATAAAAATCTAGATATTCCTGCCCTTTGTCATCGGTCACCTTGATTCCTTTAGCAGAAACAGGAGTGACATTGTATAATGGATATACGTCAAATAATTTCATTTTTTCTCAATTTGTCATTCCTGCAAAAGCTGGAACCTATTTTAGGGTCATTTTTTATGAACGGGATACATATGCCCAATTCGAAATATCTCGCCTCCACGTGATATGGCACATTTGTATTACAGTTGTCTTTTTTCCTTAATTCTGGTTATTTTTTCATAAGATGCCACAATACCTTGTATCAAGGAAGAACTTAATCCTTGGTGTTCCATTTCGTTCAACCCTTGAATGGTACATCCCATGGGTGTGGTGACTTTATCTATTTCTTCTTCGGGATGATGACCTGAAGCTATTAAAAGACCAGCAGCACCATCACAGGTGTGCATGGCCAATTCTTGGGCTTCCTTGGCATCAAATCCCAACTGGATGGCACCTTGTGTTGTGGCTCGTATCAAACGCATCCAGAATGCTATCCCACTGGCACAGATAACCGTAGCTGCCTGCATTTGCTCCTCTGGAATCTCCAAAGTATGTCCCATGCGATTATAAATAGCCTTGGCCAGCTCGATTTTTTTCTTTCCTTTTTCGTTGGCACATACGCAAGTCATTGATTTCCCAACGGAAATGGCTGTATTGGGCATACTTCGAATAATGTTCTGGTCTTTACCAATAATTTTTTCTATGCTTTCAATACTAAAACCGGTAATGGTTGAAATAACAACATGTTTTTCAGTAAGCAAATCTTGGACTTCTTCCAATAATTTGCCAATATGCAGGGGTTGTACTGCGAAAATCAAAATATCGGAGTTTTGAACGGCGTCCCTATTATCGGTCGTCACGGTAACATTCCCGTATTTTTCAAAATGTTGGATACTCTCAATATTCCTTTTGGTCAAGTACATGCTTGTGGCACCGTTGCTATGTAAGACACCTTCTGCAATTGACAGTCCTAGGTTTCCGGCTCCTATAATGGCTATTTTCATAATTTGGTTTTTTGTTTATAGTTGACAGTTGTTGGCATTTCAAATTTTGTATATTGCTCCCATTTATAACTGCTGACTTACGACCTCATATTTTAAAAAGCTCCAGCTTTTAATTGTAATCCCTCACGCTCTTTAAAGCCGAACATTAAATTCATATTTTGTATGGCCTGCCCTGAAGCTCCTTTCAATAAATTATCTATGGCCGAGGTTATGAGCAGTGTATCCTGATGTTTATGCAAGTGTATATGGCATTGGTTGGTGTTCACCACTTGCTTTAAGCTTATTGGTTCCTCTGCCACATGCGTGAATTCGGCTTCTTTATAAAAGTTCTGATATAGGTTAACGGCATCAGCTTCACTACCTTCAAAAGGGGTATAGGCGGTGGCCAATATGCCTCTTGTGAAGTTTCCTCGATTGGGTAAGAACATGATTTCCCCAACGTGCTTTTGGAGCGACTCTAGGCTTTCATTGATTTCATCCAAATGCTGATGTGTAAATGGTTTATACCAAGAAGCATTGCTATTTCGCCAGCTAAAATGTGTGGTTCCAGACGGACTTATTCCCGCTCCGGTACTTCCGGTAACTGCATTTACATGAATCTGATTGTTCAAAAGATTTGTATTTGCCAAGGGGAGCAATGCCAGTTGGATCGCTGTCGCGAAGCAGCCAGGATTGGCTATATGATTGGCATTTTCAATATCTGATTTTTTCAGTTCAGGGAGTCCATAAACAAATTCTTTTCCATGTAAAATGGAATCTGCCTTTAACCTGAAATCATTACTTAAATCGATGATTTTGGTTGTTGTGGAAAAATCATTTTCATTTAAAAACTTGGTAGAATTACCATGCCCTAGACAAAGGAAAATCACATCAACATTTAGATTTACGTCTCCTGTAAAATTTAATTCTGTCAACCCCAACAAATCAGGATGTGCAGTGGAAACCTTCTTGCCTGCCCTTGTGGTACTGTACACAAAATCAATATCGGCTTTAGGGTGGTTCAATAAAATTCGGATCAACTCCCCACCTGTATAACCGGATCCCCCAATAATTCCTATCTTAATCATGGCTATGATTTACGTGGTTATATATTTTTCCTGAATTGGAAAGAATTTTGATAAAGCCTTTGGCATCATCAGCTGTCCATCCTTTATGCATTTCTCCATAACTTCCGAATGAGGCATTCATAAGGTCATGTTCAGAGGAGATGCCGTTTAATTTAAATTGAAAAGGATAGAGTGAAACGAATACATCTCCCGAAACATTCTTTTGGGTATCGGTTAAGAAAGCTTCAATATTTCGCATTACTTCGTCGAGATAATTACCTTCATGCAATAACATTCCGTAGAAATTACCTTGTTGTTCTTTTTGGTACTGTTGCCATTTGCTCAAGGTGTGTTTTTCCAATAAATGATGGGCTTTTATAATAATAAGTGATGCCGCAGCTTCAAAACCAACCCTGCCTTTTATACCGATTATGGTATCACCCACATGGATATCCCTTCCTATAGCATATTTGGAGGCAAGAGCATCCAATTTCTCAATGTTGGTTACGGGTGTATCTTTTTGTCCGTCAATGGCAATTAATTCCCCTTTTTCAAAAGTGAGTTTCACCTCCGTTGGATTCTTTTCCTGTAATTGACTGGGATATGCCGAATCTGGCAACGGTAAATTTGAAGTCAAAGTTTCTTCACCACCGACCGATGTTCCCCACAGGCCTTTGTTTATAGAGTATTTGGCTTTTTCCCAAGAATAATCCACGCCGTTTTCCTTGAGGTATTCAATTTCGGCCTCACGGGCCAATTTATTATCCCGTATTGGGGTTATTATTTCAATTTCTGGAGCAATGATTTGAAAAATCATATCGAACCTTACCTGATCGTTGCCTGCCCCAGTACTTCCATGTGCAATATATTCGGCACCTATTTTTTTTGCATGGGTGACAATTTCAATGGCCTGCACAATTCGTTCCGCGCTTACCGAGAGTGGGTAAGTGTTATTCTTCAGGACATTGCCAAAGATAAGATACTTTACAACCTTGTCATAAAAGGTTTGCACGGCATCTATCGAAGTATAAGAGCTGGCGCCCAATTCAATGGCTTTTTCCCCTATGGAAGAAATCTCTTCTGAGGAAAACCCACCTGTGTTGACACTTACGGCATGAACTTCATACCTTTTTTCCTTGGAGAGATACTTTGCACAATACGAGGTATCTAACCCGCCACTATATGCTAATACTAATTTGCTCATTATTATTTCTATTTTGTTTTCGTTTGGACGAAAATCTTTATTTGGTTTTCCTTTTAAGAAACAGTTGTTCCTTTATACTTTTTAGTCTTTTAAAAGCCTTTCCGTTGACTTTTTCTTTTTTTGCATTTTTTTTCTTTGACGCTGGATCATATAACATTCCTGTACATAAACACATTTTTTGTTCTGTTCTGGTAAGAATGTCAAAGTTTTTGCACGTCTGGCAGCCTTTCCAAAATTGGGGGTCCTCTGTTAGTTCGGAAAAGGTCACAGGTTTGTATCCCAACTCATAATTGATCTTCATCACGGCCAAACCCGTTGTAATGCCAAATATTTTGGCTGTTGGAAATTTCTTGATTGAAAGCTCAAAAATGGACTTTTTTATTTTTTTTGCAAGACCTTGGTTTCTGTAATCCGGGTGTACAATAAGACCGGAATTGGCCACGAATTTATCATGTCCCCAAATTTCAATATAACAGAAACCAGCAAATTTGCCATCATCGAGTGCAATGACGGCATTCCGATTTTCAAGTTTTTTGAGAATATAATCCGGAGTTCTCTTGGCAATACCAGTTCCCCTTACCTTAGCCGATTCGCCTATGGCATCGCAAATCACCTCTGCGTATTTAAAATGGGATTCGTTGGCAATAACAATTTCCATTGTTACTTAGTTTAAATAAAAATTTTTGAAAAATAATTTGTTTGAATTTTTTGCGGAAATGGACACACCTATCTCCATAATTATAGACACCCTTACGGGCGGCGGCGTGTGGGTGTAAATGAACGATTGGGAGCGAATGCCCAATTAGTTGTGGAAATATGTAGTTCGTTCTTCATTACTTGTCAAATGTACAAATTAAATTGAAACGGCATAGTTTGGGATTCAATTTTTACGAAAAAACAGTTTTAGCCCCTTATGTCTAAATAATTCGAAAATTAGAAATCCATATACGGCAATATATTCAACCGCAAGTAACCCCAAGTTTTCCTTGAAGCTACTTTGGGAGTAAGCGTAATAGCTTAGAATAAGAACAAGGGACCAAACAAGAGCATACCGGTATTTTGTAAAAATTGTGAGTAATACGAGAAAAATGATATACCAGGGATGAACGGTTGTGGCCAAAAAATAATAGGCGGTCAAAACCCACAGCATTGACTCAAGAAGTACCGATAATTTCTGATTTTTTCTTAAAAAAGTGAACAATAATACAAGTAGGATAATCACGTATGGCGTAATCTTCCCATAGGTCCTTATCAATTTCCAGGGTTTTATTTCGAATTGAATGGCAAATTGTTTGATCACATTGTATAATCCCGCATTGAATTCAAAATTCGAGAACCAAAGCCCTATGGTATCGGTATAGTTTGTCAAGAGTTCAGATGAAAGGAACGGTGCTAACAATATAAGTGAAGTAGTGCCTACAATAAGATAAAAAAAGGTACTTCTTTTAAATCCAAGGTGTTTTAAAAATAAGGGTAAGAAAATGAGGGGCACCAATTTTACGGATATGGACAGCGCATATACAACGGCTGCCAAAGTCCATTTTTTTATCGAGAGCAAATAAAGGGAAGCAACAAAAAAGGCAAGCATAACACCTTCAAAATGAAGGTTTCCGGTAAGCTCGACTATAATCAATGGATTTAAAAAGTACCAAAAGATAAGATGGGGGGATAGGTTGAGGTTCTTGAGTAATTTTCGTCCAAAATAAAATATGGCGAGATCAGAAAATAAGATGATCACACGCATGGCTATTACAGAACCCAAAATACTCTTTCCTCCCAAAAAGGTTGCCAGGGCAAATAAAAACTGATTCAAAGGGGGATAGTTACTGAAGTGTCTCGCACTTAATGTTCCCATGCCTTGATGTAATTCCTGGGCATTGGGGACAATCAGGTCCTGTTGTTCAATTAAGATGTTGGGCAAATGTAAATACGGATTGATAAAATTACCGACCAATTCCCCATCCCAAATGAAACGATAATAGTCCTGCGAAAGATTGGGCTCTGTAATTAGGAACACCAAACGAAAAAGGATGCCGACGACCAATAGAAATTTGAAATTCCATTTTTCAAATTGAATGAGCTTGTAGCATAAAAAAAACAGACTCCCGAAAAGGGTAATCAATTTCAAGAAATCCGTACGCTCTAAATGATAGGCAAAGGCATAGTAAAAGCCAATGCTTAAAATTGCCAATAAAAGTGGAATTCTATGAAGCTTCCAATAGGATAGGATTTTATGAAACATAGTGGTTTGTAATGGCTGATTTACGAAGAAACAAAAAAATAAAACATGTTTCGTACTATAAATTCTAAAATCAACGGACTTTGTATACCTCGAAGAATGTTTTAATATTAACTATACTACTTTGCTCTAGAGAAATCATGGAAATACCAGCGCTGTTATTTCTTTATAGAAAACAAAAGGTCTAGTTCCAAATACTTATCGTTCAAAAGACTCAAAGCGAACGCAGCACCTGATGCAGCAAACACGGAATAATCGAATGTGCCCTTAATGCCTGATGAAAAAGTAATTGACAGCGCAAATATGAGCATCAGATAACCGCTTAATTTTGCAATCAACTCAGTTTTAAAACCTAAAAGGATACATAATCCGAACGAAGCTTCAGCTAAGGTAGCAATGAATCCTAGGATTGGAATCATTGTTTCTGGCACCCATGGATTGATAATCGCCGTATAATCCAAAAATGAGTCCCAATTTCCCCAAGCTGCAATGGCGTCGGGCCAAAACCCCAATCTATCTGCCACAGCGGACAGAAATCCGATTCCGATTCCAAACCTTAAAAAGAGTTTAACTATTTTTCCATACATATCCTCGTAGTTGTTTTTTTGGGAGGTCAACAAACCGCCTTAATTTTCTATCTCAAATAGAACTGTTAAAGCCAATATTGAAGTAGAAAAAGAAAACAAATATGAATCCAGATGAATTGACTAAAGCCAAGTTGCTTAAAAAAAAGGCAAAGAAATAAAGTTTGGTTTATGCCTAAGCCCTAGTTGTAAGCGATTTAAAGAATACAAAACCGAAACCAAGAAATAACATCAAATGAAACGGAAAGAGGCCAAAATTCTCTAACGGAATCGCTAAGTACATTCCAAACAGAAAATAGATCATCAGCGCAAACTCCAATATCATATTGCGGGACAGCTTTTTTGAAAGATATTTATTTCCCTTCCAACTATCGGTGAGATTACTTAAATTGAATTTTGGCGTTCTCACGAACTCACTTCTTTTCCCCATATGACCTTCCAAAACAGCAATTGAATTATGTAATGAGAAGCCGAGGGCCACTGAGAAAAAAGTAAAGAAGATTTTAATGTAATCGACAAAATTATCAAAACTACTGCCCTGAATGCTCTTGTAAGTGAACCAATAACAAATGAAGAGTATAATGGTGCTTAAGATAAAGAAACTCAATGCACTGAAAACCCCGTCGAATTGAACATACATGTTTTTAATGTACATTGAAGGGATACTCAATATAGCCACAATAAAGACACATAAAAACATAGAGCTATTCAATAAATGCATCACGCCATGAAACTTTGTTTTAAAGGATATGTTCTTTGCCAAAATAACGTTCCAGACGGTTTTTCTAAAGTTCTCGGCTCCCCCTTTGTTCCATCTGAACTGTTGGGAGCGAGCAGCGCTGATGACGACCGGAAGTTCAGCTGGGGTTTCAACATCCTCCAAATATTTGAATTTCCAATTCTTCAATTGTGCACGATAACTAAGGTCTAAATCTTCGGTTAGGGTATCACCTTCCCAGTTGCCAGCATCCAGAATACATTCTTTACGCCAAATCCCCGCCGTACCATTGAAATTGATAAAATGGCCTTTTGAATTTCTACCCACTTGCTCCAAAGTAAAATGGGCATCAAGAGCAAAGGCCTGTATTTTGGTCAATGTGGAATAGTCACGGTTAATATGGCCCCAACGGGTCTGGACCACTCCGATTTCTTCATCTTTAAAATAAATGACGGTTTTCTTCAACCAATCCGAATCTGGTAAAAAGTCTGCATCGAATATGGCAATGAAGTCTCCCTTAGCGGTCAACAATCCTTCTTTTAGGGCCCCAGCCTTAAAACCTTGACGATTTTCCCGACGTATATGTTGAATATCAAGTCCGCTTTCCTGTAAAGCTTTAATCTTTTCGGCCGTATCTTGAACGGTATCATCAGTGGAATCATCCAAAACCTGTATTTCCAATTTACTTTTTGGATATTCTATTTTGGCGATATTATCCAATAGTCTTTCCATGACATATTCCTCATTGTATACCGGAAGTTGTATGGTGACAAAGGGAATCTCTCTGGGATCCAAAAGATTGAATTTAGGAGCTTCATGATTTCTTTTTTTATACCCTAGGTAATTGACCAACAGGTTCAATTGTGCCAAACTATAAAAGAATATCAACAGCAAGGCTACACTGTAGATGGCTATGATTATGTATGCGATTGTCAGACTCATTTTATTTCAAACTATATTTAAATATCCACCCCAGGATTTTTACGCCTGCAAATATACTACCTTTTACGGTTCCTGATACTTTCGAAATACCAATTCTTTTTTTGTAACGTACTGGTACTTCGGTATATGTCATTTTGTTTTTTAATGCCTTAAGCTGCATTTCCACTGTCCAGCCATACGTTTTGTCCTCCATTTCCAAGGCCAATAACTTGTCATATCTTATGGCCCTAAACGGTCCTAGGTCTGTGAATGTTGCCCTAAAAAACAATTTCATTAAAAAGGTGGCCAACCAATTGCCGAAAACCTGCTGGGGCGTCATACTTCCTTTTTCCCTTTTCTCCTTTACCCTGGCTCCAATAACAAAATCTATACTTTGGTCGAGAATAGGTTTGATTACTTTCGTCATCTCTTCTGGATAATCAGAGTAGTCTCCGTCAATAAATACGATAATATCGGGCAGGTTGGATTGTTTGGCTATATAATCCATTCCACAAAGGCATGCATGGCCATAGCCTCTCTTGTTTTCATTAAGGACGGTAGCACCTGTGTCTTGGGCTTTTTTTGCGGTTTCATCACTTGAATTATTGTTTACCACAATAATCTCAGAAACAATATCGGGAATTTCATGTATTACTTGGGCAATTGAATCTGCCTCGTTGAAGGCAGGGATTATAACCTTTATGTTTGCCATTATTTTAAATCGGATAGTTTGTTTTCTCGCTGAAAATCGACAAAATTGAACCATTCCTTGATTTTCTTTCCATTTTGATATTTTTCGGCCGAGACCAGTTCTTCGTTCTTGTATTTGAGACAATACCCATTTTTCTTTCCATTGCTTAATTGACATTTATGACTGATCTTGCCTTTGGCATCATAAAACAACCACCATTTGATCATTTGCCCCTGGACATAATTTCCTTCCTTGGATTTAATTCCATTTGGGTCGTAAAAATACCAATACTTTTCTCTTTTGTTGTTTTCATAATGTCCTTGCGCTGAAATTCTGCCACTTTCATAATAGAATTTCCAGTACCCCTTTTTTAGATCATTCTCTATCCAACCCTCTGATTTGAGTTGGCCCGATGTATAATAATCTTTGTGGTATTTGTTTTCTTTTTCGGCTGAGGTTTTCAATAGAAGGACAACAAGAAGAACTAGACATGATAATTTGGGTCCCATGATTATTTTTTATTCATCAATTCCATTAAATCCACATCATTGCCCAAAAGCACCTGCGTTGGATTTATTCGCCCTTCCAATGGTCCATTTTCCAGTTTTAGAACTCCCCTTGGGCAAACGGCAGCACAAATTCCGCAGCCCACACAACTTGACCGAACAATATTTTCACCTTTTTGGGCATAGGCCCTTACGTCTATACCTTGCTCGCAATAGGTAGAACAGTTGCCGCATGAAATGCACTGGCCACCATTGGTCGTAATTCTAAAGCGAGATTTAAACCGTTGTACAAAACCTAAATAGGCCGCTAACGGGCATCCGAACCTACACCAAACCCTGTTCCCGAAAATGGGATAAAAACCTGTGCCTATCACTCCGGCGAAAAATGCCCCGATTAAAATGCTATATGTATTTTGAACACTTTGTGTTTTTATGGCCAAAACAGTGCTTGATTCAGTGAAGAAACTATATAATGTCATTAAAGTCATGGTCACTGCGAAGACCAACACCCCATGAATAAGCCATCGCTCAACTTTCCAAGAAAAAAGAGATTTGCTTGAGTGTTGCCTATAGGGATCTCCTAAAGTTTCGGCCAGTCCGCCGCAACCACATACCCATGAACAATACCATCTTTTTCCAAAAAAGTAAACCATAGCTGGGACTATGATTAAAGTCAACACAATGCCCCATACTAGAATGAACAATCCTATGCCGCCGCTGGCCAAAAGCTCCTTTAAGTTCCAGCTGAAAAAGAAATCATAATCCAAGGGAAAAGCATTTTTGAAATCGTAATAGGGCATTTGTAGGCGTACCATGATTTCTGGAATCAAAAAGGCAAATACAATCTGAAAGAACAATACCGATGTGGTACGCACCATTTGATACATATTGTGCCTGTATTTTACATACATACGAATGGCCATCACAGTCATAACCACACAGTACATGAATCCATAAACAAACCAATGCCCTGCTGGGTTTCCACTAATACCTTCACTGATCGGATCTGCCAGAAAAGTCCAATTCACGGCGTATTCGGACCGGAAATAGAGAATTAGATAAAATGAAACCAGGAAGATGAAGACCAGCCATGCGATCCACCCTCTATTGGTTGCATTTTCGAGATAGATACCGTCGTTTTTAATCCCTTTTTTGCCTAATAAAACAACGTTTGGGATAATGAACATAAGAGATCCAATAATACCCAGTCCAAAGGTCAGAAACCACATTAGCCCTTTATTATTGGCTATAAAACCACTACCTGATTTTTTTCCAATGTAGGCAGCCATATCATGGGGGTTTGTATAGATAACTTTTTTATATTCCTTGTTTTTTCGGTGTTGCGCATTTGCCATTTCCAAAGCAGTGACGATCTTGGGAGAAAATGATAGCATACTATTGAACTCCTTATCAACAAGGTTGTTTTGCAGTTCTTTGATGAAAACCTCACTTTTAATTCCTTTTTCCGAAATCACCTGATCTAAGATGCTCCGATCAACCTGAAACTTTCCAAGGACGGTTAGTGAGGTAAATATGCCAAGACCTATTAAAAAAAGGATAAGGCCAATGTTTTTTATTGCTTTCATATACTGGTCTTATGCTGTTTTAAAAATACGTTTCCAACTTTTTCTTTTAAGTTCAATGTGCATTCCGAGTTCTGAATTGAACTGTTCCACAATCTCAGACTCATACTGTGCATAGAATTCAGGGTCAAAATTGGCATCTTTTAAATATTCCATTACATAGTCCACTTGTCTCTTTTCGGTCAGCCAACGGTTAAAAATTTCATGGCGCATACGTATTCCAAAGGTATTAATGCCCAAAAATTCATTGGTGTCAGCGTGGTAAGCAATTGTAATGCAGATTTTCTCTTTAGAATGCCGCCAATGAAAATGCTTTTCATGATCTTTTTTTATCCGCTCGCTGAATACCCAACCATAGGTTTGGTATTCCAAATCCAGAAATTTGGCCGAATTGAACCAGTGTCCAGGTTTATATTCGGTTTCTCGTCCACAGATGGTTTGCGCAACGGTCTCGCCCATCATTCTGCCAGTGTACCAGACTGCTTCAATAGGTCTACGGCTCCCGATGGCCTCATATTGTTCTGCACAATCCCCAATAGCATAGATATCCTTGATATTGGTTTCCAGCAGACGATTGACTTTTACGCCGCGACCCAGTTCTATATCACTTTCCCTTAAAAAATCAATATTGGGTGATACGCCCGCAGTCAGTCCGACAAAATTGCATTCAATGGTTTCTCCTGTGTCGGTGGTAATCGCTTTGACCCTACCGTTTTCATCAGCGATTATTTCAACCAAATTGGTGGATAAACGTAGATCGATATGGTGTTCCAGAATATGTTCGTTGATTAAGTTAGATTCTCCTGAAGGTAACACCACATTCCAAAAACTACTTTCCCGGACCAAGAAAGTGATTGGAATTTCCCGGCTTCGAAGCATTTCGGCCAGTTCAATTCCAATTAAACCACCTCCAACGATGACGGCACGCTTGCAAATTTGGTTGTTCGGGGCATAGTTTTCCAAGTTTTCTAAGTCTTGCTTTGAATAAAGGCCTTGAACGCCCTTTAAATCTTGACCTGGCCAACCAAATTTATTTGACTTTGAACCTGTCGCAATAATCAACTTGTCGTATTCAACGTCAGATGCACTTTTTAAATGAAGTTTTTTCCCCTGATGGTTCATACTTTCAACAAAACCTTTAAGGAGTTCTATCCTATTTTTTTTCCAGAACCAATCTTCGTAGGGTTGGGTGTGCTCGAACTTCATATGACCCATATAGACATACATAAGTGCTGTACGGGAGAAGAAATAGTCGTTTTCCGCAGATATGATCGTAATTTTTTTGTCAGAAAGCTTTCGAATATGTCTAGCTGCGGTTACTCCAGAGATTCCGTTGCCTATGATGACTATGTGTTCCATATGGTTTTTATTGATTGTCAGGACTTATGTCGCTACTAAATATAGGAACTTAATTTTCAAGGAATTTTAATTCTGTTATAATTATGTGATATCTTTTGGGGTAATTTGAATTCGAGAACCTAATGTAAGGCATTCAGAAGTACATCGACATAAAGTACGTTTGATGATTAAATTTTATGCAAATGTTTAAAAGATTTGTTGTTGGCCTAATTTGTTTATTAACTGTTTTCATGGTAAAAGGACAGGAAAAAGAATTCCTTGCACAGGCCGATGCGTTTTTCAGTACCTACATTAAGGATGGTAGGGTCAATTACAAAGCGATAGTCAAGAATACTACTTCGCTCAATAATGTGCTTGATTTGGTCAAAGAAATTAGAATGTCAAAGGAGGATTCTGCCGAATACCAGGCCTTTTGGATCAACGGATACAATTTATTGGTCATTAAAGGAATCGTAGAGAGCTACCCTATCAAATCACCGTTGGACATAGCTGGATTTTTTGATGTCTCCAAACACGAAATAGGAGGTAAGAACATAAGTTTGAATGATATAGAGCATAAAATGCTTAGGGCTGAATTTCCGGGAGAACCCCGTTTTCATTTTGTACTTGTTTGTGCAGGTCTTGGATGTCCGCCCATTATAAACAAGGCCTATATGCCCTTGTCATTAGATGCCCAATTGGAACGACAAACACAATCTGCATTGAACGACCCGGATTTTATTCAGGTAGTCAAGAACAAAGTAAGGATATCACAAATATTTGAATGGTATAAGAAGGACTTCACAAAAGGAGGTCAAAGACTTGTTGACTATATCAACAAATACAGAACGGAAAAAATACCTGAAAAAGCGAGGGTTTCTTATTATGAGTATAATTGGGCCCTAAATGAAATAAATTAAAAACCAACTAAAGAAAAAAAAATGCAAACAACGAAGAATTTTCTAAGGTCATTGATTATTGTACTCATATCATTTACTGCAGTAGCCCAGAATGATGAGCAAGCCATACCACAACAAAGTAATATTCAGCAGTATACCCCATCGAAGTTGGTTGGTAAGGGCCAATGGGACTTAAAATGGTTTAATAACCTATATACAGAAACGAGAAGTACTTTTGAGGTTGGTCGTATTCCTCGTGCCACCTTTTTTACATCGACCATTGAGGCGTATACTGGAGTGGGCAATACAAAAAGGTGGAACGTGGGTGCAATTGTTGAAATTAGGAGTAATGTAATAAATGATCGAAAAGCCTTAGATGTTTTTAAGTTTGATGGAAAGGAAGGTTTGGCACGCTCTGGGATTACCTCTATTGCCCCTTCAGTGAAATTTGTCCCTTTTGCTTCAGCAAGTAATTTTTCCATTCAAAGTTCGTTCCACATCCCGCTGGTGGATAATGAGACAGAAAATGGTGTGTTTTTGGATCAAAAAGGATATGTTTGGCAAAATCGTTTTTTTTACGACCATACTTTTTCAGGCAATCAGTGGCAGTTATTTTCCGAACTTAACTCTGAATTGAGTTTTGGTAAAGCAGGAGATAGCTTTGCCAACAACAGCCTAAATTTGGCCCCCGGTTTATTTTTGAGTTATTTTCCAAGCTCTAAATTCACACTATTGGTTTTGGCACAGCATTCCCAGCGATTGGATTTGGGTAATAATTTTAAGCAAGATTATACTGCGATGGGTGGTGGTGCCAAGTATCAAGTAACAAATGCCTTGAATGTCGAGGTCCTTTACACTAACTTTTTAAGAGGGAACAATACGGGTTTAGGCCAAACTTTTAACATAGGATTGCGGGCCATTTTATAGTAAGTAATTCTAAATGCCTTACATTTAGAATCTTAATCGAGGATGAATGAGGAACCTAGGGTTATTGATAATCTGTTTTTTGCAGTTTTCCTGTACAAGCCAAGTCAAGGAGAAAATAAATGGTGTCAGCTTTGTTGCTTCTAGGGAAAAGGTAGGGCAGCATCATGTTGACGAGATACTGAATGTACATGCCAACCATGCGGCAGTTATGCCTTATGGGTTTATTCGTGAAATCAATTCACCTCATATAATTTTTGATACAGAAAGACAATGGTTTGGTGAGACAAAGAGTGGGGCCAAACAATGTATTGAAATGCTTCAAAAAAACGGAATAAAAGTGATGTTGAAGCCACAGATTTGGATTTGGCGGGGAGAATTCACTGGTAAGATGAAAATGAAATCCGAAACGGATTGGAAATCCCTTGAGATATCTTATGAAAAGTTCATATTAGCCTATGCGGTTTTGGCCCAGGAAACAAATACCACGCTTTTTTGCATAGGAACAGAATTAGAGCAATTTGTAGTACATAGACCGATGTTTTGGAAAGAACTGATCAAGAAAATCAAGGAAGTCTATAAAGGACAATTGACCTATGCGGCAAATTGGGATGAATATTCAAGAACCACATTTTGGGAGGATATGGATTTCATAGGTATTGATGCTTATTTTCCTTTATCAAAGGAAAGAACACCATCCGTTGAACAATTGCGATTGGGATGGCAAAAGCATAAAAACAAAATGAATGATCTCTCTGAAGAGAAAGACAGGCCTATTATTTTTACTGAATACGGGTATCGAAGTATGGATTATGCGGCTAAAAAGCCATGGTTGGTAGATAGAAATGATGACAACGTGAATTTAGTTGGGCAGGCAAATGCCAAAAAAGCAATCTTTGAGGAATTCTGGAGCGAGGATTGGTTTGCAGGGGGGTATGTTTGGAAATGGTTTATACACCATGAGCAAGCAGGAGGAGGAGGAGATAACAGATTTACGCCTCAGAATAAACCTGCACAAGAGGTTATTCGGGATTTCTATAAGATGTACTAATATGTTTCGGTTTGGTTTCCTTATTGTTATTTGTTCATTCCTAGGTTGTTCAACTGATGGAATCAAGAACGAAAACACTCTGGAAAGCCTTCTGGGTGAAAGGGAAATTGTCTTGGATAATGTTATTGCCTGCGCTGCCAGTAATGAGAACGATAATTTGGTAAGCGTTTTTTTATATCCCAGAAATGGAGCGGTCAATATCCAATATTTTGAAACGGAGAACAACTTTGTCGATAAGAACGATTTTAATAATTACTCTTTTGTAGATTATTCTCTGTTCGATATTTTTAACGGTTATCTAAAAAAGTTCGAAGTAGATGCCCAAGCTGAAAAATGGGTAATTGTTGCGTTTGAAGAAGATGGGAAGACGCATTTGAGCAACCCCATTCATTTGAAGCATAAATCAAAGCCAACTCAGTATTTGCCTCAGAATATAAGTATTGATACTTCCTTGAATATGCCAGTTTTTTCATGGGACGACGGTCTATATGATGATACTAAAATATATTTTCAAATAGTTTCCAATGCCCAAGATAATTTACTTTCTGGCACCTACACTTTTGAAAGGATGTTTACTTATTATGAATTGGGCAACGTGGTTTTGAATATCACCAAGAACGCCCCACCAAGTTTAATGAATAACACGAATTATAGCTTTACCCTGATGGGTGTAAGTGAGGACAATTGGGTAAATCAATTTTCGGTTGTGGATTTTGAATTGAAATAGTATGAACATCATTGTTGTTTCGTGACCTCTTTGTAATATCTTAGACTTATCTTTGGGGTATAAGGTTTTTGGCTTGCTATGATAAAGACGTATGTATCGTTTATTATATTCTTTATTTTTTCATTTGTAGCTGCACAACAGTCTATCATTGCAGATGTCAAAATAAAGGGCACCAAAAGAATCCGTACCCCATTTATTAAAAAGTTGATTAACTCGGGGCCGGGAGTCGTTTTAGACTCTTTAGTACTCGAGGAGGATATTGTACGGCTTAAAAGACTTCCATCTGTTTCCCACGCCTACTATCAAACCTTTAAAACTGATTTGGGTAGTTACGATGTTATCATCAATATCGAGGAGAACTTTACCTTGATTCCCTTTGCTAACCTTTTCAGTTCGTCCAACGATGATTTTGCCTTTAGAATAGGCCTTCAGGAATTTAATTTGTTGGGAAAGGGCATAACTTTGGGAGGTTTTTATCAATATGACGTATTTAATTCCTATGGTTTAAATCTAAGGGCACCATATCTCTTTTCGAAAAATCTTGGCCTGTCAGTGAGCTACAATGATTTTGCTACGCAAGAGCCTATTTTCTTCAACAATACCACAGCAGATTATAAGTATGGGAATAATGGTTTGGAGGTCATGGGGCTTTATGAGATCAACTTTAAAAATAGAGTGGAGCTTGGTTTTAGCCTGTTCACGGAAGACTACGAATACCTTTCAGGGGCAACTCAATCTGATATTCCGCAGAAGTTGAATGTTGATAAGCATTTGATTAAACTCATTTATGGTTTTGAGGATATAGAGTACCACTATCAATATCTGAACGGATTTAGGAGCACTCTCAATTTTCAATACGTGGGGAGTACAGACGATAACCTCCCGAAATTTTTGATAGGCTTTAATGATTTCATTTTTTATAAAAGATTGGGAACCAATGGAAATTGGGCGAACCGCTTGCGATTGGGTCTGGCCAGTAATATGAAAACTCCTTTTGCCCCGTTTTCGGTGGATAACAATTTGAATATTAGAGGCGTAGGAAATACCATCGATAGGGGTACAGCCGCCATTGTTTTCAACACCGAATACAGACACACTATCGTTGACAAAAAATGGTTCGTCTTACAAGGAAACCTGTTCGTTGATGGGGGGTCCTGGCGAAATGCAGGCGGAGATTTTAGTGATTTTGGAGACCATAAAAACCTAAGGGTCTATCCTGGTGTAGGGTTGAGATTGATCCATAAACGAATTTTCAATGCTATTTTTAGAATTGATTATGGCCATGGAATTACCAAGAACCCCTCGCGTGGAATTGTATTTGGAATTGGCCAGTATTTTTGATAAACTTTGTATAAACACATTAACCAGTGAATTTTCAAAGAAAACATCTGATTTCGATATTTGTATTGCTGATTTTTTGCAATATGCCTGCCCAAGACTCATTGCTGACTGTAACAGCTAAAAATGGAGATGGAATTTTTTCGGTTTTACGAAATCAAGGTATCGATATTGTAAAGTATTATTCGAAGTTCATTGAATTAAATGAGGAGAAGATTAAAAACGGTAGCCATTTGATCATTGGTGAAAAATATCGAATTCCTTACGCCCCGGACTCCTTTAAAAACATGGGGAGGAATATTCAATTACCGAGTGGAGATGAAACCGCAATTTTTAAGGGTGAATTGGCTTCATTAAAAATGGAGGATAGCACACTACAAAATACCGTCTATTATTTAATTACAAATGACTCTGGTAAAATACGTCCAAACAAACTAAAAAATGAGATTGCCCGGAGAATGGCAAGAAAATTGTTGGAACATAGTGCAAGGGTTTATGTATTGGATAATTCCCTGAATGATTCCTTGAATTTAATAGACTTGTCGAGTTTGGTGAACAAGCGATATTTAAGGCATAATGGAGCCTATCAAAGATTATTGGTCATTAAGGCTGATGATGATTTGACCAAATCCAAAACTGAGGTCACAGTTCATCATTATGCAGAGAGCAAGGAAGGAAAGAAAATGGCAAATAATATTTTAAAGGTACTTGGTGGAAACGCAGTTAAACATAAATCTATTCAAGAGTATTCCCAAATATTCACTGACTTTAAAGAGGTTTCATTTGCCAAAAATATTCTTCCGACTATTACATTTATTGAGATGGGTAGAAATAGTGATAATACTGTGAAAACCCTAAAAGTTTCCTCAAATAAAAGAAATATAGCCGACCTGATTACCAGTGGGATTTTATCCGATTATTCAACGCTGAAGTTTGACGATAATTAGTAAAAGGCATCATTTGAAAGGTAAAAACAAAATATTTATTCTTCTAGTATTGGCCGCTTCGTTGGCTACGGCCCAGAATTCATATATTTCGGTCAAGGCGGAAAAAGGCGATGGCATATATTCCCTACTTCGTAGACAAGGGTTGGATCCCTCTAAATCTTTCAATGATTTTGTAACCCTTAATCAGGAAAACCTTAGGGATGGTGTTCATTTATACCAAGGACGTAGTTATTTGTTGCCGGGGTCGGACTCCCTTGCGGCAATTCGTCAGGTCAAGGATGGGGAGTTAAAATTGACCAAGGGCACATTGTACCCAATATTCGGTAAAAAATATGCAGAAGTAACGGCCAAAAGTTCACGCTTAAAAGAAACCGTGTATTACTTGATATCTGGTCACGGTGGTCCCGACCCTGGGGCAATAACCCAATATAACGGACATATTATTTCTGAGGATGAGTATGCTTATGATATTACCTTGCGGTTGGCCAGGGAGTTGATTTCACACGGGGCCCTGGTATATGTCATTATTAGGGATGAAGATGATGGAATCCGTGATGGGAACCTACTAAAAATGGATAAAGATGAGATTGCCTACCCGGATAAAGCCATTCCCTTGGTTCAATTGGCCCGTTTGAAACAACGTGTGGATATAGTGAACGAGCTGTATGAAAAGCACAAAGGCCAACATCAACGGCTAATCGTTACCCATGTAGATAGTCGTAGCAAGAGCCAGAACATCGATGTGTTTTTCTATCACCATGAAAAAAGTAAAAGTGGCAAAAAACTTGCCGAAAGCATTCATGATACGTTCAAGAAAAAATACAAAAAGTACCAACCTAATCGAGAATATTCCGGAACGCTTGGAAATAGGAACCTATACCTTGTAAAGCAGACCTTACCCGCAATGGCGTACATTGAAATTGGCAATATTAGAAACAAAAAGGATCAACGAAGAATATTGGACCCTGATAATAGGCAAGCTCTTGCCAAATGGATCAGTGAAGGGATATTATTGGATTATCAAGAAAAATAACTCCGTGATTTAGGCTGATATCTTTCGCTTATAATAGTCATATAACTTCTCAGGCCCTGCACCCAAATAATTTTTTAGATGAATGACCCCAAAATGGTACTGTAACTTTACTACCCCCGTCTTTCTATATTTTCTGGCGGAAGTTTTTACATGATGGGGTACTACTGTAAAGCTTGTAAATTGATAAAGACGACCAATGAATTCGTTGTCTTCAAAAACCACATAATCTTCGTTGAAACCATTTGTTTTTTTGAATAACCCCTGTGTGATAAAGAGTGATTGATCACCACCTCTACAAATTCTATGATTATATTTCGTGAACCAGGCAAAAAATCTTAGTAACCAGTTATTGCTATCGAACCTCATTTGAAAACATCCGGCTGCCTTATTCTTTGAAACCGAGTCAATAATATGATTATCAAAATGTTTTGGCGGGAAAGTATCGGCGTGCAAAAAATAAAGGATGTTGCCTCTCGCAAATTTGGCGCCAAAATTCATTTGTTTGGCCCTTCCTTTTTCAGAAAGAAGCACTTTTGCCCCAGCACTTTTTGCAATTGAAACGGTATTGTCCACACTTCCACCATCAACAACCAGGATTTCCAAAACATTTTCGGTGGTACTGTTCTTCTTTATATATGAAACCAGATGGCCGATATGGGCCTCTTCGTTGAGAACCGGAATAACAATGCTTATTTTGGGATTGTCTTTATTCATTTAAATGCCAATCATAATTTAAGAAAGTGATTTTAGCTCCATCCAGAATTGAAATTTGGGAATATACATTCAAATAATCGACCAAGGAGCCATTTCCATTAAAATCTCTTTTGTACCACTTGAAAATTTTGGAAAGTTGAACGAAGTCTTTAGAAATTTTGTTTTTTGATAAGTCATTTATAAAATCAGAAGAGGCCCTTTCAAGTTGCGCATCCATGTTTTTGGCTATATAGGCTTCGTTCAGTAATTTGGGGCAAGAAAAAGAAGCACAGTTTATGGCAAAGTGAATTCGGGGCTCATTCATTTTTCTGAGGATACCATGTTCTATCTCTCCCAGAGAGTATTCCTCTTTTCCAATAAACAGCCTATCCTTGCCCCAAGGACGGAATATATCTTTGATGCTGTTCAAGGGGTGATTTTCCAAAATCAATTGAACGGTGCCCGCATTGTATAAATTAATGTAATAGGCCAGGCGCTCGTCCTTTGCTGCAGTATGCGAAATAGGGTTTTCCGCCAAATGGTCTAAATACACTTTTAGCGCTGCCCTGTCAATCTTGAAATTGGCATAGTCCACCCTACCTTCTTGGTCAACATGTTTTTTTAGCAAGCTGTCCCATAAAGAATGGTCAACAGTAAGAACGCTTTTAGGACCGCTGATTTGTAAGGGCTGAGTACCAAAACAATTCAGCAATAAGATAATTGGCAAAAGGAACGTTCCCAGTAATTGCAACTTTAGCATTATTAAATCTTGTTATAATAAATTTGATGCATTAGTGGTTGATTTCGGCAAATCCTTACAGGGGAAAGCAATAACATATACCCCCATTAAAATGCCAGATATTTTCATTTATATTGATTTCGACGTTTGTTTTGACCAGTACGATTTTATACCAAAGGGCAATACTGCTTCCTTGTATAAATCATTGGTTGCTTTCAGATAACTCATAAGCTTTTTATCAATTCCCTGAAAAGCCTAATCATTTTGGGCTCCGTTTCACCTGCTACTTCGATTATATCTTGAATATCAACAGGTTTTAAATTATCGGGGTCACATTCATCGGTCAAAACAGAAACGGCTACTATAGGGAGTTGTAAATGATTTGCAACGATTACTTCGGGAACCGTACTCATACCCACGGCATCTGCCCCAATAATCTTCAACATTCTATATTCTGCCTTAGTTTCCAATTGCGGACCTACTACAGATGCATAAACCCCTCGCTGAAGGGTTATGTTCTCTCTTTCTGCAATAGCTATGATTTTTTCTCGCATTGAAAGATCATAAGGTTCGCTCATATCTACAAAGCGTTTCCCAAAATCCGCTACGTTGCCAAAAGTCAATGGAGAACCACCAAGAAGGTTAATATGATCTTCAATCAACATGATATCCCCTTTTTTAAAACTTAGGTTTATCGCTCCAGCTGCATTGGAAACAAATAGCCGTTTTATTCCTAATCGATGCATAATACGAATGGGATAAGTGATGTCAACAAAATCATACCCTTCATACAAGTGAAAACGACCTTGCATTACTACGGTTCTTTTTCCTTCAATTGTGCCATACATCAGTTTTCCAGAATGAAATTCAACCGTAGCCAAAGGGAAGAACGGGATATGATTGTAATGAGCGGTTATGGGGTCTTCAATGGCATCTACCAATTTGCCTAACCCAGTACCCAAGACTATACCTATTTCAGGGTCGTCAAACCCTTTTTCCTTTAAATAATTTGTCGACTCCTGTAATTGTTTTTCCGTAATTCTCATAGGTTCCTTAAATAAGGCTTGAAAACATCAACATTCTTAATGTCATCATAAACGTCGATATCATTTTTGGTTTTCAAAAGATGGACTTTGTCTTTTTTTAAGTCACCCATGGTATTCTTGAAAACGTTCTCTTTGCCCCAATCTTTGTTTTGAAAGAGGGCTTTTTTAAAATTTCGCATTCCTAATAAGTAGTAACCACCATCTTCAGCCGGACCAAGGACGAAATCATTTTTTTGTAATGACAAAAATGCCCTATCCAAATCAGACTCGCTCAAATCATACATATCGCTACCGATGATGATGATATTCTTGAATCCGTCTTCGAAACCCTTTAAAAAGGCATTGGCCATACGTTCACCCAAATCAATTCCCTCTTGTAGCTTTTTATCAAAAATAGTATTGTCCCAGACGTCATTGTTCCAAATTTCCTCGGAATAGTATACCCTTTTATGTGCTGAGACATTCTTTGTCAATTCCTGGGTATGGCCTATTAGAAATTTGTAAATATCCAATGCGGTGTGATTACCTATGGTGGCCGCCAATCGTGTTTTGCATTTGCCCAAAACTGGATTTCTGGTAAAAATCAACAATAGATTTTCAGAGGTAACCGATTGATCGTTAATTGCTTTCTTGTCGTCTTTTGTGTCGCTCGGCAAAATAGTGCTCATATATGTTGGCTGTCTTAGTCGTAAACCTTTTCGCCTTTGGTCAATAATTTGCCCCAATGCTTATCAAAGGCATGGATTTTTTCGGTTTCAGTACCATTGGTATCATAAATGGGATAGCCATGGTTTTTCCACCTGAAAATTCCTCCATAAAGATTTTTAACATTGGTGTACCCTATTTTCAACAGCTTTTCCCCTATATCCTCTGAACGAACCCCAATGGAGCAATACACAATTATTGGGGAATTGTAATTTGGAATTGATAGGTGTATTTTTTTAGCATCAAATTGGTCATATCCCACCCAAATAGCATCTTTAATTTGACTAACCTCAAATTCCTCAATTTTTCTGGTATCAAGGAATAATACATTGGGTTGAGAGATGGCATCGGCAACTTGTATATACGGAACAGACCCCTTATTGAACATCTTAATGGCCTTGTCCATTTTTTTTTGCGCAAATCCAGGGAGAGCAAGTAAAAACAAAATGTAAAAAATCCGAAGTGCTCCCATGCATAGAAAATAATGAAACAAATATACTATTTTGGAAGTGTTTTGGTAACTTACAAAAAAAGTAATAAAAGTAATTGGGTATGTGCGCTAATTTAAAATTGATCCTGTTTCTTTTTGTATTGATGGCTTTAGGGTCGTGTAAGGACGAAAAAACAAAAAAAGATGTTATACCAGAAACGGTGCATTTAGATTATTACACCGAGTCATATCGGCCACAATTTCATTTTTCGCCTGAAGAAAAGTGGATGAACGATCCAAACGGATTGGTCTATCATCAAGGGGTTTATCATCTATTTTATCAATACTATCCCGAAGACATAAAATGGGGACCCATGCATTGGGGTCATGCAACGAGTAGGGACCTTATACGCTGGGAGCACAGGCCAATAGCCCTGTTTCCGGATGACAATGGCTATATTTTTTCTGGAAGCGCGGTAGTTGACACAAAGAACACCTCTGGTTTTGGCACTGTTGAAAACCCTCCTTTGATGGCAATTTTCACCTATCACCATCCGGATAAGGAAACCCATTTTCAAACCCAAGGCATTGCCTATAGTTTGGATAATGGAAATACTTGGGCCAAACATGAAGGAAATCCGGTTATTGTTTCTGACCCCAAAGATTTTAGAGATCCCAAGGTGTTTTGGAACGACAAGGAAGAATTGTGGAGTATGTTGCTGGTGGCCGGTGACCACTTACAGATATGGAACTCCCAAAATTTAATTGACTGGGAGAAGGTGAGTGTCTTTGGGAACAACCAAGGTGCCCATGGGGGTGTTTGGGAGTGCCCAGATATGTTTCCATTAAAGGTAGAAGGTTCCGATGAGGAAAAATGGGTGCTTTTTATTAGTATCAATCCCGGCGCGCCCAATGGGGGAAGTGGCACCCAATACTTTATTGGAGATTTTGACGGCAAGACCTTTACCTCTGATCAAACGGAAGAACGGTGGGTCGATTGGGGAACTGATAATTACGCCGGGGTTACCTATAATAATGCCCCTTCTGGGGAACGGCTCTTTATAGGGTGGATGAGCAATTGGGCCTATGCCGAAGATACACCTACTGAAAAATGGCGAAGTGCAATGACGATACCTCGAAAATTGCTGCTAAGGGAAATTGGGAATACCTATGATTTGATAGGTTACCCCATCAAGGATTTGGACAATATCATTTCAAAAGGCTCTTCTAAAACTGTTAGTGTAGGGTCAAATTCGGTTAAAACGATTTCTTATGACGGCTTGCAACAATCACAGATAAGATTTACAACGAATTCCCGGGATTTTTCAATGGCGTTAGAAAACGATTTAGGAGAAGAGATAGTTTTGACTTGGGACAATCACCAAAAGCTTTTCCTTTTGGACCGCTCGAAATCTGGAAAAAAAGAATTCAAGGAAAGTTTTGCACATTCAATACAAAAAATGCCCATTCCCAATCTTCCAGACGGAAACATGGAGGTCCGAATATTGATTGATTGGTCCTCTGTTGAAATATTTATCAATGAAGGGCAATATGAGATGACAGCACAGGTATTTCCGAATGAAGCCTATTCTAAAGTGGAGATAAAAAACGGCACGGAGACACTGTTGGAGTTAAAGGATTTTGAAATAGGAAAAATCCAAAGGATTTGGTAATCATAAAAGGTTATTTCAAATGAAGGTCCGCTTTCCTTTTTATTCTTTTGACCGATGATAACTTCTTAAAACAAATAATCTGTGGTACTTATTGAACAAATTGACAGCGATTAAAAGCTTGAGACTTTTAGCCTTAAGTTGTTTCTTGAATTTTAATGTCGACTTGTTGAAAAAGGCACTTAAACTATTCGTTTTAGTAGACCCATTTTGTTCAAGCTTGTATAACTTCTTATTGAAGATAAAATCATTTAGCTCAATGGCCATGCAAGCTGCAATATCTTCATTATGGATTAATCCTAAATAAATCTGTCTATTTTCAAAGCCTTTTACTATATCATCTTTGTTTTCTGGGGCTATCTTTTTGCTGGCTTTCTTGACTTCTTCCAAGCACAGCTTCCTTAATTTAAAAGCCGAGGAATCTCCCTTAATTTGGGGAGGTTCATTGCCAAATATTCCTTCCTCAACCCAATAATAGGGCGTAAGGATTATGCCAACTTTTTCAAGGCGATTTTTCAAACCGTGCAAAAACAAACCATGTCGTAAGATATTCCACAACCATGAGATTTGATGTAACTTCCATAAATTTAAGTTTGGTTGTCAAATTCACGCCCATATGCACCGTTGCCAAATTCCATTCCCATTTTACTTCTAAATACCTCTGGAGTCATAACCTTTCTTTCATTTGCAGTTGCGATGGTATGTACTCGTTTTAATAAATCAATGTTCTGCGCCTTTATTGTTCTCGCAGTGTTATACCAAATATTATCTTCCAGTCCCACTCGAACCCCTCCGCCAATAGCTATTGCAAGTGCATTCATTTTTAGGTGTGCATTACCAATTCCAGCTAGACTCCACAAAGCATTTTATGGAAGATCTTTAATCATGATACCTGAGTGAAGAAGATTGGCTTGGGAACAGGCTATATTTCCCAAGTGCAAATTAAAATAGAATGGAGGCTTATTGAGTTCCTTTTTCGCTAGATACTTAGCATAATTAATCATTCCCAAATCAAATGCCTCTAACTCTGGAACGATGCCTTTTTCTTTCATTAATTTTGCCAAATCCTGTACCATTTCTGGTGAATTTATACTCGCTATAGTGTTGAAATTGAGCGATCTGAGGGTTAGTCTGCCCATATCGGGCTTAACATCATCTTTTAGCAACAAAGGATCGGAACGTTGCTCGAGCGCACTGAAAGTTTTACCACTCAGGGAAACACATATGACTAGATTTGAGGCATATTTGCGGATTCCTCGAATATTTCTGTATAAATCTCCTTTTTGTAGGTAGGTTCTCCCGAAATAGAATCTCTAGCATGCAAATGTACCAAGGTAATGCCTAGTTCGACCGCCTGATGCACATCCTCAACGATTTTAGAAACACTAATAGAGACGTGGAATGTCATGCTTTTAGTGGGAATCATCCCTGTTGGCGTGAAATTGAGTATGAGTTCTTCGTTCATTTCAAGAAAATGTTTATTCCCTAAATATAGCCTAGGCATCATTTGATTGAAAATAAACTCTTTGAACAGTACAATTTTCTTTTGAGATACACGCTCCGAAAAAAAATACCCAATACTTTGTGATTTTTTGTACGATATAGCCTATAAAATATTGACCGATGTATTTAATTGGAAACCATTTCCTTTGCCAAGGCCTCCAAATCTATACCCAAAATATCCCTGTTCACATGCAATACTTTTTCCTTTAAGCCAGAAGGAAGTTGTGAAAACCCATCTTTGGCGCCCAAGATCATGCCAGCTACGGCAGCTACAGTATCGTTGTCCCTTCCATAGTTGACAACGAATTGCATGGTTTTTTCAAAATCACCCTTTCCAAATTCCAATCCAGCAACGAGAATCTGCCAAATTTCCCCGGAGTGAAAGGCAATGGCCCTTTTGTCTTTCTCCAATAGTTCGTATACCATCTCCTGCCGTACCCATTCCTCTTTGGTATCAGGGTAGCCCTTCGGCATTTTGAAACTTGGTTTACTCGTAATCAGAGAATCATTAAGATTCAATTCCCGTATGCCCAAAATCCCTTTTTGGGTTCCATCCGCCAAGGCGTAGGAAATACGCCCTACTAATCGGCTGTCCTGATACCCTAAGGGGTCTGTAAAGGCTACAGTCTGAAGTATAGAATCCATGTTTTGAGTTCTAAGTGCCGTCTGGGTCATGGCCGCTACTAGGGCGGAAATATCCTTGGCGTAGCCCAAATCAAAAATAGCATGTTTGTAAGCCGTGGTATAGGCAGCCTCTGGATTGGGGGCTACTAGGCCCAACATAGGAGTATACAATTGTCCTGCACAGGACATTTCTCCTCCGTAAAATCGGTTTAGGGCTTGTTGATAGGCATCCGGCCCGTTTTGATACGCCAATGCTACCCTGCCCCATTCCTTAATCCAATCGATTTTCTCCATTTTTTCATCCAAAACATCGGTATTTGTCAAAATGTCCTTGTCAGACAGTGATTTGGCGAGTGATTTATAGTAATTGCCAATAAAAGAGGAAAAATTGGTGGGGTTAAGGTCATTACCGTGTTTTGTAAAATACTTGATCATTAAATACTTCCAGCGGGTGTCATCCGTAGTCGCTCCAGCAACCAGATTGTGGTCCCAGGTTCCTTCGGGCGATTGTTCCCTTATGGCTGGAGTAAGTCCGGTAATATATCCATATTTCAATTGTATGTCATTTCGATGCCACATTTCTGTAGAGGCCCCCATGGCATCACCTATGGCTGAACCAACCAGCGCGCCAAGAATTTTATCATAGTATTCCGTTTCTGATAATTTCAGATCTTCTGTTAAGAATGCTGACTTTTTAGGAGCAGGAATATCGATGGTAGAGGTATCTTCCTTACAGGACATGCCCAACAAGATGATTATTCCCCAAAAGGCTACGGTTTTTTTCATAGGATGCTGTCTTTTTATCCCAAAATCATTTTTCGGGCCATTTGTAAAAGATACTCTTTTTCTTGAAGTGTTCGTTCAAGGGGCAATTGGGCCAACCCTATTAACCTTCGCATTATTTCAATGCCTACTATTTGATGCACCCATTTTTTATCCATAGAACCCTGATATTTTTTCAAAACAAAATCTAAATAGGAACTGTCCGAAGTGGCCATGATTAAATGGGCTGCCATTACCCCTAAATCAAATTCGGCAAACCCCAAAAAACTAAATTCGGGATCAATTACATAGACGTTGTCACACTCAGTCATCCAACTGCCGGGGTAATAATCTCCATGTAGAAGGATCGAGCCTTCAGAAAGATACTTTGTTCCCAAGGTTTCGACAACACTTTTTAATGCGGTATCCTTTTTGTATTTGAGAGATAACTGCTGTAGTCCTTCCTGGATATCATCCAATTGAAATCCGTTGTCTTCCATAAAAGGGAGAACGAAAATGTGTTGGTGATTCAGTTCTCGAAGCTCTATATTCGTTGGAAAACCTTCAGGCTTTGATTTATGAATGACCTGAAGAACACGAATTAGACGATCCAAATGGATTTCTTTGATGGTTCTCTCCCTATAGAGATAGGTCATGTCCTGGCATTGACCCAAATCTTCCATCATAAGTGAGAATTCCATTTTATCATAGGCCAGTATTTTCGGAATATGGACATCAATTTGATTGCCCTGTACAGTTGAATAAAACTGATACTCAACCTCAATACGCTCTAAAGGCGCCTCAATTTGTTGATATTTTTGAACGTAGGGCCGCGATTGCTTCAATATGAAAGAACGGATATTCGTTGTAATGCGAAGCACAACATTCATATTACCCTCACCTGGCTTTTCAACTGAGATGACCCGTTCATCTTTAGAGACCAGCCAGCCTTGGTTCTTAAGGTATTCCTGAAGGTCTGCGATCGA
Organism: Bacteroidota bacterium; assembly: GCA_024279425.1. Classification (GTDB taxonomy): domain Bacteria; phylum Bacteroidota; class Bacteroidia; order Flavobacteriales; family Flavobacteriaceae; genus Maribacter_A. Next base: position 275,536 of record JAJRRO010000074.1, on the reverse strand, counting down.
AACATCTAGGTCAATATAGAACAAAGCAATGGTTTAGTTGTTAATGCAAGGTAGTCTCAAAACAAAAAAAACCCTTACTCAAAGTAAGGATTTTTTGTGGTACCTCCAGGAATCGAACCAGGGACACACGGATTTTCAGTCCGTTGCTCTACCAACTGAGCTAAGGTACCATGCTTAATAAGCGGGTGCAAATATACTTTCAAATTCAGGATATGCAAACAAATTTAAAAAAAAAGACATTTGTTTTTTTCATTTCCCGATCTTTACAGTATGAACCTAATTGTTGATGCAGGAAATAGCTTTGTAAAGTTGGCTGTTTTTGAAAACGAGGCCATTTTATATGATACCATCATTGAGACATCTGGTCTAATCGAAGGGGTAAAGGAGGTTTTTGGTAAATATCCCAAAATAGAGTGGGCCATTGTTTCATCAGTTGTTCATTTGGCCAAAAGGGATATTGATGCATTAACTGTTTTTTGTGATATCCACGTCCTGGATCATTCCTCAAAAACCCCTTTTAAAAATAGATATGCTACACCGCAAACCTTGGGTGTTGATAGAATAGCTCTGGCAACTGCCGCATACTATCACTATCATAACAGAAATTGTGTGGTTATAGATGCTGGGACCTGCATTACCTATGACTTTGTCAATGCTCAAGGGGAGTATCTGGGTGGAGCCATATCCCCAGGATTGACCATGAGGTACAAGGCATTGAACGAACAGACCTCCAAACTCCCTTTTTTAGATGTGAAAGTTCCCTATGACTTAATAGGTGCCACAACAGAAGCGGGCATTCATAGTGGTATTGTAAATGGGATATCGGCCGAAATTGACTGGGTAATAGATCAATATAGGTCCAGATATAAAGATTTAACAGTTATTTTAACAGGAGGCGATGCGCTATTTTTGTCAAAACGATTAAAAAATACCATATTTGCCAATTCCAAATTTCTACTGGAAGGGTTAAATTATTTGCTGGACTACAACAAGCGTTAAATGATCAAAAAAATTGTTATTGGAATAGTATGCTTCGCCGCAGCTGGAGTGTATGCTCAAAATGGCACAGTTTCGCCATACTCTTATTTTGGCATCGGTGAGTTGCAATCCAAGGGAACAATCGAAAATCAGATGATGGGAGGTATAGGTATGTTTGCCGATAGCATTCACATTAATCTTAAAAACCCTGCAGCCTTAAGTAAAATGGGGGTTCAATTCGGGGAGGACTTTGGTAACACTACATATACTGTTGGGATATCCCATAAGAATTTAAGTCTTAAGAACACTACGGAAAGTCAAAGCAATAAAGTTACCAACCTAGATTACCTATCTATGGCCTTGAGTTTGAAAAAAGGTTGGGGTATAGGGTTTGGCATAATGCCCTATTCTTCTGTCGGCTATAACTTGGTAGCAGAAAGCACCAATGATAATGGCTCTTTGGTCAGAAGTCAGTATGTTGGGGAAGGAGGTCTTAACAAGGTCTACTTTTCTACGGGATTTGAGTTTGCAAAGAATTTAAGTTTAGGAGTAACTGCCAATTTTAACTTTGGAACACTTGAAAATGATAGAATTCAGAATGTTGAGAATGTACAGTTTGGGACTTTGGATCGTAGAAGCTCCAAAATAAACGGAATGGATTTTAATTATGCCCTTAATTATACGCCGACATTCAATAATAAATATAGTCTATTTGCCTCGGTCAGAGTAAATACCCAAGCTAACCTAACTTCGGAAAACACAAAACAAGTTGGGTCTTTTGCTACTTCTTCCGGACTGAATATTGAAGTGGTCAATGTAGATTTGGATGCCATTAACCTACGGCACACCGAATTGAAAATACCGACAATAACAACCTTGGGGCTTGGATTTGGGGAGGACAGAAAATGGTTTTTAGGCGCAGAGTTTAGTTTTCAAGGTCTTGGCTCATTTTCGAATGATTTTGTAGAAGTTGACAATTTCATGTATGAAGATGCCAGTTCATTTGCTCTAGGTGGGTTTTTTATACCTAACGCTTCTGCATTCTCAGGATATCTAGGAAAAATAACCTATAGGGCAGGTCTTCGCATGGATCGTACAGGAATGGTTGTTAATAATGAAGAGATAAACAACTTTGGCATAACTTTTGGGTTTGGATTACCAATGCGTGGAAGTTTTTCGAATCTTAACTTGGGTTTTGAGCTTGGGAAAAGAGGAACGACGAAGGCTAATTTAATCCAAGAGGACTACTTTAAAGTTAACGTGGGTCTGTCATTGAACGATATTTGGTTCTTGAAAAGAAGAATACATTAATAAAAATTTAGTACATTAACCGCTTTAAAAACATAACTAAAATGAAAACGAAACTTTACTTCACGGCAGTAATGCTTTTAGGATTTATAGGAGTAAGTAATGCTCAGGGTCAGAATCAGGAGTGCATGACCAATCTTTCTATTTATGTAGAGCATACAAAAGTCAAGAATTATGAAGCGGCCTATACCCCTTGGAAAATGGTCTATGATAATTGCCCCGGCGTAAACAGGGCGAATTTTGTCTATGGCAAAAGAATTATAAATGACAGAATCAAAAAATCTTCAGGTGCTGAGAAAGACGCCAATATTCAGAGTATGTTGGATTTGCACGAAGCCAGTAGAAAATATTTTCCTAAAAAGTATCCATTGGCAAAAGTGATGATTGAACAGGTAATGTTGCGGTACAATCATAAAAAAATCGAAAAGAATGAGATTTATGATTTGTTGGGCAAGGCATTTAAGGAAGATCGGACCAATTTTAAAAACCCCAAGGCGTTGTACTTATATTTCTCCAGTCTGGTAGATTTACATAAAGCGGGTAGTAAAGATTTGCAAGAGGTTTTTGACGTGTATGATGACGTGACCGAAAAAATTGAGGAAGAAAATATAAAATTGACCGGTATAATCTCAAAATTATTACCAAAAGAAGAAAATAAAACAATAACTCCAAAAGAGAAAAAGCTACTGAAGGCATCTACTACAAATTCAGAGTCATTTGGTAAGATAGCGGGTAGTATAGATACCAAGTTAGGTGACTTGGCAGATTGTGCCAACCTTATTCCATTATATCAGAAAAGTTTTGATGGCAAGAAAAATGATGTTACTTGGGTGAAAAGAGCTGTAGGAAGAATGTTCAACAAGGAATGTACAGATGACCCCATGTTCAAAAAACTGTTCGAAGCCCAATTGGCTTTAGACCCATCAGCCGATGCCTATGTTTATGGAGGTACGCTTAAGCAAAAAGCCGGGGACACAAAAGGCGCTGTAGCTGATTTCAACAAGGCGATGGAATTAGAAACAAATGCCAGAAGAAAATCCGATATTGCATACAAAGTGGCCACCATATATAGAAGAGGCAGCAAGTCTACGGCAAGGAGCTATGCCCAAAAGGCCATAGACGCGGACCCGACAAATGGTAAGGCTTACTTGTTAATAGCGAATTTATATGCGACTAGTGCAAACCAATGTGGTGCGACCGCGTTCGAAAAACGCGCCATTTATTGGAGAGCTGCTGATATGGCAAGAAAAGCGGGGAGGGTAGACCCTTCTTTAAGAGGTAGAGCCAATCAGTCGGCCGCGAGTTATTCTGCAAAAGCACCTACAAAAGAAATGATCTTTACAGCTGGTATGGCTGGCAAAACAGTATCTTTTAAATGTTGGGTAGGTGGCAGCGTAAAGGTCCCTAATTTGTAAAATGGTAAAAACCATTGGATATAATCTTAAAAGCATTGCTCGGGCGATTTTCGGGGCAATGCTTTTTTTTTCATGTTCTGACAATTATAGGCGAGTGGGTGATGAAGCATTGCCCCTAGTGTTTCCCCAAGGGGTAGCCAAAAATTTTACACTTACCTATACTGAATCGAGAAGGTCGTTAGAAAACGAGGATATTGATACTACTAGCGTTATTTCAGTTTTGAGAGGGCCCGTTATGGAAGATTTTGAAAATCTAGAATTTCCCTATCGTACATTTCCAGAGGGCTTGGTTGTTGATATTTACGATGAGCAGAATAATAAAAGTGTAATACGAGCAGATTATGGTATTCGATATCCGGCTACTAATTTGATTGATTTACAGGGCAACGTGGTAATAGAGACCCACGATGGCAAAATGTTGGAAACTCCCCAGCTCTATTATGACCAAATCACTAAATGGGTTTTTACCCAAAATAAGTTTAAATATACCAATCCTGAGGAAGGAACGATAATGGATGGTGAAGGTATGGATTTCAACAAGGACTTTAGTTTTTTAAATGCGCATAAAACCTATGGTTTAATGGCGATAAAAGAAGATATCAATGATTAAGATTTTAAGATATACCGAATACCTTTATTTAGGGGTTGCGTTTTTTTCTCTTTATAGGATTTTTACAGATTGGAATATTGATCGACAAGGAGCATATTTGTTTGTCTTTTTCGTTGTAGTCTCAATGGGGATGTTCATTTTTCGTCGAAACTACAGGAAAAAGTTCGAACAACGAAAACGTGATAACGAAAAATAAAAGTGGACGTATCTGTTCTTATAATACTACTATCATTGGTATTTTCCGCCTTCTTTTCCGGAATGGAGATAGCTTTTGTATCTGCCAATAAGATTCATATAGAGATTGAAAAAAAGCAGGATGACTTTTTGGCAAAGGTTCTTTCTCGATTGACCAACAGACCATCCAAGTTCATTGCTACTATGCTCATTGGAAATAATATTGCCTTGGTCGTATATGGTTTGTTTATGGGCGAATTGCTAATGAACTGGTTTATAGAAATTTCGCCTTCTACAAATGCCTTTCTATATGTTTTATTGACCGATTTTAGTCTATGGACACAAACCATAATATCAACCTTTATAATATTGATAACGGCGGAGTTTTTGCCGAAGGTATTGTTTCAGATTTATGCCAATAGTTTACTCAAAATATTAGCGGCACCAGCCTATTTTTTCTACATTTTGTTTTCGGTTATCTCTGAGTTTGTCATTAAGGTATCGGATTTTATCTTAAAATCCTTTTTTAAAACTGATGGTGATGAGGCCCAACTGGCTTTTAGCAAAATAGAGCTCGGAGATTATATTACCGAACAAATGGAAACTGTTGAAGAGGAAGATGAAATAGATTCAGAGATCCAAATATTTCAGAATGCTCTAGAATTTACGGAAGTTAAGGCCAGGGAAGTAATGGTTCCCAGAACTGAGATTACAGCTGTGGAATTGCATGAGAACACCAAGAATTTGACCAAACTTTTTACTAAAACGGGCTATTCCAAGATTTTAATATACAAAAATACCATTGATAATATTATTGGTTATGTACATTCGTACGAGTTGTTCAGAAAACCGAAGACCATAAAGAGTATTTTAAGACCAGTGGAATTTGTGCCTGAAACAATGCTCATTCATGATATTTTGAATGTGTTGACTAAGAAGAGAAAAAGCATTGCTATGGTCTTGGATGAATATGGGGGTACATCCGGTATAATGACAGTAGAGGATATCGTAGAAGAGCTTTTTGGCGAAATTGAGGACGAGCACGACTCCACGTACCTTCATGAAGAACAATTGGATGGGAGCACCTATACGTTTTCAGCTAGATTGGAAGTTGATTATATCAACGAAAACTACAAACTCGAATTACCAGAGAACGATGAATACGAAACTTTAGGGGGCTTTATTGTCAATGAAATTGGCGAAATACCCGAGCAAGATTCAGAAATAAAGATTGATAATTTCCTTTTTACCATTTTGGAAGTATCCAGCACTAAAATAGATTTGGTGAAGCTACAGCTGTTCGATGATGACTAGACCTGTAACAACCCTTTTTTAGAGGTGTTTTACTTTTTATTATTTCAAAAGAAAATGGTAATTTCGCAGACTGATTTTAAACATTCCATATAATGGCGATTTTAGAGAATATAAGAAAGAGAACCACGGTGTTGATTTTGATTATCGGACTTGCACTTTTCGCATTTGTGATTTCCGGGGTATTTACCAGTAGTGATTTTGCCGGAGGCAAAAGTGGTTCTACTGTGGCAGAGATTAACGGGAATAGTATTTCAATAGATGAGTTTAGGCAAAAAGTGGAAAGCGCATCGAGAAGATTTGGACCTACAGTCTCTTCCATGCTAGTTGTAAATCAAGTTTGGGAGCAAGAGGTCAGAAATTCTATTTTAGGACAACAGTTCGATGATTTGGGAATAGACATTGAGAGAGATCAGATAATGAACTATATTAAAACTATTCCATCCTATACCCAAAATCCACAATTCTTAAATGAAAGTGGAGTTTTCGATGAGAATAAATTCCGCAATTTTATTGCTGACCTTAGAAGCAATAATCCTTTACAGTACGACTTGTGGTTACAGGATGAGCAATCGATAATACAGAATGCAAAGCAACAGGCCTATTTTAATTTGGTCAAGGCGGGTCTTGGGGCAACGCTAAAAGAAGGTGAATTGGATTATAAATTGGCGAATAATAAGATTGATATAAAGTATGTGCGCTTACCGTATTCATCGGTTCCTGATAGTACCATTACCATCACCAAAAGCGAGATACAAACATATATAAATAGCCACAAAGAAGATTACAAACAGGAGGCCGCAAGGGATATCCAATTTATTTATTTCGAAGAGAAACCGTCTTTGGATGATGAGAATGCCATAAAAGAGGAAATCACCAAATTATTGGATCCTAATATCCAGTATGAAGAAGATAAGGACATCATTGATACTCTAGCCGGATTTAGAAACACTACTGATATCGCCGATTTTCTTGACCGAAATTCTGATATAAAATTCGATACGATCTATAAGGCTAAAAGAGACTTGTCAGCAAAGTTTGCAGACTCCTTGGTTTCCTTGAATATCGGAGAGACCTATGGTCCATATCGGGATGGTGTTTTTTTCAAAGTATCCAAGATGATCGATAAAAAGGCTGAGGGATCGGTTAAGTCCAGCCATATCCTTATTGTCTATGAAGGAGCAACTAGGGCAAACCCTGATATCAAAAGGACCAAGGAAGAGGCAGAAAAAAAGGCGAAAGAACTTTTTAGGGAAGTGAAGGGTAATATCAAGGATTTTGCAATTTTCGCAAGAGACAATTCCGATGGAACCTCTGGGCCTCAAGGAGGGGATTTAGGTTATTTTCAACAAGGAAAGTTAGCTGATGAATTTGATACGTTCATTTTCGGAAATTCTGTTGGGGCCGTTGATCTTGTTGAAACCGAATTCGGTTTTCATATCATCAAAATTGATGATAAGCAGGATATTTATCAAATAGCAACTTTGGCCAGGGAAATTGAACCCTCTGAAACTACAATCAATACATTGTTTACAGATGCCACTAAATTTGAAATGGAATCTATTTCTGGTGAAAAAGCATTTACAGATTTGGCCAAGGAAGGTGGGTATCTTGTTCGCCCTGTTAACACGATTAAAATAATGGATGAGAATTTACCAGGTCTTTCCGCTCAGCGAAGCATCGTTCAATGGGCCTTTAATAATCAGACAGAAGTTGGTTCGGTTAAGAGGTTCAATATTAATAATGGGTATGTCATATCACAATTAACAGCAGCACATGAAGAAGGACTTATGAGTGTTGAGGATGCCTCTACAACGGTTCTTGCCATTCTTAGAAAGGAAAGAAAAGCAGCCCAGCTGATTGGTACAAACAAAGGAAAGTCTTTAGAAGATTTGGCCAAAGACAATAATGTTTCGGTTTCCAATGCATCTGCATTAACTGTGAAATCACCGACCATTCCCGGAGCGGGACGTGAGGCCGCTGTTGTTGGTACCGCATTTGCAATGAATGATGGCGAGACGTCTGAACTTATTGAAGGCGAGACAGGTGTTTTTCTTATTTCAATTACTAAAAAGGAAGAGGCACCAAAATTGGATAATTATAGTACCTATGCAAACTCACTTAAGAGATCAAGCGGGGCAAAGGTAAACATCGCGGTGTACAACGCGTTAAAAGAATCTTCTGAAATAGAGGACAATAGAGCAACTTTTTACTAGAAGAACATCATAATTGAAAGTATAGGGCCTTGATAATTTTATCAGGGCTTTTTCATAGCACCATTTTTGAGAAGGGCAATATGGTTTTGTATCCCTTTTGCTTAAAGTAGCCCATCGAAATTTCACTTCCTGTCGCTAAAATAAAATCGCCTCCCCAAGCTCCTAAACTTTTCAATGCCCCTGGATAATCTGGGAATAATTTCGATTTTATTGATGGCAGGCCCAGAGCTTTTGAAAGCTCCTTTTCATGCCAGGCCATCAGGAACGCGAAATCATCAATAGTTTTGCTTGAAACCATTCGCTGGGTGATTTGTGATATGTGACTAACGAGTTCTTTTCTATCCATGGATAAACCTCTATACGTTTTAATGGCATCACCACTATTCTGTTTCTTGTTTAGATAAATAAAAAAAAGTGATTGGGTTAAATCGGGAGAATAATCAAGTTCCAAAACATTGGGTACACCATCGTTAATTTGGTATAAAATAGATTTGGGGCATTGCGCACAGGCAATATCATATCCGCTACCCCCGAATGTTTTTGCCAATAACTGATATGCATTCACTTGGGCCCATTGGGCAATATTGTTTATCAGAGTCGATGAAGTGCCTAGCCCCCAGTCTCTTGGGAAGGTTAATTTGGTTTCTACATGGTATCCTGATGCATCCATCAAAAAATACGGGTTCAAAACTCTTGCTTCGGTTAGAATTTCGCATAAGCTCTTTGAAATTTCCACATCGGATGCGAATAGCTCAACCATCGATTCCAGTTCATATCTTGCCTCGAACCAAACGCTACCCTTTTCATCCAGACTTTTCCATGTGAGGAATTTTGACTCTGTTTCCGATACGTTTAAGTACTGGCCATATTTAGTAGGTATCGCCCAACCCTTGGCACCATCTAAAATGGCATATTCCCCTGACAATAGAAGTTTACCGTTACTATAGAATTCTTTTTCCATCTAATTGGCCCTTAGCTTTTCAAAAGCTTCCACTACTGCACTATGGCTTACGGTATGGGTTTTAAAATAATGTACAACTTCTACTTTCTCTTTATCTGTAGCACCTAATTGATTCAATATATTAAGTAAGTGCATTTTCATATGACCTTCTTGTATTCCTGTAGTTATCAAGGAGCTTAGGGCGGCAAAATTCTGGGCCAATCCGGCCACGGCAACAATTTGCATCAATTCCTTGGCCGTGGGTTTTTGAAGAATTTCAAGCGCCAATTTTACAAGCGGATGTAAATTTGTCAAGCCACCTACGGTTCCCAAGGCCAAAGGTATTTCGATCCAAAACTTGAAAACACCATCCTCAATACTGGCGTGGGTAAGACTCTTATACTGGCCGTCCTTGGCTGCATAGGCATGTACACCTGCCTCTATAGCCCTAAAATCATTACCTGTGGCCAGTATAACAGCATCGACCCCATTCATTATGCCTTTGTTATGGGTTACGGCCCTATGGGGTTCTATATTTGCTATGTCAATGGCCCTGAGCATTTTACTGGCAAATTCTGCTGGTGCTATTGAGGCGTCAAGGTTTAAATCGCCAATAGCACAACTCACTTCTGCTTTTACCAAACAATTGGGGACATAGTTAGAGAGAATACTCATTACGATTTCAATATTCTTTTCCTTGGAATCAAATAAATGAAAGTCCTGGGCTTCATGCTTGAAAGTCTTTGCAAATTGTTCTAAACAAGAATTGATGAAATTGGCCCCCATGGCATCCAAAGTCTCGAAAGTACAATGCAACTGATAATAGCCGTGTAGTTCTTCCGATTTATTTCGTAATTCTATCTTGGTGACGCCTCCACCTCTTTTTTCCATGTTCTTGATCAGGCTTTTCGCATCTTCGAGTAATTTGGAATGCACGGTGAAGAAGAACTTTTCGAGCTTGGCAAAATCCCCAGAATATATGAAATGTACTTGGCCTACTTTTTCAGTACCTAGGACTTTTGTTTTGAATCCGCCACGATCCAACCAAAATTTGGCAGATTTACTAGCCGCAGCAACTACTGAACTTTCCTCTATGGCCATAGGAATCGCATACATTTTGTTGTCTATCAAAAAATTAGGTGCTATTCCCAAAGGAAGATAGTAGTTGGTAATCGTATTTTCAATGAACTCATCATGTAATTTTTGCACATCGTTTTCAGAATTCCAATACCGTTCCAATATTTTTTTGGCTTCGCTGGGATTGTGGGTATAGCTCTGGGAGACCCATTCTATTTTTTCCTGTTTAGACAGTTTGGAGAAGCCCAAAATTGGAGTTGTCATAAAGCTTTTGGTTTGTGGTTTCAAAGATAATCATTAAGTAGATAATCCATTGGTCTTAAACCACAATCAGGCCTTCATGCTTTTTGGGGGTAAAGTTTAATTAATTGTAAAATATTCACTAAACTTGATGAAATTTTGAACAATTTCTTATAAATACATGAATAAACAATACATTCTATTGCTATTGTTGGCATGTTTAATGTCGTCAGCTTTTGGACAAGGGAAAAAGATTACGGTTGAAGAGATTTATCAGGGGGCTTTCAATACCAGTGGGCTAGAGGTTCTTCGGTCAATGAAAAATGGGAAGGAATATACGGTCCTGAATAACAATAGGTCAAACTGATCAACCAGTATTGATAAATATGATTATAGGAGCTTGAAGAAAGTTGAGACCATAGTCTCCTCGGCGGACAGTAAGGAAATTCCATTGTTCAGTTCTTATGCCTTCAGTCAAGATGAATCCAAAATCATATTGGCTACAGAAATAGAATCGATTTTCAGACGCTCAACATTGGGCGTTTTTTATATTTATGACATAGCGAATACAAAGGTTGTGAAGATTGCGGATGGGAAAATTCAGGTACCTACACTTTCGCCAAATGGCGAGCAAGTGGCATATGTTTTCAGGAATAATCTTTATATTTTCGATATAGCTGCCAAAGAAACAAGACAGGTAACCACAGATGGTGAAAAAAATAAAGTTATAAATGGGGTCACCGATTGGGTCTATGAAGAGGAATTTTCATTTGTAAGGGCTTTTGCTTGGAATTCAAATGGCACAAAAATCGCCTTCTTACGTTTTGATGAGGCAAATGTTCCAGAATTCTCAATGGATGTTTATGGAAATGATCTCTACCCGGCACAACATGTTTTTAAGTATCCAAAGGCAGGAGAGGACAATGCGTTGGTTTCTTTGCATATGTATGATGTTGATTCTGGGGATATCTCTAAAATTGAATTGGGTGACCCAGAGTATATACCACGCATTAAATGGATGAACAATCCTCATTACTTAAGTGTGCGTACGTTGAACCGACATCAGAATCATTTGAAGTTGTATACTGTGAACGCCCAGAACAATTCCGTTTCCTTGTTGATGGAAGAACAAGATGATGCCTATATAGATATTGATGATAATTTGACCTTTCTTAAAGATGATAGTTTTATTTGGACCAGTGAAAAAGATGGGTTTAATCATATCTACCTATATAGCGCTGATGGTAAATCAATGAAGCAGATCACTAGCGGAAATTGGGAAGTGACAGCTTACTATGGCTATGATCAAAAGAAAGATATAATATACTATCAATCTACTGAAAACGGTTCAATAAATCGTGGAGTCTATAGTATACAAAGTAATGGTAAAAAGAAAAAACCCCTTGTTGTTGATTCGGGAACGAATGCTGCTGATTTCAGTACTGATTTCACCTACTTTATCAATACATTTTCGAGTGCGGAGACTCCTTATGTATATACGCTTCACAATGCATTTTCAGGAAAGAAAGTCAAAGATATTAAAGACAACCAAACCCTTCTTGACAAGTTGAAAGGCTATGATACTACTTCTAAGGAATTTTCTACCCTATCGATAAATAGTAATGATCTTAATATGTATATGATCAAGCCAAGTAATTTTGATGCTTCTAAAAAGTATCCACTTTTAATGTTTCAATACAGTGGGCCTGGGTCGCAACAAGTTGCAAATCGCTGGATTGGTGCCAATGATTACTGGCATCTAAAGTTAGCTTCGGAAGGTTATATTATTGCTTGTGTTGATGGTCGGGGTACAGGCTTTAAAGGAAGGGATTTTAAAAAGATCACCTATTTAAATTTGGTAAAATATGAGACCGAAGATCAAATTGCCGCTGCAAAAAAATTAAGCGACCTACCTTATATAGATGAAAATCGAACTGGAATTTGGGGTTGGAGCTTTGGGGGGCACATGTCAACCAATTGTATATTAAAGGGCAATGAGGTGTTCGAAACGGCTATCGCGGTTGCCCCTGTGACCTCTTGGCGTTTTTACGACACTATTTATACAGAACGTTTTATGCGTACTCCTGCAGAGAATCCTAGAGGTTATGACGATAACTCACCTTTTAATTATCCAGAACTCCTAAAGGGCAACTATTTATTGGTTCATGGCTCGGGCGATGACAATGTTCATGTACAGAATACAATGCGTATGGTTGAGGCGTTGATTCAGGCAAATAAACCATTTGAATGGGCCATTTACCCAGACAAGAACCATGGAATTTACGGTGGTAACACGCGTTTGCACCTCTTTACAAAAATGACCAGATTCATTAAGGAAAATTTATAACCAAACTAAAATAACTTATGGCAACTATTAATAGACTAGCACATCAAAAAGAGCTTTTTGGGCATCCAGTAGGACTTTATGTTCTATTCTTCACAGAAATGTGGGAACGGTTTTCCTACTATGGTATGCGTGCGTTATTCACCCTTTTTCTAGTAGCAGAGACCACTTCCAGTAATGCTGGTTTTGGCTGGTCAAATGATGAAGCTTTGGCCCTTTATGGTTGGTATACCATGCTGGTATATGTTTCTTCGATTCCTGGCGGTTGGATAGCCGATCGACTGTTGGGTCAGAAAAAAACCGTGATGCTGGGCGGAGCGCTTTTATGCATTGGGCACTCAGTTTTGGCTCTTAATTCTGAGGCTACATTCTATCTTGGCTGTCTTTTCATTATTCTGGGTGTTGGTTGTTTAAAGCCTAATATTTCTTCAATGGTTGGAGGCCTATATAAAGCAAAAGATGAACGCCGCGACCTTGGTTTTTACATTTTTTATATGGGAATCAATATTGGTGGGTTTTTGGCACCAATTCTCTGTGGGTATGTAGGAGAGAATATAAGCTGGCATTATGGTTTTGGGCTTGCTGCAATAGGAATGTTCTTTGGTCAGGCGGTATATATATGGGGTCAGAAGTATTTAATAAATGTCGGAAACCTTATTAGTCGAAAAAATGAGAAGGATAGAGAGTTGCTGGACCGTCCATTAAGTTCAATAGAAAAAGATCGAATTAAAGTGTTGCTCATCTCATTTCTTTTAATCATCCTGTTTTGGGCAGCTTTTGAGCAAGCAGGTGGTTTAATGAATCTCTATGCCTCTCAAAAAACGGATAGAGATTTCTTTGGACTATTTGTTATTCCCGCCTCAGTATTTCAATCAGTAAATTCTTTTTTCATTATTACTTTGGCAACCGTTGTAGGCGCATTTTGGCTAAAATGGAGAAAGAAAGGAAAAGAATCTTCATCAATGTTCAAAATGGCAATAGGGTTGATAATTATGGCCCTTGGTTTTGGATTCATGAGCGCGGCTTCGCTGCAATATGAAAGTAATGGATCTTCAGCCATGTATTGGTTGGTTTTGGCCTATCTTTTCCACACCATTGGTGAACTTTGCGCTTCACCTGTTTCATTGTCCTATATCACAAAATTGGCACCGCTAAAGTATGCCTCCATAATAATGGGACTTTATTGGGCCGCCACGGGCTTGGGAAATAAGGCAGCAGGATTAATTGGGCAAGCCTCTAAGGAGCTGGGTGAATTTGAAATTTTTACAGGGATTGCCATAATATGGTCAATTATTGGGTTATTGGTTATTTTAATGCTAAAACCTTTAAAAAGATTGGCGCATGGTGCTGAAGATGGGGAAACAAGAATCAGTAATGATAGAGAAGAAATTCCGGAGTTGACATAATTTTGATTATTTAAAATAAAATGCCCCCTTTTCACCCGTATAGTGAAAAGGGAGTTTCTTATTGGCGCAGGTTTTTCTCCAGCGATTGATATAACTCAAATAGTTGCTGCCGTCTGCTATCAGCAGTTTTGGCTGTATTGAATCTATAAGCCGTTCTAGATTTATCTTGGGAGACTGGATCAATAAGAGATACTCAATGGGTCTTTGGTCGACACCATATACTCCAAGACTATCAATGATCAACAGTTTTTCATCCTTGATTTTGTAGGCATTTTGTACAGTCTGATACCTTGTGTGTTTAATGCGTTCGGCTACTTCATAATTAGTTGTTATTCTAGTAGAAGAAATGGTATCCGTGGAAAATAGACGAAGTTCATTTCCTTTTTGAAATACCAGTAGGGAGTTCTTGGATTGATGGCCAATAAAAAAAATCTCTTTTTGTTTGATCGTATGTCCAAGATAAAGAGACCAAAATTGTAAACCCATTATGCATGCTAATGTGGCCACTATATGTTTAAACTTGGGTTTCGTAAATGCCCAAATCGAAGCAATACAAAGGCAATAAGCAAGAGTCATCTGAACGGCATCAAACGAAATGTTTTTGAAAATAAAGGTCTCCTGTTGCGCCACCCAACCTATGACAGCATTCATTAAGCCAATCATTGAATTGTAAAATCCAATTAAAAAATCAGGAGCTATATCGAGTAAGATCAGGAAGATGATGGTAATGCCAAAACCTAAAATCAACCCTAAACAGGGCACGACCAATAGGTTCGATATAAAGAAGAGCCCGGGAAATTGATGAAAGTAATACAAGCTTATAGGAAGAACGCCGACCTGGGCCGCAATACTGACCGAAAGTAACTGCCATAGATACCTCATTGCCCAGTTCTTGGGATACCAGAATTTTTGAAATAACGGGTATATCCAAACAATGGCAAACACCGCGGCATAACTCATTTGAAACCCTACATCAAACAATAGCATGGGGTCAAAAACCAAAAGAATGAAGAACATGGACAAGGCCAAAATATTGAAAGTGTTACTGGGCCTATTTAAGTATAGGGCATAGGCGACAAAGGAGAACATGGTCACTGCCCGAACCACAGAGGCGGATAAACCGGCTAAAAATGCAAATCCCCAAAGAAAGAAAACAATGACTAAAAGCTTTATGGTCTTGCCCTTGGGGAGTATTTTCAACGGACGGAGAAGAAACTCTAGAAATAGCAAAAGAATGCCTATGTGTAGGCCTGAAACCGCCAAAATATGTACGGCACCTGCGTCTTTATAATTAGAATACGTAGCTTCGGAAATGTCATCGCGTTGTCTTAAAAATAGGGCTTGGATTATACCTATTTCATCTTTTCCAAAATTGAAATTTTTTAATTTTGAAATTATTTTTGTTCGAACCAGGGCCGAATAACCCTTAATGGTAGATGAAGATTTCTTTAGAAAAAAGTGGTTTTCATGATTTATTCTTATCTGATGATATACCCCTAGATTCCCTAAATATTTCTTGTAGTTGAATTGATGTGGATTTAAAGGTGGTTTAATATTTTCTGCAGAATTAAACACGATTAATTCGTTATCAATCTGTAGTTTCTTTCTGGGAATATCGATAGGATAATTCAAAATTACCTTACCGGAGGACTTTTTTGAATTATAGCTTAGAACCTTGGCAATATATCTATCAGAAAAAGAGGTGGGCTTTAGCACTTTGGTGACCTTTAGCTCCCAGGTCCCGTATGCAGCTATATCTTGATGTGAATAATGGTCGGGGAAATTCTTGGGTTGGGCCAATGCCATAGTCAAGATTCCTAAGCCTACGGTAGTAAATGTTGTAAGTAGACCAAAATAAATGCTTTCTGCTTTTTTCTGTGTAAAAGCAATGATTGCCAGAGCTAATAACGAGACTAAGGTTAGTCCCAAAGGAATAGCAATGCCAATATCGGCGTAATGGCCAATAAGAATGCCCAATACCAACATTAAAGTCAGTTTTATTGGAACAAATTTCAACAGATTCATTTTAGAGTATTCTTGTGGCCTTTACAAAAGCATAATTCCAATATCCCTCGCGCAATGATGATACAATGACACCTCTTGAAGATGAGGCATGAATAAACTTTATTTCATCGTTTTGAACCGCGACCACCAATCCTACGTGATTGATTTTCTTCCCGTTTCTTCCCGTTTTAAAGAATAACAGATCCCCCTTTTCTACCTGATTGATAGGTATGCGTTTTCCTTTATTTGCCATTTCATGGGAAACTCTGGGAAGATCAACATTGTGCTTCTTGAATGAGACATAGAGCAGTCCTGAACAGTCCATGCCCTTGGTTGTAGTGCCACCAAATTTATAGCGAACACCGGAAAAGGTCAATGCCGTATTTATAATATCATTGGTTTTTGAGGATGAAATGATTGGGATAGGGGCATTGGCAACTGCACTATCTGCTTTGACCCGAGGTTTTTCTCTGGAAGTTTCAACTGTGATTTTTCGCTCCTTGCCATAGGTGGTTTTCTTTTTTACGACACAACTGCCTAAAAAAAGCAATACTAAAATAAAAGGCAATATTCTGTTCATCCAAAGATTGGTACATGTCCTTGGATATCAAATTTAAGCATTTTCAGTAATAAGTGTAGCCGTTTTTATACTTGCCCCTTGGCCTCCCAGTTTTTGCTCAAGTATTTGATAAGCTTTCAATTGACTTTTTCTATCTGGTCCCTCAACTATTTTGGACAGCTCTCGCTTAAGATTTTTGGTATTCAAATCGTTTTGAATAAGTTCTTTTACAACTTCCCTATCCATAATTAGGTTAACCAACGAAATATAGTCCAAGGTTAAGATACGCCTTGCGATTTGATAAGACAACCAATTTGCCTTATAGCATACAACCTGTGGTATTTTGAATAGGGCCGTCTCCAATGTGGCAGTGCCACTGGTCACTAGGGCGGCATGCGAGATACTCAATAGCTCATAGGTTTGGTTGCTGACAAAACCTACGTTTGGTTTTGTCAAAAAAGGCTTGTAAAATTCACGGTCTAGACTTGGTGCTCCTGCAATGACAAAGTTGTATTCAGGGAAAGTATCGATTACTGAGAGCATTAGGTGGAGCATTTTTTGCACTTCCTGTTTTCGGCTTCCTGGTAATAAGGCTACAATAGGCTTGTCACCATCAAGATTATTTATGTCAAGGAATGTTTTCTTATCTACGCCCGGTCTATTCTCGATGGCATCTATTAGTGGATGACCAACAAAATGTACGGGAAAGCCATGTTTTTTTTCATAAAATTCTTTTTCGAACGGTAGAATAACATACATGGCATCTATATCTCTTTTTATTTTATGGATCCGACCCTCCCTAGATGCCCATATTTGAGGAGAAATATAATAGTTTGTCTTTAAATTCTGCTGCTTTGCCCATTCTGCAATACGAAGATTAAAGCCAGAATAATCTATAAAAATGATAACATCCGGATTGTAGGTAGCAATATCATCTTTACAGAATTTTATATTTTTAAAAATGACCCTTAAGTTTTTAAGAACTTCTAGAAAGCCCATAAAGGCCATTTCTTTGTAATGCATAACCAAGGTGCCACCAGCATCTTGCATTAAATCTCCACCCCAACAACGAATTTCGGCCTTAGAATCCTTGCTCTTCAATGCCTTGATAAGGTTTGACCCATGTAGGTCGCCTGATGCCTCCCCTGCGATGATATAGTATTTCATCCTAAAACACCTTGTAGTAAAGAATGGCCAGGGCGGTAAGTAGAGTCGCAAGCAACACTCCTTTGGCGCGTTGATCTCTGCGCAGCTTCAAAAAAGAAAAAAAAGCCACTAAATTTAGAATAGCCCCTAAAGCCAATAAACTTCCTACATGTCCTTGCTCGACTGCGACTTCAAAGGTTTCGACAACTCCAATATCCGAAAATGCTAGAATATAGATTAAAGTACCTACAGTATTTGCAATTATTCCTACCGCAAGTCCAATTAAAAGTTCTTTTTTAGTATTCATGTAGATTCCAATTGTTAATGTGTTGAATGGCATGATGGGCAGTAAGGTCAAATTGGGTTGGGACTACAGAAACATAACCATTTGATAAGGCCCACTCATCTGTGTCTTCCCCTTTGTCCAATAATTCAAATTCTCCGGTAAGCCAGTAATAATCCTTCCCCATAGGGTTGGTGCGTTTATCAAACTTCTCTTTCCAATTGGCACGGGCTTGGCGACATATCTTTATTCCTTTAAATGATTTCCCTTTTAATTTGGGAATATTCACATTAAGGACAACACCCTTGGGCATTCCATTTTCAAGTGCTTCCCGTACAATTCTTTTAACGGTCCGTCCTGAAGATTCAAAATCGGCATTCCATGAATAATCACATAATGAAAAGCCAATGGCGGGAATACCCTCTATGCCAGCTTCAATTGCGGCACTCATGGTTCCTGAATATATGACATTGATTGATGAATTTGAACCGTGGTTAATACCACTTACACAAATATCGGGTCTGCGTTCTAAAAGCACCTGCAATCCTAATTTCACGCAGTCGGCAGGTGTGCCACTGCAACTGTACTCCACAGTTGCACCGTCGTCAATGTTAACCTTCATTTTGGTTGAGTATAATGTGCTGTCTATCGTAATTGCGTGCCCCATCCCAGACTGCGGGCTATCGGGAGCAACCACAACAACATCTCCGATTTCCTTCATAAAACGTATCAGTGCCCTAAGTCCCGGAGCCGTAATCCCATCATCATTCGTGACCAGGATAAGGGGTTTTTTCATTTCACATACTTTCTTTGGTAAAAATACGTTTAAAAAAAGATAAGTTCCCGAATGGCGTTTAACAAAAATTTAATGTCAGCACGTTAAGTAGTGGCACGGTTTTTTCAGTATCTTAGGGAATTGGTTATGTTCACAGAATGTAATGATTGATTGTTACCTTGCAAAAAAGGCAAGGGTTTTAACTTAAACTTTTGATATTTATGAGAAGGAATTTAGCGTATGCACTAATTGCAATGCTTGTTGCTGTAGCTTCATGTGGCTTTACCAATAAGTCGTTTGAGAATGATGACAAGGATAAATTGTTATTGGATTTAATCACGTATGTACTTGAGCGGGGGCACTATGCGCCTAAGGATATCAATGATGATTTTTCAGTAAATATATTTGAGGACGTTATAGATGTTTTGGATCCGACAAAAAGATATTTTTTAGAGGGAGATATTATGGAGTTTGAGAAATATAAATTCCAGTTAGACGATCAAATCAATAATACCGACATTTCGTTCTTTAATTTGGTATACAATCGATTGATGACCCGAATGGAGGACGCTAAGGCTGTTTACCAAGAGGTATTGTCAATCCCATTTGATTATACAGTTAAGGAAAGCATTAATATAAAATATGGCGAAGAACTTTTTGCGGCATCTAGGTCAGAGTTGAAAGAGCGATGGAGAATACAATTAAAATATGCCACCTTGGGCACCTATGATTCCAAACTTTCCCAAAATAAGGAAATGCTCAAAGTTGGTGAGGATAAAAATAAGGATGGCAAAATTGATATTGAACTTAAGGAGGAGATTGATGCTAATATAGATAAAAAATATACGCCAAAAGAGGCAGAACTGGCTGCCCGGGAAAGCACCCACAAGACTTTGGATGATTACTTCGATTTTATTAATGGCCTAGAACGCAATGATTGGTTTGTTTATTATATAAATACTATAGTTGACGAATTTGACCCTCATACATATTATTTTGCCCCGGATGACAAAGAAAAGTTCGATATGAGCATGTCAGGAAAATTTGAGGGGATCGGGGCTAGATTACAAAAGAAAGCAGAAGGGGCAAAAATAGTAGAGATTATTTCGGGTGGTCCGGTTTGGAGAGATCAACGTTTAGATGTTGGTGATGAAATAATTATGGTTGGGCAAGAAGGAGGAGATCCCATTAATATTGTTGGGATGCGTTTAGACGATGCCATTAAATTGATAAAAGGGCCCGAAGGCACTGTTGTTGACTTAACGGTTAGAAAGGTAGATGGTTCAATTAATGTTATTTCATTGACACGTGATGTTGTGGAAATAGAGGAGACCTATGCCAAATCGGCTAATATCATAAAGGGAAACCAAAAATTTGGACTTATACACCTTCCAAAGTTTTATGTGAATTTTGATGATTATTCTGAAAGGAATGCCGCCTCAGATGTGGCCAAGGAGGTAGGTCGTTTAAAGCAGGAAGGTGCTGAGGGGTTGATTCTTGACCTTCGGGACAATGGTGGTGGTTCTTTGAAAACGGTGGTTGAAATGGCCGGATTGTTTATAAAGGATGGGCCCATCGTGCAAGTGCGGTCCAATGGTAAAGGAAAAGATGTTTATGACGATAAGGATGAGCGCATTCAATGGAATGGCCCATTAGTGATTTTGGTAAATGAACTTTCAGCTTCTGCTTCAGAGATTTTGGCTGCGGCAATGCAGGATTATAAAAGGGCCATTGTCATAGGTAGTAAGCAGACCTTTGGTAAGGGTACGGTGCAAAATGTAATTCCGTTAGATAATATTGTTCGTAGTAATGAGCATGGCGATTTAGGGGCTATAAAGCTTACGACCCAAAAATTTTATAGAATAAACGGTGGTTCCACTCAGTTGGAAGGAGTCAAAAGCGATATAGTGGTTCCGGATAAGTACAGCTATATAGATTTGGGAGAGAGAGATCAATCCAACCCCTTAAAATGGGATAAGATTACCCCAGCCGATTATGAGCTTTGGGACGGCTATATAGATTATGAGCAGGTTATTGCCAATAGCAATAGACGTTTGGCCGCGAATCCACAGGTTAAATTGATAGAGGAAAATGCCAAATGGATAAAATCAGAACAAGAAGAGACTCTTATTTCCTTGAATTACAAAGTATATAAATCTGAAAATGAAAAGGATAAGGCTACATCTGATTACTTTAAAAAACTCTCTGAATACGATTCTAGATTAACTTTTGAATCCTTGAAATATGAGGAGGAATTATTTACTAAGGATGCCGACTTAAGGGAGAAAAGAAATCGATGGCACAAAAATCTGGCCAAGGATGTATATGTTGAAGAAGCTGTTAATGTATTACAGGATATTAAAATCAATAATATACGGCACGCCAAATTGGCAAGTGTCAAAGGTTGATTATTCAAAGGAAATGACATAATGTATGACCCTGATGAAAACATCAGGGTTTTTTTTGGTTTTAGGACGGAAGCCAAATACATAGCATTTTTCTAAATTTCAGTTAGACGATCAAATCTATGAGCTCATATGCTGGGTCAATTCTCTTGTGGTCTAACGATGGTTCTATTGACTTGGCAATTGTTCCATCAAGAATCTTTTTGCATTTTCACCCATAATGGCTCGAATCTCCATTTTTGTAAATCCTTGATTCATTAGTTCCTGAACGATTAGGGGGAGTCCGGTTACATCAATCGGTGTAGTGGCTGCTCCATCAAAGTCAGAACCCAATGCCACATGCCTAATGCCAACCAAATCACGGACGTATTTCATTGCTTCAACAATGTCCTTGATTTCCCCATCTATAGCTCCTTTGAAGAAAGCGATGCCAATGAGCCCATCTAATTCAGCGATTCTCTTAACATGGGCATTTGATAGATTGCGAGGACTGTCCTTGGTGCCTCTAACACCCGTATGGGATACAAGTACTGGTCTTGTACTTTGATCCAATATGTCATCGATCATTTTTGGGGATACATGGGATAGGTCGATAATCATTCCCAACAGATTCATCTCATTGATTACGGCCCTGCCGAAATCGGTTAATCCTTCACCCGATATTCCATGGGCAGACCCTCCTAGCTCGTTGTCGAAAAAATGTGTAGGTGCCATCATTCGCACCCCTTCATCATAAAGGTTTTGCACGTTTTCCAATTTCCCCTCCAAACAATGTGCCCCTTCAACACCTAAAAAACCTCCAATAACTTTGGCATTCACCTTCTTTGAATCGATAAGATGTTTTAGATTTTTTCGAGACTTTACCAGAATGAAATCACCATTGTACTTTTCTGGATATTGGGATAAAGCCCTTGCTTGATATTCAGCCCTTTCATACAGACTGAACCATTTGGAGGGAGACCTGCCTTGCACAAAATTCAATAAGGTAATCTTATCCAAAGCATCCGCACTGTTACGCTGAAAATTTTGCCCTTTTGGGGATTTAGTGACTATGGTAAAAGCTTGTAGGGCCATATCTACCTCCTGCATCCTAGGAAAATGGACATGGGAATAATCAACCTTTTTAGTCAAATCTCAATCCCATAACAGTGCATCACAATGTAAATCGGCAATAAAATCAAGCGAATTATATAGTGCTTGGGCTTCAGGATTTATCTGTCTTGGAATAGTATACGCCACAAGATTCATACCCTTCTCTATAATTGGAGGTGCAATTAAGGTTATCAGCCCATAAATTATGACTAGGGCTGCCAAAAAATACAGAAGTCTTTTCTTCATCTATCTTGACTTTTAAGTGTAAATATAGTGGAAAGGTGAGAGGCCTTAAGAAATCAATGAAAAATGAACTGAAGTAATTCAACCTATTTAAACGGAATTACTTCAATTTATCTGCATGCATTTTCCGCAGTTTGGTCAATTTTGGTGTGATTACCGCACTGCAATAACCCTGTGTGGAATTATTGTTATAATAATCTTGATGGTAATCTTCAGCTTCATGAAAAACCTCGGCAGGACTTATCTCAGTAACTATTGGGTTTTCATAATACGGAGACACTTGTTCCAATACAGCCAGTGCCGCCTTCTTTTGGGTTTCGTCATGGTAGTGGATAACCGATCGGTATTGGGTACCCACATCACCTCCTTGACGATTTAAAGTAGTTGGGTCATGACCAGTCATAAATACTATTAACAAATCCTCATAGGAGATAATTCCTGGGTTAAAGGTAATCTGGACTACTTCGGCATGACCAGTAAGACTAGAACATACTTCTTTATAGGTGGGTCTGCCTGGGACGGTTCCTCCGGTATAGCCCGAAACTATTTTTTCTACGCCCTTGAGCTCTTTCAATATGGCTTCAATGCACCAAAAACACCCACCACCTAATGTGGCAATTTCTAAATTATTATGCATTATTGATCCTTTCTTTTTCTATAATCATCGATTCTGAATTAATGCAATAGCGTAAACCACTAGGTTCTGGCCCATCTGGGAAGACATGACCTAAATGGGCATCACAAGTATTGCACATTACTTCTACCCGTATCATACCAAATGCTGTATCTTTTTCGTATTTAATTGCATTTTCTTTTATGGGTTGGGTAAAACTGGGCCATCCAGTACCCGACTCAAATTTAATGGTTGAGTCGAATAGTGGAGTGCCGCAACAAACACAATTATATTTACCAGCTTCATGAATACTACAAAGCGCTCCCGAATGAGGTGCTTCTGTACCCTTGTTTCGAGTAATCCTAAATTGCTCAGGCGTTAAAATTTCTTGCCATTCCATATTGGTTTTTTCAACTCTTTGGTCAGGCGATGGGTTCCCCTTTACACTAAAACTCATTACATTTTTCCAAGTGAGCATACTATTCCTTTCTTAATTGTGGTTATAAAAAACTCTCCGGTATACCTAAGATTGGCTAGGGGGGAAGACCATATCTTTGTCTTCAAATTAGCCTAAACCTTACAGTTTATAAATCCCTGAATACGGCTAATTTAAACCAAATTTGAACAGTGGGCCTAAGTAGAAAGAATAGAACTGTATAGGTCGTAGTATTAGTGCTCTGTATCATAGGCTTTTGGCTTTTTGAAAATTTTTATACTCCCGATGCATATTCCACTGAGGTTGATGACCACTTGAAAACCAAGATTCCTAGCTATTTAATGCCCAGCTCTACAACGGGGGCTATTGTATCCCATAATCATTTTATGTTGTCTTATAATGAACCTTTCGAACAGGCAGAATGGGTGTTATATGCTTAAACAAAGCCATTTGACCCACGATGACCGAAAATGGCCGTATTTCATAGAGGATCTCAAGGTAAAAAGTAAATCGGCAGATTGGCGTAACTATAAAGGTTCTGGCTTTGATAGAAGGCAACTCTGTCCCGCTGGGGATCGTCGGTTTTCGGAATTTGCTTATAATGAAACTTTTTATACGAGCAATGTTAGTCCCCAAAATCAGGAATTTAATGCGGGTGTTTGGAACCGATTGGAAATTCAAATACGAAAACGGGTCAAATGATATGGTACTTTGTTCATTGTAACCGGTGGAGTTTTGGAACAAGGTCTTGAAGAAATTGGCGAGGAAGATGTTGATGTGCCTATATATTACTATAAAATAGTTGCGAAAGGCGATGCAGAAAACTTAGAGGTCATTGCTTTTTTAATGCCAAATATTAAAAGTACAGAGCCATTGGATCAGTTTGTTATTTCGATAGATAAGATTGAGAAAATGACAGGATTGGATTTCTTTTACAAGCTCATGGATTCTGAGCAGATGCAATTGGAGAATACACCAAGTACTGCAGGGTGAAAATTTTAAATATCCTCCTTTAATCGGTTCGAATCCAATTTCAGGAAAATAAAGAGTAAGACCGTGAAGAAAAGTAGACCTGAACCTCCATAACTAATGAATGGCAATGGAATGCCAACGGTGGGTAGAATACCGATGACCATCCCGATATTAATGAAATAGTGAATAAATAAAACTGAGATTACGCCATAGCCGTACATTCGGGGAAAAGCGGTTTTTTGCCTTTCCGCCAGATAAACCAATCGTAGTAACAACAGCGTAAACAATAGCACTATGGTAACAGTGCCAACAAAGCCCCATTCCTCACCTACGGTACTAAAAATATAATCAGAATGTTGCTCTGGGACAAAATTTCCTTTGGTTCTAGTACCTTCTAAGAAGCCTTTGCCAAAAAATCCTCCTGATTCTATGGCCTTTTCAGATTGGTAGGTGTTGTAACCTATGGTCTTTCTTATTTGCTCTAATTTATTGGGGTCTTTTTCAAGTCGCAACCATAGGCTAAACCTGTCTCTATGTCTTTGTTCAAAAACATTATTAAAAACAAAATCGACCGAAAGCGAAAAGAGGATCGTCACGACCACCACTGAAATCAAGGAAAAAATGGGCACTTTGAATTGTTTCTTTTTGAGCAAATAGAAAAGAACAATAATAAGCCCCAGCGCGATACCCACCCAGATGGTGCCAAACATTAATGTTGCGATGAAAACCAATATGGCCAAAAGTCCAATAATCAAATAATATAGGGGCAATCCTTCCCTAAAAACAACAAAAATCAAGGCAAAGAACACCAATGAGCTGCCTGGGTCTGGTTGGGGAATTATCAAAATCGCCGGAAGTAAGATTATTCCCAATGCGACCAGCTGATCCTTTCGCCTTTTAATATCAGTTTGTATATCACTTAAGTATTTTGCCAGTGCCAATGCTGTGGCTACTTTGGCAAATTCAGATGGCTGTAGATTAAAAAAACCCAAATCGTACCATGATGTTGCACCGGCCACGGTTTTGCCAAACAAAAACAGGCCTAGAAGTGATACCATAGAAATGACATAGAGGAGACTGGAAAAGCGTTCATAAAAGTTGGCCTCTAGCGCCATGATAATGATTATGGCAACAAAACAGGCACCAACAAAGAATAGCTGCTTACCATGTAAGGTGCCAAAATTAAAGATGGATGGGTTTGCTTCCGAGAACGTGCTGGAGTAAATGTTTACCCAGCCAATAGTAACTAATGATATATAGATAAATATGCTGAGCCAATCTATTCGTTTGAGGACGCTTTTACCAAACATACTCGTTTATCTTGAACTCCTCACCGCTCAATGGCTTGGCATATTCATGTTCCAAAGTTTTTTCAAGCATTCTTTTCTCCAAATCTTTACGGGTAATCTCTCCTTTAATATATTTTTCAATCATTAAGGATGCGATATGTCCTGCGTATCGTGACCCATAGTATCCATTTTCGATATAAATGGCTATAGCTATTTTGGGTTTGATTACTGGAGCAAAGGCTACAAAAACGGAATGATCGGTAAGCTGGGTTCTTACGCTATCGATTATAATAAAATTCTCAACGGTGCCTGTCTTTCCGGCGATTTCGATATCGGGTATCCGAACCCATTTTGCAGTACCTTTATTGTATACGTCTGCCATGCCTTGTACTATGGGCTCAAAATGTTTGCGATCTATAGTGGTTTGTCTTAATTCGGTGAATTTGGGAATGGTTATATCCTTGCCATCAATTTTCTTGATAATATGGGGTGTGAAATAGTGCCCACGATTGGCTATGGCGGCGGTCATATTGGCCAATTGAATGGGAGTGGTCGCCACTTCACCTTGACCAATGGAATTGGAAATTATGGTAGAAGAGGCCCATCTGTTATCCCCATACCATCGATCATAGAATGCCTTGTTCGGTATTCTCCCTGGTCTTCCAGTATGTAAGTCTGATCCTAAATAATCGCCAAGTCCAAAACTTCGCATATGTTTTTCCCAAACGTCCATACCTTCATCAGTGGTCTCGAATTTGTTAAAAATATTTCTGAAAGTTTGTGCAAAATAAGCATTACATGATTTGTAAATCCCGCTGTTCATATCGCGAATGCCTCCTCCGCAATGACATCTTTTTTTTGCTTTACCAACATAAAATCCATTATAACATCTTACTTTGGAGTCCGGGGTCATCACACCTTCTTGTAAAGCTATCAAAGCATTTAAGGTTTTAAAGGGAGATCCAGGGGAGGGTTCTGCCAAAATTGAACGATCCCAAGTAGGATTCGCAATTGAATCGTAGTAAAGTTCAGTATAGTTTTTTGAACGCTGCCGGCCTACTAATAGCGAGGGGTCATAGGTAGGCCCTGAGATCATTGAAAGGATTTCCCCCGAAGATGGTTCAATAGCTACAATTCCACCTCGTTTCCCGTTCATTAATAATTCACCGTACTCCTGAAGATCTTTATCTATAGTGATGCTAATTTCTTTTCCTTGTTCTGGAGGAGTATCCAAAGTACCATCTTTATAGGGCCCGATATCCCGATTGAACCTATCTTTTTGAATGTACTGTACTCCCTTTTTTCCCCTTAGTGTATCTTCATACGTTTTTTCAACTCCGGTTCGTCCTTTGAGCTCCCCTTGAATGTAGTAGGGGTTTTGAGCCAAATCCCCATCGTTCACCTCGCTGATATAGCCCAAAACATTAGCCGCGCTTTTTGTATCATAGTAGCGCAAAGAACGTTTTTGGATATAGAAACCTTGATAGTGTCTCATTTTCTCCTGAAGCCTTCCGTAATCTTCTTTCGAAAGTTGAGGTACTAATACCGAAGGCAATCTAGGGGAATACACTCTGGCTCTTTTAAGTTTTTTGAGGAAAGTTTCTTTGTCCAAACCGATAAGACTGCAGAATTCCAAGGTATCCAATGGTTTGACTTCCCTTGGAATAACCATGACATCATAGGCCGGGTCATTACCCACAAGAAGCTTTCCGTTGCGGTCATAGATATAACCTCTTTCGGGATAATCATAAATGGCCTTGATCGCAGGGTCTTCCAATACCTGATCCGCGGAAAAACTAAATATCTGTAGATAGGACAATCTGCCAATAAAAGTAATCCCGATAATTAATATAATAGATGATAGAAGAACCTTCTTCATGAAAGCTGGTTTTTAGTCATTAAAAAATGGACAATCCCAATATTTTATATTTTGATTATGAAACTCATTTTATCATGCGATGGTGTCATAAATTATGACCTTATAAAGTTATTAATTAAATAAGAGCCTGTTTAAATTTAATCCTTCGGTTTTGTTATGGCTCTTTTTCCACCACTTTTCGTTAACAAAATAGTCATTTAACACTGCCAAACTGTGTTTTTGAAGCCTCAATTGACGAAAAAGTAGTGTATAACAAATTTCAACAAGCTCAAAGGAATAAATTTTTTTGGATCATTCCTTGTTTGTGCTGAATAATGAACCAAATAGCAAGCATAGTATCAATGAGGCAAGACCAATAGACAATACTTTTTTAATGATAAGGAGAAGATTGGCAAAGCTAAAAATCTCCAACGAAAAATAAACCAAATGGTGCACTACTATTAATAACGCCAAAAAAGTGAATTGTTGTGCTTTGGTGGTATTCCTTAATTTGAAACTTTGAAATTCATAATTTATTCCAAAAACAAAGCGCATTATGGTTGGGCGGACATAGGCAATGGTAAGGGTTGCCGCAGTATGGATGGCCATGGTGTCTGAAAAGAAGTCTATGGAAAGGCCCAAAAGAAATCCCAGGCCAATAAATGACGCCCTATTTTTCTTTATTGGGTACCAATACAAAAAAAGAATATAGACCATGGGGTTTATAAATCCAAAGAAATTAAGCCTATTGAAAATCAGTACCTGTACTAAGACAAGCAGTGTAAACCGTATAATATTTATAAAATAACTGCTATTCATTGGTTGTTGTGGCTGATTCTAATTCTAAAATTTCCCTTCTGTTTATAGTATTGATTATATATACGCTTTTAAGGTTTGTCATGTCATTGAAAAGATTGACATCTATACGATAAAAACTTTTAGAATTGTCCAAATCAAAATTTTTGATGGTTCCAATGAGAATGTTTTCAGGAAAAATACTGCTCATCGCACCGGTTACGATGGTGTCACCAACCGTTAGGGGAACCAATTTTGGAATATCGATCAATTGGACTACATTATAGGTTTTGGTATCCCATGTCAAAGATCCAAAATGGTTTGTGTTCTTGATTTTCGCATTGATATTGGAATTCACATTTAAAATGCTTTGAACGGTTGCAAATTTATTGGATGTGTTTTCGATGATTCCAAGGATTCCCATATCTGTTATTACACCCATGTCTTGTTCTATACCGTCTTTCTGCCCTTTGTTGATCGTAATGTAATTTCTTTGATTGGCATAACTATTCCTTATTACTTGTCCCGAAACTATGGTGTAGCGAAAATCAGTAGTGTCAATATTGACTGTATTGGAAGGTGTTTTGTTAATTAAAAGGTCAAGTAATCTTTGATTTTCCAGAAGCAGTTTTTCGTTTTCTCCGTCCAAATCAAAATAGGTGGTTATACTCTGGGAAAAACCATATATGTTTCCCGTTATCCAATTAGATGAATTAAAGAAACGTGATTGGTGATAGGAGTGCGATTGAATAGTGAAAGCTAAGGATATGGTCAACAGGAAGATATAAAACAGGAAATTTTTATATCGAATTATAAAGTTGATTATCTGCTGCATTCACTTTTCGTTTTGTGAAGCCGGTTTAAATACTCTTTTTGAAATCGAACATATTTTACCGTACCTGTACTATTGAATCTACCTTTTTCTTTTGAGGACTTTATTTAATCAAAATGCTTTTGTAGCGCTCCAAGTTTTTTAATGCAATTCCAGTACCGCGTACAACAGCTCGTAACGGATCTTCAGCAATATAAACAGGTAAGTCCGTTTTTTGTGAAAGCCTTCTGTCCAAGCCTCTTAACATCGAGCCTCCACCAGCAAGATAAATGCCTGTATTATAAATGTCAGAAGCCAATTCTGGCGGAGTTTTGGATAAAGTTTCCATTACAGCATCCTCGACCCTAAGGATAGATTTATCCAGTGCCTTGGCAATTTCCCTATATGTTATCTGTACCTGTTTAGGTTTTCCGGTCAGTAAATCCCTGCCTTGAACAGATTTCTCCTCGGGTGGGTTTTGCAAATCTTCGATAGCCGAACCAATTTCTATTTTTATATTTTCTGCCGTACTTTCTCCAACATAAAGATTGTGTTGAGTACGCATATAATAAATGATGTCATTGGTAAAAACATCACCCGCAATTTTAACGGATTTGTCACAGACAATTCCACCCAAGGCAATGACGGCAATTTCGGTTGTCCCACCTCCAATATCCACAATCATGTTTCCTTTGGGTTGCATAATATCCAAGCCAATACCTATAGCCGCCGCCATGGGCTCATGAATCAAATAAACCTCTTTACCATTAACACGTTCAGCAGACTCTTTTACAGCTCTCATTTCGACCTCTGTAATGCCTGAAGGTATACAAATGACCATGCGCAGTGCTGGTGGAAACCATTTCTTCTTCAATGCAGGAATGTTCTTAATGAATATATTGATCATCTTTTCAGAAGCATCAAAATCTGCAATAACTCCATCTTTCAATGGTCTAATGGTCTTAATGTTTTCGTGTGTTTTTCCTTGCATGAGACTAGCTTCGTTACCAACGGCGATTATTTTGCCGGTTGTGCGGTCTCTAGCAACAATAGACGGACTGTCTACTACAACTTTGTCTGCGTGAATAATGAGGGTATTGGCCGTTCCTAAGTCAATAGCAATTTCCTCGGTCAAGAAATCAAAAAATCCCATTTAGTAAGTTGTTAGGTTTCGGATTAAAAGGTACATTTCATCGACAAAAGTAGTAAAATTAATGCTTAAAATGACGTGTGCCTGTCATTACCATCGTAATATTGTTTTCATTGCAATAATCAACGCTCAGTTGGTCCTTAATAGACCCTCCTGGCTGTATAATACTGGTTATGCCACTTTTATGGGCAATTTCAACACAATCGGGGAATGGGAAGAAAGCGTCGCTAGCCATAACTGCATCGTTTAGGTCAAAGTTAAAGGATTTTGCCTTATGAATAGCTTGGTTTAAAGCATCAACCCGAGAGGTCTGCCCTGTTCCGCTGGCACATAGTTGTTTGTTCTTGGCCAATACAATAGTATTACTCTTTGTATGCTTACAGAGTTTTGAAGCAAAGATCAAATCCTCCAACTCCCTTGAAGAAGGTTCTTTTCCTGTCACATATTTCAAATCTGCAATAGTGTCAGTTTTATCATCTTTTTTTTGAACTAAAATACCATTTAAACAAGTTCTGACGAGTGTATCTGGAAGATCCACATCATTCTGAATCAAAATAATCCTATTTTTCTTTCTTTTTAAAATCTCTAGTGCTTCATCAGAATAACTGGGTGCAATCACTACTTCACAAAAAAGAGAATGGATTTCTTCGGCAGTGCCTTTGTCTAGTTCAACATTACTGATAAGTACCCCGCCAAAGGCAGAAACCGGGTCGCCTGCGAGGGCATCTATATAGGCTTGTTGAATACTGCTTCGAGTGGCCAAGCCACATGCGTTATTGTGTTTTAAAATGGCAAATGTTGGGTCGTCTCCTCGGAATTCGTTCATAAGATTTACTGCGGCATCAACATCCAGTAGATTATTATAGGAAAGTTCCTTACCATGCAATTTATTGAACATAGCTTTGAAATCTCCAAAAAAGAGACCTTTTTGATGCGGATTCTCGCCATAGCGCAAAACGTGCCCTTTAGTCTCACTGATTTTCAAAACTACCTCTTCATCATCTTGGTTAAAGTAATTGAAAATGGCACTATCATAATGCGACGAGACATTAAATGCTTTGGAAGCGAATTTTTTGCGTTCTTCCGAGGTGGTATTGCCCTCTCCTTTTGAAATAATATTCAAAAATTCGCCATAATCCTCCATAGAGGAAACGCAGAGGACATCCTTATAATTCTTAGCCGCCGCACGAATCAATGAAATACCTCCAATATCTATCTTTTCAATAATATCTTGTTCAGGTGCTCCGCTGGCCACTGTTTTTTCAAAGGGATAAAGGTCAACAATCACAATATCCAATTGCGGAATGTCAAATTCTTTGAGCTGAGCAATATCACCATCGTGGTCCTGTCTATTCAAAATGCCCCCGAACACTTTGGGATGTAAGGTTTTGACCCTACCACCCAAAATTGACGGGTAGCTTGTAACATCCTCAACGGGTACAACATCGATTCCTAAATCTTTTATGAACTTTTCGGTGCCACCTGTCGAATAGATGGTGATTCCGAGTTCATTGAATTTTTTCACGATGGGTTCCAGACCCTCTTTGTGAAAGACTGAAATTAAGGCTGAAGTAGCTTTTTTGATGCTCATTTTAGTTAGCTGGGATTAAAGTTCTAAGCACACAAAAGTAATTTTTTTGAAGGTAGTAAATGTCCTAGTTTATCAACAAAACAGTTAAAGTTTTAAAGAATTTTGGCGACTTCCTGATTTACGAACTCCAAAAACCTTTCATCTTCAGTTGTAAAGGGGTCAGGAGTGTTAGAATCTATATCGATCTGGCCTATGTTTTCGCCATTCACGAAGAGCGGAACAACGATTTCTGCCTTAACGTTTATGCTACAGGCAATGTAATTATCTTGGGCTTTAACATCGGGAACAACAAAATTCTTATCGCTCAAAGCTACTTGGCCACAGATACCCTTCCCGAAGGGAATAATTGCATGATCCGTAGGCTCTCCGGCATAAGCCCCGAGTTTTAACTCATCCTTATCCCCATTTTTAAAATAGAAACCAACCCAATCATAATAAGGAATGCTTTCTTTTAATAGATTACAAATTTGCTGTAGGCGGTTGTCAACGGGTATATTTACTTTGGTGATCATACCCTTGATTTCTTGTCTTAGCTCTTTGAACATGATAGTTTTTGGGCTAATATATTTAATTTTAAATATTGTTTTCCATAAGTTGATGATCAACTAGTAATACATAAACCTAATATTTGGCCGGAGATATGTTGTCAAAAGGCTCATTTTCAGGGCTGGATATTTAATTTAACAAAGAGGGCGAGTTGATTGTGAATTATCTAAACTTATGTTAAACAGAACAATAAATCTTTAAATTTTGTAGTTTTGTAGTAGTAATGAAAAAAGCACTACATCGAATAACGTCTATGGTAATGGCACTTATAGTGCTGTTTTCTACAATGTCATTTTCGGTGGATATGCACTATTGCGGTGACCATTTAGTAGATTTCAGCGTATTCGAAAATGTTGATACCTGCTTAATGAAGGCTGAAATGTCCAAATCATCCAGCGAGTGTGCTGTAATAGAAATGGATTGCTGTACAGATGTGGAAGTTGTACAGGAAGGACAGGACGATTTGAAAATTTCATTTGATCGCCTCACTTTTGAGCAACAGACCTTTATTACGACCTTCTTCAATTCGTATATAAATCTTTATGAAGGTCTAGAAGAAAATATAACCCCATTCGGAAGACATCCACCTCCATTACTCGTTAAGGATGTTCAAGTTCTTTACGAGACTTTCCTCATTTGATTTTTAAACATTGAAATAAAGCTCGACAGCTATCGCTGTTTTTGGACTAAACGTATTGTTTGTGTCTTTAGCACAACTGTATTTCTAATTGTTTAATATCAATGCATATGCTGAACAAAAGCATCAAATTTCTTATCGAGAACAAGTTAATAGCCGTTTTACTTCTTGCCCTATTTGTAGGCTGGGGTACTATCAACGCTCCTTTTAGCTGGGACACAGGATTTCTGCCTAGTAATCCTGTTGCGGTCGATGCCATTCCGGATATTGGCGAAAATCAACAGATTGTTTTAACCAAATGGGGAGGGAGATCTCCTCAGGACATCGAAGACCAGATTTCCTATCCGTTGACAACATCTTTGTTGGGTATACCGGGAGTAAAGACAATACGGAGTTCTTCCATGTTCGGATTCTCCAGCATATATATCATTTTTGAAGAGGATGTGGAATTCTATTGGAGCTGTAGCCGAATTCTAGAGAAACTGAACTCGTTACCAACTAATCTATTGCCAGATGGTGTGAATCCTGCTTTGGGACCAGATGCAACTGGATTAGGACAAATTTTTTGGTACACCTTAGAAGGGCGTGATGAAAACGGGGAAGTCACTGGTGGATGGGATTTGCAAGAATTACGTAGTGTTCAAGACTACTACGTAAAATATGCATTATCTGCGGCAAGTGGCGTGTCCGAGGTGTCATCTATTGGAGGATATGTCAAGGAATACAAAATAGAGGTGAACCCTGAATTGATGAAGCAATATGGGATTGGGCTTCATCAAGTAGTAAACGCGGTAAAACAAAGTAATCGGGATATTGGTGCCCATGGTTTCTTTGTCCATTCCCATTTTCAATAACAAATACGAATCTCTTACCGTACAGAACAAATTGAGGCAAGAGGAAATCAATGCGCAGAAAGCGAATCGAAAAAATACACTGAAAACCCTTTTAAACAGAACAATTAATTTCCGAGAAGCGGCCAAAATCTAACACAGAACACAAGCGAAAAATTTGAAACAGGCTAAAGATGCAGAAGGAATACTTATCAAAAATTACGAGACTGGTACTATAGATTTCAATGATGTGCTCGATATTCAGGAATTGCAATTAAAATTTCAAATCAATAAAGTAGAGGCCGTGAAAAATTATTACTCCCAGATGGCAATTATCAATTATTTATCAAAACAATAAAAATATTAAAACAATAAATCACACAAATATGAACTTTAAAACAGTAAAAATGATGAAACATAACAGATACGTTGTAATTATGGCAATTGCATCAATGGCATTAGCCTCTTGCGGAGAGAAGAAGAATAAAAATGCAGATGGAAAAGCTATTACTGAAATTCAAGAAGAAGAGAAACAACCAACCCTAATAGCAGATGCTTCTTTTTCAGATGAAATGACCGGTAAAATATTTCATAACTATCTGCAAATACGGAGTGCCTTAACAAATTCAAATGCATCAGAAGTGGTGACGGCGGCAGAAAACCTGGTTGAAAGTCTTTCTGAAGGAAGCCCAGAAATGAAGTCGATGACTCTTGCCATGGCCAATACTGACGATATCGAAAAACAGCGCGAGCTATTTTCCCAATTCACCCAAAAGATAGAACCTCTGTTCAAAGCGTCAATTACGGAGGGTGCCATATACAAACAATTCTGCCCAATGGCCTTTAACAATAAGGGGGGTTATTGGCTATCCGACGTTTCAGAAATTAAAAACCCATATTATGGAGAGAAAATGTTAAAATGTGGTAAAGTAACAGAAACCATTCAATAGTCAAAAACCTGTTTGGGAGAGGGAGGTTAGTATGTATTTAATCCCCTCCTAACAATAGATATCAGAATATGGCAGTTATTTATTTAAAAAATATGGTCTGTGATAGATGTAAAGAGATTTTGGAAAGAGATTTCCAAGATTCTCGCATCCCTATAGATTCTATTAAGTTAGGAGAAATCATTGTTGAAAAATTAGATAAAAAAACCCTTGATCAAATTAAGCAAATCATTGAAAAAAACGGATTTGAACTTGTTCAGGATGAGACAGAGCTTTTAGTTGAGCGCATAAAAGGGCTTCTTATCACTAAATTGAACGGTAAAACCATACAAGATGAAAAAATGTCAGAATTTTTGTCAAGAAAATTGAACAAGGAATACTCTCTTTTAAGTAAACAGTTCAGCCGAAATGAAGGCCATACTATAGAAAAGCATTTTATCTATTTAAAAATAGAGAAAGCCAAAGAATTGATTCAAACAAGTGAAATGCATTTTTCCGAAATCGCGTATATACTTAATTACAGCAACAGCGGTTATTTGGCCAAACAGTTTAAGTCGGTTACGGGAATGACTATGGGAGAATACGGTAAACTGCAAAATTGGAATAGAAAATCGCTTGACAAGATTATATAAGAACTAACCATAATTATAATAATAAAAAACCTAACCAAGGATTAGTTTTGAGGAGTAATCTTAAAATTAGAGAATGAAACATACATACGAAATACACGGAATGACCTGTAATGGTTGTCGAAATCATGTCGAGGAAGTACTTTCAAAAGTAGAGGGTGTGATCATGGTTTCGGTCAATTTAGAAAAAACGGAGGCCAGTATTGAAATGAAATCCGATATTTCCGTAGAAAAATTTCAGGAAGCGCTACAAAAAGAAGGGGGTCGGTATAAAATCTGTGTGCCTGGAGAACACGACCATGCTTTAGAAAAGAAAGTAGAAAAACAGAAAGGGAAAGGAACGGGAACTTTTTATTGTCCAATGCATTGTGAAGGCGACAAGATTTATGATAAACCAGGCGATTGCCCTGTCTGTGGTATGGATTTGGTAGAAGAAATGAGTTTGACTGCCTCTTCGGAAACACAGTATTCCTGTCCTATGCATTCAGAAATCGTTAAAGATAGACCGGGAGCATGTCCCATTTGCGGGATGGATCTAGTGCCGATTCAGGCCGATGTATCAACCGAAGAAAAGAATTATAAAAAACTACTGAAGAAATTTTGGATAGCAGTGGCGTTTACCCTACCTATCTTTTTGATAGCCATGTCGGAAATGTTGGCCAACACTTCGTTATATGAACTCATAGAACAAAAAAAGTGGAACTGGATTCAATTTGGTCTGTCTATTCCTGTCGTATTTCACGCAACTTGGATGTTCTTCGAACGGGCCTACCGCAGCATTAAAACCTGGAACCTGAATATGTTTACCCTTATCGGCATAGGTGCAGGCGTAGCTTGGTTGTTCAGCACATTCGGAATGTTTTTTCCAGATTTTTTCCCCTCGCAGTTTAAATCGGAGTCGGGAAGCGTACATGTCTATTTTGAAGCTGCTACCGTTATTCTAACACTGGTTTTATTAGGACAGTTACTTGAAGCTCGCGCTCACAGTAGGACAAATGCGGCCGTAAAGGAGTTATTGAAATTGGCACCCAACAAAGCAGTTAGGGTCAAGGGTATTATTGAGGAGGAAATTAGTATTGATGAGATTGTATTGGGCGATATCCTTCGGGTGAAGCCAGGAGATAAAATTCCTGTGGATGGTTCGTTAACGGAAGGGCATACCACAGTAGATGAATCTATGATTACAGGCGAACCAATGCCGGCAATTAAATTAGAAGGAGATAAGGTAAGTAGTGGTACTATTAACGGAAACCAATCATTCCTGATGAAGGCCGAAAAAATTGGTGCAGATACTTTACTCTCCCAAATTATTCATATGGTCAATGATGCTAGCCGAAGCAAGGCTCCCATCCAAAAACTAGCCGATAGGGTATCAGGGTATTTTGTTCCTGTTGTTGTTATTATTGCAATCATCACTTTTGTGGTTTGGGCCGTTTGGGGACCAGAACCAGCCTATGTATATGCCTTGATCAATGCCATTGCGGTATTGATTATTGCCTGCCCCTGCGCATTAGGTCTTGCAACGCCCATGTCCGTCATGGTCGGTGTTGGGAAAGGTGCACAGAGTGGGGTGCTCATTAAAAATGCCGAGGCATTGGAGAAGATGAACAAAGTGGACACGCTTATTGTCGATAAGACCGGAACTATAACAGAAGGGAAACCTACGGTAGAAACCATTGGAGCATTAGGCAACACTTTTTCAGAAAAGGAAGTACTCCAATATATCATATCGTTAAACCAATTAAGCGAACATCCTTTAGCGGAGGCTACAGTCAAATACGGAAAGGAAAAAGGAGCAGAACTTTTAGAAGCTGACAACTTTAATGCCGTGACCGGTAAGGGTGTTGAGGGAAATGTGAATCAAAAAATGGTTTCTCTTGGCAACGATAAAATGATAGAACAGGCCGGAGCAATCTTACCAAAAGACTTGGAACAAAAAGCACAATCTTATCAAGAGCAAGGGAAAACAGTTTCTTATCTTTCTATAGACAAGGAAGTGGTGGGCTATGTGACCATCGGAGACAAAATCAAGGAAACCAGTAAAAAAGCAATCAAGGCCTTACAAGATAGGGGTATTGATGTTATTATGCTTACAGGCGATAATCACGATACTGCAAAGGCTGTTGCTAGTGCATTGAATTTAACAGATTTCAAAGCCGGAATGCTTCCTGGCGACAAATTGAACGTAGTGGAAAAACTTCAAAGCAACGGAAAGGTGGTGGCTATGGCCGGAGACGGTATCAATGATGCTCCGGCATTGGCAAAAAGCGATGTGGGTATCGCCATGGGTACCGGAACCGATGTAGCCATTGAAAGTGCAGCTATCACCTTGGTAAAAGGAGACTTGCAGGGTATCGTAAAAGCCAGAAATTTGAGTAACAGCGTAATGAAGAACATTAGACAGAATCTGTTCTTCGCCCTAATTTATAATACGCTTGGAGTGCCCATTGCCGCTGGGGCACTATATCCGTTTTTTGGAATATTATTATCCCCCATGATTGCTGCCGCTGCGATGAGTTTTAGTTCTGTTTCAGTCATTGCCAATGCGCTGAGATTAAGAAATATTAAAATGTAAACGATATAAACCAATGAGAACAATACTAACAATACTGTTAAGTGTTATGTTAATGACTGGCTGTAAGGAAGTAAAAGCCGATAAGGAAGAGCACAATCATTCTGAAAGTAAGAAAGAACAGGTTAAACCAACAAATAAGGAAGTTTTGAGTCCTCATACTTCTGCAATGGAAATGATTGGTGATGCTCACATTCATATAGATTATTCGTCACCAGGAGTTCGTGGGAGGATTATTTTTGGAGGCCTTGTCGGTTATGACAATGTATGGCAAGCAGGAGCACATATGGCCACTTGGATAGAAACCAATAAAGATTTACTTATAGGTGAAGAAATACTCCCAAGGGGTAAGTATGGATTATTTACCATTCCTTCAAGAGGAGACTGGATAATAATGATCAATAAAAATTGGGACCAACATGGAAAAGATGAATATGACCAAAAAGACGACGTTGTTAGGTTTAAAGTAACACCAAGTATTACAGATGATGTTACCGAACATTTAGAGTATAGGGTTAGTAAAGTAAGTGAAACCGAAGGCACAATTTCTCTTGCTTGGGAGAAGGTTACTATTAGTTTTCCTTTTGAAATAAATCAATAAGATGGTAAATAGACATACAGCACAAAAAATTAGAAAAATTCATCGATATTAAGTGGATTTATAGTAGGGTACGCATGGTCACCTTCAGTAAGAAAACTACTAAAACGAATTAAAAAATAAAGAAATATATAATTTATATTGGCATATTGGCATATTGGCATATTGGCATATTGGCATATTGGCATATTGGTCATTGGTCTACTATTAGGATGGGTACTTTTTGGTGACTCATCTAATAAAGAAATGAAGCATAATCACGATAAAGCATCTGAAGTAAATCAAATGTGGACATGTTCAATGCATCCTCAAATAATGAAACCAGAACCAGGTGATTGTCCCATTTGTGGCATGGATTTGATTCCAGCAGATTCGGGAAATGATGGTTTGGACAAAGGGCAATTTAAAATGACCAAAAATGCCATGGCACTGGCAAATATCCAAACTACAGTAGTAGGACATGGGAATGTTGACAATGATATTCTCGGGCTTTCGGGGAAAATAACCGAAAATGAGGATGAGATAGCAACGCAACCCGCACATTTTAATGGTCGAATAGATAGGTTGTACATCAATTCGCTGGGCGAAAAAGTAAAAATTGGTCAAGCCATTGCAGAAGTCTATTCCCCTGAATTGATAGCAGCACAACAAGAATTGATAACTGCTTATAAAATTAGGGAATCTCAGCCATTACTGTACAAAGCGGTACGCAATAAATTCAAAAATTGGAAAATTCATGATTCCCAGTTAGCAGAAGTGGAGGCTTCAGGAAAAGTTAAAACGGCATTTACAATATATTCTCATATTTCTGGAATCATAACAACGATCATGGTTACCGAAGGGGCTCATATTACAGATGGGCGCGCTATATTTAAAACTGCTAATTTGAATACGGTCTGGGCTTCTTTCGATGCATATGAAAATCAAGTCTCCCTATTAAAAAAGGGACAAAACATTAAGATTGTCACCAAGGCATACCCTGATAAAATATTCGACGCTAAAATTTCCTTTATTAATCCTGTACTGAATTCATCGACAAGAACAGTTGAGGTTAGGGCTGTGCTACACAACTCCAAAGGTCAATTAAAACCTGGAATGTTCGTAGTAGGCTCCCTAGAACTGACATCAAATAAAAAAAATGAAACCATGATCATCCCTGAAAGTGCAGTTTTATGGACTGGGGAACGTTCGGTCGTTTATATTAAGAGGAATCCTAATGACCCCACCTTCGAAATGAGGGAAATTATGTTGGGAGATGCTATCAATGGAGGATATGTTGTTTTATCAGGTTTGGAAAATGAGGAGGAAATCGTAACCAATGGAACCTTTACAATAGATGCAGCAGCACAACTAAAAGGCAAAAAATCGAGGATGAATAATGAAGGTGGTAAAGTAATGACCGGACACGAAGGACACTAGGAATTGCCGTCAAACATATCCGTTACTTCAGATAATATGAAGATGGAATTTAATGCAATTCAAAAAGATATGGAGTTGTTATTGAACAATGATCTTCTATTGAAAGATGCTTTGGGGGCTTCCAATGGTGACACTACTCAGAATATTGGGATAAATGAGAACCTTAGCCTTAAAAATATAGAGACCTTTAATTTAGGTGAGATAAAGATGGCATCTTGAAAAAATTAGCGAACTGCTAGTATCAATGGCTGAAAATAATTCCATTGAAAATCAACCTGAACACTTTGTAGGTCTATCCGAAAATATAATTAAGGTGAGTACAAGCTTAAAAAAGCCGGATATTCCATTGTGCATACAGTATTGTCCTATGGCTAATAAAGATAATGGCGTTCACTGGTTAAGTAGCATCAAAGAAATTAGGAGCCCTTATCATTGTGAAGCCATGTTGACCTGTGGCGGCATTAAAAAGGTAATTTATGAATAGTGGACGGTGTCAAAACTAAATAAGCTTGTTTTAGTTAATGAATGTTAAATTATAGCAAATTTAACCATTGTAGGTATTGAGTCTGTAAGGTTGTCTTCTTTGAAGATACTAAGAAGGTTCAAATATTGATTCAAATGCATTTTCGCACTTCCATTTACATCTTTTTGTTTTTATGGGCTGGGCTGGCGATTTCCCAGACGTGTTGCTCAGGAGGAATTCCGCTGTCCAATAATTTGGGGCTGCCCAATGAAGGAAAAGGTAATTGGCAATTGGGGCTGAATTATGATTTTAACAACCTCAATACCCTGAACGCTGGAAAGGACAAATTGGATGATGATTCAAGAAAGCGTATAACCCATTCAGCTTTGTTGAATATTGGATACTCTATTTCGGATAAGCTATCTGTTGAATCTTTGTTCACCTGGGTGAACCAACGAAGAATAATTGATCAGTTTGGGAATGTCGATTTGCAGCAGACCACAGGACTTGGTGATGCTGTTTTTTTACTTAAATATGATTTTCAAAAAATCTTGGGAAGACAAAGCAATTTGGCTTTGGGGGCTGGGGCAAAGATTCCCTTGGGGTCATTTGATGAAGTCGATAATGGTGGGATAACGTATATAGCCGATTTGCAGCCTGGGAGCGGGGCATGGGATGTTATTTTATTTGCGTCAATCTCGAAGAATTTTGATTTTAGACCTACGACTACATTTTCCGGAAGGATCATAGGTCGGCTTACTGGGCAAAACACCGACTATCTAGATGGGGCTTCAGTATATCAATATGGCGACGAATTCCAAGCTTTTGTTGGCATATCTGACCAATTCCTGGTCTTTAATACAATTACTAATCCAGGCATCACATTCAAATACAGAAAGGCAAAAAAAGATATTATTGATAGCAATGCATTGGACAATACAGGAGGTGACTGGCTATTCATCGTTCCAAGCATGGGTATTCAGTTGACTTCAAGAATGCTCTTGCAAGCAAAGGTCGAGCTTCCGATTATAGGAAATGTTGATGGAACCCAATTAACTCCGACATATAGGATAACGGGTGGGTTTCTTTTCAACCTATCGCCAAAAAGAAATCCAATCAATATAAACATCCAGAATTAAAAAATAAGCTATGAAAACAAATTAGTAATTAAAAAATAAGCTATGAAAAAGAAAATTTCAACACTTTTGTTAGGTGCATTACTAGTCATTTCCTGCAGCAGTAGTGATACGTCTGTGGATCAAAATGGTGTTCAGCCCAATGGAGGAGGTGAGCCCAATACTAGTAATGTATGGTTGTACCCCATATCTGAGATTAGGGACGGGGGACCCGGGAAAGATGGTATACCTTCAATTGATGCGCCTAACTTTTCCTCGGTGGAAAATGCGTCATCGACCTTAACCGACGATTTGTTGGTTATAGGTATAAAAGTAGG
This sequence comes from Bacteroidota bacterium, assembly GCA_024279425.1. Taxonomy (GTDB): domain Bacteria; phylum Bacteroidota; class Bacteroidia; order Flavobacteriales; family Flavobacteriaceae; genus Maribacter_A. Next base: position 233,401 of record JAJRRO010000074.1, on the reverse strand, counting down.
TGATGAAGTAAGAGCCTATCCTCATTTTATTTTGGATTGGCACGAGATTGTCAATGATGATGTAAATGGGGTTGCGGTAGCGGCCTCTCTTTGCCCTTTGACAGGAACTTCCATTGGTTGGAGTAGAATCGTTGATGGGAATTTAACGACTTTTGGCGTTTCCGGTAAGTTGTACAATAACAATTTAATACTTTATGACAGGGCCACAAACAGTAATTGGTCGCAAGTTGGGCTGCAATGTATCAATGGAAGTTTAATAGGTCAAAGACCTGATTTGGTCACGGTACTGGAAACTACTTGGGGTGTATGGAAAACCATGTACCCTCAAACGAAGGTAATGACTTCCAATACGGGTTTTGCTAGAAATTATGGTCTTTATCCTTACGGGGATTACAGAACCAATAATTCGTATTTAATATTCCCTTTGACCAATAATGACAATCGTATTCCGGCCAAAGAACGTGTTCATTCCATTATTAATGGGGACAAGGCCAAAGTCTATAAGTTCAATGCTTTTGGGAATGGTAGTACTTTGAGAGATATATACAATGGCAACGATATTTTATTGGTTGGGGATAATACCACTATTGTTTCCTTTGAATTGGATGCTGCAAGTGGTCCATTGGAATTCACTTATGATTATAATGGCTCTGAAGGCTTTTTTAAGGATAATGAAGGTACTATTTGGAATGTTTTCGGTGAGGCGATTTCTGGTCCCAGGTTAGGAAATCAACTGAAGGCCACACCATCTTTTATCGCTTATTGGTTCTCCATTGGGGCATTTTATTCCAATGCAGTAATCTATGAATAAAAGCTCACGTTTAAAAGAAAAAATCCTCCCGACAAATTTGTCGGGAGGATTTTGATATTTTGCATAAACTAAGATCAATTTATGCCTGTCCGTGTTGAGACTACATCATTCCGGGCATTCCGCCGCCGCCGCCCATTGGAGGCATTGCTGGCGCATCTTCCTTAATATCGATCAATGCACATTCGGTAGTTAAAATCATACCGGCAACAGAAGCGGCATTTTCCAATGCTATTCTTGTTACTTTTGTTGGGTCAATGATACCTGCCTTGAACATTTCAACATATTTTTCAGATTTGGCATCAAAACCAAAGTCACCTTTACCGTCTTGAACCTTGGCCACAACAACAGAACCTTCTCCACCTGCATTTTCAACAATAGTCCTTAATGGTGACTCAATTGCTCTTGCAACAATTTGTAAACCTGTTTCCTCATCAGCATTTTCAGGCTTCACTTTAGAAAGCGCACCTTTAGCACGAATAAAAGCAACTCCGCCACCGGCAACAATACCTTCTTCAACAGCAGCCCTAGTTGCATGTAATGCATCGTCAACTCTATCTTTTTTCTCTTTCATTTCAACCTCAGAAGCAGCACCAACGTAAAGAACAGCTACCCCACCAGCCAATTTGGCCAAACGTTCTTGTAGCTTTTCTTTATCATAATCAGAAGTGGTAGTTTCTATTTGAGATTTTATTTGGTTTACTCTGGTCTTGATATCCTTAGCTACTCCACCACCATTAACAATAGTTGTATTGTCTTTATCTATGGTGATTTTTTCACAAGTACCTAACATGTCAATTGTCGTATTGTCTAAAGAAAAACCTCTTTCTTCCGAGATAACGGTTCCTTTGGTCAAGATGGCTATATCTTCTAGCATTGCTTTTCTTCTGTCACCAAAACCAGGTGCCTTTACGGCAGCGATTTTCAATGAACCTCTTAATTTATTCACAACCAAAGTTGCCAAAGCTTCACCGTCTACGTCTTCAGCAATAATTAAAAGAGGTTTTCCCGATTGGGCTACAGGTTCCAATACTGGAAGAAGATCTTTCATAGAGGAGATTTTTTTGTCGAATAAAAGAATGTATGGATTCTCTAAATCAGCAATCATTTTCTCTGAGTCGGTAACGAAATAAGGAGATAAATATCCTCGATCAAATTGCATACCTTCAACAATATCAACGTAAGTATCCGTACCCTTGGCTTCTTCGACAGTGATTACGCCTTCTTTACCTACCTTCCCAAAAGCTTGGGCAATCAAATCACCAATCGATTTATCGTTGTTGGAAGAAATAGAAGCAACTTGCTTAATTTTTTCGGAAGAATCACCTACATGCTTTGATTGTTTTGTTAAGTCAGTGACAATAGCTTCAACGGCTTTGTCAATACCTCTTTTTAAATCCATAGGATTTGCCCCGGCAGCAACGTTCTTCAATCCTTCTTTAACAATAGACTGTGCAAGTACGGTAGCTGTAGTAGTACCATCACCAGCAAGGTCATTGGTTTTAGAAGCAACTTCCTTTACCATTTGGGCACCCATGTTCTCTAATGGATCTGCCAACTCAATCTCCTTGGCTACAGTAACACCATCTTTGGTCACTGCAGGAGCGCCAAAAGACTTACTAATAATTACGTTTCTTCCCTTAGGACCCAAGGTCACTTTTACCGCATTGGCCAAGGCATCAACCCCTCTTCTAAGGCCATCGCGAGCTTCTATATCAAATTTAATATCTTTTGCCATAATAAAAATTTTGTTTTAAAATTTTAAGATCCAAATTTCAATATCCAAAGCGTAATTTGTGAACGGGATTACTATTTTGGAATTTGTTTTTTGGAATTTGTTTTTTTTATTTTAATTATATGATTGCTAAAACGTCGCTTTCCCTCATCATAAGGTAGTCAGTACCGTCTAATTTCAATTCAGTGCCGGCATACTTGCCATAAAGAACGGTGTCACCTACTTTAACGGTGATTTGCTCATCTTTTGTTCCGGGACCTACGGCCACAACTTTTCCTTTTTGTGGTTTTTCTTTTGCAGTATCAGGAATGTAGATACCAGATGCAGTTTTGGTTTCTGCTGCCATTGGTTCTATAAGAACTCTATCTGCCAATGGTTTAATGCTAACTTTAGCCATATTAAATAGTTTTAAATTGATTTTTATTTTACTTGATTAATTAGACAGAAATTATGCCATTTCCTAAAAACTGACATATTGTAAAACAAAAATGCCAGCTTGTCATTCAGGCTGGCATTTTATTATAATTTACAGGCATGGATTATTGACCGTCTGTAGTATTGTCTGTGTTTGTTGCAGGTGCTGGAATTTCCTCAGGAACTGCTTCTGGAACAGTTTCCTCTATGTCATCTCCTTGAAGCAGTTTGGATTCTGAGTCACCGAAGCTCCCTTTTAAGGCAATGTTCGATGCTAGGATCAAAACAATCAAAAGACCGGCCAATGTCCATGTGCTTTTATCCAAAAAGTCACCAGTCTTCTTTACACCTCCCACTATCTGGCTGCCACCGCCTCCAAAGGAAGATGATAATCCACCGCCTTTAGGATTTTGAACCATTATCACCAATATCAATAGGAAACAAACTACGATTATGAGAATCACGAAAATTGAAAATGTACTCATTATTTGGTATTTTCTTGTTGTACTTTTTTCACCGCCTTTATACGGTCTGCAAAGAAACCACTTTTTTCCGGATATTTCAAACTTAAAATTTTGTAGGCCTGTATGGCTTTTTTGTACTTTTTTTGCTCTAAATAAACCTTTGCCAAGGTTTCCGTCATCAACTCATCCTTGTCGAGTTTCAATGATTCCCTTATATCTATTTTGGAAGTTTTTTGTGCAGCCGGGATTATTTTGGGATTATTCTCAATAAATCTATCAATGAGCTCGAATTTTTTCTTTTTTAAATCCTCTTTTTTCAAAGGAGGGTCATTGTTGGTATCAGAAACGCCTTCTTTCTTTGAATTGGGGTTTCGTTGAATGGGTTTATATGATGTTAATTGAAGCCATTCACTAAAAGAATGCTTTTCATGTTTGGTAAATGGCAGGGGTTTGCCAATTTCCAGCTCTTGTTCGGCCTTCTTTTTTTCTTTGGTAAGTGCTTTGTCAATTCTTGGATCTTTTGACTTAAAGAGCTTAGGGTTTAATATTTGGTTGGCATCCTTTAGATCTTGGGGCAAGGGTTTATCTTCTGATACTTCAATAAAGGGAATGCTTTCTTTGTGTGCGGATTCAGCTTCATGGGATGTGACATCATGTTCTGGTGAAGGCGACATCTTTCCTGAAATTGAATTGGCTATGGAGTTCTGTAAGAAATCCTTTGAGGTGATGAAATCGAATAAAATATCGCGATCCGTCGTATAGGCCGCGGTCGTTTTTAATGCACTGTTATATTTGAAACTATTGAGATTTCTTAAGCCCTTTAATTGAAGAGCTCTCGCGGCCTGAAAATAGGGATACTCTTCCAGTACATCTTCCAATTGTTTGGTCTGTATTGGAGTAACGACCTTTTCAGGGTTTTGTAATAAATATGTAAAATCCTGGACGTTCATATCTGATTACCAATCTGCAAGTGATTCATTGAAAATATCTTGCGTTATTCGCTCAAAGATAATTTCATGTGCCTCGGACTTTACGGAAGACAATTGTGCGTTTGCCGGATAGTCATAAAAGAAAGAGAAACGCCTTTCAAAATCTGCATCTTCTTTGGTTTTGTTATAGAACCGTACGGCAACACCTATAGAAAGTCTATTTTGAGCAGCGGTTTGTTGGGCAGTGGCACTCATTGGTGAAATTCGGTATTCAACGATTTCACCTTCATAAACCAAATCTCCATTCGAAGGTGTTAAGTCTAAACTGGTCTGATTTAAGATTCGGTCTTGTAATGCCAATGTAAAGTCCCTATCCATTCCGGGTTCAAACGTTGAGCCTGGGCTTTGCGTTGCGTAGTTTTGAAAATAGTTTACCTGAAAGCTCACTGCTGTACCCGGGTTGCCGCCTGTGAAGTTGTAAATGCCGCAACTGACAAGTGTGGTAAACACGGCCAAAACCAATGATAATTTTTTAATGTTTGGCATAATTAGAGATCGTACTGTTTTATTTTGCGGTAAAGGGTGCGTTCAGATATACCCAATTCAGCTGCTGCTGCTTTTCGTTTTCCCCGGTTTCTTTTCAAGGATTTTTTAATCAATTCAACTTCCTTTTCTTGTAAAGATAGGGTTTCTTCCTCTTCTATTTCCTCTGCAAAGTGGTACTTGTCCTCCTGAGGGGCCTGGTAGGTTGTTGTCTCTATTTGTGGTTGGGGCTCGGGGAGTTGTAAAACTTTCATTGATGTTTCCTCCTCCTTCATTTCCTCACCGTTACCCCCATAGATTTTTTGAATCAATCCTTCGTTTTCTTCCTGGACTTTCTGAGTGTCATTGTTTTTCAATAATTCCAAGGTCAGTTTTTTCAGATCTGTTAAATCCCCTTTCATATCAAACAAAACCTTATAGAGAATTTCGCGTTCATTACTAAAATCACTTTCACTCTTCTCCACTATAGCGGGTAAATTGGAATTTCCTGCATTTGGCAAATAACTGTTCAAAGTGGGTAAAGAGATGTTTCTTCCTTTCTCCAGAACAGAAACCTGTTCAGCCATATTCCTAAGCTGTCGTATATTTCCTGGCCAGCGGTATTTAAGTAGCAGTTGAATAGCATCATCCTGCAAGCGGATTGTCGGCATTTTATATTTCTGACCGAAGTCAGAGGCGAACTTTCGAAATAGTAAATGAATATCCTCTTTGCGTTCACGTAATGGCGGAATATTGATCTCAACGGTACTTAGCCTATAATAAAGGTCTTCCCTGAATTTCCCTTTTTTAATAGCTTCTATCACGTTCATATTGGTTGCCGCAACAATACGAACATTGGTTTTTTGAACCTGGGAAGATCCAACTTTTAAGAATTCACCATTTTCCAAAACACGTAACAAGCGTACTTGGGTGGTTAAAGGCAATTCGCCGACTTCATCAAGGAAGATGGTGCCGCCATCGGCAACTTCAAAATAACCACTACGGGTTGACGTGGCTCCAGTGAAAGCACCTTTTTCATGTCCAAAGAGCTCACTGTCTATTGTACCTTCCGGAATCGCCCCGCAGTTGACCGCAATATACTTTGCATGCTTCCTAAATGATAGGGAATGGATTATTTTAGGAATCGATTCTTTCCCTACACCACTCTCCCCCGTCACCAATACAGAAATATCGGTAGGGGCCACTTGAACGGCTTTTTCTAAAGCCCGGTTAAGTTTTGGGTCGTTTCCTATAATCTCGAAACGCTGTTTTATTGATTGTAAACCTTCCATTTTAGTATCTGGCTATTGTGGTTTTTTGAATATTTTCTAAGTATTTTCACTAAGGCCAATGGCCTTCCCGATTAGGGTAGCAGAAGTACAGTCATCCATCCTGACTTTCACAAAATCCCCTACCTCATAATTTTCCTTGGGAAAAACAGCGACTATATTTTGCGAATTACGGCCCATCCATTGAGCGTCGTCTTTTTTTGAGGGGCCTTCAATCAATATCTCTTCGGTCTTTCCCAAGTGTTGCTCAGTTCTGTATTTACAGTGTTCGCGTTGTAAAGCGATAATTTCTGAAAGCCTTCGCTGTTTTGTTTTTTCAGGAATATCATCTTCCATCTTTCTTGCTGCCAAGGTTCCAGGACGCTCTGAATAGGAAAACATATAACCGTAATCATATTTGACATAGTCTAAAACAGCTAAAGTGTCTCGATGGTCTTTTTCATTTTCAGTTGGGAAACCGGAAATCATATCATGTGAAAAGGCGCAATCGGGAATTATTTTTTTGATAGTATCTATAAGTTCAAAATACGCTTCAATGGTATGTAAACGATTCATTGCCTTTAAGATTCGATTGCTGCCACTTTGAACCGGTAAATGAATATGCTTGCAGATATTATCATATTTTGCCATGGTTTTGATTACTTCTAAGCTCATGTCCTGCGGATTCGATGTTGAAAATCGAATGCGCATTTTGGGCTGGGCCATTGCCACCATTTCCAAAAGATTGGAAAAATTGATGGCAGTCGCAATTTGCATATCAGTAGCTTTTTCTAAATCTTTCTTTAGTCCACCGCCATACCATAAATAACTATCTACATTTTGGCCCAACAAAGTAATCTCCTTAAAACCTTGATTCCATAGGTCATTCACCTCTTCTACTATAGAATGGGGGTCTCGACTGCGTTCTCGACCACGGGTAAATGGTACTACACAAAAAGCACACATGTTATCACAACCCCGTGTAATCGAAACAAAAGCACTTATGCCATTTGAATTTAATCGAACAGGGGAAATATCGCCATAGGTTTCATCTTTTGAAAGAACTACATTAACAGCGTCTCGACCCTCATTAATTTCTCGGATTAGATTCGGCAAGTCTTTGTAGGCATCTGGTCCTACTACCATATCCACTATCTTTTCTTCTTCAAGCAATTTACTTTTCAACCGTTCGGCCATACAACCCAAGACGCCCACCTTCATATGTGGTCTTTTCTTTTTAATGGTTTTATATTTCTCCAAGCGCTTACGCACAGTAAGCTCGGCTTTTTCTCGAATAGAGCAGGTATTCACCAAAACCAAATCTGCATTTTCCAATTCTTGTGTGGTGTTGAAACCTTCATTTGCCAATATGGAAGCAACGATTTCACTATCCGAAAAATTCATTGCGCATCCATAACTTTCAATATATAACTTCCTTTTGTTCGTTGAATTTTTAATAATACTCTGATTATCAATTAGTTCGCCATTATATTGATTAGGATTTTTATGGGTATAACTTTGGGTATAAGTTTTGTTATTGGAAACTTTACCTTTTTCCATGTCACTGATATTCAATTCTTTACTGTTTTTCATATTTTCCATAGGGGTATAACTATTTTTCACCCGCTTTCAACATTGTTAGTTATACCCCACTGATGGGTATATCCGAAAAATGAGGTACAAATATACAGGATTTAATGTCAAAATGTCAGGTTTTGAAACATAAAAAAAACCACAGAATTTATTCTGTGGCTCTTTTCATCGTTTGTAAGTACGAGGGTGTTATTTTAATTGATAACACAGTGGTTGAAATGTTTGTTGGTATGTATATATATCAAAAATAAATGTTTTCATAATTTCATACACTTACATTGTTTAACCTATATCCCAAATTGTTTCCAATCCTTCAATCTGATGGTTTGTTGATTCAAAAGGTGCTTGAATTTTGATACAGTTTATAATGTCCGCTCTTGTGTAGTAGTTTCGGTTCTTGAACTTGTTCGGTTTGATCCAGCTCCTTTTTTCAAACTTTTTCAATGTTTGGTGTGTACAGTTGAAAATCTTCTCCGTTTCCTCACGGGTGAACACTGGTTTTGAATTAAGTAACGATGTTTCAATACCTATCGTTTTCAAGACTTCCTCCATTTGTGTTTCTTTCATTTTTTGTTTTCTTTTTGTTGGTTTAACAATAATCCCAACATCATTATCTTCTATCAATTGTTTTGGTGATACCGAGTTCCGTTTTTAGGGGTTCTTCGTTAGATTTTCTATTATCTGGTTCAAATCATCTTCTTCATCTATGATATCGAATACCATGCTCCTAATGAGGTTTTCTACTTCCTCCTTACTCATTAAACCGGTTTCGTCTAAATCATCCTCATACGGTTCTTGTATGGGTTGAGGTAGGGATGCCAACCTATTGTGATACTTTGTGGGCTCGACCATTGAAACGGTTTCTTTCAATATTTCTTTTTCAAATTGTTTTACTTCACATTCCGTTAATGGTATTCCTGCCCTCTTTTTAAGGATCAGTGCTTTTATGAAAGAGGATGTGTTCTCACAGAATAATTTTTTGGTTGGTAATCTCATTGTAATACTCCTATTTTTTTAGTTAAATCTTTCTTGTTGTGTTCCAATATCCATTTCATTTCAAATGGATGAAGGTTATTGTTTCTCCAACTGATCCCTCCTTTTTTGAATAGTACGGCTACCGTATTTTCCCTGGCTTCGGAAATATCCACAACTGAATAGGATTCTTTGTTTGAATCTATTATGCCCAACATTCTATTTCCTATTTTTTGAAAAGGAATTACTGGATTCAAATACTTATTATTTCTATCCAACCTTCGTTGTTGGGATTCATTCAAATCGGGAAATGTGCTTCTAAATCTAAAATATCTATCAACTGTTTTTAATATCTTCCTACTATCATCCAAAATCTGATTTTCTCTCAAATACTTTATCATAACTTGCCTGTTTTCATTTACCATTTTTCTCTGTACACAGTACCACAGATAAAATAGATCAGCATTCTGAATCATAAATTTCTTTCCTTGTTGTTCTTCAATAACTTCAAGCAATGCCTGATAATTGAATGTTTCAAATATTTGTTTCATACTATTCTTCCTTAATTAAATTCATATACCCATCAAAATCATATTCCTTACCATTATGGATATCTAAAAATCCGATATCATCTACTGTTGATTCATCAACTTGTTTCAGGGTTCTTTTTCCTATTTTGATTTTCATTTTTAAATCTTTTTTTTGCTTTAGCTTTTATATTTTCCAAAAGGGGTAGAATAGATCGTTTAAGGGAAGAAATGGTTAAATTCCTGCCCCTTAAACGAACTAAAAACACTCTCCAATGAGGGCTTATTTAGGGTGATTATTCAATATATTCTCACCTATCCACTCCCCTTGGTTTGGATAATCGTTCCAGTTCTATCGTATCTCAACGAAAAGCTCCTACGGTTCTTTGGGACTTACATTTCTGTAAATTTTATTACTGATATGGTTACAAACTTCAAACTCACCAATACCCCTCATGTAGTTCAAACAATCCAATCCACCAACTAGGATTGAATCTCACTCACGTATACATATATAGAATTTTAAAAAACATCAGAAGAAATCATTCAAAATTTAGAAATACTATGATAACGGTTCATTATCATCCTAAAAGAACCCTTTAAATAGATAGGTATTCAAAGTAGATGGCACTTTAAAGATAAAAGTCCGGAATAGAAGGGAATCGAATAATTCCAATATTAAAAGAGTTTGATATCCAAATCTTAAATTAGGAAGTCTTAGAAAATAAACATTAACCTCTCGAAAAACCTTTATTAACTATATTTTATATACGTTGATGTAAACAATTATTTATATTATTTTGAATAAATGTTCCGTTACTTTTTCTTCCCATTTAAATTGATGGTAACCACCATAATCTATCAGGTATCCACTATAACCACAATATTTTAAGATTAAACAATTGCATAGAGTTAATAATTTCTTTGATATATATGCTATTTCATTATCCTTATTGTTCAATTCTTCTTCACTGAAAGGTGAAGTTCCGTGTAAAAATTTGTTACGATAATTTAATACTTTCAACTCAGACTTTGATAAAGGAATATTATATAATTCAAATGGTTTGGATAGTTTTTTGGAATTGGTTGGACTGTTAATATTATCAATTTTGGATTTTAAAATTTCATTTCCATAATCAGAAATAAAACACTCATATTCATTCAATATTTCTTTAAATTTTGAAATAATTTTTTGTGATATCTTATTATCTGTAATAGGTTTTAATTTACTCTTATTCTCTTCATAAATAAAGCTAGTTAAAGTCTCAAGTGCAATTGAGTATATACCAGCCCTTAATAAAAGTAATTTAGTCTGATTTCCCTCTAAAATTAGTCTTATACTTCTAGCTAAAGTCAAATTATTGCTCGCTAATTCACAAATTTTTGAAAAGCTATTTGAATCTAATCGTGATGATATTTTAGTTAATAGTTCCTTCTTTTTAAAATGTTCAAGATATTGTTCGAATTCAAAAGGACTTAATAAACCTGCATTAGTAATAATTGACGGCTCTTTTTTAATGTATGCTGTTGCTTCTGTTAAAGTAGAATAATCTTCTTTAATTACTTGATAATAATATTCATCTTGAAATAAATTACCACTAATAAAACCAAAAGCTAATAATATTGCAGAAGTATTCTTTTTAAACTCTTCAAAACTGTTGTTTTCCAGACAATCAATTATTAGGAATGTACTTTTGGTGTCATCATTTTTATGTTTGAAAAGATGATATTTTTTGTTATTAAATTTAACTTCAATTAACCCACAAAATGTTGTTGTTCCAGAAATATGAATGCTTTTACAAATGAAATCATCAAAATCTGGTTCAATACTAGTTGGAATAACTAATCTCAGGGTTTTATGGTCGAAAAAAACATCTTCATGATCTTGGAAATTATCGACTTTTATGGTTACAACCTTTGGTGTACTAAGAGTTACTGTGACTTCTTTTGTAGAGTTTTTATTTATTGAATGCCTGCTACCATTTCTATCAAGAATCATTTTTTCTTTAATTCCGAACTTATCAAAATCACTCATAAAATTTCCTTCGATAACTCCATCAATAAAGAACTTTACAGTAAATCCTTCATTTGCATTTTTTATACTTGTCGCAATTGATTGATCAATAGGAAAACCATCTAATATTGTTTTATATGCAGTTTCTTCTTTTAAAGATTTAATTGCATCAATCGAAGAAAAAACTTCTTTTTCGAAATGAAATTTAGGTTGAAATTTATTTTTTTTGGGTTCTTTCAATTTATGCAGTTTTTTATTTGTAGATAGTCTTTTGCTTTTATCACTTTTGTATTGATTTTTAGTCTCTCGTACGTTTTTTCTGCTTTATACTGACATCTATCGTCGTTTGTTACGAAAAAATCACAATGAGCACCATAAAAAGTATGCAACGAATCATCAAACATGTTGTTGAAATTCGCATCAGTTTTATATCCTTTCAAATCATATTTGTAAAAAGTTTCAATAACTCTCGAATAGTTTTCGTTTCCTGAAGTCTTGGATTTAGGAGCATATTTTTCAGCCATTTCAAAAATATCGAGATGCTTAGGTGAATCCTTTAGATTTCCACGAATTGCTTTTAACATTTCTTTGTTGCTCCTTATTTTGTTTAAGCCCTTAATTAGGTACACTTTAAAAGTTTTGTAAAGACCATAATCTGATGCTAAACGTGTTCTGAAATTAAAAATATCGGCCGTTAGACCATACATGTTATTTTCTATTTTAGACATCGGATACATCATCCCAAACATGGGGTCTTGTTGATATCCTAATTTCCAATTTTTCGGTAGTGGCATTAATTTTAAGAGGAGCAATGGATTTGGTCCTTCTTCAAAGAGTTCCTCAAAAGATTGTGGTTCGAACTCCCATTCACTTTGTTTTTCATTAAAAAAATCTTTGATTTCTCTAAAATGCCAAGTAGTTTTATTATGGTTCCAATACTGACAAATGCATAAGTTTTTTGTCAAACGTTTTATATTTTCTAAATGTCCATCGATATAATTTGGATTTTTTTGAAAACCACGAAAGAGGTCATTTAGGTGGGCATTTGAATAGGGGACAGTAATTTTATCAGATAGGATTAAATTTTCCAACTCAGAGTAAATTATACTTTCATCATCGTTGAGAGAATTAATTTTTTCGATTCTGTCAAAAATGTTTAAATCAAAATATACATTCATTCTATTGTTTAAATTTGTTGACAACAATATTTATTACTTATTTACTATTTCTCTTTTGTCAAGCCATCTGATTTTTACTTCTGGGTATAGTTCTTGTAAATTAGATTCAATCTCCTTTTCTAAAGCAATTTCATCATTAACATACGTTGCAGAGTAGAAAGATCGAATAGTTCGGTTTAATTTTATTAATGGCTCCTTTGGGTCTATAAATGGTCTTAATATCTCAAGAGCTTGATGAATAATCCACGGGTAAGGTCTTAAATGTCTGTGCATATGATGGTTTAGCCAATTATTTACCCATTCTATTTCAGTCCACTCAGTTTTAATTGAGTATTCAACTGATTTAAGTCCTTTTGAAATTTTTATCAAGGTTGATAAACCAATATTTTTTCCTTTGACTGTCGCATAATCGATTCCTAAAAGCCCCCGCACTCTACTTTCTAGGGATAATCTTATGGCATAGAGAGTCAATAGGTCGGTGGCGTAATTGTTTTGATTTTGTTCCCTAATTTGGTGATTATAAAACAATCGTTTTGCACTGTCAAATTGTACGGCAGAAGGTTGGGTGTTAGTACTTAAAATTATGAATGCTGTATCTTCATTTGAGTCCAAGAATTGAACATAGTCAGCTATATCGGCGACAACTGTTCTCAATTGCCCTCTTGTAATACTACCCTTAATATAATTTAAATATTCGGCTGCATTTTGAACATGACATCGAGTTAACAACTTAGTTTCTTTGTCTGTCCAAGAAATTTTAAATGCATTTTGTCTTTTGCATTTTGTAGTTAAAGACTTACCTCCAATCTTATATAAGTATTTGATTAGATTATCAACATTTTCTTTGGTTAATTCGGTATAGGACGCTTTTAATAAATATGTTTTTCCCAATTTTTATGATTGTTACTTTCCGGATTTATTCCAATGGCTCTATGTCATTTGGATTATTTAATATTCCCTGCTCACTATAAGGTGAAAAGATATTTATTTGAACCACGTTTCTCATATTCTTCCAAATTATGACTGTTTTAAAAGCAATTGTAAGGACGACCTTTTTTCTCAAATCGCTTTCCGTTTCGTTATCTAGCCATCTTTCTCGAATTGACTTGTTCTCAGCCAAATTTAAATCAAGTACAGAAGAATATATGTTGTTTCCTCTAGTAGTTAATTTATTCAATAATATTTCATCATCGTTAAATTCTATATTCTTAATTGTTGGTAAATCTGATTTTTTCAAGATGAAAAATGTATCTCTTACTCTATTATTAGTTGAATGAATTTCAATGATATATTGTTTATATTCAACGAGTAATTCTAATTTCCCAAAGGATGGATTAATAGCAACTATTGCGTATTGGTCATTAAGTTTTAGTTTTTTAATTGCCGATTTTAATTCTTGTTCCTTGATTAAGTAACGCTTAGTTCGTGTGGTATGAAAAGAATTAGGGATGAAATAATCTATTTGGTTTGTTACAACAGAGTTGGCTAGGAAAGTATCATAGTCGATATGCGAATTGTCCTCTGTAAAAGCGACTTTTGGATAAAGTGTATGTAACCCATTTACCCCAAATTTAGTAACATCATCTTCACTTGATAAATCTTCTGCATTCTCTATTACTTCGTATTTATTGAGAGCTTGATTTATTATTAAGTCAGTTTGTTCTGTAAAGTTCTCAACTTTTGGTGTGTGCAAGTCAACATTAATTTGGTTATCCTCAATTTTGTCTTGAATCCTTTGTTTCAGTTCCTCAAAGAAATCTGTAAAGGTATTCTCAATATTATTCTTCTCTACTATGCCAGAATAATTTAATAATTCGACTAATTTTTCATTTAAAGAGATTTCATCTACTGTTTTCTCAAACAACAAAACATTTTTCAGCCAATAGTTTAAATCTGTATTGTTATCTGGTAAATACGGTTGTGAGGTAAAATCCTGAAAAGTGTAAATTCTTGTTAGAGAATACTCTCTTATAAATAAAAGAGCTATGTACTTATTTATGAATTCACGAATATTCTGACCCCAATAATCATCAAGACCAGAAAATGGATATTTAAACTCAATATTGTTTTCTAAAAGATAGTTGTTGTCGGAAAATAGGTGTAAAACAGTAAATATTTCAGTCATACTTGATGGAAGTAGGACATAATTTGGCGGCATGCTTGAAGAGTGATTAAATAAGTATTTAATAGTAGAATAATTTCGTTTAAACATTAATAAGCCACCGAAAGCATAATTAAATTCCAAAAAATCCAGTCTTTCTTTATCTCTGTTTTTTATTTCCTCTTGATTACCAAAAGTTCCACTTTCTATATCGAAATCATCACCGTTTATTGGTCTTAGTTTAGTGTCATAATGTTGTGATGCTCTCGACCAGTACATTTTAATGAAATCCGTTTTTTCTGCTATCAAATTTAGATTTCGCCAAAGCCAAGTATAAGACTCCTTGGATATTTTAACAGCACTAAAACCTTCACCTAAAATCCATACACCGCTTACAGCCCTATGCTCTATGGCTCTTAACTTGTTTTTATCATTTTCAACTAACTCAGAAGTGACGTTATAAATAAATTGATATAGATCGGAATCAAAAACTAAAGGTTCTCCAACTTTTTGTGTTTTTTGTATTTTAGAAAATTCTTCGAAGTAAAAATTTACTAGGGTTTTTTGAATATGGACATCTTGACTTTTTATAGCATAATAGCCAAATTCATTTATTGTTTTCAAATGATAATTCCCATCATCTTTATCGGCTATTTGATGATGTTTTTTTATCAAATAATTAAGAAGTCGAGTTGATTTATGATTATAGATTGATATTTTGTCCAACCACATAAAAAACAATACAATTAATATCAGAGAAAAAACAAACACAATTAAATCAGCCGAATTTCTGATAAGCCAAAACTTATCCCAGTCATATAAAGGCTGAAACTTAAATATTTGCGGTATAAATGCAATAATAGTCAGGTAAAGGAATAATATAAAATACGAGAGTTTTTTGCCAAAAATTTTCAATCCTATTTCCTTCTGAGGAAATTCATTTTCGAACAATTCAGATAAATAATCGGACGAATACTTAATTCCGATATTTGATATCTTATCAATTATTATTGGATAGGCGATACCTACAATAGCAATATCAAGTGTTATACATATTTCTACTATATTATTTATTTCAGGCAATACCATTTATTGTAATTCGTTTTTTCTGATGTTAATTTACGAATATTCTTATGTTTTTGCATATTTCAAAAATCCTTTTAGTTTAATATATTTTTTAAACGATAATATCAAGAATACCATCTAGCTTTGGCGTTGACCATTTCTTTGGATTTAAATTTACAATCAACTTATTAAATCGAATCTTTCCCACAATAAAAAAATTGGTGTCGATATAAATGCGTGATATACGTGGGTAAAAGTGTTTTTTTAATTTGTCAGTATCGAACAACCTATCCTTTATTTGGTGCGTTTATGAACTCACAAAAATAGGTTCATTATCATCATAGAAGAACCCTATAAATACATGGGTAAACACAGAAGATGACAATTTAAAAAGTATAATTAAAGGAGGGATTAAGTATACCAATGTATTTCAGATGTTGTCCCATAAAACTTTTGTTTTACGGAACTATTAAAATATTAACGGTAAGTGTATCGAGCGTGTCGATAGCGATAGAAGGCATGATTTGACACATATTGTTATGTGATGTTTTTCAAATTTATATTTGTGATCTTATCATTAAATATTCTTTCAATTTCTTCTTTGTCCATTCTTTCTTTTAACCATAATGTGCAAATCTCAATTGTCAAATTTTCTAGATAGAAATGAACAAATTAATAAGTCGCAAGTCCTTTCTTCATCAATGTTTACCTGCTCAATCCGACAATTTTTATCAAAGTTGATTTGTATTCCCGTTTCATTTACAATACGTGTAATATACGTTTTCCATCGATTGTCCGCAGACGGTATTGGAAATAATATAAAAGCAACAATTCCTTGAGTAGAGTTTAATTTTTTAGCATCTTTTATGATGGAATTGATGTTTTTTGTGATTGGTCTACCGTTGTTGCTTACACCATCAATTTTCCAGTTAGTATTCGAGGTTTTCAGTTCCACACGGTGATATGTTTCATCATTAATGAATGAAATATCCGCTCGATTTCTACTAAAATATGTTCTTGATTCAACCTCCACACTTTCCATTCCAAGATTCTCAAGTCGGTTGGCCAATTCAAATTTAAGCCACCCTTCAAATTTTGCCTTTTGTCGGATAGCTATCTTTAACAATTGTAAGTTGCTCTTTACAATGTTAGATATTTCTTTTAGGATTACTTGGTCCAATATATATTGTTGATTTGTAGTTCATTAAATGTATACTAACGGTCTTGCAACTACCTTTAGTTAAGCCCAAAATTGAGCAATTATTTTTATACATTGATGGCAGACGTATTTATTTCCACCATTTTATGTAGAATTTTGATGTTTCTATTTTAGTTCCTGATTTCTTTAAATTACAAGATTGACATAGTAATTGCATATTGCTTGGGTCATTTGCTCCAAATTGATTTAATGGAACTATGTGGTCATAATGTTGTTTTGTATCCACAGCAATTAACCCAGTTAAGTCTTTACTACATTTCGTGCATCTCCCTTTATCTCTTAAAAAGACTGCTTTCTTTACCCATTTAGGGATGTATTTTCGTTTTAACTTTCCACTTGAATTTAAATTATCTTCTGTAAATTCCGTATCAGCAACTTTTTCAGCGACTAATTCATTAAATTTCAAGAGTAACATTCTGTTTCCAAAAAGTATATAGAAAACATCATCCGCAATTTTATTAAATAATTCCCTAAAATTAGGTTCATTTCTTTCCCACCAATCCTTAAATTTTTGATCTAAATTTTCGTCATAAGTTTCAAAATCAACTATTTCGTCCAAACATTCAAAATGCACATTATAAGAATCAGAAAGTTCTCTTACAAAATCAAAAAAGCTGGGGTCTTCAATGTAAAAATCTGTGCTTTTTCTGATGTCATAATTGTAATGATTCCACAAAGTTGTTTCTATGTAGAGATGAAGTAAAGTTTCTTTCTTAAAACTAACAGCTCGTTCAATGAATGGCTCCTCAGGATAATTCCAAAAGTTTGTTTCGTAAAATATGGAAGACTCGACAATATTTGAAAAGTGATAAATGTTGTTGAAATGTAGTTCATCCATATGTTTGCCAACGGTTTTATACAAGTTATTGCCAGTAGTATTTATTTTCTAATTCTATCCCGAATGAACTTTTCTGTGTATTCCGCAATTTGTTTTCGAGAATATTTTAATACTGTTGAACCATCATTTCCAACTAGTCCTTCAATATATTCTCGTTTTATTTGAATCGGCGGAAATCCGTAAAACATTCTCTGCCATATCAGGTCGAAAGACTTTTTCAAAAGTCTCAATGATTGTTTTACTTTTTCTGTTGTAATTATATTGTTTAATAATTTTTTTCTGTTATCATTAGAAAGAATTTTTATTGTAAAAGTTTCCTCTTCCAAATTCACACATTTAGCAAAATCTGCTGTGTCATTTAGCCCATAAAACTCTTGGTAATCTACAGAATCTTTAGCTTCAAAAAATTGAACTACGAAATCATTCATAAAAATAATATTCGGATTTCTGTCACTTGTTGAGCCTACATAATTTTCAGTATAGGTTATGTCTCCTCCCAAAGTTTCCAAATATGTAATGGCTAAAGGAAAATGATTAATGCTTTCAGTTTGTCCGTTTAAAATTATTTGACGGAGTTCTTCTTGGACTTCAAGACTTAATTTAAAAACCTCTTCACAAATAGAATTTCTCCAAATCTGGATATAGAAAAACATTCTAATTAAAGAGGTTTCCTCGAAAGTCAAATGATTAATTCCTGTAAGGTCAGCGTTCCGTAATTTTGGGATAATTTCATTAGAAAATTTAGATTCAAATTCTGTGAAAGACTTTTCGCAGATACTACAAAAAACATAATCAACAGAAAAAGGGATTTGTCGAGCGTTTTCAAGTTCCTCTTCTGTAGGCGACCTTCCCAACGCCTTTTCCAAATTTACTTCGTCAATTCTCTGAAAATTGAATTCAATAAAAGGATTTCCATTTGATATGTCAAAATAATATCCGCGTTCTCTTTCATTCGTTCCACCAATATTCAGACATTTTCTTATTACACCATCTGATAAATAATGTGTGTTTTTCTTGTTAGCTTCTCTTTCTTGGCATAAAGCACAATTCATATCAGTTGGTTTTTTCATATTACAGACAACAATTGTATGTATTCATTGATTAAATATCCATTACACCATTAAAGTACGAATTTTCTCATATTAAAAATTCACAAGACACTTTTATTTGATATGTGAATAATATATGCTTGTAACCGGTTAAATCAAACTATCAAATCGAAAAGTTCTGGCAATAAAAAAACCAGTTCCGATATGAAAACGGGTATTACAAGGTCAAAACCAAAAAGAAGACTTCTTGGTTACAAGAAACCTGTCTTAATATAGTGAGTTCACGAACTCATGAAAATTCTTCCCTATAAATGATATACTCCTTATAAAATTATTTTAAGGATACTGATGTTAAAATTCTGTATTCCTTTAATTTAAAATAAAAAGGAAAACATCATAAACCCCCTGTAATTAGGCAATTACGGGTATTTGTTGTATATTTAGATAGAGATAAAAAGGGATACATTAAATCTATTAAAATGAGAATAAAATATAATAGAACCTCAACATTACAGCAAGAGGGCGAGAGATTTAAGTTAGATAAGGATAATTATGACTTAGTTCTTTTCGATAAAGGAGTTTCAGGCAAAGTGAATTTTTCTGAAAGAAGTGAATCTAAAAAATTGATTCAGTTAACGGAAGATGCAAAGGTTTCAGAGGTCGTGGTAGAAGATTTATCGAGAATGGGTAGAAATACCTTAGATACCCTAACAACACTCAAATTCTTTGAGGATAATGGGGTAAATGTGGTTGTAAAGAGTATGGGAAACCTACAATCAATGGTAAATGGGAAGAAAAACCCCATTTGGAACTTAATCACATCGGTTATGAGCTCTCTTTATGAATTGGAGAGGGAGAACATACTGGAGAGAACTGAAATGGGTAGGAAGATGTATGTGATGAATGGAGGGAAGTTGGGTAGAAAGGTTGGAACTATTGAGGATAGAAAAACATTTCTTGGCAAGGATAAAACAAAGAAAATCACCTCCCTTCTTGAAAAGGGCAAATCAGTTCGGGATATCAGTAGCAGATTGGGAGTATCCACCAAAACTGTTGTCAAGGTCAGAAAATATGTTGAGGTATGTTAAAGAAGAAAAAAAGATATGAAACCAGCAGAACAGATTAGTGCATTGGAATATCTCTTGGAAGAATCCAAAGTTGCCCATGCTACACTTATAGCATCATATGAAAACGATAGAACCAAACAACGTGTGAATGCACTTGAAGAAGAACTGGCGGAATTGAAAGAATTTATAAAATCAAGATTGAAATGAAGAAATAAGTGTTAAGATTATCTTAAAATTCAATTGTATTATTCAAACGTATTTTATATAAACAACTAAAAAAGAGTATGTTATGGAAATTCCACTAAACTTTCAAATGTTAAATTTTAACAATACAAAAATAAAAGTAGATTACCAAATATAAAACATAGTTTAACATAATATTAACATTTATTTCTTGCCTAGACCAGAAATTGTTCGTATATTTAGGTATAGATTAAAGGATAAGAAATACATCATCCACTTATTTTAATAACTGATTGATTTAAGATTAGATGTTCCTAGAAAAAGGAACATTTTTTATGATTTCAAAAATCATTTTTACCCAAATCTGAACTGAATATTAACCAAAATTGAACATTGTTATGTTAGAGAAATCAAGATCCAGTCCGTAAATTACATCTGAACAATCCTGTTTGGATTTGAACCATATTTGATACGGTTCACACAATAAGTATTTAATAGAGTATTAACAGTCCTGAAAGATAGGATAGGACACAACTCGTGTCAAATTTTAAATAAATTATTAAAAAATAAATAAAATGAAAACAAATAAAAAACTTCGGAACAATAATATTGACAAACTTCTTATAATGAAAATTCAATCACTTATAGAAGATGAAACATGGAAAGAAGAAATAATTGAAGTTCTTTCTGATACTGAATTTATGGATTCAAATTTCCAGGGTTTTACACCAGAGGAAATTGAAGATTATTTGAATCATAGATACGATTACAATTCAAAGTTCATATTCAAATTGAACAAATTTTTGAATAAAGAAGAATTGAAAAGTCCAAAGGGATTTGAAAATCTCAAATAATAAATTAATAAACACTAAAAATTAAATAAAATGGTAGATACAAAAACTACAACAGAAACAGAAAACGATTTCAGAACGAAGCTCAATAATCTTAATCTAAAAATTAATTTTTTGGAGGATATCAAATTTGAATATCAGAAGAATTCAGAAGAAATACGGAAAGACTTCGGAAAGCCCAAAGATGGTTCAGATGAGAAGAAAGATCTTGATTTTAGGTTAAACTATATAAAGAATTTGACAGATGCCATCAATAGTGTATTGATGGATATGTTTGGTGATCTTGAACCATTGTTGTGTGAAAATGTGAATGAGCTTACAGAAGATGAGATACGTGAATATAATAAATTATATCCATTTGAACTTTATAAAGATTATGACTTAAATAATAACCAAATTAAAAATTAAATGAAGAAACTGATTAATATACCATACAGAATCAAAACCGCTGGTATCAAGATACATGAAGTGAACCCGTATTCAAATATTGAACAAAAAACATATAGATTCAAATATGAAGATGTGGGTTTCAAAGATTTTACACAAGCCAATTACATACTAGATACATTCTTCATAGAAGGAGTAACCAAGTATGATGAATATAAAGATTACGTGAAGGATAACCCATCTCTGTTCCTCTTATCAGATAGAACCGATTATGAAGGATGGGATGTTACCCACAATGGATTTATATGGTTATGCCGAGGAACATTATATGACAAGTATGATGGATGGGATTTTGATATGTATTGTGATGAAGATCAGTGTGAATGTTATATCGGTAAGGTGGAATTAAAGGAAATCAATAGTGCATTAAATACTAACAATTAAACCAATAAGTTTTATCAGATCGCAAACGGATACCTTGACTGGTGTTCTTTTGCCAAGAGTATCAAGCTAACACCATGATAGGTGTTTTTTTGTGCTTAATAATTATTTCTCTTCATTTTATTGAAAAAAACCAATATTTCTACAAACAGGTAAAAACCTATAAGAAACCTCATTCCCCATACAACTGTTTTATCCAAGCCGCCAATCACAAATGCCAATGCTGCTAAACCTAATGCATAAACCCTGATCACCTTTAATACCTCCTTGTCTTCCATATCTTTTTGTTTCTTCAAATATAATATTCAAATACCATAGAGACTAAAATATATATACTTTCAAAAAAGGGTGCTGTGGGCTAAAATCCAAATAGGCTAATATCCAGGTCTTAAAGACTTTAAGGATTTTTTCGTATCTTATAGACATGGATTTACAAGATAAGTTTTACCAAATAACAATTTTAATGATTTTAGCTTTCGTAGTGATGGTTTTCATCGGTTACTTCACAAAAAGTGGTAGGAATTTCCGAAGCAGAAGAAATAGAAAGGCGAGGAAGCAGTTTCCCTACTAGATTCTACTTTTTTGATTCAAATGAACTTATCAGCATTTCAGCTTTATGCAATTCATTCCTTAAATCCTTAACCTCTTTTTCAAGTTTCTGAACCTTTGGATTATTCTCAATTACCTTTACTTCATATGGTGGTACGGGAATTGTAGAATCAGGTTTAGTATAATCAAGAAATGAGATGATTCCTGTAATGAGGATTGCTACAATTGCAATACCAATGGCTTTTTTAGAAGATGACCTAGCTTCAACCAATTCAAGATAATCAATGTACTGTTTTGATGCCTGACCGTTGAGAAACCATTTCTTACCCAAATCTTCATGTAGTACTTTATAAGCAGAATGACTTAATTTATGATAAGTTTTATTAGTTTCATTAACACTCAAATAACCAGCAATTAGTCCTTGCATACTATGATATGTCAAACTAGGTTCGGCAGTATTAAAGTTATCTACGAACCAAATGAAAAAAGTTATTTCAGATTCTCTAGCAAATTTCTTTTCCTCTGAGCCTGTAATCTGTTTTATTAAATCAAAATAACTGATTCCTTCTTTTTCATATTTATTGCCAATCTCCATGGCTTTGATGTATCTGTTCATACTACTTCTGTTTAAAGTAAATGTAAGTCAATTCTGAATTGATGACAAATGGATTGGAAAGACAAAAAAGGGTTGTAAAGAAGATTAAAAGTATGAAACCAGAGTCTGTAAAGTATTACTAGTTCAGTCTTTTCTAGAATGAAATTGTGAATAATTCATCACATCAAATTGTAAATATTTTTACAAGGTGTTGTATATTTGTTATAACAAACAACCATCAGTAAAATAATAACATATTATAAACTTACATATAAACATAAAAAAACCGTTATATAATTAGCTTCAATACAAAAGAAGTTAATCCACACAACGGCTTTCAGTCTTCTCACGGACTTGAACAAAAGCACCCTTACAATGGGTGTTTTTTTGTTTGATGTAAATTTACAACAATAGATCGGAACTCTTTTATGACAAAAGACATATTGTTTACCAAAAAAGGAGCTTTTGTTACTGATAATCAGCACATTAAAAATTTATCAACAATAAAAAGTTAACAAATAAAATCAACCTTATTTTTTTTATTGATTTCATAGAGCAGATTTCCAATAGCCTCAATGAATCAACAAGAAATTAAATGTTCCAAAGGGTAAAAAGTGCCGTACAGTTTAAAATTCAGATTGAAAAAATGAATAAAATAAAATGACTAACCATGAAATAGTAATGGTATCATTCTTTTTTGGATTTCTTGGATTTGTAGGTTCTGTACAACCCAACTACTAAAATGATAAAAATCACTAAACCTGATATTCCTTTAATTATTACCCAATCAATATCCATTATAATCTGTTTTATCAGTTTAAAATTAAACAGTTAAACTTTGTTTTTAAAATGTAATTGTAAAGACTTATCAACGAAAAAATAATGGGCTAGTGGTCTATAATCCTGATGGGAAAAATGAATAAAATAAAATGACTAACCATGAAATAGTAATGGTATCATTCTTTTTTGTCTTTCTTGGATTTGTAGGTTCTGTACAACCAGATAACAACCAAGGATATTATTATTAAAACCGCACTAGTTAGGAGTGTCATGATTTCTTTATTATTTTCCATGTTTAATTTTGTACTCACTAAAATAGTAAATGTTTATATCAAAAAAAAGGGGTTGGGCGGTCTATAATCCTGATGGAAGACCATCCACACCAGAACCCCATTTTACTGTTCGTCACTCCCAACCACATCAATAACCACTACAAGATTCGTTATATCCTGTGGATAACCTCACAAGAATTGCTCTCCCGTTCCCTTTTCTTCCTTTCATTATGATACACTGCTAATGGGTTAACCCCTATTAAATCACTCGCAAAGGGGTAAATGAGGTGTTTTTTCTTTGTTCCACATGGGGGAATATTAATGATATTATGCTATTTAGGTGTATCGACAAAAACCGTGTGTATTGTCAGAAAAAAATGTTGAGGTTTGGTACTTCTTCATCTCTTTTTTTTGTGTAGAATATTGTAAAAATCGGTGAGTTGGAGGGTTTCGAGTTGCCCTTTCAAACTCAATCGATTATAGTACTTCATGATGGTGTTTAAACTCTGTCCTGTTATATCTCCAACAGATGTGGGGTTAACACCCTCCCTTAAATGATAACTAACGAAAAACAATCGTAAATCGTGTGTAGATTCTATCCCTCTGTCCTTCCAATTATATTTTTGATCCAGCACCAATTTTTCCTTGAACAAATTAATGTAATACGTGGTGGAATATCCCTTATCCGATTTTTTGGATAGGTTGGGGGAAGGGAATGTCTTGGGATGGTCTTTTGGGTGGAAAAGTTCGAATATAACATCAATAATGTTAGTATTATAAAAATGTCTTCCGTTATCATCTTGTATGATTTCAAAGGGAACCCCATTTGGTGGTTCACATCCACTCATTATTATATCATCGATAGGTACTTTTCGGTCTTTCTTCTTTGAATTTCTTATATCGAGGATATAATAATGAGTGCCATTTCGTTTTTCTTTTCTAAAAAAACTTGAAACCTTGGTAATATCAGTGTATTGATTATGTGATTCCTTGTTTCGGAAAGAATGAAGTATTTCAGTAATTCTAAAACCATACTTCAATTGAAGGTACGAAACAAAATAAACAATATTACTCATTATGATTATGTTCTTCGGTTGGTTTTTTTGAACTTTCCACGTGGATGGATTTGGGTATGATATCGTTTTGTTTCTGAAATAATCACGGTCGCCTCCACGGTTACAATACTCGAACCAAAAAGCCCGAATAAATATTCCCAATTCTTTTACGGATTTTTCATAATCCGATACATCGAAATCAACAATTTTATCATCCAATTGAGGTCTACCAAATGTCCTATTTATGAGATGATTTTGATAATCTGATGTGATATTATGGGGTTCGTTAAAAAGTTCTCTTCCATCTTCACTTTCTGGAGTACATAACCACGTGAGGAACACCCTAACCGATTGGAGATTCAGTTTGATGGATCCCTTTTTAAGTTTATTGGTACTGGAAGGGTTAATGTTGCCGTGCCTGTCTCGTTTGTTCCGATTTTGTAGTGAGGTGAAATATTCCTTAAACGTATTTCTGAAATCATCTTTGATGACCGAACTCGTTTGGATTTTCTCATATATACAAAACTCTCTGAACTCCTTTGATGAACGGATATGTTTCTTCATGGTTGAGGTGTTCCGTTGTCTGGAGGAATCGGTGTAACCACTGAATGTGATTACCTCTTTGCCGAATCGTTTTTCCATTGTTAAACCTCCCTCAATCATGCATTTTTGAATGAATTCATCAACGTATTTTGAGAGATTTTTATCTATTGATTTTTTGTTGGAAAAGTTGTGTTTTATCTTCTGTATAAAAACTTGGGTACAATGTTCAAATGAAGTTTGTCCAAACTCTGTTTTTACCTCACATGAACACAGATATTTTGTTCGTGGGGTTATTTTATGGGAAGAAAATTTATAGTACCAAAACCAGTTCTCCTTAACTTTTTTGATGGTGAAAGTCCCTTTGTAATCCTCGCCAATAATTGATTGAACATTTTTGAGGAAAGTTGATTCGTTTACCTCACTCCAACCATAGGATTTCATGGTTTCTTCAGTCACTTTGTTTTTGCCCATAGCTGTTATTTTTACCTCAACATCAAAGTTAGGTAAAAATATTAAAATAGGGTATAACTAGGGTATAACTGTGAAAATAATAATTATAAAAGTTAGTATATCAGTATATTACGAGTATTAATACACTTCAATATAAAGGTTGCGACTGTTCTTCTTGTTTGTTTCAACAGAAAGGGTATTGCCTTGAATTGATTCGTCAATGATTTTTTCCATATTAAAAAGATTATTGGGAAATTGGTCTGCAAAGATAATGCTTAATACAATTTAATGACAATATGACAGTATAATTTAGTACTATTTTAGGGTTTATACCCATTCATTCAATAAAAAGACGTTATTTTTATTGAATGAATTTTATTGAAGTTTCGGAACAGATTGAAAAGAGCGACCAACTGGATTTTGGGTCGATTTTCTCGAGGTCTATTGAATTGTTCAAAAAGGTATGGCTACAGGGCTTCATTACTCTCCTGCTGACATTTGTAACCATGATCCCATTTTATATTATATTTTACTTGCCCATGTTATTTATGGGGGTAACTGACCCTGAAGTGTTTCAAAACGATGAATTTCCGGCGGAGTTGATACTGCCTTTGATTGTTTTGTTGCCCATTTTAATCTTGGGGGTTATGAGTGTTGGTCTATTGCTAAACGCAGCATTCCTTAGAATATGCAGACAAAAAGATTTGAACATGGCAGGGACCGAGAGTTACTTTTATTACTTTAAAAAGGAGTTCGTTGGCAAAGTGATAATACTTTCTTTGATGTTATTGGGCTTAATGATTTTGGGAATGTTGACCTGTGGCCTGGGATTTATTTACTTGCTTGTGCCAATTTCTCTGGTTCCGGCGTTCTTGGCCTTTGATGAAGACTTGTCTGCAACCGAAATAGTTAAATCAGGATTTCGGTTGGGAAACAAAAACTGGTTGGTAATCTTCGGATTGATCTTTGTGATGGGCCTTTTGGCCGAACTGGGCGTGATTTTATGTTTTATTGGCGTCTTGTTTACAGCTATGCTGGCTAAAATACCAGTATATTTTATGTACAAGGATAGTATGGAAGTCCCGTTCGGGGGGTAATCTATTTTTACGGATTTGAAATTTTGACGCAACGAATAAGAGGGGAGGGTATCTTTAAAGTAAAACCTCTTATTTAAAAAATTATGAAAAAGAATTGTCTATTACTCCTTTTTGTTGCCTCATTAAGTTTTATTTCCTGTGAAAAAATTGACGATACCAAGTATGCAGATTATCTGATTGCTAGACCGCTGACAATAAGCAAAGCGGAATTCAAGACCAGTGTTGACATTATTTCTCCATTGCCTATTAAGGAATCTGGAAAAATTTATGCCTATCAGGATTACATATTCGTGAACGATAAATATCGTGGCGTCCATGTTATTGATAACAGTAACCCAAATTCCCCAAAAAAAATATCCTTCATCAAAATTGCCGGTAATGTTGATATCTCAATAAAGGATAATTATCTCTATGCCGATAGCCTTATGGATTTGATTGTACTTGACATTTCAGACATTAATAATATTAAAATTGTAAATCGTTTGGAGAATGTTCTTAGAGATAATGTAGTTTGGCCAGCTGAAGTCGATTTTTTCGAATCTGTCAATATTGATTATGAAAACGAAATTCTTCTAGGTTGGGAAACAGTAACAGAGCGTAGGCTTATATCAGAATTCGAACAACAGTTTACCCGTATGGACAATGTATTTGCATTGGCTGAAGCCTCAAACGATGGTGCGGTTGGCCAAGGAGGTTCTTTGGCAAGATTTAAGATTGTGGGCGATTTTCTTTATGCGGTCGATAGTCACAACATAAATATTTTCAATATTCAGAATTTAGATGACCCTCAGGATTTGGATGATGTTTATGCCGGGTTTGATATAGAAACTATCTTTAGTAGAGGACAACACCTATTTTTGGGTAGTATGCGCGGAATGTATATCTATGATATTTCCTCACCTGCTTCCCCGACCTTTGTTTCAGAATTTCAGCATGGTACGGCCTGTGACCCTGTTGTTGTAGATGGGGATTATGCATACGTGACATTAAGGGGTGGTAACCAATGTGGTGCCACTGAAAGCGGGTTGTTCATAGTCGATATTTCCAATATTACGAACCCTGAACTTGCGATTAGTTATCCAATGGATGGTCCCTATGGCTTAGGTATAAAGGATGAAAAGCTATTTGTTTGTGACGGCGATTCAGGTTTAAAGGTATATGATAAGACAGATGTTCAGGATTTGGTTTCCCTGAATCATTTTGAAGAGATAAACACTTTTGATGTCATTCCTTTAGAAAATTCGTTGCTCATGGTGGGAGAGGATATTCTCTACCAATATGAGTATTTAAATAATGGTATTAAATTGATGAGTACCTTGGAATTGAATTGATTTTAGTGCAATTGTTCGTTGAAAATGCCCAGTGAAAATAGGGCATTTTTTTATGCATATATATAAGGTATAACATGGAATTAAAAAATTCGATTACTTTTGTGACTTGAAAAATCAATGAATGGCAAAGAATTTAGTTATTGTAGAGTCACCCGCAAAGGCAAAGACCATAGAAAAATTTTTGGGAAAGGATTTTAGGGTTGAGTCAAGTTTTGGTCATATTGCGGACCTGCCCTCAAAGGAGTTGGGCGTGGATGTTGACAATGATTTTAAACCCAAATATATTGTTGATAAAGATAAGAAGGCACTTGTAAAGAAACTCAAGGATTTAGCCAGTAAAGCAGAAACCATATGGCTGGCCAGTGATGAGGACCGTGAGGGGGAAGCGATTTCGTGGCATCTTTCCGAAACTTTGAAATTGGACAAGGCTAAAACCAAGCGCATAGTTTTTAATTCAATTACCAAATCGGCCATACAAAAGGCTATAGAGAATCCCCGAGAGATTAATTATAATTTGGTAAATGCCCAACAAGCTAGAAGGGTTTTGGATAGATTAGTTGGTTATCAGTTATCTCCAGTACTTTGGAAGAAGATAAAACCTGGTCTTTCTGCAGGAAGGGTACAATCTGTAGCAGTACGATTAATAGTAGAAAGGGAACGTGAAATAGAGGTGTTCGTACCCCAGGCTTCATTCAGGGTGTCAGCGGAATTCAAGACTGCGAATGGCGGTGTGTTTACAGCTAAATTAGGAAAGGCCTTTGCATCTAAAGAAGAGGCCGAATCTTTCTTAATGAAAAATATCGAGACTGATTTTGTCGTCACAAATTTGGACAAAAAACCAGCGAAAAAATCACCATCAGCACCATTTACCACTTCTACTTTACAACAAGAAGCATCAAGAAAATTATACTTTTCCGTTGCTAGGACTATGCAGGTTGCACAACGTTTATACGAAGCCGGGCTAATCACATATATGAGGACGGACAGTGTTAACCTTTCTGGTGAAGCCATAAACGCGGCGAAAGATGCGATTGTGGAAAATTATGGTGACCAATACAGTAAGGTTCGCAATTTTAAAGGAAAATCGAAAGGGGCGCAAGAAGCACACGAGGCCATTCGCCCAACGGACATGAAACGGCAATCGGCTTCTTTGGAACGTGACCAATCAAAATTGTATGAACTTATTTGGAAAAGGACCATTGCATCACAAATGAGCGATGCCCAATTAGAGCGTACTAATGTGAAGATAAAGGCGAACTCCCATAGCGAGGAGTTTACAGCGAATGGTGAGGTGATAAAATTTGATGGTTTTCTTAAGGTCTATTTGGAAGGCATTGATGATGAGGATAGAGCAGAAGAGCAAGAAGGAGTGTTGCCTGCCATGAATATTGGAGACACCTTGTTCAATAATTTTATTGCTGCTACCGAGCGTTTCTCCAGACCCCCGTATAGGTTTACAGAAGCTTCCCTGGTAAAGAAGTTAGAGGAATTGGGGATAGGTAGACCATCTACCTATGCTCCCACAATTTCAACAATTCAAAATAGAGGATATGTAGAAAAAGGAACTGTTGAAGGAACCGAAAGAAAATATACCCAGTTTATTTTGGAAGCCGGTATTGTAAAGGAAAAATATTTATCAGAGACAGTAGGTTCTGATAAAGGCAAAATGGTACCTACAGATATAGGTATAATAGTAACAGATTTTTTGGTTAGCCACTTTTCCAATATTTTGGATTATAACTTCACCGCCAAAGTTGAGGAAGATTTTGATGAGATTGCCGATGGGGGCGAAGATTGGCAAAAAGTGATGAAAGATTTTTACAAGGATTTTCATCCCACCGTCTTGGATGTTGAAGAAAATGCCAACCGTGCTAGCGGTGAACGTGTTTTAGGAAAGGACCCTAAAACAGGCAAACAAGTTGCCGTACGTTTGGGTAGGTTTGGCCCAATGGTTCAGATAGGTACTGTCGATGATGAGGAGAAACCGCAATTTGCAAGTTTGTCCCCAGACCAGTCATTAAACACTATTACCTTTGAGGAGGCTATGGACCTGTTTAAACTTCCCCGTAGCTTGGGGGCTTTCGAAGGAGAAGAAATTGAGGCCAATGTTGGCAGGTTTGGTCCTTATGTAAAATTTGGCAAGAAGTTCGTCTCATTGGCGAAAGGCGAAAGTGCTATGGACGTTTCATTGAAGAGGGCCATTGAGTTGATTAAGGAAAAGCAAAAAGCAGATGCGCCTATTGCTACGTACGAGGGTAATGATGTCATAAAAGGAGTGGGGCGTTTTGGTCCTTTCATCAAATGGAACGGAATGTTCATAAATGTGAACAAGAAGTATGATTTCGACAATCTTACCCAAGATAATATCGTGGAGTTGATTGAATTCAAAAAACAAAAGGAAATCGACAAGTTGGTTCAAGAATGGCCCGAAGAAGGTATTCGAATTGAAAAGGCCAGATGGGGTAGGCATAATATATTAAAGGGAAAGGTCAAGGTTGAATTGGCCAAAACCGTAGATGCAACCAAGATGTCTTTGGAAGAGGCCAAAACATTAATAGAGAAAAAATCCCCGAAGAAAAAAACAAAGGCAAAAACAAAACCTAAGGCTAAAAAGTAATTATGGCGTTTGATTTTTTGGTTCCTGTTGAGGATAGGGTAT
Organism: Bacteroidota bacterium; assembly: GCA_024279425.1. Classification (GTDB taxonomy): domain Bacteria; phylum Bacteroidota; class Bacteroidia; order Flavobacteriales; family Flavobacteriaceae; genus Maribacter_A. Next base: position 202,445 of record JAJRRO010000074.1, on the reverse strand, counting down.
TGGCACATTCCGAATTGCTGCCTCCACAAGCACTGGGCAAACACATATATGCACATACAAAAAAAGATGGTTTGCCAGTATTGGCAGGTGCAACCATTGCCATTTTAGGGGTTAAGGAATCTCGAAACGCCTTTGAAAAGAAACCAGAGAAATTAGATGTTTCAGCTATCCGAATTCAATTGTACAAATTGCTCTTGGGTAATTGGAATTCAGCTATTGTCGATATGGGTGATATCGAGGAAGGTGAAACGGTAGATGATACCTACTTCGTGGTCAAGGAAATTGTCGCAGGTCTTCTTGAGGAGAACATTATACCTATTATATTGGGTGCAACCCAGGATATTACGTATCCGGCCTATAGGGCGTTTGATGGAATCAAGGATATGGTCAATTTGGTGGCCGTTGATAGCCGCTTTGATTTTGGTGTGGAAGATGAACTGATTTCTTCACATTCCTATATGAGTAAAATCATTACGGATAAACCGAATAATCTTTTCAATTTTTCAAATTTAGGATACCAAAGTTATTTTAATGCCCAAGAGGAAAAGGACTTAATGGAACGTCTATTTTTCGATGCTTATAGGTTGGGTGAATTAATACAGGATATTACCTTGGCCGAACCTGTGCTCCGAAATGCACATATGGTTAGTTTGGACGCTCGTTCAATTAAGTCAAGTGAAATCGGGTTTTCAGCTAACTTTTCTCCAAACGGATTCAATGGTCGAGAAATATGCGCGATTGCAAGATATGCAGGTATAAGCGATAAGGTTTGTGTTTTTGGACTTTATGAAATGGAAAATCTAAATCAGTCCTGTCAGCTAATGGCACAAATAATATGGTACTTCATTGAAGGAGTAAATTTCAGGATAAAAGAGTCTCCTTATACCAAGACTGATGATTTCACAAAGTATACCGTGCCAACTGAAACTGAGCAGTTGGTTTATTACAAAAGCCATCTTACCGAAAGATGGTGGGTAGAAGTGCCATCTATTTTAACTTCACATACTAAAGAAAATACTGCGGCGTTATTACCATGCACTGAACAGGACTATTTAGATGCATGTAATCAGAATATTCCGGAAAGGTGGTTCAAGGCCTATAGAAAAGGCTTTCACTGAGTAGATTTTTTTTAATCGATAATTGTACAGGATACAATAATTTACTCAAAACTAAGTTTTAGAGAGTAGAATAATAATTGTGTTTACAATTTATAACCATAATCGAAATTTAACCTAAAGTATGAAGAAGCTATTGTTATCATCTATAGCATTTGTTTTTTTTCTCACAAGTTGTGGGTCCAAAACAAAAGGAGAACTAGTCGGGGTCCAAGGAAAAAAATGGCATCCAGAGAAACCTTATGGAATGGAATTGATTCCACGGGGATCTTTCATTATGGGTAAAAGTGAGGAAGACCAAGCCAAAGTTCTCAATGCACCGACCAAGACCGTTACAGTACGTTCCTTTTACATGGATGACACCGAGATTACAAATAGCGAATATCGCCAATTTGTTGAATGGGTAAAGGATTCCATAACAAGAACAAATTTGGCAATCTTGGCCGATGAATTGGGATTAGGGCCTGAAGATGGTGGTATTGGGGAATATGCGTTTAAGGATGCCGATACAACTAGAATATCAGTATATGATAAGTACATGATGGATAATTATGCTGGGATGGGAGAGGATTACAATGAAGGTCGTGCTTTGAGTAAAGATGAAGAATTAGTTTGGGATACTTCCGAGTATCCGGATGAATACTATGCTGAGGTTATGGACTCTTTGTATATTCCTGAAGAGGAATCATATAATGGTCAAAGAACAGTTGATGTAACAAGACTCAAGTATAAATATAGCTGGATGGATATCGAAGCTGCTGCCCGTTCAAGAAATGGTAACAGAAAAGATTTTATCCGACAGGAAGAATTGGAAATCTATCCTGATACAACGGTTTGGATCAGGGATTTTGAATATTCCTATAATGAGCCAATGCACAATGATTATTTCTGGCATGATGCTTATAGTGATTATCCGGTAGTGGGTATTTCTTGGAAGCAGGCCAAGGCATTCTGTAATTGGAGAACAAAGTTTAAGAATGATGATCAGAAAAGTAAAGGAAAACAATTTGTAAACGGATTCAGGTTACCTACTGAAGCTGAATGGGAATATGCTGCAAGAGGGGGTATCGAAAGTGGTACCTATCCATGGGGTGGTCCTTACGTAATTAGCGATACAGGTTGTTTTATGGCAAACTTTAAACCTCAGCGTGGTGACTATGCAGCGGATCAAGCACTATATACTGTAGAAGCCAAAGCGTACGAACCTAATGATTTCAATTTATATAATATGGCAGGTAACGTTTCAGAGTGGACTAATTCCAGTTATGACCCAAGCTCTTATGACTATGTATCAACTATGAACCCCAATGGTGGTGATGGTAGCAACTCAAGAAAAGTAATAAGAGGTGGGTCATGGAAAGATGTCGCTTACTTCTTGCAAGTAAGTACCAGGGATTATGAATACAGCGATTCTGCCCGTAGCTATGTAGGGTTTAGAACCGTACAGGATTATATGGGCGAAGAAGATTCGACACAATAGAATAAAAGTAAATCATAAATACATCCCGATGAAGTATCGGGGACAATCAAAATTTAGCCAAATACTTAGTATTAACATTAACTAAATTAAATTTAAAATTATGGCACAGTCAAAATCAACAAAAAAACTATTTAACATGGCCTACGGGCTTGGAGCATCGGTAGTAATTATTGGTGCGTTGTTCAAGATCCTTCACTGGGAATTTGGACCTCTAACAGGCGGCCTATTATTAGCTGTAGGTCTTATTACGGAAGCGCTTATTTTTGCTATTAGTGCATTTGAACCCGTAGATGACGAATACGATTGGTCTTTGGTATATCCTGAATTAGGTGGAGGTATGTCCATGGGAAAAGACGGTGAAATGGCCGAATTGAAGGAAACTGAAACTTCGTTGTCCAAAAAATTGGATATCCTTCTTGAGGAAGCTGGTATTGATGCCAGTCTAATGGAGAGTTTAGGGTCTAGTATCAAGAATTTCGAAGGTGCAGCAAAAGGTATCGCCCCTGCAGTGGATGCCATGGAGTCTACCCAGAAATATTCTGATGAAATGGTACAGGCAGCGGCTCAGATGGAGTCTTTGAACAGTCTTTACAAAGTTCAGTTGGAAAGTGCAAGCAAGCAGGCTTCTGTTAATGAAGAAGTAGTACAAAATGCCAGTGCACTGAAAGACCAAATGGAATATTTGGCTACTAACCTTTCTTCTTTAAATGGAGTTTACGGTGGTATGTTAACAGCAATGAGTAAAAACTAATTAGAGCATTAGTCCAAACCCAAATCAAATAATCAATAATATCTAATTAGAAAACATGGCAGGAGGTAAACAAACACCACGTCAGAAGATGATCAACCTAATGTATTTGATCTTCATCGCGATGCTGGCCTTAAATATGAGTAAAGAAGTTTTAGCCGCATTCGGTATCATGAATGAAAAGCTAGAGATTTCAAACACGAAGACTACCGAAAGTAATGATGCATTCTTGGTGAGTCTTGGAACTAAAGCGTCTGAAGATGCTGAGAAGTATGGAGAAATGTATCAGAATGCCCAAAGGATAAAGACGATGTCCCAAGAGTATTTTGACTATCTCGAAGGTATCAAAAAAGGTATGACCGAAAATCTTGAAGATTCTAAGGATTATGCCCGAATGGATAACTCGGATTTCTTAGATCAAATGTTGTTTCAAGGAGATAATCTTTCCGAAGGTGGAAAGGAATTCATGAAAAGACTTACAGATTACCGTACGCAAGTTGTGGCTATTGCGCCAGCGACTTTAAAGGAAGCTGTTAATTCTCTTTTTCAAACAGGAGACGAAAATGGCAAAGTTAAAAAAAGAGATGGTACGAAACAGGATTGGATTAACTATCACTATGAAGGGTATCCCTTAGTAGCTTCCTTGGCCAAATTGACGTCACTTCAAGCTGATGTAAAGGCAACTGAAGAGGATGCTTTGAAATCAATGTTGCAAGGTGAGTTGACAAGCCAAGTCTCATTAACGAATTTTGCAACTTCGCTTATGGCATCCAAATCTGCCTTTTATTCGGGAGAAAAGTATGATGGTAAAATCATTATTAGTAAAACCGATAATTCATCCACCCCTATAAGAGCAGAATTGACTCTCGATGGAAGAAAACTTTCTGAAGGAAAGGATTATGCTTTGGAAGCTGGTGGAGTTAAGATGTTAATTAGCACTGGTGCCGCAGGAGATCATACGATTGCAGGAGAACTTGTCTTTATGCAAGATGGTAAGGAAATTCCCGTAACTGTTGATAATTCATTTGCTACCATTACTAAACCGGGTGCTGCTTTGATTGCGGCTGATAAGATGAACGTTGTTTATCGGGGAGTTGCTAACCCAATGAGTATCTCTATACCAGGTATACCTAACAATAAGGTTAGGGCATCCGCACCAGGCTTGACAAGACGTAGTGGTAGTAGTTATATCATGAATCCTGGTAAAGGTAGAACGGTTACTATTTCCGCTTCAGGTACATTACCAGATGGTAAGCCTGTAGGTTCTAAACTTGAATTCAGAATTAAAGATATCCCAAGACCATCTGGATCCATTAGAGGCGAATCAGGTAGTGCGAAAATGCCAAGAAAAAACTTGGAGATTGCCACTGTCGGTGCTTTGTTGGAAGACTTTGATTTTGATTTAAATCTTAAAGTAAGTGGATTTAAATTCAAAGTGCCTGGTCAGCCTACCGTAAGTGTAAAAGGGAATAAGCTGGACACTAGGGCGAAATCAGCCTTAAGAAGAGCCAAGCGCGGTGATGCAGTTCAGATATTTGATGTTAATGCATTTATTACGAATAATAAAAGCTATAAACTTAAAAAAGTATCTCCTGTAATTATAGAGATAACAAACTAATACAAATTGATGACCGGGTGGCCTGAAGGTTACCCGGTAATTTAAATTGAAATAAACATGAATTGGAAGAATGTTTTATTAATCGGAGCTGTTAGCCTACTACCTGCATCAATTATGGCCCAAGCAAACATATTGAATGCTAAAAAGCCACAGGAAATTGGTGTAAGGACAGAAGCGCAAAAGGCCATGGACAATGACACTCCTTTAGCCTATGGTTATGTGGATGATAGGGATGTTCTTTGGTCCAAAACCATATGGGAGACCATTGATTTGGATGAGCGCGTTAACTTCCCACTGTATTATCCCATAGATACGATAGATATCAGTGCCGATAGGAGGTCGTTGTATGATGTTCTTATTAAGAATATTAAAAATGGCATCCTCGAGGATGTATATGTAGACTCTTATTTTACTGAGAAAAGAGTATTTAGTGATTTGGCGGCTACTTTGCGAAAGGTTGACACCACCGACATGGGATACGAACAGATAAATGCTGGGGAAGAGCTCTCTGCTGAATTTGTGAACGAGAGAGATTTGACCGCCGCTGATATTGAAGAGTATCGTATTAAAGGAATGTGGTATTTTGATAAGCGACAGGGAGAATTAAAATACCGTTTATTGGGTATTGCTCCTGTAGCTCCCGATGTTAACTTTATTGATGATGAATCCATGGATCCTGCCGATGCCTTGGTAGAGCTTTTCTGGGTATGGTACCCGGGTGCCAGGCAGATTTTGCACGATGCCAAAGTTTTTAACCAACGCAATTCGGCGCAACCCATAACCTTTGATATGTTGTTGAACGCAAGAAGGTTCAATGGTGTCATCTATAGAGAGGACAACGTTTACGGAGACCGTGAGATCAACGATTATATTGCAGATAATGCCTTGTTCCAATTGCTTGAGTCCAAACGAATCAAAGAGGTCATCAGAGATAGGGAACAAGATATGTGGGCCTACTAAATACTTTTTATTCCAATTCAATTACATAAAACAAAAAGCCACACCGAAAGATGTGGTTTTTTTACTTTAACGTATTTCTGAGCTAGAATGCGGGACACCCCTTGAGGAGACTTTAGGGGTGTAAATATGATTGGGTTTCAAAGAATGCATACATTTGTTTTATGGTTGATTATTTGATAGTAGGTTTAGGTTTGGCAGGAATTTCTTTTTGTGAACAGCTCGAAAAAAACAAAAAAAACTATAAAGTAATAACCGATGATTCCCAAAGGTCTTCAGTGGTGGCCGGGGGACTGTACAACCCTGTAATTCTTAAAAGGTTTACCCTTGCATGGAATGCGGATAGTCAACTGGAAGAAGCTTTACCTTTTTATCGACTACTGGAAGAAAAGCTTGGTGTAGTATTGGATTTTGAAATCTCCATTCTTAGAAAATTTTCCTCAATAGAAGAGCAGAATGCATGGTTCGAGGCATCCGATAAACCCAAATTGGATAAATTTATTTCTACTGATATCATCAAAAACAACTACGAAAATATTGATGCTCCGCTGGGTTTCGGAAAAGTGAAGCACACAGGTAGGGTGAATACTAAGAAATTAGTCACTGCTTACGAGGCTTTTTTGACCGATGAAGGTTCTTTGGTCAAGGAAACCTTTGATTTCGATTTAATCAAAATACAAAAAGGTCATGTCGAATATAAATCCATAAAGGCGAAGAAAGTCGTTTTCGCTACTGGATTTGGTCTTAAAATGAATCCATATTTCAATTATTTGCCTTTGCAAGGTTCCAAAGGTGAATTGATAACGATAAAGGCCCCAAAGCTCAAAATTACTGATATTGTTAAATCTTCGGTTTTTATAATCCCATTGGGTGATGGGTTATATCGTGTCGGAGCTACATATGAACGTAGTGATACGTCCAATAGCCCAACAAAAGCGGCAAAAAAAGAGCTTTTAAATAAATTGCATTCCTTCTTAAAGTGCGAATACGAAATTATTCAGCATGTTGCTGGCGTTAGACCTACCGTCGCTGATAGACGGCCTTTGGTGGGGTGTCATCCTGAATACAAGAACTTAACGGTATTGAACGGATTTGGTTCTAGAGGTGTTTTGATTGCACCTACTGTTTCGAAGCAATTGTATGACCATATTGAAAAAGGTGAAACGCTGCCACCGGAAATAGATATTGCAAGATTCTCAAAAAGATATTTTACTGGGAAATATTAGCAGCTTTAGCATTATAACGAATAAAAAAATTAATCCAAATGTTCCGGGATAAACGAATGATCAGCGGCAGAAAACCAATCATGGTTCCAACAATGGCTATAAAAGTATTGACCAATGAAGTTCCTATAAGCAGATAGGTAATAACAAATGCAGCGACAGCAAATGCAATACCTACTGCATAACTAACATACATAGCTCCATAAAAAAAGGAAGGTTCTATTTTGTATTTGGTATTGCAATGGGAGCAACGCTCTCGCATTTCGAACAAACTACCCAAATGATAAGGATTTTTATCTATATACATACTCTCATTGTGGCATTTGGGGCAAGTTCCTGTTAAAATGCTGTAGAGTTTGTTTCCTTTTTTTAACATTTGCAAAAGTTTTGACGAAAATACAGTTTTGGAAACTTCTAATAGGTAACCTAGGTCACAAAATATGCTTAACATTCATAACCTTTCAGTCTCTTTTGGGGGCGAATATTTGTTCGAGAAAATTTCATTTAGATTAAACGCAGGTGACCGGGTTGGTTTAATTGGCAAAAACGGAGCAGGTAAGTCTACCTTATTAAAATTGCTGTCAAAGGATATGCCCTTCGATACAGGAACTATTGCCACTGAAAAAGACGTTAAAATCGGATTCCTTAGGCAAGATATAGATTTTGAGCAAGGAAGAACTGTTTTGGAAGAGGCATATCACGCTTTTGAGGAAATCAAGGCTTTGGAAGATAAGCTCGATAAAATTAACCATCAACTTGCTGAGCGAACCGATTACGAAAGCGAAGGCTATCATCAACTCATGGTAGACCTGAATGATTTTACACATCATTATGAAATAATTGGAGGTTATAATTATCAGGGCGAAACTGAAAAAATACTGCAAGGTTTAGGATTTAGACGAGAAGATTTTGACAAAAGAACAGACACTTTTTCAGGAGGGTGGCGAATGCGAATAGAGTTGGCCAAACTACTTTTACAAAGTAATGATGTTTTGCTATTGGATGAGCCTACGAACCATTTGGATATTGAATCGATTATTTGGTTAGAGCAATTTTTGACGAACTATTCGGGTGCTGCGGTCATTGTGTCCCACGACAAGATGTTCTTGGATAATGTTACAAATAGGACCATTGAAATATCATTGGGCCGAATCTATGATTACAATAAAACGTATACCCAATTTTTGAAGTTAAGAGGGGAAATCAAGGAGCAGCAACTAAATGCCCAAAAGAACCAGGAGAAAGAAATTCAACAAGCCGAGCGTTTGATCGAGAAGTTCAGGGCTAAATCGACGAAGGCCTCAATGGCTCAATCGCTTATCAAAAAATTGGATAGGATGGAACGTATTGAGGTTGATCAGGATGATAATGCCGTTATGAATTTGCGTTTTCCAGTTTCAATTACACCCGGCAAGGTAATTTCCGAAATACAAGACCTCTCTAAGAGTTATGGGAACAATTTGGTACTCCAAAATATAGATTTGCTTTTGGAGCGTAACAGTAAGACTGCATTTGTAGGTCAAAATGGTCAAGGTAAATCTACCTTGGCCAAGATTTTAGTGGGCGAACTGGAGCATGAAGGTGAATGCAAACTTGGACATAATGTGCAGATCGGATATTTTGCACAGAACCAAGCCGAATATTTGGATGGTAAAAAAACGGTTTTGGATACGATGATAGATGCTGCGAATGAAAAGAACCGAAGTAAGGTCAGGGATATTTTGGGATCTTTTCTCTTTCGGGGAGAAGAAGTTGATAAATATGTAAAAGTGCTTTCAGGAGGTGAGCGCAATCGGTTGGCTTTGGCTAAAATGTTATTGCAACCTTTCAACGTATTGGTTATGGATGAACCGACCAACCACTTGGATATTAAATCAAAAAATGTGCTAAAACAAGCGCTACAAAATTTTGAAGGTACTTTGATTTTGGTTTCACATGATCGAGATTTCCTTCAAGGACTTACCAATAAGGTATATGAGTTTAAAGACAGGAAGATTAAAGAATATCTAGGCGATATAGATTTTTATTTAGAGCAACGTAAGGTCAATGATTTTAGGGCTATTGAGAAACAGAAGAGCATCACAGCAAAGAAGGTCAAGACCGCAAAGCAATCCAACACATCCCAAGATCAAAAAAAGCTAAAATCCCTCAAGAACAAGCTAAGCGCAGTTGAAAGTAGAATATCAACCCTTGAAAAGGAAATAGGGAAAATTGACCACGAGCTTTTAATGAATTATGACGCAACCATTACAAAGCCTGATTTTTTTGATTCCTACCAAGGAAAAAAGAAAGATTTGGAAGATCTTATGGGTAAGTGGGAAGAGATTACCATTGATTTAGAAAAAATCACTTAGCATCCTTTATTTTTCCTAAACCACAAAAAAGAGAACTTTCGCAACATTATACGGCCCTTCAACGATAAAACCCATCTGTTGTCCGTTATTATTCGTAATTTGTAGGGTAATTCTCAGGAAGTGATGTATTAGTCATACATAAACCTAATTAGATTGAATATGAAAAGGATATTATGTTTCTTATTGGTAAGTGTTTTTGCCGGAACCTCGATTTTTGCCCGAGTTTCCCATGTCGAGAAAGTGGCCCTGCTTGATTTGTATGAATTCACCAATGGGAACGAATGGAATAAAAAATGGGATTTGAATAGGCCCATAAGCACATGGCATGGGGTTAAGATAGTTGATGGCCATGTAGTTGAAATAAATTTATTTAGAAATAACCTAGTGGGCTTGGTTCCTGCTAGCATTGGGGATTTAGAACACTTGGAAGTCCTCAATTTAGCTTTCAACTTAATTTCCGGACAATTGCCCAAAGAACTTGTAAGACTTCGTAATTTGAAGATTTTGAAGTTGGAAATGAATAGGATAAAAGGTGCTATACCTGAAGATATGGGTATGATGGGAAGTCTAGAAGAGTTGTCCCTGTTCAATAATTTCATTACTGGGAAAATACCACCAAGTATTGGGAAAATGAAGAACTTGAAAGTACTCAATTTATCAAGTAATAACCTAAGGGGGGAAATACCTAAAGCTATAGGGGACTTATCCAAATTAGAAAGTTTGGGCCTTTTTGAAAACACATTGTATGGTGATATCCCCAATGAAATAGGGAATCTTGGAAACCTAAAAGAATTGGTTTTGGCCAACAATCAATTGGGCGGTGAAATACCACAAGAGTTCGGGCAATTGGCAAGCCTCAAAGTCCTTCAAATTCAAAACAATAAATTCGACTCATTCAAGAATTTGCAAATGATGGATTCGCGCCAATTTTTGGTATTTGATTATGACAAAGAAGACGATAAGATTGACTTTAAAGACATAAATTTTAGCAAGACTAGGATGGCAGATACAAAGTTTGAGGACGATGGTGAGGATTAATCTGTGATTCATAGTTTTAGTTAGTTTAGTTAAAAGGGATGCGAAAAGCATCCCTTTTTTTGTTGGGCTTTTAATAAATATTTAACATTAGTTGCATGTGCAACTAAATGTAATTGACGTAGTTTTGCGTTGTGAAAAATCAGAAGGATATTATCGATTTTGAAAATTCAATAGGAGCCTGGTTGGGGCGCACTGTGAAGATGACCGATTACTTTCTTCAGGAGGCCTTTCAATCAGAAAAGATAGATGTGAACAAGGAACAACTGATCGTTTTAAAAAAATTGCACGATCAAGATGGCATGAATCAAAACGAACTTGCCTCCTTAACCTATCGGGATAAATCATCCATGGCCCGCTTACTTTCAAAAATGGAATCCAAGAACTATGTAATAAGAAGGCAAAGTACAACTGACAAGCGTAGCAACGAAGTGTTCTTAGCGGTTCAGGGAAGAGCTGTTTTTAAAGAATTGATTCCTGTGGTAAAAAAAGTATTGCTTAACATAGAAAATGGTATAGGTCATGCAGAGAAGCAGCTGCTGATTGAGACATTGAAAAAAGTTCAACTAAATTTCAAAAAAACAAACGAATTATAAATTACCAGATGAGAAAGATTATTTTAAGCATTTTGGGAGTATTGATCATTGTTGCATCAGTTTTTTTTGCAAAAATGATCGTGGATAGTAAGAGTAGTGTAAGACCCAGTGCAGAAAAAGTGGTTAAGACCGTTTTTGCTGAAAAAGTGCAAAACGGAACGGTGCCGATTATTGTACCCGCCAATGGGAATTTGATTGCCAAAAGACGTATGGAACTCTATGCTGAGGTTCAAGGGGTGTTCAAAAGGGGCAAAAAACTTTTTAGAACTGGGCAAGCATACATAAAGGGCGAGGCCATTATAAGAATAGATGCATCGGAGTATGCCTCCAGCGTACAATCAGCGAAAAGTAACCTTTACAATCAACTTACCTCGATAATGCCTGATTTGCGTTTGGATTATCCAGATATATTTCCCAAATGGCAAACTTATCTTAGCGGATTTGATATGGGTAAAAGTACCCCAACCCTTCCTGAAATGAGTTCAGAAAAAGAAAAATTCTTTATAACAGGGCGTGGCATTCTAACAACTTACTATAATGTCAAAAACTTGGAGCAAAGACTTGCTAAATATAGAATTACAGCACCTTTTAGTGGAGTGCTTACAGATGCATTGGTAACTGAAGGTACGTTGATAAGATCAGGTCAAAAATTGGGGGAGTTTATAAATACCGATGTTTATGAGTTAGAGATTTCAGTGAGTAAAACCTTCAGCGACTTGCTTAAGGTTGGGGAACAGGTAGAATTGACCAATCTTGATAAGACCAAGGTTTATTATGGCAAGGTTGCCAGAATCAACGGAAGGGTTGATCAGGCCTCCCAAACTATAAAGACGTTTATTGAGGTAAAAGATGCTGATCTAAGGGAAGGTATGTACTTGGAGGCTTGGTTAAATGCCAGGGCGGAAACGAATGCCATTGAAATAGATAGAAACCTTTTACTTGAAGATGATAAAATTTTTGTAGTCCGTGATTCACTTCTAGATGTTATCGATGTTAGGCCTGTTTATTTTTCTGATAAAAAAGTTGTACTTAAAGATGTGCCTGATGAGACCATGATTCTGACAAGACCTATGATGGGGGCTTATTCAGGTATGCTTGTAAATGTTTACCAGGGAATCGAGAATAAAGATGAACCAAACAAAGCGAAGAACTAATGAGAAATGTAATCGCATACTTCATAAAGTACCATGTATCGGTTAATGTTATTATAATAGCATTTGCAGTTTTTGGTATAATGGGGGCATTTTCATTAAAGTCTTCATTTTTCCCCCTGAACGATTCAAAGAATATTTCAATACTTATAACTTATCCGGGAGCATCTCCGCAAGAAGTTGAAGAGGGTATTGTTCTAAAAATCGAGGACAATCTTAAAGGGTTAGAGGGGATTGATCGTGTAACTTCGACTTCTAGAGAGAATAGTGGGAACATTAGAGTTGAAATTGAGAGAGGTAGGGATGTAGATTTCATGTTGCTACAAGTAAAGAACGCGGTTGATAGAGTGCCTACATTCCCTACAGGAATGGAACCATTAGTGGTTTCAAAATTAGAAGTGATACGCCAAACTATCAGCTTTGCTATAAGTGGCGAAGATATTCCTTTGGTCACTTTGAAACAGATAGGACGTCAAATTGAGAATGACATTAGGGCAATTGACGGTATTTCCCAAATTACGATTACTGGCTATCCTCAGGAGGAAATTGAAGTGGCTGTGAATGAAAATAGTCTTTTAGCTTATGACCTCACTTTCAGTGATGTTTCTTTGGCTGTGAGAAATGCCAATATTTTGGTGACGGGAGGTAATATTAAAACAAACGCCGAAGAATATTTAATTCGGGCAAAAAACAGATCGTATTATGGAGACGAATTGTCAAATATTATCATTAAGGCCGATCCAAATGGTCAAACTGTTCGTTTAAGTGATGTGGCCGTCGTAAGAGATAGGTTTTCTGAAACCCCAAATGCGTCATATTTCAATGGAAACATTTCGGTCAACGTATCCATATCAAGTACAAATACGGAAGATTTGATTGGCTCGGCAGAAAAGGTCAAAAACTACATTTCGGATTTTAATCAAAAGTTCAATAATGTACAGCTTAATGTAGTGAGCGACTTATCAAAAACGTTGAATCAAAGAACAGAATTACTCACAAAGAATGCCATTATGGGGATGATATTGGTATTGATATTCCTTTCTCTTTTCTTGAATACGCGCTTGGCTTTTTGGGTAGCCTTTGGATTGCCAATTGCGTTTTTGGGGATGTTCATTTTTGCGGGGTTCTTTGATGTGACCATAAATATTCTTTCTCTATTTGGGATGATCATCGTAATCGGTATTCTTGTTGATGATGGTATTGTAATTGCCGAGAACATATATCAACATTATGAAAAAGGAAAGTCGCCCATACAAGCGGCTATAGATGGCACAATGGAAGTGATTCCACCGATTATATCAGCAATTATTACAACTATTTTGGCTTTTTCAATTTTATTGTTTTTAGATGGAAGAATTGGAGACTTTTTTGGTGAGGTTTCTGTTATTGTAATTCTCACATTGGTTGTATCACTTGTAGAGGCATTAATAATTTTGCCAGCACATTTGGCACATTCAAAAGCACTTAGGCCTATTGAAAAAAAGGAAAAAACGGGAATAGCCAAGGCATTTGCCCAACTTAGGATAATAAATAAGCTGGGCGATGATTTTATGAAATGGATGAGGGATAATCTTTATATCCCAACCCTCAAATTTGTAATGCAATATAAATTATTGTCATTCGGAATTTTTACTATGTTGTTGATTCTCACTCTTGGTTCGATAGGAGGTGGAATCATCAGAACCTCTTTCTTTCCTAGAGTGGCAAGTGATAGAGTCGTTGTTGAATTATTAATGCCTAACGGTACCAACGAAAAGGTAACTGATTCAATAATTTCGTTCATTGAGGATAAAGCCGAAATCGTAAATCAGGAGATAACGGAAAAGTATTTACAAGATTCAAATAAAACGTTATTTGAAAACGTGATTAGGAATGTTGGACCCGGTTCCTCGGCGGCCACATTGACCATTAATCTTTTACCTGGTGAGGAACGCCCTGATGCTGTGCGTTCGGATATGGTATCCAATCGCTTAAGGGAATTGGTTGGGCCAGTATTTGGCATTGAAAGTTTGATTTATGGCTCAGGGGGTAATTTTGGTGGTGATCCGGTATCGGTTTCTTTATTAGGAAATAATATAGAAGAACTTAAGGCGGCTAAAAAGGAATTGAAAACTGCTATGTTGAACAATTCTGCTCTAAAGGATGTTACAGACAATGACCCTGAAGGTATTAAGGAGATTAGACTGGTATTAAAGGAAAATGCCTATTTATTGGGGTTGGATTTGAGAGGAATAATGGATCAGGTTCGCGCCGGTTTTTTTGGGAACCAAGCGCAACGTTTCCAGAGGGGGCAGGATGAAATTCGAGTGTGGGTACGTTATGATCGTGAAAATAGATCATCTATTTCAGACTTGGATGAAATGAGGATAGTTACCCCTGCCGGTAATAGAGTTCCTTTAAAGGAAATAGCGGAGTATTCTATTGAAAGAGGTGATGTGGCCATAAACCATTTGAAAGGTCAAAGGGAAATACAGATTTCTTCTGACCTAAAAGATGAAAAAACAACGAGTGCCACGGATATCATGCTAGAAATACAAAATGATATTATGCCGCAAATTTTATCAAAATATCCCTCGGTAACCCCGTCTTATGAGGGTCAAAATAGAGAAGCTGATAAAATGATGAAGTCTTTTAAGCCTGTTGGGATAGCAGTATTGTTATTAATTTATTTGACCATAGCATTTACTTTCAGAAGTTTCAGCCAACCGTTGATGTTAATATTGTTAGTCCCTTTTAGTGTTACAGCAGTCGCATGGGGCCACTGGATTCATGGTTTTCCAATTAATTTTATATCCTTGATGGGAATCATAGCTTTAGTGGGTGTAATGGTAAATGATGGACTGGTCCTTATAGGTAGATTCAATGGGAATTTACGACAAGGTATGAATTTCGACGATGCTTTGTTCGAGGCTAGTAGATCTAGGTTTAGAGCTATTTTCTTAACATCAATTACCACAATTGCGGGACTGGCACCATTGCTGCTAGAAAAAAGCAGACAAGCTCAATTTTTAAAACCTATGGCTATCTCCATTGCTTATGGCATTGGTTTTGCGACGATCCTTACCCTGCTGATGTTACCGATATTCCTTTCGTTTAGCAACAAAATGAAGGTAGGCTCCAAATGGTTGGTTACAGGCAATGATGTCACTAAGGAAGAAGTTGAGCGAGCCATTAAAGAACAAAAAGAGGAGTTGTCTTTGGAAGGAGAAATGGCAAAGTCGATTGCTGGTTCTCATGAAAATAGTGCCGCCACATCAAAAACATATTAAGAATCTCTCAAAGAATTAGAAGGTAAAACAGAATGAGAAATAGACTTTTAACCCCCATCTTTTTAGTATTTGTTGGTACAGTGCTTACCGGACAGGAAAAGCTACTTTCAAAAGAAGATGCCGTAAATGTAGCTTTAGAGAACAATTTTGGAATCTTGGTTGCCAAAAATCAAATTCGAGTTGCAGAGAATAATGCGAGCATACTAAACTCGGGATATTTGCCAACTTTAACAGGGACGGCAGGAGCCAATTATAACGAATTGAACAGTACCACCACGTATCCAGGGCAAATTGACAGCAACGGTGACCCGAGGGTTGATCTGGAAATTAATGACGCAGAGTCACAGACGTATAATGCCGGACTGAACTTAAATTACACCCTTTTTGATGGAATGGGACGTTTGTATAATTACAAACGCTTAAAGGAGCAATACCAATTAAGCGAATTGCAAGCTCGGGAAACCATTGAAAATACCATACTACAATTGTTCAGTGTCTATTATGAAGTGGCTCGGCTAACCCAAAACGAAAAAGTGTTGCGAGAGGCATTGGGGATTTCCACTCAAAGAATCAAACGAGCGGAATATTCTTTTGAATACGGGCAAAATACCAAATTAGATATCTTAAATGCACAGGTAGACGTTACCAATGACAGCATTAATTTAATGAATATGCGTCAGCTTTTGGAAAACACCAAAAGAGATCTGAATGTTATATTAAATCTGGATATTAGGGAAACTTACAAGGTAGATACCCTTATTTCTTTTATTCCTAGGTTACAATTGGTAGATTATATGTCTCAAGCCTCCCAGAATAACATTAGCCTTTTGCAAACCGATAGGAATCTGGCGATCAATGATTATGATATTAAAGTTAGTAAGTCGGGCTATTTGCCTTCCATAGGGCTAAATGGGTCTTACGGGTGGAATTTGAACCAAAGCGCCAACTTTTCTTTTCTACCCGGTCAAATAATCCCAGGGAGCAATAGAAACAGTTTAAATCTTGGACTGGGAGCCAGTCTTACCTGGAACCTGTTTGATGGTGGAGGTACAACGGTACGTGTCAGAAATGCAAGAATCGCCTTTGAAAATCAAGAATTGCTCAAGGAGCAGGTAAATTTGGAAGTTAATCGTGATATTCAAAATGCGCTTGCAATCTATGAAAATCGATTAAAAATATTCCATATTCAAGAACAAAACGTTCTTACGAACCAAAATAATTTTGAGCGCTCTAGAGAGCAGTTTCAATTGGGAAGAATTACATCTATTGAATTTAGACAGGCGCAGATAAATTTATTGAATGCCCAGACGAATAAAAATTTGGCCAAATACGATGCTAAATTGGCGGAACTTCGGCTATTGCAATTAACAGGGCAGTTGTTGAATGTAGAACTGTAGATTATGTTCGAGCATTTTTTTTCAATGCCTCCCGATTGCTATCGGGATTGGGAGGAAATATCGATGCTGATAGACTCATCCATAGTACGACAAACCTATGTTGAGGATTGTGAAGTATGTTGCAATCCTATAGAAGTTACAGTTCAAAGCGACGACAATCAGCTCATTGCTTTTCTAGTAAAAAACCTAGGCCAATAACGGCTTTACAATATTAATTGAATTGCCTGGTCGGATTGGTTTTTGCGTTTTTAGATAGTAACAAAACCCTTAAGAAAGGTTAAAATATAAAGACAAGTTTGTTATTTTATAACCTGGGAATTTAATAATTTTACTAAAATTTTAGTAATGAATATCGAGCCAAAGAAAAACCTCCAAATCCCATCTTTTATTTTAGCAATTTGTATCGCCACAACCGGATTTCTTTCTTGTAAATCATCGGTAGCTACGATAAAATCTACAAATCCCGTTAAGGAGGTGGCCAGCGAAGTTTCAAAGGAAACACCAAGTGCAGTTTCCAACGAAGAATCTAACGAAGTGTATACGGAGACCATTCCTGTGGCCAATAAGTCCTTTGATATGGTACTGATACCATCTGGACAGTTTGTAATGGGAAGTCCTTCGGATGAACCCAATCGAAAAGCAGATGAAGGGCCACAAAAAAATGTTTCCCTAGATGCTTTTTGGATGGGCAAATATGAAGTTACATGGAGCGTTTTTGAACTCTTTTTTAAACAAAACCAAGAATTGTTCGAAAGCTTGGATGCCGATAAACTTAGTACAATTGATGCTATTACACGGCCGAGTCCACCCTATGAAGACCCATCGTATGGCATGGGGAAAGATGATTTTCCTGCGGTGAGTATGTCAACATATTCAGCATTGGTATTCTGTAAGTGGTTAAGCAATATAACGAGCCGTTTTTACAGGTTGCCGACTGAGGCAGAATGGGAATATGCAGCAAGAGCTGGATCTAAGACTATGTATGAATTTGGGGCTTCGGAAGAGGAATTGTCAAAATATGCGGTGTACTATAAAAATTCAAATAGCAAGTATGCCAAAGTGGGTACCAAATTGCCCAATAAATGGGGATTGTACGATATGCATGGTAATGCGGCCGAGTGGACCTTGGATCAATATAAAGCGGATGCCTATGCAAAAATGGAGGAGAAAAACCCTTGGGTGATGCCCATGGTTATCCATCCTAGGGTTATCCGGGGAGGTTCTTGGGACGATGATGCCCAAAATTTGCGTTCGGCAGCAAGACTGGCTTCGAACATAAAACTGCAGAAAAGAGACCCCCAGATTCCCAAGAGTTTTTGGTGGTTTACAGATTCTAATTTTGTAGGTCTTAGACTGGTTAGTCCTAAAGATCAACCCAGTGCTGAGGAGCAGAATAAATTCTGGCAAATGGTCCTTGATGAAGGATGATTTGGATGAAAGCTTTAGTGAAGTAGGATTAATACATTATAAAATGAAAAACGTACTATTTACATTACTTGTATTATTTGGCATGTCCTTGGGTTTTCCCCAAGATAATTATGAACTATCCTCTGAAAGTGTTTTGACGGTAGATGGGACTTCTTCCTTGCATGATTGGTCGGTTACAGCCAATACTTTTACAGGAGCATTGCAACTTGAAGGAAATGCCATAAAGGAAATTTCTTTTGAAGTAGAGGTAGCAAGCCTAATAAGTCCACGCGGGGCCACTATGGATAAAAAGACGCACAATGCCCTAAAAAAGGAAGAACATCCTAAAGTGCTTTTTTCGGCCAATAGCATAAATCTTTCTGAAGGGAACAACCAAAATATTCCAGGCAAACTAACCCTTGCCGGTGTTGAAAAGGAAGTCGTTGTTATAACTACAATTGCGAGGTCCGAAGGTAAGTTGCAAATAAAGGGAAATCATAAGATAACATTGCAGGATTATGGTATGGAACCTCCGACGGCAATGTTCGGTTCCATTGTGGTTGGTGATGATGTCGTTATAAATTTCGATTTGGTTTTTGCAAAATAGTAATATTCCAAAAAAGAGATTTACCCTTTCACTGAAATCAGGTCTGGGAAAGGTTTTATGTGTCTTTTTTTTACTTTTCTCCAATTATGTCGTAAATGCCCAAGTGAGATTTGAGTACAAATACCAACAAATGGGTACTCAAATTAGGTTGGTTTTCTACACAGTGAACCAGCAAAAGGCCGATTCGGTCTCAAGCCTGGTTTTCGAAAGAATTGATGGCCTAAATAACGTATTAAGCGATTACATTGAAGATAGTGAACTTAATAAGCTGACCAATGAAGGCATTGGGGATGTCACCGTCAGTAATGATTTGTATGCAGTTCTCAAAAAATCTGTCCAGATTGCAGAGAAAACCAATGGTATGTTCGACATTACCGCAGGGCCATTGATTCGGCTTTGGAGGGGAGCTCGAAAATCAAAAATAAAACCTACACCTTCAGACTTGGAAGCCGCCAAGGAGAAAGTTGGGTATCAACATATTACTTTTCCAAAGCAAAATACAGTTCGCTTGGCAAAACAAGGTTTACAATTGGATTTGGGCGGAATTGGCAAAGGCTTTACCGCTGATGAAGTGATTAAAATCCTGTTGAAAAATGGTGTTACCTCCGCTCTAATTGATATGGGTGGGGACATTAGAGTAAGCGCCCCACCCCCAGGTAGACCATATTGGTTACTTGCTTTTTCGTATTATGATGGTAAGGGTGATGAAATAGTGAAAAAAATAAAACTTAAAAACGCCGCAGCGGCCACCTCTGGAGACGTATACCAATTTGTTGAGATTGATGGAATACGATATTCCCATATTGTAAATCCGTTGACAGGTATGGCCCTGACCACAAGTATTCAGGTAAGTGTTATTGCTGAAAATGCAACCAAGGCTGATGCTTATGCTTCGGCCTTAAGTGTAATGGGTATCGAAAAGGCGAAAGAAAAAATTAAGGAAATAGCCGGTTTGAACGTCTTTTTGGTCGAGAACATGAAAAATAATAGTAAGCAATGGCATAACCTTGAATTCAAAAAGTTTTTGATAAATAAATAATTTGTTTCAATTATAACAATTGAATTGCGGCTATTTGGATATGGATGGAATTCATTAACTTTAGGCGGATTACTTAGATACATTTTCCACCCAACGGGCTATGAAGCAAAAAGCGCTATTATTTGTCATCCTCATATCTATTACGGCTCTACTCTTTTCTATAAAAAAGGGAGTTTTCAATGTTCAAAATGATAGTTCTGCCAGTATTGAATTGCCTGATAAGGTTGATTACAATTTTCATATTAAACCAGTCCTTTCTGATAAATGTTATACCTGTCATGGTCCAGATGCCAATAAACGTAAAGCTGGGCTGCGTATTGATATTGAGAGTTCTGCATTTTCGGAATTGCCAGAGAGCCCGGGAAAGTTTGCCTTAGTTGCGGGTAAACCCAATAGCAGTGTTGCTTACCTAAATATGATATCGGATGATCCGGACGAAATGATGCCACCCCCCGATTCAAAACTAAAACTGAATTCTTACGAAAAACGTTTGATAAAAAAATGGATAAAGCAAGGCGGCAAGTTTCAAAAACATTGGGCGTTCATTGCTCCTTTGAAATCGGAACCTCTAGTTATTGAAAACAAAGGATGGCCCGAGAACGAGATTGATTATTTTATTCTAAAAAAAATAGAGGAGAATAATCTGGTTCCTTCAAAGAAGGCAAAGATTGAGACTTTAATACGAAGAATCAGTCTGGAGTTGACGGGTCTTCCCCCGAAACCCGAGTATGTAAAGGAGCTTGTTAAGGGTGAAGCAGACAATGTTATTAAAGAGGTTATTGACCATTTTTTGGGAGTTCCGGCGTATGGCGAGCGAATGACCCAAAATTGGCTTGATGTCGCCCGTTATGCAGATTCCCATGGCTATCAAGATGACAGTTACCGTACCATGTGGCCATGGCGTGATTGGGTTATACATGCCTTTAATAAGAATTTGCCATACGATGAGTTTTTGGTATGGCAATTAGCAGGGGATTTACTTCCCAATGCAACAAAGGAGCAAATATTGGCCTCGGGATTTAATAGGAATCACCCTATCACTCAGGAAGGTGGGGTTATTCAAGAGGAATACAGGATTAATTATGTGTTGGACAGGACTAATACATTGGGGAAGGGGATTCTTGGTCTTACCTTGGAATGTGCACGGTGTCATAATCATAAATATGATGATATTTCGCAGGAAGAGTATTACGGACTTTTTTCATTCTTCAACCAAGTTGATGAGAAAGGGTTGCAAATGGATGCCGTTCAAGCCGCTAAGCAAAAATTCTTTGCAGATCCTCCTTTCATGACTATAACCGATGAGGAAACCGAAGGGGTTTTATCTTTTATCAATATGGAAAAAGGGGGAAGTATAAATGTAATGGTCATGAATGATTCTGCACCACGGGATACCTTTATATTGAACCGTGGAAATTATGATATGCCTACAGATACGGTGCAACCCAGTGCGCCAATGGCCATTTATCCTTTTGACCAAAATTTACCTAAAAACAGATTGGGATTGGCCAAATGGGTCACGGATAAAAACAATCCTTTAACGGCTAGGGTGTTTGTAAACCGAATATGGGCAATGGTATTTGGAAAGGGTTTGGTAGAAACTGCCGAGGATTTTGGAGTTCAAGGGAGCCTGCCCTCACATCCTAAGCTTCTAGATTGGTTAGCCACTGATTTTATGGAACATGATTGGGATATTAAATATCTATTAAAAAAAATCATGCTTTCTGCCACTTATCAACAAAGTTCAGAGTTTACTCCAGAATTGAAGATTGCAGATCCTGAGAACAAATTCCTGGCGAGGGCCCAACGATTTAGAATGAGCGGAGAGATGATCAGGGACTATATGTTGGCCAGCAGTGGATTATTGAATGAGGAAATAGGAGGGCCAAGTGTTAAGCCTTACCAGCCGCCAGGGCTTTGGGAAGAAACAAATGCTGGCGGAAACAGAGGTGTTTTGACCAGCTATGTCAGAGATGAAGGGGATAAGCTATATCGTAGGTCATTATACACGTTGTGGAAGCGAACATTGCCCCCTGCAAGTATGTCGATTTTTGATGCGCCTACTCGAGATTTCTGTGAAGTACGAAGGCAAAAAACGAATACCCCCTTACAGGCTTTAGCATTGCAAAATGATGTACAAGTTTTGGAGGCAGCAAGAGTCTTGGCACAGCGGGCACTTGCTTCCCATGATGAAGACCCAGAGATTGTGCGTTCAATATTTCAGCGGATTTTAGTTCGTGAACCCGGAGAAAAAGAATTGAAGCTGTTGGATGGTTACTATAAGGATGCCATAAATAAGTTTAAGAACGAACCTGAAGATGCCCAAAAACTGGTTTCTGTTGGTGAATATGAGCAATTGAAGACCGAATTGGATAAAACTGCAGCCCTAATGTTAACGGTGCAGGTAATTTATAATTTGGATGAAACCATCACCAAAGAATAAGGACTATGGAGAAAGACAAAACAAATGCTGAAAATCCATTAAAAGTCAACCGAAGACATTTTTTCTCCCAATTGAGTGTGGGTATAGGATCGTTGGCTCTGGGGTCACTTTTGATACCTGACCTTTTTAAAGGAGGAGGAGTTAAGGAATTGACAGATATGCCATTGGGAATTCCACATTTTGCCCCAAAGGCCAAGAGGGTCATTTATTTGTTTCAAGCTGGCGCACCTTCGCAATTGGAGACTTTTGACCATAAACCTACATTGCGTAAACGAATGGGTGAGGATTTGCCCGAATCTGTTAGAAATGGGCAACGATTAACAGGTATGACCTCTGGTCAGGATAAATTTCCTCTCATGCCACCTATGGTAAAATTCAATCAGCATGGGAATAGTGGTGCCTGGGTGAGTGATTTTTTTCCACATATTGCCAAAATAGCGGATGATATATGTATTGTTCGTAGTATGCATACCGAGGCCATCAATCATGACCCGGCTATTACTTTTTTTCAAACCGGTAGTCAGATTTCAGGGCGCCCAAGTATGGGTTCATGGATGAGTTATGGTTTGGGCAGTGAGAATAAAAACCTACCATCCTTTGTTGTGTTGACATCTAGGGGTAAAGGAAATAGTCAAGGACTATATTCCAAATTATGGTCCAGCGGTTTTTTAGATTCAAAACATCAAGGTGTTTTGTTGCGTTCAGGAAAGGATCCTGTACTATATCTAAACGATCCCGATGGCATTTCACGTTCAGATAAACGACATTTGTTGGATCATGTGTCGTCGCTTAACAAATTACACCATGTCGAAACCGGCGACGATGAGATAGAATCCCGCATAGCGCAATATGAAATGGCCTATCGTATGCAGATGTCTGTCCCAGATGTGATGGATGTTTCCAAAGAACCTGAATCGATCGTAAAACTATATGGAGAGGACTGTCAAGTACCTGGCACCTATGCTGCTAATGCCTTGCAGGCAAGAAGATTAGCGGAAAATGGTGTTCGGTTTATTCAATTGTACCACCAAGGGTGGGATCAACATGGTAATCTTCATAATGAAATGGCCGGTCAGGCCAAAGATGTCGATCAAGCTTCGGCTGCCCTTGTTTTAGATTTGAAACAGCGAGGTATGTTGGAAGATACTTTGGTTATTTGGGGCGGTGAATTTGGCAGAAGCAATTACTGTCAAGGTAAGTTTGATCCTGCCAATTATGGGCGGGACCATCACCCCAGAGCGTTTAGCATCTGGATGGCCGGTGGAGGTATTAAACCAGGGTTGAATTATGGTAAAACTGATGAATTTGGGTATAATATCATTGAAAATCCGGTCCATATCAATGATTTTCATGCCACATTAATGCATACGCTCGGTCTTGATCATGAGCAATTGACCTATAAATATCAAGGTCGCCGTTTTCGACTTACAGATGTTGCAGGCAATGTCATTAAAGATTTATTAGCATAGTTTATGACTTTAAAAACAAAAAGCCATTGGGTAGACTATACTATTTTTGGCCTATCTGTATTCCTTGTATTTTGCCTGATATTTGATTCTTTTTTGGAACTTCCGGTTCTGGTTGCATGGTTAGGGCGTTGGCATCCAGTGCTATTGCACTTTCCAATAGTTTTGCTCTTGGGCGCTATTCTAATAAGTCTGACAAATAAAAATGTTCCCTATCCCTTATTGACACTTGCTTGTATTACAGCTTTAATAACAGCAATTTCAGGATTTTTTTTAGGGACCGAAGTTTCGGCTAAAGGAGATTTACTTTTGTGGCACCAATGGTTAGGAGCTGGTGTGGCGCTACTTTCAGCTTTATGGTTTTGGCTGGATAAGATCAAGTTGGGGCAGGAAATGTATACGAAAGGGCTTCAGGTACTGTTGATAGTATTAATCGGTTTTACAGGTCATTATGGGGGTATGGTAACACACGGAGAAGACTTCTTAGCACTACCTTCAAGTAAAAAACAAGAAAAAATACCTGAGAATCCCCTAATATATAAGCATGTGGTGAATCGTATATTGGAGAACAATTGTGTTTCCTGTCACAACCCCAATAAACAAAAGGGAGAATTGTTGATGACCAATTTGAAAGAAATTTTAAAAGGAGGTGAATCTGGAAATATCCTTATTCCTGGTAATCCGAAGGAGAGCGAGATGATTATGCGCTTACATCTATCTCCTGAAGACGAAGAGCATATGCCACCAGAAGGCAAGAGGCCTTTGGACCAAACCGAAATACGGATTTTAGAACGATGGATTGCACTAGGAGCCTCAGATACACTTAGGCTCGATGCTTTGGAAAAGGGAGAACCCTTGGTGGCCTTAGTGAAAGAGTTAATGGAACCGGACCCCATGGATAAATGGGCAGCGCTTCCCAAAGTGGCCGATAGCACAATCATGAACTTGTCGTCGGATTATTTATCGATTAAGAGAATTGCAAGCCATTCCGATGCATTGAAAATCAATGTTTTTCTTTCTCCTGAGCATGACCCTAAATCCATTACGGATTTACATAGAATAGCGAACAACATCGTTGAATTAGACCTAAGTGCACTGCCAATAGGTTCCAAAGAAATGGAAATGATCTCTTCTTGTGTACATCTGGAATGGTTGGAAATTGACCGTACCCCTATAACGGATAATGATGTGGATAAATTAAAAGACTTGACTAAACTGAGCTTATTAAAAATATACGGAACCAACATTGGTGACAAAAGTATTTCGGTATTTAAAGGCCTTCAGAATCTTAAAAGTCTTTACCTTTGGAAAACTGGAATTACCCAAGGCTCCTTGGATGAATTGAAGAAGGCTAAGCCCAATTTATTGATAGATAATGGGATAAAAGAAGATGTTAATGCTTTTTTTGTAGATACGGACACAATTCAAAAGGACTTAAAAACAGAATAAAGTAGGTAGGACCTATTTTTTAAAATTAACTAAACACACAAAATGAAATTTAATCTTCAAGGAAAGGTGGCAATAGTTACAGGGGGGGGTAGTGGTATTGGAAGGGCAATCTCAAATACCCTCGCAGAGCAGGGAGCTGAAGTTCATATTTTGGAACTCAATTCGGAAAACGCTATTGAAACCGTTTCTGAAATTAAAAAGAATGATGGTGAAGCCTTTGCCCATACATGTAACATAGCCGTTCAATCGGAAGTCAACAATGTTGTCCAGACCATTGGAAAGGATACCTCTATTGACATACTTATTAATAATGCAGGAATTGCTCATATCGGTAATGTTGAGAATACTACAGAGGCTGATATGGATAAAATTTATAATGTAAATATCAAGGGTGTTTATAATTGTATTTATGCAGTGATTCCAAGTATGAAAGAGACAGGGGGTGTAATTTTAAATATGGCCTCGATTGCCGCTTCGGTAGGGATCAATGATCGTTTTGCATATTCAATGTCTAAAGGTGCGGCGCTTACCATGATGTATTCTATCGCCAAGGATTACCTGCAATACGGAATTCGATGCAATAGCATATCTCCGGCAAGGATCCACACACCTTTTGTAGACGGATTCATAAAAAACAATTATCCGGGGAGGGAAGATGAAATGTTTAAAAAACTATCCGCTAGCCAACCTATTGGTAGAATGGGTAAGCCAGAAGAAGTAGCTAATTTGGCCTTATACCTATGCTCTGATGAAGCCTCCTTTATCACAGGAACGGACTTTCCCATAGATGGTGGATTCATGAAATTAAATAGTAATTAAGTCGCTAAAAAATTAAAATGTGAAATGAACTATGGCAATTAGGTTGATATCAATCGAAAATGGTCAATAGTTTATTGCATCTGACTTATAAAAAAAATATAAATACTAAGAGATGAAATTAATACGATTTGGAGTTGAAGGAAATGAAAGGCCAGGTGTGCAATTGGATAATGGGACCAGACTTGATGTTTCTGGTTTTGGCCAAGATTATGATGAGGATTTCTTTGGCGGTACTGGCATTGATGATTTAAAGGAGTGGTTGGCTTCGAATGAAGGTTCTTGCCCAGTTATAACGGATGAAATTCGTTTGGGAGCACCACTATGTAGACCGTCAAAAATTATATGCATCGGACTGAATTATGCCAAACATGCAGAAGAAAGCGGTATGGCAATTCCGAAAGAACCCGTTTTGTTCTTTAAGGCGACTTCGGCCATTGTAGGACCAAATGATGATGTTGTTATCCCCAAAGGAAGTGCGAAAACCGATTGGGAAGTTGAACTGGCCGTAGTTATTGGCAAAAAAGCCTCCTATGTATCTAAGGAGAATATAATGGACCATGTAGCAGGTTATGTATTGCACAACGATTATAGTGAACGGGCATTTCAATTGGAAAGAGAAGGGCAATGGGTAAAAGGTAAAAGTTGTGATACGTTTGCCCCATTGGGTCCTTTTATTGCCACTACTGATGAGATTGCAGATCCGCATAACCTGAACCTTTGGTTAAAAGTCAACGGGGAAATGCTTCAGAATAGCAACACTTCCGATTTTGTTTTTAATATTCCGGAATCTATTAGCTATATAAGTCAATTCATGACTTTGTTGCCTGGAGATATTATTTCTACCGGTACTCCGTTCGGAGTAGGATTGGGATTCAATCCACCACGTTATTTAAAGGCTGGTGATGTAGTTGAATTGGGGATTGATGGTCTAGGTGCTTCTAGGCAGGAGGCGAAGGCTTTTGTAGATTGAAAGGAAAGCTAGGAGTTGCTCGGATGATGTTATGACCTTTAACAAATTAAAGGTTTTTTACTATAGGAACATGCCGCCAGTTACTTCAATTCTTTGTCCATTGATCCACTTGGCGTCATCGGTACATAGAAAGGCAACAACACTTCCAATATCGTCAGCATTACCCACCCTGCCCAGAGCGGTTTGACTTTCTGTGTATTTTTTTATTGCAGGGTTTTCTCTGATTTTCGCATTGTTGAAGTCAGTTTCAATGGCACCTGGGGCAATCACATTGGATCGTATGCCTCGCGTTCCATATTCTTTGGCCACATATCTGCTAAGAATTTCTATAGCTCCTTTTAAGGAAGCATAGGCAGAATAGCCGGGAACGTAAAATCTCGTTGCTCCAGATGAAATAAAAACGATACTTCCATTATCATTAATTATCGGTAGGCTTTTTTGAGTCAAAAAATAAACTCCTTTAAAATGAATATTGGTGAAGTTGTCAAAAACGGCTTCTGTCATTTCGGCCATGGAAATAGTAGCCCCAATTCCTGCGTTGTTTATAAGAAAGTCGAGCTTGTCGGTATTCCAAACCTCTTTGAGAATAGATGTAACCTGGAAAAGAAAAGCATCGAACGATTTCACTTGGGATACATCAAATTGTAGGGCGAAGGCCTTTTGTCCATTTGACTTAATTTTGGAAACTACCTTTTCCGCCTCTGATTTCTGTTTATGATAGGTGAGAATGACATCTATGTTTTTTTTAGAAAGGGAAATGGCCATATCTTTTCCCAGACCGCGACTTCCTCCGGTTATCAAGGCAATTTTATTCATGACTTTTAACTATTTATTAGGTTTGGATATTGTCGAAGTAATGTCTATTTCCCATCAAGATGGAGTAATTTTTTCAAGTTCTAGATTAATGAAATCAATCTCATCCGAATTCAATCTAAAGGTAGCGGCCCCTGCATTTTGAACGGATTGTTCTTCATTTCTGGCACCGACCAGAGCAACGGTGATTTCTGGGCGTTCCAACGTCCATTTTAGGACCAACTGTGCTAAAGTAGCTCTTTTCGATTTGGCCAAAGGCTTTATTTTTTCAAGAAAAGAATTGGTTTTGGCTATATTTTGGTCTGTAAAGGAAGGATTATTTGCCCCTTTTCATCCTGATTATCAAACAAAACCATAAACTCATTCCATGCCACATCGGGCATTTCATATGAACACGTCATGGCGTTGAAACAATGGTCCCAGCTCCAAATGTAATGCATGTGGTTTTTTGACATTAACATGCCGGAGCGTTTTAATTGTCCTCCCGCATCGAGTGTTGACGACCATAAAACGTAGGACGCCAGTTGACGTTGTGTTTCATATTTCTCAGCAGTCGCAGGCATTTTCGAGAGCCATTCTTCAAATTTTTGTTGTGTTAATTTTACACATTCTTCAAAACTCAATGTTGATGTCAAAGACTGCCAGGTGCTGTCCGCTTCCTCTATTCTGATTTCAAATTCTTTCTCAACTGGAGAAAGACGAAACTTAGATTCCTTTTCCAAAAAACTCATTTCTCCACTTAAACACGATAAAATATACCGTGAGGTTCCGTGAGGCAAATTAAGCGTCAGGTGATAAACATTGTCAGCTTTTCTTTTAATAAAAACAAGCGGAAGTGCATTCAATAAGACAGGAGTGTCTTTCCCACGCAACCTGAAAATTTTGATGGATTCAAAACACCCTTCAACATAAATTTTATTATTGGAAGTAATGGAAAGTAATGAAGCCGTTGCATTGGCTTCTGGTACAATTGGGTCTTTTTCAGTTAGAATTGAAATTGAAAAAAGTCCACCATCGCTAAAGTGTCCGTTCCCGGAAATATCGTTTAAACCCAGTCCAGGATTTCTTTTATTGTACGAAAGCGCAAGACCGGCACCTTTTGTGCTAAAAGGGACATTTTTTAGGTTGAACTGCACTTCTGAAATTACAGTTGTTTCATTACTGTCCTTTCCCGATGAGCTACAAGCTGTTTGTAAAAGGGCTATCAGAGTAAAAGCAAATAGTTTTAAAGTGAGTTTATAATATTTCATTTTAAAAACGTTTAAAGTACAGGTTTTAATAACATCACAAATCCGCCTCCCGGGGCGAGGTGAACTCGATGTTTAGAAGTATTCAAGAATTCAGTTACTACCTTTTTATAATCAGTAGCAATTTTGTCTGCATTCACACCATCTGTAAAAATAGTAGCCTGGTAATTGTCTTTAGGAAGAAAAGAAAGGTCAATTTCTAGATTTCGTTCGTCCCAGTTGGTAATACCTGCAATGTACCAGTCATCACCGTTTTGGCGTGCAGTAACAATCTGTTCCCCCACTTTTCCGCTAAGTACTTTTGTGTCGTCCCAGGTGGTTGGAATGGAAGCAATAAAATCTAAACATTCTTGTTCCTTTTTATAAATTGAAGGGTTATCAGCCAAAGCAACCAACGGGGCATCCTGAATTACAAGTAACGCCATTTGGTTGCAACGTGTGCCTTGTCCCATGGGAGAAGAGTAAATAGCTCGAAAATTCTCTTTTGTTGCATTGTGAAATGTTCCAGGAGTGTAATCTAACGGACCAGCCATCATTCTTAAAAAAGGCGCTGTTACATTGTAAAGTGGCATGTTGGGATTACTCCATTTCACTTCTTCCAAACCATAAACGCCCTCAAAATTAAGGATGTTTGGATACGTACGTTGTAAACCTGCAGGTTGATACATGCCGTGGTAATCAACAAAAAGTTTGTATTTTGCAGCAATCGAAGCAAATCGGTGAACAAACTCCACTGCTTGCTGGTCATTACGGTCTATAAAATCAATCTTAAATCCCTTAATTCCTATTGCTGAATAGAATCTACAGGCTTCTTCGACGTGCTCATCAATTACATTCCAAACCGCCCATAGGATGATGCCTACATTTTTTTCTTTGCCATAAGCAACCAATGCATCCAGGTCAATTTCAGGAACTACTTTAAAAATATCACCTTCAGTAGGTGGCGACCAGCCTTCGTCAAGTACTACATATTCCAATCCGTTTTCGTGGGCAAAATCAATGTAGTATTTGTAGGTATTTGTGTTAACTCCTGCTTTAAAATCAACACCGGACATATTCCAGTCGCTCCACTAGTCCCATGCAATTTTGCCGGGTTTAATCCATGAAATATCTTCAATTTTACTTGGTGCAGCCAATTTGTATACCAAGTCATTGTCAGCCATCTCAATGTCATTTTCGCTAAGTACAAAAACCCTCCAGGGAAATGTTTTCTGACCAGAGATTTTGACAATAAAATCATCGTATTTTTTAACCTTTAACTGCCGGCGAACTTTGCCATACTCTTCAAGAGCAGGATAAGGAGCAAATTTTGCAGCAAGCGATTTCTCAGCTTTAGCTTGTACGAACATGCCCGGATAAGATTCAATGTTTACTTCTGTAATGCAAAGTTTATTGCCATTTTCAAGATCAATCATAATTGGAAGAAATGCGAATTCCTCTTTTTTTACATCTGGTATTTTTGTGAAATCATATTCGCTCTGAAACGATGATGACAACTTGTTTTCTTCACCACGCGAATAACCCAGCCACGCATTGTAGTTTTCAGGAAACTCAAAACTGATTGGTTCATTAAGCACAATCAAACTGTCTTTTCGGGAAGTAATAAACCGATAAGCCAACCCTTCATTGTAAGCCCTGATTTCCAAAGAATAGTTATCCTTAAACCGAATATTCAGTTCGTTGTATTCGTTTGAAATTGAGTTTCGTTTGTAATTAACCGGTTCAATCACATTTTTTACTGACTGATTGTTAACCTTTCTAATTCGTGGATTTTCACCAATTATCTCTCCTGATTGAAGTTCAATGGCAAGTTTTGGAATCGTGATTACTTCCTCTCCATCGCATTCAACCTTAAAACTTAAATTTCCGCCAATTTTAATTTGTGCATTTAATGAATTATCGGGAGACTGGACAGACAACTCCTTCTGAGCAAAAACAGCAACAGAAAAAAAAATTACTAGGATGAAAATAAGATTTTTTGATTTTGATACGGACATGATTTTAAAAAGATTTAATCGAAAAATGAGTCGCCCCAATTTTCATGAAGTATTTTTGACAATTCCTGTGCTTTTGTCTGGTAATCAGGATGGTCGATAAGATTATTTATTTCAAGTGGGTCAGTTTTGTGGTCGAACAACATTTTTGCTCGAACTACACCTTCATCGTTTAACCACTCAGTATAGAAGTATTTGTCTTTTATCAAGGTTATTCCGTCGTGGAATTTTGAAATGGCGAAATCTTTTTCTGCATGTTTGTTTTCAATAATCGGGACAAAACTTTTACCATCAACGTTTTCCGGAATCTCCAATCCTGCCAGTTCACTCAATCCGGGGAAAACATCGATTAACTCAACTATGGCATCCGATTTTTGCCCGGAAGTTTTGCCGGGTGCTTTAACAATTAACGGAACTCGTAATGCAGTTTCAAAATTACAGTGTTTGGTCCACATTTTATGGTCGCCCAGATTCCAGCCGTGGTCGCCCCAAAGTACGATAATTGTATTTTCAGCCAGTTCCAATTCATCGAGTGTTTTTAATAATTCACCAATTTGTGCGTCAATGTAACTTACACAGGCATTGTAACCATGGATTAAATCTTTGGCTTCTTCAACATTCAGAAACCTGTCTTTCGGAATGGCCGCATAGTCACGTAACTCTCCAAACGGATGAAAAGCTTCAGAAGGTGTTGTTTCAGGTTGAATATAACTATCGGGTAATCCAAATGATTCCCTATCGTATAAATCCCAGTATTTTGCAGGTGCATTAAATGGGAGATGCGGTTTGCGAAATCCTACAGCCAAAAAGAATGGTTCGCCTTCTTGCTTGAGTTGTTTTAAATCCCGAACCGATTTTGCAGTAGTCTTGCCATCAAAATAAATCGTGTCGTGACCGTCAACTTTTTCGAATGCCTTTCCACCGTCGTGCGGTCCTAAATCAATCTTTAAGTTTTCCTGGGTTTGATAGTCTCTCCAACTTACACCTTCAGGAATGACCGGGTGCCAGATTTCATGCCACGCAGTCGAATCATCATCGAGGTGATGGTAAATTTTTCCGTTGGAAATGGTTTTGTAACCATTATTCTTAAAATGCATTGGGATGGATAAAACCCCTGGCATGTCCTGTTGCTGGTAGGTTTTCCAATCCAGAAATCGGTGACGTGCAGGACGCATTCCGCTAAGAATACTAGCACGCGAAGCTCCACAAACAGGGACGTTGCAATAGGCACGGTTAAAAACCATACTTTCGGAAGCCAGTTTATCGATTGAAGGAGATTGAATAAATGATTTTCCGTAGCAGTTCAACTCGGGTCGCAAATCATCTACAGCTATAAATAATACATTGAGTTTTGTTGACTCTTTTATTTTGTCCTTCTGATCTGTTTTACATGAGTTGAAAAGACAAAATATTAAAAAGGATGCCAGTATTTTAAATTTTGTAGTCTTATAATTCATTTTTAAGGTGTTCTTTTAATTCGAAATTATTATTATTTCTTAGGTTGTGGTTCAAATTCATGAAGTACCAGACCATATTTGCTGCCTAGAGGATTTTATTTGATTCGCACACAGCTTTAGCCGCTAAATTTTCCGAATAGATTGGCCACTTTTCATTGGTTCAACTGCGTTTAAAAACTTGGTGGCAATATTTACAAAATCTACCAGCTCACGAAAATCATTTTAATGATTCTTAAACTTAATTGTTAATTCTTTAGTTAGTTATTCCGTTGGTGTGAAAAAATGAAATATAGCGTTGAAATTTTCACTCCCTTAAAGTTATTGAAAGAACAAGATCATTTGCTTCTTTTTAACAATTATGAAGTAACCAATATGAGGCTTGGTAAAAAATTATCGCAAAAAACTAAAGTTATATATACGTGATTTTTAGGTTATTACCTCAGTACTTTGAATGAAATTGAATGCTGCCGAAAGCGTTTTCGTAAATTTTTGTGAATCTTTGGTCAATCTTGGAGAATTACTAAAATTAATCACAAAGAAATACCGGAGGTCAAACTTATTAAGTCTAAGCTGTTTTATGAAAATCTAGGTAACCCTTTGTATAGTGTCAGCAAAAAGTGAACTTTTAAAGTAGAAACCGTAATATTTTACATATTTGATTATCTCCTTGTTCTGTTATTAATCCTTAACCGCTAGGGCAACGAAAATCCCGAAAACCACATGCCCCATAATACTTCCGAGTACAATGGCCAACAAAGTCTCTTTCGATTCAGGAATTGCCCTTATTACTGTGCTTATAAGAGCCATAGCTATCTGTGCAAAAACGAAGACCAAGAAACCGAAAGCGGCACCTTTTGAGAGTTTACCTTTGATTGTTATTATTGGGGAGAACAGGAATACATAAAACGCTGCAAAAACAATCCCTATCGTAAAATGCATCAACCAACCTGCAGCTATTGACATACTCACCATTTCTGCCAGCATTTCGGGCGAGCTCATTTTTGGAACGCCCATCAATGGCGCGGCGTACATAATAAAAGACATTACGGCAGTCGCCACGATTCCGGCAATAAACGATTGGATTAGTTTGGTCTCCATTATTCTTTATTTAGGTTACTATTATTGTTTGCACTAGTAGACGTTTAACAATAACATCCTGACAAATTGTGTTAAATTTATTCTCCAGTTAATTCAGTTTATAAGGGAGATAAGCTATGAATCTACATTAGAATCACTGTTGTGCCAGAAAGACTCCAATGACAAATTATTTAATCAAAGGTTGTATGATACTGACGTAAATTCTATGGAAATAATTAAACTTGGGAAGGATAGCTATCGAATGGGGTGTAATCGGAATCCGCACTAATCTTATAGCGCCTAAAAGAGAGATATCGAATTGAATTGAGAAGTTTATATCGATATCCCAAACTTCTAGGTCTTTCTAAACACTAAACAACAAACAATAACGGGAACAAACCCGAATCTATTTTCTTTTTCTTTATTTTTTAGATATTGAAATCGTTTAATAAAGTTGTTCTGTACTTAGAGACGGCACAAAATGGAATCCTGACAACATCCTTCAAAAAAAATCACTTTTTCTTTACGGATCGCTTATATACTTCCGTTTCGGGATGAAAGGCGTACCACGCAAACCAAAAATTGGTAATTGCCAAAACCGGATTATCGGAATCATCCAAAATCTCGGCACTTTCACTCCTTATATCGTATATTATTTTTAAGGTTTCTCCTTGAAACACGTCGGTAACGATTTTACCCTTGGATTTTTTCAACTCTGAGAAAGGATATACCTTGAATTTTCCATCGACCTGAACCCCTATCACCTTTTCTTTGGGATGAAAAAGTGCGTCCCGTTTATTTACGGGAAAATAAATGGAAGTCGAGTGCTCATAATCCGGGTAGGGATTTTTATCGTAATCCCTTTGAAACCCTGTATCTTGGGAAAGGACCAAAGTATTTGGATGTTTTTCTTTCCATTTTTCCCAAGTTGTATTTTCGGTATTGATCATTTGTAATGTTTCCCCGACCAACGGGCCTGAAATACATTGCGACATCAATTGCGACCACAGGGACTCTGTTTGCCTATCATACAGAAGTACATCGCTATTGTATAAAAGCCCAGAAACGCCAAAAGTTGTAGAAGAACCTTTTATTTTGGCTTCAAAGGAAACGCCACTGCCGCACAATGGGCAGTAGGTAATTGCAACAGGATCTTTTCCGAAAAAATCGTTGACAATCTCATGATAGTTTAAAATGAATATGGGGTACGCTTTTGCGATACCGTTGTGAAAGAGGCCCAATACCTTACTTTTATTCTTTAGTTTCGATTTTGTTGCGTCCAAAAATTTTGGAAGATCAATTGCGGGTATACCGTCTTTTGGGGGGCCACCATCCATTATTTTTTCTATCGGGATGATGGCATTTTCCACAATGAATCCCTTTAAATTTTGAGATGTCGTGAATTGGGTAGACAAATAAATAAAAATCAGATTCAGTACCACCGAAACTGTCGCTATGGGTTTACGCGTATGCATTTGCAGATTGGATTAGTGTTTTTAGCGAATTGATATCCTTTTGATTTACATTGGTATAGATGCACTTTAACCTGACCGTTTCGCCTATCGATAAAAGAGGCCCTAAAAGGCCACCTGTTGAGGTGCCTAAAAACATATCGCACTTATGCCCGCAAAAGGCTCCTTTACTACTTCCCCCTGAAATGACCATTGCTCTCATATCACCTATCTATATAGCTTTTGGGTCTTACCCATTTTATCGAACCCGTCAAAAACAAGCCCTACGCTTATTATAAAGACCATTGTTGTCCCTTAAAAGATGTAAGACCGATCTTACTTCGGCTTTGTTCAGCACAGGCCGCTATTGGAAACAAAATCATAAACTTTGCTTGATTACCTGAAAAACAATATTTCAAAATACGGATGTCCTTTAAAAAAAACTATTGCATTTGCAATTTTCTACTACTAAACACTTCATCAATTTCCGTATGAAAAATGTGATTGGCATAATTGCTTATCGTTTTTACCGCCAACGCAAGAATGATTTCTAAAATATGTGCATGGGAATATCCGGCAGCTGTGAACGCATCAACTTCATCTTGACTTGGGTTGCCCCTGGTCGCAAGCATGACCTTGCTGAATTCAGAAAGTGCATTAAGTTTAGTATCCGGTACAATTTTGCCATCCCTGATGGCATCAGTAACCTCCTTTGGGACTTTTGAAAAATTGTCCGCAATAAAACTATGTGCCGCAATGCAATATTCGCATTTATTCTCCACACTTACAGCGAGGAAAATCACCTCCATTTCTACAGGCGTAAACCCACTATTGTTTCTTAGGTGTTGATAGCCCGTAGTGTAAGTATCCATAAGACCGGGAGAGTTGACCATATTTTCATACATATTGGGTATCATCCCGACATTTTTTAATGCCTTTTCCAACAAAGGTTTTTGCTCTTTATCGGCCTTTTCAAGGGTTATCGGTTTTAGGTCGATTTGGAATGAGGTGTTAGCCATAACTTGTTTTTTAGAATTCTATTTAATAGACGCTTCAAATAAAGTTCCTGACAACATCTAACGCTTCTTGGAAATAAACTCCACATCCTTTTTAAGGACAATTGAATATCCAAGGCCAATATAAAGGAACGGCAATCCAATTGTACCCTATATGTGAAAGACCCTATACATCTGCAAAAGTTTAGCTTTTAGCATCTATTTCAAAACAGTCTCTTATAGTGGGCATATTCCTTAGGCATAGAGTACTCGTTTTTCAAAAAAGCTAATAAACAATGTCAGTTCTCCAACTTTTTACGTCTATTAATCTTTAAAAAAGTGTTCAAAACTTTTATATGAAAAAAATTGCAATTTCGACAGGGATAATTCTGTTAGTATCAACTATTATTTATACGAACAATCGTTATGGTCTGCTTTCCATGGCTGGTCTAACCGGCAAGGGTCTCTCTGCAAAAGAGGTAAGAGGAAGTTTAAGGTCTGTTTCACTAACTTCATCGGTTAAAATAGATCATTCCCAATGGGCCCGGTTACTGAATGAACATGTTGCTGATAACGGTCTAGTTGACTACGAAGGATTTAAGCAGGACAAAAAAGAACTAAACGAATACCTGAACACACTATCCAAACAGGTTCCTGCCGATACGTGGTCAATTCAGGAACAACTGGCCTATTATATCAATTTATATAATGCACATACCGTTAATTTAATTGTAGAAAATTATCCATCAAAAAGTATTAAAGATATTAATGGGGCCTGGACCAAAGAAATAGTTGAAATAGGGGGTAAAGAGATTTCCCTTGGGGGATTGGAACACAGCATCCTCAGAAAAATGAACGAACCACGGATACATTTCGCAATCAATTGTGCCTCGACCTCCTGCCCAAAGCTATTGAATAAGGCTTTTACCGCCGATAAAATCGATGAACAGTTAGATATTGTAACCCGAGGATTTATTAATTCAGATAATAATACCATAACCTGGGATAAGCTAGAACTGTCTCGGATCTTTAAGTGGTACAAAAATGATTTCTTTGGCGGAGATCTAATAAAATACATCAACCAATATTCCGATGTAACCATAGTGCCCAAATCAAAAGTTAGGTTCAAGGAATATGATTGGAGTCTAAACAGGCAACCCTGAACATATGATCGGCATTATTATTCCCGCTTATAACGAGGCTGCAACTATTAAGGGCCTACTGCATTATTTAAGATTGCATTCAGTCAGATTTTTGAGTGAAATAATTGTTGTAGATGGCGGAAGTACGGAAAGGACGAAAGCTCTTTTAAAAATAGAACCAAACAGCAAAATCATAACCTTGGCAATAGGTAGGGCCAAACTAATGGGTATACTTGCAGATCTACTGGAAAAAAGATTCGGTGCGAAGCCAGAACAACTTTATAACCTCTACAAACGTAAAATAGAATACTAGAGTGTTATAAGCAATATTATAAAGAATGAAAAAACTAAGAAAAAAAGATGCCGCAATTGATTTTATAGCTACTGACTATTTGGGCAATACAATAGACATGACCAATTACAAAGGAAAAAAAGTACTTCTTAGTTTCTTTAGAGGAGCTTCGTGTCCATTTTGTAATATGAGAGTAAATCAGTTAATAAAACAATATTCAAAATTTGAAAAGAACGGGATTCATATCATAACCTTTTTTGCCGCTAAAAAGACAGAGATTTTACATTATGCAGGAACACAGAATGCTCCATTTCCCATTATAGCCGATCCGAACTTAGAGGTTTACAAAAAATATGGAATTGAGGAATCATCTTCTGGAATGATAAGAGCAATGATGAATCCGGTAAAGATGTCAAGGGTAATGTTTAGTGTGTTCTTTAATATGAAATCAATGAAAGACAGACCATTGATACCTGCTGATTTTCTAATAGATGAAAATCAAAAAAATCCATAGCGTATATTATGGAAAAGATTTTGGTGATCATTTAGCTATTACAGATATTCTTGAATGGAAACAGTGATTACTTGCAGTACTTGATTCTAAATAGGACGTTCGGTAGCTTACGAAAGTAAGTATTGTTAACAAACAAACACCCTCAAATCAACGATTTGGCTCTTAAAAACGACTAAGACAAAAACAGTATACAACGTTTTGCAGAGTAAGTTCAAACTTGGAAGTTCATCATCCCTTTCTAGTGGCCTACTTGATACATATACTGAACGGAACGTTGGTTTATAGGTTAGAACTAGAATAATCAATTCTACAGCATATAATACTCTTCTTATTTAACTGCCGTAAATCTCGGTGTCATAGAAAGCTGGTATGGAAAACCAAAAGCCCATAAAAGAAGCCGAGTTTCCTAAAAATTGTCCCTTTTTGGGACCGGAAATGGCTTCTCCAAAGACGTTCCATTCATTACCTTCATTGTCACTTACCAATATTTCTGAAGAACCATTATGAGCGTACTCAAAATTCAACATCGATAGCTCACCTGTCAATTCAAAGGATGTAATAAAATTTGCATTGCCCACTATCAGATAGTTTTTTCCCTTATAAGCGTCCCTTATTATATTATTATTGGATGTGAAATTTGAAAATCTGTAGGCTTTGGCATCCCCTCCATCAACGATTGCATGAACCCTTTCCTTGGAAGGTAGCCGTGCATCTTTTGGGACCGGAAATAAAAACCGATTGTCATTGGTATTGTAATCCCCATAGGGAGATATGCCATAGGTACGTGAAAAGCCAGTAATTGTGCTTACCACTTTGGTCGTGGGGTATATCGTTTTCCATGTTTTCCAATCGGTTTCGAACAACATGATCAAATCAATTTTATTACCTATCAATTCACCATTGACCGATTCATTTAGAATCTGGGACCAGTTACTGCTCGTCGCTCTATCAAAGGGAATTAAATTGGTGTTGTACAAAAGCCCAGAGACTCCGAAAGTGGTTTCATTTCCATTTAAAATCCTGTTCCAGCCAATGCCCGTACCGGTAAGCGGACAATAGGTTACGGCCAAGGAGATATCCCCGATATTGTCGTTGATGATTTCATGCCAGTCCAAAATAATATGAGGATATGCCCTAATATCACTGCCATTTTTAAAGCCGATCACTAAATCTTCATCCCGCAAAAAATCTACGTTTTGGACTTCTACAAAATTGGGGTTCACCAATGCTGGTATACCATCTTTTCCAGGGCCACCGTCTAAAACTTCAGATTTGGGAATGCTCCATTCCAAATTGACCGTCGAAGGGTTATTACCTTGTTCGGTGCCCAATTCTTCATCTGTGCTTGAGGAACTGCATGAATACAGTAGTGCAATACAAGCAAAAGCAAATATATTTTTCATAACCTATAATTTAATTTAATAGTATCTTTTTTTCAGCGTTCAATTTAAATGATATGCCAGCGGAAAACCTTGATGTGGGGGTTAACTGTGTTCCTTCTACGTTACTATAAAGAGGTAGCTCAAAACGGGAATTAATACTGATATTCGGAGTCAGTTGAATTGTTATTTCGGGGCGTGCGAATATCCAATCCCCACCGGTATTGGGAATCTCTTGATCATCTATCTTATCCTCTAAAGCCTTTCTATACTTAAAGACCAGTCCTGGGTTGAAAATAGTATTGAAAAGCAGGAATTGGTCCGTATAACCAAGATTTGTCTGAATTTCATCTCCAAATTCATAAGTCGCAGTATCGTTCAAATAAGAATTGTTTACCCCTGTAAGTCTATAGGTAAAACTACCGGAAATTGTAGCGGATGGCCTAAAATTCAACCCTTTGGAAATAGATGCCCATCCCAAACCATCCCACGCACCGCTACCCGGTTGCAAATCAGCGGTAAGTTGAATTCCCTGATCAGAGACAATATCCGATTTTCCCAAGGGTGCTTTTGTTCCCGCACCGAAATTCAGTACTGTACGATTCCCTAAAATATTGGGTATGGAATACTTGATTAGAATCACTGCATCACCTATTCCAGAGGTTTCGGTAAAATTTTCATTTCCAAACTGTGAAATGGTCCTAGACTGGTTTACCCAGGTAAACAACATTTCTATAGCCAGTTTATCAGTAAATGCATACCCAGCATTGAGTAACACGGAATTCGTAATTCTTTGTCTTGAGCTATCATCCAGTTCGGTGGTTCCTGCATTGAGCGTGTTCAAATTATTATAATCATAATTTAAACCTAGCGACAACACTCCCTTGCCTTCATTGGGCAATCCCAGATTATTGGCCAGGGGTACCCCACCGGAACAACATGTTTGCGCACTTCCTTGATGTGACCAAATGCCGATAAACAAAAAAACAAATAGGGTACGCATAATTCATGATTTGAAAAAATAGACGTGCAGATTCGAAGCCCTGACAACCGATTCCGAATATAAGTGTTAAAGTTTGTTTTGATATAGATTTTGCAACGTGTATGCCCAGCTTGGTTTTAAAGGCTTATTTGGGGTCACTTAGCTACTGCTTTTGAAATATAGCCTTCTAGTTTTAATAGTGAAATGCCCGCTACCATTGCCATCATTATGCGCAAGGGAAAGTCAAGATGTACCTTGGTCACCCAATTTTTTTTATAATGGATATGCATCGCGATGCTGGATAAATCCGCTGATTTCCTTTTTAAAATAAAAACCATGTTCAACGGAGCAAGCCATCTGATACTGTTGCTTTGCTCCACATATTCTATGATTCCTTCTTCTATATGCTGAGCGGTAACTACAAATTCCATGCTAGTGGTCGGCATAACACAAAGGTGTTTGGATCCTATCGCACTTAGGTAATCAGTGGGGTTCTTAATGAACCTTAGCCCAAAGATCCATTTTGGGCGCAAAGAAAAATCGGTAACGATTCCGTGAAGCTCTTTCAACGGTATCTTCATTTCCCTACTTACTGAAACAGGCCTTCCAAATCGGTGAAATTGAGTACGTGGTGACAATTCACCTATCTTGGACTTTAGTGGTAAAAGCGAGATATAATTAAAAGGGACTTCCCCTATCCCAGAATAAGCGGAACTAGCTTGTTTTATGTCCATCCAATCCGGCTTTATAAAATCTTCAAGAAATTTGGGGGCAGAGGTCATGAGCAAATAGTCATCTAAAGGAATACTATTCTTAAGCAACTTATGGGTAAGCGTGACATCTGAACCGAACAGCTTTTCAAAAGTGTCGACTTTTCGTATCGTCGTAATGCCATAGTGGTAAACGAATTTTAGGGAAAGTTCATTTGCGGTGGAACAGGCCCCACATTGACAAATTCTGTCACGCTCATAAAACTTTAGATGCCGATAGAATTTGGCAAACATATTCTCCACCTGTCTGATAAGTTCTTCAAAGGAAGGTTCCTTTCCGATTCTATAAAAAAAAATGGCATCCCCTTCAACTTCCGACACTTTTAGGTTAAGCGTATTGGCCGATATGAGAATATCCAATAGCTCCGTAATAATATGAGTACTATGATTGATTTCCACTTTATTGATAAAAGTGGTAAAACCAGAAATATCGGGAATAAAAAACAAGGTCGGATGTAAATTATTGGTGGCTCCCATGGTGCGTAAGATTGATTGCTCTATAAATCAACTTTTGGCTTTGATTAAGGCCATATGTGAAAACAGAACGCAAAAGGTTTAAAGTCTAACTTTCTTCCTTCAATATTTCAAGTATTCTGGTCTTGGCAGTATCATTCATCTTAGGTATCTCCTGTTCGGGTATTGACGAATTGTTGATTCGATGAAACATTTTTTCCATCAAGGCAGATTGCTTTTCGTAAGACCGGCATGCGCTACATATTAGCATATGACCCTTGAACCTGACTTTTTCCAATAGGGACAATTTGACAAATTGTTTTTTTTCTACCAACTCCGTGGCATGCTTGCAAGAGAAGAATATATGGCCAATTAATTTTTTAATCATACGAAAGATCTTCTCTAATTTACATTTTCCAATTAAAATCAATACATTTTTTGAGCATCAATTTCGCCCTGTGCACTATCTGCCAATAATTTGACGGCGTCACCTCCAGTTCCTGACAAATATGCTCTGCTCTCTTGTTCAAAAGATATTTTGCAGTAATGGCAAACTTCCAACTTTTTGGTAGTTCTCCCATACAGCTATTTAATACTCTCCCGAATTCTTGGTCATCGAGAATGTGAGTTTCCTCCTCCCATAATACATTTTCTGTTTTTAAGGTCCAACGCTGGTTGCTGTCAAAAAAAGAATCGGTTTGGTTAATAAGCTTCTGTTCGGCATGCTGTGCCTCCAAACCAAGGGCCTTGGACTTTTTACGATAATGATCGATTATTTTATTGTTCAATATTGCAAACAACCAGGTCTTGGGTTGGCTGTCCTTCTTAAATCCATCGAAACCCTTTACAGCGGATAAAAATGTTTCCTGCAAAAGATCTTCCGATACTTCTTTTGAGGATGTTTTATGATATGCCCATCTAAATAGGTCATCCGAATATGAATTAAACCAATTTATAATCTCCTGTTGCATTATAATACGATTAAGTAATTAAACCGCTTTTAATGTCGTCAAATAAATCTGTTACTTTCAAAAAAAAGCTTGAGATGCCTGTATTGTGCTTTTTATATAAAGATAAAATGGCTAACACCTACTTCAAGGAAACCAACTTTAATCCTTTTCTTTATCAGTAACCGAAACAAAACCATTGGCACAACTGCCATTATTGCTATTAATTCTCTTTTCTTTCTTTTCAGTTGCTCTTGGGTTAGATGCTCCCTTTTCCATATCACCAAAATAATTCAATGTTGGTCTTGTATGAAAATGAAAAAAAATAAAAAGCAGGCTTTCTTGTCAGGATTATATTTTTGAACGTCTATTTGAGCATCAAATGAATTATTAAGTGGGAAAAAGGACCAAAATAATCACTGCAATACTTGGTTTCGGGCTTTTGATCGTTATAGGAGTTGCGTACTATATGTTCAATATGCCTCAGCGAGATGTGCAATCTGCCAAAACGGATTTCAGCTTATCTTCTTCTGAAATTGTAAACCAATATTTGGCTGACGCCAATATTGCGAATGAAAAATATCTTCAGGAAGAAGGAGATTCGAAAATATTGGCCGTTACGGGCAAGGTATTTGCGATAAGCGAGGATCTGAACAACCAAAAGGTGATACTTCTTAAAGATTCTTCAGAGAAAGCCGGTGTTAGCTGCACATTTACCAAAGAAACAAATAAGAATGCCGAAAACCTCCAGATTGGTGAGACCATTACTATTAAAGGTGTCATTCGTTCTGGTGCTGGTTTTGACGAAGACCTGGATCTGTACGAAGATGTGATTATGGAAAAGTGTGATGTAATTAGAGAATAATTTAATTAATAAAGACAGAATAACAAAT
The DNA here is from genome assembly GCA_024279425.1 of Bacteroidota bacterium. GTDB lineage: Bacteria > Bacteroidota > Bacteroidia > Flavobacteriales > Flavobacteriaceae > Maribacter_A. The sequence goes on along the minus strand of JAJRRO010000074.1, from coordinate 158,896 downwards.
TTTAAAAAAATAACAAAATGAAAAAATTAGTATTGACAACAGTTGTATTGACCGTATTTGCATTAACGGCCTTTAAACCAATAGCGAATAAACTGATTAGCAAAGATACACATATAAGCTTTTATTCGCATACCGCAATAGAGGACATTACGGCCAACAATTATAAGGTAGTAAGTACCATTGATACTTCAACTGGCGACGTGGTCTATTCAGTGCCCATGCAGAGCTTTGAATTTGAAAAGGCCATGATGCAAAAGCATTATAACAGCAAGAAATTTTTAGACACCAAAAAATTTCCCAAAGCCAAATTCACAGGGAAAATCAGCAACATTAATGATGTTGATTTCAACAAGGATGGCTCCTATGAAGTGCAGGTGGCCGGAGACCTTACCATTAAAGGGGAAACACAGGCCTTAAATGAAAAAGCAACAATAACCGTTGAAGCCGGTAAAGTAACGCTAGATTCTAAAATGAATATCGTGCTTGCCAATTTTGGCGTGACCTTTTCAGGTGGCAAACCGTCTACCAATATTGCCAAAGAAATAGAAGTGACGTTAAAAGCGGTTTACGGTAAGGAATAATAATTCCCGACTGTCGGGAGAAGAGTGTAGATAAATAATGACAATTTGAACAAGCTCTTACGGATATATTTGTCAGGATTACTGATCAGTTTTTTGGGATCGCTCCCACTGGGAACCTTGAATATTACCGCATTTCAAATTGCGGTATTTCAAGATGTAGGCAATGCACTATGGTTTGCCCTTGCTGTAGTGTTGGTAGAATTATTGGTGGTACGGATTACTTTGAAATGGTCCGGCATGATTGATTTAAGGAATAGGGTTTTCTTTTACACATTGCCGCTAGCCGCTCTAATTTTGCTCTATTTATCAGTTACTAGTTTCATGTCCATTGGTGAAGAAAGAGAACTGGGTATGAGCCTTAATTTGATTCCTATGATAAAATCCTCTTTTGTTTTAGGACTGTTGTTGAGTATTCTAAATCCAATGCACTTTCCGTTTTGGATAAGTTGGAACAGTATTTTAACGGCAAAAAAAACGCTGGATAAGACCCGTGGTATGTACTCTTTCTATCTGTTGGGTATAGGCCTTGGGTCATTGGCAGGTTTCCTGCTTTTTATCCTTGCGGGAAAATTTATATTTCAAAACCTCCAACAGTATAATTATGTCATTGCTGTTATAATGGGCTGTCTTTACTTAGGCTTTGCATTGTATATGCTGTTCGCCCTTTATAAAAATCATTTGAAATTAACTACATCATAAAATCATGTTCAAATCATCACAACAGACCCTGGAACAATTTAAAGAAGTGCTGCTGCAACTTCCTGCAGATTGTTATCCTAAGCCCTGTAAAACACTCTCACAAGCTACTATCGGGCAACATACAAGACATATTATTGAACTGTACCAATGCCTTATAGCCGGGTACGATTCGGGTGCGTTTTCCTATGACAAGCGAAAAAGGAACAAAAAGATAGAGGTCGATTTAAATTTTGCGATCCAACAATTGACACAAATTCAACTTTTGCTTGAGAAACCCAATAAAAAAGTAAGGGTGGATTATGGATTGGATGGCCGTGAGGTAAAAATGGAATCCAACTATTACCGTGAGGTCATGTACAATTTGGAACATACCATACATCATAAGGCTTTGATAAAGGTGGGTATCAACGAATTATCGGATATTTTATTGCCAGAGTCGTTTGGGGTAGCACCTTCAACAATACAATACAGAAAGCAATGTGTACAGTAAGTTTTATATCGATCAACAACAAATTTATTATCACTTCCAATCGGGACGAGCAGACCTCGCGTCCCACAGCCTATGAGCCCAAGGAAGAAATCATAAACGACTGTAAGATCATTTATCCCAAAGACCCGAAAGCGGGAGGGACCTGGTTTTCGGTCAAGGAAAATGGCATGGTCGTCGTATTGCTCAATGGTGCCTTTAAAAAACATATTCCCACAGGAAGCTATTCGAGGAGCAGGGGTTTGTTTCTATTGGACATTATCAGTAATGCAAACCCTTTCTTACAATTAACCAAAATAGATTTAACAACTATCGAACCCTTCACACTGGTTTTATTCGATATGGAAAAATTAATTGAATTCCGCTGGGACGGAAACAACAAATACTTCAAGGAACTGGATGCAAAGTGTAATTATATCTGGTCTTCCGCGACCCTTTATTCAAAGGAAGCTGCCATGCAGCGCGAAACCTTGTTCGCCAATTTTATCGCCACCAACGAGAATATCGATGAAAAAACCATTATCGATTTTCACATGTACAATGATGGCGATTTTGAAAATGGTCTCGTAATCAACCGAAACGATAAGGTGAAAACTTTCAGCATTACCCAAGCCGTTTTTGAGGCCAATGAAATAGTATTGAACCACTTGGACCTCTTAAAGAACAAAAAACATTCGATAGCGGTACCATTAGCTTACATGACGAACCAATTTCAATGAACTATCTAAAATCAAAGTTGTATAAGTTAACACATTGGGAATATTGGCCCATGGAGGCCATTTATTACCCGATTTTCCCGGTGTGGTTCTATTTTACACTGAAGGCGAGGTCATTTTTCTTTTTCAATGCCTCCAACCCCACGATTAAAAATGGGGGAATGGCCATGGAATCAAAAAAAGAGATCTATGACATAATTCCATCCCAGTATATCCCTAAGACCATTTTGATTTCTAGAACTTCAGCATTGAATGACATAATTTCAAAAATTAAAAAGGCCGAAATTGTATTCCCGATAATTGCAAAACCCGATATTGGAATGAAGGCTCTTGGAGTCGAAAAAATAGGGAATAGCAGTGAACTACAATCTTATCTGCTTAAATCCTCAAATGATTTTTTGATTCAAGAACTCATTGAATATCCCAATGAGATAGGGTTGTTCTATGTTCGTTTTCCCGATGAAAAAACAGGAAGGATAACCGGTATCGTATCCAAGGAATTTCTATCGGTCACGGGAAATGGTAGGGACTCCATGGAACAATTGATCAAACAAAACCCAAGAAGTCATTTTCAGCTTAGGGTCCTTAAGAAGAAATATGGCGGGCGGTTGAATACTATTTTGCCAAAGGGCGAGAAATTTGTTCTTGTACCTTATGGAAGCCATACAAGAGGAGCAAAATTTATTGATGACTCCCACAAAATGAATGAAAGACTGCTGAAAACCATAAATACCATCTGTACCCAAATACCTGGGTTTTATTATGGCAGATTGGATATTCTTCATACCTCACTCGAAGAGTTGTCGGACGGCAAAAATTTTAAGATTATTGAAATTAATGGTGCAGGTAGTGAGGCCACACATATTTACGACCCAAAACATTCCCTGTTTTTTGCATGGAAGGAGATCTTCAAGCATTGGAAATTATTGTATGAAATCAGTGCCATAAACAAGAAGAACGGACACAGCTATCTCAGTTACAAAGATGGTACGGCTATGCTTAGGGCCAATAGAGCATTGGAAGCACAGTTAAAATTGATCTGAGATGGAACAGAAATTATTTAGCCTGTTTTTACTTTTGGTTTTCCAATTTTCCGGCACCTATTCGCAGACCGCCGTTAAAGAGACGAACAACAAGCGGACGGATCTTGGCGTATCCGTTCAACTCTATCCCGCCGGACTCATTCCTACACTAAATCTGGAGCACTACCTAACGGAGCGTTCCTCACTGGTGTATCGTTTGGGGGCGAATATTGTGGACCGTCAAGATTTCAGTGATGAGAATGACGAGGAAAAGGGAGAGGGGTTTGGAGGTTCTTTAGGGTATCGCAAACATTTTCCATTGAAAAAGGGAAAAATAATAGCGGGCCTGAACATGGATGTCTGGAACCTGTGGATCGATTGGGAGAATGATTCAAACAGCTTAAACATGACATCGGGTACCACATACACCTTGGTACTACAGCCCTGGTTGGAGGGCGGATATTTCTTCGACCTTAAAAATCCATCCTCGCAAATAGGCATAACCGTTGGCTTTGGTAGGGAAATCAATGCCATTACAAACGGAAAGGATGTCGAGCAGGGCTTGATAGCCAGTGTCACGGTACAATATGTATTTTCCCTAAAAAAGTAATTTCAAAGTGAAACTTTCTGGATATTTGTGTGTAACTACTTTTCTGATTATTGGCACCCATTCAAATGGTTACGCCCAAATACCCAACAGGCAGTTTGATGAAGGTGCGTTTGATTCCACCCAATATTCCCAATACCAGAACCACAAAAAAATTCCGAATGAAATAAAGCCACAAGTATTGATTGCCCTTTCATTTTATCCAGAACTAAGCGATACGAAAATTATTTTTAGGTATCGTAAACGCAAGACCCCGTTGGCATCACGTCCAAGGATAACGAGTACATTCCGTAAAAAGGAAAACCGGACATATGTTATTACCATAAGTAAAAAATCCAATGCTAAACTGACCCCCATTCTATTTCCCAACCTTCCCTTAAATGCTCAGATTGGGGTTTTAGGCCACGAATTAGGACATATTACAGAGTACAAGAATAAAAATACCTGGCAATTGCTGGGATTATACTTAAGATTGCTCAATTCAGAAAATGTGAATGAATTTGAATTCAACACAGATCACACTACTATAGCACATGGTCTGGGATACCAATTGTACGACTGGAGCCAATATGTAAGGAAGGTGTTGAATATTTCCGAATGGAGGGGGGCGTCCGATACAAATCATTCTAAAAAGGTAGATTACATGAAGCAGCGCTATATGAACCCCTTGACCGTTCAAAGTCATATACGTTCAAATGACATCTATGAAAATATCAGGTAAGGAGCAGCCCTTATGGTATGTGCAAATTATTATAATTGTGATACATGGTATAAAAAGACGGCCAAGTAGGGCTGAAATTACGATTTGGTTGGGTTTGGTGGCAGTGTACATCATGTTCTTCCTAAGATTGGGAATGTCTGAGCGTAGCCATTTGATGGAATATAGCGTGTTGGCAATTTTCACCCATATGGCACTGATTGAAAGGACAGGCCAACAAAGAAAGATACTCAAGCCTGCCTTGCTGGCCATCGCAGCTACATTTAGTATTGGTTTACTTGATGAATGTGTCCAAATATTTCTCCCTGATCGTGTATTTGACCCAAATGACATAGCACTTAATGGTTTTTAGGGGTTAATGGCCATAGGGTCAAGGATGGTACTTCAATGGATACGAAAGAAAACAAGAAAGCCATAATCCATCGCACAGGTATTTCCAGAAAAAATCATTAACAGCATTTTTGGTGATCCTATAAATATTGAATTTAGGTTTAATCCATATCTTTAGGAATTGGAATGGGCTGACCCGTTCCCTTAAATATTTTAGGGACGAATTAAATACAATATAAATTATTTGGATGAGACTTTTTTTACTTTTTACTAGTTGCTTATTATTGAATTTTCACTTGAACGCACAAGATGTTCTAGTGGAAGCAGAGAGTTTTGACAATCCAGGAGGTTGGGTTGTGGATCCACAATTCGTGCAGCAAATGGGTTCCCCGTACCTTATGGCCCATGGTATGGGTAAACCTGTTGGAAATGCGAAAACCGAGATTAAATTTGAAAAACCCGGGTTGTATCATGTTTGGGTCCGTACGCAGAATTGGGCCCCCGGTCAATGGGAGGCCCCAGGAAGATTCCAATTGAAAGTAAATGACTCTATTCTTGAAAAAAAATTAGGAACACGTTCGGGTTGGGGTTGGCAATATGCCGGCGACACCAAAATAAGAAAGGGCAAAACGTATCTAGAATTGATAGATCAGACAGGCTTTAACGGAAGATGTGATGCCATTTATTTTTCTACCAGTATGGAGGAACCTCCATCATCCCTTAAGAAATTGGAGACCTGGCGCAAATCTATCACGACCGAATCCAATATGCCAAAAGAAATGAAAACCTATGACCTTGTGGTCGTTGGTGGAGGATTGGCGGGATGTGCAGCTTCCATTGCTGCTGCCGAACAAGGATTGTTCGTGGCCTTAATCCATGACCGTCCTTTTCTTGGCGGAAATGCCAGTCAAGAAATTAGGGTGCATACCTTGGGGGTTTATGGGAATTTTGAACGCATTCTGAAGAAAATAGACACCGAGCATTACCCGAATGGAAGTTCAGATGCCAAAATGGATCAACAAAAAAGAGATAATAATGTAAAAAGTTACAAGAATATTGACCTGTTCCTAAATTATAGGGCCTTTGACGCCGTTGCAGAAAATAACATCATTAAACATGTAGATGCCCGCCATACATCATCAGGTGAAAGAATTCGTTTTATTGCACCACGCTTTGTAGATTCGACCGGAGATGGATGGATAGGATTTTGGGCCGGTGCAGAATTCTCCTATGGCAGGGAAAGTGCTGATACCTATGGAGAAGCATGGGAAGAACATGGTGAATTATGGAGTCCAAAAGAAGCGGATAATGCAGTCATGGGCTCTTCTGTTTTATGGGGTTCGAAGGAATCCGATACCAATCAAAAATTCCCAGAAGTGCCTTGGGCTTTGCCAATTTCCAAAAACCATAGTGAGGTAAACGGGGAGTGGCAATGGGAATTTAGCCGTAATGACTTGAATCAAATCGATGATGCTGAAGAAATAAGAGACCATATGTTGAGGGCGATATACGGATCTTTTTATACGGCCAAACAGAACCCGAAAAATGCAAACCGTACATTGGAATGGGTATCCTATTTGGTAGGTAAAAGGGAATCTAGAAGATTGGTTGGGGATCATATCTTTACTTTCAATGACGCCAAAGAAGGACGTAAATTTCCTGATGGAGTGGTCATCGAAATAAGGGAAGTAGACGTTCACTATCAAACCGTGTTAGAGGATGAAAGAAATCCGGATTTTATCTCGGAAGCCCTATTCTATAAAACACCTGAATATTACATTCCATATCGTAGTCTGTATTCAAAGAACATAAATAACTTGTTTATGGCGGGTCGTAATTTTAGTTGTTCTCATGCGGGTCTTGGTGGCCCAAGGGTTATGCGAACTGCCGGACAAATGGGTGCAGCTGTTGGTTTTGCCGCATCATTGTGTAAAAAATATGATGTAAACCCAAGGGATATCTATACAGGTTATCTAGACGAATATTTGGACCTGATCGAACAGCAGAAGTTCGAAAAAATACCGGATTCAAAGAAATGAAATATAGCCATATCTTCCTTATTGCCATTGTCTTTGCCTTTAGTGGAGCTACGTTCGGAAAGCAGAAAGCACCTCGTGAAGACCTTGGCGATATATTGAGTAAGGCGCCCGAGTTCTATGTACTGCAATGGGAGCCCGGCACCATTCTTGAAAGAAAAGATACCGACTTGTTTATTGAAGTAGATTTAATTGGCCGACACGAGATTGTACAATTGGTAAATACTCATGGACAAGCTGTATTGTTCGCTTCCGATGTATCGACCCCTGTCTGTGCGGACGGAGAGTGCAAGCTTATGCATATTAGATTATACTGGACGCTATTGGGCGAATATGCCGGTTTTGATCGCTATGCTGATTTACCCCTTACAAAGCACGATCACGATGAATTCGGGATGGAAGATTATCTTAAGCTACACAACTTGTTAAAAGATGACAAATCTATTTTAAAGCGTAGGACCGTTGATCAACTCGTAGAAAAACCAAAACAGAGAATCGTAAACGGGGTAGATGCCCTCTCTGGGGCAACCATTGCCGAGGTGAAGGAATCTGTAGTTTCAGGAGCCTTGTATTCGTGTTACCTGACATGGCACCTGGTACACGGACAGGTTAAGCAAGAAATAAAGGAGTACATGAAAACTCGAATTAGCGACGAGATAATTATTGACATGCTCCATAGCGATAATTCTAAATATCAATTATTCGCTCTTGAAGAGTTAAGTGAAGCAAAGTACAGGGAACATTATGTTCGAATCGCTGAGGTGTTTAAAACCAGCATTCCCTTAATACGGGGTTTTATCGCCAAAAATTTGCCGGAAGAGTTTTGGAATACTCCTAGGTTACAAGAACCTTTTTGGAATGCCTTGGAAGATATAGACATTGGCAGTCGTAGTTTACTGCTTAAGCATTTGGAAGATGCTTCTTCCTCCGAAATTGAAAAGATTTCTGGAAAGCTCAAGGTCTTGACAAAAAATCAATTGAAGCTATTTCTAGATTCTATTTCCGACAAAGAACATTCGATGGAACTTTTAAAGAACCTAAATGGTTTTTCGGGTTCAAATGAAACCTACAGCTATTTGGCACAGCAGTTTTTGAAAGACCTAAAGCCTTAACTATTCCAAAGGATTTCCCTTTCGGCCCCAGACAAGTCCAATGTTTAAAAATTTCGTAACTGCTCTAAAGCTGCCTTTACATTGTCAACAGGAAGTTTGCAGGTGTTATCGCGGCAGACGTAAATAAATGTATCATCTGCTGTGTACCTTTCTGCAAATAAAGGCAGTTCACTATCTTCTGTACTACCAACGATCAAGGTGTTGGGTAGATGTTTTTTTTGCAGTTCGCCCAACATTCGCCCTGCATCTTTGCCCACAACCGCAATCTCATAATAAGGAATGACATTATTGACCAGCAAAGCTCCCCATTTAGCATAAAATTGGGCATATTCCGTTACATTGGGCATTATGGATGAAAGCATTGTTTTGGATTTGTTCATTAGAACCTTGTCATAGTGTAGATGCCCCAATTGAAATAAATTATGGGCCATTACTGCATTTGGAGAAGGCATTACACCATCGTTGGTCTTGATAATTTTGGAAATAAGTTCACTGTTTTTATTGTACCTAAACATTCCAGAAGGTTCATCAGCAAACTGATCCATAACGGTCTGATTAAGATTTTGTGCAAATGTCAAATACGTGCCATCCAATGTGGTGCTGTAAAGGTTAAGGGAAGCATTGGCCAAAAATGCATAATCTTCCAAAAAACCATCGATCCACTTGCTGCCTTTTTTATAGGAATGCACCAATTGCCCATCTTTATAGCCATTGGTTTGAATGAATTCATAAATGGCTTTTGCCCGATCTAAAAATTTAGGGTCCTCAAAAGCAGAATATGCATCTACCAATCCGTTGATGAGGAGAGCGTTCCAAGACGTTATGATTTTGTCATCAACCTGGGGACGAACTCGCTGGTCTCTATGGGTCAAAAGTTGCTTTTTCCACTTTTCCTTAAGCGTATTTAGGTTAGATAGGGTCAATTGGTTTTGGCCAATGAATTCTTCGTCCGTCAGTGGAGTATGTAAAATGTAGTTTCCGTTTTCCCAATCTTGTCCTGGAGTAATATTGTAATAGGCTGCAAATAGTTCAAAATCCTCTTGAATTATCTGCTGCAATTCCTCTTCTTTCCAAAGATAGAAGTTACCTTCTTCTCCCTCACTTTGAGAGTCTAATGCGGCATAATAACCACCTTCCGAATTTTTCATTTCCCGTTCCAAAAACGAAATGGTTTGGAAAACCAATTGTTTGTAAGTGGGTTTTTCAAATATCTTATAAGCTTTGGAAAACAGGCTCAAAACCTGCGCATTGTCATACAGCATCTTTTCAAAATGAGGTACTTTCCATTGGGAATCCGTACTATATCTATAGAGACCTCCGCCAACATGGTCGTACATGCCTCCTCCAGCAATTTGGTCCAAGGTGTTCTCGATATGCCCAAGTATATCCTTATCATCGGTTAATATGGCATAGTCCATAAGAAAACTTAAATTGCTTGGGAGCATGCGCTTTTCGACACCTTGATCACCTCCCCATTCCAAATCCCAATTGGATTTCCAGGTATTTACGCTTGCATCCAATTTATCCAGGGTAAGCGATGCAAAATCCTTCGCAGGTTCAATGATGTTCATTTCTTGGATACCAAGAGCTACCATATCCCCATATTTCTTGGCTTCTTCAGGATCTTTCTTATACAGGTCATCAAACTTTGTCAATACCTGTCTCCATTGTTCATTGGTATGATAAGTGCCACCATATATGGGCTTTCCATTGGGAAGGGCAATAATGTTCGCTGGCCATCCATCACTGGAGCCAACGCCCCGCAAAAAATCTTGGTATACTTGGTCAACATCGGGACGTTCTTCCCTATCTACCTTAACACTGATAAAATCCTTGTTCATTACCTCGGCCACTTTTGGATCTTCGAATGTTTCCTCTTCCATCACATGGCACCAATGACAGGATGAATAGCCAATGCTTATGATGATCAGTTTGTCTTTCGCAGCGGCTTCTTCCAAAATAGACTCACTCCAAGGTCTCCAGTCTACAGGGTTATGGGCATGTTGTAATAAATATGGACTGGTCTCATCAATCAAATCATTGGTATATGCATGATTTTCAACTTGTGCCTTGTTGTCCTTGCAGGAGCTAAAAAATATAAGACAAAGAAGGATTGTTTTGGAGAGGCGGAAATTTATTTTGAATTCTTGCGTCATAATCATTAAAGTAAACGGACGCCAAAATACAACAAGGAGTTTAATGTTTTAGTTAAAAAAAACCTTAATCCATAAAAAGTTTGGGCAAGAATAATGATAGATCTGGGAATAGCGTAATAATGGTCAAAACGAGAAGACTTACTAAAAGGAATGGCAACCCAGCTTTGCTTACTTGTCCAATGGAGACTTTTCCAATACTTGCCGATACAAAAAGGCACACCCCAAGTGGAGGTGTCGTTAGGCCTATCATAAGATTCAGCAAGGCTATGACGGCAAAATGTATGGGGTCGACATCAACACCTATGGCAACTTTTAAAAGTATAGGGAACAAAATCAACAAGGCAGCAATGGTTTCCATAAAAGTGCCGACTAAGATTAGCAGTAGATTGATCAGTAGCAACACTACATATTTGTTATCAGAGAAATTATTTATCTCGGTCGAAATAATCTGTGGAAGCTGTTCAGTAATTAAAATCCACCCAAATAGATTGGCAAAGCCAATTAAGACCATAAGCGAGGCAGAGGTCTTCATTGAATCAAGAACTATAACCATTATGTTCTTGAAATTCAATTTTTTGTACACAAATGCACCGACCAGCATGGCATAGAATACGGCGATAATCGAAGCTTCTGTTGGGGTAAAGATTCCCCCGATAATACCAAACAATATTATAAATGTCATTAAGAGCGACCAAAAGGTATCTAAAAACCCTTTTAGAATTTGTCTTATATTACTTTTAGGGAAGGTTGGATATTTTCTTTTTACTGAGATATAATAGGCGACTATCATTAACCCAAAGCCTAATAAAAACCCAGGGATGGCCCCAGCAAGAAACAATCTTCCAACAGACAGACCACTAAGTGTGGCAGCGATGATCATGGGGACACTTGGAGGGATTATTGGACCCACGGTGGATGATGCAGCGGTAATGGCGCATGAAAAATCGGCATCATAACCTTCTTTTTTCATTGCTGGAATCATAACCGATCCAATGCTGGCCGTATCAGAAATTGCCGTTCCAGAAATGCCCGCAAAGAGCATTGATGCTCCTATATTTGCCAGTGCCAATCCGCCTCTGATATGACCGGTAATATGGTTGCAGAAAGAAATTATTTTTTCAGTCAGTCCTCCACCGTTCATTAAATTACCCGCTAATATAAAACCAGGAATACTAAGAAGCACAAATACGTCTATCCCCGAATACATTTTCATGGGAAGTACTATCAATGGAATTCCTTTTGCAAGCAAATAAGCCAAGCATGACAGTCCCAGAGAGAAGGCGATGGGAAATCTAAACAATAAGCAAACTACAAAGACTATAACAAGTATCCAGATCATACTACCTTTTCCATTTTTTTAATAAATCCAAACATGCATAGAAAGAAACGAACAGGCCCATTATCACAATGCTTGTAAATGCAATAGCCATAGATACTCCTAAGCTTGGAGAGTGTTCGGGGATTCCTACTTTTACAAATTGTAGAGCATAGAGAGTCAATACGCCAAAGAGAATCAGTGTGAACATTGAAACCAGGATATTCACAATTTGCTGCTGTTTCTTGTTCATTTTGTTGAACAAGATATCAAAGTGGACATAATAATTATTTTTCATGGCCAGACCAGCCGCAAAACTCATAGCGTAGATAAAGAAAAAACGAGCGGCTTCTTCGGTCCAAGAAGGAGCACTAGCCATAAAAAAACGCGCATATATTTGGATTAAGGTCGAGCCAATAAATCCGAAAGAGCTTAGCAACGTTCCATATTTTAAGAACTGGGCAACCTTTTTTTTGATTGATTTCATTTTCTGTCTGCCAGTATTTCGTTATAGATTTTTTGCATATCCGGAGATAGGCTTTCGAAAATGGCCTGACGACATTTATCGGCAAATGCCTCCTTGTCCACTTCTATGAATTTCATTCCTTTTGATTTAAGTTCATCCTGAACATTACGCTCATTCTCGATAAAGAGTTGATGCTCATAACGCTGCATATCTGCCGCGGCTTCAAGAAAAATTTCCTTTAGGTCATCGGGAAATTCCATGAACTGTTTTTCGCCAATTACAGGATATGTCCAGCTTACCACATGTTCGGTTAAATTTATATAATCCTGGACTTCTGAAAAACCTGCGGCTTTGATCATGGCGAAGGGATTTTCTTGCGCCTCGATCGTTCCTTGCTGTAGAGAGGTGAAAACCTCAGAGAAGGCCATTGGAGTTGGTTTGGCACCTAGGGCCTGCCATGTTGTAACAAATGACGGTACACTGGGTACTCTGACTATTAATCCTTTCAAATCATTGGGATGTTTTATAGGGCGGTTGGAAGTGAGATGCCTTGGGCCTCGCTGAAAATAACCAATTGGACGTAGGCCTGTTTTTTCCCGCATTTCTAGCCCCATTCGTTTGCCAATCGGTCCGTTGATCAAGTTTTTCATATCAACAGAATCCCTATATAAAAAAGGCAGTTCGCTAAAAGCAATAATTTCAATCCAATTATTCAGCATCGATCCTGTGGTGGTCATGTCTATTACACCCGCCTGAATAAGTCGAATGGCCTCGATTTCTTTGGCCAATTGCTCGGAATGATAATTTTTGACCACGATACGACCCTTGGACCGTTCCTCTAAAATTTCAGCAAAATATTCAAAGGCCTTGTACCAAGTATGGTTTTCGCTGACCAAATGACTGGCATGGAGTAGAAATTCCGGTTCTTTTTCGTCAGAACATTGAACTGCTGAAAGTAATAGTATTCCAATGGAGATATAAGCGAATATGTAATACACTATACGTCTTAAACTCTTGATCAAGGTACGTCCGCTATTCAATTTAAATTGTTGGTTTGTTCCGAAGGTACAAAATCCAGTATGATCTTTATTGTCATTGTCAATTCAGAACAAATAATACAGATATTTAGAGTAATTGGCAATTACACATGCATTGTATGTTAACATTAGTTGAATATTAGATCAAGATTGTTAATTTTAGAACGGTTTGGACCTTGTTGTCAAAGTATATGAAGATATTAAAGTTTTTTGGTAGTCGAATTGTTTTTTTAATGGTCTTGTTGCTTGTTTTCAACTGCAAGGAAAAATCAGAAAAGCCAGCTTCATCATTTGAAAAGCCTAATGTGCTCATTGTTTTTACAGATGATCAAGGCTATGGTGATTTGGGATACCACGGCAATCCTTATGTAAAAACGCCGTACTTGGATACGTTTGCTGCAGCTGCTTTGGAATTGACCAATTTTCATGTAGGGACCACATGTGCTCCTAGTCGTGCTGGTCTTTTGACGGGAAGAAATGCCAATCGAAACAATGCTTGGCATACCATTGCAGGTTGTTCCATTCTTTTGGAAGATGAAGAAACAATGGCTCAGGTCTTTGAACAAAATGGTTATCAGACGGCAATGTTCGGTAAATGGCATTTGGGGGACAATTTTCCTTTTAGACCCCAGGATAGAGGTTTTCAACATGCATTTTATCATGGCGGGGGAGGAGTAAATCAGACTCCGGATTATTGGAACAACGATTATTTTGATGATACGTATTTCCGCAGCGGAACTCCTGAGAAGACCACAGGGTATTGTACCGATGTTTGGTTTCAAGAAACGATGGACTATATTGATTCCGCTGGCGATAAACCGTTCTTTACGTATTTGGCGCTCAATGCGGCGCACGGACCGTTTAATGTGCCAGAAAATTATGCCAAGATGTATGAATTTGCTCCTTTGACGGAAAGACAGAAGAGATTCTATGGAATGATTTCAAATATTGACGACAATTTTGGAAGATTGGTTTCCCATCTCAAACAAACCGGTAAATTTGAAAACACCATTATAATCTTCACTACGGATAATGGTACCGCGGCTGGTATTTCTCGTGGCAAGGACGGAGCCATTGACATGGGCTACAATTCGGGTCTAAGAGGAACAAAAGGAAGTCATTATGACGGAGGCCATCGCGTGCCGTTCTTCATAAGTTGGCCAAAGGGTGATATTTTACAGAAAACAACTATAAATGAACTTGCGGCCCATGTAGACCTTTTGCCAACGCTAACAGATTTAATTGGGATACCATATAACTCCAAAAAACCATTGGATGGAACAAGTGTTGCTGAAATATTGAAAGGAGAAGAAAAAAGTATAGATCGTATGTTGGTTATTGATACGCAGAGAAACCAATGGCCTGAAAAAGGAAGGAACAGCTGTGTAATGTCAACAGATTGGAGGTTAATTGATGGAAGTGAGCTTTATAATATAATTGATGACCCGGGACAGAGGAAAGATGTGGCCAAAGAGTATCCGGAAATAGTTTCTAAAATGCAGAAGTTTTATGACGATTGGTGGGCCAATGTGGAACCCGACATTAAATATGCAGAAATACCTTTGGGTAATGATGCTTCGAACCCGGTTTTGATAACCATTCATGATATGCATACTGCAGAAAATCTACCTTGGAATCAAGTTCAGATTCGCAAAGGAAAGCTCTACCCAAATGGGTATTATAGCGTAAAAGTGGAAGAAGAAAGTGAATACAGTTTTAGGCTCTATCGCTATCCATTGGAATCCGGTCTAGATTTAAGTGCAACGGTCGATGAAATTCCGGCAATGCCATTTCGGGATGGACTTCCGAAAGGTAGTATTCTGGATATTTCAAAGGCAAAGATTCAAATTGGGGATGTTTTAATATTGGCTGATGTTGATCCAAACAAACCGTTTGTTGAGCTCAAAACAAAACTTTCAACAGGCAGTTACCAACTTAAAAGTACATTTATTACACTAAAGGGCGAAGAAATACCTTCGTATTATATACAAATTGAGAAAATATAGAAAATGAAGAAACTGTTGGTGATAGCCATGATATTAATGGTAATAGGGTGTAAAACAGAGAAATATGTTGAGCCATCTAAGCCCAATATCGTTTTTATTTTCGCCGATGATATGACCTACACTGCAATTAATGCGTTAGGGAATAATGAAATCCGGACCCCCAATTTAGACCGGCTGGTAGATCAAGGAACTACCTTCACGCATGCCTATAATATGGGGGCATGGAATGGAGCGGTGTGTGTCGCTTCTCGTGCTATGATCATTTCAGGCCGTAGTGTTTGGGACGTCAATACTTTTAGACAAGAATGGACCAATGGGCAGGGGATGGACAAAACTTGGGGGAAACTAATGGAAGGTTCTGGATACGAAACCTATATGACCGGTAAGTGGCATGTAGATGCCCCAGTAACCTCAGTTTTTCAGAATGTAACCCATGTGCGCCCAGGGATGCCCAGGGACGCATGGAGCCATAAAGGGACCATTCCCTTTATTAATGAAATGATTAAAGAAAATAAGTCAGACTCAGAAATTAGGGCCATAGGCTATAACCGTCCACTTAGTGAAAATGATACTACATGGAATCCAACAGATAAAAAATTTGGAGGTTTTTGGGAAAGAGGCAAGCATTGGAGCGAGGTCTTAAAAGATGACGCCATTGGTTTTATTGAGAAGGCAAAGGCAAGTGACAATCCCTTTTTTATGTATTTGGCGTTCAATGCGCCCCATGATCCAAGACAAGCCCCTCAACAGTATCTTGATATGTATCCTTTGGAAAAAATAAGTCTTCCCAAAAGCTGGATGCCCATGTACCCCTATAAAGACAGTATAGGAAATGGCCCAGGGCTCCGAGATGAGGCTCTTGCCCCTTTTCCAAGAACCGAATATGCCACGAAGAAACATATTCAAGAATATTATGCATTGATTACCCATTTGGATGATCAAATAGGAATGATTTTAGATGAATTGGAGGCTAGTGATAAAATAGACAACACCTACATCATTTTTACCGCGGACCATGGTCTTGCTATTGGAAGGCATGGACTTTTGGGAAAACAGTCCCAATTTGATCATAGTGTTCGCCCGCCGTTTATGATTGTTGGACCAAATGTACCTCGAGGAGCCAGGGTAAACGCTGACATCTATTTACAGGATGCCATGGCTACAAGTTTGGAATTGGCGGGAATTGAAAAACCTGACTATGTCTATTTTAATAGTATTATGGATTTGGCAAAGGGCATTCGTACAGAAAGTCACTATGATGCAATTTATGGGGGGTATATTAATTACCAACGGATGATTAGAAAGGACGGATTTAAATTAATGGTTTACCCCAAGTTGAATAAAATGCTTTTATTCGATATGGTAAATGACCCTGAGGAAATGATCGATTTGGCCGAGAATCCCGATTATCAAGAGAAAATCGACTTTCTTTTTAAGGACTTATTGCAACTGCAAGAGGAACTTAATGACCCATTGGACATTAGCCGAATTCGAAAATAGAGCCATTTATCGAAGCAGAAAACCTATTCCCTTTGGGATTATAAATGAAAGAGACCCATGTCTAAAAACAATTTTATCATTGGTATATTCGCGCTGGTTCTTCTTAGTGCGTGTGGTGGTCCTGAGCTTTTAGAGTCCGTAGAGCTTGCGTATGGTAAACTTCCAAAAGCAATCGATTTCAATCAACATGTAAAACCTATATTATCTGATAAATGTTTTATATGTCATGGCCCGGATATGGCAAAGGTAAAGGCAGGTTTGCAATTGCATTTGCCCGATTTGGCTTATGCCGAACTAAAAGACTCACCAGGAAAGTACGCGATAGTCCCAGGAAATGTAAATAAAAGCCAGGCCATTCAACGAATTTTGACCGAAGATCCAGAGCTGATAATGCCAAAACCAGAATCGCACTTGTCATTGACAGATTACGAAAAGGCCATGCTCGTTAAATGGATTGAAGATGGTGCAGTGTATAAAGATCACTGGGCATTTATTCCAC
Organism: Bacteroidota bacterium; assembly: GCA_024279425.1. Classification (GTDB taxonomy): domain Bacteria; phylum Bacteroidota; class Bacteroidia; order Flavobacteriales; family Flavobacteriaceae; genus Maribacter_A. Next base: position 141,609 of record JAJRRO010000074.1, on the reverse strand, counting down.
CTAAAAAGAATAATATACCTCAAGTAAAATGGGTTGATAAGGTTCAGAACCCCATTGATAATTTCATATTGGCCAAATTAGTTGACGAGCAACTTGAGCCTTCTCCAAAGGCCGAAAAAGAAATTTTATTACGAAGATTGTCCTTTGACCTTACGGGATTGCCACCTACGCTCAAGGAAATAGAGACCTTCCTTAACGATGATTCCCCAAATGCCTTCGAAAAACAAATAGACCGACTATTAGCTTCTTCCCATTATGGAGAACAGTTGACTTTGGATTGGATGGATCTTTCAAGATTTGCAGACACCCACGGTTATACGGTTGACCGTTATCGAGACATTTCAGTTTGGCGAGATTGGGTCATAAAATCATTCAATGAAAATATGCCCTATAATCAATTTCTTCAATGGCAATTAGCAGGTGATATGATGCCGAATGCGTCTAAAGAACAGATTTTGGCAACCACTTTCAATAGGTTACACCCACAAAATGGGGAAGGGGGCATCATTGACGAGGAATTTAGGGTTGAATATGTGTCGGACAGAACCAATATTTTGGGAGAAGGTTTAATGGGGCTTACCGTGGCATGCGCCAAATGTCACGACCATAAGTACGATCCTATCACCCAAAAAGAGTATTACGAATTGTTCGGTTTCTTTAACAATGTCAATGAATCTGGACAAATTTCTTTTGATTGGGCTATGCCTGTGCCCACCTTAATGCTTCCCACAGAGGAACAAGAAAAATTCTTGACCTACGTAGACAATTTAGTGAATGATAAGGAGCAACAACTGAATGCTATCGTACATGAAGAAACTAAATTAGCAGAAGACTGGATAAAATCACAGGGCTATAAAACAAAAGACCTCTTCCTAATGCCGAGTGGATTGATTGGCCAAATGGATTTCAATTCAACACAATTGCACAATAGCCTAAATCCTGCCCAAAACGGACGGATGCGCCGTCAATATGCAGACAAGCAAAGTCCAAAGTTTGTTGAAGGCTATGAGGGAAACGGATTGGAATTTGATGGAGATGCCTGGCTCGATATGGGAGGCTTGGGGATATTCCAACGCAATCAGCCTTTTAGCATTGGAATCCATATTAAGATTCCGGAGGATTTAGAAAACGGTGTGATCTTTCACAAGGGACAAGGAGCCAAACTCTATAACTTTAGGGGTTATCATCTTGCCCTAAAGGATAATAAACTGGAAGTGTTGTTGGCCCATATACATCCGGATAATGCCATTGTTGAGTATACTTTGGTGGACGTTCCAAAGGAAAAATGGGTACAACTGACTTTGAGTTATGATGGATCTAGCAAAGCTTCTGGATTAAAGATTTTTCTTGACGGTAAAGAGTTGCGTACGAAAGTCATGGTTGACAATCTCTATAAGGACATTGTTTTTAATTCCAGGGCCCATGGGCTTCGAGGTGTACCAAATGATCCTGGTTTACAAATTGGGGCTAGATGGCGTGGAAAAGGGATAGGTGGAGCTATTGTTGATAATATTTTGGTATTTGAAAAAGAGCTTTCAGCTTTGGAAATTGTGCAAATAGCCAATATTGAATTGCTGCAACAAATATGTTCAAAAAAACGAGAGGAGTTATCTGCGGACGAAAGGGGATTTTTGATACAATATTTCCTTTCGGTCAAATCCAAGAAACATCAACAATCTATGGCCGAACTGCAGAAAGCTAGAAAGACTATGGTCGATAGCATGGAGGGTGTTCAGGAAATCATGGTGATGAAAGAGATGGCTGAACCCCGTGAAACCTATATTTTGGAGAGAGGGCAATACGATGCTTTAGGAGAGCAGGTGTATGCAAATACCCCAGAAAAGATTTTTGCCTTTCCGGACAGTCTACCAAAAAACCGTTTGGGTTTGGCACAATGGTTAACACACAAAGACCATCCATTAACGGCAAGGGTAGCGGTTAACCGTTATTGGCAAAATATTTTTGGGACAGGCATAGTTCGTACCTCTGAGGATTTTGGCAATCAAGGGGAAATACCAAGCCACCCTGCGCTCTTGGATTGGTTGGCAATTGAATTCATGGAATCGGGTTGGGACGTTAAGGCCCTCCATAAATTGATGGTTATGTCGAACGCCTATCAACAATCTTCACTTGCAAGTGTAACTCTTTTAGAACGTGACAAGGAAAATAGATTGTTGGCTCGTGGACCATCTGAAAGATTGACCGGTGAAATGTTACGGAACAACGCGTTGACAGCTTCGGGATTGATGAACTATACCATAGGAGGGAAAAGTGTTAAGCCCTATCAGCCCAAAGGGTTGTGGAAGATTAATGGCGCCACTTATCAAGAGGATAAGGGAGAAAAGTTGTACCGAAAAAGCATGTATACCTTGTGGAAACGTTCGGTGCCCCATCCCACGATGGCCACCTTTGACACTCCTGAACGTTCATTTTGTGCAGTACGACGCCAGGAAACAAATACCCCATTACAGGCCCTTGTCATGTTGAACGATCCTACCTATGTGGAAGCTTCACGGGTATTGGGAAATAGTATGTTGGCCTATACAGACCCTAAAGAAGGTATTTCCAACATTTTTAAAAAACTTACCGGAAGGAATATTCTAGAAAAGGAATTGCAATTGCTGGTAGAAATGCAGCAAAATGAATATAAAAAATTCAGGTTCAACAGATCTAAAGCCAAAGGCTGGCTCAATTCAGGAGAGTTTAGGGTTTCACACCAGGAAGATGCGGCACTGATTGCTGCAAATGCTGTGGTTGCCAGCACGATTATGAATTCAGATGCAACCATTACTAAAAGATAAGATGTAAAAAAAATAGGAATGTGCCACAACCATGAAATAATCAAATCGAACAACAGGGATTTTCAGGAGATTGAAAGGCAGTTGAGCCGTCGTAATTTTTTGACGAAATCTTCAATGGGTATTGGTGCCCTAGCTTTAGGTTCACTTTTACAAACAGACAAGGTTTGGGGTTCGATAAAAGGGAGTGTGAACCCATCAAACGCAGAGGCTATTTTGGCCTCCTATAACAAAAATCGTATGGGGCTTCCCCATCATTTGCCAAAGGCCAAGCGCATTGTATACCTGTTCCAAAGTGGGGGTCCTTCCCAGTTGGACATGTTCGATTATAAGCCCAAGCTTAAGCAAATGTTTGGAAAGGATTTACCAGAGTCCGTTAGACAAGGACAGCGATTGACAGGGATGAGCGCGGAACAGACCACCTTCCCAATCGCCCCATCAATAATGGATTTTAAACAATATGGGGAATCCCGTGCATGGGTGAGTGAATTAATGCCCCATACCGCTGAAATTGTGGATGAGTTATGTTTTATTAAATCAATGCAGACCGATGCCATTAACCATGATCCTGCTATTACCTTCTTGCAGACTGGAAACCAATTATCAGGACGTCCTTCAATTGGTGCATGGCTGAGCTATGGCTTGGGATCCGATAATGAAAATTTACCAACATTCATTACATTGATTACCAAGAATATGGGTGGTCAACCATTGTACTCACGATTATGGGGCAATGGATTCTTGCCAACCGAGCATCAAGGAGTGCAGTTCCGTTCTGGGAAAGATCCGGTACTTTACTTGAGTGACCCTGAGAACTATGATGGTACAGACCGTCGTCAAATGCTCGATTATCTGCGCAAGCTTAATAGTATGCAACATGATGTTTATGGAGACCCTGAAATCAATGCAAGAATGACACAATATGAAATGGCGTTTCGTATGCAAACGTCTGTTCCTGAGGTGACCGACATGTCCGATGAGCCTGATTATATTTTTGATATGTATGGAGAGGGTAGTAGGGACCCCGGAACCTATGCAGCCAACTGCCTGATGGCTCGAAAACTACTGGAAAAAGATGTGAAATTCGTACAGTTGTACCATCAAGGTTGGGACCAGCATTCCGGTTGCCCTGGTGGGGTTAGGAGTCAATGCAAATTAACCGATCAAGCCAATGCAGCCCTTGTCAAAGATTTAAAACAAAGGGGCATGTTGGAAGATACTTTGGTCATTTGGGGTGGCGAATTTGGGCGAACGGTTTATTCCCAAGGGCAATTGACACTTGATAACTATGGCCGTGACCACCATCCTAAGGCATTTACTATGTGGATGGCAGGTGCCGGGGTGAAACCAGGATTCACTTTTGGTGAGACCGATGACTTTAGTTACAATGTGGTCAAAGACCCTGTTCATGTACATGATTTTCATGCCACTTTAATGCATCTTTTTGGTATAAATCATGAACTTCTGACTTTTAAGCATCAGGGCAGAAGGTTCAGACTCACCGATGTTCATGGGAATGTGGTCAAGGATATATTAAGCTAATATCTCACTTAGGCATCGTGTACACGGTACGTTCTATATCCGTAGAAAGCCACGAAAATAAAACATGCCAAGGGTAATACAAAGGAAAAATTGACCTCCGGTACGCCTAGAATGTGCACATCAGCGTAGCCAGAGCCACCAATATCCAATATTGCACCTTGTGCCCAGGGCATAACGGCTCCGCCTACAATGGCCATGACCAAAAAGGCCGCTCCAAATTTGGCATCCTCACCAACACCTTCAAGGGCTATACCATAAATGGTCGGGAACATTAAGGACATACAAAAAGAAATGCTCACCAAGGAGTATAGGCCAGTCATTCCTTCAATAAAGATTGCACCTAATGTGAAGACCATGGCGCCAATTGCAAAATACATAAGCAATTTACCTGAGCTTACGAACTTCAATAAATAGGTGCCAATCCATCGTCCAACTAAAAATATGCCCAAGGCCCAATAGGCGTAGGTAACTGCACTCCGATTATCAATTCCCAAAGTTTCTGCGTATTGATAAATATAGGTCCAACACATTATTTGGGCACCCACATAAAACATTTGTGCAAAGACCCCTTCAACAAATTTCTTTCTTTTAAAGAGGCGCTTTATCGCACTTGCTACCGATCCACCACCTTCTTCTTTCTTTTCAGGCATTTTGACCAAAGCAATCAAGACCAGCATGAACAAAACAAACAGACCTAAAAGTACATAGGGATTTCGAACAACCATTAGATCCGCTGTCCTTACAGCGGTTTTGGCCGTTTCGGATAATGTATCATAAATAGCATTGCCCTGGGTATCAACATCGTCGGATTGCAAGGAGCCTAAAATAAAGGTTTGGGCTACGAACAGTCCAGTCAAAGCTCCAATAGGGTTGAAGGCCTGCGCTAGGTTTAATCTTCTTGTTGCGGTTTTTTCATGCCCCATAGACAAAACAAAGGGATTGGCCGTTGTCTCCAAAAAAGCCAGTCCAAAAGTCAAAATATATAAGGCCGCCAAGAAAAAACCAAATTCTTCATAGGCAGCGGCGGGATAGAATAACAACGCACCCACGGCATATAAAATCAACCCTAAAATAATCCCTTTTTTATAGGTATATTTCTTTATGAACATTGCAGCCGGAAGGGCCATAGTAAAATAGCCTCCATAGAAAGCCATTTGCACCCAAGAAGCCTGGGTGTTGTTCAATTCCAATATTTTCTTGAATGCCGAGACCATAGGGTTTGTAATATCATTGGCAAATCCCCAAAGCGCGAACAAGGAGGTTATAAGAATGAAAGGGAGCAAGATTTGTTTTGGGACTACCGGTATTTTATTTTGTTTTTCCATTTTTTAATGGGTTGGTTGGTTTTAAACGTTTTATTCAGTCAAAAGGGATCGGTCTAAGTGCACATACCCTCCATCGACAAATATAAATTGTCCTGTGGTATGTGATGATTTTCCGGAAATTGTAAATAGACAAATGTCCGCAATTTCCTGTGTTGTGGTCATGCGGTTTTCCAGAGGTATTTTCTTGACGATGGATTTTAATTTTTCTTCTCCATTTTCAAGCGTTTTTATCCACGTATCATAGGCAGGCGTCCAACTTTCGGCAATGATTAGGGCATTTGATCGAATATCATATTTAATTAGGTCTACGGCCCATTCTCGAGTCAAACCAAGAACGCCGCCCTTAGAAGCAGCGTAGCCGGAGGTATTTCCTTGCCCTGTCAATGCCACTTTGGAGCCTATATTAAGAATATTCCCCTTTGTTTTTTTTAATAATGGCAAGGCATGTTTTACAACAAGGAAGTAACTCACCATATTCAATTTTAAAGAATTCATGAATTCTTCATAGGAAGCATCCAATCCGACGCCATCGTTGACCCCAACATTGTTGATAACGACATCTATTTTACCGTACTTCTTCGAAATTGTATCTACCGCAATTTCTATTTGATCTGGATCCATAACATCGGTTTTGCAAAATAGGGCATCGATCCCTTTTTTCTGTATTTTTTCTATATAGGAAAAGCCTCTATCATTCCTATCAATTACTGCGGGGATTGCACCTTCCTGTACCAAATTTTGAAGTATGCTCTCTCCGATACTACCTGCCATTCCTGCAGCTCCGGAAATGACCACCACTTTACCTTTTAAACCTAAATCCATCTGTCTTTATTTTAGATCATAAAACTGTATTGCATTTGCTCCCATTAAGTTTGCTTGCTCACTGGGACTGAGGTTGGAAATAAACTTCACAACCAACTGTTTTACTCTAGAATAATTACCGGCAACAAGACATACCGGCCAATCCGAACCGAACATTGTTCTATTTGGGCCAAAAGCGTCTAGGGTCAATTCCATATAAGGAGTTATCTGCTCTGGGGTCCACGTCTTATAGTCACCTTCAGTAATCATCCCGGATAATTTACAAAACACATTCTCCTGTTTGGCTATTTCTTTCATCAAAACGGCCCATCCATCATAATAACCAGCCTTGATATAGGGTTTGGCAATATGATCTATTACGAACTTTTGATTAGGAAAGCGTTTTACAAACTCCAAGGCGGCTCCCAATTGATGGGGGAATATAAGGATGTCGTAAACAAAGCCATATTTTTCCAGACACGAAATACCTTTTAGAAATTTTTGACGCAATAAGAAATTATGATCCGGTTCTTCTTGAACAACATGCCTGAACCCCTTGACTTTTTCATGCTTGCTATATTTTTCGAGGGCTTGGTCTACGTGTTCATCTTGCAAATCGACCCAGCCAACAATTCCCTTTATAAATTCATGGTTTTCAGAAAGGTGAAGCAAAAAATCTGTTTCTTCCAAAGTCTGGTCTGCCTGTACTGCGACGCAGCCATCAATGCCATTTTCGGCATATACCTTTTGTAGGTCCGAGGGCATAAAATCTCTACGAATGACAGACATTGACTCATTGATCCATTCATGTTTAGTAGGATTGTATTTCCAAAAATGTTGATGGGAATCTATTGTCATATCTATCTTTTTAATTCTTTTTTTTATTTAAGAGACTGTTTTGAATTCTATCAATTGTTTTTCTATGACTCTTTTTGCACACCATTTTGTTAAAATCTCTTCAAGTAGCCCTGCTATTATCATCTATTTTGTCTCATGTTGCATCAAAAATGAGCTATACAAATTCCAATCATAAAATTCAAAACAGTCTCTAAGTGAATCATTGGATCAACGATTTTAATGCCTCGGTCATTCCATTGTTTAAAATGTTTTCCAAGTTAGCGGTTACCTGATCTTCCAAGCCTTCGATTGTAGTAAGGTCTTTATTCCAAAAATCAATCTTCGACAATACGTTCTTCACTACGGCCTGGGGGTCATTGGAAGACCACTGATCGGTGAAAAAGTCCAAAACTTTTTGATTATCTTTTAGTGCTATGGTCTCGCCATCTCTATCCCCTTTATAGAAAGCAATAAGTGCGGCTAACGAAAATAGCAATCTTTTTGGAAGTTTGTTTTTTCGATGTACATATTCCAGGACCGAAGGCAAAACCCTTGTCTTGTATTTTGAAATAGAATTTAATGAAATGCTCATTAATACATGCTCTAAATAGGGATTTCTAAACCTGTCTAAAACGTCATTGGAAAATTGTTTTAATTCTTCCTCAGATAAATCCAATGTTGGACATATCTCATCAAAAATGGCATCTTTTAAAAATGACCCGACTACAGGGTCTTCCAAGGATTCCCTTACCTTATCAATTCCGTATAAATAACCCACTGGAACCAAAGTGGTATGCGCTCCATTCAAAATACGCACCTTTCTAGTTCGGTAGGGCTCCATATTATCCGTGAAAACCACATTCAGACCGCATTCCTCAGAGGGAAACTCTTCCTTTACCGTTTTGGGGCCTTCTATGACCCATAAATGGAATTGTTCCCCTTCAACAACCAAATTATCGACATATCCCAAGTCTTCGGTAATAGTATCCATTTTGTCTTTGGGATACCCCGGTACAATTCTGTCAACTAATGTATTGCAGAATATGTTGTCATCATTGATCCAATCGGTGAAAGCATCTTCCAGGTTCCACTCGGAGGCATATTGAAGAATTATTTTCTTTAAATTATCGCCATTTCGGTCAATTAATTCGCAGGGAATTACGATTAAACCTTTGTCAGAAGCACCTCCAAAAAATTGGAATCTTTTATACAACAAAGCGGTTAACTTACCTGGAAAACTTTGTTGAGGGGTATCACTTAATTTGTCCGTAGCCACATGTGCGATTCCCGCTTCTGTGGTATTGGAAATGATAAATCGCAAATCGGAATTTTGGGCTAAAGCAATAAATGCATCAAAATTTTCATATGGATTAATGCCTCTTTGAATACAATCGATTACCTGATGTTCGCTAATGGCCTTTCCATTCTTTATTCCATTGAGGTATAGCGTATAAATTCCGTCCTGGTCGTTCAGCATTTTGACCAAACCTTGTTCTATGGGTTGAACCACCACAACGCCGGCATCAAAACCAGCATTTTTATTCATTTGATGAACCATCCAGTTGGCAAAGGCCCTTAAGAAGTTTCCCTCTCCAAACTGTACGATTCGCTCGGTACAAGATTCCGTTATTATTGTGTTTCTGTTTAGTGTCTTCATATTTGGTTTTCTATAATGAAATTCCTCTTTTCCAAGGAATAAAATCATCCTGCCCCAAGCGAACCGAAGCCGTCATCACCTCGCCACTTGCTACTTTGATAATATATTCCAAAAGTTCTTCACCTTTGGTCTCAATGGTGTCCTCTCCAGTGATGATACTTCCTGTATTAAAATCAATAATGTCTTTCATGCGTTCACTTAATTCATTATTGCTAGACATTTTTATTACGGGGCTAACCGGGTTGCCTGTTGGTGTGCCAAGACCTGTAGTAAAGGCAATTACATTACATCCTGACCCTGCCAATCCAGTGGTGCTTTCTACATCGTTGCCTGGTGTACATAGTAGATTTAGACCTTTTTTTGTTGTCTTTTCGGTATAATCCAGTACATCGGTGACAGGCGAGGTTCCTCCTTTTTTGGCGGCACCGGCAGATTTCATGGCGTCTGTAATCAAACCATCCTTGATGTTTCCGGGAGAAGGATTGTTGGCAAAAGCCGAACCTAGTGCAACAGTCCTTGCAGAATAAGTATCCATCAGGTGGGCGAATTTTTCTGCTTGTGTCTTGGAAGCGCAACGGTTGATCAATTCTTGTTCTACGCCATTCAGTTCGGGAAACTCAGACAAGATCGTCGTTCCTCCCAGGGCTACAAGTAAATCTGATGTATGTCCTAATGCAGGATTGGCAGAAATACCTGAAAAGCCATCAGAGCCGCCGCATTCCAAGCCCAAAACCAATTCACTTAATGGCGCAGGTTCCCGTTTGGTCTTATTTGCCTCAATTAATCCTAAAAATGTTTTTTTAACAGCTTCTTCAATGAAGTGACGTTCACTTTCACTTTTTTGTTGTTCTAGAATATAAAGCGGTTTTGAGAACTTTGGATCTCTATCTTTTATGGCTTCCTCCAATATTCGGGTCTCCGCATTTTGGCAGCCCAAACTTAAAACCGTAGCCCCAGCGACATTGGGGTTGGTTATGTATCCGGCCAAAAGATTACATAGTGTATCAGAATCGAGTCGAAAACCCCCACAGCCTCCCTCATGGGTTAAAAATTTAATACCATCTACATTTGGGAAGGTTCTATTTTGTTTGACGTCTTCGGGAGTTTTGATAATTTGCGATTTCAGTAGGTCTTCTGTAGAGGCACCATCTTTGTACCCTTGTACCAAAGTATCGGTATCAACTACAAAATCTGTAATAGTCTGGTAGCCCAAGGATTGCAAAAGCGCCGATTTTAACACTTCCACATTTCTGTTTTCACAAAAAACCATGGGAATGACCAGCCAATAATTGGCAGTGCCTACCTGACCATTGGTCCTGCGATAACCATTAAAGGTTCTCGATTTCCAAGGGGTTATATCTGGAGGACTCCATGTTGATTTTTCTTTGCCAACCTCATAAATAGCCGAAGCATGAATTACATTGTCGATAGTGATCGATTCCCCTTTTTTTATTGGTTTTGTGGCCTTTCCGATTAGCGCTCCATACATGTAAATTTCATCTCCTATATCGAAATCGCACAGTGCGAACTTGTGTTTGCCCTTTACGTCTTCCTCTAAAAGAACTTCACCGTCATTTATCTGGATAGAAGTGCCTTTTTTTAAGTCGGCCAGAGCGGCTATGATATTGTCCCTTGGGTCAATTTGAATATAATTTTTAGACATATGAACTGTTTAATTGTTTTTCTCTTGTTATTGTCGCCCGAGTATTAAGCAAGGCAGTTATAGAGTTATAGATTGAGTCTGTATTTAAGGTTGAAATCACTTTTATCATTGGCCTTCAAATTAAAAATTGACGATAGCCTTTATGACTCCATTTTCAGGATTAAGCAAGCCTTCAAAATCAGCGATTATGTCATTAAAATCAATATTGTCGGTAATAAACGAATCAATTGGGAATTTGCCTTCCTCTAAAATAGCCATTACATGCTTAAAATCATCTAAAGTGGCATTTCTGCTACACATTAAAGTTATTTCTTTGGCATGTATGGCCGGATGGTTAAAGGCTATTTCCGCTTTGGAAAGTCCCACTAAAATATATCTACCACCATGGGACATAAAGTTATGGCCAAATTCTAATGCGCCTTTATGCCCTGAAGCGTCAAAAACGGCTGTGGCCATATTATGGTCCGTGATTTTCCTAATCTTGTCAAGTGCTTCCTCACAGGCTAAGACTATATGGTCAACTCCCAAATTTTCTTTGACATAGTCAAGTCGGTTTTGGTTCACATCGATGGCTATGACATTTGCTCCAGCGATTTGAGCCAGTTTCATGATTCCAATTCCAATAGGTCCACAGCCAACAACGACGATGTTTTCACCAGCCTGTAATTGGGCACGTCTAATGGCATGCGCACCAATGGCCAGCGGTTCAACCAGAACCATTGCATTGTCACTTAGGTCGGAAGCGGGGATTAGCTGCTCAATGGGCACTACGATCTTTTCCTGCATTCCACCATCTGCATGAACTCCAAGAACTTGCATTTTGCTACAGCAATTGGTTTTTCCATTTCTACAGGCAATACATTTATTACAACTTATATATGGCATTACGACAACATTGTCCCCGACTTTAATGCCCTTGTTGTTATCTGCGATATCAACAACTTTGGTAGCCAGTTCATGACCAAGAATTCTAGGATAGTCAAAAAAGGCCTGATTACCTGAATAAGCATGTAGGTCAGTACCGCAAATGCCAACCTTTTTAACCTTTAGAATGGCTTTGCCATACTCTTTTTTGGGCTCTTTTTTTTCTTTTAGAAGAAATTCGCCTGGCTTTTCGCAAACAATGTATTTCATATAAAAATAAGACTTCTTCGTTAGTAGTAGGCCTTAAGGCCAAATGTACTTGAACAAGCTAGTTTTTACTACCATTTATTTTAGTAATTATAATACTTTTTTTGCCCAATATGATATTTTAAAGTAATTTGTGTGAATTTAATGCTGAATTTTGATAGATATCGAATTACATGAAGCTTCATTTGCTTAATAGAGATAATCCGGAGAATAGCTCATTTACTGTCACGAAGCACCGCGAGCCTTTTTTTCTAAAGGTATGGCACTATCACCCTGAGTTGGAATTGGTTCTAAATATAAAAAGTACGGGAACCCGATTTGTTGGCGACAGCATAAAAAAGTTTGACGAGGGAGAGGTGGTTTTGATTGGTAAGAACCTACCTCATATGTGGCTCAATGATGAACTGTATTTTGATGAAAACTCCAATTTGATCGTAGAGGACATCGTAGTGCATTTTAAAAAGGAATTTCTAGGGTTCGATTTTTTGGAAGCTAGCGAAATGAAGCACATTTCCAAGTTGTTGTATATAGCAAGATATGGAATTAAATTTTTGGATCTTGACCAGAAAGTGGTAATGGCTATAGGGAAAATGGCCGAGATGGGAGCGGGTTTTGAAAGAACTATGAAGTTCATCTACGTATTGAATACGCTCGCAAGACACCGAGACTATGAACTTTTGTCTAGCGAGGCTTTTGTCAATGCATTCAAAAAGAACCAAAATGAAATTTTGGACAAAACCTATGAATATGTTTTTGAAAACTTCTCTGGCCCTATTGGCTTAAAAGATGTAGCAAAGATTGCTCATATGAACCCTTCTGCTTTCAGTAGGTTCTTCAAAAGGGTAAACCATAAGACCTTTTCAAGATATCTTAACGAAGTTAGAATAGGTTATGCCTGTAAGCTTTTAATCGAGCATAAATTTAATATTGCATCGATTTGTTATGAATCGGGGTTTAATAATATTTCTAATTTTAACAGACAGTTCAAGGCTATAATAAAGATGTCGCCTACAGAATATATGGCTCAATTGAGTAAGCTGCCTGAGGAAGTATTTTAATCATATTGTTAGGATAAAAAACCGCAGATTTTATGACTGTATAGGTTCTAGCGGAATAGGTGCGTTAAAACGGCACACATTCTCCAATGTATTGTTTAAAATATCCCAATACTTTTAAATATGATTGATTATTTATATGTTTATGACTGGACCAAGCCCATAATCAAGGGGAATTGAGTTTCAAGGCTTGTTAAAAGAATATAGGGTGACAACCTGTTGAAGGTGAAATATAGCATTGAACAGAATGACTTTAATTTGTAAAAGAACCATATGAATTTAAAACTACCATTAATCATCCTTTCCTTACTATTGGCATGTGGATGTAAAGAAAAACAAAATGACACCCTAATTCCCCAGAGAACTAAACCAAATATCATTTTTATATATGCGGATGATTTAGGTTATGGAGACGTTAGTGCCTATGGAGCATCTACAATAGAGACCCCAAATATGGATAGGTTGGCCAATGGGGGAGTCAGGTTCACAAATGGATATGCGTCCTCAGCAACCTGTACGCCTAGTAGGTATGCCTTATTGACAGGGACCTATCCTTGGCGCGAAAAAAGGGCAAAAATTCTTCCTGGCACAGCACCTTTGATCATAGGAGCCGAGCAAATAACGGTCCCAAAAATGTTGAAGTCCGAAGGGTATCATACAGGGATAGTTGGTAAATGGCATCTTGGACTTGGCACAGGGAACGTAAATTGGAATGCTAGAGTAGATCCGGGTCCCAATGAAGTAGGTTTTGATTATTCTTATATTATGGCTGCAACCCAGGACAGGGTGCCAACGGTGTACATAGAAAATGGGAACGTAGTAGGGCTTGATCCCAATGACCCAATTGAAATAGACTACGATACTAATTTTGAAGGTCAACCCACAGGAAAGGATAATCCAGAATTGTTGAAAATGAATTGGCATCATGGACACAATAATACCATTGTGAATGGCATTCCCCGTATCGGTTTTATGAAAGGTGGTGAAAATGCAAAATGGAAGGATGAGGATATGGCAGACACCTTTTTAAAAGGAGCCCAGGATTATGTAAAAAAACACAAAAAAGAACCATTTTTCCTATACTATGCCCTTCAGCAGCCCCATGTGCCAAGAACACCCCACCCCCGTTTTGTAGGTAAATCTGGAATGGGACCGAGAGGTGACGTAATTGTTGAGGCGGATTGGTGCATTGGTGAATTCTTAAAGACTTTAGAGGAGGAAGGCTTACTTGAAAATACGCTTATTGTCTTTACTAGTGATAATGGTCCGGTACTGAACGACGGTTATTATGATGAGGCTGTGGAGAAAATCGGGGAACATAAGCCCGCTGGCATTTTAAGAGGGGGTAAATACAGTTTGTTCGAAGCAGGTACAAGAGTTCCCTTTATTACGTATTGGAAAGGAAAGATTAAAGCAGGTACCTCTGATGCCCTAATTTCACAAATTGATTTGTTTTCTTCGATTTCTGGTCTGGTAGGTAGCAAAATAAAGGCCAAAGATAGCCAGAACCTTATCGATGTACTTCTGGGAGAAAGTGAGGAAGGACGTGAAGATCTTGTGTTGGAGGCAACTTCAAGAACGGCTCTTCGAAAGGGAGATTGGATTATGATTCCGCCTTATAAAGGACCCGCCATAAATTCCTATGTAAATATTGAATTGGGCAACTCCAAAGAATACCAATTGTATAACCGGAAAGAAGATATTGCCCAACAGAACAACCTTTCAAAAATGAATAATTCCAAGTTGGATGAAATGATCAAGACCTTTGAGAAAATCAGGGGAATAAATGATAAACCCATTGAACAGCTGGAATTGAAGTAAACTAAAAATCGGTTATTCTTTTTTCAGTTAATATCGTGATAGCCAATGACCTAATTTAAAAACACAGAGTAAAACAGAGCACTATCAAGAATTCACTAATTAGCTTCTAGGGAATGAATAACTGGAGGAGCCGATCCATAGCCTTTTTCACAGACCAATAGGAATTGAACTATATTTTTAAGAAAAAAACAAGGCCCATTTTACCAATGGGCCTAATACTTTCAATAAATAAGGAGATACTATTTGGGGCAATTTTCGATTGTAGGTTTAAAAGAACCCGAACATCCATAGAATAAGACATACTACGACGGCAAGCAAGATACCTACCAGTACTATGATCATTAGACTAAGGAATCCGTTCAGTACTTTAACACCCAAGGTGATTTCCTGCTCCATGATTAAATTTATTTATTCCAATGTAGCGAATTGTTGCCTAAAAAACATCGATTTCCTCAATTATTTCGACTAAATGCCCATTGTACAGTATGTTTTGCAATCATACTAGGGAATAAATCGATGAAACAAAATCCACTCCTTTATTCTTTTAATTAAGATTTTTTGCCGCTTAGTTTATCACTCAACTCTTCAAGGGAGATACCTTTGGTTTCTGGCATCATAAAAAGCACAAAAAGTAATTGCAGCACCATCATACCTGCAAAGAACATAAAGATGGGCCAGGGGTTGTCTTTGAAAATACCTTTGTCGGCATCTAAAAAAATAGGGGTAATCAGAGTAATAATTGCAGCAAAAACCCAATGGGTTCCTGTACCCCAGGACTGACCAAAAGCTCTAATCTTGTTAGGGAATATCTCAGAAATAAAGACCCATATCACGGCCCCTTGGCCTATGGCATGTGAGGCAATAAAAATGAGGATAAAAGTCAAAAGCAATACAGAACTGGCTCCTGAATAGAAACCCCACCCCACCATGCCAAGACTAATAATATAACCGATCGAACCAATTTTCATCAGTTGCTTTCTTCCTAATCTGTCTATGAGCCAAACACCTACAAACGTGAAAATTAGATTTACAATTCCTATGGAGATTGAACTAAACAATGATTCCTGTGCTGCCAGCCCTGCCCTTTCCAAAATTTCAGGGGCATAATATAACACAAAATTGATTCCTGAAAGTTGATTGAAAAAGGCGATTAAAAATGCCAAGATCAAAGGTGTTTTATAGGTGCCAGAAAACAATTTTTCCTTTACTTCACTAGTGGGGTTATGCGCCTTTATGTCTTGTAGCTTATCATTGGCCTCTTGATCTGTGTACAATAATTTTAAAGTGGCCAATGCACCTTCATCATCACCCTTTTTAATAGCCAGCCACCTTGGGCTATTTGGTATTTTAATGACCATTACAGTATATAAAATAGCAGGAATAGACTCAATACCAAGCATCCATCTCCAATCGTTGTCGCCTCCAAAGCCTTGCAGCAGATAGTTGGAAATAAAAGCGATCAAAATACCCAGAACCAGATTAAACTGATAAAGAGCACCCAGTTTCCCCCTATTTTCAGGCGATGATATTTCGGAAATATAGATAGGAGCGGCCACTGACGATGCACCAACACCTAAACCACCAATGAACCTAAAAAACGAGAACATGTATGGGTCAGTGGCAAGACCAGAGCCCAAGGCAGAAACCGCATATAAAATACCAATCCAAAACAGGGTTTTCTTTCTTCCGAAACGATCGCAGGGAATGCCCCCCAAAAGGGATCCTATTACCGTGCCCCAAAGGGCCATAGACATAATGAACGTTCCGTGGAACCATGGCGAAGTGTTCCAAAGTTCCTTAATGGGCAAATTTGCACCGCTAATTACCACGGTATCAAAGCCAAATAAAAACCCGGACAATGCCGCGGTCAACGAAATTTTAAAAAGTTTGGAATTCATAATAGTTGGTTTCTTGGTTGGCAAAGCTAACGAAAATTGGCAAACCAAAAACACGAACTATTCTAGCATGGCGATTTTAGGTCGTAAGGTATCTAGATCTTTAGATTTCTTTTGTTTTTTAAGGAGGCTGTCGCGGAAAATACGGTTGGGCTTATCGAGAGGTTTTTTGGGTAAAGATTCTTCCAATTTCTGTTTTTCTGAAGACGGGATATTGTTTTGCTGTTCTTGGATGTCTCTTTTTTCCGGACTGGTTTCCCTACAGGAAAGATAAACATGCCAAACAGGGCCAAAAGCATAAAAATTTGGGGAAATTTCATGGTTGCTCAAACTTCGTATCATAGTAATTTACGTATGTGATCTATGATTTGGATGCTCGCTCCCTTATTTTCGTTTACAAAATTTGAGTTTATAAGTCCTGTTGCCCTAAGATGTTCTTGGTTATCCAAAAGTTCGTTGAGAACGGTTTTGAACTCGTCCTTGTTTCCAACAACCTTTATACCTTTTTTATGGACCATAGTCTCGGCTTCATTAAACCCATCAAAATTTGGACCTATGATCACAGGGATTCCAAAAACAGCAGGTTCCAGGGTGTTGTGGAGGCCTGTCGAAAATCCACCACCGACATAGGCAATATCGGCATAACTATATATTTTGGTTAAAAGTCCGATAGTATCAATGATAAGGACGTCAAAATGGGAAAGTTCTTCACCTTCAATCTGAGAATACAGAAGTGTCTTTTTTAAGATTGTTTTTTTTAATAATTTAATGTGGTCTCCTTTTATATTATGGGGGGCCAAAACATACTTAATGTTATTTTGGGAAGTATTGATGTAATCTACAAGAATCCCCTCATCGTCTGGCCAAGAGCTTCCGGCTACCAAACATTTCTGCCCTCCCTTAAATTCTTGCATAAAGGTTAGATGGTTATCCCTTTCCAAAATTTCAGAAACCCGATCAAATCTCGTATCCCCACTGATAGTGACATTCTCGTATCCGAGGCCATTTAAGAGTTCAACAGATTTTTGATCTTGGACAAAAAAATGTGAGAAAGTATTCAGTCCCTCACGTAAAATGTGTCCATACCACTTAAAGTAGACCTGCTCTTTTCGGAAAATTGCGGAAATCAAAAGTGTTGGGATTTGCTCGTTCTTTAGAACTTTTAAATGGTTAGGCCAAATCTCGTATTTTACGAATATGGCCAGCTTTGGATTTACCAAATCGATAAAATGTTTGGCGTTTTCCTTAGTATCCATTGGTAGATAAACAGTGCAATCGGCTACTGGTGTATTCTTTTTTACCTCGTAGCCTGAAGGGGAAAAGAAAGTAACCAAGATTTTAAATGTTGGGTACTCCTTTTTAAATTTTTCAATAACAGGTATCCCTTGTTCAAACTCCCCCAAAGACGCAACATGTACCCATATTACCTTGTCATTTTTATGAAAAGTATTTTTTAATATGGAGAAAGTCTCTTTACGTCCATTGACAAAAAGCTTGATTTTAGGATGAAAAAGAGCCACTATTTTTAAGTGGAACCACGTAATGTGAACAATGAGATTATAGATAAAAAACACCTAGATATCGTTTGTGGCTAAAATACGGTTCTTTCCAGAATTGTTCCTTATTTTTGCAAGGATACTATTCTAATTCTTGCAGATGCGTAAAATACAAATGGTAGACCTGAATGGTCAATACCAATCCATCAAAGAGCAAATAAACTCGTCAATTTCCAATATTCTCGAAACTTCAGCCTTTATTAATGGGCCCGAAGTGCATACCTTTCAAAAAGAATTGGAAGATTATTTAGGCGTAAAGCACGTGATACCATGTGCCAATGGTACCGATGCATTGCAGATTGCCATGATGGGATTGGGGTTAAGGCCAGGGGACGAAGTTATTACGGCGGATTTTACTTTTGCCGCTACAGTCGAGGTCATTGTACTATTGCAATTGACCCCAGTTTTGGTCGATGTTGAAGAGGATACATTTAATATTGATATTTCAGCGGTGGAGAAGGCCATAACACCAAAAACTAAAGCCATTGTACCTGTTCATCTTTTTGGGCAATGTGCCAATATGGATGCAATAATGGCATTGGCAAAAAAACATGATTTATATGTAATAGAGGACAATGCCCAAGCTATTGGGGCCGATTATACAGATAGTGAGGGTAAAAAACAAAAAGCAGGGACCATAGGTCATGTAGGTTCCACTTCATTTTTCCCTTCCAAAAATTTAGGTTGTTATGGCGATGGAGGGGCCATTTTTACGAATGATGATGCCTTGGCACATACCATAAGAGGAATAGTGAACCATGGCATGTATGAACGATATCACCATGATGTTGTTGGTGTGAATTCCCGATTAGACTCCATCCAAGCAGCCGTTTTAAGAGCTAAACTTCCATTATTGGATGAATATTGCGATGCAAGAAGAAAGGCGGCAATAAAATACACAAAAGCATTCGAAGGTCAGGATAATATAGTTGTACCGGTAACGGTCAATACCTGCGGAATGGCGTCCAGCATTTGCAAGTGCCATGTTTTTCATCAGTATACCCTTAGAATCACCAATGGAAAGCGAGATGCCTTAGTAGAGCATTTAAATGACAATCAAATTCCGTGTGGGGTATATTATCCCATTCCATTGCATAAACAAAAAGCCTATGCCGATGAACGTTATAACGAGGTAGATTTCCCGATGACCAATAAGCTGGTAAAAGAGGTTATATCACTTCCTATGCATACCGAATTGGACGATGAACAGATTGCTCATATTACCAATGCCATTATTGCCTTTGTCAACAGATAGCGACATGGTTTAATTCTTTAACACTTAACAAAATTAAATGAAAATACTAGTAACAGGTGGACTTGGTTTTATTGGCTCGCACACCGTGGTTGAACTTCAAGATGAGGGCTTTGAAGTGGTTATCATCGATGATTGTTCCAATTCTTCTGAAAAGGTCTTGGACGGAATTACCTCGATTACAGGCAAAAAACCATTGTTTGAAAAAATAGACCTGAAGGAAAAGCAAAAAGTAGAGGACTTCTTCAAAAGGCATGATGATATAGAAGGAGTTATACACTTTGCCGCATCAAAGGCGGTAGGTGAAAGCGTGGAAAAACCTTTGCTCTATTATGAGAATAATATTGGCACTTTGGTATATCTGCTAAAAGAGCTTTCGAAAAAAGCAAAATCGAATTTTATTTTCAGCTCATCTTGTACCGTTTATGGGCAAGCTGATAAAATGCCCATTACGGAAGATGCCCCCGTAAAAGAGGCGGAATCCCCCTATGGAAATACGAAGCAAATGGGCGAAGAAATTATCAGGGATACTTGCAAAGTAACGCCAAGTTTGAATGCAATTGCATTGCGTTATTTTAACCCAATGGGGGCCCATCCAAGTGTTCAAATTGGGGAATTGCCGATTGGGGTTCCTCAAAATCTGGTGCCATTTATCACACAAACAGGAGCGGGAATTCGCAAAGAACTTTCGGTTTTTGGAGATGATTATCCTACTCCGGATGGCACCTGTGTCAGGGACTATATTTATGTGGTGGATTTGGCAAAGGCACATGTTGTGGCCTTACAAAGGTTGTTGGCGGGAAATAATAGAACCAATTATGAGGTGTTCAATGTTGGTACCGGTAAAGGAAGTACAGTCCTTGAAGTAATTCAAAGTTTTGAAAGGGTGTCTGGAAAAAAACTCAACTACAAAATTGTGGATAGACGACCCGGTGATATCACCACCGCCTATGCGGATACGACTCAGGCCAACAATGAGTTAGGCTGGAAATCGCAGTACACTCTGGACGAAGCTATGAAATCCGCTTGGGATTGGGAACAGAAGATAAGAAACTGATTTTAATGCGTTTTGAATAGTATGATGAGGGGAATTGTATGTATATTTCTCCTCATTTTTTAGGTATAAATACCAAGTCATGAAAAGACCGTTTTTAATCATTGCACTTGTTTCAATAGTTTACGTAAGTGCCCAGGATACCTATTTACAATGTGGTGCCATTATTGATGTTGCCACAGGTAAAATACACTCCGAAAAAACCATAGTGGTCTCTGCCAATAAAATTAAAAGTATCCGAAGCGGGTATGTTGAAGGTACAGAAGATGATAAGGTTATCGATTTAAAAAACAAGACCGTAATGCCCGGTTTTATCGATATGCATATTGAAAGCGAATCCGGTCCACAGGCCTATTTAAATAGATATACCAAGAATGAGGCTGACATTGCGTTCCAATCTATAGTCTATGCCAAAAGAACACTAATAGCTGGTTTTACCACAGTTAGGGATCTTGGGGGTTCTGGAGTTAATATCGCCTTGCGCAATGCCATAAATAAAGAGCTGGTGGTTGGTCCACGGATTTTCACAGCTGGGAAAGCAATCGGTACTACAGGTGGTCATGCTGACCCTACCAATGGCTCCCGCAAGGATTTGATGGGTGACCCAGGTCCCAAAGAGGGCGTTGTAAATTCACCCGAAGATGGTAGAAAATCCGTCCGTCAACGTTATAAAAATGGCGCGGATGTTATAAAGATTACTGCCACTGGAGGGGTTTTAAGTGTTGCCAAAAATGGTAAAAACCCACAATTCACAATTGAGGAAATAAAGGCAATCACTGAGACCGCCAAAGATTATGGAATGCTGACGGCAGCTCATGCTCATGGTGATGAGGGTATGCAGCGTGCCATAAAGGGAGGTGTAAAAACCATAGAACATGGTAGTTATATGAGCGATGAAACCATGGAGCTCATGAAACAGTATAATTCATTTTTAGTTCCGACCATTACGGCGGGCAAACAAGTTGAAGAAAAAGCGAAAATAAAAGGGTTCTTTCCGGAAGTTGTGGCTAAAAAAAGCTGCTGAAATTGGGCCATTGATCCAGGATATGTTTAAAAGAGCTTATAAAAAAGGAGTTCCAATTGCCTTTGGTACTGATGCAGGGGTCTTCCCCCATGGCCTCAATGCAAAGGAGTTTGGATACATGGTAGAGGTAGGGATGCCCTTGATTGAAGCCCTGAAATCTGCAACAATTACCAATGCACAATTACTCGGAATAGGGGCAGAACTAGGCCAGCTAAAAGAAGGATTTATTGCTGATATTATTGCAGTAGAAGAGAATCCAGAAAAAAACGTGGCAACTTTGGAAAATGTCTTGTTCGTAATGAAGGAAGGGGTGGTTTATAAAAATGAACAAACCAAATCAAAGGAGTGTACGTAATTAATTTATGAAAATGGATTTCCTCAATAGTACCGAACTTTTGCAAAATGCAATTGATACTAAGTTATATAATAAATTGATTTTGCAACTAAAAAAAGATTTTGGGTTGGCTAACATTCCCATACATCTTTCTGAAAACATTTCCCCTCTCGAATTAAAGACTTTTCTTCACGAAAAAATATATTATTTGATACTTGAAAAATTCACCGAGTACTTGAATTTGTTGTACGTGGTGGATGTTCCAGAAAAAGCCTTCAAACAATTGGAAGTTACCGATGTTGTTGAAGTATCTGAACAAGTTTCGTTTCTGATTTTGAAACGGGTGATACAGAAGGTTTGGTTCAGAGAGAAGTATTCTTCCTAGGGATAAACTTAAGCAAAATATTGGGGCATTGGCAAAAAGCACATAGCACTGTATTCCGAAAGTAACATTATGATTGGTATATTCTAGGCCTATGAATAAGGCCAAGGACCAATAACTGTCTGTGATATTTCTGCCATCATGAATATAGGTCTTATTGATTTGTAATTCCTAGATTTCGGCTAAAAGCTGAAGGAAATAAATGGGATTGTACAACGGCAGAACACTATTGCCATAGGCCACAAATTTAGTATCATAAAATTTGGCATAATTGAAAAGAGGTTGATTTAGGAAACTAGCTTTTTGTTAATTTTATAAAAGGTAATTAGTGAAAGGTATGTGTTGAAACTCTTGTTAGTTAATTTCAAGCCGATATTTCCAAACCATCTAACATCATTCCAAAAATCAGCTTTCATGGACTTGCTTTTGCCAAATAAGGCAAGGGTCGCTATGAGGAAAATCAACTTTGAATACCACTTCATTGTCTCATGTTTAAAAAAGGGTTGTATAAATTCAATATTTGGTAATATTCTTATTTTAGGTATACTCGGATATGGGAAATATTGTATTTTTGGGCAAATCTTGTGGTTAAGATAGAGAACCCCTTATGGATAAGTATTCCTTTTTAAACACTGCGCACACCTCTTTCTTCGCAGAGTTATACGACAAATATTTAACAAATCCCGATAGTGTTGAGCCCAGTTGGCGAGCTTTTTTTCAAGGTTTCGATTTTGGCATGGAAAGCACTTTGGACGAGTTAGACTTGCCATCCCAAAATAGAAGTGCAATAGCTCCGGTAACAGCTGGCGGCGAAGTGCCAGAAGCACTGCATAAAGAATTTCAGGTAATACGACTGATAAATGGCTATCGTGGTCGGGGCCACCTTTTTACCAGAACAAATCCCGTTCGTGATCGTAGGCAGTATATTCCAAGTTTGGACGTAGAGAATTTTGGACTTTCAACTGATGATTTGGAAACGGTTTTTACTGCTGGTGAGATAATTGGGATAGGTCCAAAACCTTTACAGGAGATTATTGGTCATTTGAAACGAATTTACTGCGATGCCATTGGTGTAGAGTATATGTATATACGCAAACCTGAGCTTGTCGAGTGGATGCAAAATCGGCTGAATATTAATGATAATCATCCAACTTTTGATAATGATCGAAAAAAACACATTCTCAGGAAGTTAAACCAAGCAGTGTCTTTTGAAGGATTTCTTCATACAAAATATGTAGGCCAAAAAAGATTTTCCTTGGAAGGAAATGAATCATTGATTCCAGCCTTGGATGCCGTCGTGGAACGAGCCGCGGAAATGGGGGTTGAACAGTTTGTAATGGGGATGGCCCATAGGGGTCGTCTTAATGTTTTGACCAATATTTTTGGTAAATCGGCAAAAGACATTTTTAGTGAATTTGATGGTAAGGATTATGAACAGGAAATTTTTGATGGCGACGTCAAATATCATTTAGGCTGGACATCTGATAGGAAATCGAAGGGTAACAAGATAAAAATGAACATTGCTCCCAACCCTTCCCATTTGGAGACTGTTGGTGCTATAGTTGAAGGAATTGCCCGGGCAAAACAAGATGCCAACTTTCCAGATGACTTTTCAAAAGTATTGCCTATCGTGGTACATGGGGATGCTGCCATTGCCGGGCAGGGTATTGTCTATGAATTAGTGCAAATGGCTACTTTGGATGGTTATAAGACAAATGGGACCGTTCACATGGTTGTAAACAATCAAATTGGATTTACAACCAACTATTTGGATGCTAGGTCGTCTACCTATTGCACAGATGTTGGAAAGGTAACGCTAAGCCCGGTCTTGCATGTAAATGCGGATGATGCTGAAGCGGTCGTACATGCCTCTCTTTTTGCATTGGAGTATCGTATGCGCTTCAATTCTGATGTTTTTATTGACTTGTTAGGTTATAGGAAGTATGGGCATAACGAAGGTGATGAACCACGATTCACACAGCCAAAGTTGTACAAGGTAATCGCCAAGCATAAAAATCCCAGGGATATTTATGCTGACAAGCTTCTTGCGGAAGGGGTGATTGAACAAGATTATGTGAAACAACTTGAGGCAGAATACAAATCTTCTTTGGAAGTAAAACTGGAAGACTCCAGAAAAGAGGACAAGACCATTATTACACCTTTTATGGCAGATGAATGGAGTGGATTCGAAGCCGTTCGGGAATGGGAGATGTTGGAAACTGTTGATACGACTTACAGCATTGAGAAATTAACTCAAATTGCCAAAGCACTTACTGAACTTCCTGCTGAAAAGAAGTTTTTAAGAAAGGTTGTTAAGCTGATAAATGATCGTAAAAAAATGTTTTTTGAGGCCAATAAGCTAGATTGGGCCATGGGCGAATTACTGGCCTATGGGACGCTTTTGGAAGAAGGTTTTGGCGTGCGAATGTCAGGTCAGGATGTGGAAAGAGGTACCTTTTCGCATAGACATGCCGTCATGAAGGTGGAAGAGAGTGAGGAAGAGGTGATGCTATTGAACCTTATATCGGATAAACAAGGCAAGTTTCAAATTTATAACTCGCTCTTATCAGAATACGCAGTGGTCGGATTTGATTACGGATACGCCATGGCGAGCCCTAACACCTTGACAATTTGGGAAGCTCAATTTGGTGACTTTAGCAATGGGGCCCAAATAATGATCGATCAATATATTTCTGCTGCTGAGGATAAATGGAAATTGCAAAATGGTTTGGTGATGTTGTTGCCGCACGGATATGAAGATCAAGGAGCGGAACATTCATCAGCTCGTATGGAAAGGTATTTACAATTATGTGCTAGAGATAATATGTACATTGCAGATGTGAGTACACCTGCGCAGATGTTTCATATATTGAGACGTCAGATGAAAGTCAATTTCAGAAAACCCTTGATAATTTTCACTCCTAAAAGTCTTTTACGTCACCCAAAAGCTGTTTCGACTGTCGAGGAATTTGCCTCAGGCAAATTTCAAGAGGTGATTGATGATGCATCCGCCGATGTTAATAAAATCAAAAGTGTAGTATTCTGTACAGGAAAATTCTACTACGATCTATTGAGCGAAAAGGAAAATCAGGGCAGGAAAGATGTTGCCTTGGTTAGAATAGAGCAATTGTTCCCGTTGCCCTCAGAACAAATAAAAGCGATTATTTCCAGATACAACAAGGCTGATGATTTGGTTTGGGCGCAGGAAGAACCCCGAAATATGGGGGCTTGGAGCCACTTGATGATGCATTTTAGTGAATCAAATAAATTTAGGGTCGCATCAAGGAGATTTTATGCATCACCCTCTGCCGGTAGCGCCGTTCGCTCAAAAAATAGGCATCAACAAGTTATTGATTACGTCTTTGATAAGAACAAGGATAACTTGACTCGACGAAAAACAAAGAAATAAAATATCAAATTATAAAGGAATGATTTTAGAGATGAAAGTCCCATCGCCGGGAGAATCTATCACAGAAGTTGAGATTGCGGAATGGTTGGTCGAAGATGGTGATTATGTAGAAAAGGACCAGGCCATCGCCGAAGTGGATTCTGATAAGGCCACTTTAGAGCTTCCTGCTGAGGAAAGTGGTATCATTACCTTGAAAGCTGAGGTAGGGGATGCTGTCGAAGTTGGGGCGGTGGTATGTTTGATTGATACTAGTGCTGAGAAACCTTCAGGGGTCGAGGTAGATGAAACCCAAAAAGAAGAAGTGAAACCGGAAACATCGACTCCAGAAGTTGCACAAAAAAGCAAACAAACTTATGCAACTGGGACAGCTTCGCCAGCCGCAAAAAAGGTGTTGGCCGAAAAGGGTATTGATCCTTTGACAATCAAAGGTACGGGCAAGGATGGAAGGATTACCAAAGATGATGCTGTTAAAGCGGTTCCAGCCATGGGTAGTCCAACAACGGGAGGTAGCCGGGGTGAAACTAGATCCAAATTATCAATGCTACGCAGAAAAGTGGCTGAACGCCTGGTTGCCGCAAAGAATGAAACAGCCATGTTGACAACTTTCAATGAGGTCGATATGTCTCCGATTTTTACACTTCGCAAAGAATACAAGGAAGCTTTTAAGGAAAAGCACGGTGTAGGCCTAGGGTTTATGTCATTCTTTACAAAAGCCGTTGTAAGAGCATTGGAATTGTATCCGGCCGTTAACTCGATGATTGATGGCAAAGAGATGATAACCTATGATTTCTGTGATATTAGCATTGCGGTTTCCGGTCCCAAAGGTTTAATGGTACCTGTGATACGAAATGCAGAAAACCTAACCTTTAGAGGAATAGAGGCTGAGGTGAAACGACTAGCCATACGTGCACGTGAAGGTGAGATTACTGTTGATGAAATGACAGGAGGAACCTTTACAATTACCAATGGAGGAGTATTTGGTTCTATGCTATCGACCCCAATAATAAACCCTCCGCAAAGTGCCATTTTGGGAATGCATAATATTATTGAAAGACCAGTTGTAAAGGATGGCCAAGTTGCAATTGCTCCCATAATGTACGTCGCTCTTTCATATGATCATAGGGTCATAGACGGCAAGGAATCCGTAGGGTTTTTGGTGGCCGTCAAAGAGGCTTTGGAAGCACCAGAGGAAATTTTAATGGACAATGATGTGAAAAAGGCCCTGGATATGTAAGTCTCAAGAGTTGTTAAGTGAATAAAAAAGGGTTGCTATTATTTCGAGCCTTTTTGTTTTAAAAAAACGCAGGAAGATTTGTAATCAATTACCGCTTTCGCCTTTTTTAAGACATCGGCGCCAATAATGCCATCAACAGGAAGAGCTTTGTGAGTCGTCAGTGCTTCATTGACATGTATCAGGTCAAACAAAACGATTTTGTGTTTATTGACAGCCCATTTACCTACTTCAATTCTATTTTTTGTAGATATCAAGGTCTCCATATTGGTTGCTCCTGCTCCTGCTGCCTTGATTTTAGATTCCTTGGAGACTAGATTAAAATATTCGAGTTTTTCCAAACCAACACAGGTGTTGGAAGCTCCGGTATCTAAAATGAAGCGACCAAGTATGCCATTGATTTTTACTGAGATTTCAAAATGATTAGTGCCCGTTAGCACCAAAGGTACTTTTAAATAGTTTTTTTTCTTTAAAAACTTTTTGAGGCTAGACATATATTTTTTTGCCAAAGATAAGGTTATTTTTGCTCCATGGTTTTGACAGATACACATACACATCTTTATAGTGAGGCATTTGAGGAAGACCGGGGCGAGGTGATTAAGAAGGCCCTTGATTTAGGAATTAAGCGTTTTTTTATTCCCGCAATAGACTCGACCTATACCAATTCAATGTTGGATTTGGAGAAAAGATATCCAGACCATATGTTCTTGATGATGGGTTTGCACCCAACCCATGTAAAGGAGAATTATAGGGAGGAGCTTGATCATGTTGAAAAAATGCTCCAAAAAAGAAAATTCTATGCCGTTGGTGAGATAGGAATTGACTTGTATTGGGATAAGACTTTTTTGAAAGAGCAGCAAAAAGCCTTCAGATACCAGATAGGGTTGGCGAAAAAATATAAACTACCGATTGTAATTCATTGCAGAGAGTCATTTGATGAGATATTTGAGATTTTGGAAAGTGAGATAGACCAAGACCTTTTTGGGATATTCCATTGCTTTACTGGAACCTTGGAGCAGGCCAAAAAAGCAATCTCCTATAATATGAAATTGGGAATAGGAGGGGTCGCGACCTTTAAGAATGGCAAAATAGATACTTTTTTGAACGATATAGATTTAAAACATATTGTATTGGAGACTGATGCCCCATATTTGGCGCCAGTGCCTTTTAGGGGTAAACGAAATGAGAGTGCCTATTTGGTCAAAATAGCGGAAAAGTTGGCGGATATTTATAATGTGTCCAATGAAAAAATCGCGCACATTACAACGATTAATTCTAAAGAAGTATTTGGCATATAGCTTATATGGATAAAAAACCAAGAATATTACTTGTGTACACGGGTGGAACAATCGGTATGGTCAAAGACTATGAATCTGAGGCCCTAAATGCCTTTGATTTTAATTCACTTCTTTTGAGTATTCCAGAGTTGAATCAGTTGGATTGCCAAATTGAAAGTGTTTCGTTTGGCATACCCATAGATTCTTCAAACATGAACCCTGGACATTGGGCCAATATTGTAGAATTGATTGAGGCCAACTATTCCATTTATGATGGATTTGTAGTTTTGCATGGTAGTGATACTATGAGCTATACGGCTTCGGCTTTGAGTTTTATGCTCGAGAACTTAACGAAACCGGTAATCCTTACCGGCTCACAATTGCCAATAGGAGATTTGCGTACAGATGCCAAAGAAAACCTCATAACCTCTATTCAGTTGGCCAGCCTTTGGAAAAAAGGCAAACCCGTTATTCGAGAAGTTGGTCTTTATTTTGAATATAAGCTATACAGGGCCAATAGAACGACCAAAATAAATGCAGAACATTTTCAGGCCTTTAATTCACCAAATTATCCGCCCTTGGCAGAATCCGGGGTGCATTTAAAGGTGTATGACGAGTATATCGCAAAGCCAAAGACTTTTAAAAAATTAAAAGTGCATAAGAATATGGATACCAATGTAGCCATATTAAAGATATTCCCGGGACTTGGCCAATCGGTATTGAATGGTGTACTTAATATCCGAGGTTTGAAGGCCTTGGTTTTGGAGACTTATGGTGCTGGTAATGCCCCGACCCAAAAATGGTTCTTAACTGAATTAAAAAATGCAATTGCAAGCGGTTTGCATATTGTTGATGTTACCCAATGTTCAGGAGGGAGTGTTATTATGGGGCAATATGAAACCAGTGATGCATTGAAGAAGATGCAAATCATTAATGGTAAGGATATTACAACAGAAGCAGCAATAACCAAACTAATGTACTTATTGGGAAGTAAGGTTTCTTCAAAGCTGTTCAAAACTATTTTTGAAACATCCCTGCGAGGAGAAATGCAATAAAAATAACAACTTTAATTTTATTACTTAATTATTTTTTTGTTAATTGGCCAACCTTTAAGGCTAAACTAGAGAGGTGGCCGAGTGGTCGAAGGCGCACGCCTGGAAAGTGTGTATACACCAAAAGTGTATCGAGGGTTCGAATCCCTTCCTCTCTGCATTAAGTTTTACTTTTATTATTACAATTTTTTTTTATCTTTAACCCTATTAACTAATTAAATTTAAGTTTGAAAAAAATGAAAAGATCATTCTCTATCCTAGCAGTTGCTGGGTTATTTGTGGCAGGTACAAATACAGTAAGTGCAAACGTTGCAGCGGCAGTAGTTTTGCAAGATGCGGCTCCTGAGGCTAGCAAAGGTTTTACCCAGGTTCTAAAGGAAATGTTTATAACAGGTGGTGCCGGATTTATGGGTATTGTTCTTTTATGTTTGATTCTTGGTTTGGCAGTTGCCATTGAAAGAATTATCTATTTGAACATGGCGACTACAAATACTGCCAAATTAAAGCAACAAGTTGAAGATGCTTTGGCATCTGGTGGTGTTGAAGCTGCTAAAGAAATTTGTAGAAATACAAAAGGCCCAGTTGCATCAATTTACTACCAAGGATTGGATAGAGTTGGGGAAAGTGTTGAATCTGCAGAGAAATCTATAGTGGCGTACGGTGGTGTTCAAATGGGGCAATTGGAGAAGAATGTTTCTTGGTTATCTTTATTTATTGCTATTGCTCCAATGCTTGGTTTCATGGGTACGGTAATTGGTATGATCCGAGCCTTCCAGAAAATTAGTGCAGTTGGTAATTTGAGCGCATCACTAATTGCAGGTGATATTCAGGTAGCATTATTAACAACGGTATTTGGTCTTATTGTGGCTATCATACTTCAAATCTTCTATAACTATATCATTGCAAAAATTGATAGTATTGTTAATGATATGGAAGATTCATCAATCTCTTTGATTGATATGTTGGTAGACCATAAAAAATAAGTCGGACTTAATACAAACTGTATCATGCATAAAATATTAAAAATAATATTGGTAGTTGTTGGGCTTATCGCAGCTGGACTTTGGTTCATGCTTCCTGAAGGGGATATGCCTGCAGCTCAAGCGGCTCAGAGTGGGCCAATGAACGCAATGTTTATATTAACCTACCTTTTATTGGCTGTAGGAATAATTGCTAGCTTAATGTTTACTTTAAAAAACCTTATTTCAAACCCAAAAGGTCTTAAGAAGACTTTGTTTGTTGCTGTTGGGTTGCTGTTGGTTGTTGCCATTTCATATGTAATGTCTAGTGGAACAGATGTTTCGGATGATTTTATGGCCATGTCCGATGAAAGTACGGTGAAGAAAATAGGAATGGGACTTAATGTGTTCTTTATTCTAACAGCAGTTGCGGTTGCAGCAATAATATTGCCCGGTATTAAAAAATTATTCAATAAATAAAATATAAACTATGGCTAGAAGAGCAGGAGCACCAGAGGTTAGCGCAGGTTCTATGGCAGACATAGCTTTCTTACTATTGATCTTTTTCTTGGTTACCACAACCATTGAAACAGATGCTGGTTTGGATCGTATGTTACCGCCAATTGAGCCGCCAGATACTGATGTTATAATTAAACAGAAGAATATCTTTCAGGTAATGATAAATATGAATGGCCAATTATTGGCCGATGATGAATTGGTTGACATTAAAGATTTAAGAGCCAAGGCAATGGCCTTTTTGGACAATGGAGGTGCTGCTTCCGGAAGCCCTGACTATTGTAGTTATTGTAAGGGAAAAAGAGATCTTAGTTCTTCCGATAGCCCTGCAAAAGCGATTATATCGCTTAAAAATGATAGGGAAACCAAATATGGAACTTATATCACTGTTCAGAATGAATTGGTTGGGGCTTATAACGACTTACGGAATAGGGAATCGCAACGTTTGTTCGGTCGGAAGTTTACTGATATGGAGGCTGAATATTTGAATCCAGAAACAGCACAGAGCATAAAAGATGAACTGAAAGAAAAGGTTAAGGAAATACAGGACTTGTTTCCTCAAAAACTGTCTGAAGCTGAAACCACTTCTAACTAATTAATATTCTAATAGTGTAAGATATGTCTAAATTTAGTAAGAAAAAAAGTGGTGAATTACCACCGGTGTCGACGGCTTCGTTGCCGGATATTGTTTTTATGCTGCTATTCTTTTTCATGACAGTGACCGTTATGAAGGATAGTTCTCTTAAAGTAGAGAATGTTCTTCCTAATGCCAATGAAATTAAAAAATTGGAAAAAAAGGATCGTGTTATTTATATATATGTTGGTAAGCCCACACAGGAGTTTCAAAAAGTATTCGGGAGCGAGCCTAAGATACAGTTGAACGACAAATTTGCCAACCCTTCAGCTGTTGGAGACTATATTTTGGCTGAACGAGCCAAGAAATCAGAGGATTTGCAGAATGTATTGACTACTTCTCTTAAAGTTGATAAAAATGCTAATATGGGGTTGATCTCAGATATTAAGCAAGAGTTAAGAAAGGTAAATGCCCTTAAAGTAAATTATACCACTTATGATGGTGATGCTTTCAGGAATTTACAATAGTTAATACGATTTTTCAAACTTTAAAAAACGCCCTGATATTTTATCAGGGCGTTTTTTATTTATTTAATTTTACGTTCATGAAACAGTGTGTCTTGGTGGTTTTGGTTCTTTTTGTGACTGGTATTTACGCTCAGACTATACAGGAATACAATAGTAAGGACAATAATTATCTGGAAGATCAATTTTATTTGGGTATAACCTATAATTTTCTTTTGGATAAACCCACTGATTTTACGCAGAGAAATTTGTCTTATGGCCTACAAGGGGGTATTATCAAGGATATTCCACTTAATTCCAAGAGGACTTTTGCCCTAGGGTTAGGGTTGGGGTATGCCATCAATTCATACTATTCCAATTTGGTGGCAAGTGAAATGGATAATGCTATTTTATATGAGATAGCCCGAGGGGACTCACAAGTAAAAAGGAGTAAATTTGAAACTCATTCGATTGAACTGCCTTTAGAAGTTAGATGGCGAGACTCAACTTCTGAAGAATATAAATTTTGGAGAGTGTATTCTGGACTAAAGCTGGGATATGTTTTTGGTTCACGTTCTAAATTGGTTACCACCGAAAATAAAACTTCGTTCATAAACCCGGATGTTCGGAAGTTTCAATATGGACTAATGTTCAACTTTGGTTATAATACATTCAATATTCATATATACTACTCCCTAAACAACTTATTTGAAGAAGGTATCGTGTTTGAGGGAGAAGATTTAAAATTGAAGCCTCTACGTGTCGGCTTAATATTCTACATCCTATAAATGGAATAAATATTGCGGTCACCTAAGCAGAAAAACAAATAGTTTTCTAGTTATAATTTCTGCCCCAGTGTTCTTGCTATACTGTTCTTACTTGCTAGGTAGTCTATTTTGATAATCTAAACGTATGATCATGAGTAAACGAACAAATGGCCAAAATGTAAATGCTGGATCAATGGCGGATATTGCTTTTTTGCTATTGATATTTTTCTTGGTTACAACTTCAATTGAGACCGATGTTGGTATTAATAGGATGTTGCCCAAGCTTGAAAAAAATCCCATAATCGCCGATGTATTTGAAAGAAATATTCTGCGCGTACTTATAGATAGTCAAGGACAGTTACTTGTTGATGATGTTTTAATTGAATTAACTGATCTAAGGCAAAAGGCAATTGCTTTTTTGGATAACGGTGGTTTTACATATGACCACCCGGCTTATTGTGGCTATTGCAAAGGAGAAAGAGATCCGAATTCTTCTGATGCTCCTTCAAAGGCTATAATTTCTTTAAGCAATAACCGCGAAACGAGTTATGAAGCATATATTTCAGTTCAATATGAGTTGCTAAGGGCTTATGGCTATTTGCGTAATAGAGCGGCGCAAAGGCTTTATCAAAAAGATTATGCAACGCTGGAATCTGAATACAAGGACCCAACAATAACCATTGAAGAAGCGGAACGTCTAAAAAGTAAAATAAAGAACATTCAAGAATTATTCCCTTTAAAACTTACCGAATTGGAAACCAAATAGACACATTATGGGTAGATTTAGTAAACGAGATATGTTTGACACACTGGAGGCCTCGACGACTTCATTGCCAGATATAGTTTTTATACTACTATTCTTTTTTATGACGGTTACGGTTATGAAAGACGTCCCATTAAGGGTTGATAATGAACTTCCAACCGCCGCCGAAGTGAAAAAACTTGAAAAGAAAGGCAGGGTTATTTATGTGCACATTGGAAGACCAAACGGCAGTTATCCAAAATCGTGGGGAACTGAACCTAGAATTCAGCTCAATGATAAATATGCAAAAGTTTCTGAAGTGGGGCCGTACGTTATAGGGCGTATAAGCAAAATACCTGTTGAGTCAAGGCGTGTCGTTACGGTTGCTTTAAAAGGGGATAAAAAGGGCCAGTATGGGACTAATCTCTGATGTAAAGGAAGAGCTGCGAAAGGTGAATGTTCTTAAAATCAATTATACCACCTATGCAGGGGAATCAACTAAAATTATTCCTTGATTTTTGAATTGAACAGCTAGTCATAGCCAGTATTTAACAGTAAGTAGTTGTGAAATCAGTCCAATACAAAACCCAATAAACACTTCTGCCTTGGTATGTGCATTCAAGTATAACCTAGATGTAGTAACCAAACCAGTCATTAAAATAAAAATGCTTAAGGAGAGGGTTATGTTTGTTTCAAAATGAACGCTTAGATTTGTTAGGAACATAAATAGGCTACCCATTCCCAAAAGATGCATGCTGCTTTTGACCTTAAAGAGCAACAATAGTATCGAGGCCAAAGTGGCGATTATCAGCCCTACAAAGAAGTAATATAACTCAATAATGTAATTATTCGGAATTACTTTGTATACGACTATGAAGAGGAGTGCCAGGTTAAGGTATAAAGGATACTTACGCTCTTTTATGGTTGGTAATTGAATGGAATGTACGATGCCAATATTCCTAAGAATTAGAAATGAAATAATGGGGATGATCACAGTCAAAATGAATATGGGCAACATATTTCCCCCTTGTAGTTCCAAGGGACTATATTTGGGGGTAATTTGAAAATAGGCAATAGTCCCAGCAATGGGGATGAATAGTGGATGGAAGATATATGAGATTATCTTGAGAAAATACCCCATTATATCTGCTTTCGTAATCTGGCTACCGGTATCCCAAGTTGCTCTCTATATTTTGCAATTGTTCTTCTTGCGATGGGATACCCTTTCTCTTTAAGTATTGCGGCCAGTCTATCATCGGTAAGGGGTTTTTTCTTCAACTCGTCATTGATGACCGTTTCAAGTATCTTTTTTATTTCTTTTGTCGAGACATCTTCACCCTGTTCATTCTTCATGGATTCGGAAAAATACTCCTTGATCAATTTTGTTCCATAAGGGGTATCTACATATTTGCTATTGGCCACTCTGGAGACGGTAGAGACATCCATTTGTATTTGATCCGCAATATTCTTTAAGATCATAGGGCGTAGATTGCGCTCATCACCAGTTAAGAAATACTCTTTCTGATAATGCATAATTGCATTCATTGTAATGAACAACGTCTGTTGCCTCTGCTTGATGGCATCGATGAACCATTTAGCGGCGTCCAATTTTTGTTTGATGAACATGACAGTGTCTTTTTGGGATTTTGACTTCTCCTTAGAGTCCTTGAAGCCTCTTAGCATATTACTATATTCCTTGGACACATGTAATTCTGGGGCATTTCTACCATTTAATGTAAGCTCAAGTTCGCCATCCATAATTTTTATCGAAAAATCTGGAACGACATGCTCAACAATCCTATTATTTCCTGCATAAGATCCACCTGGCTTAGGATTTAGCTTTTCTATTTCCGAAATGGCATTCCTTAGCTCTTCCTCGGTAATATTGTGTTTTTGGATTAGCTTCTTATAATGTTTTTTGGTAAACTGTTCAAATGACTTTTCCAAAATCAAAATGGCTTTTTCGATATTTGAATTTATTTCCTTTCTTTTTAGTTGAATGATTAGGCATTCTTCCAATGATCTTGCAGCAACTCCGGGCGGATCCAATTCTTGGACCATTTTGAGAACAGATTCAATGGTTTTCTCATCAGTGTATATGTTCTGTGTAAATGCGAGGTCATCCATTATATCGGATAATGGACGGCGAATATATCCACTTTCATCAATACTGCCAACAAGAAACTCTGCTATGCCCCATTCTTGCTCATTTAGATAGACGGTAGTTAGCTGGTTGATCAGGTATTGATTGAACGATGTTCCAGCTGCATATGGTATGCTTTTCTCGTCATCATCCGCACTATAGTTGTTTGCTTTGGTGCGGTAATCGGGAATCTCATCATCACTCAAATATTCATCGATATTGATGTCTTCCGTATTGATATTTTCCCCTTCTGCATCATTCTCATAGAGCTCATCGAATTCATCACCTATAGTATCTTTCTCTTCCTTACCGCCTTCCAATGCAGGGTTTTCTTCAAGTTCCTGTTTTAGTCGCTGTTCAAATGCCTGGGTAGGCAATTGTATCAACTTCATCAACTGAATTTGCTGAGGGGAGAGTTTTTGAGATAGTTTAAACTGTAAATGTTGTTTAAGCATTGGGGTTAGTTGTCTATCTTATAAAGTTAGCGATTTCAGATTAGAACTCAGCATTTTGTGGTGTTCTTGGAAATGGAATAACATCCCTGATATTGCCCATGCCAGTGGCAAAAAGAACCAGACGCTCAAAGCCTAGACCAAATCCACTATGTATGGCCGAGCCAAATTTTCGCAAATCAAGATACCACCAAAGTTCTTCTTCATCAATACCTAAATCTGCAATTTTATCTTTCAAAACGTCCAAACGTTCTTCTCGCTGTGACCCCCCTACGATTTCACCAATTCCAGGGAAAAGAATATCCATGGCACGAACGGTTTCCCCATCCTCATTTAGGCGCATATAAAAGGCTTTTATTTTAGCTGGGTAGTCATACAAAATAACAGGGCATTTAAAATGCTTTTCAACCAAGAAGCGCTCATGTTCACTTTGTAGGTCCACACCCCACTCGTTAATAGGATACTTGAATTTTTTCTTTTTATTGGGTTTACTGTTGCGCAGAATATCTATGGCTTCGGTATATGTAACTCGTTTGAAGCCATTGCCCGAAACAAATTTCAACTTCTCTATCAAGGCCATTTCACTACGCTCTGCCTGGGGTTTGGTCTTTTCCTCATCCAGTAATCGTTTTTCCAAGAATTGCAGATCTTCTTCACAATTTTCAAGAATATAGTTGATTACACTTTTAATGAAATCCTCGGCCAAATCCATATTGGCATCTAAATCGTAAAAGGCCATTTCGGGTTCAATCATCCAGAATTCTGCCAAGTGTCTTGATGTGTTGGAATTTTCTGCTCTAAAGGTTGGTCCGAATGTGTAAACTTTTCCCAATCCCATGGCGTAGGCCTCTGCCTCTAATTGGCCAGAGACGGTCAAATTGGTTTCTTTCCCAAAAAAGTCTTCTCTATAGTTAATTTCGCCCTCTTCATTCAAAGGAGGGTTTTTGCCGTCTAATGTGGTAACACGAAACATTTCCCCAGCGCCTTCAGCATCAGAACCTGTAACAATGGGTGCATGGAAATAATAGAAATCATTCTGTCTGAAATATTGGTGAATGGCGAAAGATAATGCCGAACGAACGCGCATAATTGCGGCAAAGGTGTTAGTACGTATCCTGAGATGAGCTTTTTCGCGTAAGAATTCCAATGAATGTTTTTTTGGTTGAATGGGATATACCTCTGGGTCGGCGCCACCATGAACATAAATATCCTTGACCTGGATTTCAACACTTTGCCCTTTTCCTTGACTCTCTACCAATGTGCCGCTGATTTTTAACGCCGCACCTGTATTGATTTGCCCTAGCAAATCATCTCCAAACTTCTCGAAATCAACAACGCATTGAATGTTGTTGATTGTTGACCCGTCGTTTAGCGCAATAAACCTATTGCTTCTAAAGGTCCTTACCCAGCCATTCACCACAACTTCCTGAAGCTT
The DNA here is from genome assembly GCA_024279425.1 of Bacteroidota bacterium. GTDB lineage: Bacteria > Bacteroidota > Bacteroidia > Flavobacteriales > Flavobacteriaceae > Maribacter_A. The sequence continues at coordinate 104,422 of JAJRRO010000074.1, read as the reverse complement.
TGGAGCTGAGGAAAGAAGTTCTTTTACATTTGAGGATTTCATTTTAAATCAAATAAAAATTAAAAGGGCAAAGATAGCCTTTTGGGTAAAAAGAATCGACTTTAGAAATGTATAAAAGCCAATGTTACATGCATTATTCTCCCTAGTCCTTTGTATTGAGTTCTTCTTTTGGAAGAATATCTATTTGAGGTTTGCGCAAAACCTCTTTGTTTGCAATACTTCGCTCCAGGGACAGGAGTAAGGATGGTAGTAATATGAGATTGGCAAGCATGGCGAACATAAGTGTAGCGGAAACCAAAGCGCCTAATGCAACAGTACCACCAAAACTGGAAATTACAAAAACTGAAAATCCAAAGAAAAGAACTATCGAAGTGTAGAACATGCTTACTCCGGTTTCTCGCAATGCGGCATAGACCGAATTTTTTATATGCCAACGACTCTCAGTCAATTCCTGTCTATACTTGGCCAAGAAGTGAATTGTATCATCAACTGAAATACCAAAGGCTATGCTGAAAACCAAAATAGTCGAGGGTTTTATGGGAACGCCAACAAAACCCATTACACCAGCTGTAACTACCAAAGGAAGTAAATTGGGAATGAGTGAAATTATAATCATTCTAAATGACCTGAAAAGGTAGGCCATGAAAAGAGCTATTAAGAAAATGGCAAAGGCCAGCGATAGAATGAGATTTTTGACTAGATACTTGGTTCCTTTCAAAAAAAGCAATGCACTACCGGTCATATAGACACTATACCTTTCTTCTGGAAATATTTTGGCGATATTTTCCAAAAGACGGGCCTCGATATCCTCCATTCGGTCTGTTTTCACATCTTTCATAAAGGTTGTGATCCTTGCCATTTGTCCAGTACTATCAACAAAACTTTTTAGGAGATTGCCATTATCCGATGATTTTCGGGCAACATCCATAATAAAGTTGTTCTCTTGAGTGGTTGGTAATTGATAATACTTGGGAATGCCATTGTAAAAAGCTTGTTTGGAATATTTGACCAAATTAACCACGGAGATCGGTTTGGATAGCTCTGGAATCTCATCGATAACATTACCCAATTCATCCATTCTTTTAAGAGTGGCCGGCTTTAAAACTCCTTTAGGTCTTTTGGTGTCCACTACGATTTCAACCGGCATTATACCATCAAATTCTTTTTCAAAAAATCGAATATCCTTAAAAAAATCCGCTTTTTTCGGCATATCTTCTATAGGGCTTCCCGATATGTCTATTTGGTAGATTCCGATAATACTTACCACCAAAAGAACTATTGAGGTAATATAGACCGAAATCCGCTTTTCCCGAACGATACGCTCCATCCAACTGACAAAAGCATCGACCCATTTTTTGTTAAGATGTTTTAAATGTTTTGTCTTTGGCAAGGGCATGAAACTATAGATAATGGGAATGATTAATAGGGATATAATGAAAATCCCAATGATATTTATAGAAGCAACTATACCAAACTCCTTTAATAATTTACTATCTGTGATTATGAATGTGGCGAACCCAGAAGCCGTGGTCACATTTGTCATTAGCGTGGCATTGCCAATTTTTGAAATTACCCGCTGTAAGGAAAGAGCTTGATTGCCATGCTTCTTAACCTCTTGTTGATATTTGTTTATTAGAAAGATACAGTTGGGGATTCCTATAACAATAATTAGTGGTGGAATCAAAGCTGTTAAAACAGTTATTTCGTATTGTAATAGGCCCAAAATACCGAATGCCCACATAACGCCAATGATTACAACGAACATCGAAATGAAGGTGGCCCTGACACTTCTAAAAAAGAAGAAAAAGATCAGGGAGGTTACACCAAGTGCCGCCAATATGAATTTCCCGATCTCATCGATAATATTTTGGGAATTCATGGTTCGTATATAGGGCATTCCAGAAATATGAACGTCTAACCCAGTTTCATTTTCGAAATTATCGACAAGACTGGTCAGGTCCCTTAAAATAAAATCCTTGCGAACAGAAGTATTAACAATGTCCTTGTCTAAATACATTACAGTTCGTACGGTTCGACTTTCCTTATTGAACAGAAGATTGTCGTAAAAAGGTAGGTCATTGAACAGATGGTTTACAAGGGTGTCTACTTCTTTTTGTGTATTAATTTCAGTTTTAATGAAAGGCTCAAGAACAAATTCCTGTTTTTCCTTGTCCTTGATCAATTCTTGTAAATTGTCAGTGGATAAAACAAAGTCGACCTCCGGGAATGCACCTAATTGCTTACTTAATTTATTCCAGCGATTGAAATTTGTAGGTGAATAAAGGGCACTATCGTTCACCGCGAATACTACGGCATTGCCTTCCTCCCCGAATAGTTTTAAAAAATCTTGATATTCCAGATTCAATGGATGGTCATCTGGCAGTAAATTGGCTTGGGAATTGCTGAAACGCATATTTTCCCATTGCATGGCCATAAAAACAGTAAAGGCCGTTATCAATAATAAAATTAGAATTCTATTCCTTAGAATTACACGGGCAGTTACAGCCCAAAAGCCTTGTGTTAGTTTAGCTACCATTTCTAATGAGACTTCTACAGGAAAAGACATCAGGTATATTCCACTGCAGTTGGTTTGAATTAAAACCCGTTGCTTTACGGGTCTTTTTTACGAGCGCAAAGGTAAAGAATGATCGGCTGTCTTCCTATAAAGCGATGCTTAAATAAATTTTGAAAACTTCGCACTCCAATACAAAAAAGCGACCTGATGGGTCGCTTTGTCCTTAATGTCATAATTAAGTGAACAAACCTATACTTTCATGATCTCCGCCTCTTTGGCGGCAAAAAAATCCTCAATCTTTTTAGTAAATTTATCGGTAAGGTCTTGAATGTCCAACTCTGCATTTTTCTGTAAATCTTCTGAGGCGTCCAAATCACGTATTTCTTTATTGGCTTCTTGTCGGGCATTGCGAACACCAACCTTGGCGTGTTCAGCCTCGGCCCTTGCCTGTTTGGCCAACTGTAATCGCCGCTCCTCGGTCAAGGGTGGTACATTGATTATCACGAAGTCCCCATTGTTCATAGGATTGAATCCTAAATTGGCGTTCATTATTGCCTTCTCGATTTCTTGTAGCATTGCCTTTTCCCAAGGTTGAACCGATAGGGTCCTACCATCCGGGGTATTTATATTTGCCACCTGGGATAATGGGGTGAGGGAGCCATAATACTCAACCATAACGGATGAAAGCATGGCCGGACTTGCCTTACCTGCCCGTATTTTGATAAACTCTTTTTCTAGATGGGTAATGGCCGCATCCATGCTTTCTTTGGAAGCGTCTAAAATAAATGCAATTTCTTCGTTCATAACGTAAGCTTTAAATCAATCTAACACAAATTATACCAAAACTATAGATTTACTTTTGTTCCCACATTCTCTCCATCGAGCACCCGTAATAAATTCCCTTTCTTGTTCATGTCAAAAACGATGATGGGAAGCTCGTTTTCCTGACTCAGGGTGAATGCCGTAGTATCCATGACCTTTAGCCCTTTTCGTAATACATCGTTAAATGAAATGGAATCGAATTTCGTGGCATTTTTGTCTTTTTCGGGATCTGAGGTATAAATACCATCAACGCGGGTACCTTTTAGGATTACATCGGCTTCGATTTCAATAGCCCTGAGTACTGCCGCGGAATCCGTTGTGAAATAAGGGTTTCCAGTTCCTCCCCCAAAAATTACGACCCTGCCTTTTTCAAGATGTCTCATGGCGCGCCTTCGAATAAAGGGTTCGGCCACTTCGTTGATTTTTATGGCAGATTGTAGCCTGGTTTCAACACCTGCGATCTCTAATGCGCTTTGAAGCGCAAGGCCATTAATAACCGTTGCCAACATACCCATGTAATCACCTTGGACACGATCCATTCCATGACTTGCACCTGCAAGTCCTCGAAAAATGTTTCCACCACCAATAACAATGGCTACTTGCATTCCCTTATCAACAACTTTCTTTATTTCCTCTGCATATTCCGAGAGTCTTTTGGCGTCTATACCATATTGTTTTTCGCCCATTAGAGCTTCACCACTAAGTTTTAAAAGTATTCTGTTATAATGCATGTTGTGGAATTGTTTCCAGCAAAAATAATCAAAAAAACTTACGAAGCCGGCTTGAAGGGCTCCATAAACATCCATAAATTATTTCATAATTTTGATGATAAGGTGTCCTGAATTTTATAATCTTGTAATGCCTGATATAATTTCGGGTTTCATCAATTTAAAAAAAATCGAATAAAATGAGAAAAGTTGTTTTAGTTGCCCTTTGCGGGCTTATATTTTATAGTTGCGGGTCTATAAAGACTTTCGTGACCGCCAATAAGGGTCCAATAACCGTAGTTTTGAATTTGGTTGATATTGTAGATGACAAAGTAATGGTTGTGATAGACCCTAGTACATTTACCACCGATGATATTATCTTTTATATACCGAAAACCGTACCAGGAACTTATAACGAAGATAATTACGGACAATATATCGAAGATTTTAAGGCTTATAGTTATGACGGAAAGGAACTTGCCTTTACCAAGGCCGATGATAATACTTGGAGTATCCCTAATGGGAAAAGTTTGGATAAGGTCACTTATTATGTGAATGATACATATGATACCGAAAGCGAAGTTGGTGAAGCGGTATTCTCACCTGCTGGAACCAATATTCTTAAGGATCAAAATTTTATGCTCAATCTTCATGGTTTTGTTGGGTATTTTGATGGATTTAAGGAAGTGCCTTATGAATTGACGATTAAGAGGCCTACAGACATGCAATCAACAACTTCGTTGCTAAAAAAGGCTAACAATGCTGTACCTTCCACTGATGTGTTTTTTGCTGGCCGATACTTCGAAATCATCGACAACCCCATTCTTTATACAAAATCCAATGCAGAGTCATTTATGGTTAATGACATTGCTATTACGCTAAGCGTGTATTCGCCTAACGACATGTACACTGCTACTGGCCTGAAAGACCGTATGGAAAAGATGATGACGGCCCAAAAGGCTTTTTTGGGTGAAATAGATGGCACAAAAGAGTATAATATTCTTCTTTACCTTTCTACAATGGAGTCCAATGACGCATCTGGCTTCGGTGCTTTGGAACATCATACGTCTACCGTAGTGGTATTGCCCGAAGCGCTATCCAAAGACCGCCTTGAACAAGCTATGGTAGATGTGGTCTCACACGAGTTTTTTCACATTGTAACGCCATTGAACGTGCATTCCAAGGAAATCCAATATTTTGATTTCAATGACCCAAAAATGTCCCAGCACCTTTGGATGTATGAGGGGACTACGGAGTATTTCGCCAACTTGTTCCAAATTCAACAAGGATTAATTGATGAAACCGAGTTCTATAAACGAATGATGGGCAAGATAAACAATGCAAGGTCGTATGATGACACTATGTCTTTTACCGTGATGAGTAAGAACATTCTAAGTAAACCTTATGAGGATAATTATGCAAATGTATACGAAAAAGGAGCGTTGATCAATATGGCCTTGGATATTACACTAAGGGAATTAAGCAAGGGTGAGCGCGGCGTATTATGGTTGATGAAGGAACTTTCTAAAAAATACGACAACAACACACCGTTCCAGGATGATACCTTGATAGATGAAATAGTGGCCATGACATACCCTGAGGTACGCGCCTTTTTTGATACCCATGTCATTGGGAATACCCCATTAGATTACAATACATATTTGACAAAAGTTGGATTGATGACCATAGAAACTAAAAAATCGTCAGGGTATTTTTTGGATGGTGACTTTCCCTTTATAGATGTTGACCAATCGAATGGTAATGCCATTTTTCTTAGAAAAGGAATTGTATTGAACAGCTTTTTGACCGATTTAGGTGCTGTAGGGGGCGATGTTATCAAGAGCATCAACGGTATACCAATAGATTTGGAGGCCATAAGACCTATACTATTTCAAAGCCGTAATTGGACCCCTGAAACTGATATTTCAATGGTAGTGAAACGTGGCGAAGAAGAGATCGTTTTAGAAGGGAAAGTTGGCACCCCAATGCTTGATGTGGAAACTATAGTACCCATTGAAGGGATTACAGATGATTCGCAAATTGGACTAAAGAAGGCCTGGCTTAGGGGATAGGGATTTTTTTCCTTTCTATATCTACTTGGGAAATATGTACCCTCTACGGTTCTTTCTTTGTGGTTGTTAGAGATTTTCGGTGTCCCGGTCAATGAACTATTTGAATTGGAAAAAACAGATTGGAAATAAAAAACCGTCCTAACGACACTGTCAAGACGGTTTTAAAATTCAGTTTGGTCTATTTTCTAACCAAGTGCAACTCTTTCGAATCCGGTAACGACCAATTCGGCGTCAACAGATTTTACATATTGCGCTACACTTTGCTTGCTATCTTTGATAAAATTTTGATTCACCAAAGTATTGTCCTTGAAAAATCTTTTAAGTTTGCCTTTAGCAATATTGTCTAGCATGGCTTCTGGTTTTCCTTCTTGGCGCAATTGATCTTTTGCAATTTCAATTTCCTTGTCAATTACTGATTGGTCAACGCCATCTTCATTTAAGGCGACCGGGTTCATGGCAGCCGCCTGCATAGCAACATCTTTTGCTGCAACGGCTACACCATCTACGGCTGCAGAAAGTCCGACTAAAGTGGCGATTTTGTTTCCTGCATGAATGTATGAGCCTACAAATGCCGCGCTTAGCCTACTAAACCCGCCAATTTCTATTTTTTCACCGATAACTCCTGTTTGTTCGGTAAGCTTTTCCTGTACAGACAGCCCATTGAAACTTGCAGCTAGAAAATCATCTTTGCTATTATAGCCGAGGGCCAAATCGGCCAAATCGTTTGCCAAAGTAACAAAGCCCTCATTTTTTGCAACAAAATCGGTTTCACAATTCAATGAAATTATAACACCAGACGTGCTATCTGAATTTACTTTAGCAATTGCGGCACCTTCAGAAGAATCCCTGTCAGCCCTTCTTGCTGCAACTTTTTGTCCTTTCTTACGTAGTATTTCGATAGCTTTTTCGAAATCCCCGTCTGCTTCGACCAATGCATTTTTACAGTCCATCATTCCTGCTCCAGTGGTCTTCCTTAGTTCGTTTACTTCTGCGGCGGTAATTTTAGCCATTTTATTTGTTTTTTTGTTTATGTCAATTTTAATTATTTGATTGAAAGCATACTCAATCAAACCTATTCAACACCACCTTTGGTGTTTTCTTGCCATTCCTTTAGCTCATCCCATTTGCCGTCAGCTGCCATTTTCGCTTGTTTGGGCCAAGAAGTTGGGTCTAGGTGAGCCATTCTTGAGCTGGCCTCTGTGATTATTTCTTTGATTTTGTCAGATTTTGCAACGGCCAAATCAGCATAGGATATAATACCAGCACTTACAATGGCTTCAGCGGCTTTTGGCCCGATACCTTCAATTTTGGTAAGATCGTCACTTTTAGCACTTGCTTTTTTTGCCTTTTTAGGAGCTTCCTCTACTGACTTCTCCTCTTTTACCTCTGCAACGCTTTCAGCTGCTTTTTTTTCAACGATCTCCTTTGGAGCTTCAACAGCTACTGCCTCTGCTTTTGGGGCATCTTCGGTTTTTGCCTTGGGGGCATCAGCAACTTTTTCAGCTATACGATCTGCCAGTCCTTCAGCAACAGCATCGGTTACCTGCGTCATTATTACTTCGATAGATTTAGAAGCATCATCATTGGAGGGCACAACAAAATCTATATCCCTAGGGTCACAGTTGGTGTCTACCATTGCGAAAATGGGGATGTTCAATTTTTGGGCTTCCTTTACGGCAATATGTTCCCTCATCGTATCAACTACAAATAATGCACCTGGTAAGCGGGTCATATCTGAAATTGATCCAAGGTTTTTTTCTAATTTTGCACGAAGACGATCAACCTGTAGTCTTTCCTTTTTTGAAAGGGTCAGAAAGGTTCCGTCTTTCTTCATTCTATCAATTGAAGCCATTTTCTTAACAGCTTTACGAATGGTCACAAAGTTGGTCAACATTCCACCTGGCCATCTTTCAGTAATATAGGGCATGTTTACCTTGGCTACTTTTTCGGCAACAATATCCTTTGCTTGTTTTTTTGTGGCCACAAAAAGTATTTTTCGGCCAGATGCTGCAATTTTTTTAAGGGCTTCATTAGCCTCATCTAATTTCGCAACGGTTTTGTAAAGATTGATAACGTGGATTCCGTTACGCTCCATGTAGATGTAGGGAGCCATGTTGGGATTCCATTTTCTTGTAAGGTGTCCAAAATGTACACCTGCTTCCAATAATTCTTTTACTTCGACTTTCGCCATTTTAAATTTAGTTTACGTTCTTTTGAATTAGCAATGTTGGAGTGGTATCAGCCATGTGCTAGAAGCCTCCAACATTTAGATGCTAAACTAATTTACCCTTGATTCTCTCAGGTCTTACCTAAAGAAACATTCCATCAAAAATGGGAAAAAGGGATTTTTTAATTGTCTCTAGACAGAGACTTTCAATGAACTAGTTAAAAATATAATAAAGGTGCTCTTTGAAGAACACCTTGATAATTCTGGTATTAACGTTTTGAGAACTGGAACTTCTTACGAGCCTTCTTCTGCCCGAATTTTTTACGTTCAACCATTCTAGGATCTCTTGTTAAAAGACCTTCAGGTTTAAGAACGGCCCTATTTTCCTCGTTGATTTCACAGATGGCCCTAGAAAGAGCTAATCTAATTGCTTCCGCTTGTCCAGTAATCCCCCCTCCATAAACATTTACCTTAACATCGTAGTTGTCTTCCGTGCCGGTCAATGTAAATGCTTGTTTTACTTTATATTGAAGTGTCGCAGTTGGGAAATATTCATTTATATCTCTTTGATTAACAGTAATGTTTCCTTTACCTTCTGAAAGGTAAATACGTGCTACAGCTGTCTTTCTTCTACCGATTTTATGAATTACTTCCATTATTTAAGGTCGTTTAAATTTATTGCAGTTGGTTTTTGGGCTTCTTGATCGTGGTTAGGGCCTACGTAAACTTTTAAGTTTCTAAAAAGCTCGGCACCCAATCTGTTTTTTGGCAGCATACCTTTAATAGCCTTTTCAACAATGCGTCCTGGGGTTTTTTCCAACATCTGAATAACAGACGTAGTGCGTTGACCACCTGGATAGCCCGTATAGCGATTATAGGTTTTGCTTTCCCATTTGTTTCCAGAAAGGGTAATTTTTTCTGCATTGATCACAACCACATTATCTCCGCAATCTACATGGGGAGTAAAATTAGGTTTGTGTTTGCCTCTAAGTAATTTGGCAACTTTAGAGGCCATACGACCTAATGTCTCTCCTTCGGCATCGACCAATAACCACTGCTTGTTTACAGTCGCCCTATTGGCAGAAATAGTCTTGTAACTTAATGTGTCCACACTAATGTTTTTATTGATTAAACACTTCAATCCCGTTAAACGGGGTGCAAATGTACAATTATTATGTATAAATACAAATCCTTATTTCCGATTATTTTTTTTAACTCTTAGAGCCCGTTTAAATTTCGTTTTTGAAATTTGTTATACACTACTTTTTCGTCAATTGAGGCTTTAAAAACGCAGTTTGGCAATGTCAAGTGAGTATTTTGTTAACGAAAAGTGGAGATAAATTACAGCCACTGGAGCGTTTGGGATTTTGGTGGCAATCACAATAGTTTAATGTTTAATACGAATAGTTGGCAAAATTGGAAAAACAACTGGTTCACAAACCTTGGTGTTAACTATGAAGCGATTAAATACTCAAATTTTGCCCTTAGGGGCGGACCTAGATTAAGGCAATCTCCCCAATTCACATTTTGGAATGGTATAAATATGGACAGGCGAAAAAAATTGAAATTCAATCTTTTTCATAACTAAAGTAAAGCTGTGGATAGTTCCCATAATCTGCAATTCGGACTTACATACCAGCCTTTTAATGCACTTCGTATCTCGGCCTCTCCTGAGTATGGGTAAACAAAGACAAGTTTCGGTATATTGACAATCTTGATGTGAACGGCGCGACTAGATATCTCAATGGTGAAGTGGGTCAAAGAACTTAAAGTATGTCATTACGTCTCAATTATACCATAAATTCTAACCTCACAATTCAATACTGGGGGCAGCCTTTTATTTCTAGGGGGAGGTATGCCAACTTCAAAGAAGTGACCGGTCCCATGGCCATGACATTTAACGATAGGATTACAACATTTCAGAATAATCAAATATTGCTTGTAGATGAGGTATATTCGGTTGAGGATAATTTGCATGGCAATGTTGATTTTAGTTTTGATGACCCAGACTCCTCTTTTGTACAATTTAGGTCTAACCTGGTAGTACGTTGGGAATATACCCCAGGTTCGGAGATCTATTTGGTATGGTCACAGGATTTGTCCCAGTCGGGAAACCCTCGAGAGGGGCTTTTCCATAATCTGAAAGATAATGTGTTCAGTAATAAAAAGCCACAAAACATATTCCTTATCAAAGCAACGTATCGTCTTTTTCTATAAAGTAGGTCCGGATTGTTTATAATAATTTGTTCATTTTGACGTTATGGCCTTATTATAAGAACAAAACTGCAAAATGATAGAAAGACATTATTTATTATTAGTACTAGGGGTATTTCTGGTTTTTTCCTGTTCTTCAGATAAGGATAGCGATAAGGCAGATGAAAACTCGATTGAAGGAACGTGGGATGCCACCGAGTTTGTGATAGACGATAATACGGCAAGCGATGATGCAAAGAATGGGAGGGATATTCTGAATTATCTGACCACCAAAGATTGCTATATTCTCACCTTTACCTTTAGTAATGATTTGAGTGTTACTGCTAAAAACTCGGCGAATTATGTTGAAGTAAGTTTAAACTCATCCGGTACTGGATTAGAGATTCCATGTCCTACTGAAAGTGATATTGAATCAAGGGCCTATACTTTTGATGGAAAGGTATTGGTTATTGATGACGGCACTGGTGAAACTACTACAGTAGATGTTACCATAGACGGTGATACAATGACCCTTAATGCGGCAGATTTGGATATACCCAACTTTAATGATGGTGGGCAACTGGTGTTTACAAGAAGATAGATACGGTTTTAAGCCATTTGAAGACACTCTTCGGATTTGAAGAGTCCTTTTTTTATGAATACAAGATATCTTTGATAAAGATATCGGTATTTGATACTTATTTTTTTGACGCGCTTATTCGCGAATATCTAACCACTTTTGCGCATGTCTAACAAGGGCGATATTATTTCGAATACCTAGTTTTTTGTGAATGTTTTTTCTATGGGTATCAATTGTAAAACGGCTTAAATGCAATTGTTTGGCCATTTGCAAGCTGGATTTGCCTCTTACCAGAAGTTCTAGAATTTGTCGTTCCCTCCTTGTAAGTTGAGTGCCAATAGATACCTGCTTTTTTGTTACCCATTCTTCATATATTGCAGCAAACCTGGGGCTTAAATAATATTTGCCTTGAGCTACCATATTTATAGCTTCAATCAACTCTTTTTTATCGGCATTTTTTACAATATATCCCTTTGCTCCGGCATCCAACATTTCAATAACATCTGATTCTTGATCCAACATGGTCAAGGCAATTATTGAAATACTTGGGTATTTTGTTTTGAACATTTTCGTAATAACAATCCCATCCATTATGGGCATTCTGATATCCGAAATAATAATGTCGGGTTTGTGACCTTGTTCCAAAAGTTGCAGTAGTTCCAGGCCATTCTTTGCGGTTGCGAGGATTTCAATACCTATTTCTCCGGATAAGATGGAGTTTAGACCTTCTAAAAAAAGGACATGGTCGTCCAGTAAAATTAATTGTGTCGTCATATAGGCACGTTTATAATAATTGTAGTCCCATTTCCAGGAGAGGAGTCTATAGTAAAGGTCCCATTTATTTTTTGTAACCTACTCTCTATATTGCTGAATCCTAGTCCATTGTGTATTTGTTTCGGGACAAATCCTATACCATCATCTTCAAAAATCAAGTTTAGCTGTTCCTCATCTTCCGAAAGTTGAATAATTATATTTTCGGCTTGCGCATGTTTGACGGTATTGTTGAGCAGTTCTTGAATGATTCTAAAAAGTTGCAATTCAATAAAGTTTTTTATTTTTCGCTTTAAGTCAATATTGATTACCTCAATGTTTAGTTTTTTCGTTCCCATTATTCTATTTGCAACCAATTTAATTGCTGGAATAAGGCCTTTATCCACCATGACCCTCGAATTTTTTTCATAGGCAATATTTCGCACGTCGTCATAGGAGTCATCCAATAGTTCTTTTACCTTTTGGTATAATACTGCATCAATTTTTTCCAACTCTTGAACGTATAATTTTAGCGCGGATAACTTTCCTCCCAAATTATCGTGTAGATCTTGGGAAATTCGTTGCCTTTCTTTTTCTTGGCCTTCGATCATTGCATCCAGGCCAATCATTTCTTGATCTCGTAGCAATTGATCTACCTTTTGGTGTTCAATCTCTTGTTGTTGTTCGGCAATAATTTGTTTTCTACGCGCATTTTTTAAAAAAAGAGATCCGGACAAAATCGTAATGCCCAATAGGCCTAGGGCGGCAATCAATAAGTTTCTATTCTGCCTCCATTTTAGGTCTGTTTTTAAATTGAAGTTCTGAAGATTAAGAATTTCTTTTTCTTTTTTCCCCATCTCATACTTAGTTGAGATTTCGCTAATGGTCTTTTGATTCTCGTTTTTTAAAAGACTATCATTGAGGGCGAATTTTAGGCGTTCGTAAGCAAGTGCTCTTTCATGGTTTCCCAATTTTTCCTGTGTCTCTGAAAGATTATTTAAAATTATAGTTCTGGCTGTACCATCAGTATGTTCCAATGCTTTTTCTAGAAATGGGACCGCTTTGGGATAAGTTCCCTGGCTCATATACAAATACCCAAGGTTGTTGTATAAGGTGCCGATGCCATCTAGATATTTTGAGTCTTCTCTAAGGGATAGTGCCTTCATAAAATAATGCTCTGCACTTTCATAATCATTTTTTGAATAGATATTGCCCAGATTGTTGTAGATTCTTGCTAAGGAAAATTGATCTTTAATTTGGAGAGCAAGTTGCTCGGCTTGCAAAAAATATTTTTTGGCAGCTAGGGTATCTCCCACCTTTACAAGGTGACCGGCCAAATTGGGGAGTGTAATGATTTGGTACTGAACAATATGTTTGCTGTTAAAAATTTCAAGTGCTTTTTTCCCATATTCTATGGCTTTCAAATGGTTGTCTAGCTCACCAAAGGCACTTGAGATATTACTATAACACTTTCCCATATTTAGACTGTCTTGCTGTTCCTCAAAAAATGTGGCGCTCGAAATGAGAGTTTGAATAGCCTCTTTATAACTTCCTTTTCTTAATTGTACGGCACCTAAACTTATCCTTATGGCGGAAATTAATTGGTCAAGATTTGCCATTTTCAGAGTAGATATCGAGTGTTGAAAATAGGTTTCTGCAGAATCCAGCTGATTGGAATAGAAATATGTGCGCCCCAGTTGATTGTACGCTTCACTTTTTATGGAGTCGTTGGATGTTTTTAATGCCATCTGGGCAAAGTGCTTTCCCCTGGCAAGGTCGTTCCGTTCGTAAATTTTGGAAAGTTGAAGGCTAACCATCGCCTTTTTTTCCTTTTGCAACCCCTTCTCCAATATTTTTAATAAACTATCGGCCTCCTGTTGTTGCGCAACTATATCAGCAATAAAACAGAAGAATGTCAGAGAGCAAGCGATTAACCGTAACATTCTTAGAATCATTTTTTTAAAGGTATATAATTTAAGAAAGCCAAACATTATAATTCGTGTTATGAGCAATTCCATTACAGGAATTTTTGCGAATAATTTGCCCGGGTTGGCTGTATTCATTTGAACAACTGGAGCAGGCCGAACAGGAAGTGGCTACCTCAGTTTCGAATTTTTGCGAATAACTTCTTATTTCATCGTAAAAAGTTCTGGTGTTTTGTGCCCTGAATATTCTTGATTTTAAATTAATCAAATAGGAGTTGCTTAAACAATTAGAAGCTTTGATATGGTTTAAGGCATAATCAATGGTCTTGTCCATCCAGTCCCATCCATAACCCTCATAGGCACCGAGTTCAAGATGGCTTACCAGTTTGCCCGCCCCTAGTAGCGTGCGGCAGTTAACATTGGACGAAGGGACAGCACCTTCCCCATATATATAATATCCGATACTAACATAAAAACCGGTAGAACTGGCTTTTTTTTTCGGGGTTACTTGCATTGTATAAGAGTGTGATCTATGCCCGGGATACCAGCTATGCACCCCAAATGAATCAGCTGTAGTACTGATAAGCGAAACATTTCCATTATAGGTATACATGATGTATCCAGGAATTTTTGTAATGTTGTTAGCACCTCCGACCTTGGCCCATGTTTTTCTGCATCCACACGGGGAACTACAATTTGCGCAGTTTATATAAATGTCGAACTTTTGACACTTTTTCAAGCTGGAGATATCCTTGGAAAAGGACCAGTTTAATTGATAAGAACCCTCGCATCCCCATGCATAATTATAATTGAATATAAGAGATCCCCCATTTTGACCGGCCCTAACTGTGGCACTTTGGTTGTTAGTTGATGATGGGACCACGTCTACCAAGCTTATGGTCTGAGCATTAGTCTTATTGATAAAAATAAATAAGGACCAAATTAAAAGTATCGAATATTTCATAATACATCATTTGGGGTAAATTGCAAATACAATTTTGGTTGATAATCTCTGTGAGCCTTTGTCAGAAAGTCGAGATTTCATTGGCGAAAATTTTACTGGTACTAGTGGCCAGCATCGACTTTTTCATGTTTATATTTATTTACTGGCCAAAAGCAACTGTTCCAAATTCACAAGTGTTTTTAGTGGAATTGTTTTTGAGTAGTTCTTCATTAAAAATGTGGACATGGGAACTTCGGGGTCAAAACTACTGTACACTAAAATTTTAACGTACGACCTTTCTTTCTTTACTATCCATTGACTTTCAAATTCTCTTATTCTTACATGCTCCCTTGTTTCGGGCAAAAAAGATGGCCTCGAAGAAAATATCATTACAATACAATCTTCGTTAATTTTTTTATGTTGTAGTTGTAAGATATAATCCCTTTTTTTAAAAGGCCATTGAGATTTGATTACCTGATAGAGAAATGTGTTCCCATCTTTTTTCAACAATTGGGATTTTAAACAATTGTATACCCAATGGTGGTGGTTGGAATAATCCATGAAAAAATCTATTACCTCGCAGATTTTTATATTGAACAAGATAATGGAGGCCTTATATTCAATATAACCCCTTTTGGGTTTTATCTTGTTGTAGACTTTAATGTTCTCATGGTTTTTTACAAGAAAATACTGATTTTTTGAAAAGAGGTCATCATTAATATTCTCGTCTTGAAACCCAAAATTGGGTTCTAGACAGATAATAAAACAAAAAAGGAATAATAATTTTCTCATGTCAGAAAATGTATTTTTTCTCCAAAATATACCGATCCAGATATGACTTGGTTTTTAAGAATAAGATCATTTGTAAGGGCTAAAAGTGTATCACGATAAAGTATAATTGTTTATCTATATAATTAAGAATCAAAAAGGGCAATATATTTCTATCGCAATCTAGACTGTACTTCGGAAATAATATCTTTATACTTTCTCAAAACCCGGTCCCAATCCCGATATAATTCATCGGACTTGGCACTGGTTAGAGGCCTGCGGGACTCTTCACTGACGATCTTTATTTTAAAGGCCAAGGGGTTTTCTGATGATTGTTTTACAATGATTCGGGTCCTAATGGTATTTTGTTTAAAAGCTTGTAATTGCCAAGCAGTTCGTAAATATCCAGTTTCTTTATCCGTTACCTCTACAACATCCAAATAGGAAAGTACTATTTGATTGAGGAGTCTCCATGCCCTGTTTTTTTCAATTGAAGTAGGAACTTCAATATCAATATTGGCAATATCTGTTCTAATAGAGGCATCATATGCATCGTCTCGCTGCATTCTTACAAAATAGCTCTTAGGTGGACTGGCAACACCCTTGGCGTTGCAGAATTCAATCTCATAGTTCAAGAAACCGATTTTTTCCACCCTTACATTGATGCAACTGTTTTTAGGGACAATTACAGTGGCACTGCCCTTGCCCATCAATTTGCCATCTAAGTATACGTCAGCGTCTTGTTCCGAGGCACTCACTACAACTTTTTTCTTACCGAATAAAGGGGTGGAATTGGTGGCGGCTAATAAAGTATGGCCAGAAAGCAAAAAGGAAGAACAAAAGAAATAAACTAGTAGGAGAGAGACTTGTTTGGACTTGGTTTGCATAATTGTAGTGTTTTATAAGTGTAAAAGCCTATTAGTTGCATGAATAACCACCGCAGTTTGAATGAAGTTCACCAAAAAAGCATGCAGCCTTTAAAGCGGATGCTTTGGTAACGCCATTTTCACATCGTTTCCGTACTTTTTCCATGGCGTTATTTACGCCAGAGCTATCGCTGCAATTGGCGACACCCAAAGCGCTACATAATTCCGTTTGGGCAGCAATGCAATCCTCACAGGTATATTCTACCTCGTCGTCATCGCAAAATCCAGCCGTAGTTAGTAAAACAATGGCCATTAATTTGCCTATCAGTTTTAGAGCTTTCATTAGTGCTATGTTTTAAGTTTATTCCAAATTTAGTAGATAAGGCTAATACCGTAAATACCTAATATTAGGTATTTGTATAATCTTGATATTGTGGTAGTTTGGCTGAAAACCTATTAAAATGAAAATGACAAGAGCAATTATCTTTTTAACGCTATTGCTTCCTTTTTTCGGATGTGATGAGCTTGAGGAACTTCTGGAGGAAGAAATAGATGTTCCTATTTCATTTCAAGGTTTTTTACATGTCGAAAGCGCTACCGTGGGTGACCCTAGCGACCCTGTAAGTATAACTTCAGACTTTGCTGTCTACAATTTTGAAAATGATCCAGAAGTAGCTGAACTTTTGGGTGACCCTAGCGAGATTACAGAAATAAAGATCAAAAGAATTCGATATCTGTTTCAAAACTTTGAGGGAAATAGCGATGCAAATGTAGTGGGTGGTTTCGAAGCTTTGATAGGGCCTGTTGGCGGAACCCAGATCTTTGATGGTGTGCAAACACATTTAGAATCGGCCGATGCGAACAATACCCTTTTTCTTCTTGAAGATGATTTCAGCAATTTAAATGAACATATGACCGAGTTCCATTCGATTGGTATTAGATATGTTGGATCAGCTTCGGACAACCCGGTTATTTTTGATGTTGATATTACGGTAGAGGCTGTAGTGACCATAAAACCTGATTTGGATAATTTTTAGTTAATGAAAGATAAAAGTTTGAACTAATCGAAGCCAAAACTTTCTCGTTGGGTATATTTCAATTTTTTTTAAAAGGAATAATAAATCAAAAAACATGTGAATAGGATTGAATTGGGAAGTTGCTTTTAAACCGAAACCGATTTATCTGGAAAAAAGTGACTTTATTCTTTTAGTTTTTGCACATTGATAGTGTTCGATAGCTTTTCTGCAAGTTGGCAACCACCAAAGACATATTTACAAAGTTTTTCTACGATTTTTTCCCGCTCTGGTGTAAGATTTTTTTTCAGGTACATATTGAAAAAATCATAAGGTAAAAGGTAATCTTTTGTTTTGTGAATTAGTCTACCAAGGTTATGACTTATATGCTGTGAAAATACTTCAACTTCAAGACCTCCCTTTACAATATATCCTCCTTCTTTTAAAGGGTGAACGTATAGGGCACTACAATAACGACTAATACCACTAAGCCCAACGGCCAAAGATTCATAGTGGTTGTTGGTTTTTCTTGAAGCAACTGCCAATACTACAGGAACTTTTACTCTTGAACCCATATATATAAAAAGGTTTTTAAATATTCTTGGAAGGCCTCTCCCCAAATTATTAAACTCTTTATTCAACAATCGAAAGGGGAATTTCACGGATAAATGAATCAATCCGAAACTCTTTGTTCCTGGTTCTCGTTGAATGTAGGCTATTAGATGTCTTAAGTCATTTTGAAGGTGAGGTGCGATAACCGCTTCTACTTCCTTGGGAATGATTATAGTACCCGTTTGATTTTGAACGATTTTATTGAAATTTTTCACCTTTAGATCAATACTTTTATGAAAAAAGGGGAGCCCTGTAAACCTATTGTCCATCAATTGGGTAACCTCATTAAAATTTGTTGAACCATTCACTTTGAATTTTAAAGTATTTAAGTCTTCGAAATTGATTGTACAGGACATTTTTATTCGGTTGTTAAAAGGTGTATCATTTACTCTAATGGTATGTTCACTTAGGATTTTTGAGGTTTGGGAACTACTCTTTTTCTAATAAACCTACCTGTAAAATAACCGATCAATGGTGATATGGCCAATACTGCTACCACTTGCCAACTAGCAGGCCACTCTATATCGAATTTAATAAATAAAATGAACCATATTAAGGATAAGATCAATCCAATAAAACCGGGTAGTAGAAGTAGCCAATAAGCCGCCTTTCTCCTCTCAAACCCAAATATTGATCCCATTACCGCTAAAAAAGTTTGTAAAAAAAGATAGCTGTAACCAATTGTTATTACCACGAACCATGTTATAGTACTATTCATATCAACACCAGCTTGCCACTCCTCTGGATATTTGGTGATAGAAGAAAATACGTTAAAGGCCGGAACGAAATAAAAAATATTTATAATGATGGACAACAGCAATATAATTCTTAAGAAATTTTTCATGATCAGTCTTGATTTTTTTTAGCAATTTCCAGTGCTGGTTCTACTATTTTTTTTCTCGCCCAAAATTTTCGGGACTCATCATTTCTTATATAATATGCGGCAACCGGACCAATGGTTTCATAAGTGGAGATAAACATTCTTCCGAAAATATTTTTCCGTAACGTATTGTCCCTAAAATTCCGTAATGTATATATTTGGACATTTTGGGGTGTTCCATAAACAGCGGTTGCTATAAAACAATCTTCTGATTCATTATCGTAACTAGTGCTCTTGGGAACTGTTTTTCCCGTCCTTTTCATTTCTTCCCGCCAGATGGTATTCCAATTTTCGGTTTCAGTATCGTGGTCAGCAGTAGCATCCCTAATTGGTATATCGGGATCTCCATTTTTAAACCACCTGTTCTCCATGGCTTCTTTGCCATCCAATACTTTCCCCAACCATGGATCTACGATCAACCCATCTCCCCAAGTTGAGGGGTCTTTTATAATGGCACTTGGAGGCATACCCCATACTGTAAAACTATGAGCACCATCCTCACCTGATTCAAGTATTCTTACATGCCCCTTTACACCAGCCTTCTTTAGGATATAATAGGTGACGTACGAGTTTTCGCCACAGTTGCCAAGTCTATTTTCCCAAGCTAGTTTGGCCATTCCATCATATTCATTGTAATTTTCATCACTTCTCATTTTTCCTATTGCACGAGACCTAGTGGCATATTTATAAGGAGCTGTAAAAAAATTAAAAGGGCTACCTGCGCTAAACACTTCTTCACTATTTGAATTCAGAAGCCTATCATCTACTACCTTAGTGACCCATTCGGCCACTGCCCTTTTGTTAGAGACCTTAAGCATTCTTCTGGTATGGGCTACAACCTCGTCCAGCCTGTTTCTATAGTCCTCACTAGACTTGGATTCTTGGGAATAAAGGGGATTGATAGAAAAAAATACAAATAATATAATTTCTAAACGGTTCATTTTGAAATATTTACAATGGTTTTATCCGAGCATTACGATAAAGATCAAACTCATATTTAACTTGGGAGTCTTATTGAATTTTTCTGATGAAAATTAAGAATTGGAATTTTTATCATAAATACCTAATGTTAGGTATTTATAAGAAGAGAAGGGATTGGTAGTTTCGAACTGTTGACGATAAAATTTTGAGAAATGAAAACACTTAAAATAATGTTGATAGCAATTTTCCTCCCTGTTTTTTACGGTTGTGATGAGCTGGTGGATGAATTAAAGGAGGTGGATATTACGGCAACCTATTCAGACACGGTTAGGGTCAGTGTTTATGAGAAAATAGACGAAGAAGAACCAACGCGAGTTCAGGAAAGCGGTGGATTCGATCTTATAAATAACCCTGATGTAGCTGACGCGATCGGTACACCGGAACAGATTAAAAAAGTTGAGATTCTTAATTTACAATACGAATACAAGAATTTTAGCGGCAACGTAGATGCAAACATGGAAAACGGATTCTTTTTACTTACATTATCTCCTGATGATGGATCTTTCCCAATATCCGATACCAATATCGCTGAATCTGATCTTTATGGAACTGTTTTCAATGTACCTGGGAATTTTGAGGCAGTAAGCAACATTGTAAGCCAAAGAAAAATATTTGTTTATGTGTTTCAAGGTCATGCAAGTCACAACCCTGCCTTTTTTGATTTAGAAGTGACCCTAACACTGCGCTTGACCGTGGAGCTAAATTTGGATGATTTATAAAATCCTTTTTATTATGAAAAATACAAAGTACCTTTTTTTTGTTTTTTTATTAAATCTTTGTTCCTGCGACGAATTGAACGAAGAAGGCGCTAAAAGAGGGGCGTCGTTTATTGTTTCTTTAATGAACGGAACAGATCAGGAGTGTGGTACGGCCAGTCTTAATTTCACTTTTCTAATTACTGTAGAAGTATCAAATGTGCAGGAATCGTATACCATAGCTCCGGGAATGAAAGAGTCCACTGGATTTTTTTTTAACAATGAGGACGTAATGAACATAAAAATATTTAGTCCGTCCGATGATCTTATTTCCGAAGCGAATATTCCTTTTCAATATAATAATATATCTGATGAGGATTTGGAGACTCCCAATGTGTTGAACGTAGAATATTGTCACAACTTAACAAATGGAATACGATGGGTCTTTGACTATTAAAAAGAATCGTTTTGGCAACAGATTTCACATAATACAATTACCTCCTGATACTAATAGGTCAAAAAGCAGTATTATTTTTTATTTAGGAGCTTTAAATGCTTTATTTAGGTTAGATCTAAACTATATTTAGATTCAACTAAACTATTCATGTCTTGTATTAGGGTTGTATTATCGTTTAAGGCCATTGTTGTAGTTTTTTTGTCTATTCTTTTTTCTTCTTGCATTGATCCGGTAATGCCTGAATTCGAATACAAGGAGGGCTTGGTTTATTTTGATGCTTTGATCGCCGACATTGAGGAGGCTTCCTATGTAAGGATATTAGAATCAGTTTCCGAATTTGGGGTGAACAAGAATGTTTTTGTAGGCGATGCCCAAGTCTCTTTCATAAATACCAAGAGTGGAATTGTTGTGAGCTTAGTTGAGAATGAATACTTATATTCCTCCTCCAGATTTTGCGGCCAAAATAGGTGAACAATGGGAATTGAGGGTATTGCTCCCTAATGGTAAAGAATATAGATCGGAGCCAGAAATTTTATCGGGGCTTGTTGAAATAGCTGAGTTAATAATAAAGTATACCCCGGAGCTCAGCTTTCAAGAATCTTATAATGATATTGTACCTGGACACTCTATTTCGGTGAGCTTCGATGACCCTGTAGACGAAGAGAATTATTACTTTTGGAGATTTCGTTCTTTTGAAAAGCTAATATACTGTAAAGAATGTTTTGAAGGTATTTTTAGGAACGGGGAATGTGAAAATCCGCTAGGTGCCATTCCCCTACGAAAGCCTCGTTACACCTATGCTTGCGAAGGTGATTGCTGGAGAGTTAGATATGGTGATGAAATTAAAATATTCTCAGATGAATTTACAAATCGGACAACTATAAGTAATCTTCAGGTAGGGGAGGTTCTTCTTTTTACCAATGATAATATCCTGGTCGAATTGCAGCAATTTTCAATTTCGCCCAACGCGTATGAATATCTTCAGACCTTAAAAGATATTGTTGACAACAATAGCGGTTTTAACTCCCCTTTGCCAGCACCTTTGGTAGGTAACATTTATAATACGAATGATAGCGAAGAATTTGTTTTAGGGATGTTTATCGCGGCTTCGGCATCTAAAAAATCAGCTTTTATTGAACGAATATTTATTGAGGATCCACAGTTGGAGGCGAGAATTATTAATTCCCCAGAAGAAGACGAAGTGCCTTCGCCTATAGTCGTCTATGCACCGTGTCAAGAAAGCAGATTAAGAACATCGATTAAGCCGGCCAATTGGGTGTATTAACTCCTAAGCTGTTTTTAGTTGTTTTGATACTATTGCGGATAAGCCTATTGACTTTGGGGGTAAGAGTTTTTGATATTAAATCAACAAATCAATGTATTTTTTTTTTTTGGAACATTGATGCTTCACTTCCAGAAATCAAAAGTATATTTAGCGTTGAACTATGTATCATCTATGTCTTGTATAAAGAGTTTGTTATCAAGTAAAATAACCATTGTCGTTTTATCATCTATTTTTTTTTTCAGTTGTACCGATCCAGTAGAACCTCAATTTGAATTTAGGGAAGGTTTGGTTTTTGTTGAGGGTTTTGCATCAACTTCTCTTGGTGGCTCTTATGTTGTTATTAACAAATCAATATCGGATTTTGGGGTCAATAAGACTAAATTCGAGGAAGGTGCGACGGTATCTTTTGAAAATACGGACTCGGGTCAAATTATTCAACTTATAGAACAAGAAGGAGGTTACGTATCACCCTCCGAATTTAAAGCGGCAGTTGGCGACAGATGGGAGTTGCACATTACCTTAGTAGATGGCACCCAGATTCAATCTTCGCCAGAATTGGTTCTTGAACCGGTAGGGGTATCTGAAATAAAGGCAGATTATGATTCCGAATTAAGATTTAATGAAGGCTCAGGGAAGTTTGAGCCAGGTCATAGTATATCGGTGACTTTTGATGATCCTGCAAATCAAGAAAATTTCTATTATTGGACCTTTCGTTCGTTTGAAAACTTAGTAGTTTGTAATACGTGTTATGATGGTATTCTAAGAAATGGAGAGTGTGGGAAAACATCTATTCCTACCCCTCCTTACTTCAACTACTTGTGTGAAACAGCTTGTTGGCGAGTTCGTTTTCCAGAACAGGTCAGTATTTTTGATGATATGTTTTCCAATGGTAAGACAACTACAGATTTGCCTGTGGCAGACATTCCTTTGTATACCAAAGAGAATATGGTAGTTGAGCTTCAGCAATTTTCCTTAACTCCGGCTGCCTACGAATATTACCGAATTTTAAAGGATATTGTAGACAACAATAGCGGATTCAATGCGCCCCCTCCTGCCGCTCTTGTTGGTAATATGATAAATGCGAATGATTCTGAAGACTTCGTTCTTGGAAGATTTACTGCAGCCTCTAGCATAACTAAATTTGTCTATATAGATCGAAATAGCATTGTAGAAAATATCTTGGAACGAAATGACCCCTTGGTTTTCGAACCTACTTTTCCAACGCCCTATCAACTGCCTGCTACTACCTATGTAGCTTGTGAGGAAAGTAGATATAGAACGGCTATTGCTCCTAATGGATGGATAGAAAATTAATTTTACCAATGTATTTATGAAAACTGCGCTAAGGCACTATTTGTTTCTTATTTTATTTCCTCTTTCAATTATTACTGTGTTCTCACAAGAACATAACTTGTCATTGGAGGTACTAGATGGGGCAACAGGGTTGCCCCTGGAAAACGCTGAGGTTGCTATAACACCTTGTGCTTGTGGTGGTATTACAGATAAAGAAGGCAAATTTTCCATTTCCTTACCTAAAGACAGCTATTCCGTAAATATCACTTATATCGGTTTTAAAGACGACTTTCAAAGCTTGATTTTGGACAAAACCAAATCTTTGAAAATTTACTTATTGGAAGAACAAGAAGAATTGTCCGAAGTCATTGTACGGGCAAAGAAAATCAATGAAAACCTTGAACTTCCTCAAATGGGAGCCTTGCAATTAGAGGCAAAAGAGTTGAAAAAAATTCCCGCGGCAATTGGGGAATATGATGTACTTCGTGGAATGACCCTTCTGGCAGGGGTCAATAACGCTGGGGAAATAAGCAACGGACTATCAGTTCGTGGAGGTGCCCTAGACCAAAATTTAATGTTGTTCGATTATGCTCCCGTATTCAATCCAACACATCTTTTTGGATTGTTTTCGGTTTTTACTCCAGATGTATTGTCAAGCGTAGATCTGTATAGGGCCAATATTCCTGCTAGATATGGTGGCAGAATAACATCGGTTATGGATATTAAGGTAAAAAACCCCTATGTTGACAAAATCAAGATATCCGGGGGTATAGGGCTGGTATCGAGTAGATTATCTATCGAAACCCCATTGATCAAGGATAAATTAATGATGAATATGGGAGTAAGGGCTGGATTTACCGATTTTTTACTTCCGCTGGTTTCTGAACGTTTAAAAGATACCAAGGCCAATTTTTATGATGGCACATTAAAATTGCTATACCTGCCAACCCCTGATGATCAGGTGACTTTTACAGGATTTTACAGTAGGGATTTTTATCAGTTGGATTTGATTACAAAAATCCAGAACATAAATGCCCAGACCAATCAATATGATTTTAGGACGTTGAATGGAACCCTGAATTGGATCCATACCTTTGACAATCAAACCAATTTAAGAACCATTCTTGTGACCAGTGATTATACGCCCAAAACTATTTTCCCGGAAGTTGATAGCACCAATGAGATTGAATTTGTATCAAAGATCAATTATTTGAGTTTCATTTCTGAATTTTCAAAAGAAATCAGCGATGAGTTTAATTATTATATAGGGGCACAGGCCAATCGTTATCAAATAAGTCCTGGCGATTTGGATCCGGGAAATGGCCAAAGCATACTTCCCGTCACTTTGGAAAAGGAAAATAGCTATGAGTTCGCGGGTTATGCAAATGTAAATTGGAACCCTTTTGAAAACCTATCTCTTTCAGGTGGGTTGCGATATAATCATTTTGTCTTAGTGGGGCCATATACCCAAGCTTCTTTTGATGAACTCACAGGTTCCTTGGTAGATACAAATATATTCGGCAAGGGAGATGGTGTAAAGACGTACAACGGTCTAGAACCGAGATTGGGTGCCAACCTTAAATTAAGTGAATCTACATCGCTAAAAGCCAGTTATGCAAGGTTGAACCAATACCTGCAAAATGTGTATAACACAACAACGCCCTTACCAACCTCTCGTTGGAAAGTTGCTGACCCCAATATAAAGCCTCAAATAAGTGACACCTATGGCTTTGGTATTTATCAAAACTTAGATGATAATAATATAGAAATGGGTTTGGAGGGGTATTACAGGGATACCCAGAATAATTTAACCTACAAACCTGGAGCGGATTTTTTCCTCGAGGAGTTTTTAGAAAGGGATGTTGTTCAAGGTGAAGGTAAAGCCTATGGTATTGAGTTCAGTCTAAAAAAGCCTAGAGGAAAAATAAATGGATGGGTCAATTATACATGGTCTCGAAGTTTATTGCGTTCGGAAAATGAAAAATTAGCGGATCGGGTCAACAATAATAAATGGTATCCTTCTGATTTTGACAGGCCCCATGTATTTAATGGCACTGTTAATTTTGAAGGGGATAAATACAACACCTGGAGCTTAAATTTCACGGCTCAAACAGGTAGACCTTATACTGTTGCTAATAGTGTCTTTGCCTTGGAGGAGATTGATGTGCCCATTTTCCTGGAACGGAACAATGCGCGCTTACGCCCCTATCATCGTTTAGATTTTTCTTGGAAGATAGAATATAGTAAAAAAGAGAATAGAAGATGGGTTGGTGATTGGACGTTTACAATATATAATGTTTATAGTAGGAGAAACCCCTTCAATCTCTATTACACCCAGCGACAAGGATCCCTAGACTCTGATGTTTTTCTCGGAAGTCCGTTAGGTACTTATGAGCTGTCGGTCATGAACAGCCCCTTATTTGCGATAACCTATAATTTTGTCTTTGATTAATTAGAAATATTACTTTTTATAGAATTTTGCCTGTACATTCTGTTCTTGGGAGCGAATGGTAACAATATATATTCCCGAATTCAGGGTTGATAGGGGAATGTTTATGGCGTTGTTTTTAATTCTCCATTGATGGCTCAATGCTACATTTCCATATATATCTGAAATCAAGATATGGGCCCTATTGCTATTTTTTAACCCCAGAATGTTTACCACGTTAGTAGCAGGATTGGGAAATACTTTGATTTTTTGCTTTTGTACATCCTCAACGGGATTAGTTTTCTGAGCATCAATAGATTGACTTTGTCCTTGAAAAGTGCATAACACAAGAAAAAGAAAAATCAACGAAACCTTTTTCATCACATATAGGTACTAGAAACATCTCCTTATTTAGCAACGAAAATATAGTGGGTTTAGTATCAATGCGCCTCTAACCAATCATCACCGATGCCCAAGTCAACATCTAAGGGCACAGCCAGTTTATAGGCATTTTCCATTTCGGATTTAATAAGCACCTTAAGTTCTTCCAATTCTTGTTTATACACATCAAAGACCAATTCATCGTGAACCTGAAGCAACATTTTGGTTTTGTAATTGCCGTCGGATAGTTTTTTATGGATATTGATCATCGCAATTTTAATGATATCGGCCGCACTTCCCTGAATGGGCGCGTTTACTGCATTACGTTCAGCGGCCCCTCTGACTATCTGGTTCCCAGCGTTGATGTCCTTTAAATATCTACGCCTTCCCAAGACTGTCTGTACATAGCCGTTATCACGTGCAAAATCTATTTGCTCACCCATAAAGTTTCGCAATTTGGGATATGTTTTGTAATAGGTTTCAATAAGTTCTTTGGCCTCGCTTCGCGATAAATCGGTCTGGTTACTCAGTCCAAAGGCGGATACGCCGTAGATAATTCCAAAATTCACGGTTTTGGCATTGCTGCGTTGTTCACGGGTAACTTCGTCAATAGGTACGTTAAAAACCTTGGAAGCTGTTGAGGCATGAATATCCTCTCCGTTCTTAAAAGCCTCTATCATAGTGGTTTCTTCGCTCAAGGCCGCAATGATCCGTAATTCTATCTGTGAATAATCCGCCGCCAGAAGTGTGTGATTTTCATCTCTGGGAACAAAGGCCTTTCGTACCTGTCGACCCCGTTCTGTACGTATTGGGATATTTTGAAGATTAGGATTGTTGCTGCTCAATCTTCCAGTCGCCGCGACTGTCTGCATGTAATCTGTATGTACTCTGCCTGTGCTTTCTTCAATTTGTTCAGGCAATGCATCTACATAGGTACTTTTGAGTTTGCTCAAACCACGATACTCCAATACATTTCGAATAATCCCATGGTCTTTGGCCAAATAGGAAAGTACATCTTCAGAAGTAGAATATTGACCTGTCTTGGTCTTCTTGGGTTTATCAACCAGTTTAAGTTTATTAAACAGGATTTCACCCAATTGTTTGGGGGAAGCAATGTTGAATTCCTCTCCGGCCTGCTCGTAGATGCTATCTTCCAGCCTTTTAATATCGTTGTTCAGATCATCGGACAGCGAATTTAAAAAAGCCTTGTCCAAATTAATGCCTTCCAATTCCATATCGGCCAAGACCTGAAGTAATGGAATCTCAATGGTATTGAATAACTCTTCCGTTTTGGCTTCAGCCAATTCAGGCCTAAAATGTTGTGCCAATTGAAAGGTGATATCAGCATCCTCAACGGCATATTCAGTCTGTTGTTCTAGAGGAACATCGCGCATGCTCAGTTGGTTCTTCCCTTTTTTGCCAATAAGTTCGGTAATGGAAACGGGGGTGTAGTTCAAGTAGGCTTCCGATAGTACATCCATATTATGTCGCATATCAGGATTAATAAGATAATGGGCCAGCATGGTGTCAAAATATTTGCCTTTGACCTGAACGTTGTATTTATGAAGTACTTTAATGTCGTACTTTAAATTCTGACCTATTTTCTCAATTGTTTCCGATTCAAAAAACGGACGTAACATTTCTATGATTTCCTGTGCTTCATCTTTATTTTCTGGGATGGGAACATAAAACCCTTTTCCTGCTTCCCAAGAGAACGCTATCCCTACCAGCTCTGCCGTAATCGGATTCAAGCCTGTTGTTTCGGTATCAAAACAAACCGAAGTCTGTTTCAATACGTTTTGTACAAACAGCTTCATGGCCAGACCCTTGGTTACGCTTTGATAAACATGTGGTACATCCTTTATACTCTTTCTGCTTGAAACCTCTTTTATGGTTGCTGGTGCATTTCCATCATTCCCGAAGAGTGAAAATTGCCCTCCACCTGCTTCTGTCGGCTCTTTCTTGGCTGTTGGTTTGCTCTCCGATTGGGTTTGGGTTATCTCAGCCTCACCTGAGAAAATTTTGATGAATTGCTCTTTTAATCTTCTAAATTCGAGTTCCTCGAAAATCTGCTGGACCTTTTCATTGTCGGGAACGGACATTTCATAATCCTTGGCATCAAATTTTACGTCACAGGTGGTGCAAATGGTGGCCAATTTTTTTGACAGTAACCCTAATTCCCCATTATCTTCAACCTTCTCCTTCATTTTACCCTTAAGCTTGTCCGTGTTTGCCAAAAGACCTTCCATCGAGCCAAATTCCTCAATGAATTTTTTCGCGGTCTTATCACCCACACCGGGAAGACCAGGAATATTATCGCTGGCATCCCCCATCATCCCCAAGTAATCTATTACCTGTTCAGGGCGTTGGACCCCAAAACGTTTTTGAATTTCGGGAATACCCCAAATTTCAATACCATTACCCATACGGGCGGGGCGGTACATAAAAATATTTTCGGAAACCAATTGCCCAAAATCCTTGTCAGGGGTTACCATATACACCTTATAGTCTTCTTTTTCTGCCTGTTTGGCCAATGTGCCAATGATGTCATCTGCTTCCCAACCTTCCAAAACAACAACAGGAATATGCATGGCCTTCAAAATTTCCTGGATAAAAGGTACAGCAACCTTAATCGCATCTGGGGTCTCTTGACGATTGGCCTTATATTCGGGGAACATTTCAGTTCTTTCCACGCTTCCTCCTTTATCAAAACAAACAGCAATGTGGTCTGGTTTTTCCCTTTTTATCACATCAAAAAGTGAATTCATAAAACCCATAATGGCAGAGGTGTCCATGCCCTTGGAATTTATTCTTGGGTTCTTGATCAAGGCATAATACCCACGAAATATCAATGCGAAAGCATCCAATAAAAAAAGTCTCTTTTGTTCTGCCATTTTTGATGAAATTGTTGAATTTAAAACTATAAAGATTATTGACTTTGTAACAAAAACTAAGTCTTTATATAAGAATCGGAAAGATTGTTAACGTGACCTTCTTTAGAAAACTCGCGATAGGTAAACCCGGGTTGAATACAATAGCTGCCTGTTTCTCCTTTTTTGTTGATGGCAATAAAGCCTATCTGAAAATCGGTATTGTCCTTATTCTTGGCGATAATTCGTTTTACCCCTTCCACACAGGCCTCTTGGGGCGATTTGCCTTGGCGCATAAGCTCCACGATTAAAAAACTTCCGACGGTACGCACCACTTCCTCACCAACACCTGTTGCGGTAGCACCGCCAATTTCATTGTCAACAAAAAGACCAGCTCCGATTATTGGCGAATCCCCTACACGACCTCCATATTTATACGCCATTCCACTAGTGGTGCAGGCCCCGGAGATATCCCCATTTTTATCAATGGCCAACATACCGATGGTATCATGGTTTTCAATATTTATGATGAGCTTATATTGAGAGGTTTTTTTCCACTCCAACCATTCTTGTTTTGATTTCTCCGTGAGCAAATCCACTTTTTCAAACCCTTTTTCGTAGGCGAATTGTTCAGCACCTTTTCCGGCCAACATTACATGCGGAGTGTCTTCCATAACTTTACGGGCCACTGAGACAGGGTGGGCAATGTTCTGTATGCAGAGCACGGCACCACAATTACCGTCTTTGTCCATCATGCATGCATCCAAGGTTACATTCCCGTTCCGGTCGGGTCGGCCACCTTTACCAACGGTTTGATTGTTTACATCGGCCTCTTCGATCATTACACCTTGTTCTACGGCATCCAGAGAACTACCCCCATCTTTAAGCACCTCCCATGCTTTTGCTGTTGCATTATGAAAGTCCCACGTGCAGATGACAATGGGTTTAATACCTTCCGAATTGGCAATGGAAATGGATTTTTCGAGTTTTGTTTCTTGGCATGAAGCCAATATAGGTGTCGAAATCAATCCGGCGGTAATGGTGCTCGAATTTTTCAGGAACTTTCTTCGTTTCATCAGTTTGGGTTGCTTAATTTTAGTGCGCTAAATATAAGCAATATGTTAGTAGAAGTTTGCGCGAATTCCTTGGAATCTGCAATGAATGCCCAAAAGGCTGGGGCTGATAGAATTGAACTTTGCTCAGAACTGGGTGTTGGTGGAATAACGCCTTCCTATGGTCTACTAAAAAGTGTAAAGGAAAACATATCTATTCCCGTTCATGTACTGATTCGTCCTAGAAGTGGGGATTTTACATATTCCGAAGTAGAGTTTGATATTATGAAGAGCAATATTAAGTTATGTGTGGATTTGGGTTTTGATGGAATTGTCACGGGCGTTTTGCAAAAGGATTTTTTAGTGGATATAGAAAGAAATAAAGAATTAAAGGAGTTTGCCAAAAACTTGAATTTTACGTTTCATCGGGCTTTTGATTGGGTTTTGGATCCACAAAATGCCCTAGAAGAGTTGGAAGCTCTTGGAGTTGATCATATCTTGTCATCAGGGCAGCAAAAATCAGCATTTGAAGGTATTGATTTGTTGTCAGTATTAAATCAATCAACAGTGAATTGCATTATTATGCCTGGAGGAGGAATAAATGTAGCAAATGTGACCAGGTTTAAAGAAAAAGGATTTAGTGTCGTTCATTTATCTGGGGCCAAGTATGTCCAAAGGTTGGAGGTCGAGCCTAGGGTTTCTATGAACTCACCCTCTTTTTTGAGGGACGAAGGTATTTTTGTGACCAGTACAGCGGCTATTGCAGATGTGATCAAAGAAGTTAAATAAACGGTAAAAGAGGTCACAAAACCCCATTAAGAAATATCTTTGTTAAAAATTGATCTATGTTGCGTTGGATTATTTTTATTGCCTTTTACCTGGCCTTAGGTGTTTATGCTTTACAAGCACTTAAGACAGTTACAAGATATCCTTGGGTGTACTTTGCCTATATGGGGATTTCCCTGATTGTGTTATTGAATTTTATCTACCAATTTACTTGGGGAGAGGAAGCCAGTCGTGTATTGAGTGTGGCAAAAAGCTATGCTTTTGGGTTTTTATTGACCATGATTACTTTTAAACTGATAACCATTATCTTTCTTTTCTCTGAAGACATATTTAGATTTTTGTCCGGCACCTATCACAGGTTTTTTGGAGGGACCAAAGAATTTAGTTTGCCTGAACGGAGAAGGTTTTTAAGTATGATCGCTATGGGTATTGCGGCCATACCCTTTGGGGCACTGCTATATGGAATGTATCGTGGAAAGTACAATTTTAAAGTGCTGAAGTATAATCTGGAATTTGAGGATCTGCCCGATGCTTTTGACGGGTACCAGATTACCCAGATATCCGATGTGCATAGTGGCAGTTTTGATAACAGGGAAAAGATAGAGTATGCCATAGATCTTATAAATAAACAGCAAAGTGATGTTATATTGTTTACTGGCGATATGGTTAACAATAAGACTGAAGAAATGTACCCCTGGAAAGATACCTTTTCAAGGTTGAACGCCAAGGACGGTAAGTATTCTATATTGGGTAATCATGATTATGGCGATTATGTGGACTGGGACACTGAGGAATTGAAAAGTGAAAATCTTGAGGATCTTAAAGACTTGCAAAAAGAAATCGGTTTTGATCTTTTATTGAATGAAAGCAGATATTTGCAAAAAGGAGAGGATAAAATAGCTTTGGTAGGTGTAGAGAATTGGGGTAGGGGCGGATTCAAAAAAGCCGGTGATCTTTCCAAGGCTGCTGAGTCTATTGCGAAAGATGATTTCAAGATATTAATGAGCCATGACCCATCGCATTGGGAAGACAAAGTGATTGAAGATGACTACCATTACCATTTAACCTTAAGTGGTCATACCCACGGGATGCAGTTTGGTATAGAGATTCCGGGTTGGATAAAATGGAGTCCGGTAAAATGGCGTTACAAATATTGGGCAGGTATTTATAAGGAAATGGGGCAATATATCAATGTAAATCGCGGATTTGGGTTTCTGGGATACCCGGGAAGAGTTGGTATTTGGCCAGAGATTACTGTAATTACCTTAAAGAAAAGGGCATTAACATGATTTTAACTTCTAGGAATAGCTACAAAAAGGCAGTAAACACTGGTTTTTTAACATTTTTTCTTACATTTGATTTCTAACCATAAGAACGATATATGTCTAAGTTTGGTGAACTTATAGATTTACATGTTCCAGTACTGCTGGATTTTTACGCAGAATGGAATGAACAATCAACAGCAATGCATCCTGTGTTAAGGGATGTTGCGGCTGCACTCGGTGATAAAGGCAAGGTCATAAAGATTGATGTGGACAAGAACAAGGAGCTTTCACAAGCTCTCAGGGTCAAAGGGTTGCCTACCTTGATGATTTATAAAAAGGGTGAAATGGTCTGGCGTCAAAGCGGTGAACAAGACGCTAATACACTCATAGGGATTCTGAACGAATACGTTTGATCAATATCTGCCGTACTAGCTGTCACTCTGAGCACAATCGAAGGGCAGGCAGGACTAGGAAGCGATTTTTTATTCGTGTTTAAAGGCAATGGATTATTTTGTCGCTTGAGAAGTGATAGACACTATATAACCTAGGTCTAATTGTTATTCACTAAGAGAAACCAAAACCAAGTACAATTATTCTTTTGCTCCAGTCATCGTACTATCCAATTCCGTAGAATCGGACATGTCTGGATTACTTCCTATAACGGGCTCTTCCCGTTCTAGAATCTGGTCTTGGTAAAAATGATTGAACTTATCAATATACTCATTAAAGATCAAGGTCTCCTTTTCAGCCAATTCCCTATCATGGTTGTCAATTAGGACATCTATATTTCTGCGATAGGCCTCCATATCCGCAATAATATCATCAATCCGATTGTATTGCTGATCCAGTGGAATACCATCATAATATTCCAATCGTTCCTGGTATTTCCGCTTCATTTGATCAAAGAGTTCCTGAGCCTTGCTCGTCTCTCCAACTTTA
The DNA here is from genome assembly GCA_024279425.1 of Bacteroidota bacterium. Lineage (GTDB taxonomy): Bacteria > Bacteroidota > Bacteroidia > Flavobacteriales > Flavobacteriaceae > Maribacter_A. Next base: position 71,177 of record JAJRRO010000074.1, on the reverse strand, counting down.
TAGTATCCATCGATAAAGGGTACTACAAAATGGTAATATCCATAATGGTCGACCGGCATGTTGTGCATGGCCATATCTATAACCTCTTTGGCCCTGTCAATTTTAGTCTCCTCGATTAATTTGGTCATAAGTCGGGCAAGATTACTACGCAAAGAAATACCCTGTACTCTAGTCTGCGGGTCATGGTATACATCAGGATCTCCTGAATTACCCCATTCCCAATTCATAACGATATCGTACATAAGGTCAGAATCTATTCGGCCCATATCAAAAGAATTGCTCCTTTCCGTTCTAATGGGCACCAACTTATAGGCAAGACCATCTAACTGTAGGTAATCTTTCATCCAAATAAACTCGGCATCATCGAAACTTCCACCAGAGAAATAGATGGGTCTTTTCCAATCATTGTTGGCAATAATGTCGAGCATCATCATACTCTTCTTTGTAATCGCCCCAGGTAGGTCAATATCTATATAATCGACTATTAGTGCTGAGTCCTTTACTTTGACCAGGCCGCTTTCGAGGGCATTTTTTTTATTGACGGGAATACGTAGCTTTTGGGTTGGGTAATACACTAGGTTTTGAGTATTTTCAGGGTACTCATCAATATCAACCTCCTGATTTTCAAGAAAAAACTTGAATTTGGTCTGGGGTTTGTCGCTATCTATCCAATCAATAAAATCTTTAATTTTCCAACGACTTTTGGAGACCTCCCGATTAAAAAGAGGGTCAACATTTTGGTGATACATCACATCACGGGAACCCCATCTATATTTGTCATGTGTGATTTGCGATGGTATGGCATCACTTTCGTAAGCTTTACGCTTCATTTGATCTACATACCAATCTGTTTCAAAAAGACTGGTACATACAACACGGACATCTGTTCTATGTTTTTCAATTTCCTGCACATACCATAGTGGAAAAGTGTCATTGTCCCCAATAGTAAATAAAATAGCTCCCGCATCTTTTTGACAGGAGTCCAAATACGATTTTGCGGATGCCCGGGCCGTAAATCGATTGGATCGGTCATGGTCATCCCAGTTTTGGAAAGCCATTACCGCGGGTACGGCCAATAAGCAAACAATAGTGACAGCCGGTGCTAGAATTTTAGGGGTAAGCCACTTTTTGAATTCGTCAAAAAGACCGTAAACCCCAAGTCCTATCCACAAGGCGAAAACGTAGAATGAACCTACTAAAGAGTAATCCCTTTCACGAGGTTGGAATATATATGGATTGGTGTAAAATTGAATGGCAAGACCTGTAAACAAAAAGAACACCGCAAGTACCCAAAATTGTTTTGGGTTTCTTGAAACTTGAAACAATATGCCAATGATTCCCAATATAAGGGGTAGGAAGAAATAGGTATTCCTTGCTTTATTATCTTTAATGTCGCTTGGTAGGTTCTTTTGGCTTCCCAATCGCATTTCATCAACAAAACCTATTCCGCTTAACCAATTGCCGTTTTCATCGTAGCGACCCTGTACATCATTGTTCTTTCCGGTGAAATTCCACATAAAATAACGCCAGTACATATAGCCAAATTGAAACTCGAACATATATTTAATGTTTTGCCAAACGGTTGGAGGCTGTACTTCGATATACTCATCAAACCTTTTTAGAAAACTAATATACTGTTCCGCATCAATCTCGCCATTGGCATAACCCGTTTTGACTTGATTTACGGCTTGCCTTAGTTCATCATTGGATTGTGTCATTTTAAAATCCAAAGGACCAAAATAACGCATGTAATTTTCAGCATGCTGCCCACTCCACATTCTTGGTAAAATACCCTTGTGTCCCTCATTCGAGTCTTGCAGGGCATTTTTGTAATAATTTACAATAACATATTTGCCCAAGGTTTCGTCTCTTTCATATTTGGGCTTATCGTCCATCTCTTTGCCGGCAGGGGCGAAAATATCAGAATAATAGGCCCCATAAACCGGGCTATCTACCCCGGGATATTGTTCTCTGTTGTAATAGGCGAGCAATGCTCGCGCATCTGCCGGATTGTTCTCATTGATTACGGTCTTGGCATTGGCGCGAATGGGAAGCATCAACCAAGATGAGAAACCTAAAAACAAGAACATTAGGCAAAGCACGAAAGTATTGGCAATTCTAAAGTCATTCTTTCGTGTATATCTGAGTCCCAAATAAAAAGCGGCAATGAACAGAAGTCCCATAATCAGGGAACCTGAATTAAAGGGCAAGCCTATACTATTGATAAAAAAGACCTCGCTCCATCCAAAGAGCTCCAAAACATAGGTCAAAGAGAACTTATAGACCAGCATTAAAATAGCCACTAACAACACATTGGCAATCAAAAAATTTTTAACGGTCGTGGTCTTATATCTTTTAAAATAATAGAGTAGACCAATTGAGGGTATGGTCAAGAACCCCATAAATTGAATTCCGAAAGTCAATCCTACAACAAACGAAATAAGCACCAGCCATCGATTACCTCTTGGTGAATCTAGTTGGTCTGTCCATTTTAATCCCATCCAAAGTAAAAGAGCCATTATAAAACTTGCACTGGCATACACCTCTGTTTCCACAGCGTTGAACCAAAAACTATCTGAAAACGTAAATGCCAGGGTACCTACAAGACCACTACCCAAAACGGCGATAGACTTACTATGGGTTAAGACTTCCTCCTTGCCAATAAGTTTTCGGGTAAGATTGGTAATCGTCCAAAACATAAAAAGTATGGTAAGCGCACTGGAAACACCCGATACATAATTCACCATTCGGGCCACTTGGTCAAGTTCAAGGGCAAACATGGCGAAAAATGCCCCTATCATTTGTAATAAAGGGGCTCCAGGAGGGTGACCCACTTGCAATTTTGCCGACGTGGCAATGTACTCCCCAGCATCCCAAAAACTACTTGTGGGCTCTACGGTAATACTATATGTTATAAGTGCTATAAAGAAGACGACCCACCCGAGTATGGTGTCCCATTTTTCGAAGTTCTTTGAAAACATGCAATACGTGGTTTTACCTGATGGGCGAATTTAGTAATTAATATAGATATGCTCATATATTTTTGATAAACCTTTAACAAGGGGCTTGCCTCCTTTTTTTAGATTATTGTAGCCAAAAATGTTTGCGCAAACCAAACTTTGTTTTAAATTTGCACGCTCTAATACTGAAGCACCTTCAGATTGGATGAGGTAATGGCCTATGGTGTAATTGGCAACACAGCTGGTTTTGGTCCAGTCGTTCTAGGTTCGAGTCCTAGTAGGCCAACGAAATTGAACAATCCCAGTAGCAATACTGGGATTTTTTTGTGCAACAAAATTAGGAGAGAAGCCTGTGCAGAGTACGGCCAAGGCAAGTCCTTGTAGGCCAACAAAGGAGGATGATTAGTCACTTTGACTTTTTTCCTACTCACAATGCGGTTCGTTCCAATTTTTCCCAAAATGATTTTACAGTGTATAAATCATTTGAAGAAGCAAATTTTTCGGCTTTAGCCAACGCTTCCAGCCATCCCTATAATGGTTCGACCCATGCCAACGCTTTAAGAGTAGAAAAATCAGACTTCTTTTGTTTTTAGCTCTATTTTCAACCTAATGAGTTCCTCTTTCTTTTTTAAATACGTTTTCTTATCAATTAAACCATAGAGGAACCCATTAACCATTTTATCAAGTTTCGATTCTGTTTCAACAATCCGTTCTTCAATTTGAACAACAAAAGAGTAGCCATCAAAAGTTTATAAACTAGATCCGGCACTACTCCTTTTAATAAAAATTCTAGCTTGTATTTTGTATTGCACATAAATACAATTAAATGGGTGATTTTTCTTTTCAAATAGGTTGTTCGTTTTTTTTGTTAAATCCTTTTTTGTGCTTTAATCGATTTTTACAACACCTTGACGGCTAATCTTTTAGCTCTCGAACATTTGTTTTAATATTGGTCATAGCACTCTTTAAATGAAACATAAAGTAAGCTTCCAATCGGGGAGGCCTCTAAAAAGAAACATTTAAAGAATGCTTTTTTTATTTAAATTGATTATCTGGCTCTCTGAAAAATTCTTACCTAATCTTTAAGGGCTTCAAGTTCGTTGGCCCTGATACCCGCAATGGTGCAATGGCCTGAGGTAAGAGTAGCGAAGTTCATAATTGCATAGCTAATTAGTATCAGATGTTTAAGTGCGTACATCAAAACGAGCTGACAATCAAGGGCTTTTTCTTCAAGCCAAAATCCCATATTCAAATTACGGTTACTTTTATTGATGACTTATCAATTGTTTCCACAAGGATATAGATGATCATTGATTTTATTCTTACTGCTTGATGCAAGTAATCCAAACGCAATAATGACAAACCAAACAGATCTGGTCGCCAAATTAAGAAGTAGTCATCAAAAGTTTATAAGCTATATTGACGCTTTGTCAGAAAAAGAATTTGAATTTAGCAACGATCAAAAATGGACAGCAGGACAAGAATTGGATTATATTGTAAAAAGCACCTTGCCCATTTCTCAAGTGTTAAACAATAAAACATTTATAAAGTCCAAGTTTGGAACTATCGATAGAGCACTTCTTAGTTATGGGGAGTTGGTTGACAAGTATCACGAGCCATTTAAAACGGAAAATGGATATGAAATTCCTGGTGAGTTTGTAGTCTGGACAGGTGTAAAGGATTAATCTTTAAGACATCTGTAATGCTGGCTGAATGCCATTAGTGTCGTGAATCTTCCAAATCTGACTCTTCCATAGATTCCCCCTCAGTAGAAATAGGGTTTGTGATTTCCAAATTAATAGATTTGTTTTCCAAGGTTTCAATATCCAGAATATCATCATCCACCAACTCCTCATCCAAAAGCGTTCCTATTTTTTTCCCTTCCTTGATCATGGCCCAAGTCATAATAAGACTGGTGCCGATGATAATGAATAAGAGAATGCCCGATTCAAAATTGGCGACTTCCGCTTCCTTAGGTATTGCGTAAAACAAGAGAACAGTTATCAATCCGCGTGGGGCAATGAACAATTGGGGCATAATGTCACTGCCGAAAAAAGTCCGGAGTATCACAAAACGTATCGTATAAATTGACCCTATGATCAATAGGCTTACCAAGGCCACGCTTAAACTGAATAAGGAGGATATGGCAATGGTGATTCCGAATATAACAAAGAAAAAGGTTCGAACTATAAAAGCGGTTTCCAGAGTGATAATATGAAGTTCATGGTATATTTGGTTTACTTTTTTATTTTCCAAAAAAGTGGCCAATTTTCCCGGGAAGAACAATTTCACATTGGCTATGACCAATCCAAAAATCAGGATGATGATCAATGAGGAAAGGTGGAATTTCTTACCAATCGCATAAAGTAGCAATAGTACAGCTATCAATAGAAATAATTTAGCGGGACTTTTTATCCGCTGGAAAATCAAGATGATAGCGTAACTGGCAACTAGTGCAATCACTATTGTAATCAAAAGATTGCCCGCAAAACCGGCCACACCGGAATCTTCGGAGGGGTCAAGGCCTCCTATTAAAAAGTAGAACATCATAATTCCCAGAATATCACAAAATGTACTCTCATAAATATGGAATTCCTTTTTAACCTCTGAAAGACCACTAACACTTGGAATGATTATGGCACTGGAAAGTATGGATAACGGAGTGGCATATAACCAAGCTGATTGCATGGTCATTTCTGGAATGAATTGGAATAAAATGAGCGCCGCCACCCAAGCCGAGCCTACAAGGCCGACCAAGGCGATGGCCATTGACTTAAGAATGGGTATTATTTTTTCCTTTTTTAGCTCAAGCTCTAAGGCCGCTTCAAGAACGATCATAATAAGCCCAACTATTCCCAATAGCTCAAGTGCACCATCAAACTTGGGCATGTTAGGCACAAAATAACCTAAGACATACTGCAGAATGATTCCCAGTACGATCAACATAAGTACTGAAGGGATATTGGTCTTTTTCGAAACTCCATTAAACCAAAAAGATAGGATTACGATTATTGAAGCTCCAATTATGAGGTTATAGGACGATAGAATTTCCATGCAATAGGTAGTTAGTCTTTTTCGATTAAAAATAGTACTTAATTCCCATATATGGTAAATGCCCAAAATAATACATCGCTACTTGGGGTTTAGGTTGTTGTGGAAAACAAAAATGTTGTATATTTGCACCACTGAAAGGATATTTAGGTATTCATGAGGGGACAATTTGTCCCCTCTTTTGTTACTAAAAGTTATGTTGAAGGACAAAGTCAAGGCACTTTTGAACCAGGCCCTGAGTGAGGATGAATCACTTTTTTTGATTGATTTTTCTATGGGTACCGACAATAGTATCAATGTCATATTGGATGGCGATCAAGGGGTTACCGTCCAGGATTGCATGAAGGTCAGCCGGGCCATTGAACATAATTTAGATCGGGAAGAAGAGGATTTTTCCCTAACGGTGACTTCCGCAGGAGCGGCATCACCAATGGTAGACCCCCGACAGTACAAAAAGAATATTGGCCGAAAAGTAAAAGTGCGGACATTGGATGACACCTATGAGGGTAATCTTACTGGGGCCAGTGATAAGGGTATTATCCTTGAATGGAAAGCACGGGAACCCAAACCCATAGGAAAGGGGAAGACCACTGTTCAGAAAAAAAAAGAAATTACTTTTTCTGATATAAAGGAAGCAAAAGTTGTATTAAAATTTTAATAGTAGTTTAAAGATGGAAAATATTGCGCTGATTGAATCTTTCTCGGAATTTAAAGACGATAAATTCATAGACAGGGTAACGCTAATGGCGATTTTGGAAGATGTTTTTAGGAACGCGCTTAAAAAGAAGTTCGGTTCGGATGAGAATTTTGATATCATCATCAACCCGGATAAAGGTGATTTGGAGATATGGAGAAACCGTATTGTTGTGGAAGATGGTGAAGTAGAAGATCCCAATGAGGAAATTTCACTTACTGAAGCACAAAAAATAGAGCCCGATTTTGAAGTCGGAGAAGATGTGTCCGAAGAAGTTAAGTTGATGGATTTGGGTAGAAGGGCCATTTTGGCTTTGCGTCAAAATCTTATTTCAAAGATTCATGAGCACGACAATACAACCATTTATAAGCAGTTTAAGGATTTAGAGGGCGAGATTTATACGGCTGAGGTTCACCATATAAGACATAAGGCCATTATTTTGTTGGATGATGAGGGCAATGAAATAATCTTGCCTAAAGACAGGCAAATACCTTCCGACTTTTTTAGAAAAGGAGACAATGTTCGTGGAGTCATCGAAAGCGTTGAACTTAAAGGCAATAAGCCTACGATCATTATGTCTAGAAGTTCTCCAAAATTTTTGGAGCAACTTTTCTTTCAGGAAATACCTGAGGTTTTCGATGGTTTGATCACTATTAAAAAGGCAGTTCGGATTCCTGGCGAAAAGGCAAAGGTAGCTGTGGATTCTTATGATGACCGTATTGATCCGGTAGGTGCCTGTGTGGGTATGAAAGGGTCCCGAATTCATGGCATAGTCAGAGAATTGGGCAATGAGAATATAGATGTCATCAATTGGACGAACAATCCACAATTGTTGGTTACAAGGTCGTTGAGCCCTGCTAGGGTCTCATCGGTTAAATTAAACGATGAGAAAATGACCGCCCAAGTATATTTGAGACCTGAAGAGGTTTCTAAGGCTATTGGTAGGGGAGGCCATAATATTAGGTTGGCAGGCCAGCTTACAGGTTATGAAATCGATGTATTCCGTGAAGGGGTTGAAGAGGATGTTGAGTTGACTGAATTCTCTGATGAAATCGATGCTTGGATCATTGAGGAATTCAAGAAAATAGGGATGGACACCGCAAGGAGCGTATTAGAACAGGATGTGGATGATCTTGTAAAACGAACCGATTTGGAGGAGGAAACAATTTCAGAAGTTGTTCGCATACTAAAAGAAGAATTAGAAGATTAGCTATATATTAGCGGCAGTTTATAGAATTAGGAATTAGTATTTATGGCAGATAATGCAACAATAAGGCTTAATAAAGTTCTAAGGGAACTCAATATTTCTTTGGACAGGGCGGTTGATTTTCTCAAATCAGAAGGACATGAAGTTGAGGCCAGGCCTACCACTAAAATATCTGAAGAAATTCACCAAGTGCTTTTAGATGAGTTCCAAACGGATATGAGCAAGAAGGTTGCCTCTAAGGAAGTTGGGGAAGAAAAGCGAAAAGAGAAGGAAGCCATAAGATTGCAAGTTGAGCAAGAGCAGGAAGAACGAAGATTAGCGCGAGAGAAAAGAGCCGAGTCGGCAGAAAAGGTTATCAAGGCCAAAGCTGAACTTGCCGGCCCAAAGACTGTTGGGAAAATAGATTTAGAGCCCAAGAAAAAAGCTAAAGCCGAAGTTGTTCAAGAAGAAAAGGTTGAAGAAAAAGTAGAAGTTGCACCTGTAGAGAAGGTTGAAGCTCCCAAGGCTCCAAAAGAAGTAGAAATTAAAGAGGAGAAAGTACAGGAGAAAGTACAGGAGGAAGCTCCTATAGTTGATGAAAAAATAGAGACCCAATACAAAAAACTTACGGGGCCAAAAATAATGGGGGATAAGATTGATCTTTCCCAATTCAACAAACCAAAGAAAAAGAAGGAAGAACCTAAACCCGCTTCTGGGAATGCCGATAGAAAGAAAAGAAGAAGACGTATAGTCAGTAATACGGGTGGTCCTGGTAAAGGTGGTCCTGGTAAAGGTGCGGCTCCAAGAGTTGGCGGGCCAGGCGCTAGAAAAGGAGGTAAGCGTTTTGCAACCATCAATAAGGTTGAGCCATCTGAAGAAGATGTGCAAAAACAAGTAAGGGAAACCCTTGAAAAACTACAGGGTAAATCCAAAAAAGGGAAAGGTGCCAAATATCGTAGGGATAAAAGAGATCAGCACCGTCAGCAGACAGAAGCTGACCTTGAGTTGCAAGAAATAGAAAGCAAAATTCTAAAAGTTACTGAATTTGTTACAGCGAATGAAGTTGCGACGATGATGAATGTTGGTACTACAGAAATAATATCGGCTTGTATGTCTTTGGGTATCATGGTTACCATGAACCAGCGATTGGATGCTGAAACATTATCTATTGTAGCTGATGAATTCGGTTACGAAGTGGAATTCGTAACTGCCGATATAGAGGAGAGTATTGTTGAGGAAGAAGATGCCCCGGAAGATTTGAAACCAAGGGCTCCGATCGTTACTGTAATGGGTCATGTAGATCACGGTAAAACTTCTTTATTGGATAATATTCGTGAAGAGAATGTGATAGCAGGGGAAAGTGGCGGAATTACCCAGCACATAGGTGCATATGGTGTTACCTTGGCCGATGGTCAGAAAATCTCATTCTTGGATACTCCAGGTCACGAGGCCTTTACGGCGATGCGAGCCCGTGGTGCGCAATTGACGGATATTGCGATTATCGTTGTGGCAGCTGATGATGACATCATGCCGCAAACAAAGGAAGCTATTAGCCACGCCCAAGCAGCTAGTGTTCCCATTGTATTCGCAATAAACAAGATAGATAGGCCTACGGCCAATCCCGATAAGATCAAGGAAGGTCTTGCTCAAATGAATTTACTGGTAGAAGATTGGGGAGGTAAAATCCAATCCCATGATATTTCTGCTAAAACTGGTGAAGGAATCAAGGAATTGTTGGAGAAAGTACTTCTAGAAGCTGAGCTTTTAGAGTTGAAGGCGAATCCTGACAAATTGGCTTCCGGTACGGTTGTCGAAGCATTCTTGGATAAGGGTAAAGGTTATGTGTCAACGATTTTAGTGCAGGCGGGAACCCTGAAAATTGGGGATTACGTCTTGGCGGGTACTTGCAGTGGTAAGGTAAAAGCTATGCACGATGAGAGAGGCCAGGAAATTAGGGAAGTTGGTCCTTCGAGGCCAATTTCAATACTTGGTTTAGATGGTGCGCCACAAGCCGGGGATAAATTCAATGTGCTTGAAGATGAACGCGAGGCCAAGCAAATTGCGACAAGAAGATCACAATTGCAAAGAGAGCAATCCGTAAGAACACAACGTCATATTACGCTTGACGAAATAGGAAGGCGAATAGCCTTGGGCGATTTCAAGGAATTGAATATTATCCTTAAAGGAGATGTTGATGGTTCTGTGGAGGCATTGACCGATTCATTTCAGAAATTATCCACAGATGAGATTCAGGTCAATATAATCCATAAAGGAGTTGGTCCTATTACCGAGTCAGATGTTCTTTTAGCATCAGCTTCAGATGCGGTTATAATTGGCTTTAATGTTAGACCAATGGGCAATGCCCGGTCAGTTGCTGATAAAGAGGAGATTGATATTAGAATGTATTCCATCATTTATGATGCCATCAATGACCTTAAAGACGCGATGGAAGGAATGCTTTCGCCAGAGATAAAGGAAGAAATTTCGGGGACGGCGGAAATCCGTGAAACCTTTAAAATTTCAAAAGTCGGAACCATTGCAGGTTGTATGGTTACCAGTGGTAAAATATTCCGAAATTCAAACATCCGACTTATTCGAGATGGCGTTGTAGTCTATACGGGTGAACTAGCTTCTTTAAAACGATTTAAGGATGATGTTAAAGAAGTTGCAAAGGGATATGATTGCGGATTACAGGTTAAAAATTACAACGATATCAAGGAATTGGATGTTGTTGAGGCCTTCCAGGAAGTAGCGGTTAAAAAGAAATTGAAGACAAAATAAATTTCAATCAAAGAATAAAAAAAAATCGGCCTTTTCAAGTCGATTTTTTTGGTTTTAGTATCATCGCATCGGGATATTTTATCCGAACTTCCTTGAACTTTCGTTCTGCTTCAAGTTTGGTCTTAAAACGACCTAGGCGCACACGATAGGTGGGCGAATCAAAATCTATTTTTGAAAACAGGTCAGGAAAATCTATTTCAACATTTTCCTTAATCGATTGGGCCTTGTCAAAAGAGCCAAAACCAACTTGTATTCTGTAGTATTCATAATCCCCATTCGCCGTTTTATAAATGTCTAATAGCTCTGCGATTTTATCATCTTGTTGAATATTTATTTGCCCCTCTTGTCCTTGTCCAACAGTCGTGCATAATAATACAAGTGCTAGAGATCCTAATAATTTCATGGTGTTTCCGTTGTGAGATATTTTCATTTTCACAAAAGTAATTTTTTAAAATCCAATCAAAACTTTTGCCCTTTATTTAGAACAAGTATAAATTATAATTATCAATACCTTAACATTTTGCAGATAAAGTCTAATCCGTATTTTTGCGTTCAAATCAGGCGTGGTAAAAAGGAACTGTTTTACCCTGTAATATAGTAATAATCATGCCAAAATTTCGATTGAAATATTCTATTTATGAAAAAGGTAACATACCGCAATCAAATTTCTAAAGTTTTAGGTATCAGTCTCGTAGTTTTCCTGCTTTTTTCCATTTCTCTTTTTGCCCAAGATGAAGCCACTACAACAAGCGATGTTGCAGTGACGGAAGGAATTGGAGGTGATGCTGCAAAGGGCAAGACGCTTTTCAACCAGAATTGTGCTGCTTGTCACTCTCTGACTCGAAAAATGACGGGACCGCCATTGGCAAATGTTGAATCCCGCCTTAGTGAGGATGAAGGTTTGGATCGTGAATGGCTATATACTTGGATAAAGAATAGTTCGGGAATGATAAAATCGGGCGATGCTTATGCCAATAAGATTTACACGGAGTATGCACAGGCACCTATGACTGCTTTTCCGACCTTGTCAAATACAGATATTGATGATATTCTGGCGTATACGGCGGCCCCACCGCGAGTGCCGGCTGCTGCAGATGCTCAGGTTGCCGAAGTAGGGGGGGGCAAGTCTTCGGGTATATCAAATGAAATGATTTTGGGTGCCTTGGCAATTGTGTTCGGTCTTTTGATTATGATGTTGGTTTTGGTGCAAAGAACGTTAAAGCGAATCGCGGCTGCCAACGGAGTTGAACTGGAAAAACAAAGAGCTGAAAAACGTTTGCCATTATGGAAGGCTTTTGCTCAAAACCAATTTTTGGTTTTAGTGTCTTCAATATTTCTTTTGTTGGTCGGGGCATATTTCGCCTATGGTTGGGTGATGCAAATTGGTGTGGATCAGGGGTATACTCCAATTCAACCCATTCATTACTCACATAAGATTCATGCAGGTGATAATAAAATTGATTGTAAATATTGTCACTCCTCCGTGAGGGTATCTAGGCATTCCGGTATTCCTTCGTTGAATGTTTGTATGAATTGTCATAAATCAATCTACGAATATCAAGGTAATCCAGAAGGACCATCCAAGGAAGATTTGGCCAATGGGTATACCAATGAATTTTATACAGCTGAAATCAAAAAGTTGTATAAAGCTGTGGGGTGGGATGAAGAAAATCAAAAATATACCGGCAAGACCCAGCCGGTTGAATGGGTTCAGGTCCATAATCTTCCTGACTTGGTTTATTTTAACCATTCCCAGCATGTTGAAGTTGCAGGGGTTGAATGTCAGACTTGCCATGGCCCTGTTGAGGAAATGGAAATTATGATGCAATATTCCCCGTTGACCATGGGGTGGTGCGTTAATTGTCACAGAGAGACGAACGTGAAAGTAGAGGGTAATGAATATTACACGAAAATTCACGAGGAGCTTTCCAAGAAATATGGAGTTGACCAACTTACAGTAGCCCAAATGGGTGGGTTGGAGTGTGGAAAATGTCACTATTAATAAAATCAAGTAGCTAATTACAGATAAATCGTATGGCATCAAACAAAAAATATTGGAAAAACGAAGTGGAGTTAAATCCAAACGATTCCATTGTTGAGACGCTAAGGCAGAATGAATTTGTTGAAGAAATTCCTGTTGACGAATTTTTAGGAGACAAAGAGAATTTGTCTGAAACCAACACTAATAGAAGGGATTTTCTAAAATACGTTGGCTTCAGTACAGCCGCCGCTTCTTTGGCAGCTTGCGAAGGTCCGGTGAGAAAGTCTATTCCTTACGTTGTTCAACCGGAAAATATTATTCCCGGTGTTGCCAATTATTACGCAACTACGATCGCCAACGGTTTTGACTTTGCCAGTATCTTGGTGAAAACCAGAGAAGGTAGGCCGATTAAAATCGAAAATAATACAGATGCAAAAGTAAAAGGAGGTGTTAACGCACGTGTTCAGGCATCTGTGTTGTCACTTTATGATAGTACAAGATTACAAGGCCCGCTTAAAGATGGCGAACCTGTTGAATGGAGTGCTATTGATGTTGAGGTAAAGGCTAAATTGATTGCTTTAAAAACATCTGGTAAACAGATAGCTTTATTGACCCAGACGTATGCAAGTCCATCAACTGCAAAGCTTATCGCTGAATTCAAGGAAATGTACGGTGTCGTTAATCACGTTACCTACGATGCAATTTCGGAAGAAGGTGCGCTATCTGCATTTGAAGCCAAGTACGGCGAACGTGCTTTAGCGGATTATGATTTTGAAAAGGCCGAGGTCATTGTTTCTTTCGGAGCTGATTTCCTTTCGGATTGGCAAGGCGGTGGCTATGATAGTGGATATTCAAAAGGACGGATTCCAAAAAATGGAAAAATGTCAAAGCATGTGCAGTTCGAGGCTAATATGTCCTTGACCGGTGCTAATGCGGATAAGCGTGTACCATTGACGCCAATGTTTCAAAAAGTTGCATTGGCCCATCTATATGCCAAATTGAATGGGACCAGTATTAGTGGTGATTTGCCCACGGGCGTACCAGAAGTTTTGGATGCTGTGGTTGCCCAAATTAAAAAGAACAAAAACGGTGCAGTTGTCGTTACTGGTTTGGATGATGTAAATGCACAAACAATTGTTCTGGCCATTAATGAAATGTTGGGTAGCAAGGCGTTTGATGCTGAAGCACCCAAGTATGTTAGACAAGGCAATATTGAAAATGTGAACGCATTGATATCGGATATGAGGGCCGGTGGTGTAGGTGCGTTGATCATGGATGGTGTCAATCCTATATATACTTTGCCCAATGCAGCTGAATTTGCTGAAGGGATAGAAAAAGTAGATCTTTCGGTGACATTTTCCACAAATTGGAATGAAACAACCGAAATGACCAATATCACCGCTGCGGCTAACCATTATTTGGAGTCTTGGGGGGATACTGAAATTAAGAAAGGGCATTACGGTTTGATCCAACCGACAATTAGAGAGCTTTTTGATACCAGACAGCTGCAAAATGTTTTGTTGAAGTGGATGGGAAGCGATAAGAGCTATTACGATTATATAAAGGAAACATGGAGTGCTGACCTTTTGGGGGAAAGTGAGTGGAACCAAGTCTTACACGATGGGGTTTATGTTGCCGCTTCTAGTGAGTTGAGTGAAGAGATAGAAACTGCAGTTGTCGATGAGAGTGAAACTTTATCCACTGTTGATATATCGGCTGCTGTTCGTAGTTTGGCTAATGCCATCAGTGGTGAAGGCATGGAACTTACTTTATATTCAAAAGTAGGAATGGGAGATGGTCAACAGGCCGGTAACCCATGGCTGCAGGAATTCCCTGATCCAATTTCAAGGGTTTCTTGGGATAACTATGTTATGGTTTCCAAGAAGGATGCCGAAAATTTAGGGTTCATAAATGAGAATGTCGCCAATGGTGGTTTGAATGGTAGTTATGCCAGACTAACAGTGAACGGTATCTCAATAGATAATGTGCCGGTCATCATACAGCCAGGTCAAGCCCCGGGTTCAATAGGAATGGCCTTGGGATACGGTAGGCAAGTAGGGATGAAATCCGAGATGCAAACAGGTGTCAATGCCTATCCTTTGTATCAAGGTTATAATAATGTGCAATCCGCCACAATAGAAAAGTCGTCCGGAATGCATGAATTTGCCTGTATGCAATTGCATAACACCTTGATGGGTAGAGGGGATATTATCAAAGAAACAAGTTTAGAAATTTTCAATACCAAGGATCATGCTGAGTGGAATGAAGTTCCTGTAGTGACTTTAAACCATCAAGAAGTGCCAGCGACTTCAGTTGATTTATGGGCTAGTTTTGATCGTTCCATTGGGCACCATTTCAATATGTCCATTGATTTGAATGCCTGTACCGGTTGTGGTGCCTGTGTCATTGCCTGTGGTGTCGAGAACAACGTTCCTGTGGTCGGCAAACAAGAGGTAAGACGTTCAAGGGATATGCACTGGTTGCGTATAGATAGATACTATTCTTCCGAAGATTCCTTTGAAGAGGATAATATTAAAAAAGACGAATTTGACGGACTTTCAGGAGATAAAGGTTCATTAGGGGGATTTGGAGAGTTGGAAGACCCTGCGACCAATCCCCAGGTTGCTTTTCAGCCTATAATGTGTCAGCATTGTAACCATGCCCCTTGTGAAACAGTTTGTCCGGTTGCTGCGACTTCACATGGCCGTCAAGGCCAAAATCAAATGGCTTATAACAGATGTGTGGGTACAAGATATTGTGCAAACAACTGTCCGTATAAAGTGCGTAGGTTCAACTGGTTCTTGTATAACAATAATGATGAATTCGATTATCACATGAACAACGATTTGGGTAAAATGGTTATTAACCCAGATGTTACCGTTAGGTCTAGAGGTGTTATTGAAAAATGTTCTATGTGTATTCAAAAAACACAGAAAACGATTCTTGATGCCAAAAGGGATG
This sequence comes from Bacteroidota bacterium, assembly GCA_024279425.1. Classification (GTDB taxonomy): domain Bacteria; phylum Bacteroidota; class Bacteroidia; order Flavobacteriales; family Flavobacteriaceae; genus Maribacter_A. Next base: position 55,563 of record JAJRRO010000074.1, on the reverse strand, counting down.
GAAGGGTCATTAAAGATGGGGAATTCCAAACCGCCTGTTCAATGGCCTGTAGTAACGGCGCCATTGTATTCGGTGATATCAATGATAAGAAAAGTGAGATTGCCGGGTTGAAGGAAAGTGATCGAATGTACCATTTATTGGAGCATGTAGGAACAAAACCCAATGTCTTTTATCACGTTAAAGTGAGAAATAGCAACGAAGCATAAAAAAATATTTAGCAAAGTAACTTAACAAAAATTATGGCGTCGCATTACGAAGCACCTATACGAAAACCCCTAGTACTTGGAGACAAAAGCTACCATGATGTAACCGTGGATATTGCTGCTCCTGTTGAGGGAAGGGCCAACAAGCATTGGTGGATTGTCTTTTCTATAGCGTTGGTTGCATTCCTTTGGGGTGTTGGTTGTATAATTTACACAATCTCTACAGGTATTGGAACTTGGGGGTTGAACAAGACCGTGAACTGGGCTTGGGATATTACCAACTTTGTTTGGTGGGTTGGTATTGGTCACGCAGGAACCTTGATTTCGGCGGTACTTTTACTTTTTAGGCAAAAATGGAGAATGGCAATAAACCGTTCTGCTGAGGCAATGACCATATTTTCGGTGATTCAAGCTGCATTGTTCCCAGTTATACATATGGGTCGTCCTTGGTTGGCTTATTGGGTGGTTCCAATTCCGAATCAATTTGGCTCATTATGGGTGAATTTCAACTCTCCCTTACTTTGGGATGTATTTGCGATTTCAACATATCTTTCAGTGTCAATGGTATTCTGGTGGACAGGATTGTTACCCGATTTTGCAATGATTCGTGATAGAGCGGTACTTCCATTTCAAAAGAAAATATATAGCCTTTTAAGTTTCGGTTGGACAGGTCGTGCAAAAGACTGGCAACGTTTCGAGGAAGTTTCTCTGGTATTGGCAGGTTTGGCAACACCATTGGTGCTTTCTGTGCACACCATTGTATCGATGGACTTTGCTACGGCGGTAATTCCTGGATGGCATACCACAATATTCCCTCCGTACTTTGTTGCGGGCGCTGTATTCTCAGGATTTGCGATGGTAAATACCTTATTGATCATAATGAGAAAAGTGTGTCATCTTGAGGCATACATTACCGTTCAGCACATTGAGCTCATGAACATTGTAATCATGATTACGGGTAGCATTGTAGGCTGTGCTTATATTACTGAGTTGTTCATGGCATGGTATTCAGGAGTTGAATATGAGCAATATGCTTTCTTGAACAGGGCTACAGGACCGTATTGGTGGGCCTATTGGGCAATGATGAGTTGTAATGTTTTCTCCCCGCAGTTCATGTGGTTTAAAAAGCTGCGAACAAGTATAATGTTCTCATTCTTTATCTCAATTATAGTGAATATTGGAATGTGGTTCGAGCGTTTTGTGATTATTGTTACTTCATTACATAGAGATTATCTGCCTTCTTCATGGAGCATGTTCTCGCCGACATTCATAGATATAGGAATATTTATTGGAACTATAGGTTTCTTCTTTGTTCTTTTCTTATTGTATGCAAGAACATTCCCGGTGATTGCCCAGGCAGAGGTTAAGACCATTTTGAAATCTTCTGGTGAGAAGTATAAAAAATTAAGGGAAGCTGGAAAACCATTATATCAAATCAATGGGGGCTCAGTTGTTAAGGAAAATGTGGAGGCAGCTGCAGAAATAAAATCTGATGAAATGGACGTTGCCAGTTTATTGGATTCAATTGGAACTTTTGATTCAAGTAAGGATACAGCTGATGACCTTAAAATGGTCAAAGGTATTGGCCCTCAAATGGAGAAGACCTTGAACAAAATAGGGATATTTACGTTTGCACAAGTGAGTCGAATGACCGAAAAAGAATACAATTTATTGGATTCAATCACTGAATCCTTCCCTGGAAGGGCGCAACGCGATGATTGGGCAGGACAGGCTAAAAAATTAAATAACAAGTAATAGATATGGCATCTAAAGTTATACATGCATATTATAATGATGACGATGTGCTAATGCACGCAGTCAAAAAAGTTAAGGACGCCAAACATCATATCGAGGAGGTATATTGCCCATTTCCGGTGCATGGCCTTGATAAAGCTTTGGGATTGGCACCAACAAGAATTGCCATAACTTCTTTTATTTATGGCTGTATTGGACTTGCTATATCAATTGTTATGATGGATTATATAATGATCCAAGATTGGCCCATGGATATTGGAGGTAAGCCAAGTTTTAGTTATTTGGAAAATATGCCTGCATTTGTACCCATTATGTTTGAGTTAACCGTGTTCTTTGCAGCGCATTTAATGGTAATAACCTTTTATTTGAGAAGTAGGTTGTGGCCATTTAAAGAGGCCGAAAACCCTGATGTAAGAACGACCGATGACCATTTTGTAATGGAATTGGCCATTCATGATAACGAAAAGGAATTAAAGAACTTGTTGATAGACACTGGTGCGGTTGAAATCAATGTTTCAGAAAAGTAGTCATAAGATGATGAACAGTTTTATAAAAATAGGAATTGCATTTGTTTTGGTACTATGTGTTACTGCCTGTGCCGATAAAGATAGTCCAAACTATCAGTATATGCCAAATATGTACGAACCAGTGGGTTATGAAGCTTATCAGGAAGTTGATTTTCTTCCCAATGGGTCAGAGGCAATGTTTCCTGGGGAGAACACCATTCCAAGAGGATATATACCTTATGGTTTGGAGAATACAATAGAAGGGAAAGAGCTTTCAAGACTAAATACAAGCCCGCTGGATTCGCTGATGAGCGAGACAAATTTAACTAAGGGTAAGGAACTTTATGATCTCTATTGTGCGATATGTCACGGAGGCAAGGGAGATGGTCAAGGTACTTTGGTGAAAAGGGAAAAAATTCTTGGAGTTCCAAGTTATGCAGATGCTGCCCGCAACATTTCCGTTGGGAGTGTAAACCATGTGATTTATTATGGGTTGAACTCAATGGGTTCGCATGCAACGCAATTAAATCATGAAGAACGTTGGCAAGTGGCCGAGTACGTAATGAAATTGAAACAAGATTTATAAAATAATACATAGATTAAGATATGTACACGTTTTCAAATAGACTAAAAATTGCTTCGATCATATTAATGGTTGTTGGTGCATTAGGAATTGGGTTTGGTTTTATGTCAGCTCCTGGCACAGTTGAAGAGGCCAAGGCCTTGGTGGCCAGCCATGATGAAGGGCATGGCGATGAGCATGCCAGTGAAGCCACCCATGCCGTTGCTGAAGACCATGGTGAAGAGGCTCATGCCGAAGGTCACGATGTATCCCATGATGAACATTTATTACACCAATTGCAAAATAAACCATGGGCAGCCTTGTATGTGGCGGCTTTTTTCTTCTTTATGATCGCATTGGGGGTATTAGCATTTTATGCCATACAAAGGGCCTCACAAGCAGGTTGGGCACCAATACTGTTTAGGGTGATGGAAGGTATTACGTCTTATTTGGTTCCTGGAGGTATTATAATCTTCGTTATTTTGGTAATGTCCGTTATGCATTTTAATCATCTTTTTGTTTGGATGGATGCTGATGTCGTTGCAAATGATAAACTTTTAAAAGCTAAGGCCGGTTTCTTGAACCCAACTTTTTTCTTGGTAAGGGCAGCTATCTTTTTAGGAGGTTGGATTTTATATAGGGAATATTCCAGAAAACTTTCATTAAAACAGGATGAATCTGATGATAACTCCAATTTTAAATTGAACTTTAAGATTTCTGCGGCATTCTTGGTGTTCTATTTAATCTCAGAATCGATGATGTCTTGGGATTGGATTATGAGTGTTGACCCACACTGGTTCAGTACACTTTTCGGATGGTATGTTTTTTCGAGTATGATCGTTTCAGGAATTACGGTAATTGCTATGGTAACGGTATATTTAAAGTCTAATGATTATTTGCCAGAGGTAAATGACAGTCATATTCATGATTTGGCCAAATTTATGTTCGGTTTTAGTATCTTTTGGGCATACCTTTGGTTTTCACAATTTATGCTGATTTGGTATTCGAATATTCCTGAAGAAGTAACATATTACGTAACACGGATTGAGGATTACAATTTACCTTTCTTTGGTATGGTGGCCATGAATTTTGTTCTTCCAATATTATTACTGATGAATAGTGATTACAAGAGAATCAATTGGTTTGTGATTATGACTGGTATTATTATATTGGCAGGTCACTATTTGGATATTTTCAATATGATTATGCCATCTACGGTCGGTGATCAATGGTCTATAGGTATTCCTGAAATAGGTGCCATCCTGTTCTTTGCCGGCTTGTTTATTTTCTGGGTATTCAGGGCGTTGACAAAAGCACCCCTTCAACCTAAACGGAATCCGTTTATTGAAGAGAGTAGACATTTCCATTATTAATAAGTTTAAAGAATAATATCAAATAATACAATGACTACATTATTGATTTTAACTGTTTTGGTTTTAGTGGCAATTGCTATTTGGCAAATGACCAAGATTTTTGAATTGTCACAAATTAAAACTATTGACTCTCAAATAGCAAATGACCGTGATAACAGATACAATAGCTATTTGTTGATGGTGTTTTTGGTTTTCATTTATGCTATAACGATTTTTAGCTTCTGGAAATACGGAAAATTTCTTTTACCAGAAGCGGCTTCTGAACATGGGAAGGATTATGACGACCTCATGTTGGTATCCTTTATTATCATTTTCATTGTACAGGCCATTACACAGTTCTTATTACATTATTATGGATATAAGTACCGAGGCGAAGAAGGTAAAAAAGCACTTTTTTTTGCGGATAATAACCTTCTGGAAGCTGTTTGGACAATAATTCCGGTAATTGTTTTGGCAGGTTTGATTCTTTGGGGATTGTACACTTGGACCAATATTATGGATATTAACGATGATGATGATCCATTGGTTATCGAACTTTATGCCCAACAATTTAATTGGACGGCTAGATATGCGGGCCATGATAATGTTTTGGGCGGGGCCAATGTTAGAATGATTGATATTGACAAAGCCAATATTTTGGGTCTCGATGAGGCTGACCTTAATGCTTCCGATGATATCCTTGTTAAGGAATTGCACTTGCCAGTGGGTAGAAAAGTAAACTTTAAAATGCGTTCACAAGATGTATTGCATTCTGCATATATGCCTCATTTTAGAGCACAGATGAACTGCGTTCCTGGTATGACGACCGAATTTTCATTTACTCCTACGATTACCACGGCCGATATGAGGCTAAACCCGGATGTTATGGATAAGGTCAAAAGAACCAATGTCATACGTGCAAAAAAAGCAGCTCAAGGTAAAGAGAACTCCGACCCATGGGAATTTGATTACATATTACTTTGTAATAAGATATGCGGAAAATCGCATTATAATATGCAAATGAAGATTATCGTGGAGGAAGAAGAGGAGTATAACAAATGGATTGCGGAGCAGCGAACATTTGCACAGACCATGGCATCAGTTCAATAATTAAGGCTATTTAAAAATAAAAAATAAAGATTTATGTCGGCCACAGCACATGCACACATAGAAGACCACGCAGATGATCACGGGCATCATCATAAGGAAACTTTTGTGACCAAATATATATTTAGTCAAGACCATAAGATGATATCAAAGCAGTACCTGATTACTGGTTTGATTATGGGGATTGTCGGAATCGCAATGTCCTTGATGTTCAGGATGCAACTGGCTTGGCCCGGAGAATCGTTTCCAATATTGGAAGTATTCCTGGGAGACTGGGCACCCAATGGCGTTATGGATGCAGATATTTATTTGGCGTTGGTGACCATTCACGGTACTATAATGGTATTCTTTGTGCTTACTGCTGGATTGAGCGGTACATTTAGTAATTTGTTAATTCCACTGCAAATTGGGGCTAGGGATATGGCTTCGGGCTTTTTGAACATGATTTCGTATTGGTTGTTCTTTTTGTCCAGTGTTATAATGATTTTGTCGCTGTTTGTTGAAGCAGGGCCGGCATCTGCAGGTTGGACGATATATCCTCCATTGAGTGCTTTGCCAATGGCCCAGGCCGGCTCAGGAATGGGCATGACCCTTTGGCTGGTTTCAATGGCCATTTTTATAGCGTCTTCATTATTGGGCTCATTGAATTATATAGTAACCGTACTTAATTTGAGAACAAAGGGAATGTCGATGACAAGATTGCCTCTGACTATTTGGGCGTTCTTAATTACGGCTATAATAGGTGTGGTTTCCTTCCCTGTGCTTTTGTCTGCGGCTTTACTTTTGATAATGGATAGAAGTTTTGGAACATCCTTTTTCCTATCTGACATATTTATCCAAGGTGAAGTATTACATTATCAGGGCGGTTCCCCTGTTTTGTTTGAGCATTTATTTTGGTTTTTGGGGCATCCAGAGGTATACATCGTTATTTTACCGGCAATGGGTATTGTCTCTGAAGTTATGGCAACCAATGCACGTAAACCCATTTTTGGCTATCGCGCTATGATTGCCTCTATAATTGCAATTGCATTCTTGTCGACCATCGTTTGGGGACATCATATGTTTGTCTCGGGAATGAACCCGTTCTTAGGTTCTGTATTTACTTTTACGACTCTTTTGATTGCAATTCCATCGGCGGTTAAATCCTTCAACTGGATTACGACCTTATGGAAAGGAAACTTGCAATTAAATCCTGCTATGTTGTTCTCCATTGGTTTGGTTTCAACTTTTCTTACCGGTGGATTAACCGGTATTATTCTTGGGGATAGTACATTGGATATAAATGTTCATGACACCTATTTTGTGGTAGCCCACTTCCATTTGGTAATGGGGATATCTGCACTATATGGATTGTTCGCAGGAGTGTACCACTGGTTCCCGAAAATGTTTGAAGGAAAAATGTTGAACAAGAATTTGGGTTATGTGCATTTCTGGGTTACAGCAGTCTGTGCTTATGGTGTGTTTTTACCAATGCACTTTGTGGGTATGGCGGGTGTGCCAAGACGTTACTATGAAAATACGGCGTTCCCAATGTTCGATGAATTGACTGATGTACAGGTATTGATGACTGTTTTCGCCTTGATAGCCGGTCTTGCCCAATTGGTATTCTTGTTCAATTTTATTCATAGCATGTTTTATGGTAAAAAGGGACCTCAAAATCCATGGAAATCAAATACATTGGAATGGACGGCGCCACAGGAACATATGCATGGCAACTGGCCAGGTGCGATTCCTCATGTACATCGCTGGTCTTATGATTACAGCAAGACCGATGAGAATGGCGAATACATCATCCCAGGACAGGATTTTGTGCCTCAAAATATTCCTTTGAAAGATGGCGAAGAGGAACTGAACCATTAGAAGAAGATAATTGTATAAAAATGCCCAACTTTAAAAGTTGGGCATTTTTTTTTGATATCGGTATAAAGGTTGATTTGTCTTTTTTGTAATATATTTAATCAAATTAATTATTTCAGGTCAAATTGCTGCAAAATAATTAGAACACAGAACATTAAAATGAAAAACTTCATAACCCTCATCGTCCTTTTAAGCTGTTTTCAGACTTTTGCCCAAAGAAAACCGAAAATAAAAGGAAATAAAAGCGTTATTGAAGTTAGGGAAGTTCTACCTGCATATAATGCCATTGAGTTGGTCGATGATCTCGAAATTGTACTTCAGAAAGGCTCCAATGAGGGCTATACTATCAATGCTGATGATAATTTGATTGATGTCCTAAAATTCAAGGTGCAGGACAGTACACTGATCATTAGCTCATTCTATAAAATCATTTCCAAAAAAAAACTCGAGATTACCGTTAACTATACCGAGCTTGAATCAATAACAATGCGAGATGGTAAAATAAATATAAAGGATGTCATAACTTCGGATCAGTTGATTGTAAATACGTATGGTCCCTCAAGATTGGAGTTAAACGCCACTGCTGATGTTATAGATATAAACATGGAAGGAATGAGTTCGGGTGATTTTAATCTGGCGAGTGATTCCTTGAATATTGTTCTTAAAGACAGAATTGATGTGCGTGTTTATTCCGTTGGAGAAAGCAACTCCATTCAAATGTTCAAAAATGCAACGGCTAGACTCGAAGGTACAGCGGATACTTTCTATGTAGATCTTTTCGGTAACTCAAACTTAAAGGCTTCAAAGCTAGAAGCCAGGGTTATAAAGGCAAATTTGGAAGAATCACCTAATGTGAAGCTCAATGTTCTTGAAACTATCGAATTATCCTCTCGTGGATCAGCCAAGACCCAGCTTTATGGTGATGGTAAGATTGAAATATTGGACTTTTTGGATACTTCACAGTTGCATAAGGAAAAGTAACCTCCTTCAGCCTGTTTCCTCGTATTATGTAGAAATGAAAAAAGCCCCACGGCCAATAGGGTCGCGGGGATTAAAATTCAAAAATAGGATGGGTTAGGACGGTGAAGAATAATCCGTATTTTTCGGACCTGCCTCTACAATCTGGAGATTTACATTAGCTTCAAATTGCCTGAAGTTTTTACTGAAGAGCGTGATAAGTTTCGCTTTTACTTCCTCATATCGCTCTTTGTCTTTCCAGGTGTTTTTAGGAATCAACACTTCTGAAGGAACATTAGGACAGCTTGTTGGGATTTGGAATCCAAACGCTTCATCTTTTATGTATTTCACATAATCAAAATCATGGTTGTGGATGGCGTCGATCATTGCCCTAGTATATTTTAGTTTTATCCTAGACCCCACACCGTGTGCACCGCCTGTCCAACCCGTATTTATCAACCAAGCCGTTGCTTTATGGTCTCTAATTTTCTCGGCCAATAACTCCGCATATTTATTGGGGTGCCACATCATAAAAGCAGCTCCGAAACATGCACTGAAAGTCGCCTGAGGTTCTGTTACTCCCATTTCAGTTCCCGCGACTTTGGCGGTATAGCCAGAAATAAAGTGGTAACTGGCCTGTTCTGGGGTAAGCTTGCTAACAGGAGGCAATACTCCGAAGGCATCACAAGTTAGGAATATAATATTTTCGGGGTGCCCCGCAACGCATGGTATCTGTACATTTTCAATATAATCTATGGGATAAGACGCCCTAGTATTCTGGGTTATTGATGTGTCTGTATAATCGACAGTTCTAGAACCTTTATCGTAAACTACATTTTCCAGAACCGTTCCAAATTTAATGGCATTGAAAATATCCGGTTCTTTTTCAGCAGATAAATCTATCGCCTTGGCATAACAACCTCCCTCTATATTGAAAATACCTTCGTCGGTCCAGCAATGTTCATCATCACCAATTAATCTGCGTTTTGGATCAGCACTTAAGGTTGTTTTACCAGTGCCCGAAAGTCCAAACAAAATGGTAACATCGTCATTTTGACCAACATTGGCAGAGCAGTGCATTGGCATAACGTCTTCAAGGGGCATTAAGTAATTCATTACAGAGAAAATACCTTTTTTCATTTCTCCTGCATACTCAGTTCCCAAAATCACGATCTCTTTTCTTTCCAAGTTGAGGTCAACACTGGTTTTGGAAGTCATCTCAGAAGTATAACGGTTTGCAGGGAATTGGCCCGCATTGAAGATTACATAATCGGGCTCACCAAAATTAGCCAATTCTTCTTCACTTGGCATAATAAGCATGTTCTGCATGAACAAGGCATGGTAAGCACGGGTACATACTATTCTGGTTTTAATTCTATATTTCGGATCCCAACCTGCATATGCATCAATAACAAATAGGTGTTTACGGGTATTTAGATAATCCAAAGCACGTTCGTGGTTTACCATAAAAGTGTGTTCGTCTAAACCTATATTGATCTTGCCCCAATCGATATTGTTCTCAGAATCTGGATGACGAACAATTCTTTTGTCTTTAGGACTGCGTCCTGTTTTTTCACCAGAGTAGGTCATTAGAGCCCCAACGTCAGAAATAGCAGTTCCTTTTTCTAAACGAAGACCTAATTCATAAAGAACGGGAACACTACTGTTCCTATAGATTTTTTCGGTTTCGATACCATATTGGTGAAGATTGAATTGTGCTGACATTGCTTCCTGCTTTAAATGGTTGTTAATATCTGTTTGTTTTTAAATTTAGACAAAGTTTGGAAATATTCAATTCTAAAAAGATGACAAATGTCATGTTGTTGAAGCTTGACCAACTACAACGTTATATATAGTTCGGTTTCTACGAATTTTAACATTTGATTTTTGCTATCTTTGTTAGCATATGAATGAATATTTGGATCCTACAACAGGAAATTTTTCCCCAGAGGAAATTGACTTGGAAAGGGCGTTGCGCCCTATTACATTTGACGATTTTACTGGACAAGAACAAGTGCTGGAAAATCTTAAGGTCTTTGTTGAGGCTGCCAATCTTAGGGAAGAAGCTTTGGATCATACTTTATTTCATGGCCCTCCGGGTTTGGGCAAAACCACTTTGGCGCATATTCTTGCCAATGAATTGGGAGTAGGCATCAAAATTACTTCGGGACCAGTTCTGGACAAACCTGGAGATTTAGCAGGACTATTGACCAATCTTCAGGAAAGGGATGTTCTTTTTATAGATGAGATTCACCGGCTTAGCCCAATTGTCGAGGAATACCTTTATTCTGCCATGGAAGATTATAAGATAGACATTATGATAGAGACTGGCCCAAATGCGAGGTCCGTTCAAATCAATTTGAATCCGTTTACCTTAATAGGGGCAACAACACGCTCGGGATTGTTGACCTCCCCCATGAGGGCACGATTTGGGATTCAAAGTAGACTTCAATATTATGCTACAGAGCTATTGTCAACCATTGTTGAGCGAAGTGCTGAGATTCTTAAAGTACCAATTACCAATGATGCGGCGATAGAGATTGCAGGCAGAAGTAGGGGAACACCCAGAATTTGTAATGCCTTGCTTAGGCGTATTCGTGACTTTGCACAAATCAAGGGTAATGGTAAGATAGATATGGAAATATCCAGATACGGACTAAAGGCATTAAATGTAGATGCCCATGGCCTGGATGAAATGGATAACAAGATTTTGACCACTATTATTGATAAGTTCAAGGGCGGTCCTGTGGGCATTACCACCGTGGCCACGGCAGTATCTGAAAGTGCGGAAACGATTGAAGAAGTATATGAGCCTTTCTTGATCCAGCAAGGGTTTATTATGCGAACTCCCCGAGGTAGGGAGGTGACAGAACTGGCGTATAAACACTTGGGAAGGGTTAAAGGAGGAAACCAAACAGGACTTTTTTAATCGTTGATATGGGGTTATTTTCTGAAGACAAAGGACCGGGCCAAGTCATAATAAAGGATGTAAAGCTTGAGTGTACGGTTTGTAGCCATGATGAGTTTAAATCAAGAAAGGCTCAACTCAACACCAAAGTAGCTTCTTTATTAAAACTAGATTGGGCCAATAAAAGTGCGCATTGTCATATCTGTACGAATTGTGGCCATATTGAATGGTTTATGGAGCAGTAATGAAGAGATTACCTACTATTTCGCAATATGAGATTTTTAAGAATCGAAAACGCATTCTAAACAATCCATTACCTTTTCACAATGAAAATTTTGAAAAATATGGAGATTCCTTTAGGGTAAGGATAGGTGTAGCTAAGACTGCCGTCATTACTAGAAACCCTAAACTGATTAAACATATACTTCAGAAGCAAAATAGAAAATATCATAAATCTCCATTGCAAACCGTTGATTTAGCTAAATATATTGGCCATGGTATTCTAACTTCCAACGGGAAACATTGGCGTATCCACAGAAGAATGGTTCAACCTGCATTCCATAAAAAGAAACTCCAAGGACTGCTGGGAACAATGCTAAATGCAATTCATAAGGAATTAAATAGAATCGAGCCCAATAAGGAACAGGATGTATTTCCATTAATGGGAGACTTGGCTTTTCAAGTGGTTGCAAAATCCCTTTTTAGTAGAAGTGATATCCAAGAGGATATGGAGAAACTTCAGGCCGTTACCCAGGCAAACCAAAAAATGTTGATTAGGGAAATGCGCCAACCTTATTTAAAATGGTGGTTTTCTGTAACAGGGATGATAAGAAAACACATAGACTTATCGCAGGAAGGCCAGAGCTTACTGGATAGAATAATTGAGGAACGTATACTATCTAGAAAGGAGAAAGATGATTTATTGGATATGTTGCTGAAAGCAAGATACGAAGATGGGTCCCCTATGCAGCGTCAGCAATTAATTGATGAAGTCTTGATTTTGTTCACAGCTGGCCACGAGACTACTGCCAATGCTTTAAGCTTTACATTGTTCTTTTTGGCAAAAAACCCAAAGGCACAGCAGATAGTTTTTGAGGAAGCATCCCAGATTGATAGTGAAAATGGGGATATTATGAAACATATGCTTCAATTAACCTATGCCAAACAATGTATTGAAGAAAACATGCGATTGTACCCTCCGGCCTATATGATTGATCGTGTTTCTATTGAAGATGATGAATTTGAAGATAAGATAATTCCAAAAAACACATTGATACTAATGTCTGTTTTCGAACTTCATCGGTACCGCAATTTTTGGAATTCCCCGAGTAAATTTATTCCTGAACGTTTCAATTCGGAGAATAAAAAGGATTTACATGAGTATTATTTCCCCTTTGGAGCTGGTCCGCGAATGTGTGAAGGGAATAATTTTGCGATGTATGAAATGATCTTGACCCTGACGGAAACTATAAAAAAATATAAATTGCATACTTCTTTGGATGATTTGGAAATTAACCCTTTAATTTCTTTGAAACCAAGGGAAGTGCCCATCATGTTTACAGAACGGTAAATTGAAAAACAACCAAAAAAACACCCAACTGATAAAAACCGAAGCCAAACGCCTCGGTTTTTTGTCATGCGGCATCTCAAAGGCTGTTTTCTTGGAAGAGGAGGCTCCTCGATTGGAAAAGTGGCTCAGTCAAGGTATGCATGGTGAGATGGGGTATATGGAAAACCATTTTGATAAGCGTTTGGATCCGACCAAATTGGTCGAAGGCTCAAAATCGGTTATATCGTTATTACTTAATTACTATCCACAGGAAGAGCAAAATAAAAATAGCTTTAAGCTGTCAAAATATGCCTATGGGCAGGACTATCATCATATCATAAAATCGAAACTGAGACAACTTCAAGATTTTGTTACAGAGGAGATAGGTGAAGTAAATGGGCGGGCTTTCGTGGATTCAGCTCCGGTTTTAGATAAGGCTTGGGCGGCAAAAAGTGGTTTGGGCTGGATTGGTAAGCACAGTAACCTGTTGACGCGACAAACAGGTTCATTTTACTTTATCGCAGAATTGATTGTAGATCTAGAGTTGCATTATGACAGTCCGGTGACTGATCATTGTGGCTCCTGTACAGCTTGTTTGGATGCATGCCCCACCGGGGCTATTGTGGAACCCTATGTAGTAGATGGCAGTAAATGTATTTCATATTTCACCATAGAATTGAAGAATGGGATTCCCACTGAATTTAAAGGGCAGTTTGAGGATTGGATGTTTGGTTGTGATATTTGCCAAGACGTGTGTCCTTGGAATCGTTTTTCCAAACCACATAGTGAGCCGCTTTTTAATCCCAATCCTGAATGGTTGTCAATGACCAAAAAAGATTGGGAGGAGATTACCGAAGATGTTTTCAAAAAAGTATTTCAAAAATCTGCTGTAAAGCGAACAAAATTTGCCGGTCTTAAAAGAAATATCGACTTCTTAAAATAGATAGTGGGCCAATAGTTCCCAAAGTTATAAGTTCATTTAAAATTGGTGGGACCAATTCTAAAGAATACCCTTAAATTTGTAATTCTAAAGAGCACTTGATGAGTGAAAATAAGTTGAGACGAGAAGCGTTGATTTACCACGCAAAACCCCAACCGGGCAAAATTAAGATTGTACCCTCTAAGCACTATTCAACACAGCGGGATTTATCTCTTGCATACTCCCCAGGGGTTGCTGAACCTTGTTTGGAAATAAAAAAAGACAGGGAAAATGTCTATAAATATACCTCCAAAGGAAATTTGGTAGCGATAATATCGAATGGCACGGCTGTTTTGGGCTTGGGTAATATTGGCCCAGAGGCTTCCAAGCCGGTTATGGAGGGAAAGAGTTTGCTCTTTAAGATTTTTGCGGACATTGATGGAATGGACATTGAACTTGATACCACGGATGTTGACAAGTTTGTGGAGACCGTCAAAATCATTGCCCCAACTTTTGGTGGCATAAATCTCGAAGATATTAAAGCACCTGAAGCTTTTGAAATAGAAAGACGCTTAAAGGAGGAGTTGGATATTCCCGTGATGCACGATGATCAACATGGTACTGCAATAATTTCTGCCGCTGCCCTTTTAAACGCTCTGCAAATAGCAAAGAAAAGCATAGAAGAAGTTCAAATTGTTATTAGTGGTGCCGGAGCCGCAGCCATTTCGTGTACAAGATTGTATAAGGCGTTTGGTGCTAGCGCAAAGAACATTGTAATGCTCGATAGTAAGGGGGTCATACGAAATGATCATGAAAATCTGTCTAAAGAAAAGCTTGAATTTGCTTCAGGTCGAAAAATAAACACCTTGGAGGAGGCAATGAAAGATGCCGATGTGTTCATTGGTCTTTCGATAGCTGATATAGTTTCTCCCGAAATGTTGAGTTCTATGGCAAGGAATCCCATAGTATTTGCCATGGCGAATCCCAACCCGGAAATAGGATACGATTTGGCATGTAGAACGCGGGAAGATATAATCATGGCAACGGGCCGCTCTGATCATCCCAATCAAGTGAACAACGTCCTGGGATTCCCGTGCATTTTTAGGGGAGCTTTGGATGTCAGGGCGACGAAGATTAATGAAGAAATGAAGATGGCTGCGGTAGTTGCCTTGGCGGAATTGACAAAACAAGCGGTCCCAGAACAAGTAAATATCGCCTATTCCGAGACTAGGCTTGCTTTTGGTAAAGATTATATAATACCTAAACCATTTGATCCACGCCTAATTGCCGAAATCCCACCTGCCGTTGCAAAAGCTGCAATGGATAGCGGCGTTGCAAAAGAACCGATTACAGATTGGGGCAAGTACCGGGAACAACTGTTACAACGTTCGGGCAGCGACAATAAAGTAGTTCGGTTACTTCACGATAGAGCCAAAGTGAACCCTAAGAAAATTGTATTTGCCGAGGCGAATCACCTAGATGTTTTAAAAGCAGCCCAGATTGTTTTCGAGGAAGGTATAGCGATTCCAATATTGTTGGGAAACAAAAAGGTGATCCAGGAGCTGAAAAAAGAATTGGAATTTGATGCGGATATTTGCATTATTGACCCTAAAGCAAGTGATTCTCAGGAGAAAAGGAATCAATATGCCACAAGGTATTGGCAAGGGACCAAAAGAAAAGGTGTTACCTTGTATGGTGCTAAGACAAAAATGCGGGAACGCAACTATTATGCGGCAATGATGGTTTTGGAAAATGATGCCGATGGAATGATTTCTGGGTATTCAAGAGCCTTTCCAACAGTGATAAAACCCGTTTTTGAAGTTATCGGCAGGGCTAAGAAAGTAAGGCGGGCCGCAACAGTGAATATCATGAATACAGAGCGGGGCCCTTTGTTGTTGGCAGATACCTCAATCAATATTGACCCCTCTGCAGTGGAATTGGCAGAAATCGCATTGATGACAGCAAATTTGGCCAAAGCTTTTAATTTTGAACCGGTGATAGCCATGTTGTCTTATGCTAATTTTGGTTCATCAACCCATCCCAATGCAAAAAAAGTTGCTGAAGCGGTGAAGATTTTGCACGAATCCCATCCTGAATTGAATATTGACGGTGAGATTCAAACAGATTTTGCCTTGAATATGGAGTTGCACCAGAATAACTTTCCATTTTCCAAATTGGCAGGCAAGAAAGTGAACACTTTGATTTTTCCAAATTTGGAGTCTGCCAACATTACCTACAAATTATTAAAAGAATTAAACGGTGCCGATTCTATAGGTCCAATAATGCTGGGTCTGAAAAAACCCGTACATATCCTTCAGTTGGGAGCGGATGTTGATGAAATGGTCAATATGACGGCCGTAGCCGTCATAGATGTCCAGGAAAGGGAGAAGCGAAAAAAAGCTAAAAATTAAGAGACTGTTTTGAATTTTATGATTGGTCCCGATAATTATCGGGATTATAGACCATTTTTGATGCAACATGAGGCGAAATAGAGGATAATAGCTGGGCTACTTGAAGGGATTTTAACAAAATGTTGCGCAAAAAGAGTTATAGAAAAGCAATTGATAGAATTCAAAACAGTCTCTAAGAGTAGTTCACATTTTAAAACCATAACAAATGATTACCCATCTCAAAGGAAAATTAGTTGAAAAGAATCCTACTTATGTCATAATAGAATGTGCCGGTATTGGGTATTTTGTAAATATTTCCTTGAATACATTTTCCAGTATCAAAGATGAGGAGAACATTAGTTTGTTTACACATTTGCAGATTAAGGAAGATTCGCATACTTTATTCGGTTTTACTGAGAGGTCTGAAAGGGAGATTTTCAGGTTGTTACTTTCGGTTTCAGGGATAGGGTCAAGTATTGCACGGACCATGCTTTCTTCCCTGTCTCCAGCTCAAATACGCGATGCCATTGCCAGTGGGGATGTGCCCACAATACAAGGGATTAAAGGAATCGGGGCCAAAACTGCACAAAGGGTCATTCTTGACCTTGGAGATAAGATTTTGAAAGTCTACGATATTGACGAAGTTTCCGTCAATTCAAACAATACAAATAAAGAAGAAGCGTTATCTGCTTTAGAGGTTCTTGGATTTGTCCGAAGACAGGCTGAAAAGGCTGTGGACAAGGTATTAAGTCAAGATGCCTCACTAAGCGTTGAGAACATTATTAAACGAGCGCTTAAAAATTTGTAATAAGTTTGAAAAAAGGGGCAAAACAATTTCTTAAATCAACATTTAAGCTCATTATCCTGTTTGTTCTTTTCCTAGGTTCCGTAGATTTTTCCTACGCTCAGGAAACAGAGGGAGGAGAGGTCGATGAACAGGCAGTTGATTCTGTGAAAACAGGCTTTTCTTTAGGGAGATTGAAGTTTGAAAACCCCCAGAGTATTATCTCAAAATATATCTATGACGAGAAGCTGGACAGATATATCTTTTCTCAGAAAGTTGGTGATTTTGATATAGGTCACCCTATTATCCTTACTCCTGGACAATACATGGAACTTGTTCGCAAAGAGGGCATGAAAGACTATTTCAAAACGAAATTAGACGCATACTCTGGCAAGAAAAAAGGAAGTGAGGAAGCACGTAGAAATCTTTTGCCCAATTTTTATGTAAACAACAACTTCTTTCAGTCTGTTTTCGGGGGTAATACCATTGAAGTGATTCCACAAGGTTCAGTTGCCATGGACTTGGGTGTAATCTGGCAAAAAAATGACAACCCATCACTTTCACCACGAAATAGAACAAATTTATCCTTTGACTTTGATCAGCGTATCAGTTTAAGTATGCTGGGCAACATTGGGGAAAGGCTCCAAGTAACCGCCAACTATGATACCGAGGCCACTTTTGATTTTCAGAATATTGTAAAGCTCGATTATACCCCTACTGAGGATGATATCCTTCAAAAAATTGAAGTGGGGAATGTTAATATGCCCCTTAATAGTTCACTGATTACTGGAGCCCAAAGTTTATTTGGTATAAAGACGCAATTGCAATTTGGGAAAACCAGGGTAACTGCGGTTTTTTCCGAACAGCGTTCACAAAATAATACTGTTGTCGCTCAAGGAGGTGGTACAATCAATGAATTTTCCCTTACCGCTTTGGATTATGACGAGGATAGGCATTTCTTCCTATCCCAATATTTTAGAGATGTTTATGACGCTGCTCTTGTGAACTACCCTTATATTCTAAGTCAGGTTCAAATTACAAGATTGGAAGTCTGGGTTACTAATAGAAGCCAACAAACCTTGAATGTCAGGAATGTGGTTGCCCTCCATGATTTAGGTGAATCGTTGGAGGATCAAACAAGAATTGGAATAAATAATGGCAATCCACCAGGGTTTTTTAACAATCCAAGCAATACCTTACCACGAAACAATGCCAATGATATGGATCCTGCTTTAATAGGCACAGGTTCCCTTACCGGATCTATTCGTGATATTGCTACGGTAGAGGCTGGGTTCAATATTCCTGGATATCAGGTAAATCAGGGATTTGATTATGCCATTTTGGAAAACGCTCGAAAACTGGAAGTTACAAGAGACTATCAATTTCATTCACAATTGGGGTACATATCACTGAATCAGAGATTGAGCAACGATGAGGTGTTGGCTGTTGCATTTCAATATACATACAATGGAGAAGTGTTTCAGGTTGGTGAGTTTGCCAATGGGGGTTTGGATGCTACTACGGTTTCCGGAGGAGTAAATCCGGTAATCAACAACAATACCTTGATTCTTAAGCTCCTTAAAAGCAACATTACGAATATCACAGATCCCATTTGGGATTTGATGATGAAAAATATTTACGCTACGGGTGCCTTTAGATTGAGTGAAGATGATTTTAAGTTGAATATCCTTTATTCCGACCCCACCCCAAGAAATTACATTACCCCAGTTGCTGAAGGCCCTGGTTCTGGTTGGCCGAATACACCAAAACCTTTACAGGAAAGGATATTGTTGGATGTATTTAACCTAGATAGATTAAACGCTTATAATGATGTGCAGCCAGGTGGGGACGGCTTTTTTGATTTTGTGCCCGGACTTACGATCGATACGCAAGGAGGGAAAATAATCTTCACCAAGGTAGAACCTTTTGGTGAGTACATGTTCGAATTATTAGGAAGTGGCACCTACGATGTGGCCAACGACCAGGGTTATAATGAAAATCAAAAGAAATATGTCTTTAGGGATATGTATACTCAAACCAAAGCAGCCGCATTGCAAGATCCTGTGAAAAACAAGTTTTTGTTGAAAGGGCGGTATAAATCTGAAGGAAACAATGGGATCCCGATTGGAGCATTCAATATTCCCCGAGGATCTGTTAGGGTTACGGCCGGTGGCAGGCAATTACAGGAAGGCATAGATTATACCGTGAATTATCAAGCGGGTACGGTTCAGATTTTGGATCCTAGTCTTGAGGCATCCAACACACCAATAAATATCTCCGTAGAGAATAATGCGGTTTTTGGTCAGCAGACCAGAAGGTTTACGGGTGTAAATGTAGAGCATCAAGTAAACAAAAATTTTATATTGGGGGCCACTTTATTGAATTTGAATGAACGGCCCCTGACACAAAAATCAAATTTCGGAATCGAACCCGTAAACAACACCATCTTTGGTTTGAATGGTAATTTCTCAACGGAAATTCCTTTTCTAACCCGTTTGGTGAACAAGTTGCCCAATATTGATACAGATGTACCCTCCAATCTTTCGGTTCGAGGCGAAGTGGCTTGGCTAAAGCCGAATTCTCCTAAAAATGCCGATTTTCAGGGGGAGACCACCACCTATTTAGATGATTTTGAAGGGGCGCAGTCTCTAATAGATATTCGTTCTTCCTTAGGCTGGTCCTTGGCCAGCACCCCGTTGGAGTTTGCTCCAGGAGGAGTGCTTTCGGGGAGTACTCCTGAAGACCCTGCAAACTTGATCAATGGTTATGGTAGGGCCAAAATGGCTTGGTATACGATTGATCCAATCTTTTATACAAATCAAAGACCGTCGGAAATTAGTGATAATGACATTTCGACCAACGCCACTCGTAGAGTATTCATAGATGAGGTTTTCCCCCAAGTCGATATTGCCCAAGGGCAGACAACAGTACAGGGAACCTTGGATTTGGCCTATTATCCGAATGCCAAAGGACCCTATAATACAAACCCAAGTTTTGAAAATGAAGCTTCCCAAGATAAATGGGCAGGTATTATGCGGTCATTGAGTAGTACGGATTTTGAGCAGTCAAATGTTGAGTTTGTACAGTTTTGGATATTGGACCCTTATTTGGATGGAATTGCAACAAGTCCGGGGGAATTGGTTTTTAATTTGGGTAATATTTCAGAAGATGTATTAAAGGATGGTAGAAAACAGTATGAGAATGGGTTACCAGTTGATGCTGAGGCCACAAATTTAGTACACCTACCTTCTTGGGGAATAGTCCCCGCAACACAAGCCCTTGTCTATGCCTTTGATGCTAATGAGAACAATAGGGTTTTACAGGATGTTGGCTTTGACGGATTGGATGATGAAGCAGAAGTTGATATATATGGGGCGGGGGAAGATCCTGCATTGGACAATTATCAATACTATTTAAATCGTGAGGGGGGTATTCTAGAGCGTTATTTGGATTTTAATAATCCTGAAGGGAATTCGCCCGTACAAGTGACCAATACCAACAGAGGGTCTACAACCTTGCCCGATGTTGAGGATATTGATCGCGACCTTACCATGAATACGGTAAATAGCTATTATGAATATAGAATTGCGATCAAACCCAATGCAACCATCAACGATAAATATGTTACTGATATCAAGGAAGGTGTTACACCTGATCTGCCCAACGGTTCGCAATTGAGTCGTAGATGGATCCAATACAAAATTCCATTGAGTGATTTTACGGATGCAGTCGGAGGAATTACTGATTTCCGGTCAATTAGTTTTATGCGAATGTACCTAACGGGTTTCAGTAGTGATGTTGTGTTACGTTTTGCCACGCTAGATATGGTGCGAGGCGATTGGCGTACCTATACAAAAACATTACAGGATGAAATGATCGACAATGATCCCTTTGATGACGGGACCATAGTAGATGTGAATACTGTTAATATAGAGGAGAACAATTCAAGAACGCCAATACCTTACGTATTACCTCCAGGTGTTGTTCGCGAGCAATTGAATAATAATAATACCATAATCCGCCAGAACGAGCAGTCCTTGTCTTTTAAAGTTGAAAATTTGGAGTCTGAAGACTCCAGAGGGGTTTTCAAAAGTTTGAATATTGATATTCGTCAGTATAAAAAGCTGAGAATGTTCATGCATGCTGAAAAACTCAATAACAGTGATTATTCAGACGATGCCAATCCCTTGGTCGGTTTTATGAGATTGGGTACAGATCTCTCCCAGAATTTTTATCAAATAGAATTGCCCTTACAGTTTACATCTTTTGGTGCTGTTTCGGAAAGCGAAATCTGGCCAGAGGTTAACGAAATGGAGATTTTGCTGAGTGACCTAAACCAAGTAAAATCATTGCGCATTGTAAATAGAAATGTTACTCCACTGAATGAACTTCAATTTTTTGAGGTTGAGAATGGAGAGGTAATCCCGGTTTCTGAATTTGCTCCAAGAACGTTGGGTAGATTGCGAATAGGAATTCGAGGAAACCCTTCCTTAGGTAGTATACGAAGTATAATGATAGGTATAAAGAATATAGACAATCTGCCGGCTAGGGGAGAAGTCTGGTTTAATGAGCTTCGCCTAGCTGGATTGGATAACAATGGCGGTTGGGCGGCTGTTGCCTCGGTCGATGCGAATATTGCCGATTTTGCCAACATGACTGCCACCGGAAGCAAGAGTACCTCCGGCTTTGGGTCCATAGACCAAATGCCTAATGAAAGGGCCCGCGAAGACGCTATTTCCTATGACTTGGTGACCAATGTGAATGTAGGTCAGTTGCTGCCAAAAAAATGGGGCGTTCAAATTCCCTTTAACTATGGTATATCTGAACAAATGATTACACCTGAGTTTGACCCGGTTTATGATGATCTAAAATTGGATGACCTGATTGCCTCGGCACAAACACAAGAAGAAGCCAAGAAGATAAGGGAACAAGCAGAGGATTATACCAAAAGAACAAGTATCAACCTAATAGGTGTCCGTAAGGATAGGGGTGAGGAAGCAGAGGCAAACTTCTATGATGTAGAGAATTTTACCTTTAATTATTCCTATAACGAAACGGACCATCGTGATTTTGAAATAGCAAACCTTCGAAATCAAGACATAGTGACCGGTTTCGTCTACAATCATAGTTTTAATCCGGTTGAGGTAGCTCCTTTTGCCAAAAAAGATTCACTGTTCAACGGTAAATATTGGCAGTGGTTAAAAGACTTGAACTTTAATTTATTACCCGCAAGTTTTTCGGTGAACTCCAATATCAACCGGCAGTTTAATCAGCAGAAGTTCAGAGAGGTTTTTGAACCTGGGGTAGAATCTTTGGATTTACCTTTTTTACAACAAAGAAATTACCTGTTCAATTGGCAATATGCGGTTAATTATAGCCTAAGCAAATCGTTGAGTTTGATACTGACTGGCAGTAATAACAATATTGTTCGTAATTATTTCACCGAGGATGGTAATCCAGATTCAGAGGTTGATCAGACGTTGGGGTTATGGGACGGTTTTTGGGATTTGGGAGAACCGAACAGGCATTCTCAGGAGATGCAATTGAATTATGAATTGCCTTTTAACAAAATACCGGCACTTGATTTCATCAATGCCCAATATTCTTATACAAGTAACTTTGATTGGCAGCGCGGAGGTGATGCATTAAGAGAAGTGGCTGGCGAGGAGATCAACACAGTCCAGAATGCCAATACCCATAATTTGACCGCTTCATTGAGCATGCAAAAGTTCTATGATCTTATCGGCTTAAAGAAGAGAAGTGGTAAGTCGACTACCATAAGGGCGCCAGTTCGTAGAGACAAAGCTGGGAATACTGGCAGTATAAGAGAGACAACAGAGAAAAAAACAAGTGCAATGTTCAATACCGTGGTCGATGTTTTGACCATGGTAAAAAGGCTGAACATCAACTATAATGAAAATAACGGAAAGGTGCTTCCGGGATATACACAGTCTATTGGTTTTATTGGTACGGCAAGGCCAACTTTAGGATTTGTATTCGGTAGTCAGGCCGATGTGCGTTTTGAGGCAGCTCGAAACGGCTGGCTTACTTCTTTCCCTGAATTCAATGAGCAATTTATAGAAAGGACCAATAAACAATTGAGCATTACAGCCACGGCCCAACCCATAAGAGATCTTACCATAGACCTATCTGCGAACAGGCAATATTCTAGGAGCTATCAGGAAAGTTTTCAAATAGATGATTTGGGTAATGGTCAGTTTGAATACATTAACCAACTAGGGAATAATTTTGGGAACTTTAATATTTCTACGATGATGATTGGTACTGCATTTGGCAAAAGCGATGAATTTAGTTCGGAAAATTTTGAAAAATTCAAGGAAAATAGATTGATTATCGCCAATCGTTTGGTTCTGGACAGAGGAGAACAACCGGGTACTTTAGATGCCGATGGTTTCCCTGAGCGTTATGGAAAAACACAACAAGACGTGTTGCTGCCCGCCTTCTTTGCAGCCTATACGGGACAGGATGTCAATAAAGTCAATTTAGACGCACTACGGAAAATACCCATTCCCAATTGGAACATCAAGTATACGGGTTTAATGCGCAATAAATGGTTCAGGAAAAAATTCAAGCGATTCTCATTGAGCCATGGGTATAGGGCATCTTATAGTATAAATTCATTTCAGACCAACTTGGCACGCGTGCAATTGATCAATGATGGGTTAGATCCAATAGATACAGAGACCGGAGATCTTCTTCCTGAGAATATTTTGAACAATGTGGTGCTTACCGATCAATTTAACCCGTTGATGCGTGTTGATTTTGAAATGAAAAACTCAGTAAGTGTTTTGGCAGAAGTTAGAACCGACCGCATTCTATCCCTTAGTTTTGATAATAACCTGATGACCGAGCAGAATGGCAAGGAATATACCGTAGGATTGGGATATCGTATCAAAGATGTGAAATTTGTAACTAATATCGGTGGGAACAAAACAAGACTGAAAGGCGATTTGAACCTGAAAGCTGATGTTACCTTAAGGGATAATATTACCATTATTAGGAACCTTGATATCGACAATAACCAAATTACATCAGGTCAGAACTTATTCTCACTTAAGTTTACGGCAGATTATGCCTTGAGCAAAAACTTAAATGCTTTGTTCTTCTATGATCATTCATTTTCAAAATTTGCCATATCAACCGCTTTTCCACAAACTACTATTAATACGGGCTTTACACTTAGATATAATTTCGGGAACTAGGAGTGTGTTAGCAAGGTCTTTGATGAAGACTTTAACCTCTGGTTTTGGGCGTTCGAAATGGCCGCCTCCTTTAAGACATTCTACGTAGAATTGAAGTTGTAATTTGTTTGAATTACGCAAAAGAATCATTTACATTTGCTTTCTTGATAAAAACAACGAACATGAATATACCATCAGATTTGCAATATACCAAGGATCATGAATGGGTCAAAGTTGAAGGAGACATTGCAACAGTAGGAATAACCGATTTTGCGCAAAGTGAATTGGGAGACATAGTCTATGTTGAGGTCGAAACTGTTGATGAGACTTTGGATAGGGATGAGGTTTTTGGATCTGTTGAAGCAGTTAAGACGGTTTCCGACTTATTTCTTCCTTTAAGTGGCGAGATCGTTGAATTCAATAAGGCTTTGGAAGATGAACCAGAAAAGGTAAATACAGATCCTTATGGTGATGGTTGGATGGTGAAAATAAAAATAGGCAATGCTTCTGAAGTTGAAGATTTGCTCAGTGATAAAGACTACAAAGAGCTGATAGGTGCTTAAAAAGTATTTATATGCAATCCTATTTATAAGCTGGATGGTGTTTGTGACATTTTCTAGCTTATATTCTTTTGAGGGGGATGATTTGAGCTCTTTTAATATTCCCCATGGCGATAAGATAGTGCATTTTGTTTTTTATTTTGTTGCTGCTGCATTGGGGTTTTTATTTTTCCATGAGCAGAAAGGGACAGGGGCTTTGTTTAGAAACGTTTTGATGCTTATAGTAGTTTTTCTGATGTTTTTTGGTATAATTATTGAGGTAGTTCAAGAGAGATTTACTATGAATAGGTCAGGAGATGTTTTCGATGCATTGGCCAATTCGATGGGTGCAATTAGCGGAGTTAGTGCTATGTATTTCCTATTTTATAGTCAAAGATGGTTAAAATAAAGTATTACTTGTTTTTTTATTAATTATTTAATTAAATTAGCGAACATTAAAATTATTAGATATGGAACTAAAAAAGAATCCAAAAGCAGATTTAAGAAAAAATAGCGGCATGTACTTTGTCATTGGGTTAGCTGTTGTTATGTTTTTGGTATGGCAGGGGTTGGAATGGAAAACGTATGACAAGACTAATGAATATGACATTTCAATGAATGTTGAAGATATGTTAGACGAAGAAGTTCCGATGACCGAACAGATAAAGACTCCACCACCACCACCGCCACCTGCCGCTCCCGAGATTATTGAAGTAGTTGAAGATGAGGAAGAAGTTGAGGAGACTGTAATTGAATCTACAGAAACAAGTCAGGAAGAAGAGGTTATAGAGGTTGAGGATGTTGAAGTTGAAGAGATTGAAGAAGATATAGATGTGCCTTTTGCCGTAATTGAGGATGTACCGATTTTCCCTGGATGTGAAAATCAAAAAGGAAAAGGTGCAGCTGCGATGCGTAAATGTTTTCAAGAAAAAATGAACAAACATATCAGTAAAAACTTCCGTTATCCTGAAATTGCCCAAGAGATGGGGATTCAAGGTAGGGTAAGCATAATGTTCGTTATACAAAAAGATGGAAGTATTGGTGGTGTGAGAATGCGCGGACCGGATAGGAATCTTGAAAAAGAAGCTAAACGGATTATCGATAAGCTTCCCAGAATGACTCCAGGAAAGCAGAGAGGTAGAGCGGTAAGAGTACCGTTTAGTATTCCAATTACCTTTAAATTACAATAAATAACAAAATTCTCCATATAAAAAAATCCCTAGCCGAGAGGCTAGGGGTTTTTTTATGATTCATTCTTTTTTTAAACTCATATAGAAAATTTCCCTAATGCGTTCGGGATTAATAAATCCGTTACCATGGGTTTTATCATATGTCGATAGCAAATTGGTGTTGCTCTTAACATTTTCCAAAGATTTACCAGTATTGATTTCCACCATAACTTTTGATTTAATGTCCTCTAACATAATCACATAAGTTTCGAGTTCCTCTTTGTTGGAAGGCCTGCCATGTCCTGGTATAATTTTCGTTTCGTTGTTTATAAGAAGTAAAGCTTTCTTTTGTGCATTAATGTAGCCATCAACGCTGCCGCCATTATTTAAATCAATGTAGGGATACCTACCTGCAAAATAGGTGTCACCCATATGTAATACATTGTTGTTCAGAAAATAGACCATAGAATCGCCATCTGTATGCGCATCATGAACATGAAACGCCATGATGGTCTCATCCCCGTCATAAAAGGTGATATCCTCAGAAAATGAAACTTCAGGAAGTATATTGCTGCTCAGCTTTTCATCTTTCAATAACCTTTCATTCAGGCTTCTTCTTACATTGTCATGGGCTACTACTGTGGTGACCTTCGAATTGAACTTGGCATTACCTCCTATGTGGTCCCCATGCATGTGGGTGTTGAACAGGAAAGAAATGGGCTGGTCGGTAAGTGAACCAATGGTTTTTTTGATTTTATCACTCAAACGCTCAAATTGGTCATCGATCATAAAAATAGTGTTCTGGCCAATGTATATTCCAATATTTCCACCTTGGCCGGTCAACATATAAACATTGGGAGTGAGGGTGTCAATGCTTATGGTAACTTCCTTTTCCTGTGCCAAAACCGGCGCTACAACACCTAGGCTCATTACCATTGTTTTAATAAGCTTCATCATCTTCATAATTAAGTATTTAGGAGGTTCATAATGGTTCTATTCCAAAGATAGGATAAACCTCGGTAATTCGTTGCACAAATAGCTTTCTGGGGCTATATTTGCGTTCTTATAAAAAAAGACAATGAAGGCTGCAATCAATACAGTAAATAGCGCATCGTTTTCAACGATATTTACTGATTTTAGGGAAATTACAAAGGCTAGGCTTGCAGTCAGTGTTGTGTTTTCCTCAATTGCCGGTTATTTTCTGGGCGCATATGAAATCAATTTTTTGTCGGTGTTACTGCTCGCCTTTGGGGGATATTGTATGGTAGGTGCTTCTAATGCATACAATCAGATTATAGAAAAAGATTTGGACACTTTAATGAGCCGTACTAAAAATAGGCCTATTCCATCAGGAAGAATGACCGTCAATTCGGCTTTGGCTGTTGCTATAATATTGACCATTCTGGGTGTTGTTGCCTTATACTTTCTAAATCCAAAAACAGCCATGTTCGGGGCTATATCCATATTTTTATATACTAGCGTTTATACCCCTTTAAAAACTGTGACCCCTTTATGTGTTTTTGTAGGTGCCGTCCCAGGTGCAATTCCCTTCATGCTGGGATGGGTAGCAGCAACCAATGAATTTGGTATTGAACCAGGGACTTTGTTCATGGTGCAATTTTTCTGGCAGTTTCCGCATTTTTGGGCCTTGGGATGGATGCTTGACGAGGATTATAAAAAGGGAGGGTTTAAAATGCTGCCCACCGGAAAAAAAGATGCGGGTACGGCATTACAAATAATAATGTATACCATTTGGATGATTGTTATTTCAGTAGTTCCGGTATTGGGAGTTACAGGAAGGTTACAATTGTCGATTCCGGCTGCTGTAATTATATTTTTAATAGGTACGGGAATGTTGTTTTTTGCATTAAGACTATATGAAAAACGAGATAATAGTACCGCAAGAAAATTAATGCTGGCAAGCGTTAGCTATATTACGTTAATGCAAGTGGTTTACGTTTTAGATAAATTAATACAAACTTAATGGACTTAACACAGGGAACAAGAAAGGAAAAGAACGACAGAGCTAAGAAAATGATGCTTTGGTTCGGAATCGTAAGTCTGATTATGGCTTTTGCAGGATGGACCAGTGCTTATATTGTTAGTAGTAAAAGGGAAGATTGGATAACTGACATTGTACTGCCAGAATCATTTTATATGAGTACCGCTATAATCATTCTAAGTAGTGTAACCTATATGTTGGCGAAGAAGGCCCTAAAAAATGAAGCTAAAAAGGCCTGTGCTACTTGGTTGTGGATAACCCTAGGTTTAGCAATGGCATTTGTAGGTTTTCAATTCAGTGGTTTTTCCCAAATGGTTGCCCAGGGCTATTACTTTACCGGTCCCACAAGTAGTATCAAAATGTCCTATATTTTTCTCATTGCCGCCGTTCATATTGTGCATGTCGTCGCTGGTATTATTTCCTTAATGGTGGTGATATATAATCAAAGTAAAGGGGAATACTCATCACAGGAACATTTGGGATTATCCTTAGGGGCAACGTTTTGGCATTTTTTGGACTTATTATGGGTGTATTTGTTATTGTTTATGCTATTGGTGGACTAAATTTTCAATAAATTTTTGATTTCTTAATATTTGACTTTTCTGTGGTCTAAAAAAATGTAAATTTGTGCACATTCTAATTATACGATAATTTTTTATGGATTCTACGATAACAACAGGCGCGGAAGAAAACGCTTGGGGAGGTGGTAACAGACCTTTAGGAGCGAGCTACGGCAAATTAATGATGTGGTTTTTCTTGGTGTCAGATGCTTTGACATTTTCAGGGTTTTTAGCTGCATATGGCTTTTCAAGATTCAAATTTATAGAGACATGGCCAATTGCGGATGAGGTGTTTACGCATGTGCCTTTCTTTCATGGTAATTACCCCATGTATTATGTCGCATTCATGACCTTTATTCTGATTATGTCTTCAGTGACAATGGTACTTGCCGTTGATGCGGGCCATAGAATGAAGAAGAATAGTGTTATTTGGTACATGTTTCTTACCATTATTGGTGGAGCCATTTTCGTTGGTTCACAGGCCTGGGAATGGGCGACGTTTATCAACGGTGATTACGGTGCTGTCGAAACCAAGGGCGGCAGGATATTACAGTTTGTAAAAACTGATACTGGTGAACGAGCCGCATTGAACGACTTTGCAAAAACCATTCCAGGAGATCGTGTCGCTCATGAAAGTAAAAATGGAATTTGGTTTTATGATGAGGGGTATCGGCCAAGTTATACCGTGAATGAGGTGATAGAAGGTTTTAAGGCCAACTCAAATATTGTTGTAAGAACAGAAACTATAGATGCCGAAGGGGAAAAAATGGTGCTTTCTAGGCAAGAATCATTGTCAAAACTTCAAAGTGCGGTCCAAGTTGTCGAGGGGGCAAACCTTATCCACAATGAATATGGTAATAGGTTGTTCGCGGATTTCTTTTTCTTCATAACCGGTTTTCACGGTTTTCACGTTTTCTCTGGGGTATTGATCAATCTTATCATTTTCTTCAATGTCGCCTTAGGCACATATGAGAAAAGAGGTCACTACGAGATGGTTGAAAAAGTAGGTTTGTATTGGCACTTTGTAGATTTAGTTTGGGTATTTGTATTCACCTTCTTTTATTTGGTATAAACGTTTTGATGTTTCCTTGGAAACAGAAGTACATTATTAATATTATTTAGCATGGCAGACGCACACAAGTTGGAAATTTTCAGAGGACTTTTAAAATTCAAGTCCAATACCCAAAAAATTTGGGGTATTCTTATCTTTTTAACCATTGTAACCGCTATAGAAGTGTCTTTGGGTATCACCAAACCCAAGGCACTGACGGGTACTACTTTCTTGGGAATGAAAATATTGAATTGGATATTCATTATTTTGACCTTGGTCAAGGCCTATTATATCGCTTGGGACTTTATGCACTTGAGAGATGAAAAAAGTGCCTTGCGAAGGGCCATAGTTTGGACGCCGATCTTCCTAGTGGCTTATTTGTTATTTATATTGCTTTTTGAAGCCGATTATATTTACAATGTCTTTAAGGATGGATTTGTAACTTGGAATTTCTAAGTAAGATAAAAACGTATAATTAACAGAATAAAAAGACGGTTTTAGCACCGTCTTTTTTATTTTTGTCAGTGCTGAATTCAATGCTACACTAATATTGATTTGCCTGAAAACCGGTCATCTTATCGAAAATGAAAAAGACTTTTGTTTTAGTAGTGCTTTTTGTAATGCCCATTGTGGCCTATCTTTTCTTCGCTTCAGGGATCAATAACTTTGGAAAACTACCCATATTGACTGAGAATGTTGCCGATATTTCGGATATAGATGCTAAGGTTGTTTTGGACAATAAGATTACCATACTTGGGTTTTTGGGAAGTGATATTGAACGTCGAAAGGGTGGTGCCTTTAATTTGAACCAAAAAATCTACAAACGATTTTATGAGTTTAATGATTTCCAGTTTGTTATGTTGGTGCCAGAAGGGAACGAAGATAAGGTGTCAAAACTTAAAAAGGAGTTGGGTAGTTTTACCAATATAGCTAAGTGGAATTTTGTTTTTGCAGATTCCGAACAGATAAACGCTTTTTTCGATTCCTTGAAAACTGACCTTTCATTGGATGAGAATTTGGCGACCCCATATGTTTTTATTATTGATAAAGACGGCAATTTAAGAGGTCGAACCGATGATGAGGACCAAGGCACTAAGTTTGGTTTCAATACAACTTCGGTTTCTGAATTGAACAATAAAATGGAAGATGATGTAAAAATCATTTTGGCGGAATATCGAATGGCCTTAAAAAAGAACAATGCAAACCGGCAAAAGTAATGAAGAATAAATATACCTATGTCTGGGTTTCATTGGTAATATTGGTTTTCGGGATACTGTTTGTGCCAAAGATCGTTGATCGTCTTAAAACTGGCAAAGTGGTTGAGAGCGATAGGATGAATCTAAAGGACAATACAGCTGAGTTGGCCTATATTATGTTGGACGGAAAAAAAAGAAAAGTACCTTCTTTTGAATTCATCGATCAAGATAGTCTGGTCATAACAGAGAGAGATTATTTTGGAAAGGTATTTATCGTTGAGTTTTTCTTCACCTCGTGCCCCTCGATTTGCCCAATAATGACAGAGAACTTGGTCAATGCTCAAGAAGAATTCAAGACGTCCAAAGATTTTGGAGTCGCTTCCTTTACAATTGCTCCCCAATATGATACCCCGAAGGTCCTAAAGGAATATGCAGAGAAACATGGAATAGTAAACCTTGATTGGCATCTGATGACAGGAAGCCAAGAAGCTATATATGATTTGGCGAACAAGGGATTCAATATTTTTGTTTCTGAAATGCCGGATGCTCCAGGAGGATTTGAGCACTCTGGTCTTTTTGCACTGATAGACAAAAATGGATATCTGCGATCAAGGGTTGATGATTTTGGTAACCCCATTATTTATTACAGAGGAACAATTACAGAGGGCCAAGGAACGAGCAGTGAAGGCGAAAAAGAACAAATATCGGTGCTAAAGGAAGATATATATAAATTATTAAAAGAGTAGATATAGTGGATCCTAGCATATTGAGGGAGAAGAAATTCAATAGAATGATCACCGCGGTTTCTATACTAATCCCGCTAGTGGTTGCTGCTCTTTTTGGTGTGAAAATTCCAAATGTAGAACCATTGTCCTTTTTGCCACCAATCTACGCTTCAGTCAATGGGTTGACTGCAATTGTACTCGTCGTAGCCGTTTGGGCCATTAAAAATGGCAGAAGGGAGCTACATCAAAAACTAATGACGATCTGTATTGGTCTTTCGGTTGTTTTTTTACTTATGTACATTGCTTATCATATGACATCGGATTCAACGGTCTTTGGGGGTGAGGGTCTTGTTAAATACGCGTATTATTTTATTTTGATTTCCCACATAATTTTGTCAATCGTCATTATTCCTTTGGTTCTTAGAACCTATGCCCGGGCGTATTTAAAAAAGTTTAAAGAACATAGGGCATTGGCAAAGATAGCATTCCCCCTATGGTTTTATGTTGCCATATCCGGGGTAGTGGTTTATGTTATGATATCACCCTATTATTCTAGCTAAATGAAAAGTCGATATATCTTCGTATTGCTTATTTTGTTTCTGTTTGTTCCCGAAAATTCGGAGGCCCAGTGCGCGATGTGTAGGGCAGTTTTGGAAAGTGGGGGCAATACTGCTACAGCAGAAGGCATAAATAATGGTATCGTATACCTAATGGCGGTTCCATACATCTTGGTAGGAGGACTCTTCTATTTTATTTATCGAAAAATGAAGACTTAGTTCAAGGTGTGATTTTTAACTTTTTTTTTAGAGTTAAACTGTAACATTATTGATGGCCAGTAGTCCTATGGTTATACAATGACAACCATTGTATTTATCATCAATCAAAATCAATCCTATGTTCGACATCGAGAGATGGCAGGAAATATTTGACACTATCCGTAAAAATAAGCTACGAACCTTCCTAACAGGACTTTCTGTGGCTTCAGGTATTTTTATTCTTGTGATATTATTGGGTTTTGGGCAGGGTATGCAGAATGGTATTGCCCAGGAATTTGAAGAAGATGCCTCCAACCGTATTATAGTTTGGACGCAAGTGACCACTAAAGAGCACAAGGGATTAAATCCTGGCCGCCCTATACAAATACGCAATGAGAACTACGATTTTATAGAATCCAAGTTTTCAGAGGTTTTAAAAGATAAGTCTGCCAATTTATTTGTTAGCAATGCACAGGTCAATTATAAGAAAGAATCCGTTGGCTATAGTGTGCAGGGGGTTCATGATGGGTTTCAATTTGTTGAAAATCAGTATATGTCTCAAGGTAGATATATTAACTACCATGACCATAAGAATGTTTCAAAGGTTGCTGTAATCAGTAATGTCATCAAGAGGGAGATTTTCAAGAACAGTGAAGATCCACTGAACGAATATCTTGACATATCGGGCATTAAATTCAAGATAATTGGTGTATATGGTGATATGGGGGGAGAACGTGAGGAGGAACGCATTTTTATCCCTATGTCTACAGCCCAACGGGTCTTTAACGGCTCGGATAAAATAAATAACCTGTACTATACGCTACAGCCTGTTGAGAATTTTGACCAAGCAGTGGCCGAATCAATGAGGTTTTCCAATGATATGAAGCGCTATTTACAGGATGCCCATACCGTTGCCCCTGATGACCTTAGTGCCATAAATGTTTTTAATACACTGGAAGAAGTCAAAAGATTTTTCACTTTGATGAATGGCATAAAACTGTTTTTTTGGTTTGTTGGCATATGCACGATTATAGCTGGGGTAGTTGGGGTGAGTAATATCATGTTGATTGTAGTAAAAGAGCGGACAAGGGAAATAGGCGTACGAAAGGCATTAGGGGCAAAACCATGGTCCATTGTAGGTATGATTTTGCATGAATCAATTTTTGTAACGGCTATTTCAGGTTTCGTCGGACTCATTTTTAGTATGGGATTGCTTGAATTATTGGGTCCCTATATCGAGGTAGACTATATAGTAAACCCATCGGTGAATTTTAATGTGGCTATTTCCACAGTTTTTGTTTTGATATTCGCTGGGGCCGCCGCAGGTTTTTTCCCAGCTTGGCGTGCAGCGAACATCCATGTTATAGATGCTTTAAGGGACGAGTAACGAATTAGAATCTAAAATGTTCAATAGAGATCGTTGGAATGAAATATTAGAAGTGCTTACCAGTAATTGGTTTAGGACAGCACTTACCGCATTCGGTGTTTTCTGGGGAATATTGATTTTGATCATTCTATTGGCTGCAGGTAAGGGTTTGGAGAATGGTATTCGGGCAGATTTTGGTGATATCGCGACCAACACCATGTTCATGTGGTCGAGAAATACCACCAAGGCCTATATGGGGCTACCTAAGGGCAGGAGGTATAATTATAAACTTGATGATGTCCAGGCAATAAAGGACAATGTCCCAAACCTTCGATTTGTTTCCCCAAGAAATCGGTTGGGAGGATTTCAGGGTGCCAATAATGTCACAAGGGGTATCAAGACTGGGGCATTTGCAGTGTATGGCGATTACCCGGAAATTATTAACCAGGACCCCATGACTATCACATCAGGTCGTTTTTTAAACCAATCCGATATTAATGAAAAAAGAAAAATAGCCATAATCGGTGAAGGGGTTAAGTTGAGTTTATATGATAAAGGGGAAGAGGTTATTGGCACATACATTAAAATCCAAGGGGTCAATTTCATGGTGATTGGCACGTACAAAAAGAAAAGCAATAATGGTGATGGAGAAGAGGGCATGAAGGAAATATATATTCCATTTACCACATTCTCCCAAGCATTCAATCGGGCAGACAATGTAGGGTGGATGGCGATTACGGCGAACGATGGAAGTTCAATTACCGCGGTAAAGGATAAAATAATTTCCATTGTAAAGCAAAATCGAAAAATACATCCAGATGATAAACGTGCCGTCGGTTACTTTGATCTGTATGAACAATACAACAGGGTGGAAAGCTTATTTGGCGCCATGGGTTTCATCGCTTATTTCGTGGGAATATTAGTGCTGCTCTCAGGAGTGATAGGCGTGAGTAATATTATGCTCATTGTAGTGAAGGAACGTACTAAGGAGATAGGTATTCGGAGGGCCTTGGGGGAAGATCCATGGTCGATTAAGTTACAGATAGTAATGGAGTCCATTTTTTTGACCATCATATCGGGAATGGCCGGCATCTCGTTTGGAGCTTTGTTTATTTATGGCATAAATGCCGTATTGGAGGCTAATGGACCCATTGATATGTTTCTGAACCCAAGTGTCGGTTTAGAGGTGGTTGTGGCCGCCTTGGCCATTTTGGTGATTTCAGGTCTGCTTGCAGGGTTTATACCTGCGCAAAGTGCCATAAAAGTAAGACCCATAGATGCTTTAAGAACAGAATAGAAGAAAAATTAACGTCAATAATATAAAGGAAAACATACCATGAAAAAGTCGGTAACAATACTCATTTTGATTGTGATAGCTATAACATTCGGCGGTTCTATGTATTATCTATATCAAAAAAATGCCCAAGACCCCATTGTATATAAAACAGAACAGCCCACAAAACAGAACATAATAAAAAAGACAGTTGCAACGGGAAGTATTCTGCCCTTAGAAGAAGTGCTGATAAAACCGAATATTTCTGGTGTGATAGAAGAGATATTTGTTGAGGGGGGTGATTACGTAAAGTCGGGAGACCTACTTGCCCGTATAAAGGTCGTTCCCAATTTAAATGCATTGAATGAGGCAAGAAATAGTATTGATGAGGTGAAAATAGGCCTTGATGACCAAAGACGAAACTATGACCGTCAAAATAGCCTATTTGATAAGGGGGTAATCTCCAAAGTAGACCTAGAACGGGCGCAGGTGGCTTATGACCAAGCTAAGCAAGCCTATGGTGCGGCCAATAGGCGATATGATATTGTGAAGACAGGTACAACTAAAGGGTATGGAAACGCATCAAATACGATGATTCGTGCAACGGTAAGTGGTATGGTACTTGAAGTGCCTGTTGAAGTGGGTAATCAGGTCATAGAGAGTAATAATTTTAATGAAGGGACCACTATTGCGGCCATTGCCGATGTTGAAAAAATGATATTTGAAGGCAAGGTCGATGAATCTGAAGTTGGTAAAATTACAGAGGACCTTCCTTTAGAGATTACCGTAGGTGCCTTTGAGGACAAAGTTTTCGAAGCGGTACTTGATTATATTGCCCCTAAAGGGAATGAAGAAAATGGAGCCATTCAGTTTGAAATTAAAGGAACACTAAAAAAGCAGGATTCCGTATTCATACGTGCAGGTTTGAGTGCTAATGCCTCCATTATTCTTGGTCGTGCAGATAGCATTCTTGCAATTAAGGAAGCCTTGTTGCAATTTGATTCCAAAACAAAAAAACCTTTTGTTGAAATTGAGAACGGAAACCAGAAATTTGAGCGAAAAGACATAGAGCTGGGTATTAGCGATGGCATATTTGTTGAGGTCAAATCAGGGATAGGCCGAGATGATAAGATCAAGGTTTGGAACGAGGTGAAGCCCGATGAATTCGCTAACTAGCTTTTTAACATAAAATTTGCAGGAAGTCTTGTAACAATTCAACAACTTAGGTGTCTTATTGTCGAATCGTGGTTACAGAAGATAGAGAGCCACAAATACAACCAACATGATTGAAATAAAAGACCTTCATAAATCCTATAAAATGGGAAGCAATTCCCTTCACGTGCTCAAAGGGATTAACTTCACGGCCGAATC
Organism: Bacteroidota bacterium; assembly: GCA_024279425.1. Classification (GTDB taxonomy): domain Bacteria; phylum Bacteroidota; class Bacteroidia; order Flavobacteriales; family Flavobacteriaceae; genus Maribacter_A. The sequence continues at coordinate 19,505 of JAJRRO010000074.1, read as the reverse complement.
AGGTGAACTAGTGGCAATCATGGGGTCTTCAGGATCAGGTAAATCTACACTCCTTAATATTTTGGGTATGTTGGATGAAGCCGATTCTGGGGAATATACCTTAGATGGGGTACCTATTAAAAACCTGAATGAAACCAAAGCGGCCAAATACAGAAATAAATTTTTAGGCTTTGTTTTTCAATCCTTTAACCTTATTAATTACAAGAGTGCCTTGGAGAATGTGGCATTGCCTTTATACTACCAGAGAATCCCAAGAAAGGAACGTCAGGAAAGGGCCATGAAATATTTGGAACAGGTGGGTCTCAAAGAGTGGGCAACACATTTACCCAACGAGCTTTCAGGAGGACAAAAGCAACGTGTTGCTATTGCAAGGGCCATGGCGGCAGAACCTAAGGTGCTTTTGGCAGATGAACCAACAGGGGCATTGGACAGTACAACTTCGTATGAGGTGATGGACCTCCTTCAAAAAATCAATGACTTGGGTAATACTATTTTGGTCGTAACCCACGAAAATGACATTGCACATATGTGTAAACGCATCATTTACCTAAAAGACGGGGTTATTGTCAAGGACGAAAAAGTTAAGCAAGTAAGGGCATCGGAATATGTTTAGTAGGGATAACTGGAAGGAAATTTTCGAGACTATTCAAAAGAACAAATTACGGACGTTCTTGTCGGGCTTTACCGTGGCTTTGGGTATTTTGATTTTTGTAGTACTCTTTGGTTTTGGAAATGGTCTCATTAATACCTTCGATGAATTTTTTAGTGATGACGCAACCAATACCTTCTTTATATTTCCCGGACGAACTTCAATGCCATATAAAGGCTATAAATCAAATCGTCAAATAGAATTTGACAATAGTGACTTGGCCGATATAAAAAAGAATTTTGCGATGTTCACCCAATATGTTTCGCCGAGAATTGATAGGAACAAATTGGTAAAATATAAGAACGAATCTAACAATTATGATACTCGGGCCGTTAGCTCTGCATACCAATTTGCTGAGAAAACAATAATGATGAAGGGAAGGTATTTGAATAGGGAAGATATAAAGAATAAGACCAAATATGTTGTTATTGGAAGGCTGGTAGAGCAAGATTTGTTCGGTGCCGAGGAATCTGTAGGGAAATATATTGATGTAGCGGGAAGCGTTTTCAAGGTAATTGGGGTTTTTCAGGACGATGCGGGCGATGATGAAGAAAGACGAATGTATTTACCTTATACGACAAGACAGTTGATTGAAAAGAACACGGACAAAATTAATCAAATTGTGGTGGGTTTTAAACCTGAGATTGGGTATGCGGGAGCAATGGCCTTTGACGCCAGTCTGGATAAGTTTTTGAGAGATAAAAAATATATAAGCCCAAAGGATCAAAATGGGATTTACATTCGAAATGTAGCAGACCAGCTAAAACAAAATCAACAGTTTGCGGGGGTATTGCAAATGATCGTGGGCCTTGTAGCCTTTGGGACAATAATTGCCGGTATTATCGGGATTAGCAATATTATGGTTTTTGTGGTCAAAGAACGGACAAAAGAGCTTGGTATCCGAAAAGCCATAGGTGCAACTCCAAAAGCTATTATTGGAACTATTTTGTTGGAATCCGTCTTTATTACCACAATCTCTGGACTAGGGGGTATGTTAGTAGGAATAGCCATATTGAGTTCTCTAGGGGAAAAATTAAAGGACTATTTTATTACCAATCCATACATTAATCTGGGAGCAGCAATTTTTGCAACCGCTGTCTTGATAATTTTTGGCGCATTAGCCGGATATATTCCTGCAAGGCGGGCAGCAAGGATTAAACCCATTGTGGCATTAAGGGATGATTAGCATGAAGTTTATATTTGATAGAAATACATGGCAGGAGATTTTCGGTTCCATTAGTAAGAATAAGACAAGGACCATTATTACCGTGATTGGAGTTCTCTGGGGTATTTTTATTTATATCGCTTTATCTGGGGCCGCTCAGGGCATGAACAATGGCTTTGAAAAGGTTTTTAAAACGGTTTCAATGAACAGTATGTTCGTTTGGGGACAGAGTACGAGTAAACCCTATGATGGCTTTAAGACAGGGAGACAAATGCGGCTAAAATTAGGCGATGTAACAACCTTGCAAAATAGAATTCCTGAAATCCAGTTTATAGCACCTCGAATTGTTAAGGGCAATTTTGGCTCGGAACCGCTATACACGGTTAGAGGTCAAAAATCAGGCACGTACCCCGTCAATGGTGATTTTCCGGTGTATACCAAAATTGCGACCAAAAAAATATTTGATGGAGGCAGGTTCATCAATGACGAAGATATTGAACAAGCGCGAAAAGTATGTGTTATCGGGGAGCGAAATTTGAAAGAACTTTATGAGGAAGATGAGGATCCCATTGGTTCCTATATAAGGATTGGAAATATTTATTTTCAGGTCATAGGGGTCCATAAAATGGCCACAGGAGTAAGCTTTGACAGCGATAATGCTATTTTCATTCCTTTTTCAACGTACAGAAGGCTATATAATTCGGGTGACAATGTCGGTTATTTATGCATTGCTGCATATGACGATGTTGATGTGGTGCAAGTCGAAAAAGATGTAAAATCCATATTGAAAAGTATTCATAGGGCAGATCCAAAAGATGAACGTGCGTTTGGATCCTTTAACCTTGGTGAGGCATTTGGAAGGATTATGGGTTTTTCAAAGGGTATGACCTTCATGTCCTTGATTGTTGGTATTGCCACGATATTAGCTGGGGTAATTGGCATCGGAAATATTCTACTGATTTCTGTTAAAGAACGTACTAAGGAATTGGGAGTTCGCAGGGCATTGGGAGCTACTCCACGCGAAGTTCGATCTCAAATCATTTTAGAATCCGTTTTCCTGACCGTGATAGCAGGGGTTATGGGTATAATCCTTGGGGCCGGTGTATTAAGCTTGATCAATAACATGACAAAAGATATTGACTTTCCATACACCAATCCTACAGTTCCTATTCCATACGTATTGGGTGCTTTGGCAATTATGGTGGTATTGGGAACATTGATAGGGCTTATTCCTGCCCAACGTGCGGTGAGCATTAAACCTATTGATGCATTGCGTGAAGAATAATAAACGAACAAACCAGATATAGTTAAACACACTTTGAAATGAACAAAATTTTAAAATATTCATTAATCGGAATTTTGGTGCTTGGTGCACTTTGGGCCGCGGCTTTTTTTATAAAATCCAACAGTAAATCGCCCATTACCTATGAAACCATGAAACCTTTTATTTCTAATATAGAAAAGAAAACTGTAGCGACAGGGAGTGTTGTTCCCGAAGATGAAATAGAAATCAAACCCCAAATATCTGGAATTATCGAGAAAATATTCATGGAAGAAGGTGAAAAAGTCAAAGCGGGTGATTTAATTGCCAGAATAAAGGTGGTGCCTAATGAGCAGGCATTAAACCAAGCCCGAGGCAGGGTTCGCAATGCAGAATTGGCCCTTAATAATGTTAAAATAGAATATAGCAGAAATAAAGCGCTATTTGATAAAGGAGTTATATCAAGTCAGGATTTTAATAGTTTACAACTTCAATTCGATCAGGCTAAGCAGGAACTCAGTAATTCCCAATCGGATTATCAGATAATTCGAAGGGGATCAGCTGGGGGCTCTGCATCCGCCAATACCAATATTCGTGCAACAGTAAACGGTACCATATTGGAAATCCCTGTTGAGGAAGGGGATCAGGTAATCCAAAGTAACAACTTTAACGATGGTACTACCATTGCCACCATTGCTGATTTGACTAAAATGGTTTTTGAAGGAAAGGTAGATGAAGGCGAAGTTGGGAAACTCATGGTAGGTATGCCCTTAAAAATTAGTCTAGGAGCCCTTGAGGGTGAAGAACTTGAAGCCATACTTAAGTTTATCGCCCCAAAGGGCGTAGAGGAAACGGGTGCTGTCCAATTTAAGATTGAGGGGGATGTTGAAGTTAAGGATGGTGTTTTTATTCGGGCAGGCTATAGTGCAAATGCTTCTCTTGTTCTTGAAAAGAAGGATAGCATTATGGTAATACCCGAAGCCCTTTTGCAGTTTGATAAGGAGACTGACAAACCTTATGTAGAAGTAGCAACAGGCGAACAGAAATTTGAACGTAGGGATATTGAAATAGGGATATCAGATGGAATAAATGTTGAAATTGTATCGGGGCTTACAGAAGATGACGAAGTTAAGCAATGGAATAAGACCGAACCAATAAAGAAAGGTGAGGAAGAAGATGAAGGTGGTGAGGATGTTGAGGAAAGTGAGGAATAAGAACATCAATCAAATTTTATAATCAAGAAAAAATCAAAAAATGAAACTTAAACTGACAGCTATTCTATTGGTATTGTCAATAGGGATTGCCTCGGCCCAACAGAAAAAATGGACGTTGGAAGAATGTGTGTTGTATGCCGTTGAAAATAACCTGACTATAGAGCAGTACGAATTGGATTTGGAAAATGCTCAAATTGATAGGTCAGATGCAATTGGTGCTATGTTACCTGATTTTAATGGACAAATAAATACCTCTGGCAATACTGGTCTATCATTTGACCCAACCAACAATGAGCCGGTAACCACCACCATTTTTACGGCCTCAGGAAGTTTTACCTCTGCGGTTACTTTATTTGATGGTTTAAGAAGTTTCCAACGGTTGAACAGGGCTAAATTGAACGCCCTTGCCAATCAATACCGTTTGGATGATTTAAAGGACGATATACGATTAAGTGTGGCTAATGCCTATTTGCAGGTGCTTTCCAATAAAGAGTCGTTAAAGGTCTATAGAGCACAATATGAGGTTACAGAGCAGGATTTAAAAAGGACCAATGAATTGGTGGGATCCGGTGTGGTACCCCGAGGTGATTTGCTCGAAATTGAAGCTACGGCGGCCAATCAAGAGCAACAAATTGTAAATGGGGGAAGCATGGTGCTAATTTCAAGAATTAACTTAGCGCAGTTATTACAAATAACGGATTACGAAAATTTTGATATAGCCGATGAGGAATTTGATATTCCCTCTTCGGATATACTGAATAATTCCGCAAAAGAAATCTATGCAGAAGCATTGACCTTTAGAAGTGATATTAAATTTTCCGAGACCAATGTTGAATTGATAAATAAGGATTTGGATATTGCAAAAGGCACGTTGTACCCTACAGTTGTCGCTTTTTTTAATTATAATACAAGATATTCAAGTCAAGACAGGTTTGATGCAATTACTGGAGAGGCTTTTAGGGAGAGTTTTGGAAGCCAACTATGGATGAATGACGGTATTTCCTTTGGAGCCAGGTTGAGTATCCCGGTATTTAATGGGTTTAGCGTAAGAAATAATATCAAGCGTACAAAAATTGATGTAAAAAAATCGGAATTACAATTGGACCAGGATAAATTGGTTTTGGAAACGAATATCAATCAGGCCTATGTAGATGTAACTTCCTTTTATAAGGCCTATGAGGCGGCTGAAAAAACCTTGGATGCCAGAAGATTGGCCTATGAATATTCCAAGGAACGTTTTGATGTGGGTTTGATGAATGCTTTTGATTTTAGTCAGTCACAGTCTAGAGTTGACAATGCCGAAGCAGTGGTTGTACGCACCAAATACGACTATATTTTTAGATTAAAGGTTTTGGAATTCTATTTTGGAATTCCAATAACTTTGGACTAAAAGTAATTCGCATATAATTTAGGTCTATCAGGTTTATCCTTGATGGACCTTTTTCTTTTATACATCTATTAGATATATCTTTGTAGGCTATGGCCTTAATATTAAACTTGGAAACGGCAACGACCAACTGCTCTGTATCTTTAGCAAGAAAAGGGGAGGTTTTGGTTATCAAAGAACATAACTCGTCCAATTATTCGCATTCAGAGCAATTGCATGTTTTTATTCAGGAAGTGCTTAAAGATGCTTCTATGTCCATGACTGATTTGGATGCTATTGCTGTCAGCAAGGGTCCTGGCTCTTATACAGGATTACGAATAGGGGTTTCAGCTGCGAAAGGCCTGTGTTTCTCGTTGGATATTCCACTGATTTCGATTCCGACCTTGTCAAGTATGGCAGAACAAGTGAATAAAGGTAGTTTCGATTTTATTATCCCTGTCCTGGATGCACGACGAATGGAAGTGTATTCCTCGGTCTTTGACAATTCCCTTACAGAAATTCGAGAAACTAGAGCCGAGATAGTGGACGAGCTATCATTTCGGGAATTTATTGAAAAGGGCAGCGTATTGATTATTGGAAGTGGGGCCGAAAAATGCAAAAAACCATTGGAAAATCAAAAAATGGTAAGTTTTGATACCACCATTGTCCCTTCGGCAAAAGAAATGGGTCTACTTTCCTTCAATAAGTTCGCCTCAAAATTTTTTGAGGACGTGGCCTACTTTGAACCGTATTACTTAAAGGAATTCATCCTTCAAGGGAAGAAGAAATAATCGAATTGTAAAAGCGAATTTTTAGCTACTAGCTTTCTTCTTTAGCATTTTAGAAGTTTGTAGTGAATTGTAATACTCTATGAGCATAATGGCATCTTCCTTATTCTTAAGATTTAATTTTTTATCCTGAATAAATGCATTGAGCTCATTTGATTTGTCACTAAGTGCTCTTAACAAACTTCGTTTACTCAATTTTACCACTTCTGCGGCAAGGTCCCCATGCTTTATGTAGTAAGACGACACGTCTCTATAGGTCGGTGGATCATAATCGTCATAACCATGATCGGGCTTCTCTGCTTGAATGAATTTTTTCTTAGGTCTAAAATAAAGTATGGTATTACCTGTATTAAGGGAATTGAAATAAGCCAATCGTACTTTCCCCGCTTCTTTATAGCGAAGAATTTCATAGGTGTTTCCGCCGAAAACCGGAATGATGTTGGCTCTTCTTAATAATCTGCGAGGTTGACTATTCTCATTCAATATTTCAACATAATCATTAAACGCATTGTATCGCATTAAGGCCGTACCTTGAACTTTACCATTAATTATGGTTTCCCCTTTTTTGTAAATATTATCTATAAATGGAGTTCCTTCAATGGGAACTTCCCTAAATACCAAACCTGCCTGGGCATCTGTTTTTATGCCATCACCGTTTCCAATCGTCGCCTGGGCGTAAGAAAAGCTTGAGGCTAAAAGAAGGAGTAAAAGAATATTTTTCATGATGTGTAGATGTTTTACTTAAAGATAGAGATTAAATTACTGATTATTAATTAATTGTAAGTATGGATAATTCTAAAATTAAAGGCCATCGTTAACTTTGCATTTCTTTTTCGCCGTGTTTCAATGTTGTCAACGAATTATAATAATCTAAAAGGCGAACCACATCTTCTTCCTTTCTGAGGTTTATCCCGTAATCTGATATGAATGGTGTTAATTGGGGTGCTTTATCCTCGAGATGGTTTAAAATGGTTTTTTTATTCAACCTGATCTTTTCTGCTGGTCGACCTTCCTTTTTAAGGTAATATGAAGAAATCTCCCGGTAGACGGCATAGGCTTCCGTGTAACCCTTGCTTTTAATAAATAATTCTTTCCTAGGCATAAACAATAATTTGGTTTTGCCCGGACTCACAGGGTTAAAATACCCCTGTTTTTCAACTCCTTCATCTAAATATTCGACAATTTCGAACCTTTTCCCATCAATGCTAACCGTTATATAGGGCCTTCGAAGTACTTCCCTAATGATTTGGTCACTATCTAAAAACTCAATAGCATTATAACGCATGGGGGCTTTGAACCTAAACTTTTCCTGTATGGCCGGAATCCAGATTTGTAATCGGAACTAATGTATGGGGTTCCGTCAATAATGATATCGATTTCATCATCTTGAAAGCTGTGAAACGGGGCGACCATAGATAAAGGCGATCCTTGCCTCAGATAATTTTTCCCGAAACCAATACTGGTAGCTAAAAGAAATAGACATAAAAGATTTTTCATAATGGTTAGTTCTTAAAATTGTGAAAGCAATTGTTTTATGTAAATTATTTCTTACAAAAATTATATCAAAGAAAGAAAATTATCAATGCAATTCATAGAAGGTTCAAGAACACAATAGATGTCTAAACAACGGGTGTTAAGATGCTAGACCAACTACCCATCTTATGTCAATGGTAATCCATCTGTTTTAAGGACTTGCTCACTTCGGTCACGGGAAGCTTGCAAGAACCATGTAGGCATACATAAATTAGTGTACTGCCTTCTGAATATCTCTCTTGAAGTATGCTAATATCGCTTTGGTTCTCAGTAGAGGCCACAACTGAGTTGGGGATGTGATATTGTAGCAATTGCTGTGCTTTTGTTTTGTACTCATCCCCTACAATGGCTATTTCAAAGAAAGGTTGGTTCATGAATAATACAAGTTGCAACCAGTTGGCGTGACTTTGTGCATTTTCCTTGAAATTAACTTGAACGTTTTTGAGCATTTGCTTGGCTACCAATTCATAGTTGTCGTCCGGATAAAGTTTCGAAAGTTTATAAAGATTTATGGCCATTATTGAGTTGGATGCTGGGATAACGTTATCGGAAATTTCGATGGTTCTCCGAATGACAAAATCATCGGCTTTGGAGCTAAAGAAAAACATACCACTTTTAGTATCCATGAAGTTTTCCAAACAATAATCTGTCAAAGTTTTGCAATGTAAAAGCCATTGTTCGTCATGGGTGGTTTCGAATAACCCTAGGTAAGCATCAATAATGGCGGCATAATCTTCCAAAAAGGCATTTAATGTGCTTTTGCCATTTTTATGATTACGGTATAAACCTCCTTCTTTACGCATCATTTTTGATTGAATGAAATTGGCATTTTTTAAAGCGAGATCCAAATAAGCATTATCCCCTACATATCTGTAGGCGTCAATCAATCCCTTCATCATTAGACCGTTCCAGGAAGTAAGGATCTTGTCATCAAGTCTCGGTTTGTTTCTTTTACTTCTTTCTTTGTCAAGAAGCTGTAGGCTTTGGTTGATTATTTCGTTGAGCTCTTCAATGGGTATGGAATGTTTTTTGGCAATCTCCTCTTTGGTGGCATCTCGAATTAAAACATGATTGCCATGCTCCCATAACCCATAACTATTAATGTTAAAATAGTCTTTGAATATTTGAAAATTATCTTTTAGAAGTGACTTTAACTCATCCTCTTTCCACACATAATAAGCTCCTTCTTCCAGTTCGCCATTTGCATCGATACTATCAGCATCCAACGACGAATAGAACCCGCAATTAGCATCGGTAAGTTCTTGCTCTACAAAAGCTATGGTTTTCTGGACCGCGTACTTGTAGAGGTCATTCTTGGTTTTGGCGTAGGCCTTTGAATATAGGCTAATCAATTGTCCGTTGTCATATAGCATTTTCTCAAAATGGGGTACATGCCATTTGGTATCTACTGAGTATCGAGAAAAACCGCCGCCCACATGGTCGAAAATTCCACCCCAGGCCATTTTGGTCAGGGTTGTGTTAACATAGTCCAGAATATCCGTATTGTTTCGAGCAGTGCCATAATGCATTAGAAAATTAAGATTTACCGGCATCATAAATTTTGGAGCACGTTTGTAACCTCCCAGATGAGTGTCAAAATGCTTGGACCAGTCCTTTATTGTATTATCTAATTGTTCCAGATTATAAATATCACTTTCAGTACTATTCTCAACGAGGTTTATCGATTTGATGCCTTCGGAGAGCTTATTGGCATATTCAATGATTTTATCTGGATTGTTTTTATAAAGATTCGACAATTGGTCAAGTGATTTTATCCAATTTTCTTTCTTGACATAGGTAGCGCCCCAAAACGGACGACCATCTGGAAGAGCCACAATATTCAATGGCCAACCACCATGCCCCGTCATCATTTGTAGGGCGTCCATATAAATATGATCAATATCTGGGCGCTCCTCTCGGTCGACCTTAATAGTGATGAAGTTCTTGTTCATTGTTTCGGCAACCTCCAAATCCTCAAAACATTCATGTTCCATTACATGGCACCAATGACAGGCAGCATATCCAATACTTATGAGTAGCAATTTGTTCTCTTTTTTTGCCTTTTCCAGCACCTCGGGATTCCAAGCTTCCCAGTTGACCGGATTATGGGCATGTTGCAAGAGATAAGGGCTTGTTTCATTGATTAATGCATTTGTATATTGGTGATTCATCTCTTCAGGTTTTTGGGCACACAAAATCGACAAAAACAGTATCGAAGTTAACGTAAGGACAATTTTCGACATTTTTCCCTTTTACTCAAAGTTAGTATTAAATTGGAAGCATAAAAAAAAGCGTCCAAAAAGGACGCTTTTTATCAAATAATTTAGAGAGTTTCTATTTCACTTCAAAAGTGATTTTAACATTCACTCTGTAGTTGTCCATTTTCCCATCTTGAACAGTTGCGCTTTGCTCATTAATATACACGGATCGTATATTTTTCACCGATTTAGATGCTTGTGCAACTGCATTTTGGGCGGCATCTTCCCAACTTTTATCGGAATTCGCCAATACTTCGATTACTTTTAAAACTGACATAATTAGTGTTTTTATGGTTACCCTTAAAATTAGCGAATTAAAAGAAGAAAGACTAGTCCATTACGGCAAAAATCAGCCATTCAGTGCCACAACTTCATTGACCTTGTCACCCATCATATTTTTAAGCATGGTTTCTATACCATTCTTCAACGTAAAGGTTGATGATGGACATCCACTGCAAGCTCCTTGCAAAATAACACTAACCGTTTTGCTGTCTTCGTCGTAAGACTGAAAAAGGATATTTCCGCCATCACTGGCCACTGCTGGTTTTACATATTCCTCAAGAATATCGATGATTTGTTTCGAGGTGTCGTCCAGAGCTGTATCATTTAATTGTGATTTTGGGGCAACAGCACTTTTAAGGCCGATGCTTTCCTCAGAGACGACTTCATTGCCTTCAGCCAAGAAGTCCCTTACCAGCTCTCTCAATTGCATTACAATATCATCCCATTCTGCGACATCGAACTTGCTTACCGAGACATAGTTCTCATCAAAAAAAACTTCCTTCACAAAAGGGAGTTGAAATAGCTTATAAGCCAGTTTGGAATCTTTGGCCTCGTCTATATTTCTGAATTCGAAAACCGTCGGAACAATGCGCAAATTAGAAACGAACTTCATGACACTTGGGTTCGGGGTAACTTCGGCATAAACTGTTACGGCAACTTTTTTCGCATTCTCTTCTTCTATGACAACGGGTTCCCCGGCATTTAGATATTCAACCAATTGTTGGGCTACCTCATCTTTGACATCATCCCATTCAACAATATCAAAACGCTCCAAACCTATAAAATTACCTGATATATATACTGTTTTTATAAAAGGAAGGTAAAATAATTGTTGTGCCAAAGGGGAATTTTTGGCTTCGTCTATATTTTTGAATTCGTAATTCGTGTTTTTGGTGATAAAATGATTGGCCTCAAATTTTAAAACCGCGGGATTGTTGGTTTGCTTGACCGTAATTGTGAACTCTTTCATGAGAATGGATTTTGGACAAAAGTACAAAGTAATTCCAAGTTAAATACCATATAATAATGTTGCTTTTAGACCGTTATACTTTATATTTAATGGATATTAAATAGAAATTCCCATATTCTTGATGAAATTACGATTATTGCTAATGTTATGCTTACTTGCTTGTGGCGTCAAGTCAATGGCGCAGGAAGGTGTCCCTGTTTATTTTGATTATTTGTCCGATAACTATTATTTGGTACATCCTTCAATGGCTGGTATCGGTCAAGGTGGTAAGATTAGGGGTACCATAAGAAAACAATGGTTTTCTGTAGATGAGGCTCCAAGTTTACAGACTTTAAATGCCCATTTTAGATTAGACGATAGCCCAAGTGGTGTAGGTGCCATTTTCTTTAACGATGCCAATGGTTACCATTCACAAACAGGTCTAAAATTAACCTACGCACATCATTTACGTCTTGGAGGGGAAGATATTCGTGTTCTGAACCAGTTGTCATTTGGTCTTAGCGGTGGTATATTGCAAAGTAGCCTTGATGAATCGGAATTTCGTTCTGTAATCCCTGACCCCATAATAACAGGTGGTAAAAACAGCGTCAGTTATTTTAATGTCGATTTTGGAATGTCTTACAACTTGATGGAGTTTTATGCCCATTTTACGGTTTTGAATGCCTTGGGGAGTGGAAGAGATCTGTATACAGCGATAGAATTTGATAATTTAAGAAGATATTTAATATCAGCCGGATATGTTTTTGGCAAGAACGAATGGCAATACGAACCTTCGGTTCTCTTTCAACTTACCGAATTCACAGAAGAGAAAACTGTAGATTTCAATGCCAAGGTATACAAAGACGTTGATTTTGGAAGAATTTGGGGGGGCGTTTCGTATCGTAGAAGCTTTGACGGGGCCCAATTCTTGATCGATGGCACTTTTGGGGAGCAAAGATTACAATTGATAACACCGATTATTGGGGCCAACATCAAGAATTTTATGGTGTCCTATAACTACTCCTATCAAATGGGGGATATTCGTTTTGACAATGGCGGATTTCATCAGATTACCTTAGGGTATGACTTCGGACAGTCTGAAAGAAGGTATGATTGTTATTGCCCTGCTGCACAGTAAATGGGCCAATCCATTGCGGACAGACCCATTTTAAACACCAATTAAATTTGTTCAACAATTTGACGAAAGGTGTTTAATCCCATTTATAATTTTTCTTTTCGGCTTGTTTTTTAATGGCCTCCAGCATTGCACTTTCCAATTCTCCAGTAGAACCTTCCTTTTGGTTTTTTGCAATAAAGGCTTCTCGCTTCGTATTAAGCTCCTGTATTTCTTTTTGGATGTGTTGGCGTTCAGATTTTTTTTCCTTGATATAAATATTGATTTCCTGTTCTGATTTTTCCTTTAATTCTGGAGGCAAATCCTCTTTTGCCAATTCGGAGACCACAATCTCTTCGTTTTCCACGGCATCGACAAGGTCCCATGAAAAGTTTTTATACAAACGCGAACTTTTGCTAACCGCTCTTTTTACAGCAATAGCCTCTTCCATTTTCATGGCGTTGTTATCTTGAGCAGCTTGCATTTCCATCCTGGATGCCCCCATTCTTCCATACCCAATGTAGGTTCTGTTCAATTTAGAATTTAGTTTAATGATTAAATGATCGTAAGGGGTGTCAATATGAACCACATGTCTGTTATGGTCTATGGCCATATATTCACCACCGGTCATAATCGCACCATTTTTCCAAGCGGTATTTATGCCTTGTTGGTAATTACCGCAAAAAATAGTATTTACAATCACATCTTTTTCTTTGGCGTTCGTGACGGCATCCTTATAATTTAATTTTCCTTGGGTAAAGGGTTCGTTACCTGCAATAAAAATCATTTTCAGGTCATCCGGATTTTTACCCCAATCCAATTGCTTTAGTGACGTTTGAATTACTTGTCCACAATATTCTTCGCCTCCATTGGTGGTCAGGGAAAACAGTTTTTCTGAGATTTCATCCAAATCATCACTGAAATTAAGCACCTGTTGAATATAACCTTCGCGAGATGATAGACCATCGTTACCGTATTGGTACAACGCTATTTGTAGATTGGGTCGCGTGTCGTTATCACATTTGGCGTGGGTGAATGTATTAACGATATCCCAAAGTTGTGATTTAGCTTGGTTGATCAACCCGTCCATGCTATTACTTGTATCCAATAACAAAGCTATTTTTACGGTATTGTTCGACGGTTTTTCATCCCTCTCGCTAAATATGGTCTGGGCCATTATCTGCTTATGCTCTATGCGCTCTGTTTTTGATTCTTTACCATACGTTGTTGGGATTGATAGTGTTAAAAGACAAATTCCCAAGATTTGAATTAAATTTTTCATCGCTTCTTGTTTTATTGTTTATGGCATAAAAGTATTTCCAAACAATGACTTAAAAAACCAGCAATGAGTGAAAGGGTTCTTCGAATGAGTCAAAGCGGTAGACTATTGCGTAAAGCGTGAAAATGTATTGATATTTGGACGGTTTAGTGAGGATTGACATTTTTTTGTGCGGCATAAATCAGCTAAGTTTACATTGTGTTTTTAAGAATCATGAAAAAAGTCCACTTCATAGTAACACTTTTGTTTCTGGGTACTTTTATGACCTTTTCACAGGTTTCCGAGAGTACTGGAAAATTGAATATAAGGGGTTCTGTAAAAGGGAAGGAAAACAGGACTCCGATTTCAGGTGTTGAGGTTACGACCAGTTCCGGTGCCAATACTTTAACTGATGCTTTTGGGGAGTTCAAGATTACCACTTCAATTGGGGAAGAGCTTGTTTTTGAAAGTTCCCAATTCGAGATGGTACGCCATATTGTTAGAAGTGGCGAGAATGTGGATGTACTGGTGCAAGGGTACTCAGAAGTTAGCTCGGGGAGGGTGCTTGATAAAAAAGCAAAGAGAGAGATGTCATTGCATAGGGTTTTCTTGGACTCGGCTATTTTTTTTAAAAAGACCGATATTGAAAAAAGTATAGATTTTATAACCAAATCAATTGCCGAACTTGGAAAACAAGGCAATAAAACAGAGTTTGGCGAATCATTGACCTTATTAGGGGAGGTGTACCAGTTTTACGGGCAGTACGATCTGGCCATTGCTAGTTTTATTGACGCCTTGGAGGCTCGAAAATCAACAAAAACTTCATTGCTATTGGGAAAAGTCTACCTGTTGAATAAAGAATATTCCAATGCGGAAGCCACACTTAAGCCATTGGTAAAGGTTAAAAAGATGGTGCCTTTTCAAAGCGTAGAATTGTTTGAATATTTGGGCGATGTTTATGTTGGGTTGGGCGACATTAACAAAGCTGTGGCCTTTTATGAAGAGGGGTTAAAGATTGCTGAAAAGAATCAGGTAGCTCCTAAAATAACCGATTTGAACTCTAAAATCGCCGATGCCTATGCCCAAGATGGGCGTAATGTAGAGGCCGAGGGTTATTATACAAATTCCTTACGATTGGCGGAAAATGAAGCTCCGCAAAGGGCCATCCAGGAACAAGAGAAAGTAGCCGATTTCTATAACAGGAAAAGTAGGTATAATGATGAGATTCAGATGCGTAAGCAGAGTTTGTTTGAGCTGGAAGAGCTTCCCGTTGAAAACAAAGTAGCAAGAGACTATCCGGCTTCACCCGATTCAATAACCTCTCAACGTATTAATTATAAAATTGCCAGTGCCTATATTGCCCAAGATAACTATGATGAAGCTATTCCCTATTTGCAAAAGAGTATTGTGGAGGCGGACAGTGATAATGATCTCATCATCCAAAAAGATGCCACAAGGAAGCTTTCTGAGGTCTACGAATATAAGGGTGAATTTAACAAGGCCTTCGAAACATATCAAGCCTATGTGGCGGTTGTCGATACATTGTATATTCGAAAAGAACAGGAAATATCACGTGCTGCGCGCTTTAATCGGGAAATAGCATCGAAACAAAGCAGAATTTCTGGCTTGGAACAAGAACGCGAACTTTCGCAAAGCAAATATGACCTTGCCGTTACCGGGCAGCAATTGATACAAGAAAGCAACAAAAGAAAAAATTGGGTTATTTATTCCTTGATTTTTGGAATGGTATTGACTGGTTTGGTGGCATTTCTTTTTTACAGAAGTAACCAACAGCAAAAGTTGGCCAATAATCTTTTAGCACTAAAATCTTTGCGCTCCCAAATGAACCCCCATTTTATTTTTAACGCCTTGAATTCGGTGAATAATTATATCGCCAAAAGTGACGAACGTGGCGCGAACAGATATCTGAGTGATTTTTCTACCCTAATGCGCGCTGTGCTCGAAAATTCAGAAGAGGATTTTATTCCATTATCCAAAGAATTGGCCTTACTGCAACTGTATATGAAATTAGAACATTCCCGTTTTCCTGATAAATTTGACTATCAGATTAATGTAGGTGAATCGATAGATGTTGAAAGTTTTCAAATACCACCAATGCTCTTGCAACCCTATATCGAAAACGCAATTTGGCATGGTTTGCGGTATAAGGAAGAAAAAGGGTTCCTACATGTTCATATAGAATCCTTGGATAAAAATTCAATTAAGATCAGGATTGAGGATAATGGAATTGGAAGAAAAAAATCTGCAGCGTTGAAAACCCAAAACCAAAAAAAGCAAAAATCAAAAGGCATGGGCAATATCAGTAAACGAATAGCCATCTTAAATGCCATGTATAAGGATAAGGTAGATGTTCGTATTTCGGATTTGGAACAGGATGGCACGGGAACCAGGGTAGTATTCACTTTAAAAAAGGATTGATGAAATGAGCCATAACAATTTCAATATGAACCGAAATGTTGATTGACGAATTAGATCTGACTATTAAGAGACTGTTTTGAATTTTATGATTGGTCCCGATAGTTATCGGGATAATAGGCCATTTTTGATGCAACATGAGATGAAATAGATAATAATAGCAAGGCTACTTGAAGAGAATTTAACAAAATGGTGCGCAAAAAGAGTCATAGAAAAAACAATTGATAGAATTCAAAACAGTCTCTAGAAAACAAATAAATATCATCAGATGAAATTAAATGCACTCATAGTTGAGGATGAAGTCAATAGCAGGGAGATACTTCGAAATTATGTAAAGAAATATTGTGCCAATGTGAATCTCTTGGGGGAAGCTGCCTCTATTAAGGAAGCCATTGAATTTATCGATAATAATGAACTTCAACTGGTTTTTTTAGATGTTGAAATGCCCTTTGGTAATGCTTTTGACCTTTTGGATCAGCTACCGAACCGAACATTTGAAACGGTTTTTGTGACCGCATATAATCAATATGCCATAGATGCTCTAAACAACCATGCCGCCTACTACCTGATGAAACCGATTAATATTGATGAACTGATCAAGGCCGTAGATTATGTATCTGAGATTAAATTGAAGGAAGATGAGCTAGAGGATAAAGTATTGCAACCAAAATTGAAGAGTGTTGAAGGTAAAATTACACTTCCACAACTTGATGGTTTTCAGGTTTTGAACGTTTCTGAAATTCTGTATTGCAAGGCCGATGACAACTATACCGAAATTTTTCTTGAAAACAAGAAAATACTGGTGAGTAAGACCCTAAAATATTTTGAGGATGCCCTGTCAGAATTCCCGTTTGCACGAATTCATAAGTCTTATTTGGTCAATGTGAACGAGGTGGTGAAATATCGGAAAGGAAAAGGAGGTAGTGTTGTGGTTTCGAATGGGAAAGAACTTTCGGTCTCTGCTTCAAAAAAGAAAGAATTATTGTCTTATTTTTAGCTATAATCCAAAAAGTTTAAACGAGTTCACTATTGAAGTATGATTGTAAAAACCGTTAATGGTAAAACACCACAACTAGGGGAAGATTGCTTTATTGCTGAAAATGCGACTATCGTTGGCGAAGTTACAATGGGCGACCAATGCAGTATCTGGTTTAACGCCGTAGTAAGGGGTGACGTCCATTTTATTAAGATGGGCAATAAGGTGAATGTCCAAGATGGTGCTATAATTCATTGTACGTATAAAAAATCCCCGACTATCATTGGTAATAATGTTTCCATTGGGCACAATGCCATTGTACATGGTTGCACCCTAAAAGATAATGTTTTGATAGGCATGGGAAGCATTATAATGGATGATTGCATTGTTGAAAGCAATAGTATAATCGCAGCGGGTGCGGTGGTGACAAAAGGAACCATTGTGCCGTCGGGAACAGTCTTTGCTGGGATGCCTGCAAAAAAAATCAAGGATATAAGTCCAGAGCTGAGTTCAGGGGAAATAGATAGAGTTGCCAACGCCTATGTACACTATTCAAGTTGGTTTAAAGAAGATTGAAATTCTATTCATAGCCATGGGGTAACCACTATAAACAACTAAATAATCCCTATTTTTACCATCTAAAATCTAAAAGAATGAATGCATATATTTTTCCTGGTCAAGGTGCACAATTTGTGGGTATGGGACTGGATCTTTACGAGAAGTATCCTTTGGCCCAAGAATTGTTTGAACAGGCCAATGAGATTTTAGGTTTTTCAATTACCGATACCATGTTTGAGGGTTCGGCTGAAGATTTAAGAAAGACAGAAGTAACACAACCCGCAATATTTCTTCATTCTGTTATTTTGAGTAAGGTCATGGGCGATGATTTTAAACCGGATATGGTTGCAGGACATTCCCTTGGAGAGTTTTCTGCATTGGTAGCCAATGGGGTTTTAAATTTTGAAGATGGACTGCAATTGGTGTCAAAAAGAGCACTAGCCATGCAAAAAGCTTGTGAGCTTAAACCAGGTACCATGGCCGCAATCCTTCGATTAGAAGATGATGTGGTAGAAAAAATATGTGATGAAACCCCCGGAATAGTGGTAGCTGCAAATTATAACTGTCCAGGCCAATTGGTAATTTCAGGTGAGATTGAAGCAATTAATACGGCTTGTGAAAGTTTAAAAGCAGCTGGTGCGCGTAGGGCATTGGTGTTGCCCGTGGGTGGCGCATTTCATTCCCCTTTAATGCAGCCTGCCGAAGAGGAATTGGCATCAGCTATAGAGTCAACGGTATTCGCTGCTCCTAAATGTATAATATATCAGAATGTCCCCACCATGGCAGTAACTGATGCAGATGAGATCAAGAAAAATTTGATTTCCCAATTGACCTCCCCGGTAAAATGGACACAAAGCGTTCAAAACATGGTAAAAGATGGAGCAACTTTGTTTACAGAGGTTGGTCCAGGCAAGGTTTTACAAGGATTGGTCAAGAAAATTGAGCCTACAGCCGAGGCTGTGTCTGCTTTGATTGATGAATAGGACGTAACCAAGAATTAGTATTTCACCTAAGAAAGTCTTATTTAATCCCATAATTGGGGTTACAGCTGCTTTTTTTTGTATTATTGATTCCCATTTTTAGATCAACCTGCATGTTTTGCTGTGACTTTAATTACGGCTTGTTCAAAGAACAATCTATGAAATTGAAAAGAAATTTAAAGATGTTTGCCCGATTTCAAAATAGATTTTCCCGTTCTAGGGAACTATTCCTTTGTATTACATTTCTAGTATTGTGTTTAAGCGGGTATGGGCAGGTTCCTTCAGGTTATACGGTTGTGGTAGACCAGGACCCTATAAACTCGGGCAATGAAACGGCAGTGAGCTTCACTTTTTCGGGTGCTGAAACCGGTGCGACATACGATTACACTTTCAGTAGTTCTGGTGGTGGAAGCCCTGTTACGGTACTCGGTGGCGGTCCAATAGCTACCGCCACGGATCAGATAACAGGTATAGATCTTAGTGGTTTGGTTGATGGTACGGTTACATTGACTGTTAGCTTGACTAATGGGGACGGTACCGGTGTAGATGTTACAGATACAGCTACAAAAGATACAATAGGCCCTACGATATCGATAGGAGCGCCTAGTGCTGCAACGACCTCTGGTGGCCCTGTAACTTATACGGTGACCTATACAGGGGCGACCGCCGTGACCTTGGCAACAGGGGACATCACCTTGAACACGACGGGAACGGCCAC
>JAJRRO010000073.1 GCA_024279425.1 Bacteroidota bacterium | reverse complement strand
GTGATACTTAAAGGCTCTAATGTTTGTGCGTCAAAAATTGCAATATGACTTGGGCTATAACCACCAAACACTAAATATTTATCTTCATATCCTTTAAATTTTGAAACTTCTACGGAACGAGCGTCAAAACCACCTTTTACTTCAGCTACAACAGAAGGAACATCTGTATAAGTATCTATCATAGTAATTCTTCCATCTCTACCTACAGAATAGATATATCTGCTAGAAGAAGATGTTCTAAGAATATGTACTGCAAACCCAGTTTTTAATACAGCCAATTCTTTTTTAGTATCACCATCAATAATAGCAACTTTACCAGCATCTCTCATAATAACCCCAAAGTAATTATCAATGTTTCTATTGTGTTGCGGTTTTGTAGGTCTTTCAGCAACGGGAATAATTAACTTCCAAGAGGCAGTCATTTCGTCCATTTCGTATGGTGGAATAGCAGGTGGATCTACTTGTAAGAAGCGAGTCATTAATTCTATCTCTTCTTCGGTTAAAATCCCTTTCCATTCAGGCATTCCAGCAGCGGTACCATTATTGATAAACGCTTTTAATCCATCGGCTCCAAATTCTAAGGTTCCAGGTTTGTCACTTCCTTCAGGTTTTACTGGTAATAAGTGAGGTCCAGTTGCTCCTTTTCTACTAGAACCGTGGCATCCAGCACAACGGTCGAAGAAAATTGCACTTCCTTGTTCCATCTCAGCATCTGTGATTGCAATACCATTTGTGGTTTCTTCTATTATTGGAGTTTTTTTAGCGTAAGGATCTTCTTTTTTGTCAGATTTACAACTTACAAATAGGCTAGATGTTGCCAGTACAACACCCAATAGCAGGGTTGCATTTAATTTTAAGATTTTCATTTTTTTAGGTTTTACAGTTAGTTAAGGTTTCATTTTTCTATGAAGAAATGATGAGATTAAGATCATTTCTTCATAGAATTTTATAATATTACTTTGAAGTCTATTTGGTTGGTTTGACTTATTTCAAAGCTCTATTCTTTATTGTTTTTATTCGTTATTAATTTCTAAAGCTTCATCTGTTGGTTGTCCATATTTTACAAAATCGATGATGTATAATATAATTCCGGTTACAAATAGAGTCGCACAGATGATGAGAACTATAAAATGAATTTCAGTCATTTTTTGAACTTCCATAAAATCCATTTTCATAATACGTTCCAAATATACTTGAGCTACACCTGCAACACCAAAGGCAACGGTCATTCCTACCATTCCTATATTCGACATCCAGAAAGCTGCTCTTCCTCGGTTTCCATCGTATAATTTTCTTCCGGTAAGGTTTGGTAAAGCATAACTGATGATGGCCAAAACAATCATCGCATAAGCTCCCCAGAAAGCTAAGTGACCGTGCATTGCAGTTACTAAAGTTCCGTGAGTATAAAGGTTGGTTTGTGGTAATGTATGAGCAAAACCTAATAAACCAGCTCCAACAAACGATACAATTGCAGACCCTAAAGTCCAGAATAAAGCAATTTTATTTGGATGTTTTTTCTCTCCTTTTCGGTACATTTTTACCGCAAATAATGCCATTGCTAAGAAAGCTAAAGGTTCTAGTGCTGAAAAGATTCCACCTACGATCAACCAAATTTTATTCACTCCAATGTAGTAGTAATGGTGACCTGTTCCTAAGATTCCTGATAAGAACGTAAGACCAACGATTACGTATAACCATTTTTCAATAACTTCTCTATCAACTCCGGTAAGTTTGATTAATAAGAAAGACAGAATACCTCCCATAATTAATTCCCATACGCCTTCTACCCATAAGTGAACTACCCACCATCTAAAAAATGAATCCATTACTTGACTATCAAAAGGAATCATTCCCGGTAAGTATAATAAGGCAGCAAATAAAAGCCCCATAGAAAGTACTAATGCTGTGGTTGTTCTTCTTTTTCCTTTGTAAAGTGTTGTTAAGATAATTCCTAAAAACGTTAATACATTTATAACTACTAAGTAATCCAATCCTCTAGGAATTTCTAGAAATTTTCTTCCTTCCCAGATATTAAAGTGAAATCCTATTATTGCAGCAACTCCCACTAAAGCAAGTGTGATTAACTGAATATAAGCTAGTTTTACACTTACTAATTCGTGTTGTGCTTCTTCAGGAATAATATAATAAGCGGCACCCATAAAACCAGATAGTAACCAAACTACTAAAAGATTTAAGTGAACTGCTTTTGCTGTGTTGAATGGGATGATTTCGTGTAAACCGTC
>JAJRRO010000072.1 GCA_024279425.1 Bacteroidota bacterium | reverse complement strand
TTTTAGGCGTTCCACTAAAGAGTAATTTCACAAAACTTCTCAAAGGGTTTTTGAACGATTGGAAAACGTATGCAGAAACAGGAGAAGTGTCTGAAACTAAAAAACGAGAAATTGCCAAACTTGAAATGAAATAAAAAGTGCCTTACATAACACTGTGTCCTATGTAAAGCACTTTACCAAGTCTTCCGTTAAAGCGAAGTTTAATTTAAACAATGTAAGTCTAAAGAAAATCATAGCATTAACTGTTGTTTGATGATACTGTTAATAATTGGTAATTTAGAACGATTACATTTCTTCTTAAAAATCAAATACTAAAAAAATGGAACATTTAGCTGCACTAGGTATGTTTTTTGCTGGTCTGGGGATTTTTCTAATCAGTTGTGGGATTTTTTGGTTTATCTCAGTGTATGAAAAAATAAATACACCAAAAGAAAATAAAGATTAATTCCGGTTACACCCATAATCTCCGATTGATTGTGCACGTAGGGACTTCGGAAACGAATGATTAGGTGGCATACGACCTTATGACTCACTTAAAATATTTAGGTTGATTTTAAAATATGAATTGGAACAGTGACTCTTGTTACGTACTACACTAAAAACCCTTGTACAACAGCCCGTAGCATTAATTCACCGTAGCTAATTCAGTCTATTATTTCATTTCAAGTTTGGCAATTATCTTTTTGGCATTCTCATTTTTCGGGTCGAGTTTCAAAGATTTTTTATAATTAATCAAAGCTTCCTTTGTATGGCCAGTTTCCATATAAAACTCTCCCAAGCTGTCAAAGGCGTTTGCACTTTCAGGGTATAGAATAGTATAGATTTTAAATACGGATAATGCTATATCGTGATTCTTCTTTGCAAGCTCTTGGTAGCCCGTAGTATTAAGAGTTCGCTCGCTAAGAAATCCACTCTTTGGATTTTTACTTTTTTCCTCTATGTAGGCTTCCAACGCTTTTTCATAATTGTTCTCCTGTACATATTCAAAGGGTAATGTATCAGAAATTTTGAGTAGCCCATAGTCTATTTCGGTGTGCACTCCATTTTTTACGATGGTGGCCATATATTTTTTACCATCATCAGGGTTTACTGCATCAAACCGAATAATTCTATTAGATTGATCTACCTTAAAGGTATTGTCACCTAGATAGAACAGTTCTAACCGTTGCCTACCGTCAAAATCCCTTGCAAAAAGGCGTCCATTTTTAAATTCAAGAGGTACAATTTCACCGAACAAGACACTGGAGTAATTTCCCCGTGCCATATTCCCTATATCCTGGGGTATGATTTTATAGGCACTTCTATCCAAAGGAAGCGTCCAGCCGTGCGATGTAATAATACTGTTACGAAGACTTTTTAAGATAGGGATTCGCTGGGCATTTCCACCATTTCCAAAAAAGGCAATTCCATTTCCACCTTCCATGGTTGCATATATATGCCCTCCCATTCCACCATTTGATCCTCCATGGGAGAACCAATCATGATTCCCAAAGCCAAATCGCCTTTCCCATCCGAGACTCCAGCCTCCCATGACTTTGGTAGTCACAATATCCGTAACGCGTTGGGCCACCTCCTTGGATATTACTTTGGTTTTAACTCCCTTCAATGCTTTCTGGATCTCTATCATAAAAATGGCCATATCCGTAGGCGTACTCCATAGACCAGAGGGTGCAAGTTGGGGTGAAATTTGAATGCCATCGCGTATGATCTTTCCATTTCTATCATGTGATTTTGCAATATTCGATAAAAAAAACGCGGGCTCATTGGGTTGAATAAACGTAGTGTTTTTAAGCTTTAAGGGTGAAAATAAATACGCTTCAGCCAAATCAACCAATGATTGGCCTAGATGATCTTCAACTGCAATTTGAGCAATAACATAACCGCCGCCGCTATATCTCCACCATGTACCCGGGGTATTTAAGAATTCCAATGCACTGTTACTGTTACTTCGCGGGATTTCTCCATTTAGGCTTTGAACTACTGTTAGTATAGTATCTCCTTCATATAAATCCTTGTGGCCATGTTGACTGGTTCCTGCTGTGTGACTCAATAAATGTTCTAAAGTAACATCAATTCCCGCTGTCAACGGGCCTTCAGGTAGTTTCCATCTTTTTAAATAGGAAGATACAGGCGCTTTAAGATCTATTAGGCCCTTCTCTTCCAGTATAGCAAATAAAGTAGCTGTAATTGGCTTAGACACAGAAGCTGTGCAAAAGGCAGTGTTTTCATCCATTTTATCATTGCTAACAACATCCTTTACGCCCCATGTTTTAGTCCAAGACATTTCATAATTTTCAAAAACAGCAACGCTTAAGCCTTTTAATCCAAGGCTATCCATGGCTTCTTGCACACTTAAAAGAGAACCATTATGTTCCAAATTTTGAATCGATGCATTGATCTTCTCTTCAATACTTATTTTTTGCTGTGAATTACAACTACTAAAAACTACAAAGAGAATTAGTAATGTAGTTATGCGATGCCTTAAATTTTTCATGACTTGATCTTTTTAGTATGTATTAAATTTGATTGCTGAATGCATTGGCCCAATAAGCTTGACTCTTATATATCGAAGTCATTTCCAATACGATAGCCCGTTTATTTTCACCTTGGCTTTTTCATTAGCTGTTTTCTTTGTTAACTGAAGTTATGGCACAATCAATTTGTCGCAGTGCATTGCGATGCATAAGCTGTCAGCATGTATTTGATGTATTGGACGGGACTCTTTAAGCTAATACTTTTTTGAGCGTATTTTTATTTGACGGGGACTGGGTCTATTTTCAGACATATATACCACTACTTTTTGAGGATTATCCGGAACCCGTTGCACCACGAAATCGGTGACTTCTGCCAATGCTATTGCTTTTTCACTGGAAATTTCTTTCCCATTGTAATCAAAAATGGCATCCCCTTGGGCCAAACCAATAATATGATCTGTAGAAGCGGCATTGACTTTTGGAGCTATATCTACATTTATAGTTGCCACGTCTATAGCATCAATTTCTATATCTGCAATAGTATGATTCACATCTGGAGTTGCAGTATGCTGTAATGGATGCAGAGGAAAAGGTTCATTCTTTCTTTTTTGCAATGGGGCCAGTAAGCCATATAAGTACTCCATACGCCTTAAATCCTGTAGTTCAAAAACTCTTTTGGCCCTAGGTTGCCCATTATACTTTTTTGCCAAAGCATTGTATTCCAAAATTTGCTTTTGGCTGGCTTTTTCTTGTACCCCGGTTGATTCGAATTCCAGGACATTGGTTTTTTCTTCTTGAACCAAAATTTTGGCGCTAAAACTAAATAATAAAAAAGAAAGCATGGGAAGAAGAAGCATGCAGCGTAACCAAGCGGCCTTTTTTGAAGTTTGTTTTTTCATAATAATAAATCGTTTTTTGATTAATGAATAATTGATGGCATTTGCCAACTGTGGTTGTAAGGCATTTGATGAGAATGCCAATAACATATTTTGATAGGTAGATGTATTGATTCCTGTTTTTAGTACAGCTTGGTCCGCTAAAAATTCATGATTCATTTTTATTTTGTGTTTTAGAACATACATTAGTGGGTTGAACCAAAAAATAACTTGAAGTATTTCTATACACAAAATGTCCAAAGAGTGTTTTTGTAAAGCATGTGCTTCTTCATGCAATAACACATCTCGAGGAATTTGTTGCGTTTCAAACGTGTATCTATTTATAAATATATAATTGAAAAACGTATGTGGAATTACAAAATTCGGTAACAAAACCATTGTAAAATGGTCGTTTTCTAGTTTAGTATTGTGCTTTATAGTTAAAAGGACATGGGTTAGACTCTTAAGGAATAGTATGCCAAAAACTAAAACGCCCAATCCATAAATACTCCATAATACAGCTGGAGCGTAGTCTTGTCCGGTTGCAAATTGAGCTTCGTTTTGAAGGGGTAGGTTCCCCATAATTTGCGGAATCGTTTCAGTAGAAGCCGCTACATATTGGGTAAATGTCACTAGTGGAATGCCAAAAGCTATCGCAATCGCAAAAAGGAGATAAAAACGTTTAAATACATGCATATTTTCTTTTTCTAAAAACAGCATATAAAAACATAAAAAAATCGCCAAACAAGCACTTGATTTTACAATATAAATTAGCATGGCTATTTCTTTTTGATTTCGTTATCGATTATCGTTTTTAAATCTTCAAGCTCGGCCTTGGTAAGGCTGGTTTCTTGCGTAAAAAACGAGGCAAACCGTGAAGGACTATTGTCAAAAAAGTGTTTGATCAAGCTATTGACATGTTTTGAAAAATAGTCTTTCTTTTTTACCAAGGGATAATATTCACGAGACGACCCATGGAGGGTGTACCCGACAAAACCTTTGTTTGCCATACGCTTTAATAAGGTGGCAACCGTTGTATTGGCCGGTTTAGGTTCTGGATAGGCTTCCAGTAAATCTTTCATAAAAGCTTTTTCCAGCTTCCACAAATGCAGCATTAATTGTTCTTCGGTTACTGATAGTTTCATTTACTTAATCTATTCTGCTATTACCATATTCTCTACAAACATAGAACAAAAAAATGTATTCTACAAGTGTAGAGAATATTATTTGTAACACTTTGTTTATTAGGAGATTACGAACTATGTTTTTGCCATCTATAGTCTTTCATTAAAAAATTACTCGAGTATCCCTAGTCTTATGGAAGGGTCGAGAGGGCAGGAAATCCTCTTTTGGGTTAATCGTTTATATATTTGGGTTGAATAAACCAAATGGCTATTGTATCTCGTCTACAAGTGGATTCCAAGCTTTCTGTCCTGGCAGTACATGACATACTTAGTGCCAAATAAAATTTTGAAGTAGCCCTATTGTTTTTAAATCGTATATGTATCTTCGAGATACTCAACAATTCAAATCCAATACCTTACTATGTTTAGTGTGGCGTCATGGCCTAATTAAATAATGCGCACCGCAAGTACTCAGCAATTAAAGGAAACCCAATCTTTGCATCCATTCCTCCATACGATCGGGCCAGCTTGTTACGGGTAATTCGGTAGCTCGTAATCCGTAACCGTGGCCACCGCTTTCATAAATATGGAACTCCGCCGATACCTTGGCTTTTTTCAGTGCAATATACATTTCAGCCATCATCACCGGGCCAAAATCATCATTGGTCACCACCATAAAGAAGGGTGGGCAACTCTCATTTACCTCAGCTTCTTTAGGCAAGCCGCTGGTATAGATGGGCGCGGCAAAGTCGGGACGAAACGAGGCCTCGTCATGTTGATCCACAGGGTCATAGAGCCGCTTGCTCGTCAAGGCCGTATACTTTACGGGGGTGCCGCGTGCCGAAAACCCTATGATACCCAGTTTGCTTGGGTCAATACCTATTTCCTTGGCCCGGCTGCGCACCAGACTCATGGCCCGTTGACCGTCTTGGGCGGCGGCCATCCAACGAACACCATTGTTGCGTGCTGCACCCGGCACCCTATATTTTAGGATTATGGCCGTAACCCCGATAGAATTCAACCATCCCGCGACCTCAGTACCTTCCAGGTCGTAGGCTATAATTTGATGTCCCCCACCTGGGGCGATGACCACAGCGGTACGGGTATCAATCGCAGGGTTAGGTTTGTAAATGGCCAATTGCGGAACAGACACATTAGTCAAACGGATTACCCTTTGACCGGCGACCAATTCACCATCGGGTTTGGTGGTGTCATATTCAGGTTCCAATTTCTTTTCTTCCCCCGGCGCTTCCCCGGGCCATACATTCCAGATGATAGGTTCAACGGTTAAACGGGATGTTGAGGTATTGTTTTGTGCTTCGCTGTTATACCCTAATAGTAGAAATACGGCCATAAGTAGCATGGAGAAGGGTTGGAGTTTTATGTTGTTCATCGCTTTTATTAAATTTTTAAGTGTTGGATGGCCCAAGATTGAACTGAACCATAATGTAAGCCAAGCGTACCGAATAAAGGTAGCTTATAATTGTAAATGAGGATACTTTTATTTTATGGGATGTATAACAGTTTTTACCCTTTCAACTATTTTGGTAGGACGCTTGTTTCAGCTTTTGGTTGGAGTCCCAATACGGACTTGGCCCCATTTCGATGATTAGGAAATACAGAGCGTTCATCTCAATCTTTTATTGACTTTATT
>JAJRRO010000071.1 GCA_024279425.1 Bacteroidota bacterium | reverse complement strand
ATTCAATACCCGAAATCGTCAAGGAAAGCAGGCGTAGAAGGTCGAGCCATCGCAGAATTCATCGTGAATACTTATGGAAAGATTGAAGCAATCAGAATTCTCCGGTCTGCAGATAAAGCAACAGCAGAAGAAGTAATACGAGTACTTAATGAAATGAATGGAGAGGTCACATGGAAACCCGGTAAGAAGGCTGGAGTACCTGTAAAAGTACAATACATTCTACCTGTTATGTTTAAGTTGCAATAAAAAGGAAAGGCTATCTCCCAATAGGTGAGATAGCCTTTTTTTACCGAATATCAAACTTTACAATCGCTCACACACTTCAACTTTTAGATCATCTACCCAGACGGTAGAAGGATGATTATTCGCAATATACACATGAAGCATATCATCGGGTTTAAAGCCTTTGGGAATGCGGTAATAAAAATACACTTCTCCCCACACCTTCGTTTGCTGACCTCTAAGGGAAAAGGCAGATTTTTCTGCAGCAATTTTATTTTGAATCCACATGGATCTCCATATTGTTTTATCACCCCCTTCATCTATATACCCAATGATTTCTGCGGATGTCCACCAACTAACGAAATCTTCTGTATAAAACCATCCACTTATTTTCAAATACTGACCTGACTTGAAATCTTTCAAAGGTTTTTCAACCAAATGTAGCGTATGGTTCTGGTTATTTAATTTTAAAGCTGCTGGAGGAGAATGATACTTTACAAAATCTAAATGTGCTTTTGTCGTGTCATCCATCTTATTATCATAAATAGTAGATAGTATTTTTACTTTTCGAGGTTGATCAACATTTGAATCGTACGTACTCAGCATCGCATAATCCATTTTTGTTTTCCCAAAAACCTTCCAATAATAAGCATTTGAGGCATATTCGGTACTAGAGATACCCCATCTTTCTTGACAAGTCTGAAAGATATTTAACCCCGAGAAAAATACAACTAAAACTAAAAAAACGATTTTACTCCACTTTTTCGCGAAAGCAAATGAAACAAAATAGCCTAATGGAAATGCCAATAAAGCATAAGGCCCCACCATCGGTCTAGATCCAAATGAATTAATATAAAACCAATTGTGCCAGCTATACACAACAAAGATATATACAGGTAAAAACAATAATACGGGCCACAACCAAGTTTTCTTTTTGAATAAAAAACGTATCCCCAACAAAGCAAAAATCATAATAGGGGTGTACCTCAACCACCCATTTTTACCGTCCGTCAGCCCTCCCCAAATATGAGGGTTTGAAAAATCAAAACCTTCATTTCGATAACTATAATAAAGCCATTGTCCAGCAACCGTCTTCCAATATAACAACTGAGGTACACTCGCCAAAGCAAAGAAAAAAACCGCTAATAATAACTGAGGCCAATACTTTTTAAATACAGCTACTCTTGCTGTTACAGCTTGCCTATCCGTCAAACCATAAAATATGGGAATAACCATTGCCAATATATCCGTAGGGCGAATAATCGTCATCATCCCACCACTAAAGCCTATTAAAATAGCCATTCTCCAGTTGGGATTTGCATACCATCTTTCTGTTGCATAAATCAATAAAGCATATAGGAAAAACAAATCACCATGCGACATCTGATTACTTAAATTCGTAAAAAAGAATAGATTTGTTGCTAATGCAAGTATTATTAATACAGTCGCTACCACCGTTGGCTTAAAATAATTCTTTAAGACCTTGGACAATAAAAACAGACCCATAAAAACATAGAACTGAATACTAAAAACCAAAGCTAGAATATAGGGGTAAGAATAACCGTCTTGGGGCGCTCCCAAAACTTTAGCCGCAAGGTGACCCATTCCAAAAAAAGGGCTTTGGAGCATGGCAACTCCACTGGTATATTTATTGACATAGGCTCCTGCCTGCGCCCCACTATAATCCTCCACATGACCCACCAACTCTCTAATAAATTCAAAATCATGCTCAATAAAAAAGGCGGGTAAATAACCATATAGCCCACAAGCATCTCCTGCACTCACCGCTGATTTATAAGCACCTAAATTAAAAACACTAAAAATATTAATGGCCAGTATTAATAACAATACCCCGTGTACCAACTTATTAGAATCGCTTTTTGTCATTATGTTCCCCTTGACTGTAATAGTTTCCTGAGCATTCCGTATATTAATTAAGACATCCCAAAGGTACTCAAAGTTAACATACTGCGTCCGAACACTTTTCAAATAACATTGGCGATACCAAAACAATTTACCAAAATAAGAATTTAATAGCCAAACGAATCACTATGAAAATCATTTGCATCGGGCGTAATTATACAGAGCATGCCAAAGAATTAAATAACCCAGTGCCCTCAGAGCCCCTTATTTTTCTAAAACCCGATAGTGCTTATTTACAACCTCGAAAGCCATTTTTTTATCCAAACTTCTCCAAAGACATCCATTATGAAGGGGAGCTGGTGCTCAAAATAGGTCGTAATGGTCGCCATATCGAGCAGCAATTTGCCCATAAGTACTACGATGAATTTACCGTAGGGATCGATTTTACCGCAAGGGATTTACAAAAAAAATTGAAAGAAAAGGGATGGCCTTGGGAGATTTCAAAGGGTTTTGATGGTTCCGCTGCCATTGGCACTTTTATTCCTTTTCCGAAAGGAGAGGAACCGATATTGTATTCCTTACGGAAAAATGGAAAGACCGTCCAATTAGGGAATACTAAAGATATGATTTTTCATTTTGACGCCATCATTGCTTATGTCAGTCAGTTTTTCACCTTAAAAATGGGCGATCTGATTTTTACAGGAACTCCCGCAGGTGTTGGTCCTATTGCCATAGGCGATCGATATGAAGGCTATATTGGAGAAAAACAAGTTTTGAAAGTCAAAATACTATAAGTTATTCCTTTTCAGTCCAAAAACATTTCCTAACTTTGTCCCATGCAAAAGCAACATAATTCCAGTACAAACTAAAAAAATAAACTATGTCCTACCTTTTTACTTCCGAATCCGTTTCCGAAGGACACCCAGATAAAGTATCAGACCAAATATCTGACGCCATTTTAGATGCCTTTTTATTACAAGATAAAAACTCAAAAGTCGCTTGCGAAACTCTTGTCACCACTGGTCTAGCTGTTATTGCGGGAGAGGTGCGTTCGAAAGCTTATGTCGATGTACAAGAAACTGCAAGAGATGTGATTCGCAAGATCGGATATACGAAAGCAGAATATCAATTTGAAGCCAATTCTTGTGGAGTTGTTTCTGCTATTCATGAGCAATCTCCCGACATTGCACAAGGCGTAGATGTGGGTAAAAAGGAGGATGAACAAGGAGCTGGCGATCAAGGTATCATGTTTGGTTATGCAACCAATGAAACCAATAATTTTATGCCATTGGCATTGGATCTATCCCACTTACTTTTACAAGAATTAGCGGCTATCCGAAAGGCTGGCAAACAAATGAAATACTTGCGTCCCGATTCTAAATCACAAGTAACCATTGAATATTCAGATGACCATAAGCCCCTTAGAATAGAGGCCATTGTACTTTCTACTCAACATGATGACTTTGATGCTGAGAAGAAGATGTTGAAGAAAATATCCAATGACGTAAAAAAGATTTTGATTCCACGCATCCTTAAAAAATTGCCCGCAAGAACCAAAAAACTTTTTAATAATAAAATTAAGTACCACATCAACCCGACGGGTAAATTTGTGATTGGAGGACCTCATGGAGATACAGGCTTGACGGGTAGAAAAATCATTGTCGATACGTATGGTGGTAAAGGAGGTCACGGAGGTGGCGCTTTTTCTGGTAAAGACCCTTCAAAAGTAGATAGATCGGCAGCTTATGCTACTCGTCACATGGCAAAAAATCTTGTCGCTGCGGGTGTTGCAGATAATTTATTGGTACAGATTGCATACGCCATCGGAGTCGCAGAACCCGTCGGCTTATATGTGGACACGTATGGCACTTCTAAAGTCAATATGACAGATGGGGAGATTGCCAAAATAGCGATGAAGATTTTTGATATGCGCCCGGCTGCTATTGTCAAACGCCTAAAACTAAAATCTCCTATTTATTTTGAGACTGCTGCTTATGGGCACATGGGTCGTAAACCTGTCAAGAAAAAAATTACTTTTCATGTAAATGGAAAGACAATCACCAAGCAGGTAGAATTATTTACTTGGGAGAAGCTAGACTTTGTCCCAAAAGTCAAAAAGGCTTTTAAATTATAATATTAACCAAATGAACGTGCGCTGCAATCTTTTTTGCAGCGCATTTTTT
>JAJRRO010000070.1 GCA_024279425.1 Bacteroidota bacterium | reverse complement strand
TAAATCTGAACTTTTTGGGTTAAAATTTAAGAGAGTGCTTTCACGAAGTTAAATGATTTTCCCTGAACTGTTTTTTTCTTGCTTCCAGTGTTCTGTTTTTTGTCATTTTTCTTTGTTTTAACTTCTTTTGCCCTGTTCCAATATTATAACGGCTTCTTAACCATACCCTTTAACTTTTCAAATTGCAAATCCGTTAGTTCTATAAGACAAAGAAATCTTTATGTGTTAACACGCCTTATACACTAATACTCAATAAATAAAGCCTCAGTCTACCTTAATTTAAAAACAGCCCAAACCGGTTTGTGATCGGAAAGCGTTTTTTCTTCGATGATACCGGCTCTTTTTACCTTGATTCCCTTGTACAATATATGATCGATTACTTTACCGTTTATGTTCTCACGGGATAAGGTTGTGGCCTGAGACAGGTCTATGTTTAAAGTAGAATACGGATTGATAAAACCCTGATTATACAGAAACTTCAGGGGTTCAGAATCATATCTGTCATTGAAATCACCCGCTAAAACGATCTTATCAATATTTGAATAGTTTGTTTTTAATAATTGAGCTAAATGGTATGCCTTGCTTTTTTTAGGATTGTCTATCCCGGTGGGTATATGCAAACTAAAAACCAGCAAAGATTTCTTTTTTGAAACCTTTATTGTTGCGACAACGGCACTTGCCGGAGACCAACGAACGCCTTCCAATAAAACCTCATGTGTGTTTTCAAGAGGGTATCTACTTAAAATAGACTTGTATTTTCCATAGTAAGATTTTGTTTTGTCTTTGTAATTTTCTTTGTGATTGGCCGAGGCTATATCACCCTCATAACTATATTTCATATCAAGAAACCCACCTACTTTTTTAGTCCATCCTTTTTCCGGAACTTCATTAAAACATATGACATCAGCTTGTTGGAGCATTAGAAATGAGGACATCTCTTCGGTTGTAACATTTCGGCCATATTCCACATTATAGGCCATCACTTTGATTTTTTGGCCTTTTGCGCCTACTGAGAGTATACACAGGGTGATAATCAATGCATTTTTTAATTTTTTAATTTTTTTGGCACCCATAGAAAGTCGTGATCAATTTAAGATTATGGTTACAGGATCAGGATAGTTTTTGCGTTTGTCATCCAACACAAGTACCCAATCGGTTCGTGCACCACTTGAGGGCGGCACAAAAGCCTTAACTTTTTCGTATTGGCAAAAGGCTCTATTTTGTGGCTTAAACCTTCACGTGGGTTGTACCAGTATCCATTAAGTGTATCTGCCGCGAGTTCTTCCAAATTAATATGAACTGGATTGCCGTACGGGGAATAAACTATTGTAAAGGACCCGTCTTTATCAATGGCTGCCCGTATCATATTTTTATCTTGTCCATATACCTTGGCCAAAATATCTTGATCTGGTATCATACTAAGGAAAGGTCTTGACTCGAAAAGTTTGCGCATATATCCCATCTGCAAGGCTCCTGGTTGATGGATTGCTTCATACCAAGGAATGCGTGCATTAAGAATTGGGGCACTTTTTTCTGTCCACATTTGCCATATATTGTTATTGCCATAAGTATGCCCCATAGCTCCTGCCAATACTGACCTGTATGCAGCCTGACGGGCATCATAAGCTGTAAACCGATCGTTTAACGCTGTAAACCCGACAGGAATATCCTCATATTGGGGTTCACCGTTGAGACAAGGTTTAACAGGTTTCAAATTATAATCTTCCCCCACATTTTTATGCACAAGGCGATTGATGACACTATGGCCGGATTGGAGCATATTAAAGTCAAGCCATTTATCATTGTGAAACCAAAAAGATGACGAACTACCACCCATGGGATGATAGGTCATTAGGTGTTTTCCCTCATCTCCCTCTTTTATACCTTCTGCCATTGCCCTGTTGATTTCAATATGCAAGGAATTATCCGGGTTTCGGTCTCCTCCAATGACCCATATAATATTGGGTCGGCTTTTATACCTCTTGCCAAGGTATGCCCCATAATTTTTGGCTTTATCAGGGGTGTCGAAAATTACAGGCCCTACACCCCATTGTTTTCTCCATTTATCACCCCATGTTGGTAGCACTGCAATGTATACCCCCAACTCTTCTGCCTTGCAAACAACCCAATCAACATGCTTAAAATATGCCTCATTGGGTTTAAGGGGATTGTTATCAATAAGAGGTGTATGCCCTTCTGTATTAGGTGTGTTCAAGCCGTCAGTTTCCGCAAGTATCACTGCTTGAATTACATTGAAGCCTTTTTTCTTACGGTCTTTTAAATACATTTCTGTTTCCTCCTTACTGGTTCGGTGGAAAAGCTCCCAGGCAGTATCTCCCATATAAAAGAAAACAGAACCATCTTTATTGACCAACCGGCGCCCATCGGTGCTTACACGTAATTCTTGAGAAAAAATGATTAATGGGAATAAAGAGATAAGTACCAAAAAGATACATGGTAAAGGGAGAAGCTTTTTCATTTTCATAGACTTGTTAAAGGTAATATGTTTTTTGTCATTTCTGTAGTTGGTAACGTTTTAGCATCAACGGGGTAATGTGTAGTGCTGTGACTTTCGCTGTCTTAAAACCTTTTAAATTTCTCGTAATTATTATGTCTATGCCATTTTCAATAGCTGTGCATTAAGTAGCAGGTTTCATTTTAATCATTGTTCAGCAATATTTGCAGTACGTATTTCTACTGATTGCAAAGCCGGTAGATTGCTATAGGGCTTGTTCAAATAAAAATAAGAAGTAGCTGAAACATCATCTTGTCTATAGTAATTAATCCATCCTTCCGGAAAGTCTGAGTCTCCGACTTTTGGAACATTTTCAAGTTCAAGTAGTTTACTGAATTTT
>JAJRRO010000069.1 GCA_024279425.1 Bacteroidota bacterium | reverse complement strand
TACAGCCATCTTTATGATATTCCCACCACAGGGCTGCGTTTTTTTACCGTTTACGGTCCTTGGGGGCGGCCTGATATGGCGTACTTTTCATTTACGAAAAAAATCTTAAAAGGTGAGACCATTGATGTCTTTAATCATGGGCAAATGGAACGTGATTTTACTTACATTGACGATATTGTGGAGGGGATTGTTCGAGTGATGAATCGAATTCCAGAGCCTGAAGCACAAGAACTGACAAATGCACAAGCGCCTTATAAAGTTTATAACATTGGTAATAATCAACCGATTACTTTGGCTCGATTTATTGAAGCAATTGAGTTAGCGACGGGTAAAAAAGCAAAACGAAACTTACTACCAATGCAACCAGGAGACGTGCCTAGAACTTATGCAGATGTGAGTGAGTTAATGGAGGATGTGGGCTTTAAGCCTGCTACGGAAATTGAAGAGGGTATTCAGGCGTTTGTGAATTGGTACCTTAAGAGGGAGTCTCGATGAGTTTTGTTGAAGAGTTTGGAGGGTTTACGGTAGGTACCCTGCGTTACTTATGAAATAAACGGCGTAAAGAGCCCATTCGTTTAGCGATGGCGATGCAAGTAAAAGGTGAAGTGGATATTATCGAACAAAGCATTCGTTATCATGCTTTAAAAGGGGTTAAAGGTTTTTTTTGTGATGGATAATAACTCTAAAGATGGAACAAGAGAGTTATTGGAGAGTCTTAAATCAGAATTTAATTTAACGGTATTTGATGATTTAACCCCTGATCATAATCAGTCCAAAAATATGACTTTTCTTTCTCACATTGCAAGACGAGAAGGTTTTGATTGGGTCATTGAAAATGACGCCGATGAGTTTTGGTTTCCAAAATCAGGGGATTTATTGACGGGCTTAAATCGTATTGATACGGTTTTAAGAGTAGAAAGAGTCAATGTGTTGCCAACAAAGCAGGCACCTAAAGAATGGTTTTCTTCTCCGTGGCAGGCAAAAAACACACTTAATATTAATCTTGAAAAAAATTTTGAGGCGAATAAACATAATTTGTTATTAACACCTAATTTGCATAAAGTATTAGTTAACCCTAATGGACTAATTAATGTAGGGGGAGGGAATCATGGCGCAAGGCATGTTATTGATAAGTTATTAAGGCGACGATACGCTGGGTGGAATCATAATATAAAAATATTTCATTATGCGCTTAGGTCTTATGAACAATTTGAGGCAAAAGTAGTCAATATTAATAAATCACTTAAGTACACGTCACAAAATAATTATAAAAAGCATAATTTTGGGGCTTATGCTGTTTTCTGGAGTCAAATGTTTGAAAAAGGGGAGCTTGCGGCGGTCTATGAAGATATGTTATTAGATCTGACGTGCTTGCCTTGCTATCAAAATCTTGGCTTAGTCGAGCGTGATGATGCTTTTGTTACCGATATGATTGATCTCGGTTTGTTGGAATAAAAATAACATAGAAGCCCAAAATATAAAAAATATGATTTCTTTCAT
>JAJRRO010000068.1 GCA_024279425.1 Bacteroidota bacterium | reverse complement strand
ATCGGTGTTAAAGATTGGATGGAAGTTGACTGGAAACCAACTCTAAAGACCGATAAAAATGGCGAAGTATTTTTCAAAATCTTAAAGCAACATAAACCGAAAGGGCTTCTATTTTCGATACAGGGGTTTTCGGAAGAGGGAGATCTGATATCTGAAACGATAAAGCATGAATAAATTCTTTTCTTTTTTGACATTTTGCTAATTTAGGTTCTAGCAAGAATATCTTAACTCACTGTCCAGTCTAATGTAGCACTTCCATGTTTTGTTAATACCATGTTTTAGAGGATAGGTAAATGCCAAATTGGTACCGAAAGATTTAGAAAATTGCCAAAACCCCTTTTTATCCTTATGGGCCCAAATAGCCACTAACGACGCTGCAGCTGGCACAAATTGTCCATGGCCCCCTATTTCTTGCACTGTGGTTTCTCTGGCAATTTCTTTAGGAGAATCTACCTCTTGGGCAAAGGTGAAATTGAATAGAAATAGCATTACAATCAAATTGAAGGTTTTCATAAAACAAGTATTGATTATATCATTTTTTGAGCCGATGAGACCAATTTTTCTAAGTTTTCCTGTTTTACAGGATTTAAGATTTCCTTCCCATATTTTGTATGGAATCGATGCTGTTTCATAAATTCAATGTTCAGATCCTTCCATTCATCGTCGGAATATTCCAGTTCTAAGTACTTCGACCACTCCCTGCGCAACATTTCATTTTTTGAGCCATAGGATCTAGTTCCAAGATGAAACAGGTCTGCATCGCAAATAATGCTTTCATAAATATTTGTTGGGTTTTGTGGTATTTTGGTCGCTATAATATTGTTACAAACTTTTTCGGTCAACTTTTCATTGTACCCGTTTTTTTCCATAAATAAAATGGCATAAGTACGACTGACATATTCATGGCCTTGGAATCTAAACGCATTTCCCGTATCATGAAATAGAGCTGCCAACAGTATTGGCTCTAGTTGCTCCTTGGATATGTCTTCATAGGAGGCTATTTTCTTTACATTTTCAAAAACTTCTAGGGTATGCTGAAAATTATGAAAGGGCATAGATATACAACTACTTTTAAGAAATAACTTTTTGCAATATTTTTTGGCTCTATTCATTTTCATTCCCTTAAATTTTAAAAGCTGTATAAAAATATTATAACCTTATTTCAACCATCCTGAATAGAATAACCGTAAACCTATAAGTGATATAAACGTAACTGCTTGTTCTTTTTAAAACTTATATTTAAAACCCAACAAATAATCTCCTTTTCCATTAACAAATGTTAACTCCATATGCTTTTTTTGATAGGGTGTAGTAAACAAATAAGTACTGCCAACACCAATAATGGCACCAGCCAAAACATCCCATCCATCATGTCTATTAGCTTCAATTCTACTAAATCCTGTAAATCCGGCCAAAGCGTAAGCGGGCAACCCATATTTCCATCCATATCGTCTTTGTATAAATGAAGCACTTTGAAATGTTGTTGAGGTATGTCCCGAGGGGAAGGCGTAATCACCATTGTTAAAGGGTCTTGGTTTGTTTATCGCCTGCTTTAAACCAATGGTCAAAGCTTGGTTTACCAAAAAACCTTTTGCAAATTGCCAGGTACCCTTATAATCGCCAACAGCCAATGTATTGGTCACGGCAGCTGCAGGTAATGCAAATAGAATAACATCTCCCATGGTCTCAATGATTTTGTCCTGAGCGGTTGACCCATAAATTCCGAGAAAAAAAATAGCTCCAAGAAAAAAATAAGGCATACTTAAAAGTTGGGTTTTGCATTTTTTTTTGAATCGCTGAAAAAAATCATTACGAATTATTTTTACACGGAATGGAGTGAAGTTTTCAAGCCATCCGGACTCTATTATAAATTATTGGAACAATGTAAGTCCCAATTCTTAAGACAACTTAAAGTGCCGCAGTAGTCGTTTTTTGAGAACAAAGATCAATAGTGTTAGGTACGATGACGCTTAATGCTTGGTCCTGAATTGCAATAGAAATAGTTTTGCTCTTTATCTGTCGCAGTTCTCCATCAATCTGTGAATCGAAATGTATTTGGGTGTCGTTGTAAAGTTCCAGATTCTTGGTCTGAAAACTTTTGGCTTCCTTTAACAAGTAGGGCTTATTGAAGAGCATTAAAACCCCCAACCAGAACACCTTAAGCCTTCCGATTTTAGAAATGACCATGACATCCAAAAGACCATCTTGCAAAGAGGCTTTGGGTGTAAGACTGATCCTATAGCCCATTTCGTTGGAGTTGGAAATAAATATCAAAAACGGATCGACCATCAGGTTCATATCATTAATTCGAACTTTCAGACCCATACCAGTGTTTGGTTTTTTCAATGAGATTAGGCAGGCTTTTATGTAACCGATGAGGTTAC
Organism: Bacteroidota bacterium; assembly: GCA_024279425.1. Classification (GTDB taxonomy): domain Bacteria; phylum Bacteroidota; class Bacteroidia; order Flavobacteriales; family Flavobacteriaceae; genus Maribacter_A. Next base: position 8,333 of record JAJRRO010000068.1, on the reverse strand, counting down.
GATTTTTGGAAGATTCATAGTATTTAATGACGCTCGCGTCGAAACCTACCCCCGTATTGCTAAAAAAATATTGATTATTGATTTGGCCCACATCGATGTGGGTTGTCTGCTGTTCCCTAATTACTGCTAAAGATTGCCTTAAATTCCTTGGAATTTGAAGGTTTGAAGCCAAGCCGTTACCCGAGCCTATGGGAACAATACCCAATGGGATTTTAGTATTTACAAGGCAAGAGGCCACTTCATTTATAGTGCCATCCCCTCCGCATGCCACAATAATATCAGCACCCTCAGTAATGGATTTTTTAGCCAGCTCGCAAGCATGCTGTTTAAATTTTGAATACTTAACCGTCAAATGATGATAGCCTTTTACAAAAAACTGCTCAAGAAATTCCTTGGTCAATGATGATCTGCCATTGCCAGCTATTGGATTTATTATGAAATGAATATGCTTCAAACCGATTATTCTTCTATTTTTAGACCCCCATTGGAATAGAGGTAATCTGCTACCTGATAATAGGAAATGGTGTTCTCTAGGAAATCCTTATCCATAGGCAACATATTTAGATTATTGTCAGCAGGGTTCCATTGATAAAAATTGGCTTTTTTCTGATCACCGAGTACCATAACTTTATTTTCTTTTAACAAACCAAGTTTTCTATAGTTACCGATAAAAGCACGTTCGTCTGAAGGTGACATTTTTGTGATATCCACCCCAAAAAGATTGGAGGAATAGTCCCAGTTCAAATAACCAAAAAGCGTTGGGAAAATATCGATTTGAGAGCTCAACTTGTTTACTTTTTGAGGGTTGATATTCGGCAGGTTATAGATCATGGCGGGGATATGATAGTTTCGCACATCCAATTCCCATTTGCCAGCGCTACTGGCACAATGGTCACTCATAATCACAAAGACCGTATTTTTATACCAAGGTTTTGTACGTGCAGTTTTTAAAAACTTGCCTATGGCGAAATCTGTATATTTTATGGCACCACTTCTACCGGAACCAGAGGGAATATCGATTTTCCCTTCGGGATAAGTATAAGGTTTATGGTTTGAGGTGGTCATTACAAAGTCGAAAAAAGGCTTGCCCGTTTCATGTGCTTTATCCGCCTCTTTGATTACCTTGTTGTAGATGTCAGTATCGCAAACACCCCAGGCATTTTCAAAAGACACTTCTTCATTTTCGATATTGGTTCGGGTAGTCTTGATACTCTTATCTAATAAAAAGCCACGACCTCGATCCACAATATTGAACCCATTTCCACCAAAATAGGAGTTCATATTATCAAAATATCCATCTCCTCCATAAAAGAAATTGCGTTCATATCCTTTATTTTTGAAGATTTCACCAATGGTAAAAAGGCCGGTATTATTTTTCCGTTTAACTATGCTACGCCCTGGGGTAGGTGGTATAGACAACGTAATGGCCTCCATGCCGCGAACAGTTCTAGTTCCTGTAGCGAAAAGGTTAGTAAAAAAAACACTTTCGTTGGCCAAAGAATCAAGAGTGGGAGTGATGTTTCGGTCTCCGCCCAATGAGTTAAGGTAGCTTCCACTTAGACTTTCGATGCATATAAAAATGACATTGGGCCTTTGAATTTTTTGGATGCTATCCGTGTTTTTTATTTCACGGAAGATTTTCATTTTATTAGGATATACGAACCTATCCCCGCTGGCCTCATAGTTACTTTTTACCTTGATAAAAACTTCCTCCTCTGGAATCGTATTATAGAATTCGGTATAGGCCAGTTCATTGTTTCTAAAGGCTGCAAAGAACGAATAGATTCCTGATTTTGACAGTTCATTGTTATATCTGTTTTTTGACCAATCCGCATGGTCATTGGTAATAAACAGCCCAAAGAATAATACTATTGCAAACCAAGGTGAAGCGGCTATTGCCTTTTCTTTAAAAGAAGTTTCATTGTCGAAAGTTTTATGGAAGAATCCCATTTTAGAAACTCCGAAAATGCTCAGAGCAACCAAGCCCAATAAGGAAGATATTAAAATTGGCAGGGGATACGATTCGTTAATATTCTGCACTACCTCATACGTGTAAACAAGATAATCCACAGCTATAAAATTGTATCGTCGCTGAAATTCATCCCAAAATGTAAATTCTCCAAAAAAGGAGAAATAGACAATAAGTATTCCAATAAAAAATCCAATGCTTGTGATGATTTTGTCAGCAATAGAACCATACCATTTGACAGGAAATAGCAACAAAAAGACTAAATATGGGATTGTAAAAAAAGAGATTGTTCCCAAATCAAAAAACAGGCCTGTCAAAAAAGTTCTTAACAGTCCAAAAATACCTTTATCCACTTCTGTAAAATCCCAAACAAAAAAGCTGATTCTGACCAAAAGGGAAATTGCCAAAAAAAGAAGGACAAATGCTTTTAATAGAATAAAGCGCTTTGGAAAGATTCTTGACCACATATTTAGATTGTTTACAATCAAATGTAAAATCGAAATCTAAAGAAATCTTAAAGTTTACGAAGCAAAAAATAGAGCTTAATCCTAAGCTAATCGGTCTTTATGTCCTTTTTGACAATGTAACCATTTTTGTCGATTACGACTTCTATTTCGCTTTTGCCTTTTTCAAGCCTTAGTTTATAGAAAACACCTTGAGGGTTTTCAACAATTTCTGCCTGTTCTATTCGAAATTTAGGAAACTCTGCTTTGATTAAAAGGCGTATGTTTTTGGGAATGGCGTTCTTCTTTATTTTATGCTCTGTCTCCTTCCAAGTACCATCTTCCAAAAAATTAGCGGAATATTCCATGCCATCCATATCAAATTCAACCTCCCACTCGGTTTCTGGTTCCTGACTCCATTCCAGTACGTTAACAGTTGGGAATTTTTTAAAAAAGGCGTCCTTTACCTTTTGTGGAACATCATTGGAAGGAACAAAAGAGAATTGACTAAAGACCACCAAAACGGTAAATACGATTGTTCCTAAAAGTTTTGTTTTTTTCATGATTTTCAATATTTGATTGAATTACAATATGTAAGGTAGTAGCCAAATCTAAAGAGGGACTAAAGCAATTCTAAAGAGGGATTTAATAAAAAGGAGGGTTTAAAACCGATATTTGAGGCCAGCGCGAATAATCTGAGTTTCATAATAATTCTCATAATGAGCAATAAAACCTTCACTTTCCACTTCTTGTTGTATTCCAAAAGTATTAAAGATGTCAGTAGCAGCAAGGGTTAGTTCTCCTCTACTATCCCAAATATTCTTTTTAAGGCCTATGTCCACCGAGGAACGACCCAGCTGCTCTCCTTGAGGAATATTCTTGTCGGAGAAATACACTCCGGTTAATTGTGCTTCTATTTCATAGGGTAATTTGAACTCGCTCGTAAGTTTTGCATCCCACGCCTCATCAGTTGATTCGTCAATAAAGAACGGTCGTTCAAATGGAAATAGTAAGATGCCTTGATAGGCATCGATGGTATTGATATAACCATTAAAGCTTGCTGAAACTTTGAAGGAATTGGTAATATCATGACTAAACAATAGCTCTACACCTGTATTAGTGGCACTACCTGTATTTTGATAAATTCGGTTTACGATATCGTAATCGGGGTTGGAGTTGTCAATACTAAAAATACGCATATACTGATCTTTAATAAGTCTATGATATACTGCCGAATAAACAGAACCCCTGCCCCAAGAATATTTATGTGCCAGTTCAAAAGCATCAGTAAACTGTGGTCTCAGATACGGATTGCCCACTTTCAACAATTCGGGGTCATCGTATTTAGGAAAGACCCGCAACTCTGGTTCTCCTGGGCGGTCGACACGTCTATTATAAAAAGCTGAAAACTTATTTTTGTCGTTCAATTTGTAGGTAAACCGGACACTTGGAAATAATTCCAAATAATCATAATCATCATTATTGGGGTAATAGATGTTTCCCGGATCCAAATCGTAAAATACATCCGTCTGTTCGGCGCGTAGTCCCGCTTCAACATCATACCTTTCCTCTTCCAAAAGATAGTTAACATAGCCGGCATACAGATTTTCACCCCAATCGGAGAACGTTCCCAAACCAGGATAAATGATTGAATTATTTCCTGGGGTAATTGTATAATCCACGGGCAATCTTCGTATGCGTAGCTTGGCGCCAAGCTCTATACGCCCATTCTTTAGTGGGCGTACATAATCCGTTGAAAAACTGGAGGTATTTTCGATGGCTCTGATGTTTGTCATATCCCTTCCTACACGGACGGCAGAACTATCATTCAGAGAATAGGTCTCATCCTCCAATCCCTGGGTATACTGTGCATTGACATTTAAGGTATGACCTGCCTGCTTAAATTTGTACCTATAATTTAACGTTATGTTGATGTAACGGGTAACTTCTTCTTCCCTCCAATTATAAAATCGGTTTCTGAAGTCCGTATTTAAATCGACAAAAGCTACTTGTGCGGTATCTATATGTTTTTCACGATCATATAGGCCAGAAAAAGTTAAGTTGTTGTTCTCATCAAGATTGTAATCAATACCACCATTAATAATAGAGCGAAACTGCTTTCTGTTTTCAGGTACTTGGGAAATAATATTACGTCCATCATCATAATTACGGGTTGTAAATTCATTGTTCGGCAGCGCTTCTTGGAGGATGAATTCTGATTGTAGAAAATAATTGAGTTTCCCTTTTTTGTAATTCAGGTTGATACTGGGAATTAGTTTTGGATTGATAGAGAAACTGCCCAAATCGGTTCTGGTATCACTTTTACGCTTGCCAAGCGCGCCTAAACCAAAAGAAAGTCCGACATCTCCATTAAACCCCTCCTGCTTTTCCTTCTTATAAATAATATTGATTATACCCGCAAAACCGTTGGCTTCATACTTTGCCGATGGATTATTGATGATTTCAATTTTGTCGATATTGGAAGCTGGAAGATTTCCAAGTCCTTTTTGATTTCCATACCCGGTAAGGCTACTTTGCTCCCCATCTATTAGGACGACTACTTTATCACTTCCGCGAAGGACCACTTTTCCTTCCTGATCAAATGCGACTCCAGGCATAGTTTTCATTGCATCCAAAACAGAACCGCCCGATTGGGCAATATTATCATTTAGTCTGAATGATTTTTTGTTCAAATAGGAATTCGTAGTGGCTTGCTTGCCCGTAACTTCAACCTCTTCTAATGTTTCTATTGAAGGTGCTAGTTCAATTTTACCTAAATCGAATATCGTATTTAAACCACCAGCAACAAAGGTTTGTTCAATATCGGTATATCCTATAAATGAAAAGTTAACATAATATTTTCCCAAAGAAACTCCCTGAATTTCGAATCTTCCATCTGCATCGGTAATTGCTCCAGTCACCAAAGAATTGTCCTCAAAAGAATGTACCGAGACATTGGCAAAGGATAATTCTTTTTTGGTTTCGGAATCAAACAATCGTCCGCTAATCGTTATGTTTTCTTGTGCGAAAAGTGTTGAGAATGTGCTAAGGAAAAAAAGATATAAAATTCTCTTCATTTTGGTTACTGATTTTTTGATGAAGCCCAAAAGTAGGATTAAAACCTAAAGAGAACTTAAAGTTAGCATCGATTTACGATACTGATAATAGCCAAGGAGTATAAATCAAAACGTAATGGAAAAAATATGGTGGTTTTCCTTAAAATGATAACTGATTTCAAATCGGTACAACTCGCAAATACGGTTTATAATGGCCAATCCCAATCCAGTAGATTTAGTGGTTTCCGACTCCCTGTAAAAACGGGAATACAGATTTTCTGGTTTTTCCAAAGCCTTTGGCCCCTGATTGGAAATCGATAGCGTATTTCCTGATGTACGTACTTCAATTTTACCCTCTTCAGGGCTATACTTTATCGCATTTGAAATAAGATTGTTGCAGAGTATTTCAGCTAAATATGGATCCATTTGAACATGAATATCCTCCTTATCGCTATAATTGATTTTCGTTGAAGAAATCTCTTGGAAGTTCTGTATGGTCTCGCCCATATTTTTCGCGATATTTACTTTTTTAACCTTCACAAATTGATTGTTCTCTATTTTGGTCAAGAGTGTCAGCCGTTTGTTCATTTGGGTAAGTCGTTGAATATCTTTTTGAATAGAGGTAAGGTGTTCAAACTGTACTTCGTTCAAACCATCTCCGTTAATGATGTTCTCAACTTTAGCCTGAATAATGGCCAGGGGATTCTGAAGCTCATGGGAAACGTCTTCCGTAAACTGTTTCAAATTTTTATAATCCGTTTTGACTTTATTCGTCAGTTGCATGACCTCTTTGTTCAATTCGCTGAACTCTAGAATATCGCTATCTACCAATTGCATTGGTGTCTCTGTTGACAATGAAAACTTTTTCATTTGTTCGAGATTGGCAAAGAACGGACTCCATAATTTTTTGCTCCACGCTCGATTGAAATAAAAGAGCACAAGAAAAACAAGTACAATGATAATAACATAGGAAACCACCACTGCTATAAGAATGTCATCAGACTCTACTACAAGACTGCGGACGGTAATTTTGTAATTCTGGCCATTTACCTTTTTAAAGGATGAAAGCTCTCTAAATTCTTCAAGTTCGTCTTGAGAAGGGTCATAAATAAGGGTGTCCTTTAGTATTTGAGCTTCTAGGTCCACAACTTCCACAATTTCTACAACGGGTGGTAATGTATAGAGAGGCTTGTTTTCCAATAGGGCAGTTTCTATTCTGGCCTCCGTAGAGAAAAGCTCTTCTTCCACTTCCGTCTGCAGTAGGGACTTCACGTAGAAAAAAAGTACAACGGTACTGAGCACCATCAATAGTGCACTCGTAACCAAGAAGGTTCGGGAGGACTTTTGTATGAGCCTAATTTTGTTATTTTTCTCCGACAATTTAATCTTCCATAAATTTATAACCACTTCCGTATGCGGTCTTTATGTACTTAGCGCCTTTGGATGTCATTTTTTTTCTAAGGTTATTGATATGGACATAAATAAAATCAAAATTATCCACCAAATCACTATGGTCTCCCCATAAATGTTCCGCAATGATTTCTTTGGAAAGAATCCTGCCTTTATTGGTTACAAAAAAAAGCAGCAAATCGTATTCTTTTCTGGTAAGCGCAATCGATTTGTCACTGATATAAGCAGTTCGTGATCTAGTGTTGATTTCGATTTCGTTAAACGTTATGGTTTCATCGCCGCCAAATTTTCCTCGTCTAAGAATTGCCTTAATTCTTGAGTTCAACTCCGCCAAATGAAATGGTTTGGTTAAATAATCGTCCGCACCCAAATCCAGACCTTCCAATTTATCATCCAAGGAATTGTTAGCTGAAATAATGAGAACGCCAGCGTTCTTTTTTTCTTCTTTCAGCACTTTTAAAATATCGAGTCCGCTACCGGTAACCAAGTTGATATCCAAAATAATTATATCATAATCGTATAAATCGACCTTGTAAGCCGTATCCTTATAATCGGAAGCCACTTCACATATATTCCCATCCCTTTGAAGATATGTTGCGATAGACTGCTGTAAGGCAAGTTCGTCTTCTGCGATTAGAATTTTCATAGTTCAAACTAAACCATAAAGTTATTGTTTAATCATTAGAATTCCTAGAGGCTCTGGCTCGGGGTAGCGTATTGAAATGTATTTTTATGATTATGAGTGAACATATTCACAAGGGTCATAACAAGAGTCTGTTGCTGTATCATTTTGTTTGTCCTATCAAATATAGGAGGAATGTTCTTGATGAGGGTATTTCTGATACTTTGAAGCATATTTGCCTTGGTATAGAGGAGCGGTACGATATCCATTTTTTGGAGATTGGTCTTGATGGGGACCATGTTCATTTTCTGATTCAGAGGGTTCCGTCGAATGCTCCTAAAAAGATGATCAGAGCGATCAAGAGCATTACGGCGAAGGAAATTTTCAGGCTTCATCTAGAGGTGAAGAAATTGCTTTGGGGCGGCAAATTTTGGACAAGTGGGTATTATGTGAATACGGTCATAGTATACCACCCGCGCCGGATTAAAGTGAGCCACCCAAAACGGGTGAAAGTGAACCACTAAAAAAGTCGATTCTATTTGTAAGTGGATAGAGCGGCCAAAGTATACCACCCACAGCGGATGAAAGTGAGCATGGTAAATGAAGTGCTTTTTGAAATCGTTAAAATTGTTGTGTAACTTTCCAGCCATTTTAAGATGGTTAGAGAAACTCCAAAGTAATTTGCCTATGCTGGTTCTGTCGCATCTGTTCAAAATAAGTATAAAAGTTTGATTTGGACCTTGTTCTATGATGCCAATGGGATAAAGGATCTGTAAATTGAATTTTTAGGGTCCAACAGTTGATCTTTCTTTAACATTCTTACTATTTCTATT
>JAJRRO010000067.1 GCA_024279425.1 Bacteroidota bacterium | reverse complement strand
GAAGAAAGTTTTGTCTTAGAATATCTGAAGAATGACTTGCGTACATATTTGAGAGCTATTCTTGAAGAAATAATAAATGACCATAAATTTGTGGAATGTATTAAAGAGAATTAGAAAAAAGCTGAGAACAATAGATAAGACGCCAGAGCAGCCTATCGGCATGCATCCGGCGCTTATCATTACCGTTCATACCGAAAACCAGCCGCACAAACAGCACATTTGGTTTTTTGCCGATACATTAGCCAACGCTAAAAAAACCAAAAGAGCTGTTTTTTCCCAACGCTTGAAAATTGCAAATGAAGAAAATAGTTGAAAAAGAAATAGCAAAAAAAAGAAAACTCTTTAAGGAGAATTATGCCGAAATGGTTGGAGCATATAAAAGAGAAAAAGAAACTACCAAAGACTATAATGGCAGACAATTATTAGAACTAATACAAAATGCAGATGATGCAGGTTCAAATGAAATATTGATTAAAATTGACATTAAAAAATCAATTCTTACAATATCAAATAAAGGAGAAGCATTTACCAAAGAAGGATATAGGTCATTAATGATACAAAATCTTTCTTCCAAATTAAAAAAATCATACATTGGAAATAAGGGTTTAGGTTTTCGTTCTATTATTAATTGGAGCGACAGTATTACAATCATTAGTAATGGAACTACAGTTGAATTTTCGGAAGAAAAAAGAAAACAAGAATTTCACGACCTATTCAATGAAAATCAAAGATTAGATATTATTAATGAATTTTCATTTTCAAAAGATGTAAATCCATTACCTTTTTTAGCTATTCCAATAATTAAGGAATCTTCAAATCATAAAGACTTTACTACATCAATAGAAATTAATTATCGACATCAATTTTTTGATGACATCCTAACACAAGTTAATGACTTAAAGGAAGAAGTTTTACTATTTCTCAATAATATCAAAAAAATTAAAATTCAAGGTTTTGATGATATTAATGACATAGAAATAAAGGGAGAAAAATCAATTGAGAAACCTATTTCAATTGGAAGTAAAAAATGGACTGTTTATGAAAAAACGGGACTTCTTGAAGAAAAGTATCAAGATAATACAAATACCCAAAAGGAACATTACCAACTCAAGATTGCAATTCCTATAGGATTTGAGAATGAAACCGATTTGCTATTTACTTTTTTTCCAACAAAAGTTAATTTAGAATTTCCATTTGTTGTTCACGGAACATTTGATTTGGATAGTTCAAGAAATCAATTAGTTAAATCAGATAAGAATCAGTTTGTCCTTGAAAAACTAATAGAACTTATCATTGAAACGGCAAAAAAAGTATCGACAGAAAAAGTTAGTTGGAAACCATTAGAGTTGTTAAACTATAACAACAAAAACAAAGTTTTGACAGACCTAAATTTCTATGAAAACATAAATGAAAAAATTAAAGAATTAGAATTGTTTCCCTGTGTAGATGGTCTTTATCGAAAATTATCAGATACTTTAATGTATAATAATGATTTTACAAATTACATTATTGAAACCAACAACATTAACTACTTTTCAAATCTTCTAATACCTATCAATTTAGAATTAAAACAATGGCTATCAACTGAATTAGAATTAAGTTTTTGGGTATTGAAATCGAAAAATTTTATTGAAAAGATTGATGAAATTAGTCAAGGAATAAAAACATTAAATGACAGAGTTAACCTAATTTATATACTAGAACAAGACAATTCGTTTTATTCAAACAATGAGGAATACTCACTTTTATTGAATGAAGATAAAAAAGTGATAGATAAAAATATTTCTGTCTTTACACCACCAACTACTAAATCTGAAAAATTCAGTTTACCAGATTTTGTTAAAATCGACTTTTTAAATAAATATTTCTACACAAAGCTACTTAACAAGTATGATTTATCTAATCACAAAGAAAAAGCAAGAGAATTACAAAGAAGACTAAAAGAGATTGTTAGAATTCGCTCTTTTGAACCAATTCCAGTAATTGGAAAAGTAATTACCGAAACCAATCGACTAATTCAAAAATCCAAAAGCAAAAATGACGAAAACATTATTACAAAGAAAATGATAATGTCATTGTATAATATTCACAAAGATTTAAACGAAACAACAAACCCAGATACTTCTAAAGTTAAAATCATTACACAAAGTGGTAAAATTCAATTAGCAAATGAACTTTATCTTTCAGGAGATTATCCTTCAGGAGAACTTACGGAAGATTTATTTAAAGGTATTCTACCAAAAAATAAGTTTGTTTCAAGTAGAAAAACTTTAGGATTAGAAAAAGAAGACTCTATTTCTGTTGAACGCTTTTTATTAGATTTTTTAAAAGTTAATAAACATACCAAAATACAAACTGATTTTGAACCAGAATATCAATATGAAAGTTTTGTCTTTGATAAAATAGTAAAACCAGCAAGTTTTAGATATTCATATATACGTGTTAGTAAAATTGAAAATTTTGAAATAATACTTAATAAAATAAGTAAAGAAAAACTAATTCTTTGGCTTTTAAGTGATAGTTTTTTAAATCAACAATTAAACGACACTTACAATAAAGATAGTTTGGAATATGACAAAAAAGCAGAAAGAGAAGGATATTATTACCATAAAATTGATGTAAAACCATCCTATATTAAATATCAACTTTTACAACAAGAGATATTTAACAACCTATTAATTACTGATGAAAAATTGGCTTTCATTAACGATACGAATATTGATTATTCTCATAAGTTATTTACTAAATATCGTATTGAAAAAGATAAAATTGATTCTATACTATTGGAATTAGGAGCAAAAGAAAATTTTAGTGATTTATCAATTGAAAGGGTTAGTGAAATTTTAGGCTCATTAGAAGAAAGAGACACTAAAGGAAAAACCACTCAAAAAATATACAAATTAGCTTTTGAACATTACAGGAAAAACAAAGAGGAACTTATAATAACTGATGATTTCAAACTGTTTTCAACTAAAGGAAAAAATAGTGATTATTTCGCTTGTTCAGAAGTCTATTATTCGGACAATTCAAAACTGCCAAAAAAGATAATTAACCAAGAACCTATTCTTAATTTTCCAAAAAGAATTGGCGAGAGCCAAGTATCAACATTTTTTGGAATAAAAACATTCAAAGACTTTAAGGTAAAAGTTAAATCAAAAGAACTTAACACTTCAATGACACAATGGTTGAATGAATATTTACGTTCAATAAAACCATACTTATTATCAATAAGGTTAAGTAAAATTACAGCTGACAAGCAAAAACAAATTAATCGTGAAGTAAAAAGTATCAAATCCTTAAACATAGAAATTTGTAATCGAATTTCTTGTGATATTAAAAACAGCGAAATTGAGCTTGAAGAGTTTGATTTTATAAATAAAGGAAACAACTTTTACATTAAAACAAATGCTTTTTATGATTTAAAAAGCCTAAAGAGAAATTCAACTATATGCGATTTGGTCTCTGAAATAATTACAATTGTTTTTCAGGTAAATGAAAATAAATTAGATTTTAGGTCTTGTTTTAGAAATGATATTGAAGATACGGAACACTCAATAATTTCAGAATATGGTAATGAAGTTTTGCAAGAAGCAAAATCTTTATTAGATATGTCTGATTATCAAAAAGAATTTTGGCAAACAGTTTTTAAAATTCAACATAAAACAGAATTTTATGATTTCAACAAAAGCATTGAGAAAATTCGCCATAGTGAATATGGAAGTATAATTGAAGATATTGATTATCAATTCTTGTCTGATTCTGATAATTTCCAACACTTAAAAACAATATTTGAAAAATTAAACATCTCAATAATAGACTACAATGAAGTCTCATTTACCAAAATTGACCTTTCAAAAATTCATTTAGAAAACTTAAAAGATTACTTCTTTAAAAATGAAGATAATTTCAAATCCAAGCTATGGAAATTACTTAATGAGAAACCCAAAGGAAGTCAAACTGATTTTTTAGATTTAATAAGTAAGTATGAAAGTAATGCCTATTTTATTATTAAAAAGGCAAACGAATTAAAAGAAGATTGGCTAACCAATTACGAATCAATATTTCAGGAATATATAAATTTGAATTTCTCATTTTCAACACAGAAACAAACTATCATACACATTTTAGATAAGAAAAATCAAAATAAAACCAATTTCAGTAATAAAGAGAATGACATAATCGAACAAGATAAGGAGCTTATAAGTTTGTTGTATTTTGAGAAAAACATATCTGTCATAAAAACTGAACTTGAAAAGTTAATTGAGCCAGAGAATACAATTAATGACAATGAAGATGAAATCGGAACTGGAAATATAATAACGGATTTTGATGTACAACCAAAACCATTAACTAAACCGAATGGAAAAGGTCCGTTTATACCAAGTGGAGCTTCTAATAATAACAAAAAAGTAGGAAATCGTTCGGAGAAATTAGTTTATAATACATTGGTTGAAAAATACGGTAAAGAATGTGTTTCTTGGAAAGCGAAAGAAGATGAATCACTTCATTATGATATGAGATATTCTGCTGACAATGGGAATAAATGGAAATATGTGGAAGTAAAAACATTTAACAACAATAGTTTCATCTTATCAAGAGAGGAGAAAAAATTTGGAGAGAATAATAAAGATAAATACGAAATTTGGTTGGTAGATAATCAAAACAGCATTTACAATTATGCAATATTTAAAGGAGAAGTGAATTTTGAATTAAATCCTAAAGATTACATTATATCAATTGAATTAAAAGCCAACGCTTAAAGCCATACACATTTGCAATTCGCACCAGCCAACGCTACACCAAAAATTGCAAAAGAGTATGTCTTGCCAACGCTATCAGCAGAGTGGAAAATAAAGTACGAAAACACAACAAAGTATAAAAACAATAGCCGAAATAGTAGTAAATATGAACATTGTAGTACGTAACAGCTTTAGTTGTAAATTGAAAAATTCTGCTTCCGAAATCGGCTACTATTCTTATACAAACCGTCAGACTGTAAAAATACTACCCCAAACATTTTAATATTAAAATTAAACTTCGTAACTTGTGTTCATCAAAACAGATGATTATGAGTATCAAAAAAGGAGTGGATCGTCATCAAATCGGGATGTATTGTTTGGAAGAACAAGTGTCATCCGAAAGCGAGGCTCGTGTGATAGAAGCGTTCGTTGAGTTTTTGGATTTAACAAAATATAAATTTGAAACAAAAGGGAGTAGTAAAGAAGGTCAGCCGGCCTATGCGATTAAAGATTTATTGAAGCTGTATTTTTATGGTCAACAAAAAAAAGAGGGAATCCACTTGCGCAGATTCACCTCTAGTTGAACAATGTTCAGGGATAAGATTCTATGGTGGAAAATCCAATGGAAATTGTCTTATACACTTCGCCTGAATATCGATAACATCAGTATAGCCCTTCTAGTCTGCAAAAAGTTGTCAAGAAGGCTGCCCACTTAGCTGGGAATACGAAGAAAGTTACTCCCCACACCCTTTGGCATTGTTTTGCAACTCACCTTATGGATTCGGGTGTAGGTATTCGTTATATTCAGACTCCCTTTTCCGCAGGCGCAACACAGGCGATCCCGCTGCATATCGCGGATCGTTACCTGCAAGCGGAGAAAAAATAAAAATTGTACTAAAAAAGAAAAAGCCACTGCACAAAATGCACATTTGGTTTTTGCCGACACACAAATCCAACGCTCTAAAAACCAAAAGAGCATTTTTTTTTGCCCTCGCTCGTGCAAAACAGAAAAATTATCTTTCAAAACAAACCGAAAAACTAAAATTGGATTAAATTAGCGGATTGAATGAATTACAATAAGAACCATAAAATACTTGGCGAAGGTAATTTTGTTTTATCAATATCTGAAGGAGAGTTTCTAGAAAAACACGTAGCATTTTACGATTTGTTTAGAATTGAACATGGAAAAATAGTAGAGCACTGGGACACTATTGAAGAAATTCCTACGAAAGAAAATCATAAAAACAAGAACGGTAAATTTAATTTTTAAGAGATGTTTATTACGGTGTCTTTCACAGCATTAAATATTGAGAGAAAATAATTCTAGAACATTTTAATTAATAGTGATTTTAAGGCCATCTGAATATTTTAGAGGGTCTTAATTTTATTTAATGCCTAAGCATCTTTTTTATTGGTATTGAGTGGAGAGGTTATCAACAACAACAGTTAGAATCTCCGCAAGCGCGGCTTTCTTGAATGGGTGGGCAAGGAGCTGAACCATAAGAGCAATACACACAGCAATCGCCCTTTTTGGGTTTTAGGATGGTTTTGCAATTGGTGCATTCATAGAAAAACGCACAGGCGTCTGTTGGCATTTCTTCTGCTTTGTCGTGCCCACATTTCGGGCATACAATGATGGATATTAGTTCAATTCTCATGGTGTTATTTTTTTACGGTATAGCCTGTTTTGTTAATGGCTGTAATCAAATCGTCAGGAACAATTTTCGTTTTATCAAACTTTATTTCTACGGCTCCTGATTCCGAAGAAGCATTTATGGCCACAATTCCATTCAATTCAGTGACTGCGTGGACAATGTGTTTCTCACACGCAGAACAAGTCATGCCCGATACAGTAAAGTCAATTGTTTGGATGTTTTGCTGTTCGATAATACTGACTTCTTTATTCGAATCTCCATAAAACATCGTGGAAAAATAGGGAAAAAGCGTCATGCTGATGGCAAATACAGTTGTGATGGCCAAAAACTTTTTAGATTGAAAAAAAGAAGGTTTAGCCGCAGCGCAATTGCACCCTATCTCTTTTTTAGGCTTTAGCTTTTGATACCATGCGAAACCCAATACCAATACTGTGAATACGACCAAATGAGGTCTGTAAGTTTCTAACCACTTAAAGGAAGACGCAGTGCCCGCTGAACCAGAAATCATTGCCAACAATGGTGTAATGCAACATAAAGAGGAAGCAATCCCTGTCAAAACACCTAATACTAATGCTTTTAGCGTACTTTTCATATTGCGAAGATAAGCTTTTTTCTAAAAAAATAATCTTGCAATTGTAGTGTGTATAACAAATTGCACTTTTTTGCGGGCCCGTTTTTTATTTTGCCATATATCAAAATCTGTGCAATAGGGTATGCACACAATTGCAGGCGTAAATTATAGAAAATTTATCTTTTAAAAACCTAGCAATACTCAATAATTAACGATAAATTTACCGTTCAATACAACCAAATAAAACTATGTCAAAATTTCCTATTACAGACCGCTTTATGGGAAGGCACATGGACTTGAATGCCCATGACCAAAAAAGCATGCTACATGCCGTTGGGGCTGACTCCTTTGAAGATTTAATTCAACAGACTATTCCCAATAATATCCGAATAAAGAAAGAATTAAAACTCCCCAAACCACTCTCTGAATATGAATATCTAAAGGAGATTCAGGAAGTTGCAGATAAAAATATCGTCGCGCGTTCGTATATCGGTCAAGGGTATTTTGGGACCCATACCCCCAGTGTCATCTTGCGCAATGTGCTAGAAAATCCGGGCTGGTACACGCCCTATACGCCCTACCAAGCAGAGATTTCTCAAGGCCGCTTGGAGGCTTTATTGAATTTTCAAACGATGGTCAGCGATTTGACTGGATTACCGATTGCCAATGCCTCTTTATTGGACGAGGCAACTTCGGCAGCGGAGGCGATGAATATGTTTTACCATACCAAAAATAAACGGGCAAAAGGGGAGGAGGTCGCCCATATATTTTTAGTTTCCAAAGAGGTCTTAATCCAGACTGTCGATGTCTTAAAATCGCGTGCCTTGCCAAGAGGGATTGAAATTAAAGTCCTTGCGGAAAAAGACATGAAATTTACAGATAAAGTCTTTGGTGTTTTGTTGCAATATCCGGGTAAGACGGGCATCGTTCAAGACTTATCGAAGCTTGCGCAAGAAGCTAAAGAAAAAGGTATTTTTGTAACAGTAGCTGCCGATTTGTTATCTTTAACCTTGCTGACTCCACCAGGCGAATGGGGGGCAGATGCAGTGGTGGGTACGACCCAGCGGTTTGGGGTTCCTTTTGGTTTTGGCGGACCTCATGCGGCCTATTTTGCGACGACTGAAAAATTCAAACGATTGTTGCCAGGCCGTATTATTGGCGTATCCAAAGACGTAGATGGACAACCGGCATTGAGAATGGCTTTGCAGACGAGAGAACAACATATTCGTAGAGAAAAAGCTACTTCTAATATCTGCACGGCTCAGGCCCTATTGGCTTCCATGGCAGGTATGTATGCGGTCTATCATGGTGCGTTAGGCTTGCGAGCGATTGCCGATCGCATTCACCAAATGACTAGGTCGCTCAATCAAGGCTTAAATGACTTGGGTTATACGCAACACAATGCCTACTTTTTTGATACCTTGAGTATTGAAGTTGATACCAAAACTAAAAGTAATATTAAGAAATTTGCGAAAGCAAAAATGATTAACTTTCATTATACTTCCAAGACCGTACAAGTTAGTTTGGACGAAACGGTATTGGAAACAGACTTAGCAGATATCCTATCTATTTTTGCGCAAGCGAAAAGAAAGAAAATCAATCTCAAAAAAGCACGTAAAGGAAATAATTTTCCGAAAGGCCTCATGCGCCAATCATCTTTTTTAGAACATGATACCTTCCACAGATACCGCACCGAAACGAGAATGATGCGCTATTTGAAATTCCTAGAAAACAAAGATTTGTCGCTGACACATTCCATGGTTTCTTTGGGTTCTTGTACGATGAAGCTGAATGCGGCAACCGAAATGTTGCCTGTGACTTGGGCAGAATTTTCTAATATTCATCCTTTTGCGCCAGCCTATCAAACCAAAGGATATACCCAGTTAATCAATGAGTTGGGGGATTATCTTTGTGAAATAACGGGGCTTGAGGCTTGCTCTTTTCAGCCCAATTCTGGTGCTCAAGGGGAGTATGCAGGATTGATGACTATCCGGGCTTATCATCAAGATAATAATGGTGGACATCGCAATGTCATGCTCATTCCTTCCTCTGCACACGGAACCAATCCCGCTAGTGCGATCATGGCAGGGATGAAAGTCATTGTCATTCAATGTGACGAAGAAGGCAATGTGGATATTGCGGATTTGCGTAAGCAGGCCAAAGCCAATAAAAAAGTATTGGCGGGTCTGATGATCACGTATCCTTCTACGCATGGAGTTTTTGAAACAGG
>JAJRRO010000004.1 GCA_024279425.1 Bacteroidota bacterium | reverse complement strand
TGCATATTCCTGTGTGGCCAGGATGTTGGTGGCATTCAAGCCAATTGCCAATAGTACGGCTAACACCATGACGCCAATTGCCTTAAAGAACTGAGGTAGCATTTTCTTTCTTATGGCATCCACCAAATAGGCAATCCCAATACAAATCACCAACAACAATAAATAATAGGTCATCTGAAAATGATTGGCAACCAATTCCAGTCCCATTGCAACGGTGGTGAGCAAAAATCCCCGTAGATACTTTCCTCTGAATGTGAGAATAATACCGCTTAAAACCAACGGCATATAAGCAATGGCATGTGCTTTGGCATTATGACCAACCCCCAGAATAATGATAAGATAGGTGGAAAACCCAAAGGCCAGGGCACCCACGAATGCCAATTTATGGTCTAGTTTCATCACCAATAAGAGGATGTACATTCCTATAAAATACAGAAAGAGATAGTCTGCAGGTCTTGGGAGAAACCGCAAGCTTAGATCCAATTTTTTAATATAATTATGAGGATATTTTGCTCCCAACTGATAGGTAGGCATGCCGCCAAAGGCACTATTGGTCCAATAGGTTTCTTCCCCGGTCTGCTTTCTAAAATCATTTTGCTGTTTAGCCATTCCTGTATATTGAACAATATCACTTTGGAAAATGGTCTTCCCTTGCAAAACCGGGCTAAAGTAGGCTATTGAGGCGATTACGAACAATAATAGCACCACAAGATGCGGAAGAACTTTCTTGAAATTGAACTGCATAAAAGCTAGGATTAAGATTGAGGGGAAATTATAAAAAATATGCTACATATAGGATAGGGTAGCTTTATAATATTGGGCAAAAAGTGATTTCCACCTTGAGGTTTCTAGGGTTGATTCTGAAATATTAGTCAACTTCTTCAAAATCCACGTACTCCCCTACTATCTTGCCATTGGATTTAGGGTTTTTGTTCGCCTTATCCAAGGTATCTTTGTCTCGTGTTTGCGTGTTAGCATCTTGAAATGGGTTTTGTCCAAAGGCATTTTCGAACCGCTGGGCAGCCTTTTTGGCAATAAAACGCATGATATAGGGGCTTAACCACTTCAGCAAATACTTCAGTGCAAAATATACCAAGAGGAAAATTAAAATCGTTTTTAGAAAAGAAATCATGTGTTTTTTCTTTGCGCCCTTTGGATTTAACCTATGGACGAATATTATTCAAAAGTACATAATGCTTCAGAAAAAGAAGAAAAACAACTATTAAATAAATGATAAAATCTTATATCTTTGAACTAAACCCAAAAACTATGACAGTCCGGCTACGATTCCTTTTAATGCTTCTCATACTGCCTTTAATAGCGTCTGCACAGTACACCGACATGATCAATACCAACCGCCCCGGGGTTTCACAGGGAGCCTTTTCCGTGGGTAAAAAAGTACTTCAATTTGAGAGTGGGATATCCATTGGCAAGGAAGAGCACAGACTATTGCAAACTGAATCCAACATATTTGCCTGGGATTATGCAGCGCGTTATGGCTTTTGGCGCGAGGAATTTGAGGTAAGTATTATTGGGTCGTT
>JAJRRO010000066.1 GCA_024279425.1 Bacteroidota bacterium | reverse complement strand
CTGCAATTGCAGCCCCTGTCGCCTAATCAAAGTATTTTACATTACCTACTTGTACGGAATAGTAACGGTTCCTCTTTGGAATAAACGTTAAATACATTACTATTCCGTACAAGTAGGTAATGCGTAAAGTTAGTCTTTTTAAAATTAAAAGTCAACAACTTTTATGGTATTTCGAACAATATTATTAACAAAAAAATCAGAATCCTTTCAATTACTTTTTTCATCATATTCAGCACCAATCCCAACAGAAGTATTGTTTATTATAAATTCTTTTCTTTTTTGACATTTTGCTAATTTAGGTTCTAGCAAGAATATCTTAACTCACTGTCCAGTCTAATGTAGCACTTCCACACATTTTATTGGTAAATTCAAGGTGTAAATTTTAGTGCTTGGTGTTATTACGCCAAACCAAAGTATACACAAACTATAGCAATGGTGTCAAAAAAACCGTGTACGGCAATAACAAACCACAAATCGTATTTACGCAAGTAGAATATCAGCGCTATAAGCGCACCAACAATACCTGTAACTAATTGTCCCGTTATGCCTTGATAACTATGCATAAAACCAAAAAAGCATGCCAATAGGATAATATTAAATGCAATACTGACTTTGCTTTCTCCAAAGAATTTTACAAATTGTCGCATAAAATAACCTCGAAAGATAATTTCTTCTCCAAACCCCGCAGTTGCCCATACTAATAGTATAGCTATTAAACATGCTGGTAGATTACCTACTAATTGATCAAAAGCTGAATAATCTATAGGCGCTCCTGTGAGTTTTGTAATACCAGGAACCAATACAAACACATAAAAAGCAAAAAGTCCTGCTGCAACTAATGGCGCAAGTACAAAGATGTTTTTGAATTTGAATTTTTCACGTTGAAACCCAAGTGCCGCAAATGGTTTTCCTTTGTATTCTATATAATTAGCTATAATTATTAATATAGAAATAATGATATTTACTATGTAAGGAATCTGAATTGGACCAAACCATAAAAAGCAGATAATTGCAGTGGTAATTAATGGAATTGCTATTTGTTTTAAGCTAAGGTTGTTCATTGTTTTTTGATTTTAAATTCAAAACGAATTAATGACCAAAATCCCTGAAAACTCCTTTAAATAGACATGTTTTTACTGAATGGTAGTAAATTTATAGCTGAACAGTCGGTAGTTTTTAGCATCTTTTATTAAAACCAATTCATAAATGCTTTTCTCTTATAACGACTGATGTTGATTTTAGCAATCGCATCATTTTCAATAGAGGCTTTTAAGCGAATACGCAACTTGCCATTTTCAATCTTTTCAATTTGGTCTACCTTATCTTTATGAATGATAATTTGCCGATTGGCTCTAAAAAACAATTGATCGTTTATTTTTTCCTCGAGCTCATTTAAAGTAAAATCGGTGGTAATTGTGGTGCCATCATTTTGAACAGTATATACAATTTTGTTTTCGCTATAAAAGCACGCAATATTTTCATAGGTAAGCTTTGTCGTTTTAGCTCCGCTTTCAACTGTAATTTCAGCATCTTTTATGGATAGCTTATATAAATTGTATATGTCTTGGGCATATGCTAAGCCTATGAGAATAAAACTCAACAATAAGGTAATTAGCAATCCAATTAACAAATAATAGAACTCTGTTTCACCACCTGCAATTTTATTTAAAACAATGCCTAGTGGAATGTACATTATGGTAATATAACCTAGAGTAGAGACCATATACCATGAGATAGAGACGATTTCTACCTTTTTAGAGAAATATTTTTTCCTGTAATATTTAAAATTAAGTTCTGCTATGATTCCAATGAGAATGCAAAAAAGAATGGTCGATAAAAAACCTTCAATGGGGAATCTATATGATTTACCATCTGGAAAACTCTCTGGCGACGCTAAATGATTGACTACTAATGAGAAAATCGTGAATAGAATTATTTTTTTCAACCATCGCCATGCGGAACTACTCATAAATAAATGCCACTTTGTTTTTACTATATTCTTGGTTGGTTGTTTAGTACTCATAAATTTTTAGAAGCTCTTTTTTTAGGTTCAAAAGTAAAGAATAATTACTCCATAAAGTTTTTGTCAATGATATTGCATGTCATATATTAAATTCATTTTAATTATTAAATCCAATCAAATTTTAGCGTGAATTTTAAAAAGTAATGCCTCACTAGGTGAAAATTTACTATGAAGAGTATCCCTCGAGTATTTTAGGAAACTAGTTATATCAGATACAAATATACTGATACCCCCTAAACTATTTCCGGATAAACGATACTCTTCATTCCAGTTATCCCTATGGAAAACATGTCCCAAAAAGTGGCCGTTTAAGAGAGCTGTAAAATCAGCAAATTGAAAAAAAGCATTCCCAAAAACTACTAACTCAGAATCCAATATCAATCTCCGAAGACCTTGTCGCCCGTCCTATCCCTCTCTGTAAACTCTTGATTATTTTCATGGCCAGTTGATGTTGATTCACTGGAATATTCGGAAGTTGAATCCCTGTACCTTTAAGCAGTTTAAAAGCGACATCCTTTCCCTGGTAGGCAATCCGACTAGGTTGGCATAAAATATCCCAGGATTCTTTACAAAATCCTTTTTTGCACTATAGGTTTCAACATAGTTCCGGTCATATCCAGTCACTCGGTCAAAGGTCTTTTCAGAAGCTTCATAAAACTTATCCCTGTCGAAGCCACGCTTTAATGGCTTACCATTCAGTATTATTTCGGAGGCCTTATGCTTTGCCAAGGGAGATAGTGTATACGTATTGGTTACGTCCTTTCGGCTGATAATAATATGTACGTGTGTTTGAAAACCTTCCTTTTCCATTCCGGCCACTATCATATTTTCGTTCTGTTTGTGTGGTGCTTGGTCGTAGAGTTTTTCTATTTTCTTTTCCATCTTTTTTATATTTCCATCGATTTCACCTCGTTCCACCTTTCTTATATCATTTTGGAGTTTGGCTATTTCTTTTCGGTATGGGGCATTTTCAATTACTTGTTTTTCAAACCCCCTAAAAGTGCGTTCGTGTTCTATCTTGGCATAGTACTTTATGCTATCAAGTGGAACCTGTTGATTTCTGTAAAAGGAATTGGCGTAGTCCTTCATCAATTCACGTACATACTTTCTAAGATGACTAGGGTCATTGTTAATGGCCCTTAGTTCCCGCTCACTAGGACTTACGACCATCGAATAAAACTTTGGATCCCGCTTTCTTAATTTGGCCGTGTTCCCATCGATTTCGGAAATGACCTTTTCAGGAGGTATTTTATCATTGTATTGGTCAAAGAAATTTTCCTTTAGGTCTGGGTGTTTTCCCAAATCTTCCTTTTCCAAATAGTCCACATAGGTTCCCACACTTGAAGTATAGGTGCTTCCCATTTTTTGTGGTGAGATGGCTATATACATAATCAATCCTTGTCCAATTGTCTTCTTAGTTTTTCATATTCCCCTTGGTATAGGTCGACCTTGAGGTACGGTTTTCCAAAAGTGGGTTCTACCAGTTCTATCTTTTCCAAAAGCGTACGGCAATCTCTTTTATAGTCCTTGAACTCCTGTTGTGTTCGCTCATGGAATATTTTAGGTACAGTTTCTTCCGCTTCTACTATTTTAGGTTTGGGAAGAAATAGCTTCTCTTTTCTGGTTACTTCGTTGTTTTTACAATACGCCTCGAAAAGAATCTTTACCATATCGTGCGTGGGCTTGGTCTGGGTCTTTTCGATGTTCTTTACGATGGAAATGAGATACTCAATTAGTTTCCGGTTTTTCTCAGTGGCCGACACTATTTTTTCTAAGGTATTGTCAAAAGGGTTCAATCCGTTCCATTTCAGAAAAATCATCATCTGTCGTAATACCTCGGTATTCGATTTTGAAAACTGTTTGCTGTACCTTCGAAAATGAACGGCCACTTCTGCCTTTATACTGATGGCTGAATAATCATATTTATTTTTCTGTTTTTTCTCCATAATATTACTTTTTGCGTTAAACTTTTTCAATGTTTTCAGGGCTTTCAGAGCCATTTACAGTAAATAGCATTTTTGTACTGTAAATCTTATTGTCTCGAAACGGATTCAAGACGCTGATTTTCAGTGTGTTGAAATCCATAAAATCAAAGTGATGGCGCAATTTGCGCATCACCCTCTTGCTATTCCTTTTTTCCGCTCCACTTCAAAAAAGAATACCTTTTCCCAAAAGGTAAAAGCCCTTTCTTTTAGAAGTACGAAAACCAAATACTTTGGGAAGGGTTAGAGTAGAATTTTGAGGATGCTTGGCCGTACTTTGAAAATCCTTAAATATCCTTCAAGGAGATATTTTAGGATTTGGTTGTCAGTACTTGGCTAATTGATGTATCGTTTGTCGGACTGGAAGTAACTCGTAGAGTTATTCTATTTCGACAATGCCACGGACAGCTTTACAATTGCACCCTATTCGATTTTTGTTCAACGCTTATCTTTCCGAACACTACAAAAACCGGACAGGAACCATGTGCAAGGTTAGTTATGGTAAGATTTGGGAGCTTCGCTGTTTTGTTTCTCCTTTGCCTTGAAATGATTCATCAGATTTTGCATATCCTCTCCAACTTTCTTTTCGACAACCCTAGCATAAATTTGAGTAGTGGAAAGTTTGGTATGACCCAATAATTTTGAAACGGTCTCTATGGGTACACCATTTGAAAGAGTTATAGCAGTGGCGAAGGTGTGTCTAGCTACATGAAACGTTATGTTCTTATGAATACCACAGACCTTAGCAATATCTTTCAATGTCCTATTGATCATGTGGTTGCTATAAACTGGCAGCAGTTTTCCTTGTACAAGCATATTAGGTTGGTCATTATACTTCTCGATAATCTCCTTGGCTTTTGGTAATAAAGGAATCTTTAGCGGCTCTTCAGTTTTGGTTCTTTTGGTATACAACCAATCATTACCATCAATCCCCTTTACTAAATGGTCAGCTTCCAATTCTTTGACATCGATATAGGACAAGCCAGTATAACAGGCAAAAACGAATACATCTTTTATTCGTTGGGTACTTGGCTGAAGAAAAGTGGTTTCCTCAATAATTCTCAATTCTCGTTCTGTCAGAAATTGGCGTTCGGTTTTCTCAAATCTGAGTTTATAATTTACGAATGGGTCTTTTTCCAGCCATTCCAACCGCACTGCTAATCGAGACATTTTCTTTAGCCGTTCCATATGCTTCATGGCACCGTTATTGGCACACTTGGTTCTCGTAGCTGGTTTATATTTTCTCAGGTACTGCTCAAAATCAACAATGAAGCGATAATTCAATTTTTTGAGTTTGATATCCTCAACATTGTATTCGTTCTTTAGAAATCCAATAATGCTGCGTTCGGTGATATGGTAATTTTTCATAGTTCCCTTTCTGAGGGAAGTATGCATCGTAGTATTGTGATAGGTAATTAATTCAAGTAAAGTCTTTCCATCTTCATCCACTCCCAGGTATCTTGCCTTGATGGCACTTGAGGTTATCAGTTTATTTTCTTCTAATAATTGCCGATGGGCTTCATGCAATTGCGTGAAAACTTGGTCCAAATACTTGTTCAAGGATTGAACGTATTTAGAAAATCCCTTGCCCCTTTTGCGGCTATTGTCCCATAAAGAGGCGGGCAGCTCCCGATTTAAACTGAATTCTGCCCTAGATTTATCATGTGTGATACGAGCATAAATAATTAAATTTTCGGATTCCCTTCTACATTTTCTAGTGAAGAAATTAATAGATAATCTACTGTTAATGTGCATGTTGTACGTCTTTAAATTAATAATTAAGGTTGGTAAAGACGAAAGCCAAATCACCTTTAAAAGTTACTTAAAGTTACAACAATTCATGTGCCAAACTGTTCCCGTATGGGACACATATTATATGATTTCAGATGGTTTTGTTTGATAGGCTTAAAAGCACAAAACACTGAAAATCATAAGATTAACAGTGTTTTGATATCACTTAAAAGTGTAAAGTCGGGATGACAGAACTAACCGTATATCCACAATATGTTCAATATCAATAAGTTACTTAACTTCTTCAAAAACAGGTAACCGAATAGGTAACCTAAGTCTCAATTTTACTTATCAAAATAAAGGTAAATAGAAATATTCATACAAACGACAATAAAAAACGACAAATTAAATCTTCCAAACATTTGACTTGAGTTTGGTTCTCAGTCAGTTAACTTTAAGTGCAAACAACGAAAAAAATTGAAATGGAAATATTTAATCAAAAAGTAGCTGCATACTCTTAACTAAATGTCCACTTTTTTGTTGCAAGTCCACAAATCAAAACGCAATCATTGGCACGGTTTGAACCGAAATAACCGCCAGCCCTCTAAAATTATTAACACCCCTTTCCCCTATTGTTTCGCCAAAGTTATCTTAGGCCGGAAACTTAAATTTTACCCAAGTCGTTTTTTGATTTTATAAATTGAAGAATCTAATAAAGAGGGTACTTCTCCACTTAAAATCTTATTATAACCCACTACCTGCACTTTTGAAACGTCAACGGCCATACAAGCTGCGGGATTTATGATAAAGTCTTCAGAAAAATATGAGGATAAATATCGATGTAATGCTTCAGCATAAATTCCCAAATCATCTATTTTAAAACCGTCCAACCACGTCATGAACCAAATCCCCCCAATACTTTGATTATTTTTGGCCCCATAAGCAAATATATGATTTGGACGAATTTGAATTGGTAGGCCATTCATTTCAAGGATTGATTTAGGCTTTTTTAGAAAATTTAAATCAACTGAAGGCCGCCATTGACTAAAATCAAATTCTTCGTACTTCTCCAATATGTCAATATTTCTCTTGTACATTGTTTTTGTCTGACTCCTTTGATTTAAACTATGCAGATTCATTGTTTCGTCAAGTTTGTCCTTAATGAAAGAGTTATCATTTGCCCTAAAGGCATTGCTTATAGCACTAATACTTCTAACCCAATAATCCCCACCACTTGAACCCGATTCTTTTTCTATTTTGAGTCCATTTGCAAAAGTGACTTGCCTAGCTTCAGGTAATCTTCGAAATTCTACTAGTTTTTTTATAGGTAATTTATTGATTGCCATATCTTTAGAATAAATTATTTTTTATTATTTAGATTGAACTAGACCACTTCTACTTTAATCTCGAATCCCTTCTATTGTTAACATCAGAAACTATTTCGTCAACAATTTCCTTTATTTCTTCACCAGCTTTTAAATACTCATCTGGAAAATCCTTTTTCATAAAGTTCATTAAAGCAAAATATAAAGGTTTTAAAATATCGCCCATTTCGTTCTTTATCAATAGACTGTGGGCCGCATCATAGTACTCATGGCTCATTAATTCTACAAAATATTCAATAATCCCACTCATTTCAATTATTTCATCATCATCATCATCATCATTCTGTTTATAATTCGTTGTTATGTCCTCGAAATTATTAATTATTTTCTCAATAATCTTAACAGATTTTTCCAAATCATTATTGGACAACAGAACTGTGGCATAAAAAATCTCATCATCAAAATCCAACTCCATCAGCTTTCGAGCATGTTCAATATGCAACAAAGCTTTTTCATTAGACTTGTTGTTTTCATAATAGAGGTTCGCTAAGCAAAGTAGCGCATGATAATCGTCATAGACTTCAAAACTTTTCAAAAAGTACTCTTCGGCCTTTTCAAAGTCATCAGTTCTTTGATATAAGTGTGCAAGCTTATGGAATGCATCATCATGCCCAAGTTTAGCCGCTCTTTTAAAATGTGCTTTAGATTTCTTCAAATTATTCAAGAACTTATCATATATCATAGCTAATGAATACTGAATATCTTCATCCACAGAATTCTTTATTTTATCAATTAATTGGATTGCTTCCTCCAAATTCTCTTTTGAATCCTCATTTTGTAGATATAAATAGATTAACCCAATACTTGATTCTTCTGGATAGAATTCAAAGGCACTTTTATAAAACTCAATTGCTTTATCATAATCGTCATTTTTGTCATAAAATCTCGCTAAGCAGAACCTTGCTCTATCACTACCTTTTTTAATGGCATCCAAAAAATATTTTTCCGCATCTTTTTTAGAATTCGTTATTTCATATAAATGACCTAGTAAATGAAGTGTTCTATCATTTTCTTTATCATATTTTAAACTTTCAAGAAAATTCTTCTCTGCTAAATCATATTCATTAGTCTTTAAATATAAAAATCCCAATTCACTAAGAGCCTCACGAGAACCAACACTAACCGCAGTTTCCAAAGACTCTATTGCTTGCGGATATTCGTCCAACATATGGAAAATTGAACCTCTTATTCCATAATCTGCATCATCTGCATCACCATTTTCTAGCAACTTATCGGAAAACTTCAAGGCGTTATCATAATCATCTATTTGATAATATGAATTAGCCAAGAACCCATAAATCATTTCTTTATTACCAATTTCTAAAGCGTTTTGGATAGCATCCTCATAGCGACCATCAGAATAGTGCTCAAAAGCTGTGTTAAGTAACTCTGTATCTGAAATCGACATTCCTTTTGTTAAACTTTCAGGGAAAATCTCTTTCGATTCAAGAATTAATTTTCGTTTTAAATCCAAGTCTATTTTTTTACAACCTAAATACGCTTCCCCTAATAATATTGCCGCCTCATCATCGAATTGTCCATTTTTTAAAGAATGAATGTGTGAAGATATTCTGCTCTCTAATTCCTCCTTGGTACACCATGATTCTAAAAACCTTACTAACCAGATTACTCTTTTTCTATCATATTTACGGCCGTATCTCATCAAATACCATATATTGAAAAACCTTTCTTTTATTTGATACAAGTGATTCTTTTTGCCGGTGTTAATCTTCTCAATCAATTGATTCTTTTCTAAATTCCTCAATTGAGCTGAAATAATTTTGCTTTCGATTCTTGTGGTTTTGGATATTTCTTTAACACTTGTGGCATCCCAACTTTTTGCGACAGCATCAACAATTTTCTGTTGATTTTTAGGTAAGTCATCCATTTTGTGCTTATACAATGGAGTTACCGCATCCAGAGTTAATTGTAAATCTTTAATAGAAGTTCCATCAACATTGTCAACGAAAATATTATATAATAGTACTATCGTCCGAGTAATTCCCCCTGTAAGTATCCTTAATACTTGAACTCTTTCTGGGTCATTCTTTAAGATAGTTTTTATCTTTTCTGTTGAATGGTTAAGTTCTGCAAGTTTTAATAGAAGACTTTCAATTTCCTCATTACTCAATCCTTTTAATGGAACAGTTTTGAAAAATTCAAAAAGCGGTTTTTGATAATCGAATATTTCATCAATTAAAACTGGGGATGCCGCAATTAAACGTAAAGAAGTACAGGTAATGAGAATTTCTCTTAATCTGTGTATTTCAATTTCATCTAACTTTTTCAGTAAATCTCCAAAATTGTCAATAAAAAGTATGAGTTTTTTCTTTTGATCGCTTAGCCGTTCAATTAGTATATTGAAGCATTTTTCTTCATAGTTGGGTTTATGCAATTCTGCCTGTACATCATCGTATAAATTGTCAAACCCATAATAATCTTCTAATATTTCAGATATCTTTTCCCATAAGTTTACTAACTCTGTAATTCCATACTGTTCTTCACCAAGTGATAATGGAATTATATGTTTTAGTGTTTTATCATCCTCAATAGCGTATTTAATTCTATATATTAATGTTGTTTTGCCAGAGCCCCTTTGACCAACCAATAGGTAATGTTGCCCTGGGTACTTATCGCTTGAGGATTTGACATCTTTTATTATTGAATCGAAGATTTTCGTTCGAATTACAAATTCCTCTATCAACTGTTCTTTCCTCTTGTTAGCGGGGTTATATAATGTAGTTTTCATTTCCTATTTTTTAATTACTTACATATTTCTTCCACCATAGTTTCAAAATCGGAGAGTTGAACCTATATGAATCACCTCCATCATTGGAATGTATATAACCATCGTAAATTAGAGTATGAAGAAGGTTTCTAAATTTTTTCTGCATGCTATGTTTTGTTGCTATATTAAAAATTTCATTTTTAGAGGCGGTATTATTATTCACGATATAGTTTAAGGTGTCTATAATGAAGTCAAACTCAGAATCATTAAAAAACCCATGTAATCTGCTGTAATAATGTTCGAAATAATTATTGTTTCTAAAATCAATTATTTCTTGAAATGCATCATTTACTAGAGAATCAGTTATAACCGTTTCTTCATCTTTCATAATATCAATTATCTCCTTGATTATTAACTTTATGTAAAAAGGGGTCAGCCACTCTATTCGTTTTAATAGATATTCGAGGTTTTCTTTAGATATAGTTTTGACTTCATAGTTCAATATTCTATTGACTAAATCCTGAGCTTCATTAATGTCCAAAGTATCAACCTTAATAGACATAACATCATTTATTAAGGAAGTTGCATTTATATTTTCTACCGTAGTATTTAGTCCAATTGAGCCAGTATATATGAATTGAATTTTAGAGTTTATGCCCGGGTCTTGTCTTAAACTCCTGTTCTTCTGAAGAAAGGTAATTGCTTCGGTTTCATCTTCAGATGTTTCAAGTATATTGTTGATTGTGTAAGGAAATTCATCAATCATCAACATAATACGGCCTTTCTCTAATTCTATACCTTTTAAGAGATTTGTTAATTCTTCATAGAAATCTAAATCTTCATTTTCTGAAAATTCAATGCCGGTTCCGCCAACCTTGAAACCTTTTATTTTTTTTAGAAAATTGTTACTTGCAATTTTCAATTGTTCCATAACCCTATCGGAGCCGCCAATACATTTCGATTTGATGATTTCAAAGTATATTTTTTTAAAAAAGCTGTTAGAATCGTTAACCGCTTCAGTATCGAGATAGAGATATTGGTTTTCATCTAAATTATTATCAAGCAAGTACATTAATATTGATGTTTTCCCTACTCTCCTTGGAGCAGCCAATTGGATATTAGCTCCTTCAGAAAGAGCTTTTAGAATTTTTTTTATTTCTCTATTCCTTGGGTAGAAATTTTCTCCTCTAGCAGGGATTCCTATAACATTTTTCATTTTAACAAAATTTTCATTGTCAAATATAATGACAAAATATTTGTTGTCAAAATTTTTAACAATTTATTTGTTGTCAACGTTGAAAATTATATTCCCATTCCACACACATTACACTCCCCTCCTGCCGTCAGATCACATAATAAGTGTTCCATTACCTTAGTAGAAAATAACTTTTAGAAGAAAAATTTAAAGAAAGTAAAGTGCTAAATACTTTGCCTTACCCAGGCAAAGTTTCATAACGCAGAACATTATAGTACAAATATGTTTGTATAGCTGTTTATCTCAATTGTACATTTGTAAGTTATAATTCTCTATTATGTAAAATCATCATCAAAACGAAACAATGCAAAGCAAAGCATATCAAATGGCCATTTATCCTATTAAAATTCCAAAATTTTAGAATTGAATCTTACCCAACCACACTACTTAACTTGAACATGGGCAAGTACATGGAAACTAGAATCACCCCAACAAAGATTCCAATGATGATAATGATCAAAGGTTCCATTAAGGTTGAAAGTAACTTTGATTTTTGCTGTACTTCAATCCCGTACTGCTGATTAAGCCGTTCAAAGATATATTCGGTCTGGTTGGTTTCCTCGGCGACTTTGACCAAAGAGACCATTTTATTATCGAATATTTTATTGTTGGCCATACTCCGATGTAAACTATGGCCGGCCAGAACATGCTTTTCCACTTTCGACAAGGCCTCGTTCAATGGATGAAAGTCAATCATCTTTTTTACCAATTGAATGCTATTCAGCATGGGCACTTTAGATGACGTCAACAGCGCTACGGCCTGCGTAAATTGGGCCAAATAAAGAGAACTGATAAAACTCCCCAGGTATGGGATTTTCAATAATATCTGGTCTTTTCTTCTTTTATACCATTCTTTCTTTTCAACTAGCTTTCTCAACACCAATAAAGTACCGATACTCAAAAGGACCAACCAGCCATAATCCTTGATAAAATTAGAGGCGCTGATAATCATTTTGGTGATTCCTGGAAGGTCTACATTGTTCTGTTTAAAAATATCCTCAAACATGGGCACTACCATACGCAACATAAAGACGACGACTAAAACCGCCGTGATCAAAATAATAATAGGATAGGTCAACGCATTCATCAAGCCCCTACGCTGTTCGTTCTTACGTTGGTAAAACTTTCCCAGTTCTTCCATAATCCGGGTCAATGTTCCCGTCTCCTCCCCTATTTTTACCGAATAATATTCGTACTCCGTAAATTCGGGCCTTTCATGCAGCACTTCAAAAAAACTCTTTCCAGAGACCAGGGCATCGACCATATGTCCATAAAACGAATTCATTTTTTCCTTTTTTTGATTTTCCTGCAGTAAAGCCAAGGCATCTTTCAAATTGATTCCTGCTTTTAGCAATACGGCCAATTCCATATAAAAGTCTTCCTTCTTTTTGTTGCCAAAGGACTTCCCAAAAAAACTGACTTCTTTTTGCAGCAGGTCTGACAGCCAATCCTTTTTTTGATCGTTACGCTGTTCCGTAAATGTTCGTTCTAATTTAAAACCCATTGTTATTGGTTTATATAGGTTGCTGCGGCATTTTGCTTATACACAAAAATCTGCTGATTACCCGCTTCTTTACTGGTCCTTAGTTCAATCGCATCAACCTCCCCTTCTGTTTTTTCCTGATTATTGAAATAAAATGTCTTGGATTGCAATTGAATATAAAAGGTGTCTTTCTGGTTGACCAGTGTATTTTGGGTTATTTCATAATATTTTGTTTCCAGTTCATTGCTCAAATAAAGTCGTTCTTCCTTTTGATTATAAAACACATATGAATACCTATTAAAATCTACCCATAGCGATTGTCTTAGTTTATTGGTTTCCAACTTCACATCATATATCCCTTTTATAGTGTTCATCTGCTTTTGAACCAGATTTAAAACGGAAAAGGCCATGCCCACGACAATAACGGTAATCAACAGGACCACGATCATTTCGTTAAGTGTAAAGGCCTTTACTTTTTTTAATCTAATGGTCATTGATATAATTGGTCACGACTTTATTGGTATGGGGGTTTTCAGCTTCTAATACTACTATGAAGGTGTTTTCTATTTTTTCCTTGACCACCCTAATCTCCCAAGATCCGAAATCCTCATAATAGGGCAATGCAAGCCCATTATTCTTAAACTGGTACTCCAAGGCATTCAATCGCTCTCCGGCAACTTCAGTATTATGCTTTACTTTTCCCGCTACCATATTGTTCAATACCATACTTGAAACCATAAAAATGACCACGATCAAAACGGTGGCCACAAGGGTTTCCATTAAGGTCGATGCCCTAACACGTTTCAGTAGAGCCATTTCATGATTTTTTTTGACCGTTCTCCTTTCTGCGACAATAAACCAACATATGCTCTGGGGAGATGGGTGCTGTTGATCGTTCCGTTGTACAGATGGTTTTGATATACGCTACCATTTTCCAAGGCCACAAAGGCATCCGTGGTCACACTTCCATTGACACGTCCCTTTAATTCCAAATTCTTGGTACAATACACCTCCCCCACTACTTTGGCATTGTCATCTATCTTGATTTGCGGTATAAACTGCCGTTCTTCGCTATCTTCCAAAGCCATGACCACTCCCCAGATCTCTGTATAGGAATCTATATAAATACTGGGTTTGTTGGTAAATTGGTGTTGGGCGTTCGTATTTTTTGAAGGCCCCGGAGGCCCTTTTTTATTCATCACCAATGCGGTAGGATACGACAATAGGCATTTCTTCCCAACAGTAATGGATTCACTGGCAATGGCCTGAAAATAACCCTTTACCCAGTCCTTGATAATGATTTTGGGCGCCAATAGCACAACATCGTTCAACTGGGCACTGGCCTCCACAATGATTTTATCCGAGGCTGAGATGATAATATTGCCTATCAATTGCATATCCTTAAGGTGTACTACCCTGTCCCTAATGATTTTCGTTGGTGCTTGGAACGAATTTTTCAAAACTATGTTTCGGGTCATGGAAACCATTTCACCTTGGGGGACATAATCCACCCTGGCCAATTGATTCAACTGCATTTGCAAATCGCGGCCCAACTGGGGTAAAGTAGCCTTGCTTTGCAGCTTTTTTCCATAGACCAATTGATTGCGATGGTACGAATTACCATGGATATTGCCCATTTTAATGCCTTGCTTGGGCAAAAAGGTCGTACCCGTTATACTGGAGTTTCCCGCAATAATCACCCGGCGTTGTTTATCACGCACATAAAGTGCCGGCATTCCGTCGACATCCTTTCCCCCGACCAAAGCGGTCTTGATCATGCTTGTATTTTTATGGGCCGACCTGGCCGAACGTATTTCAAAGATGCCCCAAAATTCCCGACGTACATTAATCTCTAGAGCAAGGTCGTTTTCATCTTTTATTGCAACTTGTTCTCCCAAGACAATGGGCTTGTTCAAAGAGGAATTAATGCCAAAATCAACTCCTTTGATGACACTGATCACTACATCCGTTTTCTTATCAAATAGGGCATGGGTATGGGAAAGCAACATAAAGGCCATTAACAATACGGCTACGACCGCACCTATAAAAAGCACAAATTGGAGCGCCCCTGCCTTTATTTTGGAGGTGAACTTCATTGCTTTAATGTAATATTTAGGGTACTGCCATTATATCGAACCTTGATTTTATCTTTTGTCCCACCCAATAGTTTCACCTCTTTGAATATGTCGTTCAAACCCATCATTTGTTGTTGCCCATCAATGGTCACAAAAAACACCTTTTGGTTTGAAGCTTTATCCGTAATAAAACCGGTATACGTTATGATTTTTTCCGAGGCTTGTTCTTTGACTTTTTTGGGTACGGTTTTTCGTGTTTTTTTCGGAGCATGGACCAATCCTAAAAAAGGATCTCGATAATTGGCGACAATACTGAAGGTATCCCGCTTCTTTAGTTGCTTGGGTACAAATATCCCATCGGTGCCCATGTCGTTGACCGATCGTGGTGCCGGGTTCGCTACCTTAATGACCTTAAAGCCGATAATACCCCATATACCTAGGACCAAGGCCAATAATAGATATGTCTTATTGTTTTTTTTCAATTGGCAAATTGTTTAATTACCAGAGGTGTTCACACTAAAGGAACTCGCCGAAAAATCGGTTTCATAATCACTGTTCAATGCTTTCACCCTCCACTCATATTCACTATCGATTAAAGTTTTTGTCATTCGCGTGCCCAGATACGTACTGTCCAAAACAACTACACTATCCAATATGATCTGCGTGGCATGCTCAAAGTTGGGTGTGGCCAACTGCACATGATAAGCGGTTGCCTCAAAGACTTCGCTCCAACTAAAAGTCACATTGGTCTGGGTGACGATGCTACTGTCCGACGGGGCCAAAATTTGTACGGTCTCATCCGATATATCGGTGACTTCTAGAATATCTTGGCAACTAATGGCCAACATCAAAAATAGCGTGCCTACTATTGCTTTCAGAATTCTCATATTCATAGTTTTAGATACGATCTAGAATCGCTTAGTTTTTGAGCACTTTTTTCGGTCCCACTGGGGCATCCCCCTTTGTCGTTCAAAGTTTCTATACGCGGATTACCATAGATGTCCTCCCCCCAGCAAAATCCCATGACACTATAGTCGAAGATTTCATCTTCAGGTAAGATCATCATTTGTCTTTCTTTACCATTGATAAGCTCAATTTGTAAAGAACCATTGTAATTGGTGCCTAAAAACACTTCAGCTGCATGTGCAAGTTCATCCCCTTCTTTAGAGGGCATGTACAATGAAATACTCGATACGATCCTGCAATCTGCATCCTTTTCAAGATACGATCGTACCTCAGAATTAGTATCATCATTGAGTACTGTCAAAAGACCGATTTTATCCTTGATTTCCAATCGAAGATATTTTGGTTTAACGGGCAGAGAGTCTACATAAACAATAGTGGGCTTGTCCCCTTTTTGGGTTTTAAGTACGCTGTACTCCTTAAAAGTTGATTTTGTAAAGGGTATTTCCTGTACTGATAGGGCAACGGAATGGGCCAAGGTAGGTTGACCGATCTGT
Organism: Bacteroidota bacterium; assembly: GCA_024279425.1. Lineage (GTDB taxonomy): Bacteria > Bacteroidota > Bacteroidia > Flavobacteriales > Flavobacteriaceae > Maribacter_A. Next base: position 137,714 of record JAJRRO010000066.1, on the reverse strand, counting down.
TGGAAATTTTTATTTAGAAAGGATGTATTCTCTTTCCCGATGGCCCCAAGAATGGGAGCATCCAATTTGGCATCCTGTAGGTTTCGTAGGGGTGCGCAGGAAAAGAGCACGAATGCCAGAAGCATTGTTGCATAAGTAGGTTTCATTGGTTACATTTTATTTGGGCAGGGCTAATACTCGGCTTTTGAATTCTTTCAATATTTAAGAATTTATCCCTTATATTCCATTAGAATATTTCTTACAATTGAAAACGTATTTTTTAGTAATGTGTTGTATGAAAATTAAAGAAATTTCAGGTTTTTTAACGTTTTAGCGAAAAATGTCCGGTAAAGACCTTTCCCTGGTCATACACATAACGAAACCAATAGTCGGAAGAAGGTAATAGTATGCCATTATAGGTACCGTCCCAGCCAGTGCCCATGGGTGAGATTTGCTTAATCAATTTCCCGTACCGATCATAGATATGCAAGAGGGATCCTGGGTATTTTTCGGTCCCTATAACATTCCAATATTCATTGTTACCATCCCCATTTGGGGTAAAGAACTTCTGGTAGCCCAATGCGATGATTTGCTTGCTTAGGGTACGGCACAGGAACACATCCCTCACATAAACTGTATGTTCCCCGGGGAAGACCTCGAACCTTGGGTCCGATTGAAAATCAATGCCGTCGACCGAATACTCAAAATCACCAAATCCCGTAGCATCGATTTCCAAGGTCACAGTATCTGAAAACCCAATGATCTCTGTGGTTAAATCCTCTGGTGCTCCAGAGGAGACCACTTCAAAAGCCACCGTTTTTTCACAGGTAATGCCATTTTGGGTTTGAGTAACGGTCAAGGTATAATCGCCCAAAGCGGTGAGGTTGTTTTATGTTCTATTTTCAATCAATGGATTCAGGTATTCTATATGGAAATTCATTAGCCGGATTCTCGTCGTTACGGAAATGATAAATTCAAGGGGAATTTCAGTTCAACGTTATGGGGTTTTACCTAAAACATGCAAGTGAAACTTCGCCCTTTACTCTTTGTTTATTGTAGTATCAAGCTGTAAGCTTCCCCTAAATAGAACTGCTTGATTTTCTACTATTATCAAATTTATTATTTTTAATTCTAATGGAGCTAGCAGTATATGGCGAGAATAAGGCACAAACTATTTTAGATGATGTTGATTTACTAAACCTCTTTAATAAGGCTCAAAAACTCTCTAAAAAACAAAAGGAAACCGTTAAAGATTTCCTTTCTGCTTTTGTTCTTAAAGCTGATTTGACTCAAAAATTAGCTCAATAAGAATATTTTTAATTATGTATATAGTGAGTGTTAGAAAATCGTACAATCCATTTATTGTTTTCAGTTAAAAAAACATAAATCAATTTATACTTCTTATCTATTTTTATATCAAAGCATTTATCCTTTTCATCGATAGATATTCTTAAAACAGGTGTTTCTTTATCTTTTGCATAACTATATCCAAAATATTTTTCGGTGTCACTTGTTACTTCATTTGTTAATATTTTATCATCAAATAAGAGTTCATCATTAACAAATCCCTTAACTCTATCATCAAAATCGTGTAAAAAATAAACGACAAAAGATTCTTGTTTTTCATCGGCTACCAATCCTTCTCGTTTGGCTTCCGCATTCGTTCTCTCATATTGTACTGTTACATCATCTTTACAAGAAATGCTTTTAATTACTTTTTCTTGAGACTTACAGCCAACTAATGATAAAAGAACTATGATTAATAACGTATTTAAATAAATATTTTTCATCTCTTATTTTTGTTGACCTCTTATTATTTTGTCTATACTTTTTAATTGACCACTTGTTGTTTTAGTTCCGCTATGCGACCTATTAGATGTTGTAGTATTTCCATCAGAATTCATAAGATTACTTCTAACCGTTTTGTTAGTAACACCTGTACCTCCTTGGGTTATATCAGTAACAGTTTGTTTCTTATCCCAAGGATGTCTTAATCCAGCTGTATGTCCTGCTTCGTGAGAAAAACTTCTTGACACATCAGAATTACTTCTTGTTTTTCCATCTACTTTTGCTGTAACATCAAAGCTATTTTTTTGAGTTTTAGCAAGTGCTCCTGCTTTTCCTCCTTTATAAGTTTTCTGTCCTGTAGGATTCCCTGCTTTATCCAAAACAGGTGTAGATGTTTTTTCTTGCAAAGTAACTAAAAAGTCTCCTTCTGCTTTTGCTGCATCATTGATAACTAATTCACCTGTAAATTCGCCTCCAGTAAAGGATGATTCAAATTGTTTCGTTATATCTGCTTTAAGACTTTTTAACTGTTTAGCGTCTAAACCTGCGCCGTTATAAAGTTGAACTGTGAGTTGCATTGTTGTGCTTTTACCATCTTCACTTTTTATACTTTTCCATTCTAATCCTTCAAGTTCTATTCCATCGATAACTCTGTTTTCAGCAAAATTATAAACCCCATTATAAACATAATCTTCTGCTAAAGGGTCAACGTTACAAAATCTTCCAATCGCTGGGTCATAATTTCTGTATTTAAAAGACAACCAGTTTAAACCAAGCTCTTTGTGTAGTTCTTGTCCTTGAAATCTCTTATAGTTGTTTTCAGTACCATTCACAACATTATTGTACCCTTTATGTTCAAGTCCAAATGGATAGTAGTTGTTCTCCTCCACAATCTCTGAACCTGCAAGTTCAATCTTGACATCGTCGAACCAAACCGTTCCGCTACCATTATTGTCGATGCGCAAGTTCAGTTTGGCAATATTGGAGGATACGCTCACCGTCTTCTCTATATATACCCATTGATTTGTAGTATAGTCCCGTATACTGGAGATATTGGTATAATATCCCGTTTCAGTTGCCGTCTTCATAAAGAGGAACAGGTCGATCGAGGGACCGTCGCTATAAAACCATCCCGAAAAGGTGTAGTCTGTTGCCGCGGCATTGTCTATTGAAACCCATGTATCGCTGTGCTGGACCCTCTCCCCAGATGTAGTCTTCACGATCTTTCCAGAATAGTCCCCGGAATAGGAGAATGTATTGTCATAGGCCGATATTCCGGTCCAACCGCTTGCACTTTCAAAACCATCATTGAAGATACCACTATCGCTAATACGACCATTATCATCCGCATCCGTATAGCTTAATCTAATATTCCCCAGATGATCTTTATATTGGTAGATATAGTCATACCCACCACTGCCGTCGGGTTCCACATAGCCTTCGGCATGGTTGAAGAACTGTAAGGTACCGTTCTCATAGATGTAGTTGCCTGCGTATTCAGTTGTACCACCTGTACTCACCGTTTTCTTCAGTTTAATTCCTGTTGCATCGTAAATATAGGTAATATTATCAGAATTTATGGTCACTTGGGTAGGTAAATTCAGATGATTGTAGGTGATACCGTCCGAATTGGTCGTCCCAATTTCCTTGTTCAAATCCTTTAACATGTTACCATTAAGGTCATAAGTGTATTGGTTCCCGGATCCCGAATACTGCGATTTAAAGCCAAAACTCTTGGTATTGATCTCATCAATCTTTAACAGCTTGTTCCCGGAATCATAGGTATACGTAAGGTTGTCCATAGAGTTGAACGAAGTGGCACCAGTATTTATCGCTCCCCTTCGTGCCAAATGGTCAATGTTCCCGTTCTTATCATATTCCACGATGGACAAGGTATAATTGTTCGTATTGTCAAAGGCCGCCGTTATCCGGTTCAAGGCATCGTAATTGTACGAATAACGCTCACTTACCGGGTTGCCCGTGGTATTACTGCTCAAGGTCTTCCATAAAGTTTGGGAAATGTTCCCATTGTACAGGGCATCGGGATTTTCGTTACCCGTGAAGTTAGTCGGGTCGTTATATCTGATCTCAAAACCGAATAGGTCACTGCCCAGACTGCCTGGGTCGTTGATCTGTTTGAGCCACCCCCTTACGTTATAGGCATAGTCCACCGTCTGTAGCCCACCGCCTGTTTCCTTGGTGGCCAATTGGCCCAAGTCATCATAGCTGTTCTCCACGATGGTCTCGATATTCGAGCCAATGGTCTGTTCCTGCCTTTTTAGCCGACCCATATGGTCATAGATAAAGTCGTCCGTAGTGGTTATGGTGCTCTGCCCGGCCATGGTATGGTCGGTTTTCACTTGCAGGGCCTTGCCTGCAAAATCCAGCTCTGTCAGTACCGCATCCACGGTGTTCAGGTAGTTGTTCTTGTTGGCTGTGTAAACAGGTCTTCTTTTGGTGTCATAACCCGTAATGGTGGTGATCCAATAACTGGTGCCCAATACCCGAACCTTGGCCACAGTCGCTAGCCCCTTAATTGCACTACCGGTTGCCGTAGACTGTCCCAGCACCGTTGTTGGCACATTGAGCCCTGCTGTATCGGTGTAGCTATCATAGTAGTTGATAGTATAGATTTCGGCTATCCCTGTGGGGATCGCATCATTGGAGTAATATACATTGGTACCCCCCAATGAATTTGCTGTGCCCGTTTTTGTGACGGATTGTGTATAAGTGCCCGCATTGTCCGCCAGTCCTTGCATTCCTGTCCTAGAAATCGCCGTTGGCTGTATGTGAAGACCCGTATAGGCCACCCGTCCGAAGGCATCATATTTGGTAAAGAGCCATTCGTCCGTAACCGGATCTTTGTCCTTTTGATTTTTATCCTGGGTCAAAACTGGTTGGTCCAGTAGGTTGTACACTATATACTCCCAGCCCTTGCCCGGTATCTTTTTCTCTACTAATCTATTTCGTTGGTCATAGATATATTGGTAACAAAGCTCACTGAGTTCCGTGGCACTGACCCCATCGGAGGTGTCCACCTTGGGCGGTATAACATAGCTAAGGTTACCAAAGTTGTCATATACATAATAAGTATCGTGTGCCACCGAACTTTCATAGGTCCTTTTCAATACGACCCTTCCCTGTTTATCGGTAAACCCCTCAGTACTATGGTCCGTACCCGTACTATAATTTTCATTATAGGTAATACTTTTGTTCAATTCGTCCGCCGTATAGTGGCCATTGGCCACCAAGGTCGGTGTATAGGTGTTGTTGGCCAAGGAGGTCGTAACGTCGTAACGCCTGACCTCAAGACTATCATTGGCACTATAACCGAACCCAATCTCATTATTGTTGCTCAATTTCCAGTCTTTGCCCGGGGCACCCTGTTCCAATACCCTGTTCAATGGAGAGGACTCGTAGTCTTTTTCGGAATAGGCGTTCACGTCGGCCTGGACCATGCCCGTAAAATCACCGCCATAATTGCTCAGGTAATATTGTTGGGTCTCGTCGGCCACATCACCGCGGTAACTGCCAAGGTTGCCGGTGGTCTCCCGATAGGGAAGCCAGTCCTTGTCCTGTCTACCATAACCGTCATAACCCACATGGGTAACGATGTCCTCCAAATCGTCCGTACCCTTGGTCCCGTTGATAATGTCCGTCAAAACATCCTCGCTGCCGTCTATCTTCTGAACCAGGGGCTCATAGTAATATTGTCGTGCACTTAAATCGGTAGAAGCGTAGAAGTAATCTCTGAACTTTGAGGTAGTCGTAGTGGTCTCCCACATGAATTCAGTGCCGTCGAGTACCTTGGTCCCCTGGAGGTCATATACCCCACTTACTCCGGTATCCCCTCCTGAATATCCCGTAGGATGTACTATACCGACCACTAGATACCAAGTATTCAATTGTGGAAGATCGCCATACCAGAAATAGGGATTGCTTTGGTAAACTCCGCTTAGGTTGTTCACTTTTTGAGTGCCGTGATAGGTAGTACCGTTTTGGGAATTGGTGCGCTTTACCCACACGGTGTATCTATACGTTGCATCCTTGTCCACATTGAAATAGTCCGTACTCCAACCCCCATCGGCACCAGTGGTCGCGTCGCTTCCACACTCCCAAAGAAGGGATATCCTACCGTAGGGATCCGAACCGTTGATGCGTAGGTTTTCTTCTAAAGAGCCGCTTTTGTTAAAGAAGTTGGTAGAGCCGCTACCCGCTGTCCAGTCCATGGACCATTCACCGACATTTGATTTGGGGTGAAAGGGTGTGACCCCTTCTCCCGAGGCCTTGATCGCAATGTTCTGCATAGGTCTGCCCAGACCATCGAAATAGGCGATTTGCTCGATAACGTCCCCGTTGGTCCCAATTCCGTTCTCATTGACCATGGCGCTCTGGTAGCTCCTTGTATGGACATAGTTCTCATCGCTTTTCGTGATTCCAAGGTATGCCCCTACAGAAGAGGAACCTGACATACATCCAAAGTTCTTGCCTGAGGTGGAGACACATTGATCATAACCGTTCTCCACATAACCGGCAGGGCGTATACAGGCCTGGAGACTACTGTTAGGGTCGCCGAAACCATCGCCATCGATATCAGCATACCAAGTGGACCCTGGATTTACGATTACCGATATGCTCTGTGTATGTTTAGTCTCCCCACAGGAAATAACCTGTCTACGGTACCATTTAGTGGCCGCTAATCCACTCGGGGGATCATAACTTGTCGAAGTGGCGCCGCCGATGTTGGTCCAACCACTACTACCATTATCGGAGTACTGCCATTGGTATGCATAACTGCCATCGCCTCCACTGGCTGAGGAGCTGTTGGGCAGGTTCGGGGGGTCATCGCCAGAGCAAATCTCTTCTGCCGGTCCGGTAATAGAGCCCTCCTGTAGGGCTGGATTTACGGTTACTTTTACATTTGCTGTATATTTGGTCTCCCCACAGGAGATGACCTGTCTACGGTACCATCGATCGGCGAGAAGTTCGGTCGTGGGGTCGTAACTTGCCGAAGTGGCGCCGCCGATGTTGGTCCAACCACTACTACCATTATCGGAGTACTGCCATTGGTATGCATAACTGCCATCACCTCCATTGGCAGAGGACCCGTTGGAGAGGTTCGGGGAACTACTGGAATAACATATAGGTTGTGCCGGTCCGGTAATGGAACCCTCCTGTAGGGTGGGGTTTACCGTTTTTTTGACACTCGTGGTATAGGCGGTCTGGCCAGAACTCGTCGCCTTCCTTCTGTACCATCGTGAAACAATAAGTCCACTGGGAGGATTGTATGACGGTAAGGTCGCACCGCTGATAGTCGTCCATCCACTACTACCATTAGCAGAATATTCCCATGCGTAGGTATAACTGCCACTAGCCCCGCTCGGCGAGGAACTGTTCGTTATATTAGAGGGGTCTCCGTTATAACAAATTGTCTCCACTCCGGATATGGAGCCTGCTATAAGTGTTCCTCCGTCTACAGTAACGGCAAGGTTCCTATAATAGTAGTTGTAGTTATCCTGGAAATTTGCAGTTACTGATTTTGATCCTGGAGCATCCCAACGTATTGAGGCCCAGGTCAGTGAGGAGCTGAGTACCGTGCCATCGTAGGCCGACCACGAAGTCCAGATTATTCCACTGAATATGATATCGTAGTTATAGGTGCTCCCCTGGTTCACACTGGTAGGCCCACTGATTGACTGTGCTGATAGGCCCTGGCCCATGAACATAAGAAACAATATGGCCATGGCCGCTATGGGCCAAGCGACCCTTTTTGTATTGGTTTTTTTCATCTGTCGGTGTATTTTATACTATAATGGATAATCGTTTTTTTTATTAGGTCCTGTATTCTATCTTCCGGATATAAGGTACCAGTCCCTGAGCAGGGCCGCTTCTCCTTTTTCACCCTCAAGACGCATTTTTAAAAAGTCACTTACAAAACTTATGGAATAGGTAAAACGCTGTTGCCCATCGGAGAGTATTATTTCGTCACGATTGGAAGAGAATGCCCACTGGCCACCACGCAAACTACCATCAGCCTGTTGCATCTGATAGGATCCATTATCATTAAAAGCAAAGCGCCTTCCCTCGTAAAAGGACCTTACACGCTCCTTCTCGGATGCCTCCATGGCATCGTATCCAATCTTACCATCCCCCGCTGCCGCACGTAGGGTCGTAGTGTAATCAAAGGTCCATATCCCGATCAAAGGATGTTCCTGGGCTTGGACCGTGTTGAACGCCATCAGTGCCATTAAGGCCATCAGGACTATGTACATTCTTTTTTTCCGGGTGATCATTATGTTCGTTGCTTTCATATCGCTATGGTTATTTCTTTAATCCTTGTATTGATATTTCTTTGTTATTGGCCCTTGTAGTGGTAGTCATAATCGCTCACCAAATTGTTGTCCGCATCGCGAACTTCCTTCAATCTGTTGAAATCGTCGTAGATATAGGTGATCGTATTGCCACTGGGATCCGTGATGCTCGTCACCCCGACCAGGGGGGTGTACGTAAAAGTTGTGACCATGGCATCACTGAGTCCTCGCAACGTGTCCTCCTGCGTTGTCGTAAGACCGACTGTTCCCGTATGGAAATCCGTAGTAAAGCCTGAAAGCGCATCTATCTGCGAACGTGTGGCGTTCTCCACTTTGGCCACAGGATACTGTTTGTCGTAGCCCCAGATGTATGAAACATGCATCCCATCGATCTTGGAGACTTCTAAGGGGTTGCCCCGGTCATCGTACCCATGGTACTTTACTTTGGGAAGTAATGACCCGGTTCCTTTGGAGCCTTTGATGGTATCCGGTTTAATTATCGTATTTCCCCAATCCTTATAAACTATATAGGACTTGCCCAACAACTGGGTGTCCAAGGAATCGATTTCCTCTACCTTGTACTTCACCATATTGCGTGCAACCATACTATCCAGTACCGTATTGCCCGTATAATCAAAGGGATAGGTCATGTACTTTTTATGGACTATGTTCTGGGAGCTACCATCCAGCTTGGAGGTTTTAGTGTTCACTTCTGAGATCAGATTGTTCGAATTAAACACATAGGAGGTGTTGGTGGAGACCGTACTGCTATCGTCATTGGTCAGCTTCTCCGTAGAGGAGGTCAAATTTTTAGTCCCCGTCGGAATCCTATATTCACTACTAGCATATATCTGAAGACTTTCAACTACCGCTCCGACAGCCTCTGGGAAAGTGTTCGGGTCAGTACTACCTAAGACCGTACCGCCGCCACTACTCTGAGGAAACGTATAACTACGTTGTACATGAAGCCCCACTATATCATTTGCAGGCAACGTATTTATGCTATATACATTAGTGACCTTTCTTCGTTCAACATAGGAGGTCACCAGGCCACTCCCATTCTTGACCGCCTTATATTCAGTTTGGGTCTTTAGTTTTGGGGTGTTCCAGAATTTATAGCTGGGAATATGCCATTTTTCGACGCCGTTCGAGATATCTCCTGAATAGGCCTCTCCCCAAGCGTAATTATCATACTCGTAGACTGTTTTCCCCTCGTTGTAAGAGTCATCACCCTTATATTCCGTTACTGCAGTATACACAATAGGGCGAGAGGCCAGTTCTCCCAGACTGGGTAAAAAACCCGAATAGAAGGTCCGCACCCTATGATCATCGTCAGCATCCTGGGAATTACCTATAATAGTATAGTACTTATAACGTTGCCCTGTCTTCATTAAATTCAGGTCAGGTTCCACATCAATAAGCCCGTAATCGGATTCAGTATCCCCCTCAATCCCATATTTGAAAGTCCTGGTATAGGTGTGCCCATTGGCGTCTGCTGTGGTAATTTCATCAACCCTCAGGCCAGGGCCATACTTGGCTTGGCTATCGATCAAACTATAATACTTGTTTTTCTCATAGCTGAATTCGGTACTACCACCGGTGGGGAAGGTTATTTTCTTGAGTACCCCGCTTTTTAAGGCAGGCAAGTCGGGCTCTCGGTCGGCACTGGAACTTCCAACTGTCATTGTACCCCCCCCGAAACCTTCAACCGCTTGATAGGTGATATCGGGTTGGTAAATCATTTCACTTTCGCCGGAGGCATTGTAATACCCCCAATAATCGATGTATCTTGGCTCTATAATCCCACTGCTATTTGGGTGATAGACCGATGAATAATAATCGAAGGAATACTCCTCGGCAATGGCACTACTGCCATTTTGGATTTCAATCCCGGTTAATTTACGGGTAGTGAAATTTGTTGTGCCAGTCGATAAATCGACAGTGTGCAGGGAAGCCCGATTAAATACGACCTTCTTGATCACCGAATTATTGTTGTCCTTGAGTTGTATGTAGTCTATCAGGTCCTTGTCATCACCGGTACCACCTATTAAAACAAATTCGACCTTGCCCTGTCCAAAATCAATTTCCGAGACCCTGGAGATGGTATAGAGTTCGCTATGCTCCACCAGGTTCGTATTCGTGTTCACAGTCCCTCCTGTGGCTCCCCACTTATCTTCTATGACGATGTTCTGACTGACGTACTTCCTATATTGGGGCGTAGAGGTATTGGAATATGTTATAGTGTCCTTCAAATTGACCGAAATTATCCTTTTCATACTATATCCCGTATAACCGGAGCTTGAGGACTCGGTTCCCGTAAACTTATAATGGTCCCCCCTATCATCAACTATGTCAATACCTTTTAAGCGGTAACCCGAGCCTGCAGAAACATCGTAGTCCGGTGTGATCTTCAATGCCTTATGGGGCAAAAGTACCGGAGTCTTCACCCCTGCACTATCCTTGAAAATGAATTTGCCGCTATGTGCCCCAAAATAATAGGATAAGATATCGTATTCGGTGTCCAGCCATTGTCCGGCAGAGGACCAAGGGCTGTTAAAATGCATGATTCTCTCAAGATCGGCCAAGTCCGTACTATTGTACAGGCTTGTATCGAAAGGGGAAGGGAATGGGTAGAAGCCAAAATCCGGTGAACCATTGATGGTCCGTGAGACCATTCCCCCGACGCTTAGGCTCCAGCCCACGGCAATGGGCCCGTCCCTGTCGGCCACCTTGCAGCCCGAGGCATGATAGCTCAAGCTTATGGGAACACTCAGGCTCTTGTTCTTTAGGACAAATAAAGGGATGGATATCTGTGGGAGTCCCGTGGAATAGTCCATGGGATATTCCTGGTACCTGAAAAGGGCCGCAGTCTCAGGGGACGGCGGTACCACATTCTGTAATTGGCCCAATGCTGTTTGACATATACAGATCAGGAAGAACATTTGGTTCAATACTTTTTTCATAGTGGTGGTTTTTATATTCTTGATACGCATTATTCGAGATTTAATTCTTGATCGATTTACTACTAAGTAGGGCGTTTCGCCCGATAAAAATCCCATGGGACTATCCGGACCAAAGTGATTCTTGGTCATGATATCTCACCTAAGGAGGGATTTTGTTCCGTGGGCCAAATCTTGTACGACAAGCCGTTGAACAATGTGGGCCAACAAATTGTGGTCCCTGTTCATATGGAAACGTCCAATAAAATAGAAAGAATTTCAGAATGTGCCCCTAGCAGAGCTAAGCATTGCCAAGCAAATTATTTCGAAAGTTTCAGAAAAAAACTAGGCCGAACTGACATCACGGCAAAAGGGGTCCAAAACACCTGAACGGGTTTCAATATTTTTTGGATGGTGGGCGGGATTTGCCAATTCTGAACCGGATGGGGATCCGATATTCATTTTAAGTAGGTAGGTTGTGGTTTGGAATATTTAACTATTATTTACACTATTATTTTGTTTTATATAACTACTAATATCAGAATTTTATTTTATTAATAATAATATTTATTCCTTTTTTCGATGAAATACATAACTTACATTATTTAGAGTATATTTCGTATTCATATATAATAATGAGTTGGTTTTTTAGTTATTATAGCACCTAATAACTTTAAACCTGCACATGAAAATGCTCTTCCTTAAAAGAAAAATACCCGCCCTTAACCTACAGGAGACCCTAATCGTATTGGCCATCATAGGGATACTCCTGCTATTGGCACTCCCCAATTTGATGCCCTTGATCACCAAGGCCAAGAGCATAGAGGCCCAGACCCAGTTAAAAGCCATTTACAATGCCGAGACTACACATAGGTATATGTATAGCAAGTACTCCGAAGATTTCAATGCGTTGGATTTTGTGGCGCCACGTACCGTTAAGGAAAATGGTACTGCCAATTACCAATATGAAATTGTGAGTGCCGATGATGCGACCTTTAAAGCCCGGGCCGAGGCTGTTACCGATTTTGACGGGGACGGAGTCCTCAATGTTTGGGAAATCGACGAACAGGGCAATCCGAAACAAATCATCAAAGATTGATGCTATTTCTCAAAATACTTTTAATACTTGTCTGTGGATTGGTCGCTTTCCAAGATTTTAGGAAAAGAGAGGTTTCATGGATACTTTTTCCAATTATTGGATTGTTATTGGGTTCCTTGTATTTAAACGTCACTTCTTTTGAAGAATATTACCTATTTGTATTGACCAATACTTTATTGGTTTCTGGCATTTTGCTAATCCTATTTCTATATACCAAACATATTGCGCAAAAGGGGTTCCTGAATGTTAGTTTTGGACTGGGAGACCTATTGTTCTTCTATGCCTTTGCACTGGGGTTCCCTACCCTGACCTTTATTGTCCTATTTGCCAGTTCCATTTTATTTTCACTGGTAGTTTTTCTTTTCTCCAAAACGAATACGAAAAAAGAGACCATACCCTTGGCGGGACTTATGGGGTTCTTTCTTATTGGAGTGTTCCTTGCAAGCTTTTTTCCCCAAACCCCATCATTATATATCTTATGAACATGCAACCTGAAACCTACAACATACCCCCGAACCTTCAACAAAAAATCACGGCCGAACAGGCGTTTCATTACCGCATTATCCCTGTTAAGGATACCAAGAGCGGTATCACTCTAAAGACGGATAGTAATGCCCTAAAAAATCTTTTGGCCGAATTGCAGATCGTATTGGATACTCCTGTGATCCTTGAAAAATGTGATAGTGAGGAACTTCGAAAATATCTGTCCACCAATTATAGACAGGCTCGGCCCAAGGCAAACGCCCAATTGCATTACACATCGGATTTCCTCGAAAAAATATTGATCGATGCCAAACAATTGGGAAGCAGTGATATTCATTTTGAACCTTATGAAAAAAGATGTCGTGTGCGGTTTCGATTGGATGGGAAATTGATTGAACAGTTCAATATCCCCTTGGAAGAATACCCTACTATCATCAATAAAATAAAGATCAAGGCGGACCTTGATATTGCGGAGAAACGATTGCCACAGGACGGGCGTATTTCTGTCAATACCCATGGCAATGAATTTGATATCCGGGTATCATCATTACCTACCTTGCATGGAGAAAAGTTGGTTTTACGGATATTAAGCAAGGATTCCGGCGCCCTTGATCTGGGTGCCTTGGGATTTACCGAAAAAGAACTAAACCAATATAAAGAGGGCATTCGTAACCCCAATGGCATTGTATTGATCTCAGGCCCCACAGGTTCGGGTAAGACGACCACATTATACGCCACCCTAAAGCATTTGAACAACGACCAAACCAACATACTTACGGTAGAAGACCCTATTGAATATACCTTGGAGGGCATAAACCAAGTACAACTAAAGGAAAATATAGGTTTGGATTTCGCCAGTACCTTACGCACTTTTCTAAGGCAGGATCCAGACATTGTTATGGTCGGTGAGATACGAGATGTAAAAACGGCCAATATGGCCATTCGGGCAGCCTTGACCGGACATTTGGTATTATCGACCATCCATACCAATTCTGCTTGGGCGACCGTTTCAAGATTAATAGATATGGGCGTTCCTTCCTTTTTGATTGCGAGTACCCTTAATCTAAGCGTGGCACAACGCCTAGTACGAAAGTTATGTGATGATTGCAAAAAAGAATCCAAAATAGACCCCATGCTTTTTCCTGAAAACTTTATGGTGCCCAAAGATCTAAAGATGCATTTTGAAGCGATAGGTTGTAATACCTGTCATCATACCGGATATCAAGGACGAAAAGCCATTTATGAAATATTACCGATTACCCGTGAGCTTATGGTTCCCATTAAGGAGAATCATTTGGAGATCAACGATTATCAAATCGAAAAACAGATAGGCTCTTTAAAAAATAACGCTATACAACTTGTCAGGGACGGAACCACTACTATTGATGAAGTGTATTCGCTCCTCACCAACTGATCTATCAAAACCTTGACCAAATCAATCTAAAAACCCCAAAGGGGGCTACGAAAATAGACATGTACAACCTACCGACCCACAACCTATTAAAAACAATACGAAAGTCCGTATTCCTTATCGTACTATTTACAACCTTGGTGAGTAACGGCCAAGAATCAAAAAGGATACAGCAAATACAAAATCAATTGGAGCTTCTATCCGTGGATAATTCCGAATTGAAGGAAAATCTGAAATTGGAAATCAATGTAAGTAATATTTCGTTGCCGAACTTTCTGCTCGCGGTTTCTAAAGTGCATCGTTTGAACCTTTCCATAGCCCCCGATATTGCAAACATCAGCATTGTCAACAATTTTTCCAATGTTACCGTTGGCGACCTTCTAGTGTACCTCTGTAAGGAGTATACCCTCGATATTGAATTTACGGGCAACATCCTATCCATTAAACGGTTCGTTGAACCTGTACCGGAAATCAAGGAACGTGAGATTCCCATCGACTTCGACCCTTTGACCGGTACACTTAGTATGGATCTGAAGAACGACCCATTGAACAAGGTGTTCCGGAAAATAATGGATGCATCCGGGGAAAATCTATTGTATGGCAATGCTATGGGAAACGTACAGCTCAATATGTATTTAAACAATGTTCCTTTCGACATTGCCATGCAAAAACTGGCCTCGATGAATCGACTCTTACATTCCAAGTCCAGAGATGGATTTTATCTTTTCAGTTCGGATAATTCCCATGTCCAGAAAAATGCAGGAGGGCCAAGGAAAAATTCTAGAGGCTTTGGCAACGACCTAAACTATGAAGTATTGGATACGATCAACAAACTATTGAATGTTGATTTTAGAAATACATCTATAGCCTCGATCATCAACGAATTGAGTATAGATCTGGATCTGGATGTATACACGGCCACACCCCTTGAGGAAGCTGGAAACGTTACCTTCAATGCCAAAGCAATATACTTTGACGATCTATTGGAACACATTTTTGAAAGTCAGGAAACAGGTGCACCGATCCTTGAAAATACCAATGGCAGAAATTCCAATACTACCAATGGTAGAAAAAGTACCAATCAAAATGGGCGTCAGAACAATGCAAGGGCAGTTCCTACGGTATCAAATAACTTTACCTTTAAAAAGGAAAATAACATTTACTTTTTCGGTACGGCGGATCAATTGAGCCTTCGAAAGGTAGAAGTGATCCAGATGATGCACCGATCCATAGAACTTTTGGGAGACCCATCGCGGTCCCAAGGGTACCGTTCATCGGGTAGGACTATGAATTCCAGCATGAATTTTTACGGAAATAATAGTATGCAAAATGGTCAACAAGGATCTAACAATAACAGAAGGTCTGTTAATACGCAATCCAATAGTTTTGGGGATTATCGCGACGGTGCAGAGGCCATCGTAAGCATTTTACCTGATGAGATTAAATCAGAGCTGGATATACGTATTGATTATGAGTTGAACAGTTTCTTTGTCAGTGGGCCATCGGCCAATATAAATCGGTTTAAAAAGTTCATAGCCAAAATCGACAAGCCCGTTCCCGTGATATTGATCGAAGTTATGATCATCGAGGTCAAGAAATCGGCCACCGTGGAAACCGGTATAAGCTGGGGCATCGGAGAGAATCCCGTGAACACCCAAGGTCGATTGTTCCCTGATGCGGAAGTTACCCTAGGTGCAAAAACGGTCAATAAGATCATTGGGGGATTCGATGGTTTTGGCTCTTTTAATATCGGTAGGGTCGTCCCGGAATTTTTCGCCAACATCAAGGCCATGGAAGCCAACGGGAGTCTAAAAATACGGTCCACCCCAAAACTCTCGACCTTGAACGGCCACAGGGCCAATCTCTCCATTGGCGAGACCACCTATTATGTAGTGACTAATCAGAACTTTTTCGGGTCTCAGATACCTGCAACTTCTGAAGTACGGAACTATCAACCTATTGATGCCGAACTGGCCATTAGCATAAAGCCATTGGTATCCGGGGACGGGCAAGTTACGCTGGATATCAATGTCATTCAATCCGATTTTAATGGGGAGCGTATCGAAGACGGCGCACCTCCTGGATTAACTTCCAGGGAATTCAGCTCCATAATTAGAATGCAAAACCAAGATCTGGCCATTTTAGGTGGACTTGAGGAAAAGGTCAAAAATGATTCTGGAAATGGGGTTCCGGTATTGGCACGGATCCCAGTGATAAAATGGTTGTTTAGCAAAAGAAAAAGAGAAGATACGAAGCAAAAATTGACCATATTGATTAAACCAACGGTAATCTACTAATGCTGACAAAGCTAAAAACATATATATACGAAGGATTTACCTATACGGGTTTGGAAGTTACCCGATCTGAACAGGGCGAAACTTATTTTTTATTGGAAATAAAGAAAACCAATACGGAATTGCTTATTACCCACAAAAAAGAATTGAACGGTTTGGGCGAAGTGACTAAAACTCTCAATATGCAGCACCCTATCTTTGTATGTATCAACACGCCCAATGTACTCACCAAAAAAGTGGACAACGTCAATACCACAAACTGTGAGGCACTGGTAGACCGGGCATTTCCCAATTTAGATCTGGACAATTTTTACTATGAGGTTATCCGGCAGGCCAGTAGTGCCATTGTAACAATTTCTAAAAAAGAGTCCATAGATGGCCTGATCAAGAGGTTTCAAGAATCAAAAATTAAAATCTCAAAATTTTCCTTGGGCATTTCCGCCATAGAAAATGTACTCCGGTATGTAGAAGATGAATTGATAGTCGTTCCTAATTATCAGATTTCCATTTTGGATAATACCATTGAAAACGTTGTGCCCCATACTTCCGATATCGAGCAAAAGTATATGATCAATGGGTTGGAATTACATAGTGATCATTTACTTTCCTTTGCATTGATCCTAGGTCATTTGGGCCAAAATAAGACAAACACAAATTTTGACGGAGTCTCTGAAAGATTAGAGTGGGGGTTCAAAAATGACCGGATCTTTAATCAGATATTGAAAATTTCCCTAGCCTTTTTTATGGTGCTCCTACTGGGCAACTTTGTCATCTACAACTTATACCATGAAGAAGTCGGCACTTTGAATGCCGCCATTACCGCTACCAGTTCCCAAAAGGACGAATTGACCTTATTGGATGCCTCGGTACAACGAAAACAGGAACGGGTAGAAACATTAAGTGCCTCCTCGAATTCCAAGGCAACCTATTACTTGGATCTGTTTGCCCAAAATATACCCAACTCCATTTTGTTGGATGAAATTAAATATCAACCTCTGACCAAACCGCTTCGTGAAAAAAAACCTGTTTTACTGGAAGAAAGAGTGCTGTTGATATCGGGTATCTCAAAAGATGTCAACGCATTTTCGCTTTGGATCGAGGCTCTCGAAAAGCAGGAATGGATAAATGCCGTAGAGACACTGGATTATGATTATATCTCAAAAAACACATCGAGCTTTCTGATCGAAATCGAATTTAATAAAAGGAGTCATGAAGATCAACACCAAAAATAAATTGCTGTTCCTTGGTATAGCCATTTTACTTTTGGCCAGTTATAAACTGGCCATTAACAAGACGATGTGGATGCGCGGGGAATATAAACGGCTCGAATTACAAGTGGATAAATTTAAGGATATACCCAAAAAACTGTCGATCCTCGAACAAAAGAACAGCTATTATGATTCCATATTGGGCGAAATGAATTTAGTGGATACCTCCATACAAAACAACCTGTTACGGACCATAAACCAAGAAGCTGGCAAGAATGCTATCAGGGTCATGGATTTTAACCAACCCCATGTGTCTCAAATGGGAGAAAACACGCTATATACCTATAGCTTTAATTTGAACGGTAATTATACCGACGTTTTAAAAGTCATCCATACCATAGAGCAAAAGGGAAATTTCGGAGAGATCGTACATGTGAACTTCGAAAAGAAAAAGAACTACAAAACCAATAAAAATAGTCTTGGGGCAACCATATTTATTCAGCAGGTGAGATAAAATAGGCTGTTCTATGCATTTAGTATCAATTTGGTAGGCATTCTTTTTTTTAAGTGAACGGGTAGATAGCCTAATGATTGTTTTAGCTTATCAATACAAGAAAACATCCTTAAACTGATAAAACAATCGTTCCAAAAGCCGTAAGTATTCAGTAATGATGTAAGCTTCTCTCCTCATTTCCTGTTTGCCGTTCTGTCGGATGCTGACCCCTCTACATTAAAAAGATAGCCAAATTTTGATCCGGAAGTATTTTTGAGCGGCCGGCATTGTTGTTCTGGAGCATACTGACCCCTCTTTAGGGTTTGGTGCTGTGCTGGAGGATATTGACCCCTCTGTGAGTAAATCATGTACAGTATTCTAGAGTAAGCTGACCCCCTTGGCTATTTCATTTTGGTTTTACTTGATGGTTTTTTAACCATCAGAAGATAGCCTATGGCCGGAAAACCAAAACGTATGAGTCTTGTAAAACAATTATTGAGAATGCATCATCATCAGCTACAACACCTAAAACGTCTCTTGTTTTGTTTGGGATATCCACTAGTAATTTTTTAGCATTATCAATACCAATTACTTTTCCGTTATCATTTTTGCCAATGATTATTGAACCACCTTGTGCATTAGCAAAACCACATATCCATTTTAGATATTCGTCTCGCCAACTCTCTTTCCATTCTAGGTCTTGACTTTCAGGCATTGTAGTACTAATTATTGGCTGATTCGTATGCGGTTTGGTTCACGTTCGTCATAATCATAAGTTAAAGTTAAATCCATAAATTGGTCACTTTCTATTAAGTAATCAAACTTCTTTTTTAACTCTAAATATTGGTTATCACTTTTCTTTACATCTTCTCTTGTTATGGTGTAGTATTCCAAAAGGTCTAATATTTTCTTGTTCTTGGTTTTATCTTTCAAATTAGTAAAATCATTCTTTTCAAGGATAGTTTTAGTCTCGTTCCAAAGTTTATCATCCCCTTTGATGGAATAATAAAGAGTTTTCCATTTTTTAGTCAAGCCTAAGTCAACTTCAAAAAGACTTCTGTAAATGATAAAAGTTTCAGGCATATAAAGCAATTCAAAATATTCTTTTTCATCTTTACCAAATGCTTTTTGAAAGAAACTACGTTCGGGAGGAACAATTCCTCTTGTTACATTGCTAATGGATTGAATAGCACGGATAAATTTTTTATTCCAAAACTTTCCAGTGTACTGCCTTCCTTTTGCTTCTTCTCCAAACAATGGAATATATTTCATAGGGAAAGAGTAAATATGGATATTTAGCTCTTCAGATAAACGCATATTTATATCCATTCTTTTCCACAAATCTTCTGGTTTATCTTTGAAATTAAACAACAAATAATTTGAAAGTCTATTAATTTTATATTTTGCGGCAAGTCTAACAGCACTTTCATATTGCTTTTTAATACCCCAATAATCAAAAGCAATTCGTAATGGATTGATAGGTATTTCACTCAATAACTTCATATACTCGTCCGTAATGTATCGAGCATCTGTTCCTTGATTAAAATCTACATACCTTTTTCTTGGGGCTTTGTTTCGATACCTTTCGTACAACTCTTTTAGTTCTGCGTAGGCATCTATAAGGTTATCTTTTTCAATAGTTTCAAGTTTTAATAATCGGTATTTATCATAAATATCGTAAACAATTTGAGCATTCTCGCCCTTTACTCGTTTATCAATAAAAGATTCTAATATCGAAAAGCTTTTATTGATATAAGCAACATCATTATCTCCTTTTTTTAGATTCTTTATCGCAATATCTAATTGATTGGGCTCAATGAATTTTGCCCCTTTAACAAACCCCATATCTTTAATCTCTTGAATTATCTCAGGAAATTTTGGTGATGCTAATACATTGTTATCCATTAAGAGGAGATTTTGCTGTTCTCCATAT
This sequence comes from Bacteroidota bacterium, assembly GCA_024279425.1. GTDB lineage: Bacteria > Bacteroidota > Bacteroidia > Flavobacteriales > Flavobacteriaceae > Maribacter_A. The sequence continues at coordinate 117,776 of JAJRRO010000066.1, read as the reverse complement.
AACTCGTTTATTTCAGCAAACTTTTCTTTTGTTGGAATCTTTTCCTTGTAAACAGGTTCTAATTTAGGGACAGAACAAAAAGCACAAGTTCTTGTACAGCCTTTAGTCATAAATGTAAAATATGCACTTCCTGTAGGATAGTTGTAATCAACTTCATCAAGGATTGAATAATTTAAAGGTAATTCATCAATAATTATTCCTTGGGCTTTTTTTAGTTTAGGATCAAGTATTCCAGATTTGTCCAATAAACCTGTCATTGGTTTAATGCCTGTTTCAATTTCCACTTCTTTTGCCAAAAGAGAAGCCAAAACACCACCAACTTTAAGCTCTCTTGGGTTTTTTACAAGACATTTAGAATCGTGAATTGCTTTGACTGTTATTTTCCAATAAAATGTAAAGAGTGTTGTAATATAAACTCTATCCCATTTTGGGTTATCTTCATATTTTTTCTTTTTGTAGTAATCTGAAAAATGTTTTAACCAAATTTCAATAAGTGGGGTTTGCTTTACAATGAATTCATAATTGTCATTATCTTCTTCTGGATTAGGCAAAAGAGCTTTTAATTTTGTAGAATGATTAGATTTTAGATATTTTGAAATATCAATAGTTTGTTTTTTCCAATCAATAACATTGCATATATCTATCAGCTTGACAATACAATCGTCTAATATTTGATTGAAAATATATTCTTTTACATCTCCTTTATAAAACACAACATTATCACCTAACATTCTGTGGTAGGTTGCTATCTTCATTAAACCAATTGGTGGATATTTGTTTTTGTATCCTGGCTCTATTAGTAGTATGTTTCTTTTTTTTGTCATATTTAATTTTGCCAAACTTTTTTATACGTTTTTGAATTAGAAAAGAGCTCAATAGAATTTAATTTGTTTATGTCAGTTTCGTCTAATGTATCATCATTGATTAATTCAAAAATATCTTTATTGGTTGTTATTAGTTTTTCTTTACATAGCTCACCAATACCTTGCACCCAAGATGTTCTACCTACGCTTGAATTTTCTTTAAATCCAATTATCGAAAAATGAAGTAATTGAGCTCCTTTTAATCCTATATATAGTATTGTAGGTAGAAAATGAGGAACAAAATTATTTTCACGAAAATAATTTTGAAGTGTATCTATGACAAAAAGTTTTAAAATTCTTGCATTTTTCTCTACACCTTTCTTAGTGTTATATGCCTTTAATAGTTCTTTGTGCTCAGTTGTATCTGGATTGTTAATGAAGTTTTGAAGTTCTTTTCCCTTAAAACTTGCGTGAATAGTCAAAAATAACACAAATTCCTGTTGGTCTTCATTCAATTCAGATTGTAATCTCAGCAATTTTTTTACTGCATTAAATTTAAACGCGGTTTTAATGTTACCATCCTTATCCGTAAATTCAATGGGAGAAGTTATACTATTACAAAAATCTAAATTATAGACTTTAATTGTGTTGGATTGAGAAAATTCTTTTGAGACATTATCAACTCCTTTTAAAACTACTTCTTCAATATATCCGTCATAAACCGTAAACGTATTGAGAAGTCCCTGTCTCTCATATTTATTAAGTTTTTCTTCTAATTCTAAAATTTCTTTGCGACTTTGATTAACATTTGAAGGTTTTCCGTATTCCCGACATTGAAATGCAATAACTTCATCAATAAATTCAATCCAATCTTCAATATCTTCAGCAGCTGGTGAAGGTAAACCAAGATAGATTAACTTTTTATCCAATCTTTTGCTTAAAAATTTTAAAAGAGGCTTTCCCCATTCATTTCTAATAAGCGACTTGGCTTTTGTGTTAAATGTTTTAGCCATTTTATATATTTAAGTCGTTTATCCTACCTTTTAATTCGTGTAATATTTCTTGATATTGCTCAGCGTTTTCGGAATAACTTTGAATAAAGTTTTCATCTAAAAGAAAAAAGATAGCTTCCAAATCTTCTGTTATGTCAAAGTCCAAATCCTTTAATAACTCAACAAAAGAATTATAGTGTTTAACATCTGCTTTTGATGTATCTATTTCAGATAATTCTTTGGCAATTTGATTTTTAGACTTCCCTTTTTTTGAAGGTTTTCCTTTTCTCTTTTTTGTTATCAGATTATCAATAGTGTTTTGAATTTCCTTTTTTAAAGATTCAGTCAAAACCTTTAATGATTTTGCTTCTTTTTCTTTTTCATCATCTTTTCCAAAAGACTTTCTCTTGACAATACTATCAACCTTTTTCTTTATACCATCTAATTCTATAATATAACTAACTAAATCTTCTGTATTTTCGGAAAAAGGACTAAAAGCGCCAGTAATTGCTTTAACTTTATTGGTATATTCAGATATTTCTGTACTTGCTTTATCAGATGCTTGAAAATTTGATGATATGGTATTGTAATTTGAGCCTGCATCTTTTAAACTACTAAAAAACATTGTTCTTAGAGGTGAGTACTCAAGGTCATTTCTTGAAGCATTCGGTAATAAACTCGAATTAACAACTACAACCTCTCCTACATATCTATCAAAATGCGTTCTTTGTCCGAAATAAGAAACTAAATTTTCTCTCCGACCAATGGCAAAACCTTGTTTTTTTAATAAGAATCCTCTAAGTTCCTTTGTCCAAATTTTATTTCGAGTAGAATTTAGACATCCCCAAACTATTCCTATGAAAGTACTTCCCTTTTTTAAAATTTCAAAATGTGGTTCTTGGGGTGATTCATTATGAAAGTCAGAGTCTCTATATGGCCTGTATAGATCTTCTACAACTCCATTTACTTGTAGATTCAAATCAATTAATTCAAAATTTGCACTGTGTTCTGTACATACATCAATAATGCGTTGTTCTATTATCTCTCCCCATTTAAAATTTCTCCTATCAAAGTGCAATGGAACAACCTCCTTTAAGTACCCTTTAATTTCTTCAAAATTAGATAATAGACTGTAAAAATTTGCATTTAACCCAACAAGTTCTACTCTTGTACCTTTTAAAGCAAAGTCATCTTTAGATAATTCCTCTTCATCAGATAAGGTGATATATTTTTCTAGTAATGTTTGTAAATCTGTAAGTTTACCACTATCTATTTCCCCATTTAGCCTCAACTCTTTTTGTTCTTTTAATAGATTTCTCATCCCTTTAAAATCCATACTTAAAAGATATGGTTCTTTATTGTCCATTCTGGAATAAATATCAATTCGATCACATAAATGAAAAGAACTATATATTCCAATCCCCATAAAGCCTACGTCTTTTTTTGGGTTTTTGTCAGAAACACCAATTCTCAAAGCTTTTCTTAAAGTATCTCTATCCATACCACAACCGTCATCTTGTACCACAATCGAGTTTTGGCGAATTTTTACCTTTACCTTTCTTGAACCAGCATCAACAGCATTTTGAATATACTCTCTTACTGCATCTCTTGGGTCAGGATACATTCCTCTTGTTAAAATGGATAATACTTCTGCTCCTATGTCAAATTTCGAAAGTTTCATTGCATTTCCTCTTTAATTTTATCTTTCAATATATTGGCAATATCTTTTGGTAGAACATTATCAATAACGCCAAAAATACGTGAAACTAATTTTCTATCCTTTCTATTTAATTTAGTAATGTCATCTGTAATGTATTTTGTTTTACCGCCATTCTTAGCAATAGTAACATTATCAATTTTGCGTTCTTTATCGCCAATTACTTTTTCAAAAACCTTTTGTTGAGCCAATGAATTATCATTTGATTTTTCTTTGACTTTAGTTAATTCTTTTTGTGCTGTTTGTGCTTTTTCTTTTTTAGTATCAAATTTTTCTTTGTAATCGTTTTCTTCTTTGTCATTAGTAAAGCCACCTTTTGTTGCTTTTTCTTTATATTCTTTTGAAAATGTTACAAAATCATCAATTTTTTTCTGCTCATTCCTAATTTTTGATGAAAAATAATACAGTTTATGAAGTTCGTTAAATTTTGATTTCACTAATTTTTCAAATTCAACTAAATCAGAGTTTTCAAGAAAATAGTCCCGTCTTGAATTAGGAATTAAATCTGGACTAATAGTATGAATTTCACCAAAAAAATACTTTGTTCCCCTTGGTTCTTTAAATAACTTGGTCAAAGTTTCTTCTAATCCTATTTGGATATTTCCTTTTCGCAATCGTAAACTTCTTGCAATATTTACACTTGGAATTACTTTTGTGAAATTTGAAATACTATACCATCCCCAAGCCAATAATTTATCTTTATTGGTTCTTATTTCATAAACTTCTATGTCGTGTATTTCGTCAATTTTTCTTTTATTGTTTTTGTCTCCTTCATAAATACTTGAAGTATATGCTTTAAAAACTTGATTTTTATTGACAAAAATGGGGTATTCATCTATTATAAAGTTTAATTCTTTTGCCTTGTCGTCAATTTTCTTTTTAAAAATAAAACCTTTTCCATAGGGTACAGGTGCTACCATTGTTAAGTATTGATAAACATCATCTTTATCTAATAAGGCGTCATTGCTTACACCTTTTAAGATGACTTTAAAATAATGAGCATCTTTGTTTTCTTTTTCAGTATTAAACTCGGTAATATCGTCAATAACTGTTGTAGCTTCTTCCTTAGTTGCTCTATTGTTAATTATGGCTTTCAGCTTTTGAGCGTCCCAAATTAAAATGGATTTAGTCTCTTCTCCTTTAAAACTCGTTTCAAAAATCAACTTGTCGCAATATGCTAATCCTCCAAGTCTTCCAATGCCTCTAAATCCTTTGTTTTTTGTTCTGTCTTTTGTTGATTTGGCAATGTTTTTTAAAATTGATTGAACTTTATCAGTTTCAATTCCTGTAGCATTGTCAAATATTGAAATGGTTTTTGTTGTAGGATTAATTTCAATTTCAATTTTCCCATCTCTTAATGTTGAAAAAATACCATCTTCAACCGCTTTATCAATTTGGTCAGCACCGTTCTGTATATATTCTCTAAAAATAAATCGAGAATCTTCATACATTCCTAATGTCAATGATTCAATGACATCTTTTCCTATTTTCGTTTCTATTTTAGCCATTAAACTGTTTATAAAGTGGTTTTGGAAATTTAATGTTTAATAATGAGCGAAAAACTGGATGTTCAATAATATATTCACCTGGATCAAGTCTTGTCATCATATTTTTATAAACAGAGGGAACAAATCGGTAGTCACCTTTAGAAATTTCGATTGCATTAGTTCTTCCATAAGCGTGAGTGGCACAATTTCCTTTTACTCTATCGTGAATAGCACTTTTAAATTGTTCAACTGAAAATAAAATGATACCAAGAGAACGCCCTCTTTCAGATATATCAATTATTTGTCTAAGTATTGGCGAGTTTTTTGGAATATCCTTTGAAGCATATTTGTTCAACTCATCTATGAAAATTATAATTTTTGTAGGAATTTCGCTTTCATCTCTTTCTTCTTGTCCTAACTTTAAATCATATATTGCTCTAATTACATCACCGAAAACAAATGCTTGTGTGTCTTGGTCTAATTTTGCAATATCAATAACATGAATGTCATTTTTTTGAATATCTCTTATAGATTCTCGCAATCGTACTTCATTTTTTTCAGGAACAACTCGATTACTAAAAATTGAATTGTTTAAAGCTTTTGTAATTACTCTTTTAAATTTACGCCAAGACATTACAGAAATATCTTTATCTCCTTTTTGTCCTGCTTTTGTGAATTCACTCACTTTGTTAATAAATTGAGACCAACTTATTACTTCACCAAATCCACCTTGGTCTGTTATGATGAAATTAATAATTGCTTCCATAGTCCCTGTTGAATCCTCAATATTTGAAAAGAGTAAATCTAAATTCAATTTATCATCTTCAAAAACATATTTATATCTAAACCCTTTATTAGTATCCATTTGGGTTTCGATATCAGCACTCTGCCCATAACTATATGTTTTTGATTTAGATTGGTCGGAGTAAGGGTAGAAATATTTAGCATTTTGGAAAGATTGGGTTGATAAGCCTAGCATTTCAGTATATCTGTTTTTCTCTTCTGCTGTTAAATCTTCATTAGGTTCATCTATAGCTAATAAGTCTCTTCCTTTTACATTGAACATAACAAAAGCAACAGAATCATTGCTATCATCATTTTGCAAATATTTTTCTTGGATAGCTTTCATCAAAAACATGGTGTAAGATGTTTTTGCTGCTAATCCTGAGATACCTGAAATGTTCAAATGAGCACCTTCTGGGCCAATTAAAAATTGTGAGTTGAAATGAACAGGAAGTGTAATTTTATCATCACCTCTATACATCTCCATATATCCACAGGCAAGAGGGTTTTTAATATCTTTCAATCCTAAGGCTTGTAAAACTTCAGCTTGGTCAGCTAATCCAACTCTACTTCCATCAAGCACTGGAGTATAAATGCTTTTGTCATTTCCTAAAACCTTTGCTTTGACAAAGTTCATTCCAATTCTGTGCATATTTGGTTCTGTATCTACATCCCCAAAGTCGCTTGAAATAAAATTGCTTAGATAACTTGCAGAATCTGTGATATGAGATATTTCCTCAATAATTCCAAATGAAATAGAACCTTCAATGTGTTCAACTTTTACTACATCAAACGGATTTAAAATCCGTTGCTTATTTGTCCAAAAATAGAATTCATCTATAGTTGTAGGTTTTTTCTCTGTAGCTGCAACCTTGCCTATTGTTTTTGCCATATTTCTAAAATAAGTTTATAAAGTGAATATCACTTAGATATTTACTTTTAATGTAACTCTCTGTTAAATGTACTGGATAAAGATGTTTTGCCCATCTGTCGTCTTTCCCGTAACAAACAGGGTTTCTTTCGTTAATAATATTTGCACTAATTAAATCAATCTCGTCAGAATCTAATCCCTCTTCCTCTTGAATGTCTCTCACAAGAATTTTTTCAATTTTTAAAACTCCATCAAAAGGGCTTAATGTTTCTCGAATTCTTAAATACCAAACTGCAAATTTAACATCAGGTATTCTTTCAGTTTGATACATAAAAGCAGGTGTTCTATGATAAAGTTTTAATTCTGCAATCTGTCTTGAAATATCTTTAACATCATTAGATAACGCTTCTGGATTAAAAGCTTTTGAAACTCCAATTACACAGTCATAATTTGATTTAATTACTGAAAGTTCTCTTGCTTCACCACTTTTCATATATTCCAAAGAGCCGTCTTTTATCAGAAATGATTCATCATTAAGTTTCCTTGCTTTTACTAATTCAAAAACGACTTTTTGCTCTAAAGCAATCATTTCGTCTTGAATTTTTGCTATTCCTCTATCTTCATATTTATCATCTTTGAGTGCTCTACTGCTGTATGGTAATATTTTACTGAGTTTCAGTTTTTGTTTTTCTAATATTCCTTGTCCGTTAAGTTTTTTTATAAGGTTATTAAAGAATAAACTATGATTTCCTATGTTGGTCTGAGCATTAGCAGTGTCAGGAATAGATATTACAAGCGGGTTTTTTAGATTTATAGGTTTAAAAGTATGTTTGTCGGTTCTCTCACAAACTGCAACACCAATCTGTCCTGCAATTATTGGGTATAATCTTTTTCCGTAAGCAATATCATCAACCTTATAAGTTCTCCGGGAGCCATCTAAAAAGTATTTAAAAAGTGGTGTTCCATTTTTACTAATTCTATCTGCTAAATTTTTTACAGATTTAGCTTTTGTTAGACTTTTATCTGTTTCTCCTTTTTTCTTTACTTGTATGCCTCTTTTATCTTCATAGTCCAGTTTTGGAATATCTACTGATTCGAAACAGTATTTGTAAGACTTGTAATTCTTCCCGTCAGTTTCTTTTGCAATAAAGTCTAATATTTTCTCCATAGTTGTTCTCATCTTGAGCGTTGGCAAGATTTAAGTTCTTTTGGTTTTTTTCGGGTTGGCATTTTGTGTGTCTGCAAAAACCAAATGTGCTTAAATGTGCGTTGGCACAATGTACTTATTTTCCTTTATTGTGTTCTATTTTGTTTCATTTTTTTAGCTTGTGTACAACGGGAGTCTGCGCAGCAACCCCATTTTTATTAAAAATAGGGAGTTAATTTTGATTTAGGAGCGGTCAGGGGACTTTTATACAATTCTGTCGAGCCATGATCATTATGTCCCGAAAAAGTAAAGTTGCCCAAAGGGGCCGATATGGGCGCAAATATGTTGTATAGATCAAGGGCAAGCCCTTTCAGCTTGTTTTTAAGTCCGTTCGGGCCGAGAATGGACATAAGTCTTCTCAGGTTGTAGCAAATCATAATCAGGTTGACCTCGGAGAGTACATTCTCTTTTCCCTTCATCAGGGTATAGGTAAATCCCCATTGTCTTTTCAGGGTCCCGAACTGGTGTTCGGTGATCTGTTGCCTTAACCTGTAGTATTCGGGGCTTTCCCCGACTCATTTTTTTGTTGTCGTCCAGGGCCTGCTGATAAATGGATCGTTCTATAAAGTGTCCGTTCTTGTTTTTGGTGCACAGGTCCCTTAGATGGCAGGCCTTGCATGCCTGTCGGTTCTTGTAGCGTTTTACCTTGTGCCCCGCTTTGTCATAGACGCTTCCATTGGTGGTCAGGGTCCGGCCTGCAGGGCAGGTGTACGAATCCCTTTCCATGTCGTACTTGAAATCGACCATGGGATATAGTCCGTTATGCTGTGATGAATGGTCTTTTGGGGAGGAGTATGGGGTTATCCCGCTCTGGGTGCATATGGCCAGGTTCATTATGATACAGCCTTACTTATAGAACCTCGAAAGAACATATTGGCTACTTATGGCTAAATAATAAAACCGTTCCCATTCATTAATCTCACTATCCATACCACTAAATATTTCTATTGCATTAAGTCAAAGGGGCCTCTCATCAAAAGTCATGAACACTTTCCTTGATTTTCATATTTCATTTGTTACCCAACTAAATATGACCGACAAGACCGGTTCATTTTGAACCCAAAATGTGGATTGAATTTGTTTAAGGTGCATTCCATTAATGCATTTACCCCCACTTCCTGCTATTTTGAATTTCACACTGTTTTTTAATTCACTTCCGAGTCTCAGTCATTACCTTTTTTTGTCAGCAAAACAACAACATTCCACCTAGGCCGACTGCATAATCAGGCTCGCTTCGTCCACGCCCAGCGTAAACTCGATCGCTCTTTTTATAAGTCTTGCCCAGATGGAATATTGAATCACAACAAGCATCAAAAAAAGGTAACACAAAGGCTCTATGGGAAGTAAATCAAAATATCGAAACATGAAATCATATCAAAATATCCAAAAAGGAAGTGGGACTAAAATTAACAGAACCACCAAGGGTGGAAAAAAGGAAAACACTTCAGGATATAATAAGTAAATCACTTTTAAAATCTTTTAAATCAATACTAATTAATCTTTAAATTTTAACATTATGAGTTCTATTAAAAATCATGTACAGTTGATCGGGAATGTTGGACAGGAACCAACTATTACAAACCTTGAAAGCGGAAAGAAAGTAGCCCGTTTTTCAATGGCAACCAATGAACATTACAAGAATGGTAAAGGCGAAAAACAAACGGACACCAATTGGCATACCGTTGTAGCCTGGGGCAAGACCGCCGAAATCATCGAAAAGTTTGTTGCCAAAGGCAAAGAAGTTGGAATCACGGGAAAATTAAAGACCCGTACCTATACCACCGATGATGGAAACCAACGCTATGTAACAGAAATAGAGGCCAACGAAATCCTATTGTTGGGAAGTAAGTAAATCAAAAATTAAAGAGGGCATCTCTCGCTAAAGTTCTGCCCTCTTTTACATTATTAATCCGAAAAAAAATAACAATGAAGAGCAAAGTTAACGAAATAAAAGTAAGTTACCGGGAGCGGATAACATCCGATTTCTGGCACAAGATACAATCTTCTACTGATGCCGCGGAACTGGTCTATGAACATTGGGACGTCAATACCATTGGATTGCAGGAATCCTTTAAAGTGATTCTTTTGAACAATAGCAACAAGGTAAAGGGCATTTATCAATTGTCCCAAGGTGGGATTACGGGCACCACCGTAGATATGCGGATATTGTTCGCAGTGGTGCTAAAAACCTTGGCCGTTGCCCTGATCTTGGTCCACAATCATCCGAGTGGCACCTTAAAACCAAGTGGGGTCGATAAGGATTTGACAGCAAAAATCAAAAGAGCTGCCGAATTGTTTGACATCAAGATACTGGATCATTTGATCATCGTACCCAATGGGGACTATTACAGTTTTGCCGATAACGAGCTATTATGATCTATCTGAATTACAGCAATCTGGACCAAGAGACGCAGACCCATCTACTTTTCACCTCAAAACGGGATGTAGCACAACAGTATGGGGATGACCTGAAGGCCTATGCCCAAGAAAACAATTTGGATTATGAAGTGATCTTGGATGAAGAAGCGACACGAAATTTATATAACTATCACTATGTATTTAATATCTGAACTACTCCCGAGACTTCAGGAAGTTTAACTATTTGAACCCTTTATAAATTTACAAGAACCAAGGCCTTTGAAAATTCAAGGGCCTTTTTTGGCCATGCAATTTCTCAATTTTCGCACTACCCTTTTCAAAATCCGGTGTTTTAGATCGTAGCTTTTTGGAAAATCATATTTTTTAATATCAAAACATACCATTTGGAAGCAATTCCAGTTTCTTTTTAGGGAATAAAAAAGATACATTTATAAGACTGTATATCAGTAGATCTTAAAATATAGTTATTCCATTATTTGACTTTCACTAATAACTATACCTACCAAATATTAGATACTTCGGAATGTAAATTCCGATAAGGGGCAATTGACGATAGTCACATTGTTCGAGAATTTTTGTCCCGAGTACTCGGGACGAAAATGGAGAAGCAAGAGGGTAGCGTGCTAAAGCAACGCTACGAACCCATTTTGCTCCGCTAAGCCCTGTATTTACAGGGGTTATAAGGAAATTACAAAAAGAGGAGAGTAATCAAAATTGTGACAATTCCGTTGATGGGCCCTATGAACAGGGACGAAACTTGTGACAATTACAATATTTTTTATCATGCTAGACGGTTTCAAATCTATACGGTTCAAGAAAAGAACAGTTCTACGGTTCAGGGGGTTTTCAAAGAAAATGGCAAAATCCTACTCCGAAACATTGGAGTCTATTATGGATTTTTTTGAATGGCATGGGTTCACTCCTGCAGATAGATTTACCAAAAGTCTGATCCAAGAAATTTTAAAGAACAGGCAGCATACAGTAACCTCGATCAAACGTACAGAAGCTTCTATTGCCATAATTAGGGATATCGAGATAAGGCAGACCAAACCAACAAATGCCATGATGTTGTCCCTCTTTGAAGAAAAATCAAAGGAAGAAGAGCCCGTTAGGGTCGAAAAGAAATTTGCCGATAAACCACCCAAAGAAAAAAATGTCGTGGACATCACCGTACCCAAAATCCGATATGAACGCTTAGCGGATAAAATGAATTCGGTCAAGGAGGATTTTACCTATGTATTGGATAAGGTCAAGATCGTAAGAAACAGTTTCGGAAAGGATTATTTAAAGTTGGAACTCACCCAGGACGAACTTATAAAATTGAAAAGGACATTAAAAAATATATAAGCATGTATATAGCCATTACAAAACAGCATATGGATATCAACTATAAGGGAAGTGTCAGGGATTTTGTCAATTATCTTGAAAAAGAGAACGGGGACAAAAGCCCTGAGGTGCAGGAGCATTTTTTTGACCAGTACAATGATAGTGTAAGCCCTGAAGAAGTTATTGCCGAAATTGACGGCAATACTGCCAAGCTCTCAAAAAAAGACCCTAAGTTTTATTCCTTGGTGGTCAGTCCCTCACCAAAGGAATTACACCATATCAAGAATAACCCCGAGCAACTTCGGGTGTACGTTAGGGAACTGATGAAGGATTATGCCGATTCCTTTTACAGGGACAAGAAAATTACCGTTGACAATATTAAGTATTATGCAAAGCTCGAACATGAACGCACCTATAAAGGAACAGACAAGAAGATCCAGGAGAACCAGCCTTATGCCACAAAAATACTCGAGCTTAAAAACGATATTGGGAGTATCCGACAAGGGCAATCAACGGGAAACATCAAAAAACTGGAAAAAGAGATTGCCCATTTGGAAAAAGAAGCCCCACATCAATCCCGAGGCTTCGGGAGCAAACGCATCGTTCGTGGAATGCAAAAGGAAGGCTACCAGAGCCATGTCCATATCATCGTAAGTAGAAAGGACAGTACCAATTCGTATAGTCTATCGCCCGGTTCAAAGTTCAAGGAATCCGTAACCACCCTGAACGGCGAAAAAGTAAAACAGGGTTTCCATAGGGACAAGTTCTATAAAGCTGCCGAAAAAAGATTTGATAAAACGTTTGGCTATCATCGCAATTTCGTGGAGAGCTACCAAGCAAAAAAAACATTTCTCAAAGACCCAAAGCAATTTTTTGCCATACTCACAGGTTTGCCCACCTCTGAAAAACAAATGGCTTTTAAACTGCTCCATAAAGCAGGGGTGAACATTCCCACCATTCCCACAAATAACGTACAATTGGCATTTAAGGCGTTTATGAAACTTAAAAGAGGGGTCGAGGTCGCCATGCGCTCAGGTTCTATTGGTATATAAACTATTGAAGTATGATGTTCGTTGAATTACATCTCAGGATAACTTATCTTATTTTGGGATGCACGCTGTCCTATCTTATTATAAAATATTTGCGCTTCGGTTTCTTTGTGATGCTTTTTAGTATTGTCGGAACATCCGTTCTCCTATATTATTATTTGGATCTACAGTCTTTTTTAAAGGTTTTCCTTTATGGTACATTACCACTTCTTTTCTATATTCTCTTGTTGTATGTATATGTAGCCAAAGAGGAAACACCGGCCAATCGCAACAAAAAATATAGGGTTATCATGGATACAAAGGGTTCTCGGTTGGTCCTGGACAACATCCGCAGGGGCATTTCTATTATTGGGGCCGCCGGCAGTGGAAAGACCGAAAGTGTGGTGTATGATTTTTTAGGGCATTTTGCGCAACATGGGTTTTCCGGGGTGATGCACGATTACAAGAATTTTGAGATCACCGAAATGGCATATCCCTTATTCCAAAAAAGCAGTGTCGATTTTTATATTGTCTCTTTTGACCCTATCCATCATAGGGTCAACCCCATTGCCCCAAAGTATCTGCCCGATGAAGAAAGTGTCCATGAAATTTCTAGGGTACTCTTGGAAAATCTTTTGGAACTTAAAGAATCGGATAATAATAGTACGTCCCGCTTTTTTAAGGATGCAGTGGAGGGATTGATAGGCGGATTGATTTGGCGACTCAAAACCGATTATAAAGATTACTGCACTATTCCGCATTTGATAGCCTTATATCAGCACTTGGATACCAAGGCACTCATTAAATTTTTAAAAACAGATCTAACTTCAAAAGCAATGGCGGATGCCTTTATCAGCGGTGCGGGATCGGACAGACAAACGGCAGGGGTCAAGAGTACGTTGGCCAATGCCTTTAAAAAGATAAGTACCAAAAAAATATTCATGGTGCTATCTGCTGATGAAATACCATTGGATATCAATAACCTAAGGCATCCTGCAGTAATTTCCATTGTTAATAATCCTAAAAAAGAAGCGTCCTTATCCCCTGTTATAGCCACTATTATGCATACCATTACCAAACAGATGAGCGAAAGGTATCAAAACCCCTCTTTTATATTGATGGAAGAGGCCTCTACCATTCGATTATTGAACATGCACCGTATTCCGGCAACCTTGCGTAGTTATGATATTGTTTGCCTCTATATATTACAGGACAAAATACAAAACGATATGATGTATGGGGACAAGGCCAGTAGGGCCATCCTTGCCAATCTGTCCTATCAGTTTTTCGGGAAGGCCAACGACCCGGATACCGCAAAATACTATGAACGCTTTTTTGAAATCGTGAAGAAACACACCAGGAGCGTAAATCGGGGATACAACCTAAATTTTGATACACGGGTGACACAGGGAGAAAAAGAAGTTGCAAAGACCCGTGCCGATGCATTCTATCGATTGAAACAAGGTGAATTTGTAGTGTTTTCAGACGGGAAAGATAGAAGATTACGTTTTAAGCAACCAAAAATCAAAAGGGATTTGCCACTACACAAAGAAATAACCCAGAATGATCTTGAAGAAAATTTTATTAATATCCATAATGACGTAAAATCCATTTTTAATTAAGCGGTGAAGAAGTCCTAATCCCATGGATTAATAGCTAGTTGCAGTACAGATTCATAGAATTTGGGGCTATTTATCTGTGATTGTATAGTTTAAAGTTGGATTTTTATTATCTCCATTTTTCACTAGGTTGTGATTAGGAATGGAGAGATCAAGGTAAAGTCCAATCTCAGTTACTGAAGTGGGCACTTTATTTGGCCATTTCAAATTCGATGTCTCTATGAAAATCCCCTATAAGGTTATGGACACGTTCGTACTCCGAACACCTTTGTTACCGATAGATTTCTTTATTGAAACTACTTCTGAAACATCCGTGTCAGAAAAACAATTGAAGGCTTTTTTAAAAGACCCTAAGGTTCGTGAAGCCCTATTTATTGCCTCTCCTTCATTTTGGTCCCAAGTCCTAAAATGGGAAAATGATGTTTTGGACGACCCTCGAAAAGTAGATCGTCTTAAACAGTCCATCTTAAAATATCTGTCCAGGATGAGTTCTCGCCCCACTCCATTTGGTCTTTTTGCAGGAAGCATAGTGAATAGATTTGACAACCTAAACAACCATTCAAAAATACTGCGGGAAAGCAAAAGAAAGACTAAACTAGATATGCATTATCTAGTCGGCCTGATTATGAATCTAGAGAAACAAGATCATATCAAGAAACAATTAAAGTTCTTTCCCAACAGTAGCCTATATAGAATTGGTGACCAACTGAGATACATAGAACATAAATATGAGAACAACAAACGAATATACTTTCTAAGTGCTGCTATAAGATCGCTCGAATTAGATCTTATTTTGAATATGGCCGAATCTGGCGCACCCATCCATAAATTATGTAAATCGATTGTAAATGAGGATATCACTCACAACGAGGCCATCCATTTTATTGATCAATTGATCGATAGTCAAATTTTAACAAGTGAATTAGAACCCTCCGTTTCTGGAGCAGAACCTTTTGATTGTCTAATAGATGTTCTCTCGCGTCTTAAAGGTTGTACCCCTATTTTGGCCATTCTCCAAGAAATTAAAAAGGATTTGATTGAACTTGATACATCCAATGGCTTTGACATCAACAAATATGGGGTCATAAAAGATAAGATTAAAGCATTGGGTGCAGCATATGACCTTGATAAGTTGTTCCAAGTGGATTATTACATAAACGAAAAATCTGTAGATGTAGATTATTCCTTTACACATAAATCAAAAATTATTCTTGCGGTATTGAACAGGGTAAAACAATCCCCGGACAAAACCAGGTTAAATACTTTTAAATCCAATTTTATTGAAAGATATGGTACTAAACCCGTTAAATTGGCAAAGGTTTTGGACGTAGAAATTGGAATTGGGTATTTTGGTAATCTGGAGCAAACCATTGCTCCCTTAGTGGATGATATAATACTTCCAAACCACAGATCCAACCAAACAATAATCAAACTATCCCCTCTACAGCGCTTGATAAGTGAAAAAATAACCAAGACGCTCCATCGTAGGGAGTACACTATTGAATTGAATGACTTTGACCTTAAAACATTTGATATAGATTGGGACAATCTACCTGATACCATTTCGGGAATCTTTGAGGTATTTACAATCAAGGGAGAACAAAAAATACGAGTCAAGAGTATAGGTGGGTCTTCAGGAATCAATATAATCGGCCGTTTTTGTAATAGTGACAGTGATCTTAAAAGGTACGCCCTGAAAATTGCAGCAATAGAAAAAGAAGCAAATCCCAATGCCGTTCTGGCGGAAATTGTACACTTGCCTCAAAATAGGTTGGGAAATGTACTGATGAGGCCCAATTTCCGTGACTATGAAATACCTTATTTGGCCAAATCAAATAAATCACAAAATCAGCTAATACATGTTAAGGATATAAACCTTTCTGTTGAAAACGATAGGTTGGTATTGCAATCTGAAAAACTAAATCGGGAAATTTTACCGAGGTTAAGCAATGCTCACAACCATCAAATAAAAGGCATGCCTGTATATAACTTTCTATGTGAACTGCAGAATCAAGATCAGGAGGATAATCTGGATCTAGACCTAAATCCCCTAAACGATGTATTTGAATTTATACCAAGGATAGTCTATGATGACCTTATATTGGCACCTGCACAATGGAATTTAAAAAATAGCAGGTTCAGTCATTTAATCAATGATAAATCAAACGAATCGGCCCTTCTTAAAAAAGTCGGAATGCTCAGAAAAGATCTCAATATCCCCCAATATGTCATGTTCCAAGAAGGTGACAATGAGCTATTACTTAATTTGTGCAATTATGATTGCGTGCAATTATTACTAAAGGCGATAAAGCATTTAGACCGCTTTGTCTTGGTAGAATTTTTTTATACAGAATGGTCCCCCGTACATGATACGTATGGCTCATATACCAACGAAATTATTTTAACTTTCTACAATTCTGAAAAATTACAAAATACCCATGTCGGATAATCCTGAAATAATCAGAACCTTTGTGCCAGGTGAAGCATGGTTATATTATAAACTTTTCACTGGAGCAAAAACGGCAGATTTAATTCTAAAGGATTATTTGTGGCCAACAATACTCCAACTGAAACAAGAGAACGTAATAGACAAATGGTTCTTCGTCCGTTATAACGATCCCGATTTCCATATTCGGTTAAGACTACACTTGACCCCGTCCATGCAGTTTTCAAAAGTTTTGTCCACTATCACTACGGTACTTAAAACGACCTTTTGTTCTGAATGCATTTGGAGGGTGCAACTAGATTCGTATGACAGGGAATTGGAGCGATATGGAAAGGAAACCATTGTGCTGGCCGAAACCATTTTTTTCAGGGATAGCGAATGTGCCATATCATTTCTGGCCTCGTATCGAAACTTGGAAAGCGATCTTGAAAAATGGCTCCTTGCCCTATATATCCTTATTTCCTATTTAGAAAGTTTTGGTTTTTCATCGGAATCGAACTTGCAGTTCCTTGAGGAACTACGAGATTCATATGCCAAGGAGTTTAACATGGATCGAAGTCTTAAGAAGCAATTAGACGCAAAGTATCGGAATTTTAAGCAGGATATAGAGCAGCTAGTTATTAAAACGCCATGCTTTATCAAAGAACTGGACCATGCTATTGTCCCTTTAAAGTCAGCTATTTGTGCCATAACTACCCATATCGAAATTTCAAACAATAAAAAAGTAGTACTTGCGAGTCTGATGCATATGCATATGAATCGAATGTTTTGTGCCAAAAACAGACTTTATGAACTGGTATGTTATGACTTCCTTTTTAGACTATATCGTTCAAGAAAAGCAAGGGGATTGGGTAGGCCTTTACTCACCGAACTGCTTTAATTTAATAATATAATCCCTTACCGCATTCCTAATGTGATATGCAAGTGATTTATTCATATTCAATTTTCCGGTAAGCTCTGCGAGTTCCTTCAGTTCACGAACATCAAAATGATGATTCTTTCTCATTAAGCCCATGACAAACAATTTTTAGTCAGTTCTTTTTGATATCCTTTGCAAAGAAAAACAGTCGTTGTGCAAGACTGATATCTTTTGTGATTATCTCTGCACTCCCCTTCATTTCTTGGGTGAATTCTATTTTTTTATGATAGGTAGTCATTAAATTATTTGACAATTTAGCATTGATCATATAACTCCCGTCTTCTTCCGGAACCGCAGGTATTAAATTGACAATGCCCTGCAAAGTTCCATTTTCGTATGCAGGAAACTTATCCAAATCGATATTTACCTTCAATCCCTTGACAATTTTTCCAGTCCCTTTGCCCATCGTTTTGATTCTAACTACATAATCATTATTAAAAGGAAGTATTGTGCATACCAACTCTCCCTTCTTTATGGTTTGCCTGGAACTCCAAAATTTATTAAAGCTAACTCTTCCATTAAACGAAGAGCTAATCAAATAATTTTGCTCCCAATCCTTCATGCCTCTTTTCAATAAGTTATAATTTTGAACAAGTTTTTTTCTCAGTACTATTTCGTTGTTCTGTCTATCAAAATCAGCATCGGTATAATCAATTTTAGCATCGTTGATTGCTTCTCTTACTTCATGGATAGTGGACGAAATAAAGGCCAATTGCCGTTCTCCATTTATGTAGGTTAATTGTTTGGATTCAAACTCCGATTTGGATATGACTCCCTTTTTTAACAAGTTTTTGTGCCTTGTCAAATCACTTTTTAACAAGTCTACTTGTTGGATCTGATAGTTTCGTTGAACAACAAGCCATTTTAACCTATGCTGCAATTCGTTTATAGAGCTTTCATTGGATTTGGCAATTTTATCCAAAGGGTTCAATCGTGCATTGAGGTGATATTGAATATAACTGTTTTCAAAGGCCGCATATTCCATTTCTAATTCCCCTAAAAACAAAAAAGGTAAATTATCAAATGGAAAATAAAAGGTCTTTTTGTTCATTTTTATGGTGTCCAAAACCTTTCTAAGCAATAAAACATCGGCATGGTCTGAATTATTTTCCAAAACCGCTATCGACTGACCAATATTTACCGAATCTCCCTGAGCAACAAATAGCGTATCAATTTTTCCAAAAACTTTTGAATAGTGTTTCTCCGGTGGAATTTTAGTAGTTATTATAGCAGTCCCTTTAATGATATCCGGGTACTTAATAAACCAAGTAATGCTGAGAAGTAATAACATGACGACCACAACTATAGTACCTCCCCAACGTATGGTCCAAGCGGGAATACTCTTCATAATACTTTGAACGTCTTCCGACCGTAATTCCATTTTTTGCAGATGCTCATTCATTAGGATCCTAGTGCCAATTGATTTTTAATCAGATTAAAGTATTTGCCTTTTTTAAGAATTAATTCGTTATGCGTTCCTTGCTCCTTATTTCTACCATCCTCTAGAACGATTATCTGATCAGCATTTTGTACCGTACTTAATCTATGTGCTATTATAAACACTGTTTTTCCATGGTAAAATTGCTCCAAATTCTTCAAGATAATTTGTTCATTTTTTGCATCTAAAGCAGAGGTAGCCTCATCCAAGAAAAGAAAATCCGGGTTCTTATAAACAGCCCTTGCTATCAATATTCTCTGTTTCTGACCAGTGCTTATCCCCAGTCCTTCACTTCCTATCTTTGTATTATAGCTTAATGGCAAAGCTTCTATGAACTCCTTTATATTGGCCACATGTACTGAATAATTTAGGCGTTCTTTATCAAATTCATCATCGCCCAGGGCGATATTACCCGCTATGGTATCATTAAAAAGAAAACCTTCTTGCATTACAATGCCACATTTACTTCTCCAATGAGGTTGGGAAATAACTTCTAGGTTGGTATTCCCAATCTTTATTGCCCCAGTACTTGGACTATAGAATTGCAACAGAAGTTTCATTAGCGTAGTCTTGCCGCTTCCACTTTCACCCACAAGGGCAGTAACTTTGCCCGATGGAATAACAAAGGATAGATGATCAATGGTTGATCTATCAACTCCTAAATATCTGAATGAAACATTGTATATATCTAAATCACTGTTATCAGGTATTTCATTCAACCTGACCTTATTGATATCATCCTCGTCCTGTAATCTATGTATTTCAGAAATTCTAGACATCGAAATTTTGGCATCTTGAAAATTCAGGATGAATTCGATCATTTGTGATATAGGAGCATTTAGCTGCCCCACAATAAAGCTTATGGCCAACATCATACCCAAGGTGATTTCCCCATTTATGACCAATTTAGCCGCCAAAACTGTAATAAGAATGTTTTTTAGTTCATTGATGAAATTAGAACCTACAAGTTGATATTGTGTCAAGGTAAGAGACTTCATATTCAAATTAAATATACGTGCCTGAATAAACTCCCATCCCCATCTCTTTATAGTTTCGGCGTTATGAAGTTTTATATCCTGCATCCCTCCTATCATTTCAGTCAACTTACTATACTCAGAACTCTCTTCCTTAAATTTTGCATTGTCAAGATGTCTACGTTGCCTTAAAAACAGCAATAAATAGGCAAAATAGATAATCGTTCCACCAGAAAATATTAAAAAAATAGTTTGATTATAAATGGCCAAAACTATTCCGAAAACCACTAGTGTAACAGAGGAAAACAAGGCATTCAGTGAAGAGTTTTTCAATAAAAGTTCTATACGTTTATGATCGTACACTCTTTTAATAATATCACCTGTCTGTTTTATATCGTAATAAGCAATGGGAAGTTTCATTAGTTTGATAATAAAATCCGATACAAGGGAAATGTTTAACCGAGTAGAAACATTTAATAACAACCATCCCCTGATTACTTCCAAAACAGTTCTCCCTAGAAATAAAAATATTTGTGCCGCTAGAATTAAATACACAAAATCTAAATCTTGGTTCTTTATCCCAATATCGACCAGGTTCTGGGTGAGAAAGGGAAAAGCAAGTTGTATTAAACTTGCACCGATTAATCCTATTAGGAGTTGTTTAATGAGTTTGGAATTCTGTTTAAGGTAGGGAGTTAAATAGGACCAACCGCTTGAGTCCTTTTCGATCACCATATCGTTGGCATCAAATTTGCCCGTCCGCTCCAACAGCATACATACCCCATCTTTTGTTTCCCGCGTAACGTTATCACCGATCCAATGTACTAGAAATTCCTTTTCAGAAAATGTATCAATCCCACTTCCCGGATCTGAAACGTAGTATTTACCCTTGGATATTTTATATAAAACCACAAAGTGATTTTTGTTCCAATGCAGGATACATGGCAAGGGTGCTCCGTTTAATTCATTGAGCGAAATCTTCACACTCAAAGATCTGTACCCCAGTTTTTCCGACGCGAGCCCAATAAACTTTAAATTACTGCCATCCCTGGTAGTCTCACTTAATTCTCGAAGTAAGGTGGAAGAAATATTCTTGCCATGATATTTAGCTATTATCTTAAGGCAAGTAGGGCCACAATCCTTACTGTCATTCTGTTTAATATGCGGAAAGCTATAGCCCATACTCCATTCGAAGATTACTCATCAATTTCGGAAGCCATTTTCATGGCATTAAAGGCATTAAGAATACCTCCTGAACGGCTTAATTGGGCAAAAGGAATGCTTTTAGTCTTTTCATCATCCAAATATATTTCCCCATCATATTTGTTTACAGTAGTAACTATACACTGTTTTACCTCCGAAGCGGTCAAATTTTTAAATCTACTTCGTATTAAAGCAGAAACTCCCGTGACAAGGGCCGTCGAAATAGAGCTTCCTGAATTTTTATGGTACTTGTTATTGGGTAATGAGGTATAAAAGTCCACCCCAGGGGCAAATAAGTCAACTGTATTTTTCCCATAATTGCCCCAAACAGGTTTAATATTGGGCCCAATCAAGGAATCAGAAACACCCACCATAATGAAATTGGATAGGTTGTAATTCATGAAATTATTTCTGGGATGGGTCATTTTTTTATCAAGATTCAATCCCTCATTCCCTGCTGCCGCTATAAACAATACATCTTTTTCTGCTGCATATTTAATAGCATCATAAACAACTTTTGGGTAAGCCATAAAGTTAACAGTAGAACTATAGTTAATAACCTTGGCTCCATTTTCAACCGCATATCGAATTGCATTGGCCAAATCTTTTTCATGTTCCGTACCCGTTTCTGGAAATATGGGCAAAATCATTATTTCTGCATTATTCAATACTCCGAACCCACCCAATCCATTCCCAGATTCAGCCGCTATTACACCGGCCATTTCCGTTCCATGGGACTTTTGGTCCAAATCCCCATCTACAATCCCATTTCCATAATATTTTTCGGTCATATTATTTGGGTCATCACCAATTGTAGCTCTTTCGTTAAACTCCTCATTCAATGCATAACTTCGATTCAGATCAACGAATTGTAGAGATTCTTTGTACACCTCGTTTCTATTGTTCTTAACATCGTCCAAAGCAAAATATATAAGCCTACCCCTACTTTCATCCTTTCCATCAACGTACACATCGTTGAACAAACTATCTAATACAAGAGGGTCGTACGGTTTTTGTATACCATAAGTCTCAAGTAAGCTGTCGGAAGATGGTTTTGCTGTCTCGTACCAATCAACATACTCTTCATATTCAATCAGTTGTTGCTCTTCTGTATGTTTTGCGGCAAGTGCTCTTCGATATTCGAAAAGAAAGTTTTTATTCAATGAATTCAACGTATCCGAATTTGCGATAAGTTGTTTATATCGGTTTTGATGATGGTTTAAATAACGAACCGAGGAATTATTGGCGAATTTCTGTGACTTTCCTTCTGAGTTCCCCAAAAAATTCCAACCATAAAGGTCATCAACATAGCCATTGGCATCATCATCCTTGCCATTAGAAGATATTTCATTCTTATTTACCCAAATATTGTTTTTTAGATCTTCATGGTGTATATCTACGTCCGAGTCTATCAAAGCAATTATCAAGGACTTGTTTTGACTATTTAAAAAAAAACTATCTTTAGCTTTATATAAGCTTATTCCAGCCATTGAATCCTTGCCATAATCCATGTAGTGCCAATAGTTAACAGTTTCCTGAACAACAGTCTTTTTATTGCTATTAGAATTGCATCCTACAAAAACTAACAAAAGAAGAGACAAGTGATTTTTCATATGGTTTAAAAAAAAAGCCTTGAATCCTATCAAGGCTAAAACAATAAATTTTAAACGAGTAAAATTATTCCTGTGGTGGGAAACAGCCCTTGCTCGCATGACGACGTACGGTAGGTCTTGTCGATCCGGTGCCACCACCACCCTGAATACTATTAGTATCTTCCAATTTTGATAATCTGAACTTCTCTAGCTCCAGCTTTTTTTTCGATTTTTCCATAATTTATTTTGTTAATGTCATGACCAAATCTAATCATAAAACCAAGAGGTTTGCGGTTTGATTACCCTGAATTCTATGAATTTGGGGTAGTTGAAATCTGTTGAATGAAATAGGATGGTTTAAGCTGGGTCCTTTTCATAAATGCAGTGGAAAACGAATTCGGATTATTAAATCCTACTTCAAAGGCAATGGCCCGTATGGTATATTTCCTAAACCTTCGGTCGTTTTTTAATTTTTCGATAGCAAACTCAATTCTTAAATCATTCACATAGCTAATTATACTTTTCCCCTTAAATTCGTTAATTACCTTGGACAGGTATTTCGTATTTGTATTTAATTGTTCCGCAAGAACATGGGCATTGATTTTTGGGTTAATAAAACCACTTTCAATTTCAAAATTGGACAGCTCCTCCAAGATTTTTTCAATAATTTTTTCGGGCACTCCCAAGCTATCGGTTCCAGATTTGGGTTCATAGACCAATTCAGATGATACCGTGGCAATTAACTCCTTAAACCTTTTCTTATATACTTTCTGTTTCAAATAATAGACAATGGTACTTGTAGTCAATATGATCCCGACCAGTAAAAATATATATAAGGTACTTTTTGATTTCTTTTTTTGATTGCTAAGTGATTGTCTAAGTTCTTCCCGTTCGTTCAAAAGACCTACACGATCGAACTTTATATCCATAATATCCCGGATTTCCTTATATTGGGTTATATACATACTATCAAAATAAACAAGACCCTCTATCGCCCTAAGTTGCCCTACCTGATCTTTTTTTCCTTTGTAATATTTTATCAACATCTCAAATCCCGGTCGCATTTCAATATCAAGCACTTTGGTTTCCTTAAATATGGAATCCATTTTGTTCAAATATGAAAAGCCCATTTCATCTTTGTTCAGATCAAAGTAGGATTTGCCCAAATAGTAGTACCCCAAACTCAAGTTTGGTATGTCATTGTGGTATTTTAATATAGGTAATGAGGAATTTATGCTGTCTATAGCCGATAATATCTCTCCTTTGCCATATTCGTTCAATCCCTCACTGAGGGTAAAGTAGTTGCTAAACATACTATCTTTTACTAATTGGGATTCGATTATACCTAATCTATTGAAATATGTAGCGGAATCGTTGATTCCAAGCTTACGATATACATCGGCCACCGCATAAATGGATGCCAAATAATCATAGCTTTCCTTCTCTTTTATTCCGTCTTGTGCAAAATAATCGTAGGCTTCCTTTAAGATTATCAATGCTTTTTTCTCTTGTTCTACCCTTTCCGATTTAATCAGACCTATATAGTACTTGAACTTATTTATGTAATAGGGTTTTTCATTTTTCTTGGCGTACTCCAGCCCTTCCAAGAAAACTTCCAATGACGTATTGAAATCTCGCAGATCATAATAATGATTGGCCTTCTCATGAAATGCCAATTCGGGAAATTGAATAAAAGACTTTTCTTTATTTGAGATTTCGAGTATAGAATCGAGGTAGTTCAGTTTTACGTTTCGTTCAGAAACTTTGGAAAGATAATAATAGCCATAACAAACATATTCCTTATTCCTCAACCCCTTCGCTTTTATTAGAAAGGCTTTTGCGTACACATTGGCCAAGAATGCATTTTGCTCATTACTTTCAAACTTTTTATATAAATCCGTTAGATTGTATAGCTCAAGAGTATCAATTGGTTGTTGTATGCCAGCAAACAACAGGAACGGGAAGAAAAATGACAATAACCCGTATTTTACTGATCCCATATATCGAATAATGAAGTATCCAAATATAGTAAATTATACACACCTTTTGTAGCATAACTATATTATAGGTAAGATTTATACGACTAAATCATATTCCTTTAATTCAGGGAATTCAAAGTCTAATTCCCTGAATACAAGATAGTACCATTTGACTTCGACCCTCTTGTAATTGTATCTTGGAATTTATGTTAGATAAAGCAGCCGTTATAGGTCGCTTTACTAATCCAGATCAGTTTTATCTATTTAAATAAGGAGTACATGCCCAGCAAAATAATACTATCTGCCTTTTACCAAGAGCTGAATACCATAAATATTATGGAAGATGATCGCATTGGTCAGGCGAATCTTGGAGTTATTTTATGTAAAAAAACTTTAGGACAGCTAAAAGAGGTACTATTAAAAAATGGCTTGGCGAACCAACAAGAGGAAATACACTTTTTCAAAAATGTAAAAGCAGCTCCCATGGGATATCTTATTTATTTCAAAAAAGTTATGGCCTTTGAAATGGGAATGCCCAAACTAGATATAAAGTGTCAACTTAACTTTTTAGCCAAACATATTCTAAAGACCAATAAACATCTTAGGCGGTATGAGGGATTGTCATTTTATAAAGAGCAAAAACATTCCCATTTAGATGAACTTTATTTCACTAGAAAATATCAAGATAACATACCTCCCATTGAATTATATTATAGATCTTGCTATAGAGACCCTATTTTCCATACTTCACACGATCTTTTATGGGCTGAAATGAAGGCGTATGATCTATTCCTGAGATTTCTGTGCAAACGCCAAAGCCTTTTAAATTCCGAGACAGGGGATTTTGTAAAAGAAGAATCAGATCAAAACACCTTGAAATGGACGCTAAGCAAAGCCTCCGCCGTTGAAATGATTTATGGAATCCATTGTATAGGGGCATTAAATCACGGTCAAGCAGAAATAAAGAAAATCGCTGTTTTTTTTGAGCAATTTTTTAAAATTGATTTGGGAGATTATTATGGCACCTTTATACAAATCAGGTCCAGAAAAATCAACAGGACCAAGTTCCTCGATGAGCTCAAACTGGCACTCCTTAAAAAAATGGATGAAGGTGACCAATAATAGCACATAGGTAATACCAACCTTGTATTTTTTAAGAAAAATAACTTTAAGGTGTTTTTAAGCACGATCGAAGTAGTATTTGGGCCCTTTTGGGTCTTTTTGATGCTCCAAAAGAAAATCTACCTACTTGGTATGGCCCTTGTGAAAATATTGTTTGATCCTCATCAGATTTGTTGAACGAAAGTCAAATCACAACAAAGTCGTCATTAAAAAAATTAAACCTTGGCGGCTTTGTTTTTAAATCGTTACAAATGGGAGCAACAATTATCACTACCGATGACCTTCGAGAATTCAAAATGGAATTACTCGACGACATTAAAGAATTACTCAATAACCAATCTGGTCAAGTCACCAAGAAATGGCTTAAATCTCCAGAAATTAGAGAGCTTTTGGGTATTTCTCCAGGTACATTACAAAACCTACGTATCAATGGCACACTACCTTATACCAAAGTTGGTGGTGTATTGTATTACGACTATCAGGAAATAATGCAGGTTCTTGAAAAGAACAAAGTTCATAACAAATTCTAAACACCATTTTGGAAGACATCAATTACATTAAACACCTTAATGGCGTGTTTGCTCAATTTTCTAAGGACAGTAGCTTGAATCCAACGCATATAAGCCTGTACATGGCCTTGTTCCAGATTTGGAACGAGTATCATTTTACGGATTCATTTTACATAAATCGTGCTGAAGTCATGGAGCTATCAAAGGTAGGTTCTAAAACCACCTATCATCGCTGCATTAAAGAATTGAGCCATTGGAATTACATATTCTATGCACCATCGCATAATCCATTTCGAGGTAGCCGCATCAAGATGTTCAATTTCGGGACAACTGATGAACAAGCTTTGTACCCAAGCCATACCAATATGGGGACAACCGATGGACAAGCACTGGTATCTAAAACCAAACTAATACAAACAGTAAGAAACAAAACAAACAATAATAAACGGCAAAATTTTAAAAAATTGGATTTTAAAAATTCAGAAAATAAGGGCAAACAAAATGGCACTGTCCCATATCAGGACAACTTAAAGACGAGTTCCGATAAAAACTACAATGAGCCCTTATGAGTAGCCCCAAACCACATATCATTGTTGAAGGAGCCGTTAAATATCCGCTGGGTGTGCAAAAAGGCAATCAGATTCTCTACGATTTTGATAAAATGCTTGTTTATCTTGATGCCAAAGGAAAGCTGTTATTTGGGGAGAAGTTTTGGATTTATGAAGAGGATCGGGAGATACTTTTTAAGCTTTGCAATTATTTTATCAAGGACGAAGCCAATTGCCAAAAACTGAACATTGACCCCGATAAAGGCATTCTGCTTACTGGTCCGGTAGGGTGTGGGAAAACTAGTTTAATGAAATTGTTACGGCATATCGTACCCCACCAAAAGCCTTATAAAGTAATTCCATGTAGAAATCTAGTATTTGGTTTTAACCATTTAGGTTACAAGACAATCGAGGATTATGGCGATGACAAATTCTTTTGTTTTGACGATTTGGGTATAGAACCCATAGGGCGACACTACGGGAAAGATTGCAATGTGATGGGAGAAATTCTCCTTTCACGCCATGATCTGTTTTTGTCGAGTGGCATTAAGACCCATGCTACCACCAACCTTAATGCCCTGGAACTGGAAGAGAATTATGGCAATCGCGTTCGTTCTCGAATGCGGCAGTTGTTTAATTTGGTTGCGTTTGATTCTAAAACAATAGATAAAAGAAAGTGAAAATGGACGCAAATGGATTATTGAACATTTACGAGCAATATTATCGGGCAAATTTAAGGTACACCTTTTACTTGAGGGAAAATACTTGGCATTCCATTGGTCAGGTACTATTCATTGTAGGTGTTCAGGAAGGGGAAAAACTTAAGGGAAATCCGCCATATTTTAGAAACCCAAAGGTGTATGTAAAGCTTTTTTATGCAAATTCAATTAATGAAATTAGCGATTCAACAAAATCAAGAATAATTAGAATCGAAGATGGGGGAAGTTATCGTTATCAACCAGTTGATGAAAATTTTACACTACCATCAAAATAGTAACTTGATTGCGTTATAAGCGCAGCGTGATAAAAGAGAATAAATCTAGCATTGGTTTTCTTCTTCTATATGAAGTAATTCGTGAATCATGCATTCTGAGCCCAGTTCTAGGAGTGGTTTGTATTTGTTTCCCACCCAATCTACTTTTTGTCATGTTGCTGCAGAAGTAACAAAAAATACATCTATCGGCTAACCCGGGCAGACCGCTTTGCTGGTTCATACCCGAGACGCCTACCGTCTTAATTTTGTGTCACATCTTCACAACGGCGCACAAGAGCAAAAAGTTTTATCGTTCCTCTAAAATTTATGCATTTGTCTGGATTGCCCTAGCTTTAAATAGTACATATAAACGACTGATAATCTAAACTCTTTACAAAATGCGGATTTTGTAAAGAGTTCTATAAAGGAAATCAAGAAATTCCATGAGAAAGATAAGGGCTGGTTGTGCGATTCGGAAATCAAATTTTTCCAGTTGGCCTCTAAAAAGACAAGATACCCAAAACGCAATTACCTCCTTCTTTTGATGATGTACCGGCATGGTATTCGAGTTAGTGAAACCATATCCCTAATGATGAAATCTGATATCAATCTGAAGGATTCACGAGTATGGATAAACAGACTAAAAGATGAATTGTCAACAGAACATCCTATTTCTGGAGATGAGCTGAGGGCTATTAAACGATATCTTAATTCACGAGAAGATAATCTGCCCTGGCCTTTTGTGAATGAAAGAAGGTTGCCTTTAACCCGTCAGGCGGTATCTTATATTGTAACAGCAGTAGGAAATAAAGCCGATATCCAAATATACATCCACACAACTTGAGGCATTCCTGCGGCTTCTATCTAGCAAATATGGGTTATGACCTTCGTCTAATTCAAAATTATTCGGGGCATTGAGATCCTAAGCATACCGCACAATATACTAGAGTGGTGAGTAAGAGGTTTGAGAAATTATGGGATTAAGATTAGGTTGACCTAATGATTACAATTATTATTCTTCCCAAACGATACTCAGTACTGTGTTGTACGCTGGGGTCACTATACAGTATTCGTAGAACTTGAAGTCATTATCACTTTCCCAGTTTTTAAGTTCGAACCATGTTGATTTCCAGATTTGTTGTTTACTAAATTCTTTACGGTATATCTTTTGTTTGTCAAAGAACTCTGCTGCAACTGAATCTTCAGGTGGCGACAACTTGGTAATATCGTTTATAAAATGAGGGTATCCTTCGGGTCGCTTCCAATACCGTACTTTGTTGTCATGTGAGTAGAATAGACAAATTGGATGATCACCAAGCTCGAAATACTTGTAAGCCGTAGATGTAACACTCGTTTGAAATCTTTCCGCTAAAGATCGAAGTAGGCCAGCGCTAAACTTCTTACCTGAACATTCCTTTTTGAAGAGATGCTCGGGCATAAGCAGTTCTGAAGCGAATTCATTGGCCTCGGCCTCTTGGTGGCCGTTCTTGAAGTACTCCAATGTAGCATCATTGTCATGGTGAACCGGTACCAAATTACGGTGCATTTCAAAATGCCCTAGTTCATGAGCAATAACAAAGCGCTTCTTACCTTCATAAACTATATTGGAATTCACGGTTATAATTGATTTGGTCTTCCCAAAAACAATTCGCCCCTCAGAATTATTTAATGGCTTTTCAATCAAGATAGCACCTCTACCATATACAATTAGATCTAATGCGAATTTAGTGGGATCATCAATCCCACATTCCGACATTAATCTTTGAGCTGCATACTTCCCTTTTGACATTTAATCGTTCTCCTTATCCAATTCCTCCATCAGCCTTAACAAGTCAACATCAGCTAACACATCACGAATTTCATCATCAGTCCATTTTTCAAGCTTTCGGTATTGAACTGAAGGTGTCCTAGATTGCAACAGGGGAATTAGTGTTTCAGCCGTCTTTTGAGCATTTTCCTTAATTACCTCTTTCACTCGGTCAAGAGCTCTTTCCAATAGCGACTGGTCTTGCATTTTATTAGATATAGCTTTGACCATGAAACGTATCTTCCTCATGTATTGATCCGCCAGTTCTTGTTCTTCTTCTACATCTACTCCTTCATCTATCAAATACTGCTTTGCATATTCCGTATCTTCCTGCAGCATTTTCAGCTCAACATTATCCAATCTATCGAGGATGGTATTGTTGTATTTGTTAGTATCCATGTGCTGCCAATTTTTGTTGTACAATATTTCTTTTCCGCTTAAATCTTCTCCAAGCATTATGAAAATCACTTTCTCCCATACCAAGTTCGTTCCTAATATCGTCTGGTTTTTCAATGCCGTCAGCCAAACATTCAAATATTAGTAGTTCATCATCATCCGCACCAGCTAATTCAAGTTCATCAAAAACCTGTTTTCGGAGTTCATCTACGGTAACAATTTCAAGTGCGCTAGGTTCTGACTCGCCATTCTGATCAAAAACATATTCGTCATTGCCTATCGCAGATACCTTCCCTTTTTTGTTTAATGTGTTGTTTATGTGGCTGTCTATTACTCCAATAATGAAATCCTCAAAGTCCAGGTACCTATCTACATTCCAATTTCTTTCTTTTTCAACGAAGATTTTGTCAATCACTGCACTTATGACTTTTCTTGAAAAATCCTTTAATTCATCGTTGGACCATTTCACTTGATACCGTTTCCTGAGAATCCAAAAACAACGTGCCATCAACCGCAACCAGAATTGATTCCAATCCCGGTTCTGGAGCTGATTCATAAGCAATTCATCTGAAGCTATATTCTTTGCCTGTTCCATGACCCTATGATATATAATGCTGGGAACTGAAAAAAAATTACCATGTGATGGTAAATTTATGGAAACTGTCAGCATTTATTCCTGTATTACCAAATTAGTCATCTTAAATCAAAACGTATAACATTTTGACGTTGAAATCAATTAGGTATTAAAAACAACTGAAAATCAAAAGTTTAATTCAAAATATTACGAGTTATGAGCAAACATCTACTGAAGTTTTATCCCGTGGATAACGGGGACAATAGTTTAATCACTTTGAGCGATAAGACTACCATTTTAATTGACTGTAAAATCCGAGAAGGCGAAGAGACTGATGCTGGCAACAAAATCTTTCCTGTAAAAGATGACTTAATCGAAAGTATCCAAAAAAATGATGATGATGCACCGTTTGTTGACCTTTTCATTTTAACGCATCCAGACGAAGATCACTGCTTGGGGTTCAAGAAAAATTTCTTCCATGAGAAGTCTCCTGATAACTATGATGATGATAACAAAGAAAATGAGGATATCATTATTAATGAACTTTGGTGTACCACAATGTTATTTAATGGTGCAACAAATAATGATGCAAAAGAACTGAAAAAAGAGGCCGAACGTAGGAGAAAGTTGTGGGAGCAAGACAAGTCGGAAAAAAATGACGATGGCAATCGAATTAGAATGATAGGGTATGATGGAGATGAAAAATTTGATAATATCCCAGCAAGCGTTCCTGGTGATACGATTACTTTGAAGGATATAAATGGAAACACTACCGAAAACTTTGAGTTTTTTGTGCACTCTCCTTTCAAAAAAAGTTTGGTTGATGCCACCTCAGAGGAAAACAAAAACTTTAGTAGTATAGCAATGCAAGCAAGATTTAAGATTAATAAAACAAATTCTGATTGGGCCTGCTTTTTCTTGTTTGGAGGGGATGCCGATCATAATATTTGGAAGGAGATTCTAAATAAAAGCAAAAACAAAAACAATAAAGACAAACTCCAATGGGATATTTTTCTTTCACCACACCACTGCTCTTGGACTTTTTTCAATAACGTTCCATATGATGACAAAGAGGAGAATAAAACACCAAAGGATAGCTCCTTGAATATACTGGACTACAAAGAAGGGGCTGGTAAGATAATTGCATCCTGCAAGGTCGTGAGAAGCTCTGATAAAAACCCTCCTCATGCCGCAGCAAAGAAGCAGTATCAACAGAAGCTAGATAGCAATTCGGACTTTATTGAGTTGGCGAAGGAGCCAAAAGAGAAGGAGCCAAAACCCTATGTGCTAGAAGTCACTCCAAGTGGTCCCGTTAAGGAAGAGGAAAAAGAAGGCTCTTCTACAGTTGCTATCGGAGGTAGCTCAGCAGTTGTAAATAAAAAGTCTGAATATGGCTCGAAGTCTTCATAGCAATACCTTAAAGGAGTATACCGGATTACTTCCTCAAGGTTTGATGGAAGATCTTTCAGTGTTAAGGGCTTATCTGAATAAGAGAGCCCTGAAAATCTTGAGTTGGGATGATGACCATGTAGCGGTGCCTTTCAGTGTAGAAGTACAGTTACCCCCTAGGGGAAACTATAATGGAATTGATATTCGAGAAAAAGAGAATGTATTATTCGTGTTCAACAAATCAATGTATCCTGATTCAGCACCTAAGGTATATTCTGATCGGAAGAGCTTCCCAAAAGATAGTATATCACATTTATATGTTTCAAGTAAGGATGCGCCTGCTTCTTTCTGTTTAGTGCGCGGCAACTATAATGAATGGTTCGCGAACAAGCAAATACCAGATCTAGTAATTAGAGTGAAGGGATGGTTGAAAGATGCTGCCAACGGTTCTTTGATCGAAGATGGTGGACAATTCGACCCTATGAGACTTGAGGGATATAGGGGGAATGTGGTGTACAAATATGAAGAGTTGGCTGGGATTGTGGAACATAAGGAGCAATTTGTGAATGGCACCAACTTTGCCCTCTTGTTGATGAGAGAAAAAGAAAAACCAGGTGTCGATGGAGATAAGATAAAATATCCAGGCTATGAGGTCATTAAGGCTCTAAAGAACCTTGAAGATTTGAAAGAGACTTATAAACCTATCATTGAAAAATTGGCCCAAAATGATGTTGGGATAAAATCGCAAAGGCTATTGCTTGGTGCGATTGTGTGGAATGAAAAAATGGAAGTAAATGATCAATTTCCCACGGAACTACCAAAGGATCTAAACTCATTGTTCGAATTTTCCGAATGGGCAGGAATCGAAATATCGAAACTACTGGCGTTTTTACCTCTTGTGAAAGTACCAGGAATTGAAGAAATCCCAGTTCTATTTGCAGTAAAAAGGCCTAAACCATTAATTGGGTACAATGGGGATATAGAATTTTTTAATTTCTATCTGACCATTAAGGATAGTTCAATTACAGATGGAGTTATTACCAAGAATGTGCGGGTAGGCTTTCAAAAACATAACCAACCATTAAGTATTGTCAAGGCTCAGGAAGTTTCTGGAAGTACCAATGGGATAGGGAGATTGGTTGTTTTTGGATGTGGAGCTGTCGGATCTAAGGTGATGATGCACTTAATTAGAGATGGACATGTGGGCACCAGTACAATACTGTTTGATCATGATAAAGTCGAGCCTCATAACATGGTAAGGTACGGACTACTTACCAATTCGGTTGGAGTTAACAAAGCAATAGCGCTTCAAAAAACCGCTGAAGAACTATACTCTGCTGATAAGGACGCTTTGCAGATATATGGTTTCCCTCATAAGGGTAATTTGTTATTTGAGTTAGATGATTTGAAAAAGTGTTTGAAGGAGGTTGACTGGGTGATGGATTTTACCGCCTCAGCTGCATTTGAGAATTACTTCATAAAGCAGGAGTTGGAGTCAAGGAATAAAGTGGTTAGGGCATCACTCACGGATGAAGGCCGCATGGGTATGCTCATGATGGAGGGGATTAATCGCAATCCAAGAATTGACGACCTTAAAATCCTGTGTCAGTCAGAATATTTGACAGATTGTAATATTTCTGCATGGCTAAAAAGAGAGCACAGTGATAGCAAAAAAGAAAGCGTGCTAATTAATGTTGGAGTGGGCTGCAACTCGGAAACCACTGTTATTTCGGATGACACGATAAGCATTCACAGTGCTGCCTTTGTGAAGGTGATAAAAGCGGAAAGCAAAATGGAACGCAAGAATGATGGTGCTGTTTATCTGACTTATCTGGATACAAATAATGGTTTTTCTGTGCGATCAGAGCGTAAAAAAATAAAACCTTTGAGGGTGTTCAAGAGCAAGGAAAATGGTTGGGAAGTTAGAATGAAGGCTGGTTTAGATGAAGTTCTGATGTCAGAAATGGGCAAGGCAATGCCCAATGAAACTGGAGGCGTGTTTATAGGTTTAGTCAATAATAAGAAGAAGTGTATACATATTACTGATGTAATTCTTGCCCCATCTGATAGTGAAGCTAATTCAGGTTGTTTTATTCGGGGGATTGAAGGCCTGAAAGATCAAGTTAACCTACACAAGGATGAATCTGGGCAAACATTCGGATATATCGGTGAGTGGCACACCCACCCACATGGTCCTTATGGTCCGAGCGGGAAGGACCTACGAACTATGGGAGAATTCAAAAAGGAATATCAGAGAGAAGGAATTACAATACCAGTGTTTGTTATGATTGCAACCCCTGCGGGGCTAATTATATGTATTTACTAATAAAACAATACTATGAAGTTTAAATTTTACGACATTTTATCTCACTTGATACCGGGATTTACTGTTTACTTGGTATACTTAGAATTTACCTGTGGAGATTTTGATAAGGATTTTGCGGTTCCTACGACAGCAATCACTTTTTTTATTGGATAACATGAGTAATAAAAAAATAGTAATTGATTTGGAAAGTTTTAAGGGGAAAACTCCGCAGGACCTTAAAGCTCACATTGAACAATTTTTGTCCAATATAAAATGTGTTGTCAAGGTTCCGAATCGAGAACGGAGCCCGGTATTTATTGTTAATTTTATGGGAAACAAAAAATTAACAATAAATACCGATGACGACATTATGTATAGAAAATGGCAGCTAAAAGCTAAAGCTACACCAAAGCAGCTGTCCATACACCTATTATCATGCGAGTAAAAAGAATACTATGAGTGAACAGAAAACCCTAAAAGAACAAAACACAAAATTGATTTGGACATTTTTCTCTTTTAATGCCCTATTGTTTTATGTTATAGCTATTGCACCAATTATTGACCTAAAAGAAATTGATTGGCAAGAATTTGTTGAAGGAAAGGGTATTTGGCTATTGATAATGCCTCTTGTGTTATTCATTTTGAATGGACTACTTAGCAGTGGACAAAAGGCAGTAATTTCATTTTGGAGATTTAAAAATCCCTTACCTGCTTGTCGTTCATTTTCTGTTTACGCTCAAAGAGATGACCGTGTCGATTTTAAAAGATTGGAAGAAAAGCACAGTCCGCTCCCTCAGAATGCTAAAGAACAAAACTCATTGTGGTATAGAATCTATAAAACATATCAGGAAGAACTAGTTGTAAAAAAAAGCCATAAAGATTTTCTACTGGGTAGAGATATATGTTCCATTGCCCTGCTTTTTTTAGTTTTTGGTGGAATAATAGGATTATTCCTCATTTCAGATATCACCAAATGGTGGTACCTCATTTTTGCTCTTATTCAATATTTAATACTTGCCATTGTAACACAGAATCACGGTAAACGATTCGTCTGCAATGTTTTGGCTCTTGAAACATCAAAATAATAATGGTAGATATTAGCATTGATATGCTCTCATTGGGCAACGCAGACTCGATTATCGTATGGCTTAAAGACAACAACAACCATTTTGTAATCCTTATTGACGGAGGAAATAAAGGCGATGGTGAAAAAGTGATTATCCATTTAGACAAGTACATTTTAAAAGGTGCTGGTAAAACAGCACCTGACTTGATTATTTGCACACATCACGACAAGGATCATATTGGTGGGTTAATTACAGTGGTAGAACATTATGGAAATAACATTGGACAAGTATGGATAAATAATCCAGCTGAACTTCTAAGTTCTCAAGCATATCAAACTCTAAAAGAGTCTTTCAGGCAAAAATCTGAAAGAAAACAGTATCAAGTTGTTCTAGAATCACTTACCAATTTGGATGACTTCATTTCAATAGTGGGTAAAAATGGTATTCCAAGAGACCACGCACTTTACGGTCAAGGTCTTTTTGATGGTGTCATCAGAGTTTTAGGACCATCTGATTCTTTTTATAAATCATTGTTACCAGGCATGGAAAATTTAGATAGATATGTATCATCTGAAGCGGACTATGCATATAACTCAATATTTGGCACAGCTTTAATTAACGAAAACTTAGAAACAAATTCTCCCTGCCCAATCGTAGATGAAGAAAATTCCACATCAGCAACAAATAACTCAAGTGTAATTCTTGAAATAGTTGCAAAAAATAACAGGTACTTATTTACGGGAGATGCCGGTGTACAAGCATTTGAAGACGTGGAAACAAGAGTCAACTTGGAGGGGATATATTGGTTAGACGTCCCGCATCATGGATCTAGACGTAACTTATCTTCAAGACTTATTGATACTATGTCTCCTAAAGTGTGCTTCATATCTGCAAAAGGCGGCCATAAACACCCTCGTAGAGCATTAGTCAATTGCCTTAAAAAGCATGGGGCAAAAGTATATGGAACTCATAAAGGTGGAAATAAGTGGCATCACCGCGGTGATTTCCCAAACCGAGAAGATTATTCATCAGCGGCTGAGATTTAATAAATAGAAAGCACGGACGCACAACAAGGTATAGTGCATGGCTTCCTAACGTTCCCTATCAGAACGAAGTATCTATAATAAACTCTTATATCCATAAATATTGGTGAGTAATATCAAGTGAGTTCATGAATTTACTTTTTAATCATTTCTTTTAACGCTAAATACACCTCTCGGACTGTCTTTTCACCACTTTCAATAAGATCGAATTGTGAAGGATCGGTATCACGTATGTATTCCAATTTGTTGAATTGTGCTTGAGATATATCTGTTTCCTTGTAGATGTATATAATACTCCCCAAATTCAGTTCACCCATTATCTTCTTTCTTTTCTTGAGCCCAAGTTTCTTCAACTCAATTCTTAAATGTGCATATTCTTCCAACATATCAGTTGGTGTTCTTGTAGATGGGTTTAAAATAGACTGATATTCCTTTTAATTACTTGAACCGAATCCATGCCAAGTTCCTTACAACATCGATATCTTCCTTTTCCGTTGATTATGTTGTTGGTCTTTTTGTCCACCAATATATAGGTTCTAGCGTACTGGATTTCTTCTTCTCGGGATATATGTAAGTATATTTCTTTTTTGGGATTCCCTCTATACAGATTAGATAGAAATGGTTGAAATCCATATTTTTCAATGAAACTTTCATCCTTCCATCCATTAGTTTTTTTTCAGATAAAAATTCGGATATCTTCACCAATGGTTGGATAAGTTCCATGTCCTTGATGTTCTTCAACTTCATCCATATCAGCCAGAAGTTATTTTGAATGGATTCCAGCTGATCATTATCCAATTTATCAGCCCAACTAGGATCTTGGATTTCAGTAATATTACGTATTACCTCATTGATTTTCATTCATTGAAAGTAATACCTTTTGAACTGAAACTTAAATTATAATAGCAAAACTCCAATAGTGGAACAAGAAGGAAAGAGTTTGTATAAAGCACTATTATTAATTTAATCTAGTTTCTAATTCCTTTCTCACTTCATCTGCTGTTGGATCTTTAGCTAAAATTATACCTTTTTCATCTATAAGATAAATAGCACCTCCAGAATTGTCTATACCATATTTGTTCCATATATTATTCTGTCTATCTAAATCGACCAATTGAAGCCAAGGCCATTTTTCTTTTTCTAGAAATTTTGTTAATCTATCTGTATTTTTGAACTCTCCAGCAACTCCAACGATTGTAAAGCCTTTATCTTTATATTCATTATATACAGGAATCATGGTTCGACTTTTTTTGATACAAGGTCCACACCAAGTGGCCCATAGATCCAATAATGTGATTTTCCCTTCAATTTCATTAGAAAAGGCGACAATTTTACCACTTAAGTCAGGAGCGGAAAAATCCAAATATTTTTTTCCAACTTTAATATTGGTAATTGCATTAATTATGTTTGAAGCTAGTTCATTGTATGGATGGTTGGGATAGGTTTTTTTAAGTATATCGAAAGTGTTTTTAGCCAAGTTAATATCTATTGTTTCTTTATTAAAAATCTCTTTGCTTTTTGTATAAGAAATTAAATCACGTAAAAGGAAATAATATGATACGATCGTACGGTTGTTTTTCATATATTCTTGTTGAAATAATTTTTGTTCAGAATATACGGTCTCTGTTTTTTTCTCAAATAGTTTTCCTTTTGTCATTAAGTTTAGTCTTTGCTCATTTAGGTCATTTGTTTGGTTTTGAACAGCAATTTTTTCATCTTTATTTTTTATTTTCTCTAATTCAGTATTCAATTTATCATTGATCTCTTTGTATTTTTTACCAAGAATATTAAGGCTGTCTTGAAGTGGCTGAAGTTGATTTTTAAACTTTAAATCTAACTTTTTGTATTCTGCATTAAGTTTGCCACCTTTAATAATATTATTGTCGAATTCTTCTTCTGGATATATGGTTAGTTCGATTTTCTCATTTTCCAAAAACAAAGGCATAAAACGTCCGCCTTTTTCTTTAGCTTTACCTAGGAAAAGCATAACAACTTCAGGATTTTGAAGTTTAGATTCAAAATGAAATTTTCCGTTTTCAACTGGAATCTCAATTATTGAATCAAATCTTATATCTTGCTTTAGTTTTAATAAAATAATTGATTTCGTATCAGTGCCAACAACTTTTCCGTTGATTTGTAAAACCTGCTCTTTTTCAGACGAACAGTTGAATAAAAACACTGTAATCAGCAATAAGGTAAGTTTCGTGATAAATTTCATTTTATATTTCGGTTTTAAATTTTGCATAACGTTTTGGCCATGATCGGTATTTAAAATTTTCCGTCAATCGTTAAAGACGAATTGGCGGTGTTGCAACAACGTGCCACAGCCCGAAAAACCGCCAAAACCCTCATTACATATGACACTTTGTTAGGTGCTGGTTGTTTTCTTTATCTTACTTGATCATTTTATAGAATATTTCTTTAAATGTCTCTGAAACAGGAATAATTTTATTTTTTATTTTAATCCTGCCTCTTTCAATAGATTCAATTTTTTCTATTGAAACTATATATGATTTGTGCACTCTGCAAAAAGAATTAATCGGTAATTGTTGTTCTAAATCTTTAAAGGTTTGTAATGTCATGATCCTTTTGCCGGATAGATGTATTCTTCTATAATCTCTCATCCCTTCAATAAACAGAATGTCTTCAAAATCAACTTTCTCTAAGCGATATTCAGTTTTCACAAATAGAAAGTTCTTATCATCTTTTATTATTTTAGATTTCAATTCTTCATAAACCCGTTCGCAGGCCTGTAGAAAACGTTTAAACTCATAAGGTTTCAGGAGATAATCTGAAACATTTAATTCAAATCCCTTTAATGCATATTTATCAAAAGCAGTGGTAATAATCACTTTTGGCTTTTTATTCAATGATTCTAAAAGTTGAATCCCAGAAAAATCATCCATTTGAATATCAAGAAATATTAGTTGAACATCTTTTTCTTTTAAAAAACCAATTGCTTCCAAACCGCTATCAAAAGTTTCGATTAGTTCCAAATATGGAACTTGTAAGACAAACTCTTTGGTTCGTTCTAAAGCTAAAGGCTCGTCTTCAATTATTATACATTTAATCTTCATCCAATCTAATTGTGAGAGCAACGGAATACTTTTCTTCTGAGTTTTCGATTTTCAAAGTGTGCTTGCCTTTATATAATAGGTTCAATCTTTGCTCAATTAGGTTTATTCCTAAACCACTCCGTTTTTGAATTAAGCTATCACTTTTATTTTTAAAATTCTCGCAATTAAAACTAATAGAATCACTTAAAAAATCAAATCGAATCTTGATTGCATCAATTGATTTTTTGTTTGAAGTATGTTTAAAAGCATTCTCAATAAAGGGAATGAATATCATTGGAGCTATAAATAATTCATCAGTTTCCCCATGTATTTTAAAGTTTACAAATGAATCATTCGAAGTTCTGATTTTCTGGAGTTCAATATATTTTTCTATGTATTCAAGTTCAAGATTGAGGGGTATTAATTCATTTTTGGTTTCATAAAGCATAAAGCGTAAAATATCGGATAACTGTTTTATGTAAATTGATGCTTTTTCAGAATCTTTCGAGATTAATACATCAATATTATTCAACGTATTAAAAAGAAAATGAGGGTTAATTTGAGATTTTAATAAGGTAAGCTCCGTATTTAGTTTATGTTTTTCCAGCAAATCCTTTTGTCTTTTTAAAACAGTATAATCAGCAAGATATCTAAATACGATTCCCGCTAAAAGAGATATAATAAGAAAAGTGAACAATATAACAAGTCCTACTGGAGGATATATTCTATTCCCGTGGTAGTTGTACAAATAAGCTATGGCAATTACACCAATAATTGTTGCGAAGAATATAAATAATATCAAGAATCTTTTTTTGTCAATAAGTTTAGGTTTGAATATAAAATATGACAAATAAAATAGGGGAACACATAAAACAAGAAACCCAATCAATACGTGGAGTTTGTAGTCTTTTATAAAATCAGGTGACGTATTTGTGACTAAATTACTAATAGGATCGCTTTCAAGGGTGCCGTACTGTACCCATATCCAAAAATCAATTGCAATATAGTAAGTAAACAGTAGGCAAATCCAAAATCCAAAATGTACAATAACAGCAACTAATTTTTTCATGATATTTCAATTTTCATGATTTAGGATGTATCAAAGATCAGTTGTATTATGTTCTTTTAAAAAAAAGTTCTGCATCATGGGTGATTTTGTCTGCAAGTCAGTTGTTTTGTCCTTCAACTCGTATCTAACAATGGATTATAAATTATATGATTAATATTTCTTTTATAACCGAAATATAAAAACATTCTAGTGTTTATCCTACTGTAAGATGGATGAGCCGGTCAAAGTGCGCCGGACGAAGGTGAGCATAGCAAACTAAGTGCTCAAAATCGATTCCTTTGTGGTTAAATTTACTGTTTATTTTTCAGTTTTTTTCTCATGGATTCTCCTTTGATGTTGATTCTGTGAGCTGTGTGTACCAAGCGGTCTAAAATGGCATCCGCAATGGTCTGTTCTCCTATAATCTCGTGCCATGCTTCAACGGGTAGTTGAGAAGCGATTATAGTTGACTTTTTCCCATGTCTGTCCTCGATGATTTCCATAAAGGAGTGTCTATTGATGTTATCCAGACCTTTCAGGCCAAAATCATCAAGTATGAGCAAGTCTTGCTTTTCGATCCTGTTTATTTGCTTTACATAAGAGCCATCTGCTTTAGATGTTTTGAGCATGGTAAATAGTTTAGTGGTATTAAAGTACATGACCTTGTAGCCCAAGGAACAGGCCTGGTGCCCTATAGCGGATGCAATATAACTTTTACCTGCACCTGTGCTTCCTGTGATCAGTATGTTATCTTTCTGCTTTACAAAATCGCAGCTGGCAAAACGTTGTATCTGGTTTTTATCAATTTTCCTAGTCGGGTCATAATCGATGTTCTCTATCACGGCACTATACCTGAACTTAGCCGATTTGGTCAAGCGTTCTATCTTTCGGTTCTGCCTATCGTCCCATTCCGATTGCATCAGATAGGCGATTAGCTCATCATTGGTGTAGTCGATACTCTGTGAGGATAGACTGGTGTTGAAGGCCCTGAGCATTCCATGGAGCCTTAATTGTTTCATCTGTTCTAATGTTTGTGTATTCATATCTGTAGTTTTAATGTTTCTGTTTTATTTGTAATAATGGCCTCCCCTGATGTTATCGTGGTTGGGCATATCGATTTCTGGTTCGATGTTCTCATCTAGAGAGTCCCATCCTTTCTTAAGGATACGGTCGATGATATTGTAATTGTACGCTCCGTAGTCCGACGCCCTTTTACAGGCGTTGTCCAGACGTAGGTTACCTACCTTTTTTGCCAAGTGCAGTATGCCCAGGCATGATTTATAGGATTGTTCGGGGTGTTGCTTCTTATCGAGTATCCCGGTAATATACCCCTTGCAGTTATCTCCGATATGACCTGCCCATGTAATGAACTTCTCCGAGCTCCATTCGCTTATAAAGCGATGGTGCGAGGGCATGTGTTCCTTGATTGTTGTATAGGCGTATTTCTTTCTTTCTCTTGGATGTGCCGCCAAGCGTTCGAGTTTATAAAAGATCTCCACTAGACTA
Source organism: Bacteroidota bacterium (assembly GCA_024279425.1). Lineage (GTDB taxonomy): Bacteria > Bacteroidota > Bacteroidia > Flavobacteriales > Flavobacteriaceae > Maribacter_A. The sequence goes on along the minus strand of JAJRRO010000066.1, from coordinate 75,670 downwards.
TCCGAGTAGATGATCTTGATGCGTTTTCCTATATGTTGGTAGGGCACGCTGTAGTAATGCTTGTCCTTGCTGAAGTAGATGTGGCTATTCTTATGTACGGTTCCCTTGGCGTAGGATTTGATCTCTAAAGTTCAAATAAAAGGATGAAATTACTTTAACATTATGCAATTTATTTCGACCATAGTTTAATCTCCAGATAGATTTGACGCGTAATATCTTTTAGATTTTTGAAGATTTCATTGAACAATTCCCTCATAACCCAACATTTAAATAATTAGTAACCCCCATTAAAACAGTCAAGGCCATAGCCCCAATATTTTTAGGCATTAAAAAATACGCAGCTTCATCGGCATTGGTAATAAAGCCCGTCTCCACAAGTAGCGCTGGGCAAAAATCAGCCATTTCTCGAAGCACCTGAAAATTAGCATACTTTATACCACGTTCTTTAAAACCCAGTTTTTGAGTGCTTTCCTGCAACACAGAAATACCAAGGGAAATAGTAGCTTTGGTATTCCGGTTGTCCGAACAGTGTACATACACTTCCATGCCTCTTGAAAAATTATGGGATGCATTGCAATGCAGGGATACAAATACATCTGTATTCAAACATTTGGCCAACCTACTTCTATCGGATAGGGAAATTAAAGTGTCTTTGTAGCGAGTAAGGTAGATATCAAAGCCATCATTTAAAATCGTTTTATTCAGCTCTAAAATTTCTTTAGCAATATTCAAAACCACCTCTTTTTCCAGAATACCGTTTATCCCGATGGCACCAGAATCTTTTCCACCATGACCGACATCGATGACCACCACTTTTTTCTGACCAAGAACAACACATAGTTGCAGCATCAAAATCATAAAACTGACGTTTTTGAGGGTTGTTTTCCAGTTTGTTTTCATAATCCAACAGTTTTTATATATAGAAATCCATAAAATTTGATACTGTTTAATCTCAATTGAAGTCAAAATATATCAAACAATATTATTTATACAATATATTGATTTTCAGTTATTTATATTCAAAAATACTATATTTTTCATACAACGAAAATGAAACAAATTTTAAACCTTTTTAGTATGAAAAAATCGCACTATGTAACCGCCTTATTAATTCTCATCTCCAATTCCATTTTTGCACAGATTGGAGGTATCGAAGATTCCGTAAACGATGTTTCCGATACCATCCGAACCATTTTCCCCATCATTTTGGGGGTCATCTTTCTTATCGGCTTCCTTTTCAATGCAGGACATTTCTTTGGCGAAAATGCTGATTTGAAAAAGGGTATCACACGGGTATTGGTATTCGTGCTCATTGCAGGAGCTGTCGTAGGCATCTTTACTTATCTAATAGGCATTGTAGTCTAAGCCTCCCAGAGGCCTTTTAAAATTAGCAATGATGACTTATGAAAAAATTCGAGGTCTATAAAAATATTCGGAAACGGGCAATGTTAATGGGATTGCCTATATCCCTGTTCGCTCTAATGATGACTGCAGTTATCGGCTCATTATTGTTCATCATTTTTTCGTTCAGTTTTAAGGTCATTATTGGCTCATTTATGATGAACGTTACAATATATGTTGCCTTAACGCATTTTACCAAGAACCCCTCATTACTGCACTTTACAAAAGTATTTCCACAAACCATCAGTAACAAAAGAACTAGCCAATTGCACTATGAAGAAGATTAACTTATCCGCATACCATCCTATTCTAGACATTCAAGACCATATCGTGTTTGCCAATAATGGCAATGTGATCCTATGCTATAAAGTAGGACTCCCAGAAGTGTACTCACTTTCCGAAAAGGATTATGAGAACATGCACGGATCTTGGTTTCAAGCTTTCAAATCCTTGCCCGTAGCTACCGTCATCCATAAACAGGATATTTACAAAAAAGTAGCCTTTGATGCCAATGGTATTCCCAATACTAGTTTTCTAGAGAAAGCCACTCATGATTATTTTAAAGGACGGGAATATATGCAACATCGTTGCTATCTGTATTTTATCCTTCCCTATAACAAAGCCTTAAACGCTTCCAAGTTTACCAACCCTTTTCGTAAGGTTGAAAAAGGCATCCATAAGCAATTGGACCATAGTGCACAAGAATTTATCGCTTCGATAAACGATGCAGTTTCCTTTATCAACAACAGCCGCAAGGTGGTGACATTGTCTCCTTTAAGTAAAAAAGAAATTATGGGTGTCACCGATGCCTATTTCAACGGATTCAATGAAGGTTTCGATACGGATATCCAATTGAAGAAGTCCGGCATTGAAATTGGTGAAAACCATTTTGATGTACTGGCGGTCAATAGCGAACTCTGTTTTGGGGATGCGGTACAGAGCAGCAAGACCAATGATAAGTTTACCTCGGACGATTTTGTATTCCATCAAGGGTTTATCGATGGATTGGGATTGAACTTGAATGAAAACCATATTGTCAACCAAATCATCTACCTGGATGACAAGCACAAATGGCAAAAGTTGCTCGACCAAAAAATAGAGGAACTCAACAAGAGTTCCAATTTCGGCACACAGAACAAGGTTGTTTTAAAGAAAATTGAAGACATCGTTGCTAGGATTAATCAGGACGATTCGTCCCGGATTATTCGCGGACATCTCAATATCGTCTTCTGGTCTCGGGAAGCCCGAGAGCTAATTACTATTGCTTCCAAGATAAAGGCCGAGTTCAAGGAACTGGACATTGTTCCCTATTATCCCAAAGGAGAAGAACGAAAAAACTACTTTTTGAATTCGTATTGCTGTTTTGCTTCCAATTTCTCCAATGAAGATTTGTATGTGACCGATTTAAAACATGCACTCTGTCTATTCATAAACAATACAAATTACCAATCGGACACCACTGGGATCGTCTTTAATGACAGGCAGCATAATATTCCTGTTTTAAAGGATGTTTGGGACGAACAAAAGAAACGTATCAAGGCACGCAATTTTGCCATTTTCGCACCAACGGGTGAAGGCAAATCCTTTTTGGCCAACAACATATTGCGCCAATATTTTGAAAGTGGTGTCCGTTTGGTCATCATTGATTTGGGTGGTTCCTATTCCAAATTCGCCAAGCTCTATCCCGATGACCATATCATTCTACGTTATGAGCAGGGAAAAAATCTGGGCATCAATCCTTTCTATATTTCCAATGAAAGTGACCTGACCCCAGAACGGTTGGAAGATCTGGCTATTTTCCTTTTGGAGCTATTGGCCGAAGCTAACCAAGCTTCCAAGGCCAAAGAAGTGGCTGTAAAGAAAGTGCTGTTACGGTATTATTCCCAAATCCGAAAAGACCATTCCTTGGCTTCCTTATACCAGTTTGTGGATACCCAAAAAGATACATTGATCCAGAAACTGGGTATCCGTGAAGAACATTTTAGTGTCTACCATTTTTTGCACATCCTTTCGGAATATGTTGGGGATGGGCTGTACAGCTTTTTGTTCAGCGTCAATGAAGACCAGACCTATAAGATCGAAGATAAACGCCTGATTGTGTTTGAGCTCGATGAGGTCAAGGATAACAAGGAAATCTTGTCCGTTATGCTAAAGCTGATTAAATCGGCCATACAGCGTACCATTTGGCGGAATCGTTCCGAACGGGGGATCATTCTTTTTGATGAGTTTGCCAAACAACTCAAATTCAAGAATGTACTGGAAAGCGTGGAATTCTATTATCAGGCTATCCGTAAACAGAACGGTGCCATTGGCATCATTCTGCAGTCCATCAATCAATTGCCCAATAATTCCACTTCGGAAAGTATCCTAGAGAATACTCAGGTCATCTACAGCTTACGAAATGAAAAAGGGTACGATGAATTAAAGAACAGGCTCAACCTTTCCAGTCACGACCTGAATCAATTAAAATCCATTCGCAACAATCTGACCGGAGAACGAAAGTACACAGAAATGTTTATCAAGATCGGCAAGGAAAGTAACATTTTCCGGTTGGAAGTCCCACCCGAGGTCTATGCAGCTTACTTGACCGATGGAAAAGAAAGCGAGACCATAATGGCCATTTATGAAAAAGAAGGCTGTATGGAAAAGGCCATCAAAGAATTTATCAAACAGCAGCAGCCATAGGCTGTTTTAGTATTAACAATTAAACTCAAAGAAAATGAAAAACACAATCAAAAAAACAATTTTATCCGCAATATTGCTCATACTTGTGAGTGCCACCGGCACCGGCCAAGGGGTGCCGGTGTATGACAATACCAATTTTATCAGCTTTGTTAAATCACTTATAGAATCTGGAAAACAGACCGCAGAATTATTAAAGACCGTAAAATTCCTAAAAGAGCAAAAGGAAAATATTGATAAGGTCAATGATGTCATCAAACAATTGAAAGCTATCAAAGAGCTGGCCAAGAACAATCAAAGGCTCTTTGACTTGGTGCAAGGTGATTTACGGGAAATCTTGAACTCCCCGTATATCAAATCCAATGAAGTCACCCGAATATCGGATTCTTTTGATGCCATTATCGAAAATTCCTTGGAGGGTCTGGACTATATCGATCAGGTATTATCAAGCGACAATCTAAAGATGACCGATGCCGAACGTGCCACCATCCTGAAAGAGAAGGAACAGCAATCCAAAGAAATGGTAGTTGAAATCGAAGCAAAGACAAGGCGGTATCGAGAGATTATCGCTTTTAGGGAAATGCAAGACAAAATCAATAACAGAGAAGCTAAATACTAATGGGTGGCATTTTTTTAGGAATAGGGCTGGAATATATCGATGCAGTATTTACCACCATCAAAAACAGCGATTTTTCTCAGTACACCATTGTTGGAATGAAAACGCTGGCTATTCTTTTCTTTTTGATAAATATCCTAAAAAAGTATAATGAAGGTGTTGCCAACAATGAAGGTTATACCTGGGGATTGACACCTTCAGAACTGGCAAAGAATTTTGCAGTCGTCATTTTGGTCATTTTCTCCACACAGGTATTGACCGTTTTTGATACCATATTGGTGGCCATCGAGACCCAATACCGGGATACGGCTCCGGCACTCCTTCCCTTGCAGATGCAGTACATCGACATTGAACAGGATGTGGGTGCTTTGGAAGCCACCAAAAAGGCGATGGCCCTATTGTACGAAGCCTTGGTGACCCCTCTGTTCGGGCTAAAGATTCTGGCATTCATCATGGGGCTGTTTTTGTGGTTATTGGACTTGTTCATCTATCCCTTGTTTTTGGCAGAACGCTATTTTTTATTAGGGATTATGCAAGCCTTTTTTCCACTGGTGATCAGTCTGGCTGTCTTTGAAAAGTTTAGAACGCTTGCCTATAACTTCTTTAAGCTGTATGCCGGGGTTTATATGCTGGTACCAGCATTTTTCTTGGTCAACGTCTTTGTCAACAACCTCTATACAGAAATCAATACCAATTTTTGGTCCAGTCTGTTCGGAACGGATTGGGGCAGTCAATTCTTTGCCCCTGTAATCCAACTGGGTTCCATTGGGTTCATTGTATTGCTAAAATTCAAATTATATCGTAGAGCGACCTCTTTCACATTTAAACTCTTCACCGGTGGTGCCTAAGGCACTTTTAATTAGTCGACAATCGACATTAAAACAATTTATATGAAAACACCTTATAAAAATATTTACAGCGTCTTACAACTGAATCGGTTTATTGTATTGACCGTTGTTATTGGAGCTGTTCTCACCTGTATTGTATCCGTCCTATTGGTTATGGAACTCCATAAAGAGATGGTAAACAATGCCTTTGTAGTGAATACCAATGGCAGCGTGATTCCTTTGCAACTCGTTTCACAACAGGAAAACCTTGAAGTTGAAGTCTTGGCACATTTAGAGCTTTTCCACACCTATCTCTACCATATCGATGCCAGCAATTATAAAAAGCATTTGGAGAAGGCCCTTTGGCTGGGCAATAGTTCTATAGATGACCTGTACAGTCAGAAAAAGGCCGATGGGGTCTATAACCGATTGTTGCAATATTCTCTGGTGCAAAGGGTATTGAGCATTGACTCTGAAATTGACCTACAAAAAGAACCCTATGGGTTTGAAACCAAAACGGTTTTTGAAATCAATCGTGGGTCGATCGTGGACACTTATGAGCTAACGACTACCGGGAACCTCATGCATGTTGATAGAAACTTCCCGAAGAATACCCATGGCTTATTGATTACCGACTTTTTTGAAAACACACTAAAAAAAGTCCATAATGGACAGTAAAAATTATGAAAGCCCATAATGGGCATTTAAAAAGATATTCAAGATGAAAATAGAAAAAAGTAAACTCGTATTTGCTTCCGTACTCATTTGTGTGGTGCTTTTTATAGGCGCTTACTCCATGATGGTACTGGGAAAGGACGAAGAACCTACTATTGATAGCAATCAAATCCCCGTTCCTGAACTGGAAGACGGTCAAAAGGAATACCAATCCAAATTGGAGGCGTTGGACGACTTAAAAGAAGTGAGAGATATCAATGCGCCAAGCATCTATGATGAGCGCTTGTTGGACTCCACAGGGGTTTATGACCCTGATTTACTGGATAAAGAAAAGATGAGAATTGTTGATAGCATCTACAGTCAAGGACGCATCGATTATTCGAATCTAGATAGCTCTCGAGAATATCGCCAGACCAAAGTCAATTCCGTTAACCCCAAGGTAAATATTGATAAGGTAGACCCTATCGAAGAAAGTGAAACAAGCGTTGCAGCTAAAGAACTTAGTCTGGAGCACCAACTTTTTTTTGCTTCCCATCCCATACAAAACGAAGCATTGAACACCCAAAATACCGATGCCTTTATTTATGTGCGTGTGGATGGTACCCAAACGGTAAGGATCAATTATCGATTACAAATGCGGTTGACAAAGGAGGCTTATATCAATAATGTTTTGGTGCCAAAGAACACCCCTATTTATGGCTTCGTCAGTTTTAAGCCCAATCGGACAATAATTGCCATTAATAATATTGACCACCGTCCTGTTAAACTGAAAGCTTATGACTTACAGGACGGTAGCGAAGGTATCTATATAGAGAACAGTATTCGGGCAGAGGCTACCAATGAGGTGGTTGGTGACATTGTGGACGATATCAATATTACCGGCGTTCCACAGATAAACGGGGTTCGAAAAATATTCAAACGCAATCACCGGAACGTAAAAGTTACGGTGACCGATAATTATAAACTCATCTTAAAGCCTCTAAGAGGCACTTATTAAATTCACTCTTATGAAAGCCCTTAAAGGGCACTTGTTAAAACTTATTCTTATGAAAACATCTATTATCACTTTTATTATACTGGCATGTTCAGTTTCTACTTTTGCACAACTAACTTTAGACACCATTTACGCCAATGACCAAAAGAATGTGGCCTTGTTTTTTTCCAATCCGATCAGACAGGGAATAACCGGGGCCGATCATTTTATATTTACATACAATCGGGAAAAAGAACAATATTTTGGATTATTACAGGCAAAGTCTGGGTCAGAAAGTAACCTATTGACAGTCACTAGTGATGGGAAGGTTTATTCATATATCCTCCGCTATGCCAATAAACTTGAAAAGCTGAATTATTTTATTTCTGATTTGGAAAGTATTGGCAACGAAAAAACCGGAAGTTCTCACATTGACCAACTCAAAATGGGCGCAACAACTTTTGATTCAGCAACCAAAAATACAGGAGCCTCGGATTACCCAAAACTCTGTGCTCAATTGCTGAGAAACACCGGAACTTTTGATCAGATCAAATACAACAATGGCGTCTCCGTCCGTATGACCAAAAGTATTTATCACGCCAATGAGGTCTATGTTGTCTTTGAAATCAGTAATGACTCCCAAATTGATTTTGATATAAACACCCTAAATCTGTATAAAGTAAACGGTATTAAAAAGAGGAAGGCTTCTTATCAGGAGTTGACGCTCTCCCCTATTTTTCGATTTAATATGCCCAAAATCGTTCGTAAGGGTGCAATAGCACAATTTGTTTATGTCTATTCAAAATTCACTTTGGGAAATCATGAGAAACTTTTGGTGAAATTGGATGAGCTGAATGGGAATCGGAATGTCGTTTTTCGTTCGAAAAAATAGTCATTGAAAAATAATGAAGAATGTCTAGCTTATTTTACAAAAGAAATATCATTTGATATCTCTCAACTACAAGTTGATGGAAATAAAGTTATCCTGAATATAACGAATTCGGAGAATCAAATCCTTTATGAATACTAATAGAACGAACTACAATGCCGGTAACCCTACATGCCATGATTTTGAGTATCCCCGCATTTATGGGACAGGTTTTTAATGATATAAGTTCAGGTTTATAATTTAATTTCCTTATATCGATAAGAGGTCCGCATTAATAGTTTCGTTTGAGTTGTTGAGCTTATTCCGAAGCAATTTTATATCAAAACTTACCTTCTGCTCTATGACCCTTGCATAAACTTGGGTTGTTGATAGTTTAGAATGACCCAATAATTTGGATACGGTTTCTATTGGCACACCATTGCATAACATAACAGTCGTAGCGAATGTATGCCTTGCTGAATGGAAGCTCAATTTTTTTTGAATCTTTAAGAAAGCGGCTATCTCCTTTAAATAAATGTTCATTTTTTGATTGGAGAATATTGGCAATAATTTTTGGTTTGCATCTGAAGAGTATTCATACTTGTCCATTATTTCTAGAGCTTTGTCCAACAATGGGATTTTAACGGGTTGGTCGGTTTTCTTGCGCTGTGTAAATATCCAATAATCGCCATCGATGCCCCTAACGATATTATTTTGATCCAGGGACTTGACATCAGTATAGGATAGCCCGGTGTAGCAAGAAAAAATAAATATATCCCTTGTTTTTTGATGGGTTTCATTCACCAGTATACAGTTTTCCAATTGTTGAAGTTCCCATTTGGATAGGTAATCACGTTGATATTTTGTAAATCTAAGTTTGAAACGTACAAAGGGATCTTTATCGATCCATTCCAAGACAAGGGCCAGGTTCATCATTTTCTTCAAACGCTCCAAATGTTTCATAACACCATTGTTCTTCAATGGCTGCGCCCTATTGATAGATGGCCCCTTTCTAAGGAACCGCTCAAAATCTATGATAAAACTGTACGACAATTGTTTAAGATAAATGTCACTTGATTTTATTTTAGCTGTTAGAAATCTTTTTAAATACTTCTCGGTGGTATAATAGTTCTTTAGGGTTCCGAACTTAAGAACAGACTCCATATTAGAATTATGGTAATCCACTAAATCCAATAAAGTCTTTTGTTGCTCATCTTCGCCCAAGTAACGCGCTTTGATAGCTTGGGCCGTTACCAGCTTGAATTCACCAAGCAATTGCTTTTGGCATTCTAGCATCTCGGCATACACCTGATCCAAATAAACGTTCAGGGCCTGGGCATCTGGGGTCCTTGGTTTTGCCCTTTTTGAACGAGTATCCCAATAGGTAACCGATATGGACCGTTTTAAACTGATTTCCGCTCGTTTTCCGTTTACCGTGACACGGGCATAAATGGGGGAAATTTCTTCCTTTTTTTTGGACAGATTGAGCCAAAAATGAATGCTAAAAGTCTTTGAAGTCTGCATGTACTCTCGCTTTAGGTGAATATTCGATTTGTTTTACGAAAGTCAAATCGATACGAAAGTCACTTAGTATTGAGTTACCAAAGTAGTGAAAAAATCGGCAACAAAGCAGGTAACCGAATAGGTAACCTGCCAATTGATATTAAAGCTAATCTTATGGTTTCAGAAAAAATGAAAACCACTGATTTTCATAAGATTAGCTATTTTTTGGTGTCATTTGACACCCTTTTCGTCGGGATGACAGGATTTGAACCTGCGACCACTTGACCCCCAGCCAAGTACGCTACCGGACTGCGCTACATCCCGAAATAATAGCTTTCGCCGTAAATTCTATTGCTCAAATTTCAAATACCAAACGGCCCAAAAGAAGGCCACATACAAGACGGAGCCTGTCCTGAGCGAAGACGAAGGGCTACATCCCGAAATTGGACTGCAAAAATATAAAAGTTGAACAGAAAACCCCACCTTTTCCCATAAATTAATCCAAACTTTCCATCCACTCAAACAAGCGTTCCGTCCACCCCCTTAAATGGGCATCTTTCAGAGCCAAGGAAAATCCATGTCCGCCCTTGGGGTAAATGTGCATAGTAGCGGAAACTCCTTTATTCTTTAATGCTTGAAAAAATAACAGACTATTCTCAACGGGAACTGCCTTGTCATCAGTAGCATGGAACAAAAAAGTGGGTGGGGTATTATCAGTTACCCGTTTTTCATTTGAAAAATGAGCTATCATTTCAGGTTTTGGATCCTCTCCCAATAAGTTGGTTCTAGAACCTTTATGAGTAACACTTCCAAACGAAATAACGGGATATCCCAAAGCCATAAAGTCCGGACGAGCACTTTGTTCATCAATTTCATCAATAGGATCATGCACTTTCTCATCAAAATGGGTACCTAATGTAGATGCTAGGTGACCACCTGCCGAGAAACCTATAATCCCCAATTTAGTGGGGGCAATATTAAAGTCGTCCGCTTTGCTCCGTACCAAACGTATGGCACGTTGGGCATCCATTAGTGGCACATTGTGCTTGTCTGTTTGTGATTTCGACGAAGGCAAGCGATACTTAACCACAATTCCCGCAATACCCTTTCCGTTTAAGAATTTTGCAATATCGGTACCTTCCCAATCGTATGCCAGTATGCCATAGCCCCCACCGGGAAAAATCAAAATCCCTTGACCGGTAGCATTTGATTTGGCAGGAAGATATACTTCAATGGTCGGCTCTTGTACTTTACTAATGCGAAGTACGCCATTTCTCTTATGAACTTCCATTTCATCCGTTTTTAGATGGCTTGGGATTTTATCCTTGGGCCATATGGGCATTATCGTATCCTGAGCCAAAACATTGCTGACTATCATAAAAAGAAAAACACAGCTTAACACTTTCATACTCTTATTTTTAATTACAATTCCATTTAAAATTAGCGATTTGATCATTGGAGGCCGACGCAAGGTTGTAATGCCACCACTCTGTTCGTATGGACCAAAATCCATGTTTTTCCATGGTTTCCTTTAGTAGCTTTCGATTGTCCAAAATTTCTTGGGGCAGATCCAAATTATCATGATAAGCCCGTTTACCAAAAAAATCGAAGTCTGTCCCCATATCTAATTCATCACCATCCAAGGTAACCAAGGTAATATCGACCGCTCCTCCTTTATTATGGATAGACCCCTTGACCGGATTTGCCACATACTGTGGGTTAGGGACAATTTTCCACATTTTGTACTGTACCGAATTGGGCCTGTAGCAATCAAAGAACTTAATCTTAACACCCCTTTTTCTAAAGTCGGTATTGGCAGCTATCAGAGCTTTTACCGTCTTGACCCGTGTATAACACTCTGCGCAGTCATATACTTGGGCCTTTAAAAAATTATTATCTGTGGCATAGCGCAAATCGTAGGCAAAACCATCGTTGTAGTCGGCCAATCGAACAAAGGTAGAATCAGCCATTCCTTTAAAAGATTTAAAGGTGCGCCTTGTAACAATCTCGATTTTAGAGCTATCTACCACCTGTACTTCCCTTGGTTCTTCCTCTACCTTTTTTGATGTAGAATCTTCTTTACAACCAACAAGTAATAGCAAACTAAAAATCAAGATTGACCTACACATTCTGTTTTTGATTAATACCGCAACCCACATACTCAAAAAAGGAATAAAAAAACCCAAAACACTGTAATTCATTTTTCCCAAAAATAGCAATAGCGTTGATAAAACGTTCGATTTTACATTGGTAAATTGGGTTTGTCCCTTTTTTTGTTGATTTTTATAAACGTAATAACTATAATTCACGAAATACAATCAGAAATTCGAATACGATGAAATACATAATTTATATTCCCTTAATTATCGCTACATGTCTTCTCTCTTGTAAAAATGACAAAAGTAAGACAACACAAAAAGCTGAAACCGCTACCAATCCATGGATGTTAGGATTTGAAAAGACTGCGATAAACCCCATTATGACAGCTGATTCCAGTTTTGTATTTACCGACCCCATTAATGATACAGCGGTACAATGGCAAAAGGCAGATGTTTTTAACCCAGGAGCCATTGTCAGAAACGACACCGTCTTTATGCTGTTTCGGGCGGAAGATAATCCCGAAGCAATTTTAGGCGGAAGGACTTCACGTATTGGATTGGCCTATAGTCTTGATGGTATACATTTTACAAAACATCATGAGCCTGTACTATACCCTGATAAAGATGAATTCAACAAATGGGATTACCCGGGGGGAATCGAGGACCCAAGAATTGTTGAAACTCCGGACGGAACTTATATTATGCTATATACGAGTTGGAACAAAGATGTGGCCCGGCTTTCGAGCGCTACTTCCAAAGACTTAAAAAATTGGACAAAGCAGGGACCTGTATTTGAAAACGCCCACAATGGCAAATTTTTGGATATTTGGAGCAAATCGGGTTCAATGGTTACCGAACTAATCGACGGGCGATTGAAAGCAAAAAAAATAAATGGAAAATACCTTATGTATTGGGGAGAGCTTTTTGTAAATCTGGCTCACTCCGAAAATGGAGTGGATTGGGAACCTGTTTTGGAGGACACAGGTGAACTTTTGCATGTGTTTAAGCCTTCTTTAAATGAATTCGACAGTCATTTGACCGAGCCGGGACCTCCGGCGATTTATACAGAAAATGGCATACTACTACTCTATAATGGGAAAAATCTAACTGGTGAGGGAGCTACCTCCAAAGTAGCAGAGGGCACCTATTGCGGTGGACAAGTACTTTTTGATAAAAATGATCCTACAAAAGTCTTGGGAAGATTGGAAACCCCATTTATATGCCCAGACCTGCCACATGAAATCACGGGACAGTACAAAGCAGGAACTACCTTTATTGAAGGCCTGGTCTATTTTAAGAACAAATGGTTTTTATATTATGGAACTGCCGATTCAATGGTAGGATTAGCCGTAAAAGAAGATTGAGATGGGAAAAATAGGATTGCTTTGCTTGCTTTTGTTTATTATATGCTGTGGTGACAGTACAGAACCCAAAACTGTACCTGAGAAGAAGCCAAATATCGTCCTAATCATGGCAGATGATCAAGGGTGGGGCGACCTGAGTTTTAATGGAAATACAAATCTTTCAACCCCAAATATTGATGCTTTGGCCAAGAACGGTGTGTCTTTTGAACATTTTTATGTCCAACCCGTTTGTTCTCCCACAAGGGCCGAACTTCTTACTGGAAGGCATTCAAGTAAATTGGGGGTATACGCCACCTCAACGGGTGGGGAACGGATCAATCTAGGAGAAACCACCATTGCACAAGTATTTAAAAAGGCCGGTTACAAAACTGCGGCCTATGGCAAATGGCATAATGGCATGCAACCTCCCTATCATCCGAATGCAAGAGGATTTGAGGATTATTATGGATTCACCTCTGGGCATTGGGGCAACTATTTTAGTCCAATGCTAGAGCATAATGGGAAAATCGTAAAAGGGGAAGGTTTTTTGGTGGATGACTTAACAAACCACGGGTTGGATTTCATTACTAAATATAAGGAGGAACCCTTCTTTCTTTACCTGCCCTATAATACTCCTCACAGCCCTATGCAAGTACCTGATGTGTATTGGGATAAATTCCAAAGCTCAGATCTATCAATGAAATATCAAGGCGCTCAAAACGAAAACGAGAATTTCACAAAGGCTGCTTTGGCCATGGTGGAAAATATTGATTATAATGTGGGCAGAATTACCAAAAAACTTGAGGAGCTAAGTCTCGAAAAGAATACTATTGTCATTTATTTATCGGATAATGGCCCCAATGGTTGGCGTTGGAACGGCGGAATGAGAGGAAGAAAGGGATCTACCGATGAGGGAGGGGTACGCACTTCATTCTTTGTTCAATGGAAGAACACTATTCCTTCGGGAAAATCGGTGTCACAAATTGCTAGTGCCATAGACGTATTGCCTACCCTAAGTAGTTTGGCAAATATAGATCCAGCCACTAAGAATCCTATTGATGGTAGAGATTTGACACCTTTATTGCTTCATGAGAACCCAGAGTGGGAACCCCGAATAGTATATAACCATTGGAGGGGGAAAACAAGTATTCGTACCCAAAAGTATCGCTTGGATAATGAAGACCATTTGTACAATATGCAAAAGGACCATGGACAGACCACTGATATATCTTTACAATTTCCTCAACTAACCGATTCACTGAAAAAGATGAAGAAGAATTGGTTGTTGAAAATGTCTCCGCTTTCAAAAGAGTCAGATAATCGCCCTTTTACGCTAGGGCATCCAGATTATGGATATACCCAAATTCCCGTCAGGGACGGTATCCCACATGGAAATATAAAACGGAGCAACAGGCACCCTAACAACACTTTTTTTACGAATTGGACAAGTCTGGAGGATTCCATGACTTGGGATGTCGAAGTTTTAGCCAATGGCGAATTCCAGGTAGAACTTTATTATACCTGTAAGGCTGAAAATGTAGGCTCAACAATAGCATTGAGTCTAGGGGAAAGTAGGATTGAAAAAGAAATTACCATAGGCTATGACCCACCCCTAACAGGAATGGAAAATGACCGTGACCCTCGAATCGAATCCTACGTAAAGGATTTTATACCAATGGATCTTGGCAAAATAAAACTAAAAAAAGGTAAAGGAGAGTTGACTCTTAAAGCGACAGAAATGACTGGAAAAGAAGTTGCTGATGTACGGTTATTGATGTTCAAGCGTATTCAACACTAGTTAATCATTTACAATAACATCGCTATCCTGATATCCGATTCGTTCTGCCTTTGCTTCGAATAAGGTTCCTTTCGCCAAAGGTTTATCATATATTTTCCAGATTGAATCTTGTATTCGTCTCCAGACAATGGTCGCATCTTTCTGTCCGGATATCAATTTGACATTATCACTATTTTCTTCCATTTCCAAAGGGGGTAATTTTGGTTGAGACCCATTAGGAAACCATTTTGTAATAAGTTCATTTTCAGGATACTGCCCTAAATCATTGGTTTCCTTTATCCAATCTTTCAAGACTTTTCTTAGATGTTTCAAAGTATCCTGTAATTCAGGTATCCCTGCCAAGTTATTTAATTCATAAGGATCGTTTTGCAAATCATACAATTCCTCCTCAGGCTTTGTGGGATGCAACCAAAGTGATTGTTTTTCGTTCAATTTACCTTCCACATACAACCTGCGTAATTCCCTCATCATGGGCATCTGTTCCCTATAAACCACAGGTAGTGCATGACCAAGAGTAGTATCAAAACTTTTTATGTATTTATACTGCTGTGAACGCACTGCTCTCAATCTATCATAAATGCCATCAAAACGATCGGCCGAATGAAAGGTGTATTTTTGTCTTTTTGCCACTTTAAATTGCCCGAATTGCGCCTTACCCTGCATCACTTTTGGAGGTTCTATTCCAGCAAATGAAAGCACTGTTGGTGCAAAATCAATAAAGCTTATAAAACGATTGTCATTGCCTCCTGCATTCTTGTTCTTGGGAAATTTGATGACCAATGGTACTTTGGTGCCAGTTTCGTAAAGTGCCCGTTTGTGTCTTGGAAATGGACCTCCATGATCGCCATAAAAGAAAATAATGCTGTTTTCATAGAGTCCGTCTTCTTTCAGGTCAGCTATAACTTCCCCGATTTGATTATCTAATCGTTTTAGGTTACTATAGTTTACAGCTAAGTCATGCCGAATGGTATCATTATCAGGAAAATAAGGAGGCACTGGAACTTTTTCCGGGGAAACAAAAAGTGAATCCTTACCACGATTCCAGATTTGGGATTCATGACAGACCGAAAAATTAAAGACCGAGAAAAAGGGTTGGCCCTCTTTTCGATTCCTCCAATGATGATTCTTACTGCTTTCATCCCAGGCAGCCTCTGTCTTGGCAAAATTATAGTCCTCCTTGGGGCCATTACTACAGTAATATCCTTTTATTCTTAAATATTCTGTAAACATTTTTACCCCATTGGGAACAATTGGGGAATAACTTTTCAATCCGATTTCGGGTTGATTTTCCTTTCTATACGCATTATATGTCCTCATATTATGCGTACCTAATGTCGAAGGATACATTCCGGTAATCAATGAACTTCGGGCTGGGGCACAAACAGGTACTGGAGAATAGGCATTTTCAAATACCACACCATCCTTTGCCAGACGCTCTAAATTGGGTAATGCAATGGTGCTGTTGCCATACATGGGAAACCAGTCCGGAGACTGGTCTTCGGCAACCAACCATATAATGTTGGGTATATCATCAGAAGAGAGTTCTTTATTGGCATTTTCACGGCAACTACCTATGCCTAAAATCAAAACACCAATCCCCGTATACAAGGATAACTGGCGCCAGCCGATCATTTTATGCCATTGATAAATTCCAAGCTTTGTGGTACTTGTTCAACTACCCTGGAACATTCATCTTCAATGAACATGTATTTGGCTACACCAAGTTCCCTAGCACGTTTTACCACTCCCTTAATATCAACCTGCCCTGTTCCCAAAACCACATTGGTCTCAACATCCTCATGGCCCGTATTATTTCCTTTGACACCCTTTTCCATATCCTTTAAATGGAATAAAACGAACTTATCAGGATATTTATTAAGCAAGGTCATGGGATCGGTCCCTCCATGTTGGACCCAATAAACATCCATTTCAAAGGCAAAATGATTTGCATTTTTGGCCATATAATCAAACAAGGTTCCATTTTCATAAGGCCTGAATTCATAACCATGGGCATGATAAGCCAGTGTAATACCTGAATCTTTGAGCAATTTACCCGCTTTATTGAATACCGCTGTAGCTTCTTTGGTTTCTTTTATTCCAAAGGTGTTTCCTTCATGGGGAATCCAGGCGCACATTACATATTTTGCACCAAATCGCTTGGCATTTTCAAGAGCCTTTTCGGGGTTATCCCTTAGTTCTTCATAACCTGCCCCGACACTGACCACGTCCAACTTGTATTGGTTCAACAAACCATCGAATTCTTCAAAAGAAAGACCGTAGGTACCTCCTCCTTCCAAATTGGTCAAGCCCCAGTCGCTAATAGTTTTCAGGGATCCCGAAACATCTTCTTTAAACTGATTACGAAGACTGTACAATTGTATTCCAAATTCTTGGCCATAAAGTTGGTCTATATTGATTTGTGATACCATCAACACAGTTATTGCCACGATTACCTTATTGAACTTTTTCATTTTTGATAAGCTTTTTGATTATTTTAAGTTAATAAATTACCATTTTCGTCCCAAGTTGCTATCGTAGCACGAGTGCTTTGGTCGATGCACTTTGCAATCCATTCTGGGTCATAGGCGACGCCGTGTTGGTCCAAGACATCTTGTGGAACACCATCCCACACATTGGGCATGTTTCCTTTATAACCCAAATCGGCTATCCCAACTTTCGATGTGTAATACCCGGTGACCGTAAGGCCGCGCATCATATAGAAAAACTGGATTTCCAAAGCTTGTTCCTCTAACGGGATATCTATATCATGCCAGCAAATTTCATCGCAGATTTGCTTTTTCTGCTCCAAGGTTGCAGACTTGAATTCCGTTCCAAATTCA
Organism: Bacteroidota bacterium; assembly: GCA_024279425.1. Taxonomy (GTDB): domain Bacteria; phylum Bacteroidota; class Bacteroidia; order Flavobacteriales; family Flavobacteriaceae; genus Maribacter_A. Next base: position 58,045 of record JAJRRO010000066.1, on the reverse strand, counting down.
GTATTGCTTTTATGATCCAACCACATTAAACCACCTAAAAGTGTTGGTGCCATAGTGGGAATATCTTTCCCCATGAACTCAACAAGTTCGGGAACACCTGCTTCGATAGGTCCTCCATGCGGTTCTTTCGGTGGAAGAATGACCACACTTAGCGCGGCAATGGTTTCCATCTCATGCTCGTTGAATAATTGTTTTGCATTCAACTTTTCGATACGCTCCAATTCCTTCGGTGTACGTCCAAAATACTTTTCACTACTTTGCGCAATGGCTTCGTCAATAGTTTCACCATTTTCTGTCTTGCAGGAGTTGAATACTATACCTGTACTGGCTGCCGCTCCCCCAAGAATTAAGGTCTGTAAACTTTTTCTTCTATCCATAGCTTAAATGTTCTGTGCTTTAAGTTGTTCAATAATATAATCCGAAGCTCTCCAAGAAAGTGCCATAATCGTCCAGGTACAATTCTTATCTGCTTGAGAAACAAAAACACCTGCATCTACAATAAAAACATTGTCTACATCATGCAGCTGCTGAAACTTATTCGTGACAGACGTTTTTGGGTCATCGCCCATTCGTGTAGTACCCACTTCATGAATAATTGCACCAGGTGTATGCAAACCGTAATCTTTATCTTTACCTTTTTTTTCACCAAGTGGAATCCCACCCATATTGTGTATAATCTCTTCAAAAGTATCACGCATATGCTTGGCTTGGTTTCTCTCGAAATCAGACCATTGATAATTAAATTTTAATACAGGAATACCGAATTGATCTACCGTTGTTGGATCAATTTCACAATAATTTTCTTTTCTAGCAATACTTTCACCTCTACCCGCCATACCGACTATAGAGCCATAATATTTTTTAACATCATCTCGTAAGGTATCACCATAACCTCCAACTTTAACACCGAAGAACTTGTTGAATTCATTTGGATTCAAACCAAACCCATAATTCGGATTACCCATACCTCCGCCTATTTCAATATGATATCCTCGTGGAAAATCTAATTTAGAATTATCTCCCCACCAAGGTGAATATACATGCATGCCCCCAGTACCATCTTCATTGTATGACACTTTGCGATTCATTAAACTAGGAACAAATCCCGCTCTGTCAGCACCCGTAGAATCATGTAAATACTTACCAACAATATTACTGCTATTTCCTAATCCGTTTGGGTGATGTTTACTTTTCGAATTTAAAAGAATACGTGCTGAACTACAAGCAGATGCAGCTAACACCACAACTTTTGCTTTAAGTTTATATTCTTTTCTATCATCCTTACTGATGTAAGAAACTCCCGTTGCTTTCCCTTCCGCATTGGTAGTCACTTCACGAACCATCGAGTTTACAAAAATCTTTACTTTACCACCACTTTTTTGCGCCGGAAATATCAAACAACTTCCTGCGGAAAAATCTGCATACACCGAACATGAACGTGAACATTGCCTACAATAAAAACAAACACCACGTTCGTTATTTATTTTTTTGGTTAATATGGAGAGTCGACTTGGAATTACCGGAATATTAGATTTCTTTGCTCCATTAATATAAAACAATTCATGTAGCCTTGGTTTTGGAGGAGGTAGAAAAAATCCATCAGGATCATTTTCTCGACCTTCGTTGGATCCATAAACACCAATTAATTTATCCAACTTGTCGTAATAGGGTTTCACATCGTCGTATCCAATCGGCCAATCATCTCCATGACCATCTCTGGTTTTTCCTTTGAAATCTTTGGGCCCGAATCGCAACGAAATACGTCCCCAGTGGTTTGTTCTTCCACCTAGCATTCTAGCCCGCCACCATCTAAAATTCGTTCCTTCTTCTTGAGTATATGGCTCTCCGTCAACTTCCCAGTCACCCCAAGACATATCCCATTCTCCAAAAGCCCGATCAGTACCTGCTCCTCTGCGCGGAGATTCATAAGCCCATTTCAATTGCGTTTGCGTTACTGGGTCTGCTGGATCAAAAAACGGTCCTGCTTCAACCACCGCAACGTTTAAGCCTGCATCGGCAAGCTGTTTGGTCGCCATACCACCACCAGCTCCAGAGCCTACAATGATGACGTCATAAATTTCGGATGATTCCTTTATTTGCATAGTCTATGATTCGTTATTTCTACAATTTATAATTATAAATTTTAAAATGGATATTTTTAGTAAAAAAGCTAACATTTTGATTGAAAATTGAAATATAATAAGAACTTTTTTGTTTAAAAAATAGAATTTACAATGCTTAAATGGTCATCGAATTCCTAATTCATGCCCATACCCAATTTTTAATCACAATACCCTTTTAATGCCTGAAAAATCCCGTCTGTATTCTGTTGGTGTCAGATGCTTGTTTTTCTTGAATACCCTATTGAAATTAGCAATACTATTAAACCCACATAAAAATGCAATTTCAGAGATACCCAAATCTTTTTCAATCAAAAATTTTGAAGCGTACCCTATTCTCACTTCATTGAGATAATCAATAAAGGTCTTACCTGTTCTCCTTTTAATAAATCGGTTAAAGGACACATTACTCATATTGACCAAAGCAGCAGCCTCGGTCAGGGTTATCTTCTTGGCATAGTTTTGTTGAACAAAATCATAAAGAACTTGGATTTTGGCACTACTTTCATAAGCTTTTGGTTGTACCGTCAAAGTAGACAGTAACCGTTGGTTCCTGGAAATTGCCAAATCATAGAGAATGGAAAAAAGTTCCATAAAATAATCCATCCCTTGCATTTTGGAGACTTTCAAAAGTCTTGGTTTTAAAGCCATTGAAACTTCCTCAGAGAATAAGATTCCATGCACAGACCTATCGAACATGTCCTTTATTGGTTTCATTATACCTCTTTTAAGAAAAGCCGTATCAAATAGGTCTTGATGAAATTGAATGGTAACCTCGCGAATTTTTTTGTTTGTACATTCATGCTGTTCCCAAACATGATGCAAATTGGGGCCGACCAACACTAACTCAATATTAGATATTGGCTCCATGCTGTCGCCAACAATTCTTCTGACCCCCTCACCCCTTACAATAAAGTTAATCTCCATTTCTGGATGGTAATGTATAGGATAGTCAAATAAATCCTTGGTCCTATCTTCTACCAAAAAACAGTCTTCGGTAGACAAAGGCAGTAATTCACGATAAATTTTTTTTAAAACGCTCACTAAAAATATACTTCTTTTTGTATTTATATAATGATTGTATGATAAAATACTATCAGTACAATAATAGTATTTTTTTTAATTTTAACTGAACATTTTGATAAGATTGGTACAGAAAATTTTGATTATGCATCAAAACCAACTTATTCCTTGAATTTTTCCGAACTCCGAATGGATATAAACACCTAACGAAAGTTCATTATTGTAGCACCAAAAGTAAATTATCAAAGAAAGATCATTATAGATTTTTAAAAAAATAACGTCAATATTTAAGAAAACGTATTGTGGATTTAAGCGGATTCACCATGGTGATTCGCCAAACAAATGCCTTACCCATTTGCATCAAAAAATGGACAGGCATGCAATCCTAATATGGTATGTTAGTTAGTTTTTTTGTTTAGCTTCAACACCTCTTGTTTCTTACCACTAGAGGTGTTGTTTGTTTTGAAACATACACAGAAACAGAAATTTGATTTGTACAGGATTAATTAAGGCTTATTAAACAGTTTTCAATATCTTTAAAACGGCAGAACCACCAAAAAATATAAAAATGGCATCCAAAACCTTCTACATCAACCGTCGAAATTTCATAAAAGGGGCTACTGCTTCAATGGCACTCTCATCCTTTGGAGCCTATGGCCTTGAATTAATGAATTCCGAAAAACCTATTCGAGTCGGACTGATCGGTGCGGGATGGTATGGCAAAAGTGACCTTTTTCGTCTTATACAAGTTGCCAATGTCAATGTAGTGTCGATATGCGAAGTTGACAAACGATTATTGACCGAAGCCGCCGAATTAGTAAGTCAAAGACAACGTTCGGGGAAAAAGCCAAGGCTGTACTCAGATTATCGAAAGATGCTTGCAGAAAAAGACTTGGATATCGTACTCATTGGAAGTCCTGACCATTGGCATGCCTTACAAGGTATCGAGGCAATGAAATCGGGAGCCAATGTATATCTGCAAAAACCAATTAGTGTTGACGTTATGGAAGGCGAGGCGCTGGTGGCCGCTGCCAGAAAATATAACCGTACCGTTCAAATAGGTACTCAACGTAAAAGTACACCGCACCTTATTGATGTGAAAAAAAGAGTGGTAGATGCTGGTCTTTTGGGGAAAATATCACATGTAGAAATGTGTTGTTATTTCCATATGCGCGCCAATGGGAATCCACCCTTACAAGCTGTACCAGATTACCTAGATTATGACATGTGGACAGGGCCTGCGCCTCTTCGTCCTTATGATGGTCTGCCCCACAAAAGATGGTGGAGAACTTTTATGGAATATGGCAACGGAATTATGGGAGACATGTGTGTTCACATGTTCGACACCGTACGCTGGATGCTAGATCTTGGATGGCCGAAACGAATTACTTCTACAGGGGGTATCTATGTACAGAAAGAGGGCAAATCCAATATTGCAGATACACAGACTGCCGTATTTGAGTATGAAGACCTTAATTGTGTTTGGCAGCACCGATCATGGGGAACACCGGCCGATCCAGAATATCCGTGGTCTTTCAAGTTGTTTGGCGAAAAAGGAACCTTGTCCGGTAGCACCATGCGGGCTGATTTTGTTCCACATGGAGAAGGGGAGCCCATCCATTTTGATGTGCTTTATGAAAGGGAAAAATACCCTGAGGATGTAACCGAAAAAGATATTGAACTGAATGCAGCGCCAGCGACCAGATTGCATATGTTGGATTTCCTTGCCGCAATCGACAAAGATACTTTGCCTATAGCCGATGTTGAACAAGGTCACATCTCTACGGCAAGCTGTATCTTGGCCAATATGTCCATGGAAGTTGATAGACCTCTTGTTTACGATTCTTCAAAGCTGATTATTGCCAATGACCCCGAAGCAACTACTTTGTTGCAACGACCCTATAGGGCTCCTTGGGAACATCCACATCCGGATCAGTTCAAAATCTAGTTGATTTAGTAAAATTTCTTGAATTTTATTGAAATTCAAGGTTTATTTGAACAACATTTTCAATATTAATTAGTTAGCATAGTATTGAAAAGGTCTGTGCACATAGCCTACATCACTACTATGGTTACTATTACAGTAATCGCCACCCTGTACTTGGTCTACACGGGGTATACCTACTATGGCACCGCTTTAGAAGAACGTTTTTACCATCCAAGGCATCACTGGTTTAAATCAAGTGGTATCTACGGTCAAGGTTTAGGTATAATAGGAACCTTAATGATTTTATTTGGGGTAACAATCTATATCGCTAGAAAGCGCTATAATTTTTTAGTCAAACACATTCGATTGAAATATTTATTGGAATTCCATATTTTCCTATGCACACTCGGCCCTATTTTAATCCTTTTTCATACTGCATTTAAATTCGGGGGTATTGTTTCTATTGCCTTCTGGAGTATGGTGGCGGTTGTATTGAGCGGCGTGGCAGGTAGGTTCATCTACAACCAAATACCCAAAACTATCGAGGGTAGACAAATGACCATCATTGAACTCAAAAACATGAAAACCAATCTAGCCGTAGTACTCCATCAGAAATTTCAGCTTAAAACCAATACCCTTGATATTGTTTCCGATTTGATGAGTGAAAAAAATACTATTGAGAACGGTAAAAAACTAGGGTACTTAAAAAAAGTCCTCAATCGAAAAGATTTACCTAAATCGGATAGAATTGCCATTCTTAAAATGGTTAAAAATGAGATATCCCTGTCCAAAAAGATAGCAAGGTTACAAACCATGCAAAAGCTGTTTAAATATTGGCATGTTGCCCATATGCCTTTTGCCCTTATTATGTTGGTTATTGTGATTATTCATATTGGGGTTACTCTGGCATTTGGATATAAATGGATATTCTAATGAACGAAGTACTACTTGAACAGATATTGATTTACGGAACAGTGTTCCCGCTTTGTGCATTCACTGTGTTTTTCTATCTAAGAAAGAAAAACAAAAAAACCATAGAAACCGCAAAAAAAGTGGAAGTAGCCAAAGAAGAAGGTTTGTATGAGCCTGTTTCGTTATATCCACATATTGATTTAAATAGCTGTATTGGTAGCGGCGCCTGTATTACGGCTTGTCCCGAAAAGGATATTTTGGGTATCGTTAATGGCATTGCTACGGTCATAAACACTTCTAATTGTGTTGGCCATGGTGCTTGTTTCCATGCCTGCCCCGTTGAGGCCATATCCCTCAGAATAGGCACCGAGACCAGGGGTGTTGATCTTCCGCATGTCAGTGAAAATTACGAGACCAATATAAAGGGTATCTATATTGCAGGGGAACTGGGCGGGATGGGATTGATAAAGAATAGCGTGGAGCAAGGGCAGATGGCCATTGATAATATGGTAAAGAACAAAAAACCACCCAAAGATAATGTTTTGGATGTGGTAATTGTTGGTGCCGGCCCAGCAGGAATAGCAGCTTCCTTGGCTGCCAAAAAACATAGACTTTCTTCACTAACCTTAGAGCAGGATTCTTTAGGAGGAACAGTCTATACTTTTCCAAGGGCGAAAATCGTTATGACCGCGCCCATGGACCTTCCATTATATGGTAGGGTAAAACTACATGATACCTCAAAAGATGAGTTGTTAACGCTCTGGAAAAAAGTGATTTCAGAAAATGACCTCAAAATTATTGAACATACTAAGGCAGAAAGTATAATTCCCTTAGAAAATGGCACTTTTAAAATCATCACAAATAAAGGGGAAGAATATTTTAGCAACCACGTGCTCCTCGCCATCGGAAGAAGGGGTACCCCTAGAAAACTAAATGTCCCTGGGGAAGAATCCCAAAAGGTGGCCTACAGATTGTTAGAGCCTGAACAAATACACGAGAAAAAAGTTGTGGTGGTGGGTGGTGGTGATTCGGCTATTGAGTCGGCCCTACTTTTAACAGATGAAAATGAAGTAGTACTTTCCTATAGAAAAGATAAGTTTTCAAGGCTAAAACCAAAAAATAGGAAAAAAATAGAGCAAGCGATAGCCGATAACTCGGTTCAAGTCGTATTTAATTCTAACCTAGTGTCAATAAACGACCAGAGTGTACTGATTAACAAGGAAGATGACGAGACCATGGAAATCGAAAATGATCTAGTGTATATTTTTGCCGGGGGCGAATTACCAACTGGTTTCTTGAAAAAGGCCGGAGTTGAAATTAGTAAGCGCTTCGGACATATTATGAAATCCCACAAATAAAATGGATTGAATACAGTTTTTAAATATACCCTAGTACTTTCATTACTGACCCTGACCTTCGGCTATGGTCAAATATCCCCTGGTGATCTATCAAAAGCTCATGCCGAATTGGAAGGAATTACCAATTGCACCTTATGTCATGATTTAGGGGATAAGGTTTCAGACAAAAAATGTCTGGAATGCCATTCGAAAATACAATCGCTTATCAATAAGAAACAAGGGTATCACGCCGATTCGAACATTATTAAAAAAGATTGTTTTGAATGCCATAGCGATCATCACGGTCGTAAGTTCGACATGGTTCGTTTTGACGAGGACGCTTTTGACCACAATCTCACGGGATATGAGCTCGAAGGAAAACACGAGACAATAGATTGTAGGGAATGTCATGTCTCAGAAAATATAGTAGACGCTAAATTTAAAAAAAGGAAAAACACTTTTCTTGGGCTGGATGAAACCTGCCTTTCTTGTCATGATGATTATCATCAAAATACCCTGGCAAATACCTGTATCGACTGTCACGACATGGAAGAATTCAGACCAGCCCTAGGATTTGATCATGATGAGGCAGATTTTAAATTGAATGGCGAACATATATCCGTTGATTGTTTGGAGTGCCATCAGATAACAACAAGAAACGGAAAGGAATTTCAAGAGTTCACGGACTTGGATTTCAACGATTGTGTTTCTTGCCATGATGACCCGCATAATAACCAAATAGATGGTCAGTGTGCAAAATGCCATTCGGAAACTTCATTTTCAGACTTTGTCGGAAAGGGAAGTTTTGATCATAACCTTACTGAGTTTTCATTAAGAGGGAAACATAAGACTGAGGATTGTTTTAGTTGCCACTCTATAACCAGTGATCCATTGGATGTTTTTCAAGATAGAACAAACGTTAATGAAAATAGTTGTGTAAAATGTCATGACGACGTTCATGATAATAAGTATGGCACTGATTGTGTAAAGTGCCATAGAGAGTCAAGTTTTCTTTCCTTACGGTCAATGGACTTTTTTGACCATACGACAACGGGTTATCCATTGCAGGGGAAACACAATGGAGTGGATTGTAGGCAATGTCATGAGAAAAGATTCTCCACACCTATAGACTTTACAGCCTGTACTAATTGCCATGATGATTACCATAGAGGGGAATTCAAGGAAAATGGGATTTCACCTGATTGTATTGAGTGTCATTCCCTTGAAAAGGGATTTGACTATAGCCTTTATACATTAGAACAACATCAAACTAATAATTTCCCATTGGAAGGAGCGCACAATGCAACCCCGTGTTATGCCTGTCATATTAGTGAGGATGATAAACGATGGACGTTCAGGAACCTTGGTGAAACATGTGTAGATTGCCATCAAGATATACACGAAGGTTATATAAGTGAGAAATATTATCCAAAAGATGATTGTAAAATCTGCCATATCAATGATGCATGGACCGCAGTTGACTTTGACCATAATCAAACAAAGTGGCCCTTGGAAGGGAAACATTCCGAAATAGGATGCAGGGCATGTCATTTCATCGAAAACACAGATAATAAGAAATCTACAGTACAAAAATTCGCTAATTTAGATAGTGAATGCATTACATGCCATGAAAATATACATGATGATTCGTTTGCAATTGATGGAATTACCAATTGCACCCGATGCCATGTAACAGATAGTTGGTTCCCTAAAAGGTTCAACCATAACTTAACTGATTTTCCATTGGAAGGGATGCACGCCAAAATAGAGTGTGGGGCCTGTCATAAGATTACAAAAGAGAACGGACAAACTGAAATTGTTTATAAAATAAATAAATTTAGATGCATAGACTGTCATCTATAATATTGGTTATAGTACTTGGAACTGCCCCTATTCTTGCCCAATCACCACATGGTGATGTGCTGAAGATGGATTGTGTTCGCTGTCATAATCCTTCAGGTTGGACTATCAATTTCCAAACTATTCAATTTGATCATGATAAAACGGATTTTCAATTAGAGGGCACCCATCAACTGACCGATTGTAAATTATGTCACAGTACCCTGATTTTTGAGGAGACGCCCATGGAATGTGTTTCCTGCCATACCGATGTACATAGTCAATCTGTTGGTAACGATTGTCTTCGATGCCATGGTTCAGAGACTTGGTTAGTGAACAATATCCCTGAATTACATGAGGAAAACGGATTCCCATTGATAGGTTCGCACAGCAATTTGAGTTGTGTTGAATGTCATACTTCAGAAACTACCCAAAGGTTTGATAGAATGGGTAATGATTGTTTTAGTTGTCATAGCGATGACTATGCAAGCACGCAAAGCCCAAACCATGAGACTGCCGATTATTCAACAAATTGCATTGATTGCCACAATCCCTTGGGATTTGGTTGGGATTCAGAAAGTATAAACCATAATTTTTTTCCATTAACCGAGGGACATGATATTCAAGATTGTACCCAATGTCATACCACGGCAAACTATTCCGATGCCTCACCAGAATGTATAAGCTGCCATCAGGACGATTATATGGCAACCCAAAATCCAAATCACCAAACCAGTGGGTTTTCAACAGATTGTGCTTCGTGTCATACTACAAAGCCTGGGTGGGCTCCTGCTGACATAGGCAATCATGATTTTTTTCCACTAACTCTTGGGCATGACATCCAAGATTGTACCCAATGCCATACTACGGCCAATTATTCCGATGCCTCACCAGAGTGCGTTAGCTGCCATCAAGATGATTACAATCAGACCAATAACCCCAACCATCTAGCAGCTAGTTTCCCTACGGATTGTGTTGCATGCCATACCACCAATCCTGGTTGGACACCAGCTGAATTTGACCATGATGGGCAATACTTCCCCATTTATACCGGGAAACATAGAGAAGGTGAAGCTTGGAACGATTGCATAGAATGCCATGCCAACCCCGCCAGTTATGCTGATTTTACCTGTTTTACTTGTCATGGACAGTCGGAAACAAATAATGATCATAGTGAAGTAAATAATTATGAGTACGTAAGTACTGCCTGTTTGCAATGCCACCCCGATGGCAATGATTAAATATGAATGAAGTATTTGTTAAATTTCATATTAGTATTTGGAGTCTTAACCTGTAACGTATTCGGACAAGGAAATGACCCGGTACTTAAGGGTATTGTCTCTTTTGTAACTTCTAATAATATTTATGTAAAATTTGATCAAACCAAAAGTATCGGAATTGGTGACACCTTAAATCTAGCAAGTACCAACACGGCCTGTCTGATTGTTAAAAGCAAATCAACAAGTTCTTGCGTTTGTTCGGTCGTAGAGGATTGTGAGATAGAAAAAGGTGATGAAGTTCTTTTTAAATATTACATACAGGAAGATGATAGACCAAAAGAGCAAAAAAAAGAATCCATACCGGTCGCCCTAGAAACTGTCACCCCTGTAACTCCCCTATACAAAGAAAATATACGAGGTAGGATTTCAGCTTCTAGCTATAGTAACATTCTAAGTGATAGGGATGACAAACATCGTTTGATGTCACGCCTTTCAATAGATGCTGATCATATAAAAGGTTCAAGGTTCTCATTTAATTCGTATTTGAATTATCGACATATTCTTGATCAAACCGAAACCTCATCGCTCGAAAAAAACAGTTTTTTAAGGGTATACAATTTAGATGCTAGATTCGACGCCACTCCTACCCTTTCATTCACTTTTGGCAGAAATATCAATCCTAAAATATCATCGATTGGGGCTATTGACGGTCTACAGGTTGAAAAATACTTCGGAAAGAGTTATGCAGGGGCCATTGTGGGTTTCAGACCCGATATCTTTGATTATGGTTTCAACGCCGATTTATTGCAATATGGTGGTTACGTTGGTACTATTATCGATAAGGAAGATTTCTATTCCCAAACTACTTTTGGTGCTATTGAGCAGCGCGGCAATAGTGATATTGATAGAAGGTATACCTATTTACAACATTCGAGCACCTTATTTAGAAATCTGAATATCTTTTCTTCAATGGAAATGGACATTTTCAGTAAGGTAAACAATACCACCAAAAATAATTTAAGACTCACCAATTTATATGTTTCTGCCAGATATCGATTCAATCGAAAATTGAACTTGATGCTTTCCTATGATTCTCGAAAACGAATAATCTACTATGAGACCTTTCAAACGGAAATTGAACGTTTATTGGACGATGATATCGCCAGACAAGGTGCAAGAACCAGGATAAACTTTAGACCTTACAAAAATATTCTAGCCGGTGTTAGTTATAGTAAAAGATTCCAGAGTGATCGAGAAAATAAATCCGACAACATTCATGGTTATGTCACCCTAACCAAAGTTCCAAATATTGGGGGTCGCCTTTCATTGACCTACAACAGAAATGAATCCAATTATCTAGAGAGTAATATAGGATCCGCGAGATATTCCAGAGGTTTTTTAAATGGTCGATTAAACACAGATCTTTACTATAGATTGGTCTTCTATGATTATTCTAGTGGTATAGAATCATCTCAACAACATTATTTTGGCTCTAATCTTTCGTATAATATCAATCGAAAATTATTGTTCAGTATTTCTGGTGAACTTTCTACCTTTAACAATGAAAACAACATAAGAATATATTCAAGAATTGTACAACGGTTTTAAATTCCAACAAATATGCGCTTCATAACTAAATTGGTCCTAATGCTACTATACCCTTTGCTACTATTTGCCTGTAACAATGGCCCAAAAGTAGTGCAACCCTCAAATGAAAAAGGACCATCAAATAGTGGAATATTTGAACCTGATCCGTCAATCGAGGTCACTTCAAGCGCCAATCAATCACTTTCGAATGACCTCCATAGTGTAACGGTCAATGAAGTATTACAAGCTGCGAGATATGTATATCTCAATGTTTCGGAGTATAATTCCAAGTTTTGGATTGCCACCCGGAAGCAGGATATTAAGAAAGGTGAACGCTTTTTTTATCGGGGAGGTCTATTAAAGACTAACTTCGAAAGTAAAGAGTTCAATAAGGTTTTTGATACTATTTATTTGATTTCTAATTTGGTATCCCAAGATCATTCCAAACATGCAGGTGCTTTGCCCGTAAGTGCAAAAAAAGATGAGCTTGTCACTCAAAAAGAAGATATCCCCACACATACCGATAAAATCGTTGAACACAAAGGCACCCTGAAAATTGCCGAATTGGTTAATGACCCAAAGAAATATGAAGGGCATACCGTACAATTAAGTGGTACATGTGTTAAGGTAAACCCCAACATTATGAAAAGGAATTGGATTCATCTTCAAGATGGCAGCAAAGATGACTATGATCTTGTGATAACTACCAACACCTTTGTCCCTGAAGGGTCTGATATAACAATCCGGGGTACAGTAGTATTAAACAAAGACTTTGGAGCTGGTTACAAATATGACCTTATATTGGAAGAAGGTACCTTAGTGCAGTACTAAAATTTAAGAGATACCGGGATACTTTCGTTTTTTAAAATAGGCCATACAACTAATAATAATAATTGAAACAACCACAATATACACCCAATTGGGTATCGGTATTGGATCTCCTGTCGCATAGGAATGTAATCCTGACAAATAATAGTTTACCCCATAATAGGTCATAATAACAGAGGCCAATCCAAAAATAGTGGCCACATTATAGGCAAACAATCCCGTTAATTTTGGAATAATCCGCATATGTAAGATGAAGGCATACACCAATATTGTCACCAACGCCCATGTTTCCTTGGCATCCCAACCCCAATATCTACCCCATGATTCATTGGCCCAAACACCTCCTAAGTAAGTGCCTATACTGACCATAAACAAACCTCCAATTAAGGTCAGTTCACTGATATAGGACATTTCCTTAACAATACGTTTTACCCTTTTTTTATTAGACTCTTTTAAGAAGACCATGAGAATAAGGTTTATGAGTCCAATTATGGCCCCTAACATTAGAAAACCGTAACTTCCAGCTTCCAAAGAAACGTGAATAGTTAACCAATATGATTTTAAAACAGGTACCAAAGGTGTTATTTCCGGGTCCAAAAAACTCAAAGTGGATACCAATAAAATGGTTGCTGCAAGTACCATGGTCGCTGCCAACCCACCAAAAGATTTACGAGTGAACAGAACCCCCGCCAATGTCGATGTCCAAGCAATATAAATCATAGATTCGTAGCCATTACTCCATGGAGCCCTTCCTGAAACATACCATCGCAAACCCAAGCCAATCGTATGCAATACAAAGCCCAGCACAACCAATGAAAATAATATAAGGTACACCTTCCTTAAATTAATATTCGGCTTAAAAACCGATACGAACAAAAAGAACAAAAATGAAATTCCCAAGAGTGCATAAAAACCAGCCAATCTTGTAAAAACATTTAGCTTATTTAATAGTATCTCTGCATTTAATTTGGATTTCGAAGGGACCAGAGCTCCTCCCTTTTCTCGCTGATACGTTACCAATTCATCAAGCAGATGCTCAGCGTGAGTGTAGTTGTTAGAAACTACAGCTTCTTTTAGCGCAGTTGTGTACGCGGTAAAAAAGTCATTTGCTACCTTACTGTGGTCGTGACCGTCATTTTCTCTATGATTATGTGTAGTATTAGCCTCCCAGGTGTTATTGGGATTATTTGGACTTGGGATAACCTTCAACAGGCTACCCGAGAATACCATACTCAAGATATTAACCTTTTCATCAATCTTCAATAGCTCTTTTTCATACACCCCTTTATCTATGGGTTCCAAACCATAGACACGACGCACTTCATCACGCAATTTATATTCACCATTGGTTTTGAAAAAATCGGCATAAGAGGCATAATCACCTGCCACACTTAATCTTTTGTGAATATCCTTATGTTTTCCCAACTTGATTACTCCGGCTTTATACCAATCTTGTTTATTGACGAACATTCCCAACAAAATCTGATCAGCGGTAAGACCATACATACTTTCCTTACGTGCCAATTTTCTCATAATTTCGCGTGAAAGGGTATGCATGGGTTTCATCCTCCCTTTAAAATCCTGAACCACAAGCTTACTGAACTCATTGGCATGTTCAACGGCTATTACCTTGTCAATAAATGCCTTCTTATTTTCGGTTTGGGCAAATGAGAATGACGTTGACAAAAATAGTACAAGAACAAAAGTCGAAGTCTTTGCCCTAATTTTTTTTATCTTTTGGGATACTTGATAAAACCGTGTTCTTTTACTAAAGAACGTCCATATCATACCAATTGTCAACAAGGTATAACCTAGGTATGAAATCCAAGTGCCCCAAAAGTCATGGTTCACACTCAAATAGGTGCCTTTCTCATCCTTATCAAAGGAAGATTGAAAAAAGCGATACCCTGCATAATCCAAAATATTGTTCATGAAAATGCGATAGTCCATATTCACATTTTTGGCTCTATCAACTAGTGTAACCTCACTTGCATAAGAAGAAGCGCTATTGGTGCCAGGATACTTCTCCATTATAAACTTGTTTAGTTTTATATGAAAGGGAACCGTAATCTCTTTCGCCCCATAGGAAACTGCCATTTGAAGGCTATCAAACTCAAATTGTTGCGGCCTGCCTTCCGCACCTCGACTGCCATAGACGTATACTTCCTTTTTGATTCCGTTTACGGTAATATCCAATAAAAGAGCTGTAAGACTTTCATTGCGAACCTTTGAATCCTCTGATTCAATATGAACTTTTCCTTTCTTTTTAAAATCGGCAACTACAAAGTTATTTACACCATCGGAATACAAGGAGCGTATTTTTAACGGCCTATAAACACCAGAGGGATGAATGGTATCATTCCTTTGGTTGGCCATAACCATTTGGGTCAAAACCTTATCGGTTCTGAAAAATAGGGAGTCATTTTGAAAAAGAATATTAATGGCACCGGGTAATTGGGTGTTTTTGAAATTATAGATGACATTCCTGATTCTTTTGGTTTGGCCTTCATTGATGAAATATTCTTCTCTCCCATTAGCTCCTGCAACCACAATCTGCAAAGTAGCCCTCCCATCAATACTTTCGCTTAAAACTTGTTTTGGGTTGGGAATGAATTCCTTTACCTTAATATCAATCAATGAACCATCGACCAAATATTCTTCATGCCACTTATTATTTCCTAAGGATGCAAATTGTACCGGCTCATCAAAATCATAGGTTTGATTATTCTTGTTGACCTCGAATTTTAAAAATGCGTTAGAGGAAAGAAAGCTGTTCGCAAAATCATTTTCACGAATATGCATTATGCCCTCAAAACCAAAATATCTAGTGACGCCCGCACCTATGAGAATTATTATAATGGCACCATGAAAAAGAAGTAAGGGCCACTTCTTTTGTTGTACCATTCTAAACTTAAAAATATTGACAATGATAGTACTACAAAACAAAACCAATAACAGCTCAAACCACCACGATTTATAGATTACTTTTTGGGCCGCACTGGTGCCAAAATCATTTTCAATAAACGTTGCAGTTGCAATTGACACTGCAAACAGTATTAAATAAAATCCGGCTGCTCTAGTATTGAATAACGGAATGGTATATTTTAGGGATTTAGCAAGTATATTTCTCATTGTGAAACGATGCAGGTCGTTCAAATTTAAATAAATTTATTTAAGTTTGAAGTATTCTTTGATAACGGTTTACAATCTATTGACTAGAATTACCCGATATAAAAATTGCGCGCAAGTCAAAATACAAAGACTAAAAAGCATCCCTTCGCTATACCGTACAACTATCTCCTTCTTTCTTGGCACCCAATTTAAATAATATTTTCTCTAATAAACACCATTTGGTGAATGCTGATTGAAACATATTGGCTCCCACAAAAAGGGTAAACCACAACCAATTCATATTTACATACATGGCCAATAGCACACTGATCATGATAAAGGCGCCTACGATAATCCTAAAATATTTGTTAATCATTTAAATTGAATTTAAAGTTTAAATTATATACTTCGCTCTATGGGAACAACAATAGCTTTAATCGGATTGTTGGTCTCCAAATGGGTGTTGAATTCCTTAATAAGTTCAAAAAGGTTATCAATTTTTTCATCTTTGGTAAAGGAGAAGAAAAGACTGGACTCTACCCCCCCTTTTACATTGGGGAACCAACTCGATTTCATTACCAATGATACTGGGTTTTTATACCCATCAATATCAGAACCGCTAAAATTCTCGATACCCGATTTTTTAAAGAGGTTTATGACTTCTTTCTCATACTGTTCCACTACCGTAACCAATAAAAGTTTCATTTACTTATTATTTATAATTTTTACGTTCGATCATGTAATACACCAAGGGTACTACCAAAAGCGTCAGCACTGTTGACACAATGGTCCCTCCCATAAGTGAAATGGCCAATCCTTGAAAAATAGGATCAAAAAGCATCACAAAAGCCCCAATCACGACAGTACCTGCAGTTAATAAAATAGGAGTTGTACGTACAGCACCCGCTTCAATTACAGCTTGCTTTATGGGAACATCTTCAGCCAGTCGTAGGTTTACAAAGTCAATCAGCAAGACCGAGTTTCGCACCATGATCCCTGCCAAGGCAATCATCCCGATAAAAGATGTGGCCGTGAAAAATGCACCCATTAACCAGTGACCCAATACAATCCCAACCAGCGAAAGTGGTATGGCCACCATCATTACAATAGGCGCTCTGAAATTTTGGAACCAACCCACAATCAAAATGTAGATGATGATGATGACCCCCAAAAAGGCAATTCCCAAATCACGGAACACCTCTAAAGTAATCTGCCATTCTCCGTCCCATTTTACCGTATAGTTATCCTCAAAATCGGGCTGTTCTGTATAAAGCTCGTCAAGGGAATACCCTTCAGGGATGTTCAGCTGTTTTAATTTATCGGTCATTCCCAAAATAGCATACACAGGGCTCTCTAATTCCCCGGCCATATCGGCCATCACATACACGACTCGTTTTTGATTTTTACGGTAGATACTTTTGGCACTTTTTGTTTGTTTAATGTCGACCAAATCACCTATGGTTATCATAGTACCCTGTTGTGATCTTACTTTTAGTTGCGAAATATCACTGATGGTAGATTTTTCTTTTTCGTCCAATGCCAATATCAATCCTATTTGATTTGAAGCTTCCTCATCGTACAAATTAGTGACCGCCCTTTCGGACAAGGCCATATTCATGGTCTGGGATATCTGTTGAGGCAAAATTCCATAGAGCATTGCCTTCTCCCTATCAATGATAAATTCATATTCAGTTTGGTCCGCCTCCACCATCCAGTCCACGTCAACCACATCGTCTGTATTTTTCAAGATATCCTGAATCTGATTGGCAATGTCTATTTGCTTGTCATAATCGGGACCGTATATTTCCCCAACTATAGTAGACAGCACGGGAGGTCCTGGTGGCACCTCAACTATTTTAATATTGGCATTGAACTTGGCTCCTATACGTTGTATCTCCGGGCGTAAAAAACTGGCGATTGCATGGCTTTGTTCACTACGTTCGCCCTTATCAATCAAATTTACCTGAATATCGGCCATATTACTTCCACCGCGTAGATCATAATGGCGTACCAATCCGTTAAATGTAATCGGTGCTGACGTGCCCACGTACGACTGGTAATTAACAACCTCAGGTCGCGTGGACAAATACTGCGCTATTTCTTTGGTAACCACTGCTGTACGTTCCAAAGTCGTTCCTTCGGGCATGTCAATGACCACCTGAAATTCATTCTTATTATCAAAAGGTAACATCTTTACCGCCACAGTTTTGGTAAAGAACATACCTACCGAAACCATCAACAAGAGAAAAGTAACACCCAAGAACAACCAACGTTTCTTTTTGTTTTCAAGAAGGGGCTTTTCAAACTTTTCATACATGCGGTAGATAAAAGATTCCTCCAAAGGTTTCTCTGTCTTTTTCTTTTCCCCCTTTTCCTCCTTTTTCCTCAAAAAAACAAAGCCCAAATACGGGGTTATGGTCAAGGCAACGAAAAGCGATAGCAACATGGCTATTGATGCTCCAATGGGCATGGGCGACATATAAGGTCCCATAAGCCCAGAAACAAAGGCCATTGGTAATACCGAGGCAATCACGGTTAAGGTGGCCAATATGGTCGGGTTTCCAACCTCGTTGATGGCATACAAAGCAGCCTGTTTAAAAGGCAGGCGTTTCATCTTAAAATGTCGGTGCATGTTCTCCGCTATGATAATGGAATCATCCACAACGATACCGGTTACGAATACCAAGGCAAAAAGAGTGATTCTGTTCAAGGTATAATCCAACATATAATAGCTGAGCAAAGTCAATGCAAAGGTGATGGGCACAGATAAAAACACTACCAGACCACCCCGCCAACCCATGGCCAACATTACTACAAAAGTTACCGCGATTATGGCCCCAATAAGGTGCATTAACAGTTCGGACACTTTATGTGAAGCCGTTTCACCATAATTGCGTGTTACCTCGACATGGACATCATCTGGAATCAAGTGCTTTCTCAGATGGTCCACTTTGTCAATAATGATGTTGGAAATCTTCATGGCATCGGCACCTTTGCGCTTGGCGACGGAAATGGTTACCGCCGAATATTCCGATTTAAAATCTTTTGCTTTTTCACTCGCCTGACCGAAACCTAGCGAAACATAATTCTTGGAAAGTTCAGGGCCGTCCTGGATACGGGCAATCTGCTTTAGGTAAATAGGTCTGTTTTGCTGAATACCTACGACCAAATTCTCGACGTCTTCTACGGTTTCCAAGAATTTACCTGTGGTTACCATAAATTCGGTATCGTTTCTATCAAAAGAACCTCCACTTAATTGTTGGTTGTTGGCCTTTATCATTTCGGCTATGGAAAGAAAATCTAGACCACTTTCGGCCATTTTATCCTTGTCGAGCACGACCCGTAGCTGTCTATTCCTACCCCCTATCTTTTGAGTGGCTGAGACGTCGTTTATCTTCTCGATCTCATCGGTAAGTTCTTGTGCAATTTGCTTAATGCGGTAATCGTCATAATTCTCACTCCAAAGTGTTAATCCCAACATGGGTACGTCATCTATGGCCCTAGTCTTAATCAGAGGATAAGTAACACCTTGGGGCATTATGTCCATATGCTTATTGATCTCATTATAGAGTTTTACAAAAGAGCGCTCAATATCCTCACCCACATAAAACTGTACAATGACCATTCCCTGTTCCTTCATTGATGTAGAATACACGTACTCTACCCCTTTAATGTTCGAAATGAGTTTTTCCAAAGGCTTGGTCACGCGCGACTCTACCTCTGTCGGGCTTGCCCCCGGATATCCCACAAAAATATCGGCCATAGGGACATCGATCTGCGGTTCCTCTTCTCGTGGTATCAGAAAAGAGCTATATACCCCAATGACCATAAATACGATCATCAGCAGTACAGTCAACTTCGACCCTATAAATGATTTGGCTATCTTACCTGCTAATCCTTCCTTCATATTTTTTTTCTATTTAGGCGTTCGGGCGGGCTATCCGCTATAATCTTTTCCCCGTTTCGTTTTAACTTTCAGCAAATTCAAACGGGAAAAAGGATTTCCACTCCTATCCCTAACGCAATCTCGTTTAATGGATGTTGATTTTGGCCCCGTTATACAATTTACCTTCCCAGGAAAAAATGTATTGCTCATCTGATGATAAGCCCGACAAAACCTCTACCTTATCACCTATCGTGCGTCCTAAACGTAACCAACGCAACAAAGCAGTGTTGCTCTCACTTACAGTATAAACCCCGGTTAATTGTCCTTTGTCAACTATTACTTCTATAGGAATCATGACTGTTTCCTCCGTATTTATTTTGGCAACAGGAAACCGTACCGTTGCATACATGCCCGACATTATATTGACATCTATTTTGTCCAATATAACTTTTACCATGTATTGGCCTCCCGTATTTTTTGCCGAAGTACTGACCTCCACCACTTTACCTTTTACCGTTTCATTCAAAGATTTTAAAACAACATCAACTTCGGTATCTGCTTTTATTTGAAGTATTTCGGATTCGGGCACCATGGCCAAAACTTGAAAACTACCAGGAGATTCAACCTCTAACAAAGGCATCCCAGGGCTGGCCATATCCCCAACATTGATGAATTTGTTGGTTACCGTCGCATTAAAGGGCGCGCGGATATTGGCATATGAAAATTGGGCATTTACCTCATTCTTCATCTGTTGGGTACCTTCCAGTCTGGCTTTTGCCATATTGTAATGGGCCGTTATATCATCCAGTTCTTTTTGTGAGGCGCTATTCTCATTGAACAGTGCCGTAAACCTGTTGAAATCTTTTTCAGCATTGTGAAAAGCTGCTGTTGTTTCTGTAATCTTGGCATTGACCTGTGCCAATTTTGCTGATAAATCAGTATTATTTATGCTGATCAATTGCTGTCCTTTTTTAACCTTATCGCCAACTTGCACATATATTTTGTCCACGTAACCCATCATTCGGGTACTTAAATTGGCGCTGTTCACTGCTTCAATTTTACCACTGGCCGTTAAAATGGGAAGGTTGTTTTCTTGGGTGACCGACCTTACCGATACATTGACTGCGGGGGTATTGTCAGTTACCGTTTTTTCACCACCATTCCCGCAACTTGTCAACTGCCCTGCTATTATAATAAGTGCTATTATGTATAATTTTGTTTTCATTTTTTAATATTCAGTATTGTTTGTTCCACTTTTTATTTTCTATCTACAACCATCCAAATTTTCAGGTTCCCACTTCGCTTCGACTACATACCCGGCAGGCAAGCGCACGCGCTCAGCCTAACATCCTATCCCACAGGGTTTCAAGGCTATTGAATCGACCTTGGGTTAAGTGCTTATTTCAACGTATACTTCCGCCCTCCATCTCCAGTTCCTATTTACGGCTAACCAAATACTGCCCGTTGATATTATTCCTTGGTTAAAAATTGAACATAGGCCAAGGCATAATTGTGCTGGAATATCGTTGTATAATACTCCAGTTCTTTTTGAGCATATTGCATCTCCGCCATTAATAATTCCGTGGTCTTTTCCAATCCCTGTTCAAAACGGTTTTTACGTATTCGTAATGATTCTTTGGATTGTTTTGAGGCGAGAGCTGTTAGCTCCAAGTTGTTTTTGGCATCCTGAAGCATACGTTTGGCTTTATTCAACTCTACCTGACTTTCCGCTTTATATTGATTGACTTCCAATTTGGACTTTGCATACTCCGCTTTGCTCTTTTGGACGCTACCAAAACGCTTGGAACCTTCAAAAATGTTCCATTTCAATTCTGCACCAAAAAGGTACCCATCGGCACCACCTTGTAACACTTTGTCATCATGCAATTCATAAGTTCCAAACGCATTCAGTCTTGGCAGAAAACTCATTTTATCGGCTTTATACATTTGTTTGTAGGCTTCCGAAGCTAAACCTATTGCCTGTATATCTTTTCTGTTTTCAGGCAAACTTTCAAAGGAAATATCACTTGAAACCACCTTTAATGAATCTGCAGGTTGTAACAACCGATAACTTTCATCATTCATTAAAACCGACAGGTCATTTGATGCATTTTGAATACTGCTCCTGGCATACTGTAATTGATTCTCAATTTCTAAGACACGAACCTCTACAGCCAGAACATCTGATTTTTGCAAGTATCCCTGTTTAAAAGCATTGTCGGCCAAACGCTTGTTCTCCAATGCGGTCTCTTTTGCTTTTTTCAATACCTCAACGGTTTTATAGGCCAATTGCAATTGCATATAGGATTTGTCAACTACCAATTCAATGTAGTCCTGTTGACGGCTGGATTGTAGCTCTGATGCACTTAACTTAGCTTTTGCCGCTTTACGTTGATAGATGCCATCCAAATTCAATAAAGGCTGCTGTATCACTATTCTAGTGGCATAGTCCCTGGTCAGACTAGGGTCATTAAGCACCAAAGGATTAAAATCTGATTGCGTAAGTACTTCCCGATTCAGCTTGGAACCAAATGCCATTAAAGGATTTGTTGTGGCAATCCCTGTATGTGAAATGCTGATATTGGGCATTAGTACAGCATTGGTTTGATTGTATTCCCCTTTGGCCATCAAAACCTCTTGTTCAGAAATCTTCAGGGCATTATTACCTTCCATTACCTTAGCAATCACTTCCGCCTTGGAGATTAATACGGTTCCTTGGGCCTGAAGAGAAAAAGAAACGCAAAAAAATGCCAGTATCAAAAGTATGTTCCTCATTATCCAATTAATTTTAGGCAAAATTAAAGAAATAAAAAGACCTAACAGTAACATATGTTACAGGCTCAAAAGAAGTAGGGTTGTTGACAAGACCCGACAGGTCTTGAAAACCTGCCGGGTCTCAAACTTTCAAAAGACAGAAATTGAAAGACTAGAGTTTTAAACCGTAAGACAAATCGCCCGCATCCCCAAGGCCAGGGACTATATAACCTTTGCTAGTCAGTTCATCATCAATGGCTGCAATCCATAAATGAGTGTTCTCAGGAAAGATGTTTTTTACATAGTCAACGCCCTTTTTGACCCGATAACCGAAATAATATGAATCTGTTTTGGCTGTCCATGATTTTTTAACGCCTTGAAGACATTCTCTAAGGTCTTACCTGTTGCCAACATGGGGTCTGTTAGCACCAAAATCTTATTGTCCAAGGATGGGGCGGCGAAGTATTTTACAATAACCTCAAAATCATCCTGACCATCTAGGTGATGTCTATAGGCAGAAATAAAGGCATTTTCGGCGTCATCAAAATAATTTAATAATCCTTGGTGCAAAGGTATTCCGGCACGCAAAACAGAACACAATACCAACTTATCTACGGGAAGTGCAATGTCCTTGTTTCCCAAAGGAGTTTGGATCGATTTGGTTTTGTAGTTCAGGGTCTTACTCAACTCATAGCATAGGATTTCCCCGATACGCTCAATATTTCGACGAAAACGCATTGCATCTTTCTGGATGTTTTTATCCCTGATTTCTGCAATAAAGCGATTCAGGACTGAATACTTTGATTCAAAGTGATGAATAATCATAGGCAAAGTATTTTAACCCTAAAATACGTTTTTAATTCTTTAACCAAGCAAAAAAATAAGGCCCTCTTCCTAGGAAGGGGGCCTTCATCAACAACCAAACAAATCAATGAAAATAGACATCATTGATCAATCTTTTAAATTTTCCCACGGTCATCTACAAGAATGCCATTTTCATGGTAAAGTTGGGGTTTAACCTATACGTGTACAGCAACATTTGTTACACAAAATAGAAGTGTCAAAAGGGTGTTATTTTCAGAACATTGCGGTTGTTTTACATTATCCTTATCCTTTCCAATACAGCCATACCCATGCATCATTTTGCCAAGAACAATACCGATATCATAAACAATACTAGAAAGAGCAATAATCCGACCTTCCAAAAAGAATGGGCTTTTTTAAGTTCCATAAAACAGAACGAAATTCCAATAAACTTCAAGGCTGCCAAAATCAAAATACCAAATACCATATAGCCATGGGCATAGTTTGCGAAAACAACAGAAATAAGGGTCAAAATTAGTAAGCTTGCCAAAGTAATCGTTATCCCTCTCATCTTAGAACAATAGATAAATTACAGGAAACAGTAGCAACCATATTAAATCGCACATATGCCAAAAGGCGGCACTGGCCTCCACATCCTCAATAGCAACCTTTGATGGATTCTTCCTAAGGCCAACAAGTACTGAGGTCAAAATAACAAGCCCTACTATTACATGGATTACATGAAACAAGGTCAACATCCAATAAAATGTAAAAAAGGTGTTATGCCCAACAGTCAATCCCGCTTCAATTTTGAAATAATATTCTATGGTCTTTAATCCCAAAAAGAATAACCCACCCAGCATGGTAAGCTTCAAAAACAAGGAAGATTTTTCTTTTTGACCCTTCCTCAAGTAGCTCACAGATCTAGCCATGAAATATCCACTAGTAATTAAAAACAATGTATTGATCGTACCGATTGTAGTATTCAATTGTAATCTTGAAGTATGGAATATTTCCAATTCCTTTTGGCCATAAAATACCATAACAATCAAAGCAATCCCGAAAGTGATCAATTCCAAAAAAATGATAATCCAGATCAAAATACCCCCAGGCGGATAATAGATGTTTTTATGATTTAATATTTTGGATTCCATCTAAGAGACTGTTTTGAATTCTATCAATTGTTTTTCTATAACTCTTTTTGCGCACCGTTTTGTTAAAATCTTTTCAAG
This sequence comes from Bacteroidota bacterium, assembly GCA_024279425.1. Lineage (GTDB taxonomy): Bacteria > Bacteroidota > Bacteroidia > Flavobacteriales > Flavobacteriaceae > Maribacter_A. The sequence goes on along the minus strand of JAJRRO010000066.1, from coordinate 33,465 downwards.
TAGCCCAGCTATTATCATATATTTTACCTCATGTTGCATCAAAAATGGCCTATACAAAATTCCAATCATAAAATTCAAAACAGTCTCTAACTTTGATGCTTTATTTTTTCATACAATTTTACCAAAGATTGAAGTAGTTCAACTGGGGTTGTAAGAATCTGATAATGGTTTTGCCCAAACATTTGGGGCAGGTAGTATTTTGCCTGTGCCTCAATGGCAAGGGCATACGAATTAATTTGGCGCTCGTTGAGTTCTCTTAAGGCTTGCTTTACATCATTTATACCATACTTACCTTCGTATTTATCGTAATCATTTGGCTTTCCATCTGAAATAAGAATCACCCATTTGTTCTTGGTGTCCCTTTTGTCCAACATGGCACCCGAATGTCTTAGCGCCGCTCCAATACGCGTATAACCACTAGGCTCCACTGCTCCCACTTTAAATTTGGCTCGGCTCCAATCTTCATCAAAGCCTTTGATGGTCAAATAGGTTGAATGATTTCTGGTCTTTGAATAAAAACAATCGATTGAAAAATCGATATTGAATTCATCCAGTATCTCGCCAAAAAGTATTGAAACCTCTTTTTCAACATCGATTACCCTATTCCCTGCGGCATAACCGTCGCTAGATAAACTTATGTCCAACAACAATAGAATAGAAAGGTCTTTCTCTTTTTTTCTTTTTGAGAGGTATATTTTTTCGGAAGGTGTGTGTCCCGAATGAACGTCTACAAATAAGTCCGTTATCGCGTCAATATCAAACTCTTCTCCCTGTGTTTGTCTACGCTGTTGCTGAAATTTGTTGTTCACCGTTGTCAACATTTTGCGCAGGCCAACGAGCGTGGAATTATTCTTTGATATGGTTTTTTTATAATAAGCAACATCAGAATCTAATTTTGTCTTGGGATATACCTTGCAGAAACCTTCCTTATAAGACCTTGTTGAATAATCCCATTCATCATACGTTAAGTGATAGCCCGAAACATCATTTTCCGCACTTTCAGATACCGTTGTATTTTCAATAAAATCAGCCTGATATACAGAATGCGCCGTATCATCAACACGAACTGTGTATTTCATGTTCAACTCTTCAAGGGCGTTGGAGTGTTCATCCAATTCGTCATCCCCATCCATATCCCGAAAGTTCCCGCCAAATTCCTCGGCCGTCTCTACTTTCTCAAATTGATGTTGAAGCACAGCATCCTCCAGCTGTTTTTGATCTACCTGAACTGAAATTATCTCTTCTACTGCGTTGGATTTTATAATTGTTTCTGGCTTGTCCTGATCTGCCTTTTTTACCTGATCCGTAAAATTCTGTAATTGCTTTCCTGGATTATCTTTCGGTGAGTTTCGCATCCACTTCCCGTAGATGAACGAATAATCAGAGGGTACTTTTTCATTAGAAATACCATCGTAGAACACTTTGAATTTTTCATGATACTCTTTCGTAATGGGAAATTGTTCAAAAAGAGAGGCCAGGACTGTTTTTGAAGTCTCCAAGGCCTTTCTTCGTGATTCCACTACATCATGCTCTTGGTCATCTTTCCAATTCAGGCCCAGGTTCTTTTGGACCGATGTATACAAAATACGAAAGAGATAGAATGCTATATTTTCATCGGTGGATTGGAAATCAGAGAACTTTGTTGGAAGGAAAAAATTGTTGTTTCGATAGCCCCCTTCCCTTTCGGCATCGTAAATTTCTATAGATTCCCCGGTTATGGCCCTTGCAAATATGGTCAGGCGTTGTTTAATATCCGCCAATTTAACGGCATAAGCCAGCTGCCCCTGTTTTTCTTTTTTACGCCTTTTAAAATAATAGGCGAATTTGGTAAAAAGATATTCATCGGGCTCAAACATGGTTTAGTATTAAGTATGGAGTTCTTGCAACAAGAAACAAGTGGCTTTTATTTATAAAAAAAATATTTTTATGATTCTCTTTATCTTAATACTCATTACGTTCTAAATCATTAAGTCACACAGATCCTTAAGTGCCTCGACAACTTCGATATCATCTGTCAAAGGCTCGACAACGGCCACACTTACCGACAATCGTTTGGGAAGACCGCTGTGTATTAATTTTGCAGCATCGACTAATAATCGCGTTGAAACGGTCTCAGTTAAGCCTAATTCGGTCAAATTCCTGATCTTGGTGGCGATATTTACCAATTTTTTAGCAGTTGCCTCATCAATCGCCGTTTCAGACACTAATATTTCTGATTCAATCTTTGCTTCAGGATATGCAAAAGAAACCGCAACAAATCGCTGTCTTGTTGATGGCTTCAATTCCTTGAAACCACGTTGATATCCCGGATTGAAAGATGCAACCAACATAAAATTTTTATGGGCTTTTACTGTTTCTCCTAATTTATCAATGAACAATTCCCGCCTATGATCAGTCAAAGAGTGTATGGCAACAATTACGTCTGGTCTCGCCTCTGCAATTTCATCCAAATAAATTATGGCGCCTTCCTTCACAGCCATGGTCAGAGGTCCATCCATCCAAACTGTTTCAGCCCCTTTGATAATATAACGACCAATTAAATCGGTTGAGGAGGTCTCTTCATGACAGGAAATAGTAATCAGTTTTTTAGCAAGCCTATGTGCCATATATTCAATAAACCTCGATTTCCCAGTACCGGTAGGTCCTTTGAGCAGAAAAGGTATTTTGCTTTGATAGGCATGTTCAAATACCTCAACTTCCTTACCTATGGTATGGTAATAAGGGGCTTGTTCCACTTGATTATTGATTTTTTCCAGGAGCATACGAGAATAATTTAGGTTTAAACGTGAACATTACCCATGCCCAGCTATTATTTGCATCTTTATCACCACCCTTTAGGACTTCCATAGTATCTGTTGCGAACATTTTTGAGAATCCAGCGTTTAAGGTAATGGCATTGTCCAATTTATATCCTAATATAATATCGACTTCAGTTCCTAGGTCATTGTCCATCTTTGTTGCACCATTATATACATCTGCAGCGGCCGAAAAGAAATGAGGAATTAATTTTGCCGAAAATCTATCCTTACTATAGGTCACAGTAGCATTTATATCTGTCAGTCCTACCGACCCTCCGTGGTTACCCACATAGAAATAATCCATCCATCCGTTAAATTTGTGATTGGTTCCAAACAATGGGGCAAAAGATTTAATTTCGGTATCGACATCATTCATGTCCTTTCCAGAAAGGTATTCCACGCCACCTGCAATCGAAACATAATCACTTACTTTATAAGAAACATTCCCAGTAAAATAGGAAGCACTTACATCATTATCCAGAGTTTTACCTGTCTGCAGATAGGCTGCGGCATCTGCACCCAATTTGCCCGACTTATACGTTAATCTTGGGCCTAAGGTCAATGCATAATCCACGGTTTGTTCACCGGATCCATCCAAATATTCCACTCCGGTGTTCAAGGCTAAAACACTAAGCCCAAGTTTATTGAAATCACCATGGTACCAAGCATATTGAAACGCCTTATACCCCGCTGCATTGCTATATAGGGCATCAACTCCCAGCTGTGTATCGGCGTTAAGGGCCAAACCAACATCCAACCTATTGTTTTGGTCAGGTACGAACTTAAAAAGAAAGGCATCATGGCTTCTGGCCTGTTGCGCCCAGCCCACATTACCAAAAATTCGGTGATCATCATAGACGATTTCTTGTCGTCCCAATTTTAAGGAAATTTTATCTGAAAGGATGGCTTCTGCCCAGGCTTCATGCAATGCAGTAGCGTTATCATCACTTGACAATGTACCAACGTCTCCCCAAACCCTAACATTCTGGAGGGATACTCCCAATCTCACTTTCTCCTGCTTGAAATTAAAACTCAATCGGGTTCGTTGTGAAATAAAGTTAGATCCATCCGTCGCATCATCAATCAACGTTTTGAAACCATGAAGATTTTCATAACGGGGCCTGATTTCGCCTATCAGATCAAACTCTTGCGCCATTGATTGGCTTGCCAAAAGGGTAAGTAAAATGAGTGAAAAAAATGCTTTTTTCATAATAGTAAGGCTTAATGACAGGTTTGTATAGGTTTTATATTGATTGTTCGAGTTCTATAGCTTTGGGGAATAAAATATTATTCTCCAAATGAATGTGTTGGTGCAGGTCTTGTTCAAACTCCTCTAATTTGGAATACAATGCCCTGAACGTATTGCAAGCCTCAGGAGGAGGGGTATAGTCATTGCTCAATTTTGCAATTTGCTTAAAAACGTCTCCGGCATTTTCGTGTTCCTGGAACATCATTTGAATGGGATTATTGACTGTTCCAAAATGGGGCAACGACAGTTCTTGACCTTCCCTTTTGGCTTTGACCAGTTGTTTTACATAAGGAAAAAGAATCACCTCTTCTTTTTTCATATGGGCTTCAAGTTCTTGTGTTACAGCTTCGACAAGTGCATTTATTTTAACCACTTCCTCGTAATGGTGCCCATGTACATGTGCCACTTTATTTGCATATGCCAGTAACAACGGGACACTCTCCGCTACGTAAGTATGGTGAACATTGATGATATGGTCTATTAAAAAATCCAACTCCCAATCATCATAATTATACGCCTTGCTCAAGCCGTTGCTAATTGCTTCAATCTCTTTTTTTAAGATAGCATAGTCAACACTGTTTTTTGAACAGGCCTTTTCAACGGTTATACCACCACCACAGCAAAAATCAATGCCATGTTTTTTAAAGACATGTGCGGTTTTGATATTTTGAACAACTACTTCTGCTACTGTGTTTTCTTCTGTAATTTTCATTTTATTTTTTATTTTACTAATTCTAGAATATGACCAACGGTCTCTTTATTGTCAACCCCAAGTCCTTCTTGTTGATGTACCAATTCCCCTTGGGGGTTAAATACACTTATTATGTTTGAATGTGAAAAATCCATGGGTGATATTTGTTTGTATTTTACGGCCAATACATTTGCGAATTCTCGGACCCCACTTAGTGTTCCTTGAAGAAAAGTCCATTGCTCCCCATCCATTTGATTTTCAATTGCAAATTCCTTCAATCGTTCTGGAGTGTCAGTTTCAGGATCAATACTGATTAAAACATATTGCAGGTCTTCTTTCTTATTTTCTGGTATTTGTTTTGCTATATTACGCATGTCGGCAACTAGTCTAGGACAGGCTGCTTTGCAGGTTGTGTATATCATGACCATTACCAAGGGTTTTCCCTTCAGGTCTACCAATTCTATGGTTTGGTCTTCCTCGGTTTTCCATTTTGTAGTCAAATTGAAAATTGAAGTATCGGAAATTTCAAAAGGGTCAGCCAATAATGCCGTAGGTTCTGACAAAGGCTGTAAATCCATTTTACAAATGCTACAACTTCCGGGTTTATCAAATGTTTTTTCACCTTCACATTTCATAGGGCATTGATAAAGTGTTCCCAAATCCTTCTCTGATTTGGTTTCCTTGCAAGAGGCCAATGCCAATATTGCAACAAAAAGAATCGCTATATAATTAGAGGTTTTCATCTGTACTTCGTTTTTTATCCTTTACACATCTAAATCCTAGGTTTTTCATGGCATATCTTGCTTTTACACTGCCTCGGATGGCATATCGCATAAAGGCCGCATAATTCATTAAATCCGTAGCTCCTATTGCGGCACTTCCGCAAAAAAGATTACTGTCCTTATCTACATCCTTACGTGACTCTCCGGAGACTAAAACTGAGTTGAAGTCCAATGTCCATTCCCATACAAGTCCATGCAAATCATAAACTCCCCAATAATTCTTAAAAGTGGAGCCAATTTCATTATTAAAGGTTTTTGGTTTTTCATACCACGATAAAATATACTCGTTGTATGTTTTTAGCGTACGTGCATCTGGTAGTTTTTCATTGGCCATTGCCACATACTCCCACTCATCTATTGTGGGTAATCTTTTTCCCTGACATTCACAATAATCCTTGGCTGCAAACCAAGAAACATTGGTTGCCGCAGCATTTAAAGATTGATTGTTATTCAAAGCGGTATCAGAACCCCATTGGGATAAATAATTTTTATCCGCAAAGAGTTTTAGTACCGCAGACCTTCTCCATTTGGGATGATCTTTTACAAATTGTAGATATTCCTTATTGGTGACTGGATATATATCCATATCAAAATCAGAAATAGTTACCTGTAGGGAATCTCTACCATATAATGGGATATAGGTATCTCCTTGTATTGCAACCATTTTAGACTGACAAATTGCATTGGTCGTCCAAAATAACGCTAAACAATATGTCAGTCTTAAAACAGTTCTCATCATTGAGCTAGTTAATGTCCATTTTTAATTTGTGCCACCTGGCTTGAAGTAACATTGGTCTTGTTATTTCCCCAAGAGTTATAGACGTAAGTAAGTACATCAGCTACTTCGTTGTTGGTCAGTGTCTGTTTTGTCATTACACTATTATATTTTTTCCCATTGACCGTAATTTCCCCAATTTTCCCATTAAGTACAATATCAATGGCGCGATTGACATCGGCATTCAAATAATCAGAATTTGCCAATGGAGGGAACGCATTTGCTATACCTTTGCCATTTGCCTGGTGACATGCAAAGCAAGTATTCGTATAAAGTTGCTTGCCCGAGGCAATTTTCTCGGCCAAACTCTTTGGAGCGGTGGAAGTCGCTTTTGCCACGCCATCATCAGGCATTTCTTGCAGGGTCCCTCCTTCAGGATTATAAATACCCTCTTGCTTAACACCGGAATATATGTCCAAATGATTTTCCCCCTTCACTTTAAGCATTCCCAAAGCTCCTTTATTAAAGGCCCGGAAAATAGCATGATCAACCAATATAAAAGTCCCTGGCACATCTACTTTAAAATCAACAATGGCTGCGCCACCGGCAGGAATCAATGTCGTTTGTACATCTTTATTTATTAGTGAGCCACCCTCAATATGCACATTATCAAATATTTCACCAATAACATGAAAAGAAGAGGTAAGATTGGGGCCACCGTTCCCAACGTACAAACGAACGGTTTCACCGACATTCGCAGTAATGGCATTATCACCGGTCAAGGCCCCTACTTTACCATTAAAAACTACGTAATCGGCATCTTCATCAACCGCTTTTTTCATATTAAAGGGTTGCAATCCAGGTTCGCCATATTCACCTTTAGTATAGAAATCACCTTGCATGATATAATATTCTTTGTCTATTTTTGGCAAGCCACCTTCAGGTTCTACTAAAATTAAACCATACATTCCATTCGCAATATGCATACCAACAGGAGCTGTCGCACAGTGATATACGAATAACCCTGGATTCAACGTTTTAAAAGAAAAGGTCTTTTCATGTCCGGGAGCAACAAACGAGGAGGTTGCACCACCACCAGGGCCAGTTACCGCATGTAAATCTATATTGTGCGGTAATTTATTGTCTGGGTGATTAGATAGGGTGAATTCTACTTCATCCCCAACTCTTGTACGTATAAAACTTCCGGGAACTGAACCTCCAAAAGTCCAATACACATATTGTACACCATCGGCCATTTCCCCAACCTCTTCAATAATTTCCATGTCCACAATCAGTTTTTTAGCCGGACGGTCACCTACTGGGGCCGGTACATATGGAGGGGCTGTCAGCTCTGCTTTCATGGTCCCTTTTATGGTAATATCTGCCGCGGCGATAGCCGATTTGGTGTTGGAGGAACTGTCTGCGCAACTTGTCACCAACAAAGACGCAAAAAGTACTAGACACATACCGTTGAACACTGTTTTCAAATTTTTCATTCTTAATAAATTAATTGATACTTGTTTTTAGTTGTTTTTTTTTAATATTCTTATTGAATACTTACTTCCATGGCCTCATCGGTCGGCCTACCGTGTTTGTAAAATTCAATGATATACATGATTATTCCTGTTGTAAAAACAGAAGCGCAGATAATCAATACCACAAAATGGATGCTTATTTCTTTTTGAACGAGCATAAAATCCATTCCGAATTTACGTTCTAAATATACTTGGGCAACACCAGCAACACCAAAGGCGACAGTCATCCCGATCATCCCGATATTGGATAGCCAAAAGGCTGCTCTACCTCTTGGGGTCAAATACAATTTTCTTCCGGTCATATTTGGTAAGCTATAACTAATTATTGCCAGTACGATCATGCCATAGGCACCCCAGAACGCAAGATGAGCATGCATTGCAGTTACAAGGGTTCCGTGGGTATACAAATTGGTTTGTGGTAAGGTATGTGCAAATCCCAAAAGCCCAGCACCAACAAATGAGACAATTGCCGCGCCCAGTGTCCAATATAAAGCCAACTTATTGGGGTGTTTCTTCTCTCCTTTTCTATACATGTTTACGGCAAATAATGCCATGGCCAAGAATGCCAACGGCTCCAAGGCCGAGAATATTCCACCAACGATCAACCAAATTTTGTTAACACCTATATAATAGTAATGGTGACCTGTTCCCAAAACTCCAGAAAGGAAGGTCAAACCAACGATAACATAAAGCCATTTTTCAATAACCTCTCTATCAACACCGGTAAGTTTGATCAATAAGAAAGATAAAATACCTCCCATAATCAATTCCCAAACCCCTTCGACCCATAGGTGAACAACCCACCAGCGGAAAAAAGAATCCATCACTTGACTGTCAAAAGGCAACATTCCAGGCAGATATAATAAGGCCGCAAATAAAAGACCCATTGACAATACCAATGCCGTGGTTGTTCTTCTTTTTCCTTTAAACAAGGTAACCAAAATCAGTCCTAGGAATAATAGTACATTAATTACCACTAGAAAATCCAAAGGTCTTGGAATCTCCAAAAACTTTCTTCCTTCCCAATAATTAAAATGAAAACCGACTACAGCAACAACACCGACTACAGCCAAACTGATCAATTGCACATATGCCAGCTTTACGTTCACTAATTCCCGTTGTGCCTCCTCTGGGATAATATAATAGGCGGCGCCCATAAAACCGGATAATAACCAAACAACCAACAGGTTCGTGTGTACTGCCCTAGCCGTATTAAAAGGTACAAATTCGTGTAAATTATCAAAGCCTATTCGGGCAAAACCCATTACAAAGCCATATACCAATTGCAATACCAGCAGAAGCATTGATAGCGCAAAGAACCAATAGGCTACTTTTTGTGATTTATATTTCATGATTTTTTAGTTTAGTTGTTATTATCTTCTTTGGCCAGTGGCGATACTATTCTATCAAATCCGTTTAAATCGATTTCTCCAATCCATCTAAAGAACTCTACGACGTCCTCGGCCTCTTGTTCGGTCATTTCATAAGCGACCATTTTTCTTCCATTGGGTTGCCACGGGACTGGCGACATTAAAATACTTTTGATCACTTCTTCTCCCTGACCGTTATATTTCATATTCAATCGGTCTATCACTTTGGTAAGCTCGGGGGCATAATATGCTCCTTCACCCAATAGGGTATGACAACCCATACAATTGTTGGATTCCCATATCTTTTTTCCCCTGACCACGGATTCTGTGATATTCTCATGGTTACTTTGATCATTTCCCTTGCTAAAGGAATAAATAGTAAGCCCAATAAATATTAAAAAGGTTACTAATGTTCCTCCTAGAAAGAAAGCTCTTGCTTGTTTTTTGGATAACATGTTTTTAGTTGGTTTAAAAGGTTCCACAAAATAAAAGACATTTTTATCTTTTATTGGGACAAATCTATTGTTAATGTAAATTTAAAATCATGATAAATATCAGGTTTTGGATAAAAAGTTGAAAAAACAAACTTATACAAAATACCCCTAACAATCCTTAAGATTGTTGTTAGGGGTATTTTTCTCGATTTGAATAAGAACTATTGGAAATCAAGAACCGAACAGCACTTACTAATTTGGCTCTTCCCAATAAATATACTAAAACTCCAATTCAAAGAACAGACTGCTTTCAGGGTTTTCATCGGTAACATCTTCCCCTTTAATTACTTCATCTGATTCGTTTAACAGTTTCATGTTTATTTTCCAATAACCCGTCATAGTCAAGGACAGCTTGCCCATATACATTTTGGATTCCGCATCATAGACCAGATTCTCATTATTTGGAGAACTATGATTGCCCATGCTCGGCATTCGTGGGTCTAGCGCAACCTCATAGTTTTCTGCCAATGAAAAAGTCATCATGTTTTTCATTTTGAACAGCATGGCGGAAAAATCGTTTATAGCCACTTCGGGCGTCAAGGGCATCATGGCAAGCACATAGCGCACATCGTCACTTCCTGTAAAAACAGTGACCCGTCTTTTATTATCTGCCGGTGCTTTTACATCAAGCAGTTGGGTAACACTATACGCTATTCCATCTATGGTATAATCTAAAGTCAGGTCCCAATATTCAACATCATTGCCAGGCATTTGGAATATCACATAACCTTTATAAACCGATTCATCGCCATCAGCAACAATAGCCGATTTGGGGCAAGAATGTTGCATCTGGCTCATGTGCATTAAGGGTGTCCATGAAATTTCGACTTTGGAAATATAACTGTCAGATGCATCATCCTTGATGCGAATAAACAATTCGTTGTACCCTATGGTATATTGCTCTTGTTTGGAATAAACTTCAATGGTATGGGCATTTGCCTTTAAACTCGATACCATTTTATAATCCGCCAAGGGATTCCCCTCAACTATTGGCGAATCATCATCCTTGGTACAGGATGAAAAACCTATTGAAAAAATAATTGCTGCTATTACTAATTTTATTGTTTTCATTTTTTTTATTTTATTTTTTTTATTCAATTGATAGAATAAGAAAGAGACAAAAAGAAATTTCGCCCCATTCTTGGAATGTTATTCCAGTCGGTATAGGTGGAATAATATTTGTCAAAAATATTTTCCAAGCCTACTTTGGTGTAAACCCAGTCATTGGATAAATAAAAGGTTTTACCAAATGCCAAGGCAAAAACGGTATAGGCCTGTGTTTGATCCTCTCCGAAAATACCATTGAAGTTTGTTTGTTTTCCAGCTCCCTGCATAGTCATGGTTCCCGAAAAGGTTTTCTTTTTATACGAAAGACTTGAACGATATGCCACAGGACTTATAAAAGGTAGGTTCCGATGGTCATTATCGGTGCCCCTATGGTAGGATACCGTCCAGGACCATTTTAATTCCGGCAAAACTGAATATTCCAGATCCCATGATACATTTACCAAATCGGCATATTTCAAACCCGAATACACCTTTACTCCTTCCGCACCAATGGTCATGGCACTCAACATTGGATCTACTTCGCCAATTATGTAGTCGGAAATATGAAAAATATTTCCTTCAAGGCTAGTTTTAAACTTCGCCCTTTGCACCGAAATTTTGGCATTACCCTCAAATGACTTTTCATTTTTCAAACCTGGATTACCTATGTAGTCATAATTGTCAAAACTATTGAACAGAAAAAAACCGTAGCCCTCAGAAACAGAAGGTGCCCTATCCCCGTATGACATGCCTAGATTGACATGAAACGGAGCCAAGTGCCTATGATATTGCACTGAAACGCTTTTTAGGAAATGATTCTGGGCCTGCTCCATATCCGAATAGAAAATTCGTAAACTATTAAGACCTAACTCATCCGCTACCTTATTGTTCTGTAAGGTGATTCTTGTGGATAATTTTAAGGAACCTCCTTTAAGATCTATTTGATCATGAGCGTAAAAACCGGTATTCAAGGTTCGAACATCGGGCCATGTAAGCATAAACATTGCCGATTCATTAGGGTTATTGGGGTACATCGTCATTTCTGCCAAGGATTTATTATAAAATCCATCCCACTTCAGTAAAAAATTGTGTTTACCGGTTAACTTTTGTAGCTGTGATAAAAATCCATAAGTATCACTCCAACCCGGCATATCCATTCGAATGGGTACATCAGGGCGTTTAGAATCATCCATGATATGGGTAACTTTGTTGAAATACAGCTTCGATTTCCAATCACTGAACGTGCCCAACTTGTCTTGTTCAAAACCAACCGAGGTAATCAATGCCTTGGCCAAAGAAACATCCATTGGTAACGCAGGATATCCAACATTCCGCGCCTCGTCAAAAATAAGTGTGGCAGTTAATTTACCGCCATCATTGACTTTATAACCCCCATTGGCCGAAAAATTGTACTTCCCATATTGGGAAAAACCGACCTCATTGCCTTTGCCATCAAAATAGTTCTCCGCTTTTCTGTAAATAATATCACCATCTATATAGAACTTTTCACTCGAGTAATCAAGAGCTGTCCCTATTATCCTGAGCTCATTATTCGTTTCAAAGCCACTTTCCAAACTTCCCTTAAGTCCTGTATTTGCAAAATTGCTTTTATGCAGTTCCAAGTTCATGGCCCCTCCAATCGTGGTCCCATGCTCTGAGCCCTGCTGTCCTGAGACTACATGTGCTTTGGAAAGGTTGGATACGTCTACGTATGATGTTATTGGATCCATTTTATCAGTACAGGCACCAAAAATGCGCATCCCGTCAATGGTAATCGATAGCCGTTCTGAAAACATATTGTTTAAAGTGGGCTCCCATGCATAGGCGCCCCTTTTCACCATGTTTACTTTTTGCGCAGATTCCAAATATTCGTCCAGTGACGACAAAGGCTTGGTCTGTTTCTGCTGACCTAGAGCTTTCCTAGAAGAAATGAGAACGACCTCATCCAAATTGATATACAAGATGGAATCTTCTTTTTTTTCCACAATCTCTTCTTGGGCACCTATGTTTTGGAAAAAAAACAGGAAAAAAAACATCGCCAATAAATGGAAGCAACGATTATTGCCAAGGGCCAACCATAATTGTTTTGGCCGAATACCTAAAATGGTTTTCATAATATTTGTTTGATAATTCAATAGATGAGAGAATACAGACTTTCTTGATCTATGTACACAAATCAAGAAAGTTTACCTTTTATTAGAATCAGAGCACGTAAACACTGAACAGAAACTTAGGGTTTCCAAAATATTCTTACAGATTTTCGGATTCTATCAAAAAGCTTGGCAGACCAAGATTATGAATAGGTTCAGAAAAGAGTAGAATACGCCAAAAAGACTCAATTGGGCTCGGTGAAGTGCATTAACCCAATTCAGGTGGCTGTGAAATATCGGTGACAAATAAATTTGAAGTCAAAAACTGTGTAGCGCCGAAATTAGTGTATCGGGAATTGTTCAAGCAAATCTCCAAATCGAAAGAGGATAAATCCTGGAAGAAAACGACATGTTGAATCTCTGTCTTGGACTTTTCACCATCAAAGGGATTCTTTCCCCTACCTTTAGACTCCTTGGCCAATTGCTTGGCCAAATAACATTTCCCATCACAATTCAACTGGGGTTTATCTTTATTTTCACAAAGATTTTCAACAATGTAATCGTAATTCACGACATACTCTGCTAAAGGCCATAGCGGCTTTACAAGCATCAAGATTGCCACAAATAGGATTACATTTTTCATACGGCAAAGATAAAGTAGAAGATACCCCTCAAAAGATGACTTTTGTCAGGTTTAATATTTTATTCCTCGTATTCATTATTCTCAAGATTATAGTAAGAGACTGTTTTGAATCTTCACCATTTTTTAATACTATTCGATTTGAAAGCCTCATAAATTCAAGAAGATAAAGAGAATGTCAAAAAAGTTGGACTAAACCGTAATTACAAACGTAGTGAAGTACCTTTTGCTTGATCACCACCAACTTACAAATTGCTTAGTGCCTCGCAAAGACGCAAACTATACTTTTTTGACATTCTCTTAAATCCATTACTACCGTTATGCTATTTATTAAAGGTGTAACCAATACCCACCATAATCATATCTGTGGTCATATCGTAAGAAACCTCACTACCGGGAATGGCACCATAGGGTGGAAAACTTTGTATGAACATTGGATTCAATAATTGTCCAGTGGTCTTATCTCCGCTGGCTCCGTGATGGTAAACGGCATCCAAAGAAAGATTATCACTTACCTCATAACTCAATCCAAATTGGAATGCGTTCTTTATGATTGCAGTTGCAGGAATATTGAAGAATGCAACATCCTCATTAATGGGGTTGGAGCTATAGGTGTACCCTAAACGCAAGGGCAGTTTAGCAATACCTTTATACTGGATACCTGCCGATACAATCGAAATGTTTTCCCAACCAAAACCAGCTACTGATGCTGTTGGTGTCCAACCTGTTGAGGAAAAACCATCAGTATTCTCATAGTCTACTATCCTATAATCCAAGGCTAGATCTATATTCCCCAAAGAATAACCCAGTCCAAGGGAATAAATGGCTGGATAGTCCATGTTAAAATTATTTGTGCCTGTAGAATTATCCAAGTAGGTATTATCAAATTCAAAGTCACCAAAAGATTGAGTGGTCTTATAGGAAGCTCCCGCCTTAAATCCTGTACCAGAATCATAAAATAGACCAAGCTGAGCGCCAAAACCCAAAGCGGTGGCCTTATCAGCTGATGGATATCCTACCGCACTTGGATTTGCCGTCGGATTGGGCATCAACTCCAAAGTCGCATAGTTAAAAGTAGGCGCTACTCCTATTGAAAATTTATCCGATATTTCATAGGCATAGGTTAAGCCAACCTGTAGTAAAATATAATCAGACTCAATTCGACCAAATCCACCCATATTTTGTGGCATATTTATGGGATTGGTCATGCTTTCGGGAAAGATTACACCAAAACCACTAATGCCAAATGCAGATGCACCAAAAGTATGTTTACTATCTTCTTTTCCCCAAACCATAGCCAAAGCAGGCATAGGGGAGATTCCCCTATCATCCTCCGTTGTACCGCTAAAAAAATTACCTGTAGGTTGTCCTGCACCATCAAACTCCGGCACGGTGGAATACAATTGTGGTGAAGAAAAGAAAAGGCCAATATCAAACTTGAGAATTTTATCATCAAAACTTGAAATGGCCGCTGGGTTCCATTGCAAAGCTCCTGAAATATCCAAAGGTTGAGCTGTTGCGGCACCACCCATTGACATGTTCACCGAACCCACTCCCTGCATAATATGACCAGACTGCGATAGTACGGCCGTAGTAAAGATCAAAAACGAAAAGTTAAGTATTGTTTTTCTCATGATTATTGAATTTTTGTAATATTTGAAGTACTACACCAGAAAAATGACCGGCTTATTTTCAAATCTTACCGATTGCACATATAAAATTACATCAAATTTATTGCCTAATAAATGCAATAATCATGACAATTGTCATAGGTAAAAGTCCCGAGAAAATAACCCTTATCTCATCAATCATTATAAGGGCTATCCAGTTCTATTTTTATATATATATTTGTTTTACACCTTAATAAGTTAATTTTTTTGTAACAAATGTTACAAAAAAGTACATGCGATCATGACAAATGTCATGAAATCCATTTCAGTTGAACAGTAATTTTACCTCAAAATAATTCTAGTCCTTGTTAGAGCAATAATCTACAATCATAAATAAGACAAAATGAAAAAAATAGTAATATTAGGCGCCGGTACTTCGGGCACAATGATGGCCAATCATTTAGTGAATAAATTGCCGAAAAAAGAATGGAAACTTACCATAATCGATCAATATAAAACCCATTATTACCAACCTGGTTTCCTTTTCCTTCCTTTTGATATTTATACAACTAAACAAGTAAAGAAAAAAGGTGCCAAGTTCATTCCCAAAGGTGTTGATTATATCAATGAAAAGATAGATCTCATTGTTCCCGATGAAAATAAGATCAATCTTGAGAATGGGAAATCCTTGATCTACGATGTATTGATCATTGCTACGGGTACAAAAATAGCACCTGAGGAAATTGAAGGTATGAATGGACCGGAATGGCACAAAAGTATCTTTGATTTTTATACCTATGAAGGGGCAAAAGCTTTACGGAATAAATTGCGGGAATGGGAAGGTGGCAAACTAGTTGTACATATTACCGAGATGCCCATTAAGTGTCCGGTTGCGCCTCTGGAATTTGCATTTTTAGCCGACTCCTTTTTTAGAAACAAGGGCATGCGCGACAAAGTGGAGATTACTTTTGTCACTCCTCTGGGAGGTGCCTTCACCAAGCCAAAAGCTACTAAAGCGCTACATTACCTATTGGAAGAAAAAGACATAAAAGAGGTGACCGATTTCAATATTGAAAGAGTGGATTATGAGAACAACAAAATAATCGACTATGGTGACACAGAAGTGGATTATGATCTATTGGTAACCGTACCTACGAACATGGGTGATGAAGTTATTGAGCGCTCGGGAATGGGTGATGATTTAAATTTTGTACCTACCCATAAAGGGACGCTCCAAACCTTGGAACACCAAAATATTTTCGCCATCGGGGATGCAACCAATCTGCCAGCATCAAAAGCGGGGTCGGTTGCGCATTTCGAAGCCGAAATTCTAACAGACAATATCATGCGATATATCCAGGGAGAAGAATTAAAAGACGAGTTTGATGGCCATGCCAATTGTTTTATAGAAACAGGAAATGGCAAAGCACTTTTAATTGATTTTAACTACACCCACGAACCTGTAGAAGGCACGTTCCCATTTCCAGGTGTTGGGCCCCTTAGTTTACTAAAGGAAAGTCGTGCCAATCATATGGGGAAAATGGCCTTCCGATGGATATACTGGAATATGTTGATCAAAGGTGTACATATACCCTTTGTCTCTGCTACAATGTCCAAAAAAGGTAAACATATTGAAGAAGTACAATAACATAAATATATAAACGATGAAAAAAGTAATAGCTCAAACAGAAATTAATGTAAACGAAGAAGGATACATGACCGAATTTTCACAATGGACAAAGGAAATATGTGAATGTCTTGCTGAAGAGCAAGGGATTTGCATGACAGAAAAACATTGGGAAGTCATTGATTACATACATGAAAAGCACAATGGCAATGAAGCTTTATCTATTAGAGGTATAAAAAAAAGTGGTGTTATAAATATCAAGGAATTCTATAGCCTTTTTCCTGGCGGCCCTCTGAAAAAATCAACATTGATAGCTGGTATTCCAAAGCCAAAAAGCTGTATTTAAAAACGAAAAACAACGAATTAAAATCTAAAATCATGGGTGATACAAAAGTCAAAAAAATGCTCTTTATCCTTTCAAAAGCAACCATTGAAAATGCCTATGCGGCGTTCGTCATGGCAAACGGTGCACGAATGGAAGGTATAGAATCCGAAATTTTCTTTACATTTTTTGGATTAGAGGCCATTCAGAAGAAAAAACTGGAACATTTACACGTAGCTACCGTGGGTAACCCCGCCATGCATATGCCAACAATGTTGGGTGGATTACCAGGAGTTGAGGCCTTTGCCACCAAAATGATGAAAAAAGAAATGGAAAAATTGGATATGCCTCCCGTTGGGGAGTTTTTAGAAATACTTTCAGATTCTGGCTGCAAACTTTGGGGATGTAAACTTGCAGTGGATATGTTCCACCTTAAAGAAGAGGATCTAATCGATGAATTGGATGGAATAATAACCATTGGCGATTTTTATAATAGGGCCGATCAAGAAGGTACGCATCTTCTTTTTATCTAAACTTTATAATTTCGAATAAGCGAAAAAGATGGGGTTAAAACCCCATCTTTTTATTTAAGCCCTATTTTTATTTCCATTCAATTTTAAAAATATAATTATCCCCTTATTTGCCTTTAGTAACAATTGTTGCATACATTAGGCGAGAAAAATAAGTACATTGGATTTTTACAATAAGACCATCACTGAATGAAAAGAAGAAACTTTGTTAAAAATACTCTTTTAGGGTCCATGACAGCAGCCATAGGAACCGATATTGTTTTTGGGTCAATGATGCCCAATCATTATAAACCATTGGCATTACAGGAACCAGACCCTTTCAAGCTATTTAACCTCGATGATAGTATGGTGGTTTTAAACAGCAAACCCTGGAACGTTGAGGCCAAAGCCCATTTATTGGATGATAGGATAACACCCAATAAATTCATGTTCATTCGTAATAATGGTATTATACCCGAGAATATCGATGTAAATAAATGGACCTTGACCATTGATGGTGAATCTGTAAAGCAGAAAAGAACATATTCCCTTGAAGAACTTAAATCTAAATTCAAACAGTATACCTACCAACTTACTCTTGAATGTGGCGGTAACGGAAGAAGCGAATTCGACCCTCCCGCAAAGGGAAACCAGTGGACCATAGGGGCTGTTTCATGTGCAAATTGGACAGGTGTTAGATTACGGGATATACTTGCTGATGTTGGCGTTAAAGATGATGCTGTTTATATTGGATATCATTCGACTGATATACATTTGAGCAGAGATCCAAATAAAGAACCTATTTCCAGAGGTGCTCCAATGCCCAAGGTGATGCAAAATGAAACACTTATTGCATTTAAGATGAATGGGGAAGATATACCATTATCACACGGTTACCCCTTGCGGTTGGTGGCAGGTGGATGGCCAGCTTCGGTTTCAGGCAAGTGGGTCAATCGCATTAGTGTACGCAATATCATTCACGATGGAGCCAAGATGACGGGAACTGCTTATCGCGTTCCTTGCAATCCCGTAGGACCGGGGGAAAAAGTCAAGGACGAAGATATGTGCATTATAGAATCGATGCCTGTCAAATCATTGATTACGTATCCTAAATCAGGAGCTATCATCAAAGAAGGCAATTCATTACATATACGCGGACACGCTTGGGCCGGAGAACTAGAAGTTTCAAAAATGAAATATTCCATTGATTTTGGATCAACATGGAATGATTGCTCTATAGAAAAACCAATCAATCGATTGGCTTGGCAGCATTTTAAAGCCTCCATAGCATTTCCTAAAAAAGGGTATTATGAGGTCTGGGCACGTGCGACAGATACAAAAGGTAAGAATCAGCCCATGCTTTTGCCCGGGTGGAACCCTAAAGGGTATCTAAATAATGCCTGTCATAGAATAGCCGTCAAAGTTTCCTAAATATGAAGAAGCTCCAGGGTTTTAAGACATGGGTAAAAGGGCGCGATGACCAAATGGCCCTATTCATTATTTTGTGTGGTGTATTAGTCGTGGTTTTATTTTATTTTAAAGACAATGTATCCAGCTTTCTATTTAAGGACAAAGATTCTAAAACCGAGTATACTGAAATATCCGGGGAAAATGATTATAATAGGATTGAAAATGGCATTCATGTGCGAACGGGACTCATAGATGCTGACGGCCTTACCCTTGTTGTCAACAATTGTACCTATTGCCATTCTGCAGAATTGGTAATGCAAAATAGGATGGATAAAGAAAGCTGGATTGCCACAATTCGTTGGATGCAGAGAACCCAGAACTTAAGGGACCTGGGTGAAGATGAAGAAATAATAGTAAACTATCTGGTCACCAATTATCCGCCTATCGATAAAGGAAGAAGAGCAGTCCTAAGTAATATAGAATGGTATGAATTTAAGGAATAATACAACAATGCTCAAAAACAGAACGTATGAATGAGTATATAAATGCGTTTGCCAACGCTTTCATGGGAAGCTTGCAATGGACATGGAAATCTGTACTGTTCGATGTACCGTGGTACATGAATTATTTCTGGGGACTAATAGCAATATCCCTATTAGTATGGGGATTGGAAATACTATTTCCCTGGCGAAAAAATCAATCCATTTTCAGGAAAGATTTCTGGTTGGATGCCCTTTATATGTTTTTCAACTTTTTCATTTTCGCCATAATTATAAGCGGCTTCTATAAGCTTATGGCTGTGATGTTCACAGATTTGGGCCTTTCATCAAAAAGTTTGTCTTTAATTGATTTGTCCGCTTTACCCATGTGGTTGCAATTACTACTGTTTTTTGTTGTTTTGGACTTTGTACAATGGTTTACCCACATTTTGCTTCATCAATACGCTTTCCTCTGGAATTTCCACAAAGTGCACCACTCGGTAAAGGAAATGGGCTTTGCCGCACATTTACGTTATCATTGGATGGAAAATGTACTATATAAACCGCTAAAAACCCTTGGAGTAATGTTGTTGGGGGGATTTGAACCCGAACAGGCCTATATTGTACATTTCATTGCCATTGCCATTGGACATTTAAATCACGCCAATGTTAAAATAACATGGGGGCCTTTAAAATATATCCTCAATAATCCGGTAATGCATTTGTATCACCATGCCTATACCATACCTAAGGGTTCAAAGGGCATTAACTTTGGGATTAGTTTAAGTGTTTGGGACTACATTTTTAAAACCAATCATATACCAGATGAGGACGGAACCATTGAATTGGGGTTTCCTGATGATGAAAATTTCCCAAAAGATTTTATGCACCAGAATATGTATGGCTTTGGAAGTTCAAAGAATGACCCATAAAGACCTACTTTGGATTACTTTGACATTTTCCCTGTAGCACAGCTTACAAACGATTTGGCCTTTGCCGCAATGCTGTTCTTATTATCTATCGAAGGGTATCCTAAATCTTTCAATTTATCCTTTACCTGTATTGCATCACTGGTATTTTCGCATGTAAAAGACACCATGGATGTCTCTCGTTCAACACTCACTTCAGTAATGTTATCTAGTTCGGTCAACCTATTCGTAATGGTCTTGGCGCAACCACCACATTTCAAGTTCTGGACAATTATTGTTGCTTTCATTTTTGTGTGATTAAATGTTGCTATTGCAGTTACAACAATAGAAATCAATCCCAATGCATGTATCCGCCTTTTAAATCATAAACTTTTTCAAACCCCATCTCCAAAGCCTTTTGCGCTGCTTTCTTACTTCTGCTCCCAGACCTACAATACAGATATATTGGCCTCTTTTTTTCTAATTTTTCAAAAGCCTGTTTAAAATTACCCATCTGAAACAAATCAATGTTAATGGCCTTGTTTATGTGTCCGGATTTAAATTCCCGTGGGGTCCTAACATCAACCAATTGGATGTTTTTTTGTTGAATGACCCTCTTGAAGGTCTTTTTATCCAAAATTTCAAACATATCCGAGTTCAGGACACTACTTCCAAAAAGTGAGCTTAAAAATGACATATCGAATTCTATTACTACGTTAAAATCAATCAATTCCTAAAAAAAGAGGGAACCACCATTATACCAACCAATGATTGTTCCCTCTAGAACAACCAACTAAACTCATCTAAATCGTCTACAACATTGTTGTAGGGCAAACATAGGCAGAGCGTTGAACGTTCATTTTTGGGAATCCCAGCAAAACCTTCAACGACATCCACAAAATCATCCCAGCCCTTTTGTTTTAATATGGAGGCTGCGACCATACTTCATATATCCAACTGCACAGTATAACACAAAAGGTGTTTCTTTTGGAAACTTCGTCAAATGTTTATTTATTTCATTCAAAGGAACATTAATGGAACCTTCCGAACATGTTGTGGATATCTGCTCTATTCTCATGGTTTTAGCTTGAATTGTCGACTTGGCAAAACTATAACCCTTGAATTGACTGTAAAGTAACTTAGGTTACAAAGCTCAATGTTTTCCCATTAAAAAAGACTGATAAATATCAGTCTTATAGGTCTTTCCTGTAATTTTTCAAAATACTCCAAACAAAACAAGCCTAAGCTTCCATCATTTTAATTTGGTTTCGATAAAGCTTTATCTTTCCCAATTTCTCCATTTTTTTGAGTAGACGTGAAATAACCACACGAGAGGTATGCAGTTCATAGGCTATTTGCTGATGGGTGGTGCTGATCATATCATCATGGGTAACCCGGACCTTATCCTTTAGATATTTCAAGAGCCTTTCATCCATTTTTAGAAATGCAATACTATCAATCGTCTCCAACATTTCGTTTAACCTGTTATGATAGCTCTGCAATACAAAATTTCGCCAACTACTATATTTTGCCAGCCACTCTTCCATTTTTTGAACAGGAACCATAATTAATTGGGTATTGGTTTCCGCTATGGCCCTAATCTCACTTCTACTGTGCCCCACACAGCAGGTAAGTGTCATGGCGCAAGTATCACCATGTTCTAGGAAATATAACAACAATTCATCTCCGTCATCATCTTCCCGCAATACTTTTATTACACCTGAAACCAGTAAAGGCATAGACTTTACGTAATCTCCAATTTCCATAAGTTTATGCCCTTCACGCACTTCTCTGTACGAACCAGTCTGGTCAATTTCGTTGATAAGTGCCTCTTCAAAAAGATGTCCGTAATTATCTTGCAGTTCTTGTAACATATGTTTTGAGAGAGAAATTCTTAATTGCTTTTTGATGTTATCAAAATTAGGCATCAATTTTTAAACCATGAATGTTTGCGTCCATTACTTTTATTTCTTTCGAAAAATAAAATACAGAAAGCTCTAAAATATATACATACAGCTTATTTACAACTACTTACCCAAGATTTACCTTGTTTCGGTCATTGAAATTCCCAAAGCTTCCAATTCGGTTAAAATGGGTTCGTAAATGGATTTTTTAATAGGTATATGCACCCCTGTATCGGTAATCTTTCCGTCCAATATCATTTTAACCCCAATGGCAGCAGGTAATGCCACTGTACGTGCAATAGAGGTATAATCACTATTACCATAATCGAGCATCCTTGATATAAGTTTTTCCGTTTCCCCGTTCGCCTTGATGATCGTAAACATGTGTTGCATAATGACCATATCCCTTTCAGATTCGTTCATCATCATTTTTTCGATCATCAAATCTGATACCAAATCAAAAGGTGAACCTTTTTCCAAGACGATAGGCTTTTCATCAAACAGACCTAACCAGTCGAGTGCTATAAACCCAACATGTTGCTCGGTAATTTTGAATTTTGATTTTACCCCTTCCTTAAGATCGTGCAGTGACAAACAACTCTGTTCTGCGGTCACCTGAGCATACGTCTTACCCTTTAAATCCATTTCATAATAACTGGTCAGGTTTAAGGATTTCATCAAGTCCATAGCCTCACACCAATTCTTGTATCGAAAAGTACCCCTTAGCACGGTTCTTGCCTCTGGAATTCCGTAAATATCACCGTATGGAATGGAATCTCGATTGGGATAGGCATGCATTTCCTCGACTCCGGGAAAATCAATTTCCATGGGATTCTTGAATAAATCAGCTGTAGGCAATTGTACCTTTTTCCCATTTCGAATAAATTGCGCATCATTATTGCCTGCCATTATCACTCCTTTTGGAGACCAGGAAAACTTATACCGAAACGGGTTATCTGATGCCTCTGGCGCACAAAGTGCTCCACATAACGAATAGAATTCATCAATTTTTCCTCCATCGGCATGTACCTCGTCAATAATTTTCATGGCAGTCATATGATCATACCCCGGATCCACTCCCAATTCATTCAAAATAATCACGCCAGCTTTTTTTGCCGTACTATCCAACGCATTCATTTCGGGGGATACATACGATGTGGTTAGCATGTTTTTTTTCTGTGAAATGCAGATTTCTGCAACAGTCACATGATGCGTATAAGGTAATAAGCTTACAGTAAGGTCGTTATCCGCAACGAGTCCATCCAAAATATCCAATTGATCAATATTCCAACCCACGGCTTTACCATTGGCATGCCCGGCTATAACCCTTTCAGCTTTTTTTTTGGTACGACTGGCCACAGTAACATTTATATTTTGATCCAATAAATAATGAACAATAGGTTTTACCACCATTCCCGCTCCCAGTATCAAAACTTTTCTCATATGCTATGGTCCCTTGTGTGTAACAGCCCGTTTGGTAAACGTGCAAATATAAGAATTATGAGGGTTCCTATTCGATCATATCAGAAAGAGCTTAATTTTATTTTTAAAAAGAGTTTATGTTGTTATCTTTCTTTCGTTATACCGAAAAGGGAAATGTATCAAGATGAAAAAATCGGTTTGTAAAAATCCAAGACAACTATTTTTTACCGAAACTTAATAGATATCATAATGCTATTGACAGAGAAGAAATAAATGCAAGATTATTCCAAAATAAAAATCTCTACCGGCCAAGCTGAAAAATTGGTTTTGGACTTATTCAACATTAAAGGAAAAGTCTTTTCCTTACCCGGTGAAATTGATTTTAATTTCAGGATAAAGGTCCAAATGGGTGAGGGTTATATTTTAAAAGTCTCCCGGCCCAATGAAGATGTGAGTTATCTTGATTTTCAGCAAAAATTACTCTTACATGTTGACAGTAGAAAGTCTGAACTTACAGCACCTGAAGTAATTACCGATATCCAGGGAAATGCCATTTCGAAATATCAGGATGAGTATGGAAACCGCAGAATGGTACGATTGCTTACTTGGGTATCGGGCAGAGTCTGGAGTTCTGTGAATCCAAAATTGGATAATCTACGATATAGCTTGGGAGAGCAGTGTGGGAAATTGACCGCGGCTTTACAGGGGTTTAATCACCCTATGGCGCATCGAAAATTCGATTGGGATGTTGGCCAATCGCTCTGGACAAAGGAACATATAGATTTGTTTAAAGATGATAAAAAAGAAATCATCACATACTTTCAAAAGGAGTTTGAAAACGGGCAAGAATCGTATTCCCATCTAAGGCAAGCTGTGGTGCACAATGATGCCAACGACAATAACGTCATAGTTTCTTCTGAATTGATCGGTCCGGTGGTAAAGGCTTCTATAGATTATGGCGATTCAGTATACACCCAAATTATCAATGACTTGGCCATAGCATGTGCCTATGCTATAATGGGGCATGACGACCCTTTGCAAGCCGCTTTGCCCATTGTAAAAGGATATCATAACACTTTTGCACTTACCGAACCCGACCTTGAACATTTATATACGGCCATAGCCATGCGATTGGTCATTTCGGTTACGAAATCGGCGTTGAACAAAATCAAGGAACCGGATAATGACTATTTATTGATCAGCGAAAAACCGGCCTGGGCGGTCCTCGAAAAGTGGAAGGTCGTAAGCAAGGAATTTGCACACTATAGTTTTAGACATGTCTGTGGGTTTGCAGGGCATCCTAATGAAAATGTCTTTGTAGAATGGGCAAGAGAGCATGATTTTAAACTGAATGACCTTTTTCCAAGCATTGATCAAGATGCGGTTTTCCCTTTGGATTTGAGCGTATCAAGCAAGTGGATTGGTCATCAAAGTGATTTCAATGACTTAGAATTGTTCCAATTTAAAATCGAAAAACTTCAGAAAGAGCATTCCTCAAAATTAATAGCAGGTGGTTATTTGGAACCAAGACCACTTTACACTTCCTCAGAATATGACAAAATCGGAAATTACGGAAGAGAGCGCCGAACCGTGCATTTGGGCATCGATTTTTGGTTACCGAAAAACACACCCGTACATACCCTATTCGATAGTGAGGTGGTCATTGCCGTCAATGACGCTGGTGACAAGGAATATGGTGGTTTGGTGGTTCTAAAACATGACTTTGACACTCTTTGCTTTTACACCTTGTACGGGCATTTATCTGTTGCTAGTGCCATCGCACATACTGTTGGGGATAAACTAATGGTCGGAGATCAAATCGGGGTCTTGGGAGATTACCCAGAAAATGGCAATTGGGCACCACACCTTCATTTTCAAGTAATGCTTTCCATATTGGATTATACCAATGATTTTCCCGGAGTGGCCTATCACAGCCAAATCGATGTTTGGAAGAGCATCTGTCCAGACCCAAATTCCCTGTTCAAATTACAAGGACTTAGCAAGGGGAATACCATGACCAATGACGAACTTATCGCATATCGAAAACAACATTTGGGCAAGAGTCTAAGCTTACAATATAAGGTACCCCTTAAAATGGTTCGTGGTCATGGTCAATATATAATAGACCAGTATGGACGAAGTTATTTGGACACCGTCAACAATGTTGCCCATGTAGGCCACGAACACCCTATGGTGGTAGAGGCAGGCCAAGCACAAATGGCTCTTATCAATACTAATTCCAGGTACTTGCATGAAAACATCAACGCCTTGGCAGAGGAATTATTGGAAACCCTTCCTGCCGAGTTGAGCGTACTGCATTTTGTAAATTCTGGTAGTGAGGCCAATGAATTGGTCATTCGAATGGTAAAGGCTGTTACTGGTGAACGTGATATTATAGCATCAGAAGTGGGTTATCACGGCAATGCGAACATGTGTATCGATATCAGTTCCTATAAGTTCGATGGAAAAGGTGGAAAAGGTGCTCCTGAGCATACCCATATTTTTCCATTACCCGATGCTTTCCGTGGTACATATAGAGGCGAAAATACAGGTAAATTATATGCTGAAGAAGTTCAAAAACAAATAAAATCAGTACATAAAAAGGGCCGTGGCATAGGAGCATTCATAATAGAACCTATAATAAGTTGCGGCGGTCAAATTGAACTTCCCAAAAGTTTTCTTTCCGAGGCCTATTCCTATATACGAAAAGCAGGTGGGTTATGCATTTCAGATGAGGTACAAGTGGGCTGCGGCAGAATGGGTAAAACATTTTGGGGCTTTCAATTGCACGATGTAATCCCTGATATTGTTACAATTGGCAAACCTCTGGGCAATGGACATCCTCTGGCTGCTGTGGCATGTACAGCAGAAGTGGCAGAAAAGTTCGCCAATGGAATGGAGTACTTCAATACCTTTGGAGGCAATCCTGTTTCATGTGCGATAGGTGCAGCGGTGTTGCGCGTGGTAAAGAAAGAAGGATTACAGGAAAACGCCTTGAAAATAGGTGAGTTCTTAAAATCTGAGCTAAGGAACCTAGCCAAAGAGTTTTCCATTATTGGGGATGTACGGGGACAAGGGCTCTTTTTAGGGATTGAATTTGTTGATGAACAAATGAACCCCTTGGCCGAACAAACGGATTATCTTGCCAACCGAATGAAAGATCATGGTATTTTAATGAGTACAGATGGCCCTGACAACAATGTCCTTAAAATAAAACCGCCCCTAGTCTTCACCAAAGAAAATGCCAAGGAACTGATTTTCTATTTAAGAAAGATCCTGGCCGAAGACTTTATGAAATCTTAGAGACTGTTTTGAATTTTATGATTGGAATTTATATAGGCCTTTTTTGATGCAACATGAGATAAAATAGATGATAATAGCAGGGTTACTTGAAGAGGTTTTAACAAAATGGTGCGCAAAAAGAGTCATAGAAAAACAATTGATAGAATTCAAAACAGTCTCTTAATGTTATATGTGTACAATGAAAAAAATATTTTTTATTATAAGTGCGAGTATTCTTTTTGTAGGCTGCAAGCGGGAACAGTTGATCCCCATTGCCGAACAAAGAAACCACTATAATCATAAAGTATTTGAAGAAAACAAACTGCCACCAAGGGGGACCTACTTTGGGTTTGAATCCACCGATATTTTAGAAAAAAAGAACTCAAAACGTTTTATCGATTTAAATGGCGATTGGAAATTCCATTTTACAACTGATCCAAAAAGACGACCGACTACCTTTCACAATGTCCATTTTGATGACAGTGAATGGAAAACAATTCCGGTCCCTGCCAATTGGGAGGTTGAAGGATACGATTACCCCATTTATTTGGATGAGCGTTATCCTTTTGATACCCAATGGCCCCAAGCCCCTGACGATTATAATCCCGTAGGTACGTATCGTAAGGAAATCAACCTGAGCAAGGAGTTTCTATTAGAGGATGTAATCTTGCATTTTGCGGGGGCCAAGTCAGCGATGTACCTATATGTTAATGGCCATTACGTTGGTTACTCGCAAGGAAGTAAAACCCCTGCTGAATTCAATATCTCCAAGTACCTAAAAGAAGGAAACAACCTGTTGGCGTTGCAAATGTTTCGATGGAGTGATGCCAGTTATCTGGAAAGCCAGGACATGCTTCGAATGAGTGGTATTGAAAGAGACGTCTATCTCTATTCGCAACCCAAAGTATACATTGATGATTACTATACCTACTCCAATTTGGGTGACTCCTATACCCATGGTATTTTCAAAAGCACTATATCAATCAAGAATGCCGATTCTGATATTATTTCCAGAAATGTCAAATTGGAATTATTCGATGGTAAAACATTGATCTTCAAGAACACCAAAACCATCAATATACCTCCTGGCTCAAAAACCAATGTCGAATTTGATACATTGATTAAAAACATAAGGCCTTGGTCGGCGGAACAACCTCATCTATACCCATTACAAATTTCTTTGGAAGACCCGTTAAACGCAGGGAACAATCAATATATTAGGCGAAATACTGGTTTCAAGAGGGTTGAAATAAAAGATAGCCAAGTACTTATCAATGGGAAAGCTATTTACATCAAAGGCGTTGACAGGCACGAAACCGATCCTCATACAGGCCATGTAGTTTCAAGGGAATCCATGGAGCTTGATATTAAATTGATGAAACAGAACAATATCAATGCTGTGCGTAGTTCACACTATCCTAATGACCCTTATTGGTTGGACCTATGTGATATTTACGGACTCTATGTGGTGGATGAAGCCAATATTGAAAGTCACCCTTTGGCAATTGATGAGAAAACCCAAATAGGCAACGAGCCTACTTGGTATAAAGCCCATTTATCCCGCACGCAACGAATGTATTATAGAGACCGCAACCACCCAAGCATTTACTCATGGTCATTAGGTAATGAAGCCGGCGAAGGTGATATTTTCAAATCGATCTATAAATGGCTGAAAAAGGCAGATGACAATAGAATTGTGCAATATGAACCTGCAGGTAAAGAAGATTATACTGATCTGTATTGCCCCATGTACCCCAAACCTGAATATTTGATCGAGCATGGCGAATCTGTTTCCAAAAAACCATCTATAATGATCGAATATGCCCATGCCATGGGAAATTCGGTTGGTAATTTACAGGACTATTGGGATATTATAGAGAAGTATCGCAATCTTCAAGGTGGTTTTATTTGGGATTGGGTAGATCAAAGTTTGGAATACAAAAATGAGGATGGGTTGGCTTATTTAGCCTATGGTCATGATTTTCACCCAAATTTACCTACAGATGGGAATTTCTTGAACAATGGACTGGTTGACCCTTATCGTAATCCACATCCGCACTTATCCGAAGTCAAAAAGGTTTATGAACCCATACAGTTTTACTATTTAGGAAATGGAATTATTGAGGTTAAAAACAAGAATTTTTTTGCTGACTTTTCAGATAAAGAGCTGCGTTTAAGAGTTTTAAAGAATGGTGAATTGATTTTTGAAAGAAGCCATATATTAGTGGATGTAGAACCGCAACAATCAAAAAAACTCAAATTTGAAGAAATTCCGGATGTTTTTACTCCTGAAAGTGAATACATTTTAGAAGTTGCATTGCTGCAAAAAGATGAGCTGCCATTGTTACCAAAAGGTCATGAAATAGGATGGGATCAATTTGTACTCCAGAAAGGTGTATATATGACTTCATCTGAACCTGTTGGAGAGCCATTGGTGATTGATATTATAGAATCATTGATTGAAATTAAGAACGGGAAAGTCAATCTAAGTATAGATGCCAAATCAGGGGAGATAAAATCCTGGAGTTTCATGGGCAAAGAAATAACCAAACAACCCATTCGTCCCAATTTTTGGAGACCTCCTACTGATAATGACCTTGGAAATGGAATGGACAAATGGGCTAAAACATGGCAGGATGCAACCTACAATTATATTCCCCAACTGGTTTCAAAACCTGAGAACACCGGAAATAAGGTAACGTATCAGGTTAAATATGCAACATCCGATAACACGTCTGAAACATCTGTTTGGTATCAACTTCACAGCAATGGTAGCCTAACTGTTGATTACGAATTCAAGCCATTAAAAGAAGGGTTGCCAAAAATCCCTAGATTGGGAATGTACATGACACTCCCAAATAACTTCACAGAGGTTTCCTGGTATGGTAATGGCCCCGAAGAGAGTTATTGGGACAGAAAGACCGGAATGAAAACTGGTCTCTATAAAGGAAAAATTGCTGATCAATTTCATCGTTATCCTAGGCCACAGGAAACTGGAAATAAAACAGATGTTCGTTGGATGGAAGTTTCATCAAGTACTATAAGACTCAAAACATCATCCAATCAACTATTAAATGCCAGTACCTGGCCCTTTGCAATGACCGAGATTGATTTTAACAGTGATGATGCGGTCCAATCGGCCTCTGGTTTGGTCCCGGTCACCAAAAAGCATGGAGCGGAAATCAAAATCGGTGAAACAATTCAATGGAATATCGATTTTGGGCAAATGGGTGTTGGTGGTGACACTTCCTGGGGACGTTTGGCACATGACGAATATACATTATCACCCAAAGAATATAGCTACTCATTCAGTATTATCCCAACGGGGATAAAATAATAAGAAAGAATAACTTCAATCAGCAAACCAGGTCTTTACCAGCAGTTGTTCATTGAGGTTTCCATTTATGTGGTCAAACTCATTCTTGGTCAAATTATGTCTATAGTCCTTACCCCATTCGACATAATTCAATGCCACTTCTTTAATTGCAATGCAGATAAAATCAACCTCAGCATCTGTCATTGTAGGATGAATCGACATACGCACCCATCCTGGCCTATCCATCAAACAACCTTCTAGGATTTTCTGTTCAATGGCTTTCGAAGCCAATTTGTTTACATGCAACAAGTAATGCCCATAGGTCCCGGCACATGAGCACCCCCCCCTAGTCTGGATTCCAAAACGGTCATTCAATAATTTCACAATTAGGTTATAGTGTGCATCATCGATATAAAAAGAAAAAATCCCCAATCTATTTTGGTGCTCACCTGCCAAGATGTGCAGTTTTTTTATACTGGAGAGCTGCTTAAAAATCCGGGTATTTATTTGGTGTTCTCGGTCCATAATATGTTGAACCCCCATCTTCTCTTTCAGTTGTATCGCCAAAGCTGTTCGTATGGCCTGTAAAAAACCAGGAGTTCCCCCATCTTCCCTTGTTTCGATATCATCAATATAGTCATGGTCTCCCCATGGGTTGGTATACGTTACCGTTCCACCACCAGGGTTGTCCGGAATTAAATTCTTATATAGCTTCTTGTTAAAAATCAGTACTCCGCTAGATCCGGGACCTCCAAGGAATTTATGGGGCGAAAAAAAGATGGCATCCAAATATTCAGAATCGTTTTCCGGGTGCATATCAATTTCAACATAGGGCGCTGAACAGGCAAAATCAACAAAGCAAAGTCCATTGTTTTGATGGATTGTTCTCGCAATCCTATGATAATCCGTTTTGATTCCGGTAACATTGGAACATGCTGTAATCGAAGCAATTTTAATTGGATTTTCCCTGTGTTCTTTTAATAGGCTTTCAAAACTATCAAAACAAATCAGGCCTTGCACATTACAGGGTATTACCTCAACCTTAGCGATAGTTTCCAACCAAGAGGTTTGGTTGGAATGATGCTCCATATGGGATACAAAAACAACAGGCTTCAAAGCATCGGGAATACGCGTGTGCTCTTTTAAATTCTCAGCTACCTTTAAACCTAGGATTCTCTGAAGTTTGTTCACGGCACCGGTCATTCCCGTACCTACGGTAATAAGAATATCATCATCATTGGCATTCACATGTTGCTTGATCTTCCTTCTGGCCTTATGATAGGCCAATTTCATTCAATAGCTTTTTCCTCTATGGGTCCATAAAGTCTTCCACTGGCCGTCCAATCTGCGTAGATTATATTTTGCGTACCATAGGGTGAAACAAAAGTTTGGTCAATACCGATTATGTTTTGCCTAAATTGCTGAAAATAGCTTTCCAAGCCAATTGTTTCCGTAACCATTTCTGAGTTCGAGGTATTCATGAATACAGCTGATTTTCAGTTTATTATAAAACTGAATTAATACTAAACCTATCAAGATGTCAATCATCAATTTGACAAAGTAAACCTAAAATTAGGCAAAACATTCATACCCAAAAAATAACCATCGACATAAACCCTTAAAGCAGCACCTTTAATTGCCCACGGGCTCAACTGCTTATAATTCCCGTAATTTTAACAGTGCCTCTGATTTTGAATTCACATTGAGTTTAAGGTATATGTTTTGAATATGAAAATTAATGGTACTAGTGGTTACAAATAATTTGTCCGCGATTATCTTGTAAGTGGCTCCCCGGCACAAATAGTCGACTATTTGATTTTCCCTTTCAGAAAAAAACTGATATGATTTTCTATGAAAGTTCGAAATTACCTTTTTGATGATATCATTGCTCATAGCGGCACCTTCATTTTTAATTGAATTTAGGGCATTATGTAGGCGATCATTGCTAACTGGTCGTGTCAGATAACCGTTGGCCCCATTTTTAAATGCCTTTTTAATAATCTCAAAATCAGATTCATCACTGATCATAATGATTTTTACATTCCTGTCTCTTTTACGGAAAAACCGAATTCCCTCAATGCCGTCCAGTTCCCGTAAGAAAACTTCTGAGATGATGATATCGGGCATTACATTGTCATAGTCAGATAAAGCCTCTTCAACCGATAAATAAAGGCCTTCCAAAGAATAATCCGAAAAGGTTTTAAAATGAAATCTGTAAGCTTCATGAAATAATGGATCATTATCGATTATAATGATCTTTAGAGTATTTGAGTTCATAACGTGGGGTATTTTAATTACATATATTCAACTTTAATAATTAATTCACTGATTGTTGACCGAGATAGTTTCACACAAACAAGCAAGGTCGACCAGGTCTTCTTTTTGATTTTAAAACAAAGGATCCCTGCCTAGTTATCGAAATAGATAATCAGGTACATCATTCAGAAAGCGATTCTCCAAGGTTTTAAAAGAGATATCTGCCTATTGTAGGTTTACTGGCAAACCTAGCGCATATCCCATCTTTGGAAAACGCTAGCTAGATGTAAAGTCATTTTTGAAGTGTGATCGAGAAATAGACAAAAACGGGTCTTGATTGCCCTTTTGTCCTAAACCATCCCATTTGAATTCATCGGGGGTGGTTCTTGCATTTGAATCAATGCTTGTACTGCTTTTTTTGAAATACTGTAGGTAAAGATAAAATTCCATTTTCTTGGGGGGATTTGGGTTTTAATAATGGGTGTTTAGGTTCTTTTGATGAAATAAATATAGAAAAATATAATATTCCTCTGAACAATCTGTACATATTTTCGTTCAAATGCAAGGTGAAGCCAATTCGTTTTGCAGCATTTACCTTCCACATTTACGAGGTTTGGTTAAATGTGTAGTGGACTGGAACGCCCATTATACTTGGGAAATCAATAACATATGTTCAAAGATTTTGGTAAGCCAAGGCGTGGAAAACTGTTAAGTTGGCTACTTTGGGTCAAATACAGAAAAAAGGAGGGGGTTGAAACTATCCCCCCGGATACCCCTCCTCATTTCAACCCAATAATCAAACTTGTTTAGTTCTTCCTAATCCTCATATATATTGGCAACCGTTGCAGAGGGATTATCTATTTGCATTATCCATTTTTCATCCCGGTATTTTCCGTTTAGATTAGAAACATAGGCCGTTTCCGCATCTTTTTTGAAATTAAAATCTGCCAAATAAACATAATAGAGTCCATTTTCCTTATTATAAAACTGTTTAGCATCCAAACCTTGT
>JAJRRO010000065.1 GCA_024279425.1 Bacteroidota bacterium | reverse complement strand
TTCGCCACCCGCGCCAATCCCGCCACCACCAAAAAATGAAATATTTTTTCCAAGGCGAATTCCCGATATCCCGGATATGTGCCCCAATGCCGCGCTAAACCAAATTGCCCTTCAACCCAAAGAGTGCTGCCCGAAGGACGGTATCGAGCAAAACGTGCCACAACAAAGACGCTAAACGCAATTTGGCCACGTCCCAATTGTATTTTACGATCTTATCCCTATCTTCGATAGCGAACGATCAAAATACAGAACGTAACTGCGTTTAGCGCGGCATTAGTTGCAATATTAAAGAGCGAGAAGAGGCTTGAAATTTAAAAGAATAAAAATGAAAAAAAGAAGGGTTATTTTATTTCTACTAATAGGATTTATTTTTTCAGGAGTATATGCTCAAAAAATAGAATGGAAGGAAAAGGCAAAGCTTCCACAACCTATGAGAGGAGCAGCAGTAAGCTGCAATAATAATATCTATTTTATGGAGGCACATTCTAAAATTTCAGGAGTTTATGAATATAATGTCGTTGAGGATACATGGAAGAAAACAACAAATATGATTACTCGGGGATGGAATGTAAATTTAGTAGAAATAGATGGATTAATTTATGCTATTGGAGGAGCAGGAAATCCACTTCTAGACAGACTCGAAGCCTATAATCCTTTAAACAACACGTGGAATGTATTGGCGCCAATGCCAACAAGAAGACAACACAACACTTCATGCGTAGTTAATGATAAAATCTATGTTATGGGCGGAATAACTAGGTCTAGCAGGACAAATAAAATCGTAAAAACCGAAAATAACGAAGTTTATAATCCAAAATCAAATTCATGGCAAACCTTATCCCCTCTACCTACGCCTTGTGGGGATCCAATAATTTCTGCTGTCGGGAACAATATTTATGTGCTTTGTGGCGATGTTTTATGGAAGTATGATACACTTTCTGATACATGGGAAACGAAAAAGAATTGTCCTGTTTGGATTTCTATTTTGCTTGGTAGTGCGGTTATAAATGATAAAATTATTTTTCCCGGTGGGCAAAACAAAGACGGAAAAGCCGTTTCAAGTGTATATATTTATGATACAACAAACGATACATGGATTAAATCAACCAATTTACCCAAACCAATACAGATAGGAGGTATTACTACACTCAATGGTAAGATTTATATGATTGGAGGGAATGATACTGATTATAACAGATATGATACTGTATATGAAGGAACATTGGTTGAATAACATACAGCAACTAACAATGTATATAGCAAATAGGGCGTTCAGTAGTTAATCAAAGTTTGGTGCTTTTAACAAAGTCCGCCAAGCTAAAATTTATGATATTGAAAAGAAAATTAAATATAAAAATGTTTAGCTCAGCTCAGTGGAAAACTGATACTTCTTCGGTATCTAATGCCCTACTTGCCATATACTAAACGTTAGGCATAATTCTGGTATGATAAAGAGACATCCTTTACAAAGTTAAAGGGACATAGTTTACACTTTTAGGATTTATAATTTGTTTGAAAAACAAATTATCATGCCTTGGAAAGTAACAACGACTATGGAACAAAAAGTAGAATTCATC
>JAJRRO010000064.1 GCA_024279425.1 Bacteroidota bacterium | reverse complement strand
AATACAAGGTATGGGATTTAAGGAATTTGAATCGGCAAAAAGGACAATTGCCGGAATAGAAATAGTAAGAATGATAAAGAAAGATCAACTGTTGGACCCTAAAAATTCAATTTACAGATCCTTTATCCCATTGGCATCATAAAACAAGATTCAAATCAAACTTTTATACTTATTTTGAACAGATGCGATATTCCTGATATCTCTGTGTTGGGCTACCGTCTGCTGATAAAAACCCAAGAGCTTTCATAAGAGGAATAAAAGGTCTATGATTATTAGACTTAAATCTCAAGTCTTTCAAAATTAGATTAGTGAACCTATCAGGTGCTTGTGCATCTCTTATTTTACCAAAAAAATCTGGCAAAGTAGTATAGGAATTTGTGTAAGTTGATGGTAATGCCATAGTTTATAGTACTGTTTTTAAATTGTTGGTAATGTTTGAACTAAAAACAGGACGGCTAAACAACCGAATACTAGCCGTCACGCGCTAAGCATAATCTTATCTTTTGATTTAGTTTTTCTTTACAAAGCAAAAGAGCTAAGATTCTGCGGACTTCGTGAGAATAGACAAACCTTTCTATTAAGCACTAGTACCGTCTTTTTTTTAGTTCATGTTGTATACCGTCTTTTACTTCTTAGTCATTAGACAATTGCTACACTTGCAAATAACCCACAGCATTTTTGGCTTAAATAGGTACATCTTCATAGTCACTTCATATAATATTGTAGTCATCTCTAAACGAACCAAGTAAAAAACTAATTATAAGTTGGGTGGAGAAAGAGAAAACTTCAAAAATATTTTAATCTATCTCTATCGTTTTAGAAACCAAATGGCCCTCGTTTGAAAAACCTTGTATTACGAATAGTAGACCGTTGGCCTTATCGTCTTTTGCGATTTTAAAGCTGATTTCTCCTTTCTTATCTGTTTTTAAGTGGGGTTTCCAATCGACTTCCAATAAATCAATAGGTCTTGGCTGATCAAAAATGTACATAGGCGTATAGTACTTTTTGGCTCGGTCAAATCCATTTACAATAACAAATTTATCAAAAAGGTCATTTTTATTTTGACCAAAAGCATCTGACGTGAATACTTGAAAAATGCTAATTCTTATACCCGTCCCCGGCCCAGTGACCTTATAACCGAGATTGTTGACCATGATGTTTTCAATGTCTTTTATTTGCAATTGCAAGGTTGGCAACTCTTCAGGCCGGATCAGTCTACCATTAATAAATAGGGGAGCGACAATTAATCGGCGAGCGGTGCTGCCATCGCCCGCTAGATAATATTGTCCATTTTTATAAGTTCGAAGAAGAAACCCTTGACGAGCCAGAAAACCCAATAAACTGATATTAGAATTATTCGATTCTTCGGGAATGGGCATGTCATAGTATTTGCCAATGTCGCTAACCACGGGTTTATACTTCTCAATTGTTTTTCTTCTTTGCAAGTACCTTTCGCTACGTTTCTTTTCAGCTACTATCACTTCATCTAGGTCAATAGTTCCATCCAAATTTCTGGGCTGGTCGCCATTATCCCATACGACCACCCCGTACTTTTTTGTTTTTTCAAAAACATTGGTAGTTTTCTTTTTACCGGTGAGATTTTCGAATCTTCCAGGAATCAGAAGCTTAGAGCTATTTTTATTGTAGGTTGTATCATATTCAATTTTTGAGGGTTTAATGACTTTCCCTAACAAATTTTGATACGCTACCCTTACCGTATCACCCTTGAATATGTTCAAGTTTTGAAAAACAAATTTAGATTGGCCTTTTAATGCAACTATATCAATAATACGGAGGTCATCGGGTATTAAGGCAAGATTTTTATATTTGGCTTCTTCTTGGAGCGCCCCCTTTAGTTCAAAACCGTCCTCAAATTTATATTTTTCGGCTGGGTTGATTTCTTGAATTAGTTCATCAAGAGTATACTGGGCCCAACCTTGAGTGAGTAATAGAAGGTCTAGATGTTCTTTTCTTTTTTCATTTTCGGTGTCAAAGTAGTATGCAGGATTTTCAATATTACCTCTCACATGAGGGCTAAGTAGAAAGGCACTCTTAATTGTATTTTTTAGATTTACTGCCTTAGAATTTTTTTGGAGTATTGAAACACTTAAATCGACATCTAGATTTTTCTTTTTTCCTTTTGACAAAAGACGATACGTAATTGAATCACTGTCGATTTTAGATTTTTCTAGAGAAACAAACGATTTTTTTCGGTTCGTTTCAATGTAGAATTTGCGTTCAGCGATAGGTTGGTCATCCGCAAAGAGCGTTATGGTATGCACCCCGTCTAAAAAAATGTTTTTGTTGGTTTCTAGCAGTCCATTAATTGAATCGAGACGTGCTACCGAAATAAGTTGGAATAGCTGACGGTTTTGATGGTATAATAGGGTATAGTTAGAATATACTTGATTGTTAATAGTGGCCTCGTTGGTTTTTAAGCTTATTTTGAGGTATTCTTCGTCCGAATTGTCTATGCTTAAAGACACGCCTTTCGCCAATGCGGTAGGCACATCTTGTTCCAGGAGAGTATCCTGAAGCTGTATTTTAGCCTTATAGCTTTCTCCTTTTATATAGAAGAATTTACAACTACTTAAGCCTTCATGTTCACTTTGAAAAGTGGTAATGGTATCTCCTTTATTGTTAAAAATAGTTCCTTGAAAATCAACGCCTCTACTATCTAACATTGCTTTAATGCCAAGAATATTTTCAACATCTTCAATGAGATTTCCGCTTTCGGGAAGTAATTGCACATCGTATTTTACCTGCTTGTCCTTTACCAGTGAGGCGGTTCTTGCCCTAGGATACTAATTTTTTGGAGATAATGATGGTCTTCTCCAAAATTACGCATGTAATTGGTACGGGCTTGAAGGTAATACGTGCCGGGAGCGACCGCATCGTTCAGTGCAATTTGTCCGTGGCCTGTGCCAGATGATATGGCGACAGTTCTGTCGAATAGTTGAGCGCCTTCGCCATCGAAACTTGACCTCTAAAACCCGGGTTTGCAAGGAGGGGTAATTGATGCTATCACCAACATAGGCTTTAAACCAAATGATATCATCGGGAAAATAGGAGGTCTTATTGGTATGAACATAGACCTTCTCTTTTAATCGAGGGTCTATTTGCATCGTATGCAATTGGTCTATCAATGAAGATTGAGCGACTGACAACGTACAGTATAAAAATAATATAGATTTAAGAACGTATTTCACATTGTAAGTTTTCTGAATTCTATATTAAATTACGGAATTATTGGCTTTACAAACAGAAAGTGTAGGGTTACCGAAATTATAATCTATGAACCCGATATTTGGCACTGTCATCACCTTTATGTGGGTTATTTGAAAGTAAACTCAAACGTTTCACCCAAATTATATAGACCGAGAAATGGTATACAACGGTATTGATAAAAAACGTAGGGAGTAAATAGCACCATGCTTTCCCTAACCGACTAGCCAAGACCTATTTCCAAATCTTAATTATACTTGGCGGACTTTCCAGAATCCGATGAACTTTCGGATTTCAGAAAAGCCCATGTTTTTTTATCTATTGTTGGTGGTAGTTTATTCATATTCCTTTACTCGTTCATCCTGAATTCATTGATATCGCAATAAAGCCTTGTTGATTCAGAAGACTCACTTAGGCCGTTAATAAAAAATGTCTCAAAATATTTTTCGTGCTCCTCTTGACTAAGTTGGTTTAATTCTTGCAACTCATCTTCATCAATTCCAGTAAATTCAATCAATAATTTATGAACAGCTCGGTCAGGGTCAAAAGAGTCTATCAAATGGGCATTCATCAGATTAAACCTGATTATCATATAGTTGAAAATATAATGATTTTAATTAGAACAGGATTCATTTGGATCATTGTTCAGCAATATTTGCAGTACGTATTTCTACTGATTGCAAAGCCGGAAGATTGCTATAGGGCTTGTTCAAATAAAAATAAGAAGTAGCTGAAACATCATCTTGTCTATAGTAATTAATCCATCCTTCCGGAAAGTCTGAGTCTCCGACTTTTGGAACATTTTCAAGTTCAAGTAGTTTACTGAATTTT
>JAJRRO010000063.1 GCA_024279425.1 Bacteroidota bacterium | reverse complement strand
TGGATAAGGACAACTTATTCATGGGTAATCGATTTCAATATCAACAGATATTTTAACGAGTTTTGTTTTAGAATAAACAGATCTCAGAACAAAGCAACCATATTCAATAACCTGATCACAAGAATGGTCGAAAAGGATAAAATCTACCACAAGAATTTGATATGCGCCTAACTACTGACCTCTATTAAAATATTAATCAATGAACCAAACCAAGTCAATTATGTACGTTTTCAGCCTTATTTCAATATTTTTTCTAATATCATGTACGGCACAAAAACCTAAAAATGAATCTCCAAATGTAGTCCTCATTTTTGCTGATGACATGGGCTGGTCTGATATTGGTTGTTACGGTAGTGAAGTTAAAACCCCAAATTTAGATCGACTTGCATCACAAGGAATTCGATTTACTCAAATGTATAATACTTCAAAATGCTATCCGTCTAGAGCTAGTTTACTTACAGGGTTGTATTCTCAAAGAACTGGATATCATAAAAGTTATAGGAAACCCATGAACAATGCCATTACATTGGGAGAACTATTCAAAACGGCAGGATACACCACCATGTGGTCTGGGAAACACCATAGTACAGAAATGCCAACGGAGAGAGGTTTTGATCATTATAGTGGATTATTTGAAGGTGCGAGTAACCATTTTAATCCAGGAATGCAAAGAGACGGTGAAACTCAACCTGCACAAAAAAGACCAGACAGACCTTGGGTAATTGATGGAAAAGTAATTCAGCCTTATACACCTCCCAAAGATTTTTACACAACCGATGCGTTTACAGATTACGCATTGAACTGGATGGATAGACAAGAAGCAACTAAACCTTTTTTCTTGTATATGTCGTATACCGCACCCCATGATCCATTAATGGCATGGCCGGAAGATATTGCGAAATATCAAGGTAAATACATGGACGGCTACGAAGCAACTAGAATAGCGAGGTTCGAAAAGCAAAAAAAATTAGGCCTAATTGCACCAGATTACCCTTTGTCTAAATCAACATTCCAAGATTGGGATAGTTTATCTGATGAAGAAAAGAAAGAGGAAGATCTAAAGATGGCTGTATATGGTGCCATGATAGATCGATTGGATCAAAACATAGGTCGATTACTAACAAAATTGAATGATATGGGTGTTGCTGACAATACCTTGGTTTTATTTTTATCAGATAATGGAGCTTCTGCCGAAGTTGTAAAAAATATAAAAACGACTGGAGAAATAGGAACCCTTGGTCGATGGACATCTCTTGATAAGCATTGGGCAAATGTATCAAATACGCCGCTACGCTTTTTCAAAAATCACAGTAGTGAAGGTGGTATTAAAACGCCAATGATTGCTTATTGGCCTAAAGTAATTAAAGAAAAAAATAAGATTTCAAACACCCCTTTACATCTCATAGATCTGATGTCGACTTTTGTAGATGTGGCGGAAGTTAAGTACCCATCCACGTATAACAATGAAGAGATTCATCCATTAGACGGAATTAGTTTTTTACCAATATTACAGGGAGAAGAAGTAGAGAGAACAAAACCCTTATTTTGGCAATGGCAACATGGGAAAGCAGTGCGAGACGGTAACTGGAAGTTAGTTGCTTACAAAAACAAATGGAGTTTGTATAATTTAAAAATTGACCCTGTGGAAGCGCATGATTTGATCATTTCTAATCCCGAAAAATTTAAT
Source organism: Bacteroidota bacterium (assembly GCA_024279425.1). Taxonomy (GTDB): domain Bacteria; phylum Bacteroidota; class Bacteroidia; order Flavobacteriales; family Flavobacteriaceae; genus Maribacter_A. The sequence continues at coordinate 45,755 of JAJRRO010000063.1, read as the reverse complement.
GAACTTAAAGCTATGTATAATGACTGGGCTAAAGAGTTTGAAATGTAATTATGAGTAAATTGATATATGAGGCTTTTTTATTTAAATAAAGCTAATAATGTAAGTTTTAGAGTAGGTTATAAATGTGAAAAATGATGAATAAGAAGATAAAATTTGTAATTATAGGAAGTGGAAATATTGCAAACACTTACGTAATGGCAATTCAGCAAATTGAAAATGCTGAGGTCATAGAAGTGGTATCAAAAAAATTAAATACCCGCGTGAATTTTAGAACACTGGATGTTTTTTCTTCCTTAGACGAAATTGATTTAGATTTTGATGCTGTAATTATTTGTACTCCAAATGGCTATCATCATGTTAGTGCCGTTGAAGCTGCAAAATTGGGGAAGCATGTACTTTGTGAAAAACCAATTGATATTTCGTCAGAGTCCATTGATAATATCATTACAATCTGCAAAGAAAATAAAGTAAAACTGGGAGTAGCCTACCAACGAAGGTTTAGTTCTTACAATCCAAGTGTGAAGCAACTGATTGATAATAATAAATTAGGAAAAATATTTTCTGTTAATCTGTCTGTTAAAAATTATAGAGATGATACTTATTATGATTCGGAGCCTACAGAGGAACCTATAAAATTGATGGAGGAGGGCCTTTCATGCAACAAGCGTCTCACTATATAGATTTATATTATTGGTATTTTGGTAAACCAAGCAAATTACCTTTTTGCGATAAAGAAATGAAATAGTTAAAAAGTTTAATAAATTGTACCTCTTAGTAGTTTTGAAATCAACTAAATGATGAAATTAGTTGACTTCAAACTTGGATTTAATAATTAAAAAAAATTGAGATTATATCTTATTTGCATATTACTTTGTGTTACTTCAATAAATGGAGTTTTCGGTCAACATTTAAAATTTGAGCATTATAACGACGGTGATGGATTGTCTCATAATTCCGTTAGACATATTGTACAAGATAAAAACGGATTTCTATGGCTTGGTACTTTCTTTGGGCTCAATCGTTTTGACGGGTATCATTTTAAACCTTATACGACTACTTCGGAAGGAAATAGTATCAATAGCAATGATGTAACAGCGCTTGAACTAGATGAGTCTACAAATAGACTTTGGATAGGAACTCGAAATGGATTAACGGTATTTAAATTAGATTCTCATGAATTTAAGACTTTTTTGCCCGATGAAAATAACCCGAATAGTTTGCCAGATCGAGAAGTTAGGTCTGTATATGTAGATAAATTTAAAAGAGTTTGGGTTGGGACTAAAGATATGGGTTTGTACTTGTTTTACCCAAAAGAAGAACGGTTTGAAAAAGTAGTTATAGAGGGTTTTAATCATGTAAAAGAAATATTTGAAGATAAAAAAGGAAATATTTGGATTGGTAGTTACAATACCGGTTCTATTGCAAAAATCAATTTAGATAAATTAGGAAGGCTCTCAGACATAGCTACCTATACATTATCTATACCTAATACTAATCTGATAAACCCTTATGTAAATTTTATCTATGAAGATTTCAAATCAGATATTTTTGTTGGTACGCGTGAAGGTGGATTGTACAAATTAGATGTTGAGACGAATACATTTAAGAACCTTTATATTAAAGATAACGCAATTCGAGAAAGTTTGGGCCCCTATTTTTTATCGGTTGCGCGTGCTCCAAATGGAAAGTATTGGTTGGGGACTTTAGGAGGTCTTATTGTATGTGATACATTGGAAGATATTGAAAAAGGGAAATTTGAATGGCATAGAGCCGTTATTACGGAGGAGAGTTCCTTGGTAGACAATCTAGTTTACGCCTTGCATTTTGATCCTGCCGGAGTTTTATGGATAGGAACAGAAGATGGGTTTGACAAGTATGACCCATTTGAAAATCAATTTAGAAATAACAATGACATTTCCATACATATAGGTAATAATGTTCCAATAATCAAAGGGTTTGCAAAAACGTATGACTCAAAAGTGATAGTGGCCACGGCTAATAATGGTCTTTTTATTTCGGAAAACGATGAAATTTCACCTCTCTATGATGGGCCATATGATCTAGCGAGTATTTTTTCTGAAGATGGTAGAATATTTTATTGCGGTTTACGAAATGGCAAAATTCTAGTTTATGATTATCAAAATAACAGTTCAAAAGTAGTAAGTACGGGTATTGAAAATAAACGGATACTTAATATTTCTAGCTATGGGCCTAATCAAATTATTATAGGATCAGTTGGTAGAGGTATTGCAGTATTAGATAATAATACGTTTGAAATAATTATTCCTTCAGGCAGGATTCTTCCTAATTTTACGGTTGCTAAAATAATAAAAAATGGTCCTGAATATTTTTGGATGGCCACCGAGAAAGGAGTGGTGAAATACAATATGAAATCACAAAATGTAAAATTATATGAAAGCAAGGCTGATGTGAAAGATGGTCTTCCACATAATAATGTGAGTGATGTTCTTATTGATTCTGAGAATAATGTATGGGCTGCCACTCGAAAAGGTTTGGCTAAATATGATGTTGCAAGTGATCAGTTTAAAGTTGTTTCTGAACTTGAAGAAATCAAAGGGGTATGGTCTACTGATTTGATAAGAGGTAATGGAGACAATATTTGGCTAAACTTAAACAATAATAGAATTGCTAAATATAATGTTAAACTGAAAAAATTAAATATTTATCATGTAAATAGTGGTAACCGCTTGGATCTATTTAGTTCGAGTGGTTTTTATAATTTTAATAATTCCAAGATTTATTTAGGCGGAAAAAATGGTGTCATTTATTTCTCTCCAAATGACTTAGAGGAAAATAAATGGTCTCCAGACCCAATAATATCCAGATTTAAAATTGATAATAATTTTATCGAAGCAGGAACAGAAATTAATGGTCAAATTCCGCTTAAATTGGATTTGAATTATAAAAAAGATTTTGAACTGGATTATAAAAATCGAAATTTTTTAATTCAATTTTCAGCACCTGCCTATAGCAATCAAACTTTGAATAAGTTTCAGTACATGCTAGAGGGCATTGAAGAAAATTGGATAGAAGTGAATAGTGTTTCAAGAACGATTCAATATGCAAATTTAAGCCCAGATGATTATGTCTTTAAGGTAAAAGCAAGGAATAGTGATGGTGTTTGGAGTGAGACGGTTTCTTATCAAATAAAAGTATTACCGCCATTTTGGCTATCCCTTGATGGAGTATCACTGATTTTAATCATTTTAGCAATTCTAGTTTATTTCGTAAGCAAGCAATTAAGGTATCGCAGACAACTTAAGAATGCATTATTAGAAGAAAAAATAAAGAGAGAACGTGATGAAAAATTGAACAATGAAAAACTGCGTTTTTTCACAAATATCTCGCATGAATTAAGAACTCCATTGACTTTAATTTTAGGCCCAGTAAAGCAGTTGTTAGAAAGTAATAGCAATTCTCATGAGAGAAGCAGGATTAATTTGATAAATCAGAATGCAAATAGATTGCTGCGTTTGGTAAATCAAATATTAGATTTTAGAAGAGCCGAAACCGGAGTTATAAAATTAAAGCTGGTAAATGCAGAGATATCAGTGCCCACTAAAAACATATTTTATTCATTTAGTGAACTAGCAGAGTCAAAGGATATAAGTTTTAATTTAGATATAGAAAACGAAGTTGTAGATTGTTGGATTGATGTAGAGAAATACAATATGATATTGTACAATTTGCTTTCAAATGCAATGAAGTTCACAGAAAATTATGGAAACGTAAATTTATTCGTTGGGATTGAAGAAGGCCAGAATCGTACATTAATTATTGAAGTGAGTGACGACGGAATTGGAATTCCAGAAGAAAGTCAAGAAAAAATATTTTCTAGATTCTATCAGGCATCTAATAGTAAGTTGATCACTACTGGAACTGGTATTGGTTTGTCACTTGTAAAAGCACTCGTCGAAATACATAGAGGAGAAATTAAAGTTGAAAGTACTCCTAAATTCGGAAGTATTTTTACGGTTAGATTACCAGTTTATAAAGGTTGTTTTAAAGAAAGTGAAATTTTTGAATTTAAACTAGAACCGACCGAAGAAATAGCAGAAGTATGGATTAAGAAAGTAAAGAATAATCTCGATATTAAGCATAAAATATTAATTATTGAAGACAATCTTGAACTTAGAAAATATCTCGTTGATTTCTTGTCAGATTATTATAAAGTGTACGAAGCTGAAAACGGTGTGGAAGGTTTGAAAGTTTGTAGAAGAGTGAAGCCAATTCTATGTGTGGTTGATGTGATGATGCCAGAAATGAATGGCTTCGAGTATGTGCAAGCGGTTAAAAATGACGAGTATATTAGTCATACTGCAATTATTTTATTAACTGCCTTAGCGGAAAATGAAAATAGAATAAAAGGATACAGTCTTGGAGTTGATGGTTATTTAGTAAAACCTTTTGATCCATCCTTGTTAAAAACGAGAATTAAGAATATTATAAAAATTCATTCAGACTTAAAACAGAAGTTTTCTGGGGAAGTAGAAAGTGATGTGAGTACCTTGGCTCATTCTCAAATTGATATTGATTTTATTTCAAAAGTAAAAGATGTAATAGAAGGCTCTATGAGTAATCCAGAGTTGACTGATAAATATTTATGTGATGCAATGGGAATGAGTTCCTCAAAATTGTATCGAAAGATAAAACAATTGACCGATCTTACTCCAAAGGAATTTGTTAGAACTATGCGCTTAAAAAAATCAGTACAGTTATTAAAAACCAAAAAGCATAACGTATCTGAAGTAGCAAACATGGTTGGTTTTAATGATCCACTGTATTTTAGTAAATGTTTTAAAAATCAATTTGGAAACTCTCCAAGTAAATACCTTAAATAATTAGATAGAGTAGTAATAATTACGATCGTGTTGCGTAGTATTTAGGGTAATAATTTAAAAACCGACTAATTGTAGCCTTCACCTTTTTGTAGCCTTCCCTAAAAAGGGGAAGGCTACAAAAATCTCTTGTTTTTTAGTGAATTTTTCCATGATTTTGATGGATTTTTCCATGTATAAAATGCAATTCCTCCATAATTTTACACAATATTAATGATAGGAATTTAAATTAGTTCGAAATTCTTGTTATTAATATTTTCAATTATTTAAATTTTCGTGTGCGCACACTAAAAAATGCAAACGCACGAAAACACCAACTAATGTAAACCTATTATTAAGTATGATTAAAAATTACAATCAACCAAACTTAAATTAAAACAACTATTGTATGAACCAAAGTAAAAATTTTAGGAGACTTCGAGCCAAGAACAACAAAAAGCCATTTAGCTTTTTAAATTGTTTAATGCTGATGGCATTTTTCTTTAGCGTATCTATTGCATTCGCTCAGAATAAACAAATAGACGGAACAATTTCCGATGAAGGTGGCGTACCATTACCAGGTGCTACAGTAATCGTTAAAGGTTCTAATAATGGAACAGCGACAGATTTCGATGGAAAGTTTACCCTTTCTGTACCTTCAGGTGCTACAACGTTAACAGTTACCTTTATTGGATTTTCAACTCAGGAAGTTCAAATTGGAAACCAAACAACATTTAATATTAGCTTAATAGCAGAAGCCAATTCGTTAAGTGAAGTCGTGGTAGTTGGTTACGGTACACAAAAGAAACGTGATTTAACTGGTGCCGTTGGTTCAATTAAATCGGATGCGATTATAAGATCAAATCCTACATTTGCAGCTGCTGCCATTCAAGGGCAAGTGACGGGTGTAAATATTAATAAAGTAAAAGGTAGACCAGGTGATGGTTATACTATTGATATTCGTGGTCTTAGTAACTTTGGTGGTTCTACTGGCAGTGAGCCTTTAGTGGTTATTGATGGTGTTACGGGAGGCGATTTGAATGCCATTAACCCTAACGATATTGGGAGTATCGATGTATTAAAAGACGCATCTTCTACGGCTATCTACGGTTCTCGTGGTGCCAATGGTGTAATCATTGTTACGACTAAAAAAGGTAAATCAGGAAAAGCGAAATTTACTTATAATGGTTTTATGGGGCTTAAAACAGCTGCACATTTACCAGAATTCATGACTGCTCAACAGTTCTATCAAACAGTATATGTAGATAGACCAATTGAAAGAGGTAGTCCAACAGGAAGACAATTAACAGCAAGTGAGCAAGCGATGATTGATAGCGGAAATTCTACCGATTGGTTAGATTTGATTACTGGAGTTGGTGTTCAAACAAGTCATACCATTTCAGTATCTGGAGGATCACAAAATACGACTTACGATTTTTCAGGTGGATATTTAGATGAAGAAGGAAATACTTTAGAGACTGGGTATAAAAGATACACCATTAAAGGAGGTCTGGAAAGTAAAATAAATGACAAGGTAAGAGTCGGAATGACTGTAAATTATGCTTTTAGCAAACAGAATCTTGGCGGTACTGAGGCTATTCGTTCGGCATATAGATCTAGACCTACAGGAACTAATTTTTTCGACGACTTGCAAACTGCAGATCAAGCCAGTGATAAAAACTGGAATGGCTATGCCGTATTTATGGGAATTGATGATAGTCAAGTAATACATCCATTAGTAGAGATAAACCCAGAAAACTTCATCCTAGAAACATTACGATCTAGCATGTTGGCAAATGCTTTTGCTCAATTTGAACCAGTAAAAGGTTTGACTTTTAGGTCTTCTATTTCTGCTAATATAACAAATCAAAGACAAGGTGATTATAGAGGGACTTATACGAAGTCTCAAAAAACAACAAGATTGCCAAGAGTTAATCAGCAAACGACAGATATTTCAACTTATACTTTAGATAACATTCTTACTTATAAATTGAATACTGGATTGCATAATATTACGGTAACAGGACTTCATAGTATTTTTGAAGAGCGTCGACAATATTCTCGTATCGATGTTAAAGATTTACCATACAGATCCTTATGGCATGCACTTGGAAATGGTGAGGTAACAAGATTAGAATCTGACTTAGCAGAAAGAGCATTAATTTCTTATATGGGACGTATTAATTATACGTTTAAAGATAAATACTTGTTGACTTTAACAGGAAGAACAGATGGAGCGTCGGTATTATCTGAAGATAATAAATGGCAATTTTTCCCTTCTGTAGCAGTAGGATGGCGTATTGGCGATGAAGACTTTTTAAAAGATTCTGACGTCGTTTCCGATTTAAAATTAAGAGTGAGTTATGGTGAGGTAGGTAACGCAACGTCTATAAGCCCTTATGCGACACAGTCGAGCATTTCTCAAACACAGTATGATTTTGATGGTTCTGCAGCTACTGGTTTTGCTATTAATAACTTAGCTAACCAGAATTTAGTTTGGGAGCGTAGTAAAGAGCTTAATATTGGTTTAAATTTAGGACTTCTTAATAACAGAATTACGACGTCTATCGAAGTTTATAACAGAAAGACAGTCGATTTAATTTTAGGAGATAAACTTCCTAATTCTACTGGTTTTGTTGATGTTATTGATAACGTAGGGGAAATTGAAAACTCTGGCGTAGAGGTTTTATTAAATACGGTTAATGTAGCCAATGATAATTTTAGATGGAGTTCTGATTTTACTTTTTCTACAAACAAAAATAAAGTAACTAAGTTAGCAAGTGGCTTACTAAAAGATGTTGGAAACAATAGATTTGTTGGTGAAGCGGTTAATTCTCTTTATTACTATGAAGTTGCTGGTATTTGGCAATTGGATGAGGCGGCAGAAGCTGCTGTTTATGGATACGTGCCTGGTCAAGTAAAATTCGTAGATCAAAATAATGATAACGCCATTACAGATGCTGATGACCGAATCGTAGTAGGAAATGAATCTCCAGATTTTACATTGGGTATTCGTAACATGTTTAATTACAAAGATTTCGACTTCTCTTTCTTCGTATATACAAGACAAGGTGTACAATGGAAAAGTAGATATTTAGATGGTACTATGGGTGATATTTCATCAGACAGATACAATAAGGATGCATCGCTTAATTACTGGACACAAAACAATCCAACAAATGATTATTATGGTTTAAATGGTACTGGAGGTTCAGGAAAAACACCAAGAAGGTCTTGGTCTGTTGTTAAAGCGGATTTCTTAAGAATTTCAGATATCACTTTGGGGTATACACTTCCTCAAGATGTATTATCGACTTTAGGTTTAAGCCAATTAAGAGTCTATGCACAAGCTACGAACCCAATTTTGTTTACAGATGTAAAAGGACTTAGTCCAGAGTATAATTCTGGAGCTAATAGTGATGATGTTCCTTATGCAATGTATGCAATCGGATTAAATTTGTCTTTTTAATTAGATGATGGTAGAACAAAATATAAAAAGTCTCACAAAAAATATAAATAAGATGAAAACATATAAAAATTGGCAAGTATTTACTGCAATCATGCTGCTTTTTGCAACAGTTGGATGTACCGATTTGTTGGACGAAGAGGCAGTGTCATTGCAAACAGCAGATAGTTATTATTCAACACCAGATGGTTTTGAAGATTTAACAAGATCTATATATCCGTTGTATCGTGATATTATTCGCGAAAGAACGTTGGTATTAAGAGGAACCGATGAGTTTAGTGCTGGTGCTTGGGATCAGGCAGCTACCTCAACTACATACCCAGTAGAGGATGCTTATGATCTAAATTTTAACGCAGCATTTGAGCCTCTTGCAACACTATGGAACCTACTTTATAGAGAGGTTAATAGAACAAATACTGTAATAACACGTGCAGACGGTGTTGTTGGTATGGACGAGGCTTTAAAAGAAGATCGTGTGGCAGAAGCTATGGTATTACGTTCATTAGCATTATTTTATGCCGTACAACAATGGGGAGATATTCCAATGCCATTAGTAGAAACTACAAGTGCGAATAAAGAATTAATTAGAGTTCCTGCGGCCGATGTTTATGCGCAAATTATTGCAGATTTAACTGCAGCAGAAGCAACGTTGCCAGTGGCATCATCAACCGATTATGGTCGTGTTACTAAAGGTACTGCTCAATTTTTATTATCTAGAGTTTATTTAACACGTGGATGGAATTTTAATGGTTCTTTAGGTGGTAGTGCTTCAGATTTTGATCAAGCACTAAATTTTGCAGATAAAGTTATAGCGGCATATCCATTGGCAGCAAACTATAACGATTTGTTCCCTCAAAGAGTTGAAAATCCAACTTTAGAAACCAATAATCCTGGTATGCAAAATGCTAAAAACGATGAAATTGTATTTGCTGTACAGTTTAATGAAAATACGCTTACCAATGCTGGAGATGCTACCAATAACGAAAGTATTATAGGTAACGACTATCATTCTATTTTTGGTAGTGGTGCAGACGATATTCCTGGTTCTGTGGCGCGTTCATCGGCTTACAATAGATATTTAAATAAGTTTATTGCAACGCCTTCCACGTATAGATTGTATGATCCAAACATCGATACAAGACACGATCATAATTGGGTTGATGCATTATATGCGTTAATTGATGCACCAGGTTTTGTGCCTGCAGAAGGTGCTACACCTATCGATATTGCCGCTGGCGATAAAGTGCTTGAATTTAGACCTTGGGATAACCCAGTTACCACAGCTGCAGAAAGAGGATTAGATATTGTTGGAGGTACCATGCCATATGCTGTACTTAATAATGATGAATATGGTAGAAACGAAGGGAATTCAAACTATCATAATAACACTAAGTTTCCAATGTTTTGGAAATTTTGGGAGCCAGGCATTCCATATGCAAATGGTGAAGGAACTTTCGATTTTGCATTATTCCGTTCTGCTGAAGCATATTTGTTAGCTGCTGAAGCTATTGTTAAAGGTGCGTCTGGTGGTAATTTAGGTGGTGCTGATATGTATTACAACGAGATTGTAGATCGCGCTTTAGGCGCAAATGCTGGTTCAGATCCTATGCAAGCTTCAACTCCAGAAGATGTTACTTCTTTAGTTGCTTCGTCCTATAGAGCGGCTGGAGCGGTTACAATCGATATGATTTTAGATGAGCGTATGAGAGAGTTAATGGGAGAATATAACAGATGGTATGATTTAAAACGTACTGAAACATTAATTGATAGAGCGAACAAACATAACCCTTGGACTAAAGCAAGTGGTACAATAGCTGCAAAACACTATTTAAGACCAATACCTCAGCAAGAAATAGATTTAGCATCTAATGTTGTGCCTCAAAACGATGGGTATTAATTAAGAAACTTTGTAAGTTAGTTTTTTAAGTTTGTTACTAGGCCCTAATATATTTTATTAGGGTTTAGTTTTAAACAGCTAGACGGTAATCGATAAATAGAAGAATTATTAAGCTAACTGAATTTTAAGCATTTAATTAAAAAAATATAGTTAGGACATATGAAAAGAAGAAATTTTATTAAAAATAGCGCTTCAGCAACAGCAGGACTTTCTTTAATACCTTCAACAGTTTTAGGAAATTCAATGGGAAAAACAATATCTAATAATAAAGTAAATCTTGCATGTTGCGGGATTGGTTTTAGAGGCGGAAGCATTATTAATTCATTGTTTGAAACTGGATTAGCAAATATCGTGGCATTGTGTGATGTAGATATAGGTGCTCCACATACGCTTAAGATTTTAGAGAAATTTCCAGACGTACCGCGTTTTCAAGATTTTAGAGAGATGTTCGATAAAATGGGTGATGATATTGAAGCCGTTAGTGTTGGTACTCCAGATTTTTCCCACTTCCCAATAACTATGCACGCCATGTCTATAGGAATTCATGTATATGTAGAAAAACCCATGGCACGTACTTTTAATGAGGTAGAACTCATGATTAAAGGAGCAAAAAAATATAATGTGGTTACTCAAATGGGTAATCAAGGACATTCTGGGGAAAACTATTTTCAGTTTAAAGCTTGGAAAGAAGCTGGTATTATTAAAGATGTTACGGCCATAACGGCACACATGAATGGAAGAAGAAGGTGGCATGGATTTGACACTAAAATGACGAAATTTCCTGATGCTGAAAATATACCAGAAACAATGGACTGGGATACTTGGTTAATAACCGCTAACCAACATGATTATAATAAAGATTTTGTTAATGGTCAATGGCGTTGCTGGTACGATTTTGGTATGGGAGCTTTGGGCGATTGGGGAGCGCATATTATGGATACCGCACATCAATTTTTAGAGTTGGGCTTACCTTATGAGGTTGATCCTGTTAAAATTGAAGGTCATAATCCGTTTTTCTTTCCAAAAGCTTCAACATTAGTATTTAAATTTCCTGAACGAGGCGATATGCCACCAGTTGATATTACATGGTACGATGGTGTAGATAATTTACCACCATTACCAGAAGGTTATGGCGAATTAAAGGCAGATCCTAACATTCCACCACCAACCGATGGTACCGAATTGCCTAAAAAATTAAAAGCGGGTAAAATTATTTATGGTAAAGATTTAACTTTTAAAGGTGGCAGTCACGGTCGTCCATTAGAGATTATTCCAGAAAAACGTGCATTACAAATACAAAGTAGTTTACCTATAGTACCTGAAAGTCCTTCAGATCATTTTCAGAATTTCTTATTGGCATGTAAGGGTAAGGAAAAATGTAGATCGTCCTTCGAAATTGCAGGACCTTTAAGTCAAGTATTTAACTTGGGCGTATTGGCACAAAGATTAAATACAAAACTAATTTTCAATCGTGAAACGAAGCAAATCACCAATAATCCACTGGCGAATGTGCTACTTACTGGAGCACAGCCTAGAAAGGGATGGGAAGAATATTATAAGCTTTAAAATTTGAAAGAAATATCATTTCATGTTGTTGTGATGTTAAAACTAATTCCAGAAAAAAACAGGTATATGAAATTGATAACAACTTGTTTGTTTTTAATGATGTCTTCGGTCATCTTTGGCCAGCAATATAATATAAAATCTTTCGGTGCTAAAAGTGATGGAAAAACCATAGCCACAACTGCTATTCAGGCTGCCATTGATCAAGCTTCTAAAAATGGAGGAGGGAAGGTAATTGTGCCAGAAGGAATTTTTTTATCAGGAAGTATTATTCTTAAATCAGGGGTAGAATTACATTTAAATGAGAAGGCTATTCTTTTAGGAAGTACGAATCCCTACGATTATAAAAGTACAAATCGTTGGAAGTCACTTATTCTTGCCAATAATCAAGATCGTATATCTATAACCGGTAAGGGTATAATAAATGGTCAAGGCCAAAAATTAGCATTAAAAGTCGATAGTCTTTTTCATGTAGGAAAATTGGATAGTGTACATTATAATTTGAGAAGAAAAAGGCCTGGTGAATATTTGCGTCCTCAAATTATTGAAATGGTGCAGTGCAAGAATGTACTTATTTCAGAAGTTACAGTAAAGAATGCAGCTTGTTGGGTGCAAACGTATGATAAGTGCGAGAATTTGGTTATTGATAAGATCAAAGTCGATAGTGATGCCTATTGGAATAATGATGGTATTGATATTAGCGATTGCAAGAATGTGAGAGTTACAGGCTGTTATGTAAATGCTGCCGATGATGGAATTTGCCTAAAGTCACATTCAAAAGATCACACTAATGACAATGTTTATATTGCAGATTGTACAATACGTTCTAGTGCGAGTGCCATAAAATTTGGTACAGCATCCCATGGTGGATTTAAAAATATTACGATAGAAAATATTACAATTTTTGACACTTATAGATCTGCTTTGGCTTTTGAAGCCGTAGATGGTGGACATATTGAAAATGTAGTAGTAAAAAATGTTACAGCCACGAATACAGGAAATGCTCTTTTTATTAAATTAGGTCGTAGAAATAAAGAAGGTGAAATAGGGTCTATTAAAAATATAACTATCAAAAATTTAAATGTTCACATTCCTTTTGAAAAGCCGGATATTGAATATGTCATACAAGGACCTGTTTCTCCATTTTTCCACAATATATTTCCAGCTTCAATATCTGGACTTCCAGGACATAATGTACAAAATGTTAGTTTAGAAAATGTTTCAATTTCATATCCAGGGAGGGGAGATCAAGGGTATGCCAGTTTGCCGCTTTGGCGATTGAATTCCGTTCCAGAAAGAGAATTTTCATATCCTGAATTTTCTATGTTTGGAGAATTACCATCTTGGGGATTATATGTTCGACATGTAGATGGGCTTTCAATGAAAAATGTTCGGTTAAGTGCCAGAGAGCAGGATTATCGCCCAGCATATGTTTTTGATGATGTTAGAAATTTAAATATTGAGGGAGGCAGTGTTTTTTCTCAATCAAAACATACACAATTTGTGATAAAAGATGTAAAAGGGCTAAATTTAAGTAAGTTGTCTGTAAATGGAAGTGTGCTAAAAGAAGTTAAACCCTTCGGTAAAAATTCAAATATCTCGGGAGTTACTATGCGTAAATAAATGGATCATTCAAGTTTTTTAGCATGAAAAATTGAAAACTTTTGTGGCTATAATATAAAAACACATTCAAAAATTAAGAAATCAAATCATATGCTATCAAGAACTAAATACATATTGTTTTGCACTATACTATTAACATTATTGCTGTGCAGTTGCAGTATAAATATTAATAAAGAAAAGGATAGCCCGGAGTTTGTAGATATGGTATATCCATTTTTAGATGCCGCTAATTCACGTTGGTTTTATTTTTCCTCAGCGAGTAGACCATTTGGAATAGTTAATGTGAGTCCAGATATGGATATTGATTGGGCATGGAATTCGGGTTATCGATATGATGAAGATTCTATAAAGTTTTTCAGTCATATCCGCGCTTGGCAACTTTCTGGTGTACCTGTTATGCCAACAACTGGAAAATTTAAAGGTCATTTGGGACAAAATAATTACCAGTCTTCTTTTTCTCATGATGATGAAACCGTGTTTCCCGGTTACCATCAGTTAAAACTAAAAGATTATGGAATCAATGTTGAGTTAACCTCTACAAGACGTGTAGGATTCCACAAATGAAAGTTGGAATTTCTTATGTAAATGCAGACCAGGCAAAACTAAATACAGAAAAAGAACTGAATCATTGGGATTTCGACAAGGTAGTTGCGGAATCTAGAAATGAGTGGAATGAACGTCTAGGACGTATTGAAATTGAAGGAAATACAGAAAAGCAGCAACGTCTTTTTTATACCGATTTATGGAAGTCATTACAAGGAAGGCGCATTGTTAGTGATGCAAATGGACAATACTGTGATATGACTGGGGATCAGCCGAGGACAGGGCAAATTCCTTTGGATGCGAACGGGAGCCCAAAATTCAATCATTACAATTCAGACTCTTTTTGGGAAGCACAATGGACAATTACGACCCTATGGGAGTTGGTTTATCCCGAAATAGCTGAAGAATTTATTACTTCGATGTTACTCATGTACGATGATGGAGGATTTATTCCAAGAGGCCCATCAGGAGGAAATTATACGCACGTAATGACTGGAGCTTCTTCCACCCCGTTTATTGTTGGTGCTTACATGAAAGGCATTCGAAATTACGACGTGGAGAAAGTATATCAGGGCATGAAGAAAAACCATATGCTTGGTGGTACTATGGGGAAGTCTGGGTACGAACATAAAACTATAAAAGGGGGGTGGTTTAGAATATTATATTGATAAAGGCTATGTTCCTTATCCCTTAGGTAAAAGGTATGCAGGACATCAAGGAGGAGCAGGCCAAACCTTAGAATATGCTTATCAAGATTGGTGCCTAGCTCAAATGGCAAAAGCCTTAGGAAAAGAGGAGGATTATAAGTTGTTTAAGTCTCGATCAAATAATTGGAAGAATGTGTTTGATTCAGAAACTGGGTGGATGGGACCTAAAGATCATGATGGAAATTGGCAAACACCTTTTGATCCTTATGAGGTTAAAAAAAGATTCGTAGAGGCCAGCTCCGCTCAAGCCACGTGGTATGTACCGCAAGATCTTGAAGGTCTCGCTAAATTAATGGGAGGAAATGACGCTGCAGTAGATAAGTTGAATGAGTCTTTTGAAACAGCAGCAAAATTAGATTTTACTTCAGGAAAATCCCATTCGAGTGAATTGGATGATGCCTATAGAAAAATACCGATTAATTATGGCAATCAACCCTCTATAGAAACCGCTTTCGTGTTTAACCATATTGGAAAACCTTGGCTTACGCAATATTGGTCGAGAGAAGTAGTAAATACGGTGTTTGGTGATTTATCTCCTAATTTAGGTTATAGTGGAGATGAAGATCAAGGGCTAATGGGCTCACTTTCGGCATTGATGAAAATGGGATTGTTTGAAATGAAATCTGGTGCTGAGTTGACACCTAAGGTGGATATTGGAAGTCCGATTTTTGATAAAATCACTATTCATTTGAATACCAATTATTATAAAGGTGATAAAATAGAAATCGTAACTGAAGATAATAGCAATACTAATAGATATATTAAAAACGCTAAATGGAATGACGCTGTTCTTGATAAGCCAGAAATCAATCATAACGATTTGACTAATGGTGGAGTGTTAAAGGTGGAAAATGACTAGTCAACCAGTAAAGAATTAGTTAGAAACAATTTAACTAAAAAGGAACAAAATTCAAGTATGCCCGTGTTCACACACGATAAAATGTTTGACTTTCAAAAAATTGGATTTGCTAATTGTTATGTAGTTTAAAAGGTTTGCAAGAATAGGATACTAATTTTGAGTTGAAGAATAAATAAAGTAAAACTTAAATAAATAATTAAATGAGAAAAATATGTTTACTAGGACTGTTGTTTGTCAGTTCTACACTAATTGCTACGGCACAAGAAAGTGCGGAATGGAAGAATCTTTTTAATGGAAAAAATTTAAAAGGATGGAAAGTTTTAAACGGTGAAGCGGAATACAAAATTGAGGATGGAACGATTGTAGGAACTACTAAAACTGGAACTCCAAATACTTTTCTTACGACAAAGAAATTATACGGCGATTTTATTTTGGAATATGATATGAGAATGGATGCTGGTATTAATTCTGGTGTTCAGGTAAGAAGTAACAGTTTTAAGGACTATAGAGATGGAAAAGTTCATGGTTATCAAGTAGAATGTGATCACAGCGAAAGAGCTTGGTCTGCCGGAATTTTTGATGAAGGTAGAAGAGGATGGCTATATCCAGTTGAATACAATCAAGTCGCTAAAAAGGCATATAAAAAAGAGCAGTGGAATTCTTTCAGAGTAGAGGCTGTAGGAAACTCTATCAGAACATGGTTAAACGGTATCCCTGTTTCAAACTTAGTTGATGATTTAACGGCAGAAGGTTTCATTGGACTACAAGTACATGGAATAGGAAGTAGTAAAGACCGTGAAGGTAAAACGATTCGTTGGAAGAATATTCGCATTATAACGGATAATGTTCAGGATCATCGTAAATCAATGCCAAGTGATATTAGAGAAGTAAGTTATTTAACCAATGAATTAACAGCAACTGAAAAGGCAAATGGTTGGAAATTATTGTGGGATGGAAAATCAACCAAAGGTTGGAGAGGTGTAAAATTGAACGAATTTCCAAGTCGTGGTTGGCATATTGAAGATGACGATTTGGTAGTTGAAAAATCAGATGGAGCAGAATCAGGTAACGGTGGAGATATAGTAACAGAGAAACAATATAAAAACTTTGTTTTGGAAGTTGATTTTAATATGACGGAAGGAGCAAATAGTGGAATAAAATACTTTGTTCAAGGAAATATAAATAGTGGGGGTGGATCTGCCATTGGATGTGAATTCCAAATTTTAGACGACAAGAAACATCCTGATGCAAAAAAAGGAAATCTAGGTAACAGAACTGTTGCTTCTTTATATGATTTGATTCCAGCAAACGGACAAATGTTTAATAAAAATTTAAAAGTAAAACGTTTTAACGGGATTAATAAATGGAACCGAGCTAGCGTAGAAGTACGAGGAAATAAAGTGGCTCATTTCTTAAATGGTGTTAAAGTGGTAGAATACGAAAGAAATACACAGATGTGGGATGCTTTTGTAAATTATAGCAAATATCAAAAGTGGGAGAATTTCGGGAATTTTGAGACGGGACATATCTTGTTACAAGACCATGGAGATGAGGTGAAATTCAGAAACGTAAAAATTAAAGAATTGAATTAGACTTAGATATTTTGAAAAATAAAATGACGATGTCAAGGTCTCAAATGTATATAATTTTAAATCCAAATTAATGAAAAAAGCAGTTTACACTTTTTTATTAGTGTCCTTAATAATTTTTGTTTCTTGTACAAACAAAGAACAGCCAATTGTTGAAACCTATGTTTCAAATGAAATCACAATTCCGAAAGGGTTTGTTTTAGAAGATTTGTACACACCTAAAGATCATGAACAAGGTTCTTGGGTAGCCATGACAAAAGATGATCAAGGGAATCTATATACTTCCGATCAGTTTGGTCATATTTACCACGTTACTCTTCCAAACAGTAGCAACAAATTAAGAGGAATTGTTGTTAAAAAACTAGATTTAAATATTGGACTGGCACAGGGGCTTCTTTGGCATAAAGGCGTTTTGTATGTATTGGTAAATTCTAATGTTAGGCGCGATTTGTTTATCCATAGTGGATTTTACAAAATTATGGATAGCAGTGGTGATGGAGCATTAGACAAAGTGCAAGCTTTGCGAATTTTTAAAGGTAGTTTTGGAGAGCATGGACCTCATAATATATTACTCTCTCCAGATAAAAAAGACCTCTATTTGGTTTTGGGCAATCGTATAAAGATACCTGAAGAAATACAGAGTTATGCGCCACGAATTTGGGATGAAGACAATATAATTCCTTCTATAAAAGATCCAAGTGGCCATGTAAATGAAATAAAAGCACCAGGAGGATGGGTTGCAAAGGTCAATATTGAAACAGAGGAATGGATTGTTCATAATGTTGGAATGCGAAACACTTATGATATTGCTTTCAATCAAGATGGAGAATTATTTGGTTTTGATTCAGATATGGAATTGGATTTAGGAATGCCTTGGTATAGACCTATTCGATTATGTCATTTTACGAGTGGTAGTGAGTTTGGTTGGCGTTCGGGATCTGGAAAATTCTTGCCAGAATATCCAGATAATTTACCTGGAATTGCCAATTTAGGACAAGGATCTCCAACAGGATTAATACATGGCGAAGGACTTAAGTTTCCGTCCTATTATCAAAAGGGGCTTTTCTTATTTGATTGGAGTTATGGAACCATGTATTTTGCTAGTTTGACTCCTAAAGGAAGTAGTTATGATGTAGAAATAACACAATTTTTATCAGGAGTGCCTTTACCTTTAACGAAAGGAATCGTTGGAGATGATGGAGCAATTTATTTTTTGACAGGAGGAAGACGTTTAGAGTCGAAATTGTATAGACTTAAATATGAAGGTGATAAACCTAATGAAGTTATTCAATTAGCAGAACATGAAGGAGGAAAAAAAGAAAGATCATTAAGAAAAGAATTAGAAGTATTGCATACCAAGAAAGATGCTAGTAAAATTGACTTTATACTTTCTAACATAGATCATGAAGATCGATTTACAAGATTTGCAGCTAGAACAGCATTGGAACAGCAAGATTATAATCTTTGGAAAAATGAGATTAATAAAAACAAATCTCATAATTCAACTATTGCTTTGTCTATTGCGATTGCTAGAAGTGGAAATGATTCTGATAAAGAGAATGCGCTAAACAAATTAGTAGAAATTGATTGGACATCTTTCGAAGAGTCAAAGAAAATCGATTTTGTTAGAGCTATTGAGTTATTATTGATTCGTAAAGAGAATACTATAAATGCATCTCTAAAGAGTCGTCTTGTTCATATATTACTACCTGAGTACTTAAAGAGTTCTGCCGTTGTAAACAAAGAGTTGTGCAAAACACTTAGTTTTTTACAAGGATCAGAAATCATTGAATCTACGTTAACGGCTATGGAGTCTGGAGAAGAAGATAAAAGTCAGAAATGTCTTTATCTTTCTAGTGAAATTTCTCAACGAAGTGAGCAATACGGAAAACAAGTAGAAGAGATGCTAGAAAACATGCCAAATGCTCAACATGTAAGTTATGCCAAGAGTTTAGGTGTTATTACTGAGGGCTGGACGAAGGAATTGAGAACAAGGTATTTTGATTGGTATAGTAAAGCTTTGCAAAGGTCGGGAGGAAAATCGTATGCCCAGTTTATTCGTGCAATTCAAGAAACAGCACTTGCAAATGTACCTATAGAGGATAGACAGTTTTTCGAAGCTTTGGCAAGTGAAGCACTGAGAGATGTAAATAATTTTGCAAAAGGAGCAAAACAGCCTAATGGCCCTGGCCAAAATTGGAGTGTTTCATCTGTGAAAGAAGCGTATTCTAAAAACAGAAAGAACGCAAATTTTGAAAACGGGCGAGATTATTTTAAGGCTTCGTTATGTGCAAATTGTCATAGTATGAATGGAGTAGGAAGAAATATAGGGCCAGATTTATCTAAAGTAGGGACTAGGTTCTCAATTGAGGATTTAGCCGAGGCTGTTGTAGATCCTTCGTCCACAATTTCTGATAGATACCGCTATGACACGTATCATATGGAAGACGGTAGAATGGTTACGGGTAAAGTTATAGAAGAAGATAAAGGCGCGCTGCAGATAAGTACCAATGCTTTCGCACCCGATTTAAAAACAATCATTCGAAAAAGTAGAATTGATTCAAAAGAAGAATCTCTGGTTTCACCAATGCCTCCTGGACTTTTTAATCGATTAAATGAACAAGAGTTAACAGATTTATTGGCGTATTTGGTTGCAGGAGGAGATAAAAATAATAAAGTGTATAAAAATTAATTTTTTTAAATAAAAAATCACATAAAAACAAAATAATGAAACTAAGTTGGGTGTATCTATTTGTTTGTATTACACTTTTGTCATGCAAATCTCAAAATGAAACTTCGCAGGAAAAAGCAAAAATAATTTCGCTCTTTAATGGAGAAGGTTTGGATAAATGGCGAGGAGATTCTCGTATTTGGTCAGTGAAGGATGGCTGTATTCTAGGTCAAACGACAGATGAAAATCAAATAGAAAGGAACACCTTTTTAATATATGAAGATTCATTTTTAGATTTTGAACTCACTTTTCAATATAAGATTATAGGTGGTAATAGTGGTGTTCAATACCGTTCAAAAGTAATTGATGAAGCCTTGTTTGTTGTGGGTGGATATCAAGCAGATATGGAGGCTGGTTTAGACCATACCGGAATTTTATACGAAGAAAAAGGGAGAGGAGTTTTAGCAAAACGAGGAAAACAGGTTGTTATTGATAAAGATGGAAATAAATCTGAAAATCAATTTGCAGACAGTGCTTTTATTCAAGAGAATATCAAAAGTGAACAATGGAACGATTATAAGGTTATTGCCAAAGGTAATCACTTGCAGCATTATATAAATGGGCATAAAACCATTGATGTAGTTGATAATGAAACAGGCAAGAATTCAGATGCTGGATTGTTCGCTCTTCAGGTTCACAAAGGACCAAACATGCAGGTGTTTTATAAGGATATTAATATCAGAAAATTATCTAAAAAAGAGTAACAATAAAATTTATGAAATATCTATTTCTTTCCATAATTCTGGTCATTACTATAAATCACGTTGGGTTAAGTCAGACTTCACCAGAGAAGATAAACTTTGTAAGACAAGGTGTGCAAAGAATGATATTTGATGAGGATCAATCAATTTCATTGGCAAGACTTGAACCCCAAAAAATCGTTGGATTATCGGTAATGCACCCTGCGAAACATTATTCTAATGAACAAGCCAACATTTTAATCAATAATGACAAATTAGTCATTCAATCCAAAGAAGATACGCAGACTGCAATATGGTTTGGAGGTTTTAATCCTTTTGCGACCTATTCAATCGATTTGGATTCGTGCATTGGAAATGGAGAAATTGGATTCGAATTTTCGGATGCCAATAAAAAGGAACAGTTTTTTGTTACAATCGGATTTAACAATTCAAGGCTTACAACGACAAAGCTTAGAGTGCTTAAAAACTTCAATGTGATCGAGGATAAGTCCATTGCGGTAAACCTTTAAAAAGAGGAAAATGTAAAGAGTAAAGTCATACTTCAAATGTTAGGAAGTGGTTTCACCCTTTATTTACAGGATAAAGGCTTACCTAAAGTACTTGGCCAAAATGATTTTAACGAATATATAGATTTACGTAAAAAAGAGCATATTGGATGAGCCGGTCAAAGTATACCACGTGCGCCGGATTAAAGTGAGCATAGTAAACTAAGTGCTTAAAATCGATTCCATTGTGGTTAAAATTACTGTTTATTTTTTAATTTTTTTCGCATTGATTCTCCTTTGATGTCTATTCTATGTGCTGTATGGACTAGACGATCTAAAATGGCATCTGCAATGGTCTGTTCCCCTATGATCTTGTGCCATGCCTCGACAGGTAGTTGAGAGGTGATTATGGTGGATTTCTTTCCATGTCTGTCCTCGATGATTTCCATGAAGGAGTGTCTATTGATATTGTCCAGGCCTTTAAGTCCGAAGTCATCAAATATGAGCAGACCTTGTTTTTCCAACTTGTTTATTTGCTTTACATAAGAGCCGTCGGCCTTGGATGTTTTGAGCATGGTTAAGAGTTTGGCAGTGTTGAAGTACATCACCTTATGGCCCAACGAACATGCCTGATGGCCTATGGCGGATGCCATATGGCTTTTTCCCACACCCGGGCTTCCGGTTATCAATATGTTCTCCTTTTGCATTACAAAGTCGCAGCCTGCAAAACGGTTTACCTGGTTTTTATCGATATTACGTGTAGGGTCGTAATCGATATTTTCCATAACGGCACTATACCTGAACTTGGCGGCCTTGGTCAGGCGTTCTATCTTTCGGTTCTGGCGGTCGTCCCACTCCGACTGCATTAGATAAACTATCAGCTCATCATTGGTGTACTCGATGTGTATAGTGTCAGCAAAAAGTGAACTTTTAAAGGGTTAAATCTAAGAGACAGATTTAATATATTCAATAACCTTTAAAAGCAAAACAAATGCCTAAAAAGAAGAATGCCAAATCTCTTACATGGTAAGAAGGTAGTCTTGGATTTTATAAGAATTGCGTTTGTGGCACTTGGCCTTTTTTTTCAAAAGCAAGCTTCTTTTCTTTCCTAGCCTCCTTCTTGCAGTTCCGGTTTTTCTATTTGAATATGATGGTTTAGAACATTTAAATAGATGACACTTTTAGAATGTTTTTCAACTTTGATTTATGAGTGGGTTTTAAAAGATAGTTGCATCCATATAAAAATATACACCACTGTTATATGCAGTTTCACAACAAAACAAAAGGTTGAAGTGAATTATTGTGAAATTTATGGCAATACAGTTAGGTCACCATCGTTAAATAAGTTATTACTTACAAATATGAGCTAATATTATTTCATATAAGTTTAAAAATGCTTTACGATTGTTATGATAAAATCGACCTTAAAGCTAGTCTTTTTAACTTTGTTATTTGGTTTTAATACCTGGTACAGTCTAGCACAAGTAACCACGATATTACAGAATACCAGTTTTGATATATGCAGCACCAACCTGCCGCAAACCGAACTAAATCTTGGAAATTTGGTGTTATCGGAATCCTTAGCAACAGATTTCGAAGCTGGCATCTATACCTTTTTTATCCAAGCGCCGTCCAACTTTGAAATAAATGCAACCACATTTGCAGAGACAGGAACGGACATTACTAATGTAATGGTATCCCAAGACTCAAATAATGCTTCTAGGTTGGAAATAACTATTACATCCAACGGCCAGGGTTCCTTAGATGTTGTTACCATTGAAAATGTTGGCATACAGCTAATACCAAATGCATCTACAACGGACGGAAATTTAAATTATATACTAGATGGCAATAGTAATAATGTTAATGGACTAACGGATAATGAGACACTTGCCACGATTTCTTTTAGTTCGCTCACAGGGGGAACAGGGGTAAATCAAGAAGTATGTGCTATTGCAGATGTACAAAATATTAGTGTCACGGGTTCCAATGTGGCCCAAAACAGAACCTTTGAATGGGAAATTGACGAAAACGGCATTTGGACGCCCATTGCAAATTCCAATTCAGAAATACTGGTTGTAGACAATAATACTTTTTCCAATGGGATAAGTAAATATAGACGACTAACCACTTTTACTCTAAATGGGGAAACCTGTACTTTAACAAGCACCCCGGCAACCATTACCGTAAATGAAATTTATCCAGGAAGTATTACAGAAGGGAATAATGAAAATATTTGTACCACCGACACACCTCAACAGTTAAGCACCTCAAGTGATGTTGCGGTAACCCCTGCTGGTGCAGCCGTCTACAATTGGTTTAAAAACGATTCGGGAACTTGGAATCCCATTAACGGGGCAACAGACAATTTTTATCAACCCACTATATTGGCAGTATCCACATCATTTAAAAGAAGAATAACAAATGTCATTAACGGATTTAGTTGTTTCGATGAAACTACACCCGTAATTATTGTTGTAAATTCAGCAGTTTTAGGAGGCACGGCATCTAATCAAAATCTTTGTGATGCTTCGGAACTACAAGCCATTACGGTAACTGACGATACAACCTCTGGAACACTGACCTATCAATGGCAAGCCTCCACGGACAATACTAACTTTACCGATATTAATAATGCTACTGCTGCTAATTATGTGCCCATAAATTTAAACACCCCCATATCCTATTATAGAAGAATAACCACACAGCAAGGAGCTTCTTGCCAGGGTATGAGTACCACTGGAACAATAACTTTGGATAATTTTACAGAAGGTTCGATCCAAGGAGATACCACTATTTGCAATGGCACAAGTCCTGGCACACTTACGAGTAACCTTAATGCTACCGGGCAAGGGGCAATATCGTATCAATGGCAATCTTCTACAAACAATATTGATTTTATAAATATTCCCGGAGCGATTAATGCCAACTATAGTCCAAATGTTCTTACGCAAACAACTTATTTTAAACGTATAGATACCAGTACCTTTAACGGAAGTATCTGTGCTGCGGAAACGAATACGGTCATTGTCACCGTTATATCCGATATAGCAGGAGGGACCACATCTAATCAAAATAGCTGCTCTTTAAATGATTTACAGTTACTAACCGTAAACAATGGGGAAAACAATGGAACTTATCAATGGCAAAAAAGCAATCAAGGTAATTGGGAAAACATAAACGGTGCAACACAAAATATCTATGACGCCAGTAATAATATTACTACAGGGGTACAAGAATTTAGAAGGGTTACAACGGTATCTGGCGCAAGCTGCCAAGGAATAAGTACCGTAGCAACCATAACTTTCACTAATTTTATGGTAGGAAGTATTTCAGGTGCTGAGACTGTTTGCTATAACGCAGTCCCAGACTTGTTAATATCCAGTGTCAATGCTACGGGAACTGGTTCTGTCTCTTACCAATGGGAGCAATTTGATGGAAATTCTTGGATAGTTATTTCTGGGGCCAACAACGCGGAATACCAACCCAGCGCATTACAGCAAACCACCTCTTTTAGAAGACAAGATAGTATACTGTTAAATGCGTTTACTTGTTCCGATTATACCAATGAAATTATCGTCACAGTTCTTGACGAAATTAACGGGGGCAATGCAAGTGCGGACCAAACGATTTGCGAAGGTGAAATACCCAATTCAATAGTTATTACAAATGGAACTACTTCCAATGTAAACATTACCTATCAATGGCAATCTGCAACCACTGGAAATTTTACAAATATAAATGGAGAAACCAATACTATATTCAATTTTGCCAATGCACCTTTAGTTACTACAAGGTACAGAAGGCAAACACTTGTAGCGAACAATGAAAAAGTTTGTTACGAACATTCTACAGAAAGTACCGTTTTTGTAAACAACCTTAGCCTAGGAATAATTGGGAACAATCAAAGTATTTGTGCTGGAGAACTGCCAAGTACCTTAATTAATCTAAGCAATACAACTGCAGCCGGAAACTTGAGCTATGCATGGGAAGAGTCTACCGATAATGGAGTAACTTGGAGCGTTATACCCGCTGCTATAGGCTCGACATTTACGCCTGGAATACTTGGAACTTCTACCCAATACAGAAGAATGGATACAAGCATTCTAAATGCCAAAGTTTGTTCGGAGTATACCAATGAAATTACCATAACTGTTGCGGGCATAATTTCGGGTGGGGAAGGTTCAGCGAACCAGGTCGTATGTGAAAATGAAGCCCCTTCCACTATAAGTATTACCAATGGAACTACTTCTGGAATTGGCATTAATTTCCAATGGTTTTCTTCAACAGATAATGTTAATTACAATACAATTGCAGGAGAAACCGGAGAGAGCTTAAGTTTTTCTTCAGGATTGACAGCATCTGCTTATTTTAAAAGAAATGTTACCCTTACCGGCAATGGGAATACCTGTGAGGCTACTAGTCTTCCAACATTAGTGACCTTACTTACCCTATCCGAAGGAGCAATTTCGCAAACTCAAACCGTTTGTGGTTCAGCAAACATTGCTCCTCTTACTAGTTTAGCCGATGCGGCTTCCAACGGAACAATAACCTATACTTGGCAAAGTTCAGCAGATGGAAGTACATGGTCTGATATTGCAAACACAAATCAAGCTACATATACCCCTAACAACTCCAACGCCTTAGAAGCCAATTATAGAAGAAAAGCAACTGCAACTCTGGCAACTACGTCATGCGAAGCAATAACACAATCCATAATAATTTATGTAAATAGGTTCAATAATGCATCGAATCATAACATAACATTCACCTCGGGGGCAACAGGAAGCACTGTGGTATGTAACCAAGGAGACCCGCTGGCCTTCGACACCAATTTTACCCTACTTGCCTCTGGAACTTTAAGTTACCAATGGCAGATTTCCAATGACAATATTACATTTACGGATATTCCAGGAGCTACTTTCATTACTTACGACCCCCCCGCTGTCAACGCAGACAGTTACTATCAAAGAATGACCACTTCCACTCTAAACGGAGTTTCGTGTAGTGTTGGCAGTAATATTTTAGAGATAATAAATGGAGGAAATGCTACCGCCGGAACCGTTGGTACCACCAATGCCAATGGTACAAATGGCACCAATGAAGAAGTAATATGTGAAGGCGGTAATCCAAGTGTAATAGAAGAACTAACGCCCGCAAGTGGTCAAACGCTTGCTTTTCAATGGTTTGCAAACAACGCCCTAGTACCTGGAGCAACAAGCTTAAGTTATGATCCACCAACTGGTCTGACGCAAACAACGACCTATTATAGAACCACTTATAGTACAGATATATCTGGTGTAACCTGTGTTGTAAATAGTAATTCCGTAGTGGTTTTAGTGCCTAATGCAAACGATATTGGTTCCGATAGTACCATATGTAATAATACCGTCCCACCAACAATTGGCAATGTAAGTACCATAGAGGGTTTACCTTATTTGGGTTTTCAATGGTATGATTCCGATGATGCTATTACTTTTTCTGCAATAGTTGGTGCAACAGGGGCTACATACAGCCCAAATATAGCCTTCACATCCAATAAATTTTATCGTAGAGGATATGTGACCACTGTTGACGGAAATGTATGCGGCCCCGAAGAACTTAGTAATACGATTGAAGTTATCATCAATGTGGTTAGTGGGGGCAGTGTTCTGGGTGATCAACAAATATGCTTTGGAGAAGACCCGGGTTTATTGGATAATACAACTAATGGAACAGCATCTGGCGCTCTGGCTTATCAATGGTATTCTTCTGAAGATAATACCAACTGGAGTTTAATAGATGGAGCGGTAAATAATGCCTACGATCCAATGGCCGGCAGTTTTCCAACCACCTATTTTAAAAGAACAGCTTTTTCGACCTTAAACGGTGTAGTATGTTCCGAAGACAGCAACATCATCGTTGTAGCGGTCACAGACGAAATTGTACCGGGAACCTTAACCAACAATCAAACCATATGTGAAGGCGATGTGCCCGCGGCATTAGCGGTTTCGGGGGGTAGTACTTTTAACGACCAAAGTTATAATTGGTATACTTCTACCGACGGTGTTATTTGGTTGGATACTGGTGTTAGTACTGCTTCATATGCTCCACCAATTCCAACAGGAACGATACTTTTCAAGAGAACTACCACGAGAACTTCTTTAAACAACCTTACTTGCGTGGTAGAAACAAATACCATAACCATAACGGGCAACGCCGTATATGCTGGAAAAATAAGGGATAATCAAAGTGTTTGCGAAGGTGATCAACCCGATGCTATTGTGGAAGAAGAGTCAGCTACAGGGATCGGAGCCATAACCTATCAATGGTGGTCTTCTCCGGACAACCAATCATACACTATGGTTACCAATGCAACACAGGCTAATTATACCCCCCCAAGTACACTCAATACGTCTACCTATTTTAAAAGAGTGGTTACCAGTAGTATAAATGGAGTTTCTTGTACGGATGAAACATCGCCCAAATTAGTAACAGTCATCCCTTATCCAATTATAGATAATGACGCTGTTAATGCAAATGACATTGGCAATGTGAGTTGCTTTGGAGGAAATGACGGAAGCATCGTAATACCAAATGGAAGAATTACCGGAGGCAATACTGCCCAAAAACAAATCAATACGATTTCCCTTTGGGGAACTACAGAGCTAAATAATACCTACAGTCTAATTATCAATGGTATTGTCTATGAGCATCAAGTAACCTTGAATGGCCTAAATCAGATCCAAAATAGTGATGAAGTGGCCGCAGCCCTTGCCCAAAATATAAATGCTGCTACGGGAGCAAACCTTAGCGAGGTAATTGCCTCAACCAATGCAAATGAAATTATATTGACCGCAAAAATTGCCGGAATAGCATTTACAGCATTTGCCAGTACCGGTAGTTCAACAAATGCAAGTGCTTCCAATGTAATTACCCAAGCAAACGCCCTTGCCAATACCTATGAATGGACTAAAATTGGGGATACCAACTTTACAGCGTCTACACTAAGCATTACTGATCTAACAGCGGGAGTGTACCAATTAACGGTCTATAATGAATTCTGTGGGACAACATCTTCTCCATTTTTGGTTGCAGAACCAGAGCTTTTAACACTAAACATAGGAGATACTTGCAACACAGCAATTACAGCTTACAGTACTGGAGGGATGGCCCCGTTTACCTTTACGCTTACTAGGCCCAACGGCACTACCTTGGTACAAACATCGAACAATCCAAATATTACCTATACCAATTTAACTGGAGGAGCTACCTATACTATAAAAGTAAAAGATGCCTCCTGTGGCCAGGAAGAATTACAAACAATTACCCTGCCTTTGGGCTTACAATTTGATGAAGCTTCCGTTGTTGTGGAAAATGCGACATGTTTTGGACAAAATGATGGCACTATTAGCTTAAATATTGGAGCTACAACGGTAACCGGTGGTTTTCCTCCTTATGATTTTAGTTGGACAGGGCCAAATAACGTAGGGTATTCTTCCGAAAACATTACGAATCTGGTGCCTGGGGTTTATGTACTATCTGTAACGGACCAAATTGGATGTACAGCGGCATTTACGACAAACGTGGCCTCCAAACTAGAACTTGCGATCAACAATGTGCAGCTTACCAACGAGCAACTGCAATGTGCTGGTGATACCAATGCTGAAATAAGTATTCAAGTGAATGCAGATCCAAGTAGCCAACTGCAAATAAACTGGTATAAAAACGGAACAAGCTACACCACCAATAGTACCAATCTTACTAATTTAGGGGAAGGAACCTATGAAGTAATTGTTACCGATACCAATAGTGACCCTAACGCTCCTTGCACCAGCACTAAATCTTTTGAAATAGTTGCTCCCCAACTATTTAGCGCAACAAAAGTTACGACTACAAACCCAAATTGTTTTGATACAAATGCCAATAGAACTTTTACTGTTGCTGTTCAGGGTGGTACGGCACCTTATCAATATGTTGTAGATAATGGCACTCCAGTTTTCTTCAATACTTTGGAAACTACCATTACATCACTTACAAATGATAATCATAGTATTTACGTAACGGATACCAACCAATGTGTAGTACAATCTTTTACTATGGACCGTTATGATGCTATTTCTTATGCGGGCACTCAATTATACACTTTAGAAATCTGTGAAGCAACCTTCCCATTTACGCTAGATAACAATTTAGTTGCTGGTGGAAGTCCTTTTATTGATGCCAATAACATTTCAAATTACTTATACGACTGGACTGGCCCAAACAATTTTATGGCACAGGACATTACAAGTTTTAATGCTTTGCCCGGTACGTATGGGTTAACAATAACTGACAGTAGAAATTGTTCATCCGAGGTAATTGAATTTACTTTTAACGCGGCATATGATCCTATTACAGTGGATAAGGCGATAACCCTCGTAAGCTGTGGTTCAACCTCAGATGGTGCTATTTCCATTGCCCTAAACGGAGGCAATAGACCTTACGATATTTTATGGGAAAAAGAAGAAGCAGGCACAACAAATAATCCAGCACCCGTATTTACACCCTTAGGACAAAATATTACCTTACTAAATGGATTGGAAGTGGGAAGATATAGACTTACGGTTACAAGTACTATAAACGGTTGTACACAGATTGATCCATCTTATTTTTATAAAGAAATAATCACCCTTAACAAAACAGAATCCTTACAACTATTGGACGGGCCCTATTTTGACCAGTCCTTATGTTTGGGAAATCCAGGCAGTATTTCTGTATCCATTTTTAATAACCAAGGTGGTGATTTAAGTTTTTACTATGAAAATGTTCTTATGCCTTCCGTAAAAACAGGTATAGATACATATGCCGTACAAATTGCAAATCCATTGGAAAATGCCACATTAAATGTGGTAAATAATCAAGGATGTGGGTTTACAATGCCGTTAAGCGCTGGAGTAATGCAGCCTACATTTACCTATAGCTCAGAGGAATTTGAAATTACGGGTCTTTTATTGGCCAAAGAAGACATTAGATTTAACAATACCAGTGAAATCGGCTATGATTATGCATCGTGGGGTTTTGGGGATGGAAGCCCCATCATTAGTGTAGATCCAAATGCTGAGGGTTCCGTTAGCACACACAGCTATAACTTCCCGGGCATATTTACCACAACACTAACACTGTATAACCAGCAAGGTTGTAGCAAGGAAGTACAACAAAGCGTACAAATTGGTAAGGGTTATGATGTGATGTTTCCCAATGTTTTTTCCGCTAATGCAGATGGCATAAATGATTATTTCCAAGGAGAATTTACTGGAATAGCCTCATTCACTTTTCAAATTTACGATATGTGGGGAGCCCTAATTTATAGCGTTGCACATGATTTTGGCGATATGCCCATAAATTGGGGTTGGGATGGTAATTTAAGCACGGGAAAACCGTATAGTAATACGTCTTTTCGATACTTATTTGTAGGAACGACCACCGGAAATAACCAAATAACCAAAACTGGCGAAGCCTCAATATTACGATAATGATAAAAGAACAAAGTATACTGACCCTACTCTTTATTTGTATTTCGTTTGGGGTCTATACCCAAGAAAAAATCGTGCATAATCTTAGTAAGGCCCCTGCATCTTTAAATCCAAGTTTTCATGCTTTTAAAGACAAAACTAGAATTGGGGTGTTAACTGAATTTGCAAGCCAAAACCAAGGATCACATTCCCAGCATAAATATGCATTTGGTTCTACTTCTTTTGAGGAATACAATTTTCAATTGGGAATTGATTTATTTAATAACACTTTAAATAACTCTGGCTTTAATTATACCTCAGCTGCCATAAGTTATATGTATAAATTAATTTTGCCGAACGAATGGGTATTGTATCCAGGAATAACAGCAGCTTACAGCAATTATAGGTTTGATTTTAACAACCTTACTTTTCAAGATCAAATTAACATATTCACAGGACAGATTAGCGCAAATACGATTGATCCCATAACGGCTTCAGAAAATATTGGATACTTGGATATGGGCGCCTCCTTTTTAGTGCATAACGATATGAACATGCTTTTTGGACTTTCGGTAAAACATTTAAATCAGCCAGAAATATCATCTAGGGAAAGTGAGAATAATATAAATTTAAGCATGCTCGTTTCTGGGCAATTTGGGTATGAAATGGACCTTAATGAATTCGGCCAATCTAAATTACCAGAATATTCTTATTTATATTTTTTCAATGCAGTTTCCTTACAAGGACCCAATACGAGATTGGATTTTTACCAAGAAATGATCTTGGGAAATGTAAGCTTGGGAATTAATGAGCATTTTAATTTTTTGGAATCCGCTTCTTTCTCCGAAATAGGACTTGCTACGAGTATTACCTTGGAGACCTTTGAATTTGGGTTAAACTATAGAATGCCCTTTGGAGCCCAAGCCAAACAATTTATACCTAATTCACTGGAACTGTTTTTGGTTTTTGATATCTCTCGCTTTAAAGAGCGAAGAAGAAAAAATTACAGTAAATTTTATTGACCTACCTAATTCCATGGTAATTTTAGACGAGAGTACCTTGTTTTCATTATTTGTGTTATGCTTACTGAAGGTAGTAGAGTTACTCTTTTGCCAATCTGAATCGTTGGAGTCACGGATTGTGATAGATCAAAATCTTCAATGTCAATTGAAATGCTTTTAGATGAACTATCAACACTACTATTATATGTTTGTCCATTCTTGGTGATCTGTAATGAAAGTATGCTATTTTCTGTGCTCCTATCAGGTATAACTCTCTCTTTACAATTAGTTCATGAATAACCTTAAGACCACACAGGGTGCTCGACATGCGAGGTTTGACTCTGGTTTTTACTGTATTCAGAACATAACATTCCTGAATTACAATATTGAGTTCAATACAAGCGTTATTAATATTCATTATTTAAATTTATTTTAACATGAAAAATCTTATTGGTATTATAATTCTGTCTCTGTTTGCCATATTAGTGTCCTGTAGTAATGACGATTCACCATTATCCAACCAGATTTCAAATGAACAAGCGGAAATATTGGAAAATACCCCCTTGGAGGCCAATCAAGTTTCCAATAATGTGGTCATTACGGGAGGAACCAAAAAAGATGGTGTGCCTCCTATACCCAATGAGGCTATTTCATTGGACATATCCGATTCTGGTAAGACGGCTTTTTTAGGTGAAGGATTTGAAGTTGCTTTAAGTTCCGATGCGGAAATCGTAGGTGCTTATATTCAATTTAAAGCCAATGATGGAACTGTGGCCGATAGTTATTATGATGTTGATATCGTTGCCAATTCCTCCAATAAAAAAAGCACAACCAAGAAGGCATTGATCTCAAGAAAGATGAGCGCAAATTCATTGGCCCACAAGATAAACAATGCAACCCTGGATGTGGATTTCGGCTCGGAAATACCTCCAGGAGAATTTTGCTATGTTTTATGTGTATACGATGAACAAGGAAATATAAGTGCCCCTCAAGAAGTGTGTGTAACCGTAGAAAGCTGGGGAGGTAATATTGATATGGTTGGTACATGGAAATTGGTGAAAGTGGAGGAAATAAATAATGGTGAAACCGAGTCCACCCTTGTAGGATCGGAAAATTGCTATTCAGAAAGTTACGAGTGCAACAACGGAGGCACCTTGGAAGCAACGGAATGTAATACCAGGGAATACGGAACCGTAGTTGTGAATGCGGATGGCACCTATAATGCAGAATTTAAAGGTTTGGACAGATTTGTCGATTATACCGCTTCTACCCTAAGCTGTGAAGCTGTGTACATAAATGAAGTTTATAAAGACATAAGCGAAGGTAACTGGGCCTATGTTGAAGCTGATAAAAGACTAACAATTGTAGAATACAAGTACTCTTCTGAAATAAACGGCGAACTGGAAGAAATTGTAACCTTGGAACCAGGAGATGCCGAGTTGGTTTTGGACGGTAGCATAGTTATTGATGGGGATACCTTTTTTATTACCGAATCCCAAGATTATGATGGGGATGGAGTTATAGATGAAGTACATAGATATTATTTTGAAAAATAATACTAGGGTGTAAATGCAATCCAATCTGAAAAAGTTTTTAATGGCGCTTTTCGTCGGACAGAATCATGACCATCTAATTGGATTGGACTTACTATATTTAACTGGACATAAAGTTAAGAGCGTGTTCGCTTTTAAAATCAACTTTGAAAAATGTCAAGAGAAAAAAGGGATTACACGGTTGAGTTTAAACAAAAGGCTGTTGAATTGAGCTATGCCCGTTTCGGCCTATTTGATTGCGAACACAATCTGAGATTCACTGAATTTTGAACGTTTCATAAGCAAATAATCTATTTAAAGTTTAACATTTATTCGCCCAAAATCCTCTAGTTTTAATCTGTCCGGTATATTGGGAGGAGGTCAAGATCAGTATTCATTTAAGCTACTTTTCGTTGTTCGATTCCTTGATGTCTTCTTCTGTTATTCTAATAGTCAAATATTTATTGAGTTGTTCGTATAGATCGATCCCAGAGTCTGGGGGATTGAGATAGATACTTTCGTATTTAACACTTCTCCAGAGACGTTCTATGAAAACATTGTCGATTGCCCTTCCTTTACCGTCCATACTTAGTTTAATATCTTCCGACTCACTCTTGGCAGATTTTTGGCCTTTGGTAAATACGGATTCCGCCTGTGCCAGAAATTCCCGTTTCCAGAGGTTGACCTGTTGCGGTGATATCTCGCCTTTGGGCAAGGTCTTGAGCCGTTTCACGCTCCTTAAGAGCCTCTAATACCACCTTGGTCGTGAACTTCGATGCGAATTTTCTTCGTTGCTTTTCCATCACTGAAAATTAAGTGTAGAAATTACGATAAGAATTTGAATAAATCAATAATCAGGGCACAATGGTTAGAACTCCCTAGATTGCTTTCCGAAAAAATAAATCAATAAAGTGAATGGTACATCTGTCAATTTGTACAATGTTCTTATAGCAAACAAAATCATTTTGGCGAGGCCATACAGTATTGGGGTTTGAATAGAAAAGGGATAATAAAAAAACAAAAACCAATTTTAAGTTCCTGACTTAGGGTTTTCGCAGAATACGTTGTTATACTATTGTAAAGCTAAATCGTGACAATTTAGGCATGGCGTTCTCTGGAAACGAAAATCATCATTTTTGCCTAAAACTGAAACTCGGCCATAATCGGATAATGATCGGATAAGTTTTCGGTCATGCCACTATTAAAAATAGAGACAGAACGGTTGACGGATTCCAGCATTGCATTTATACAATTGTCAATGGTAAGAGTGATGTTTAACAAATTCAAATGATAAATTTCAAAACAGTCTCATAGCAATTCTTTGAAAGATAAGAAGCCAAATTGAATAATTGTTTACTGATCATGTTAACTGATAAATGTCATTTATGCTTCAGTGTATAACTTATAAATTTGTATGCTCTAAATAGAAGTTGAGACGATGCATTTTTGCCATAATAAAATCGATAAAAACAGCAAAGCTGTTGCCAAATTTTATATGGTATTTATTCAGATTTTACTTTAAACCTTTTAAGTGAATTTTAGTCTAAAAAATATAAATATAAATAAATATGAGTAAATTAAACTCACTTGCAATAAGCGATAACGGATTCATTTTCAAGCCGGCTACGGGTGAATCTTTCACAACAAATGAAATGGGCTTATTTATTATAAACCTTCTTAAAGAAGGTAAATCTGGCGATGAAATCATCAATGCAATTACCGAAGATTTTGAAATAGATAATGTAACTGCAGGACGTGATCTATACGAGTTCCTAGATTTCTTGAAACGTGAAAATATGACAGATTAAGCTATGGGAAATGAAAAACTAACCATAGCGGTTACCGGATTAAATAATATTGATAGTCCGGGACCTGGAGTGCCCGTAATCCGAGGTATAAAAGACTCTAATTTAGATGCTCGTATAATAGGATTGGCCTACGAAAACTTAGAACCAGGGATTTATATGCCGAGATTGGTGGATAAAACCTATTTAATGCCATTCCCTTCAACAGGAAGTGAAGCTTTTCTAAAACGTTTAGCATATGTTCATGAAAAAGAACAAATAGATATTGTTATCCCTAATTTTGATTCTGAATTGTACTTGTTCATTAAGTTCAGTGACAAACTATTAGAAATGGGTATCCATACTTTCTTACCTACTATGGAGCAATTTGAAGAACGACATAAAGATAATTTACCGGAATTTTCTAAAAAGTATAATATAACAGTACCCGAAAGTAAAGCCATTGTAAACAGTAAAGAATTAGCAAACTTACCGAAACCTTTATCTTATCCTTATTGGATTAAAGGTAAGTTTTACGAGGCTTTTAAAGTTATTAATAATAATCAGGCCGTTTTCTATTTTAATAAATTATCAGCAAAATGGGGACTTCCGGTCGTGGTTCAACAATCTATTCAAGGGACAGAAGTAAATGTAGTTGCTTTGGGTGATGGAAAAGGGAATACCGTTGCCGCCGTACCAATGCGTAAACAATATATTACAGATAAAGGGAAAGCCTGGGGTGGCATTACCTTAAATGATGAACGTCTACTCGAAATCACACATCATATCATTAGAGAAACTAAATGGCGTGGCGGAATGGAACTTGAAATGATAAAAACCGATGATGGTGAATATCATCTTATTGAGATTAATCCAAGAATACCAGCCTGGGTTTATTTGGCAGTAGGAGCAGGGCAAAATATTCCTGAAATGTTATGCCGTTTGGCATTAGGTGAAAAAGTTGAATCTGTTACAGAATATGAATTCGGAAAAATGTTTATTCGCTACTCTTGGGATTTAATAGGTGATATATCAGATTTCGAGAAAATTATAATTTTTGGGGAACTATAAAAAATAAAAATGGATAAAAAAATATATGAACGTCCGATATTGCGCAAAGTAGTTGAAGGTATTCCAAATAAATTTGGAAGTTTAAAAAGGTTGCGCCCAATAGAATCAATAGATAATGTGCTAATTGATAATCTCATAGATCAATATGGCTCACCTGTTTTTGTGCTGTCTGAGAAAACAATTCGAGAGACCTATCGTACAGCTTATCGTGCTTTTTCAACGCGATATCCAAAAGTGCAATTTGCCTGGTCTTATAAAACTAATTATATAGATGCCGTTTGTAGGGTATTTCATCAAGAAGGAGCTTGGGCAGAAGTAGTTTCTGGTTTTGAATATGAAAAAGCACTTGATAATAATATACCAGGAAACAAAATTATTTTTAATGGCCCTGATAAAAGCGAAGAAGATTTAGCTAGAGCAATTAATAACAAATCATTGATTCATATTGATCATTTTGATGAATTGTATGCTATTATTGAAATGTTAGATGAATTAAAAGAGCGCCCACAAGTTGCTATTCGTGTGAACATGGATACCGGTATTGTACCACAATGGGATCGTTTTGGTTTTAACTATGAAAGTGGTGAAGCTTGGAATGCTATTAATCGTATTTTGACCAATGGCAACATTGATTTAATAGGATTGCATATACATGTCGGCACATATATCACATTGTCTAAAGCATATGCAACTGCTATTCAGAAATTAGCAGTATTAGCAACTAGAATATTTGAACGTTTCCAAATCAGCATTGGTTATATTGATGTTGGAGGTGGTTTTGCTTCTCAAAACACATTACAGGGTGCTTATTTACCGGCAACTGATACGACGCCTAGTTTTGATGATTATGCACATACAATTACAACTGCAATGACATCTGCTAGTTTCCCTAATAATGAAACGCCAACACTTATTTTAGAAACGGGAAGAGCCTTAATTGATGATGCAGGCTGGCTTGCAGGTACTGTATTAGCAAATAAGCGTTTGGCTGATGGACATAGAGCTATGGTTATAGATACCGGTGTGAATATACTATTTACAGCATTTTGGTACGATCATGAAATTTATCCTGTACATGAAACAAGTTTCCAATCAGAGCCTACAACCATTTACGGGCCTTTATGTATGAATATTGATATTATTAGAAAAAATATTGATTTTCCATTACTCAATAAAGGAGATCGCTTTGTAATTAAACGTGTAGGAGCATATACAATGACTCAATGGATGCAGTTTATTACCTACCGTCCTAATATTGTTTTAATTGACGAAAAAGGTAAAACACATGTTATAAGAAAACAAGAGGATAAAGAAGTGTTCAGAAGACAAGAAATGATACCTGAACACCTTAAGGTTAATTAAGTAAAGTAGGGTGACTACCATTATGTGAGTTGTCTAATAAATGAAAAATAAGTTAATAGAAAAATGCCTTTTTATAGGAGAAGCTATCTTAACAAGCTACTCTCAGATTTTTTTTACTGATAATAAGATATTAGCAGTAGTAATGGTTATCGTTAGTTTTATTGATTGGTGGACAGGTTTAAGTGGTTTAATTGCGGTAATTACAGCAGTAGCATTATCTGAGATTTTAGGATATTCTTCTGTAATAATTCGAAAAGGATTATTCAGTTTTAATGCTTTATTGGTAGGGCTGGGAGTTGGCACTTATTTTTCACCTGGTTTTGATGTTCTGTTATTGATTATTATGGGTGGTGCTATAGCGTTTTTTAGTACCGTTTTCTTAATGGGATTATTGACAAAATGCGGTTTACCATTTTTAAGTATACCATTTTTACTTGCTATGTGGCTACTATTATTAGCGTTTCCATCATTTACAGGGATTACTTTAAATACAGAGGCGCTTTACCCATCAAATATGTTTTTTAAGTTAGGAGGCAATGCACTTGTTGTATTTGTTGATGGTTTGGCCAACCTTTTTCAAGATACAGGATTCGACACTTATTTTTTGTCGTTGGGAGCTATTTTTTTTCAGTTTAACATCTTGGCAGGTGTACTTATTGCAATTGGTTTGCTAATTCATTCACGTATAAACTTCTTATTTTCCTTAGTAGGTTTTTTTGTAGCCTTTGGAGTTTATTCATTTCTGGGCATGTATACCGGCTCATTGAATTATACCTACTACGGCTTCAATTTTATATTGTCAGCAATCGCAATTGGAGGATATTTTTTAATTCCTTCGCGTCAATCTTTTTTATGGAGTTTGTTATTAATTCCTGTATTGGTTATTACCACAATAGGTTCTGATCGCCTTTTCGGAATGTTTGAATTGTCAGTTTTTTCTTTGCCGTTCAATATGGTAATTATTGGAGTTTTGTATGCATTTAAAATTAGATATGACCAAACTCGTTCACCAATTCTAACATTGGTTCAACAAAAAAATCCTGAAACAAATGCATACTTATTTGATAGTCAACCTGCAAAAAAATATGCTGCCTTTGTTTCTCCTATTCGATTACCATTTATGGGTCAGTGGACTGTAAATCAGGGGCATGACGGAACATACACACATAAAGAATTTTTTCGTTTTGCCTGGGATTTTATAATCATAGATACATTTTCAGAAAAAGAATTTTCGGGAGAAGGACTTTTACCAAGCGATTATTTTTGTTTTGATAAACCCGTGATTGCACCAGCAGCCGGAACCATTGTTGCTGCTGTAAATACAGTTGATGATAATGAAATAGGAATTACCAATGTACTTCAAAACTGGGGAAATACAGTCGTAATAAAACATGATGATTATTTATATTCAAAACTAAGCCATTTAAAAAAGGGGTCGGTTGAAGTTGAAGTCGGTGATGTTGTAGTAGAAGGGCAGGGCATTGGGAAATGTGGTAATTCAGGGCGTTCACCATATCCACATTTACATTTTCAATTACAATCTTCTTCAAAAATTGGTGATCCAACTATTTTTTGGCCACTCTCAGAATATATCGTTGGCGATAAAATGAAATTAAGATTCGTACAAAAAGGAATTCCTGAAGAACAAGATACAATATCAAATATTTCAACTTCACCTATACTTCAAGCTGCTTTTAAATGGAATCCTGGTGATGAATTTGTGTTGAGTATGACCACAGAAGATGAAAAGGAAATCATTTTTTCTATTAGAAATGAAATTGATATTTATAACCAGTCATTTCTTATTTGCTCAAAAACAGGAGCGAAATTATATTATGAAAATAATGGTAAAACATTTTCTGCTCTAAATTATA
Organism: Bacteroidota bacterium; assembly: GCA_024279425.1. GTDB lineage: Bacteria > Bacteroidota > Bacteroidia > Flavobacteriales > Flavobacteriaceae > Maribacter_A. Next base: position 6,656 of record JAJRRO010000063.1, on the reverse strand, counting down.
TTGGTTCTAAAAAGAGTGCATTATTTTATTTTTATCGCTCTTTTTATAAAATAATCCTAAGTGAACATAGTGCCCTTTCAGTAGAAACACCTTTTCCGGTTCATCATCTTTATCGTTTTCCTTTGCTAACAATTCAAGATTTTTTAGTGCCTTTTGGTATGTTCCTCAAAGGAAATTACAAGCTATCTTATAAAGAAACCGATCAAATGTTCAATCCACAACAATTGGAAATGGAATCTCAGATTACCGGTCGTGCTAATCATGCTTTTTTTTTAGCTCAAATAGCAGTACATAAGAATAGAGAAATAAATATTAGATGTGAATCGTCTAAAACCTCAAAAATTAATTTAAAATGGGAAAACAAATTATATCAATATTAGTATTGTGGTTTGTAGCTACAGCTAGTGCTCAGAAAATTCCCTTGTCATATAAACATGTAGATAGTACAACATATGCTTTATATCTAAAACAAGATTGGAAATTAGTGTTAGAAATGGGAAAAAAATCTCAAAAGGAAGGAATAGATTTTTATTACCTTAAAGTACGAATGGGAATTGCTTATTTTAAAGAAGGTAAAATGTTAAGTGCCATTAAAATATTAGAAGAAGCTTATGTCGTGAACACCTATGATATTGTAGTGCAGGAATATCTATATTGGGCGTATCGTTATAGTGGATTAATATTAGAGTCTCATTTATTTTACACTAAGATATCAAAAGAAGTCAAGGATAAGATTCAATTAGATTTACCTGCTATTTCTGTTATAGATTTTGGAGTATTAGCGACTAGTAATTCAGATTACGATAAAATGCTTGTGTCAAATGATAATGATGTCCGTTATTTTCCAGAAAATTATCAATTGTACTCTTTGGGTTTAAACCATCCTTTTTCCAAAAGGGTAAATTTCTATCATCGTCTTTCTGTAATGCCGATTTCATCGGTTCAACAAAAAATTTTATCAGGAGAAATTAATAATGTTTTTTTTAATGGAAATGAAACTCGTTATTATGCAGATGTGACTTTTGCATTAGGAAATCGTTGGTATTTTGACACCTATTTGAATTTGATTTTTGGAAAGTATGATGATGTAAATTCAGATTCACAAACTGATCTTAATCCACCAGGAAGAAATTCTTCATCTTTATCTTCATCTATCAAGTATACAGATTATGTATTCGGTGGCTCTCTTACAAAAGCATCTTATTTTATACGAAATACAGTTAATGTATCCATATCAAATTTAAATGGATTTAATCAATTTCAAGGAGGATATACAGTTTCACTTTATCCATTAGAAAATATTTTATTGGTGCCTTTTGGCTCTGTTCAGTTTCAAAATGAAAATAAAAAGTCTAATGTGGTATATACAGGGGGTATATCGATTAATACAACTAATTTTTCAATTACCGGATATGGTAATACAGGTGAATTGAACAATTTTGTTGCTAATAATGCATCTTTAATATATAATCAATCAGCTGCTGCTTTAAGTGAATTTGGATCGACAATGAAGTTTATCACTGAAAAAATTGATATTAAAATTGGATATTCTTTTATGAAAATGGAAGATAATTTCGTCGCTGAGGATAATAGTATATTACCAACAACATTTAGTTTTAATCAACAAAATATAATAGGAGGAATAATATGGAAACTCTAAGAAAAATTTTCATTTTAGGTTTATTATTTTTTTTATTTAGACCGGCTCTTTTTGCACAAGTTAATTTTGCACAAGTACATGAAGCATTTACCAAAAGTTATGCATTGGAATCGCAAGGCAATTATAAATCAGCTGCTGATCAAATTAAATCAGTATATCAAGATAACTCATATGAATCTAATTTACGGTTGGGTTGGTTGAATTATATGGGTGGGAACTTTAAGGAATCTATCGCTTTTTATCAAAAATCAATGGATTTGATGCCCTATGCCAATGAAGCAAAATTCGGATATATTTTTCCAATATCTGCACTAGGTCGTTGGGATGAAGTGATAACTGTTTATGATGCAATTTTAAAAAGCTCACCCCATAATACCAAGGCTTTATATTATTTAGGTACCATTTATTATAATCGTGGACAAATTGACAAGTCAATCAAACTTTTTGAACAGGTTGTAGATCTATATCCATTTGATTATGATGGATTATTGATGTATGCTTGGTGCAACCTAAAACTTGGGAAGAAAAAAGATGCCAAGTTATTATTTCAAAAAGTACTACTTAATAAACCAAATGATACTTCTGCTAAAGAAGGATTGGCACTAGCTACTCAATAGATTTATAAAGGAATAATAACTTGTAGGTTTTATCTTGAGTGATTGTTGAAAGACCAGTAATCGCTGAGTTTATTTTTGTTTTATTGGATAGATACTAATTATATGATTGGGTATCAGGAGTTAAAAAACACATCTTTTTTATAAAAAACGATAGGTATTATTTTATAAACCAGAGATAAAATTGAAGTTAACTGAAATTTCTTGTCATTTTCAATTGTAGCCTTCAGATTGGCCTTTCCATAAACATTCTTCATCCTTTGCAATTTCAGTGTTTTGGGATTTCTGAAGGAAATATTCACATACCAGTGCTTGGTGATATCACCTTTCGCAGTGTAGATTTTTGGCACCGAAAAATTCTTCCGATTGGACAAATCGTGTTCTAAAACGTGTTCACTTTCGTGTTCTAAAGTGATTATTTCGTTAAATGTAGCCATAAAAAAACGGTTTAGAGTGAACTAAACCGCTTGTTTTGGTGATTTTATAATGTAGCGAGAGGGGGGCACGATCCCCAGACCTCCGGGTTATGAATCCGAAAAAACAGTTGAATCCACCCTTATATACCTCTTATTCTTAATAAATCGTGTACGAAATCGTATACTCAGATTAAACATTAATTTCATTTAAATTTAACACCAATTATTCAATAAATCTGTAATTTTTACAACAATATTTTATACGAATTTCGAATCACTCCTGCCCGTATAAAATTATGGATAATTGTAATATAGAAAAACAGGAAAACAGGGCATACCAATGGTCACTTTACAAGCTGAATAAAATATTTGGCGCTAAAAAATATTTATTGGTTTTATAGTCCTTTTTTTTCTCAAATTTAAGTTGGCCACTTTTCAATAATCACGTTTTTGTTCCAAAGCATAATTTTTTCTTATTACATTGGTAAAATTGCGTTTCAACTCCATGGATAAAGTTTTTAAGCCGTTGTCCCCATCAAAATAGGGAAGAGGTTTGTTAAAATCCATGACCTGGACATTATTTTGTCTTCGTTCAAAACCTTAGGAGCATAAAACGGTCATAATATGCCACTTCACCGTACGAAAGTGAACCAGTAAAAAAATCGATGACAAATGGATCAAGTTGATAGTGAAAGTGTGGATTTTTAATAAATTCCTTGTCTTAAGTCTGCAGGAAGAGCCTGATTATTGCAAGAGGGTTTACGTCAGGGTTTTACACTGTTATTTCCAAATCGCACACCATCTGTACTCAAAATGCAAATACGGTGAAATAAATGATATTCTTTCATTGTAAAAGCACAAGCTTTTGGCCCTCATTGAATCGATGGTTTATATAGGAACACAAATAATTAGAACTTATTTTCTTTTTCCCATATAATCCTGCCATTGTACTATTAGATATTTACTTTTCCCATCTCTTTCCAATAAAAGGAAGCCATAGTCATAGCAAAAAAGATACACCTCCTTTTTTTGTGTTTTCCAGTAATGGGTGAAAAAATTGGGGTCGAAACCTTCGGCCAACAATTGAGATTTTCGAAGGGTCGTATATCCTGACTTGTTGTACCTTTTCAATAGTTTCCTGTTTATTTTCAGTTGCCTGTCCACCCGCAGATAAAAACCTTCATTTTCTTGGCGATTCTCGTATTGGTCGATGGATTTACATTTTGTGGAACAGAATTTCTTATCAGATCTACCTATTACCAATGTGCCACATACATGGCATTTTTTAATATTAGTCATTTGTAAACGTATATTATAGGTTTAATATACTATTTAAAAGTCGAAACTTGGCTAAACTTGTTCTATGAATACTATAAAATCAATTACACTTTATCATCTTATGATCAATAATGAAAAGATGATAGGCATTAAATTTTATCCAGACAAGCTTGTACAGGGGTTGATCAAAGGCCTTCCAGACCCTAAATGGAGCCAACAATATAATATGGCCTATATCCTTAATACCAAGGGTAACCTTGGAATCATTTTTAATACCTTCAAGGGTATGGTCTCGATCAATTATAATAGGTTTTTGATCAACAAACCAGTAAATACCAAAAATGAAATAGTAGATGTAACATGGTTCAGGAAAAGAAAACCCATCCCCGAGTACAGGCCCTGTCCCGAAGAATATCTTTTAAAGCTTGAATTAAAAAGATACGCCAATAGTACGGTACGGACCTATGTTTCCTTCTTTGAAATGTTCATCAACCATTATAAGGACAAAGAACTGAATGCTATTAACGAAAGTGATATTAGGGAATTTCTTCAGAAACTGATTCAAAGAAACGTGTCCAATTCTTACTTGAATCAAGTTATCAATGCCATAAAGTTCTATTATGAGGTGGTCTTGGGTATGCCAAATAGATTTTATGAAATAGAGCGACCAAGAAAAGAATCCAAACTTCCCACCGTTATTTCAAAGGAGGAAGTACTTTCCATTATTGAAAATGCCAATAACATTAAACATAGGTGCATAATACAATTATTATATAGCGCAGGTTTAAGACGAAGCGAATTGTTAAACTTAAAATTGGAGGATGTAGATAGTAAGAGAATGCTCATAAGGGTAGAAGGAGCTAAAGGCAATAAGGACAGACATACGCTTTTATCTCAAACGGCATTGAAAGATCTACGCCTTTACTATAAGGAATGGAGGCCTAAAATATTTCTATTTGAAGGTCAAAACGGAGGGAAATACAGCGGTGAAAGTGTTGAAAATTGTAAAAAGAGCCGCCATCAAATCAGGGATTAGAAAATCCATCACCCCGCATGTCCTGCGCCATAGCTTTGCTACCCACCTATTGGAATCTGGGGTCGATCTAAGAAAAATTCAAGTACTTCTAGGACATGGTTCCAGTAAGACCACGGAAATTTATACCCATGTAGCCACAAATACTCTTAAATCCATTAAAAATCCACTAGATTAGTGGTATTAACAAAGTAGAAATATACGTAACGGTACGTATCCATACGTTACCAAACATTAAAGCAATAATATGAAAAAATGGAATTTTAAAGTAAAAAGTAATGTTCAAGAAATTATTAAGAAACTAGACTCTACACTTGGATCTGCTGACGGATTTGTTTTTAATATAGATGATGATAAAAATGATTCAGTAACATTTAAAGTACGTAAACGAGGTCTATATGCATTTTATCTTATTTTCATTAATAAAATCATTGTAAATGGAAAGATTTTAAAAACAGAGACTGAAGATGAGACCACTATAGAAATTGCTTTTACTCAATACTTTTTATGGAAATTGATAATATTTACAAATATGTTTTTGGGTTTGGGTTTTCTAATTGGCATGATCTCAGGAATAAGCAGCAGTGCTTCAATGTACATACTTGGAGGAATACTATTAGCAGTAGGAATTGTATTATGGATTACTGTACAGAAGAAATTTGAAAAGGATATTCAAGAATATAAGGCATTAATTTCTGAAATATTAGAGTCTTAAAAAGAACAAACGTTTGGTAACAATGTATAAAAAAAATAGGGCAAGTAAGTGCAAACTCAATAGCTAAGGCTTATTTGCGATGTCGCCAAATCTTTTGATTTGGCTTTTTGAAAAATAAGATAAATCAAAATACAAAAAATTTGGCTTGTTGTTAACCCGAAAATTTATCGCTTATCAACAGCCCTACTTCTTTTATACTAAACGTTGTAATGCATTTAAAAACAGCTTATGAAATTAAGAATGACCTTTTTACTTCTAATATGTAGCTGGACTTTGTTCTCGCAATCGGACAACTTGGTGGGAGATTATTACCTTCAAGTTGGGAATAAGGAAAAACACCTAATTGAATACAAATTGACATTAAATCAAGATGGAACGTTTTTCTTTCATTCATATAGGAATCACAAAAATGGGATTCCATGGGAAGAAAATAAATATGGAAAAGGAAATTGGAGCGTAGACGGTAAAGTTGTTTCTTTTTTTACAGACAAGGAAAAGAACCTTGACGAAAAACATACACTGGACTTTAGTAATTCTAAGGCGCATTTTGTAACAAAATCTTCTCGGGACAAAACCGACCGAGTCATAAAAACGAGGCTTTTGTTTTTTGAATCTGAAATCTTCTGGATTGAAGGACTGAATATTTTTAAAACATAAAAACGCATTACAACAAAACCTATAATCCATTGCGGGTGGATTTACTTGACGGAAATCCTTAATTTTATACAATGGTTTAGTATCAGGCGGAAAAGTCCTGCGGACGTTTTCCACAACGTATCATAGCTGAACCGTTAGCACCAATTCTGGTATGATAAAGAGACATCCTTTACAAAGTTAAAGGGACATAGTTTACACTTTTAGGATTTATAATTTGTTTGAAAAACAAATTATCATGCCTTGGAAAGTAACAACGACTATGGAACAAAAAGTAGAATTCATC
>JAJRRO010000062.1 GCA_024279425.1 Bacteroidota bacterium | reverse complement strand
ACTCTACATCCTGTTATTTTGGCTGCCGAAATGCATTTACGGTTGGTTACTATTCATCCTTTTATCGATGGCAATGGTCGGACTTCTCGTTTGTTGATGAATTTAATTCTTCTTCAAAATGGATTGCCGATTGCCAATTTAAAAGGCGGACAAAATGAACGGCTTGCTTACTACCGATCGCTTGAAGTTTCAAGATCTGATGATCATGTCGCTTTCCAAAAATTGATTTTGCAGACTTGTATTCGAGCTTTGGAAGAGCATTTGGCAATGGTGTGAATGATAGAGGCACACTTGATTGGGTGCCTCTGTTTTATATTTTGAGAGTAAATAAAACCATACCTTTATAATTCAGTCTATAGAAAAAGATAATCATGAAACTAAACCTCCAAGCCACATTCAGCAAAGAATTACCAGCTGACCCTATTTTAAAGAATGAGCGACGTCAAGTCACGAACGCCTGTTTTTCTTTTGTCGAACCTCGTAAAACAAGCCATCCCAAATTGATTCATGTAAGCATGGAAATGGCTACAGCACTGGGGTTTTCGGAAGCGGATGTTGCTTCTGATGTATTTCGGGATGTCGTAACTGGAAATGTCCTATTGGGTGGGACAAAGCCCTATGCGATGTGTTATGGCGGACATCAATTTGGGCATTGGGCCGGACAATTGGGTGATGGTCGTGCGATTAATATTGCTGAAATAGTGCACGAGGATAAGCGTTGGGTATTGCAGTTAAAAGGGTCGGGCGAAACACCTTATTCTCGAAATGCAGATGGTTTGGCGGTTTTACGTTCTTCTATTAGGGAGTATTTGTGTAGTGAAGCAATGTTTCATTTGGGTGTGCCTACGACTCGTGCTTTGTCGCTTGCGCTAACAGGAGATGAAGTTTTGAGAGACATGTTGTATGATGGGAATTCAGCGATGGAACCTGGGGCTATTGTTTGTCGAGTTGCACCGAGTTTTATCCGATTCGGTAATTTTGAAATTTTGGCGGCAAGGGAAAACTTTACAGAGCTTACGCAATTAGCCGATTATACGATTAAGTATTTTTATCCTGCAATCAAAGTGAAAGGCAAAGAGGCGTATTTGTCTTTGTTGGAAGCGATTTTAGAAAGGAGTTTGGAAATGGTCATTCATTGGCAACGTGTTGGTTTTGTGCATGGTGTGATGAATACAGATAATATGTCGATTTTGGGATTGACGATTGATTATGGTCCTTATGGTTGGTTAGATAATTATGACTTGGGCTGGACACCCAATACAACGGATAAGCAACATAAGCGATACCGTTTTGGAAGCCAACCCGAAATGGTTCTTTGGAACTTGCATAAATTAGCCAATACTTTTTATCCTTTGATAGAAGAGGTTGCTCCTTTAGAAAAATTATTAAATAGTTTTATCCCAAAATATAAAGCGGCTTATCTGGACATGATGCGCGCCAAACTGGGTTTGTCTCCTCAAACAAATACTGATTTTACTTTGATAAAAGATTTGGAAGAAAACCTGCATTTGACGGAAACGGACATGACTATTTTTTATAGAAATCTAAGTAATATTAAAAAAGGGAATTCGGGCAATGGTTTAGAAATCGTTAAAGATGCTTTT
>JAJRRO010000061.1 GCA_024279425.1 Bacteroidota bacterium | reverse complement strand
GTATTTTCTTTCAATTTGGCGGCATCATAGGGTGCTGTCATGGAGTGATAATCTACAACACCATAAGTACAATTATACTTATCTTGAAGCGCAACCCAGTTTTTGACTGCGCCAAAATAATTACCAATATGTAAGTCACCTGTTGGCTGTACAGCTGAAAGAACGTTTTTCATTTGTTTATTTTATATGCCTGCAAATGTAACCATAGAAATGATAACTGCCAAATAAACCTTCCCATAGCGTTCCTCTTTCCATGAGGCAAAAAAAGAGGCTGTCCATTCAGACAGCCTCTCAAATGATAGCAAATCATCAAATTTACTCTCCAAAATAGTAAGCAGCAGTTAAATTAATTGCATTATTCTTCATAATCAGATTATTGTAATTAGACAAATTAGCTAATCCAAGATCGTATCCCAAACCAACTGCAATATTGCCAAACTTCATTCCAACCCCAAGGCCAATACCATAATCCATCGCCTTAGTCTCATATTCTTTACTGCCAAATAAGATCTTTTGATCCACTTCTTGAGTAACTTCACCTTTAGATGTCTTTTCCGTATGTTTTTCTTGACCCTGGAAAGCGTATGCTATATAAGGTCCACCCTTGAAATATAACCCCATATCTGTTTTATACATAAAGTTCACTGGCACATGGACATATCCCAAAGAAAACTTAGAGTCAAGCGTCTGATTCGCTCCAAAAGTAGAATGCTTTTTTGAGCCTTTTCCATAATATAGCGCACCAAGATTTAAACCAAGGTTATCTGTAAAAGGCATATCATAGACAACTCCTACTTGAAAAGTAATAAGCCCCTTTTCCCCTTTTATTTTTACTCCAGAAGCAGAATCGTTAAAACCGACCCGATTAACACCTACCTGAAGACCAAACTGTCCAAAGGTCTCTGTTGTCCCTAGGAATACTAGTAACACGAACATTAATGTGATTTTTTCATATTTATTTTGTTTAAGTGACTATACCCAAAATTGGGTGTAAAATGTAAATCCACTGTTGCTACTTAACGATGAAAAGTAATGCGCTATTTTTACAATTCAATATTTTAACTATACCACGCCTACTTTTGTAATACATCCCCAACAGTATTGCTTTTTTCTTATAAGAATATGGATTTACAAAATTCACCTAAAAAAAACTTGTTAATGCGCTTGTGCATTTTTGGGCTACCGATGTCCTTACTTACCGCACCAACTCTATAAAGCCTTTTAATATATCCCCGTTCTGTACTTGACCTTTTACTCGATTTTCCACGACGGTACAAGTATAAAAATAAGTGCCAGTAGGTAATTCAACCCCTTTGGTCGTTGTGCCGTTCCAGTTAATGTCAGGATGGGTGGTGGTGAAAACTAAATTACCCCATTGGTTGTAAATACGCATATCTATTTTGGCAATGAAGTGATATGGGTATGGTATGAATAGATCATTTTGCCCGTCTCCATTAGGAGTGAAAGCATTGGGTAAATCATAAGATGGGCAATTGTCCACACAGAGTATAGTGTCAATAGCAGATTCATTTCCAATGGCATCAAAAGCCGTAATGGCATAGCATCCTGCAATCCCGATATCAGGATAATGCGAGTAGCTTGTATCTGAAAGCGTTTCAATAAGGGCCATAGCACCCCCTTCTGTTGGGGTATAATAAATATTAAAACCAGCGACATCCATGTCACCACAAATAGAAGCGGGATTTGTCCAAGAAAGCTGATTGTAAAAATGACCATCTAAGTCAATGATGTTATTGTCTGAACATACATT
>JAJRRO010000060.1 GCA_024279425.1 Bacteroidota bacterium | reverse complement strand
TCATTATTATATAAATTTGGTAAGTCACTATTTAAGGCTTTATAAGCTTCTATTCTTGGTTCTATAATTTCTACTATCAGTTGAATAAAAGCTTTATCTTGTTTGAGGTCATTTTTTACGCTCGTAATGAATTCCTTTTCTGATCTAGATTGTTTTCTGGTTTCGTTCCAATTATTAATGCTTAATGCAATTAAAATTCCAATAACAACAAGAATAATCTCACCAATTGCGTATTTCAGATACTTTCCAGTTTTTCCTTCTAAAAGTAAATTTTGACGAATTTTTCTAAAGAATTTTATCATTTGTTATTGGTTGGTCATAATGAAGCACAACGGTATTGTATAAGATTTGTGCAGCATAAAATCCGAAGGGTTTTCAGCCTAGTACAAATTTTAATTGGTTGTTTTGGTTTTACAATTTTTCTTTAAATATAGCATAAATTTTATACGTTGTTAGCAGCAGGTTTTTTATTTCAAAAATTCCGTTTCACCTTTCAATTCCTCAATTTTCCATTTTATCGGTTTCTTTAATTCAAAGTCCTAAAGTTTATATAATTCAATTTCTCTAATTTTGGAAAATCTCATTTTTACGCGAAATTTAGCATTATGAAAATAATGATGATTAGCAACAAAAGTGGCTTTGTTCTTTACTAAACCTCTTAATTCCTCAGACACCAATTTCATTTCAAATTCTCTTGAATCTGAAGGTTGTGGTTTGAAAACTGCTTTGAATTGTTTAGAATCCAATTCATAAAATTCCGAAAATATATTTTTGTCATAAGTCTTATTTGCAAATGATAGAACTCCGAATAATGGAATAAGAATTGCAATTCCACTTATTAGAAGTTTTATTTTTCTTTTTTCGTTAAATGTTAATTGAGAGCCAATAATTATAATGAGAACACTTGCGATAACTGGTAATCCGAAAATCCCCATTAATGCAATATTTCCAGGTTCAAATGTTAGAAACCAACCAAGTTTTTCTGATAACATTAGAAGCCAAAAAAGCGAAACTATCATCAAAGAATATATTCCGATTTTTTTCTTTCCAAATGATAGAATCAGTCCGGTTATTGTCACAATCCAAAGTGGAATGAATACCATTTCAGTAGGCTCAATAGACCAAGCCAAAGCGGTCATAGAAAGAGAAAATCCTACAATGACTAAAATCACTGTCAATATTTGAATCGTCGTTTTGTTCAACAATGCAAGAAAAGCAATATCATGTAGGCTTCATTGCACAATAGCGCAGGTTCTTATGCCACTTTCGGATTCTTTTATCTATTCCTTTCACATCAAGAAGTGTAGCACCACACTCTGCAATAATCTGCTCCACTATATGGGGTGAAATTGTGTGTACCTGGATTGGTGGACGGCCACGGATAGTTTTCCAAAATGGTTTTAACCTTTCCATTTTGAAGTTGTACACCTTTTCTGCAAGTGATCCTGGCTTGGGTCCTTTTGCGGTGCGTACCTGAAATAGTGCTATACCGCCAGGCTTCAGTATACGGAAAAATTCCTTGATGTATTCGACCTGATAGCGTGGCGCCATATGTTGCAACACAATATTTGTGTATACGAAATCAAAAGTGTTGCTACTTAAGCATTTTAGGTTAGATTCAGTGTTAGTAATGTAAGTGCAATTCTTATCGAATTTATTAAATCCAATGGCACCAGCAATCATGGTGTTGGAAATATCCACTCCAGTAACTTGATCAAAGTGATAACAAAGACCTTGAGTTAATCTTCCTACACCACAACCGAAATCAAATGCATTGCCATAGTTGATCTCAACATCAATGCTATCTAGATAGGCCATTATAGAGTTGATTTCATCTCGCCCTGTGGCAAAAAATTCTTCTGGATCCCATTTATTTCCACGTTTATTATCGTCTGTGAGAATTGCCCAAAGGGGATCGTCTGCTCCAACTTTCTCATAAGCCTTTTGAACATTTTTAAGTGACATATTTATTGTTTTATTTAATATTCTTATGAAGTTAAATATAAATTAATTCATCTTTAAGTTTATCAACTTGTTGCTAACGGTTTGTATAAGAATAGTAGCGGATTTCAAAGCATTAAACTTTCAATTTTTCACCTAATTTTGTTAATGATAGCGACATTGAATAAAGGACTAATACAGCTATTATTTTTATACATTGCTAGCATTTCGTTATTCTTATATTATTAAATAGATATTTTAAAATCTTATTGAAAGTCCACCTCCTAAACCAAAACGGTTGTCATAACTTGCCAATAGAGAAAAATTTCTTGATAACAGATATTCAGCCCCTGCACTCCAGACGGTTTCAGATAAGTAATCTTTATTTGTTGGTAAATTATTTACAATACCTAAATCTATTTGATACTCATAATAACCGAATATTGAAAATTTAGAAAAGAGCATCACACTTCTACCCAATGAAACTCGTGGTCGTAATTCACTATCTATTCGAGCATCTAAACTAAATAGGTAAGGCGTTAAAAAACGAATACCTGCTACTGCTGTTGTATTAAATTCGTTTAAATTATCTGGAATCTCGTTTTCAATATTCACACCACCAAAGACACGAAAATAGTCGTGTAAATAATATTCGTAGGTGAGTTCTGCTTCTAAATTTTCATTCCAACCATATTCAAAGGATACATTGAACTGATTTCTGATGTTTGATGTGGTTAAATTTAATGCCGTCATACTTGAAGTAGCATCCAACATTCCCCACAAATAGTAAAGGTCTGTTTCATCAACAATCGTTTTCAAAGGAAATTCTTTCATTCGTGTATCTCTTGGCGTATCGTAACTAAAAACACGAGCCATTCCACCCATCATGTGGTATAAAATATGGCAGTGGAAAAACCAATCGCCATATTCATTACCATAAAACTCAATGGTTACTTGTTTCATTGGTGGCACATTTACGGTATGTTTTAAAGGCGAGTAATCTCCGTTTTTATTGATTACTCTAAAAAAGTGTCCGTGTAAATGCATTGGATGATGCATCATGGTTAAATTATTGAGCGTAATACGAGTTACTTGATTGCCCTTTATTTTTATTTTATCGGTTTCAGAAAGCGGCACACCATTCATACTCCAAATATAGCGTTGCATATTTCCTGTAAGATTTAACAGAATTTCTTTTACAGGAACATCCTTACCAAAATTGGTTTTTTTAGGTGATTTTAAATAATCATAATTGTATTGTGCAAACATATCCATACCTTCCATTTTCATTGGCTCACTCTTGTCTTTATCTTCTTGCATCGCCATACCATCTTTCTTTTTCATGACATCTTTCATTTTCATTTCTGAAGAGTTTTTCATTTTATTCATTGTTGAATCTTTTGGTATATCCATTTCCATTTTATTGGAATCGTTCATATTCATTCCTATCATTTCGCCTGCCATACCATACTCAGTCTTCATTTCAAAGCGCTCATCTTTTTTTGGACGAAATTTTAAAGCGTGGGCTCCCATTTTCATATCCATTTTTGCCATTTTCATCATCATACCAATCTTATCTGGCCTCATCACATTTGGTGCTTTTAAAACCTTGCCACTTCCTAAATAAGCAGATGCAGTACCAGAACCGTCCTGTGCTGTAATTTTAAATTCTATTTTCCCATCTTCGGGAATAGTAACAATAAAATCGTAGGCTTCAGCAATAGCAATAAAGGTTTTGTTCTTTTTTACTGGAACGACATCTATTCCATCTGATGAAACCAATAAAGGGTTTTCTCCTCCAAAAGTCATCCAAAATTGCGTTGAAGCGGCACCATTAATAATTCGCAAACGCACTTTCTCGCCTGCTTTAAATTCAGGATAATCTATAGATTGTTCACCATTAATTAAAAAAGCTGAATAATAAATATCTGCAATGTCCGCTCCTTCCATTCGTTGTTTCCAAAAATTGAGTTGTGCGCCAAAGGCACCCCTTTTAATTACTTGATTTAATGGTGTTGCAGTGCCTTTTCTGTAATTATACCATTCTGTGCCACGTTTAAGATTTCGTAATACATTCATTGGCTTTTCGTTGGTCCAATCAGACAACATTAAGACCGTTTCTTTATCATATTCTAAAATTTCTTCTTTTGGATGAACTACAAACGATCCAAAAACACCAATTTGCTCTTGTAGCATCGTATGACTATGATACCAATAGGTACCTGATTGCTTTATGGCAAACTCATATTTAAAAGTTTGCCCTGCTTCAATTGGTGGTGTGTTCAAATAGGGGACACCATCATAAAAATTTGGTAATAACAATCCATGCCAATGGATTGAGGTTTCTACCTCCATTTCATTTTCTACGTAAATAACAGCATATTCACCTTCGGTAAATTCTAAAGTTGGTCCAGGAATACTTCCGTTTATGGTCATTGCCATCACTTGTTTTCCTGCTTTGCTTATTTTTTCTTTCTTTATTGTAAGCATGTATTCTTTAACAGGAAGATTGTCAATGTTTCCTTCTGTAGATTTTTCAGTTTGAGCTTGTAAAAACAATGGTGTAATTAATATAAGAGTAATTGTGCAAAGTATTTTTCTCATCTTAATTGTCCTTTAACTAGTATGTTGGCTTTTTCCTTAATGAATGCTATTGATATCTGTATAATTAAGCTTAGCGTCGTTGGCCGATCCGTTTGCACGGCATTGCCGAAGACAAACGGATCGGCCAATGGATTATACAGCATGTTGTCATCGGTTTTATTTTAATTTTCTATTCTCCATAAAATTAAGAATAAATACGAGGCTCAGTTGTGGGTTCGGAATATTCAGCGGCCCAATTTTTTCTGAGCCCCCGGAGCATATGGATTTTAAGTTTGGTAAAGTCCGTTTGCCAAGGGGGATAGAAAGCCGTTCTTGTTTTTTTAGTCCCTTCCAAGACTTGGAAAACTTGACTTTGTCAAAAATTTCCCCGTCCTTTAATCAAGTATTTTTAACGTTCCAACGTTTGGAAAGCGAGCTCTCCACGCTGTCAAGCAATAATACTTGGGCAATCCTCTTCCATGGTCGAGTCCTGCGGGTCCTGAAAAAAGACACCGATTCCTTTTCCTCCGCAATCCTTGGAAAAAAATGACACTCACGAATCGATAATGTTCGTTAAGGCAGATGGTTTACAAAGTTAAAGGGACATAGTTTACACCATATTTTGACTTAACCTTATTGATACTTGTTTATCCCTTATGTTCTTTTCATCAAAGAAACCTAAAAATACGTTTCTATAGAAGACC
>JAJRRO010000059.1 GCA_024279425.1 Bacteroidota bacterium | reverse complement strand
TTCGCAGAGATACTCCTTGCAGTCCAGGTCCGTTTTGAACCGATCAGAGAACTCTAGAAGATTTCGACCCTTGAAAATATCCATATAATTCCTATATTTATTGGCCTTGAAACTATGAATTTATCTACTGACCTCTAAAATGGAAGGGGCATATGAGTAATTTTGAATCACAAATTAAAAATTTTCGGCATGTCAAAATAGAAATACCCCCAGACCCAAACCTTAAATACATGGACGCGTTTAGATTGGGAAAGAGGGCATTCCTGAAAAATGAGATTTATGAAATCTCAACTATTTTTGGTTTTTGCTTTTCAATTACTTCCATTTTATCCACTTTAAAGCTAAGTATGCCATCTTTGTATTTAGCCTTGATTTCTTCTTCTTTTACATTTTCAGGTAGTCGTAATGACCTCTCAAAGGAATTATAACTGAATTCCCTTCGAGTGTAATCCTCTTCTTTTTCTTCTTCAGAGGTGGTTTTTTCTGCTGAAACGTTTAGACATCCATCATCAATGGTAATTTCAAAATCTTTTTTCGTAAACCCCGGTACTGCCAATTCAATTTCGAAATTGGTATCGTTCTCTTTTATGTTTAGGGCTGGTTCCCCTTTTCTACCGTTCCAAAAACTATCGTTTAGTAATCCCTGGTTCCAAAATCGGTTATCAAAAAAATCCTCCATATCAAAAAAATCAGAGGTAATTAGATTTCCAAAAGGTCTTCTTTTATTAAATTTCACTAGTGACATAATATATTTTTTAGGTTAAACATTCATTTAGATACGAAATTAAAACCCCATTATTTCTTTTGAAATGATGTAGGTCAGTCGGGTGTTTTTTTGAATGCTTTTAAAACGATACTAATTGGTTCTTGCCACGACTGACATTTGTCATTTTTATACTGTTGAAATGGTATTAGATTTGGGTTTTTGATGATGAAAATTTGAATGATAATTGTAAAATTCCAAAACCATGCTGGTCAAACAATTACACAAGTACAAAGAAGAGGACAATTTTGAAGGGTTTTATAATAGAATCTCATCGTTTGCTCCCGATTTAAAGAAGTTTATGGTCAGAGGCCTTAAGGCCGCAGAGGCCCAAAGTTTGATTGATAGGGGGTTTTACAATGCAGAGGGCATGCTGGATGAAATTTACTTGGATATTTTCAAAAATTTCACCAATTATGTTGATGTGAACAAATTGCAGACAACCTTATTTGCCATGGCTATTATTAAATTAGAGGAGAAGAAAAAATTGGAGCAGGAAACCCCTGAATACTTGAGTACAGAAAAATTATTGGAGCAAGAGTTGAAGGCGTTGGAAGAGAAATTCACTGCTCAGGCCGATGGTGATTTGATTCTCAATACTGAGTTGGACGATATTTCTTATAAACAGAAAACTGAGCGGCCATCATATGTGATATTAGATGAAACACTCGAAGCGCAATTGATAAAAAAAATGGATATGGGCGATATATTATTGTCATCATTAGAGCGAAGAACAATTTTTGGTGCGCTGTACAGCAATATACCTCGAAGGAGTAAGTCGGTTATGGAGCTTTACGCCTTTGGCAATAGGAGTGTTCATGAAATCTCTGAAATACTGGAAGTACCCGAAAAAATAATTGAAAGTATAGTAGTAGGTTTAAAGGAACGGTTTGGGCTGCTCTAAGCCAATTTTGAGTTACCGATTGGCTTAGAGAAAATACTCATGGTGGTTTAAAATGCTATACAACCAGCAGATTATTCTAATCACTTGCACAAATACAATTGTTTTCTAGGGTTAGTTTTTCAGGTCTCTGTATAGTATTACTTACGCTTTGTCTGATTTTATTTTGCCAATTACCCATATTTCAATACAGGCGGCAACCGCCAAACACAGAAATAAAAATATTTCTATTTCCAAGACCCAAATTTTAGAGGGTAGAACTCCGGCTTTTGATAAAATATAGGAGATCAATACTATAAAGGTAACGATGGGCATTAGTCGAGATGGTTTTTTTGAACTAAGTAAACCAATAAGAATCATGGGTCCCATCATGGCGGTTCCACTAAAACTGGTGCGTGCCAATAGCACCAATTGGTCTGAACTTATAATAGAAAAAATTAGGGCTAACACCCCAAATACCACAATGAATATACGAGTAATTAGAAGGGCCTTTTTGTCTTCCAAAACCAGTAATGACCTAAGTTCACTACCCAGCGCAAATATTTGAGAGTCAGAAGTTGATATAGCTGCGGCTATCAAACCAATTAATCCCATGGCAGCAATTGCGGGCAGCTGGTCATATAAAAGCACATGCCCTATAAATTCTTGGGTAGAGGCATTAGGATACAATACTGCTCCATACATACCCATAAACATTGTTGGAAGAACGACCAATGTAGCGACTATTCCTAATCCAACGGCCATCTTGTTCAATGCCTTACCACTTTTCATGATAATAACCCTAGTAGAAATTTGCGGTTGGGTAAATGGTAGAAATATTATTGCTATGGCTGAAATGATTAAAAATTGGGAAGTAAAAAGCCCTTTGGGGCCTGGGACAGAGAGCAATTCCTTTTTAACCGATTGCACCTTATCAAACATGGATTCAATGCTTCCAAAATGATCTATGCAATTCCAACCAATAACCCATATGGTCACAAAAAGAAGAATTCCTTGTAAAGTATCATTGTACATAATGGCCCTTAACCCACCCGTTTCGCTATAAATAATCATAATAGCAACAATCATAAGGCTCCAACCCCAAACGGGAATGGCTTCTGGAAATGCAGCATTCAGAAATATGGAAATACCACTGATCTGTACTGAAATATAGGGAATCAGAAAAGTTACAGCACCCCCAAATGCCACATAACCGGCTAATCGTGAACCGTAGGTATTAACCATTAAACCAGACATTCCTTTAAAATCCAACTTCCGTGCTTTTCTGCGTAGTATTGATCCTATCCGTATTAAGGCATAAACCATCATGGCATCAGAAACACCAAGGAATATCCAAGCTCCAATGCCATGGGTCCTAAAAAAGTCAGGCATGCCAACCACTGTAAATGCACTGAATAGGGTAGCTGCCGTAGTAAATAATCCGATGACGAAACCTATGTTTCCTCCTGCCAATAAATAACTCTTGGTTGTTTTTTCTTTCAGTCGTGTCTTTCGTACAAGAAATATCAATAGGGTCAAATAAACAGTTCCTGCAATAATAAAATTAGTCAGCATTGTTGTCTTCTTTATTAATTAATGATACGAGATAAGTAAGAACAACAAATAAGATACTTACTACTATTCCCATCCACATGGTATAGGGAATTCCCCAGAGAAACGGATGGTTCTTTTGCTCTGGAGTGACCAAAGGGGTAAACGTGGCGATAAAGCAAAGAATCGCCAATAGATCTAAAATCCGTATTATTTTTTTCTTTCTTTTCTTCATGGTCTCATTTTATAATCTAGGCACGGATAAACCTCCATCTACTACAATTACCTGTCCTGTGGAGTAGGGTAGGGCTCCAGTTACCAAGGCGGCGACCGCTTTACCAACATCTTCGGGCTGGCCCAATCTGGATTGGATGTTCAATCCGTTTTCAATTAGTTTTTGATATTTATCAAGAACCTTTGATGTCATATCGGTTTCTATGATTCCCGGTCTTATTTCATAAACAGGGATGTTATATTCGCCAAGTCTAACAGCGAATAACTTGCTCATCATGCCCATACCTGCCTTTGAAAGGCAATATTCAGCTCTATTGATCGAGGCTATGGTCGCACTGACCGAAGAGATATTAATAATACAGTTAGTGGTTTCGGTATCAGAAGTACTTTCAATCATGTGCTTGGCAATTTTTTGGGTAAGAAAAAAAGGTCCTTGCAAATTGATATCCATAACCCTTCTATAACTATCTTCAGTACATTCAAGTATATCGTTGCGTTGTAATGGGCCAACACCTGCATTATTGACCAAAACATGAAGTTGACCAAAGGCATCTAGAGTGGTCTGTATAATCTTTTCTCTGTCCGTAGCTGATGATATATCGCCTTGGCAATACACTACGGTCGAACCCAAACTGGAAAGTTCTTCGATTATTGGTGCTACCTCCTCTGGATTCCTTCTTCCATTAATGGCTAAATTACATCCGATTTTGGCCAAGGCCTTGGCAATTCCAAGTCCAATACCCCGTGTACCACCAGTAATTAAAACATTCTTAGTCATAACCTATATTTTTTCTTGAATTCTTTCAGTTGGGCAGCTTCCGGTTTTTGCTTATAAAATGGGTCTAATGGAAAGCAACCTGAGATCATACCCATTCTAGGAGCTGAAGTACAGTCTGAAAAGGTTCTACAAATCTTCTTTCTAGTCAATGGACGTCCTTGCAGTATATCATCTGGCATATCTGGATAACTGAGCACCATTCTACCAAGACCTATGAAATCGGCCATTTGATCATCTAAGACTTTTTCGGCAACAAAGGGAAGCCATTCTTGGAGATAGGAATAGGCCGAACCTACTATGGCAAGATTGGGAAATTTTTCTTTGATCTCATGGGTAATTTTCACCTGTCGGGCCACGCCAGCTAGAGGGTCCTCGGGGGGTAGATACCCATCGGAGGGAGGAAAGAGTGCAGGTCTTTGAATATGGGGTACATAATACGGACTCCCCGCGGTAATGCAGACCAATTCAATATCCAGATCTTCCATATGTTGTAACATTTTAAAAACTTCGGTAAGGTCTATACCTGTACCTTTGCCATCTCCTCCAAAGGCTTCTGTATAAGGGTGATCTAAGGTCTCTGGAACACCCTGGTTTTCGTTTCCTTTGGTAAAGGGAATCCAGTCAAAGGCACTCAGTCGCACCGCCACCGGTATATTGCTGGTAGCCTTTATACCTTCAACGATCGATGTTAAAAAACGCATTCGATTCTCTAACGATCCTCCATATTTTCCTTTACGATCAAATGCACTAAGAAATTCATGACCTAAATACCCGTGACAATGCTTTACATCCACAAATTGGAAACCAGCTTCTTTGGCAAGGGCCGCCCCTTCTATAAAGTCTACTACCAATTGATCAATTTCAGCATCGGTCATGACTTCGTGTTCTATGGGTATATTGAATTTTTTATCCAATATAGAATGCTTATATAAGGTTTTAGGTTTTCTTAGACGATCCTCATTGGGAATGGCGAATCGACCGGCATCTGTAAGTTGCAACCCTATCAATATATCTGATGAAGACCCGAATTTCTGTTCATGATCAGAAACCATGTCCTCATATAAACTCTTAAAGGCTCCTAAGTTGTTTTTATTGATCAATAGTTGATTGGGATTGGCCCTTCCGTCGGGACGAACGGCCACAGCTTCACATCCCCACAATAGCTTAGCGCCACTTATGGCGAAATTATGCCATCTTTTCCTAGTCAATTCAGTGGGTAAACCTTCTGTGGTACCATCCCATCCTTCCATGGGAAGAATACAAAATCGATTGCCAATGGTTTGACCCGACTTTAATTTGTATGGTTGCCCCATGGCAGATTGTTCAGGGGAGTCTAGTTCCTTTTTAAAGGGTAGTTTCACCTTGATTTCGGATACGTAATCAAGAAAATCCCCAACAGATTTTAATTGGGCAATTCGTTTAAATTTTGGTTTTGCTTTGGCCATTTAAAGGGAAATGTTTTTAAAGAATGTATAATAGGATTTTCCCTCAATGATCCGTTGCACATAAAGGGCAAGTTCGCGCGCATGGTAATCACCCCACATACAGGCCTCCCCACTTGGAATCTTGCTGCCATCCGGAATATGGTCCCAACCATTTGGGCGATGATAGATGGAATGTAAAATTAATCCCTGATGATCCGAACGGGTACTCAGGTAGGGGGTGTCGAATAAATGATTTGTTAAAGTGAGTCCGGCAGCCCAATATTTATCCCCGTCGGGTGCCTTTTTTAATTTTAGGTAGTTCCCTAATCGTAGCAAGGCCTGCGCTCCCATAGCTGCTGCCGAACTATCTATTGGCTCCCAATCATTGAAAGGATCGGAGTTTTTCTTGCGCCAATCAGAAAGGTGAACCAAACCTGGTGCTCCGGTATCCCAGTACGGAATTCCATCGAGTGCGCTATTTTCCAAATAAAAATCACAAGTTGCTTTGGCAGCCTTTAGAAAGGTAGTTTCCAAATAGTCCTTACCTCCTAAATCTTCCAATTCGGGAATATCACTTAGCGTATCCAAGAACTCCAGCTGTTCAGCGAACCCCAGCATAGCCCAACTTAGGCCACGGGTCCACGTAGAGAACCCGCTATAACCCTGCTGTGTTGAAGGGGAACGAAAATTGCCATCATTAACATTAAAAATGGCTTCATGTGCGGTTCTTCCCCAAAGGTCATACGAATCACGTCCTTCCCCATAGTATACTGAATATTTGGCTGTGGCCAAGGCATGCTGATAGGCTCGTTTAAGTAAGCTGATTTTAGCATCGTTTTCACCAGAGGAATAATGTTCTAGCAGATGACCAGCGACTAAGATACGTATGGTACGTATGGTATCAACGAATAAAGAGTGTGGTCCGTTAAATGAATAGATAAAGCCTCCCTCAGGAATGGATGTCCATCGCTGTGCCTGCACGGAGGCCGACATTTTCAGGGCCAAAATGCAATACTCTTTGGCCCACTCATCATGGGGAATTTTTCCCTCACCTAAAAGTCGGAGTAAATTACCATAGGTGCTTAAATTATTAAAACCGTGGTCATGGACCCCAAAATGGCTGACATGCGGAGCCATATTTGCCTTGATATGCTGAATGGCCAAGTCTAAAAAATAGGAATCATCGGTCGCATCAAATTGCAATAGTTCAGAGCCATATTGAAAACCTTGCGTCCAATCAGTCCAACTTCTTGGTTCATAAGTGCCTTTAACGGTAACTACGGGTGAGCCGGAAACTCCCTCTAATTGGGAGGCCATACTTTTGATTTTATCTCCCGATAAGGACCATAGTTGATTTATTTTGTCCGTTAAGTCTTCAGGAGCAAGATTAAAGTCTATTAGCATAGTTTATATGGAATGATTTGTATAGTGTATGTTTAATTTATTCATGATCTAAAACACTGCCTTTGATAGGTTAACTCCTGTGTTTTATTACCAAAGATTGCAGTTAGACTTAATAGGCCACTAGTTCAATTAGCCTATTGATCATAGGTGTTTTCGCACAAATTGTATTGCAACCTTTGGTAATAAATCCAAATCTAACGAAAAAACCACCAGATTAGGTAAAATATTAAAAACATCCAATCTTTTTGGTTATATTTTTAACAATTCTATTTTTTTTTGCAAATAAAAATAGAAATTTAACATTTCTTTAGAATTAATCAATATATTCGTTAACGTTAACGAATATATTGTGTACGTTAACGATTTTTTAAGTTCTTACAAACAACCAAATTTAAAAGTTAAACTAACTTAAACATGAAAACTACATGAAAAAATTATGTATTGAAAAACTGAGACCAAAAGCAAGAAGCTTTTTGCTATTTGTTCTGCTTGGCGTTATGGGCGCAACTTCCATTTATGCAAGTAGTACATCAGAAATGGTCAACGATATAAACGATGAGTTGCAGTCTACGGTTACAGGTGTTGTGACCGATGAAAATGGCTCCCCGTTACCGGGAGCTAGTATTGTTGTGAAAGGAACCACAACTGGGGCCGTGACTGATTTTGATGGAAATTATTCAATCAGTGCAGACTCGGATGGAGTCTTGATCTTCAGTTATGTGGGTTACAGTACACAAGAGATTGCCATTAATGGTAGGTCTACTGTAGATACCCGTATGGAAGTCGATGCCAGTCAGCTCGACGAAGTGGTGGTAGTTGGTTATGGTACCCAAAAGAAAGGGGAGGTAACCGGTTCTATTGCTACGATTGGTTCTGAAGCCATCGAAAGGATAGCAACATCCAGTAGTATTGATGCCATAAAAGGGCAGGTAGCGGGTGTTGATATCCAGGCCAACGGAGGTCGACCTGGTGAAAATTCCACCGTACGTATACGTGGTCGACGATCCATTACAGCTTCAAATGATCCTTTATATGTTATTGATGGTATTCCACAAATAAGTGGAACTGCCTCTGTAGCGGATATCAACCCTCAGGATATCGAATCCATGAACATACTGAAAGATGCGGCAGCAACGGCCATTTATGGTTCTAGGGGTTCTAACGGTGTTATTTTGATCACCACCAAAAGGGGGCGCTCAGGCGATACCAAAGTAACCTATAGTTCTCACTACGGTGTTACTTCGGCAACCCGCTTAGTGGATATGATGGACGGTGAACAGTTCGCAGGTCTAAAACGCGAATCAAGAAGAAGAGGTGCTAATGATGGTGACCCCAATTGGAATGGAACCATTCCTGGAGATGACATTGTTTTTGATGATCCTATTGAATTGGAATCATTGGGCCTTGGGCGGTCAACGGACTATTTGGATTTAGTCCTGAACGATGGTTGGCAGACCAATCACCAAGTTAGTGTTAGTGGTGGTTCGGAAAAAACCAATTTTAATACCTCGGTGGGTTACTTTAATGAGCAAGGTATTATCAGTAATATGGATTATGAGCGTTTTACGGGGAGGTTGAACCTGGACCATAAGATTAACGACATCTTTAAAATAGGACTGTCATTTACAGTTTCACATTCCATCCAAAACTATGGTTCCAATGCGGTTATGGGTGAATCATTGGCCAATAATCCGTTAGGCGTACCTTTTGATGCGGATGGTGTCCCCATCTTTTTACCGACCAATGATGGTATTCGTACCAATCCTTTAAGTGAACTGGTAGAAAATGCCTTTACCGATGAGCGAAAGGTAACACGGATTTTTGCTCCGGTTTATTTGGATATCAATATTATGCCCGGATTAAAATGGACCACCACTTTCGGACCGGACATTCGATATTATAGAAGGGGTGAGTTCAGAGGTAGTTTAACGAATGATAATAGGGGAGGCCCAGGCGATGCAGAAGTTCAGAACATACAGAACTTTGGCTATACCCTTGAAAACATATTGAACTATAATAAAACAATAAATGACAAGCACAATTTTGGAGTGACGTTGCTACAAAGTATTCAGAGTTCAAAACGAGAAGAGTTCAAAGCGGAGGTGTCCAATCTTCCTTATGAAGAACAACAATTTTATAATATGGGTACTGCCTCGACGAAAGGACCCATTACTTCTAGACTGGAAGAATCGACCTTGGCTTCTTTTATGGGACGATTAAATTATGATTTTGAAGGTAAGTACTTATTTCAGGCTTCTATACGAGCGGATGGTTCTTCTAGATTGGCGCCAGGTTCCCAGTGGGACTATTTCCCCGGTGTTTCTGCAGGTTGGAGAGTTTCCGAAGAAGATTTTATGCAAGATTCAAACTTTGTATCTGATTTAAAAGTAAGAGTATCTTATGGTGCAGTGGGTAACCAGGCAATTGACCCATATAAGACTCAGGGTGCATTAGGTTCATCGGATTACGCTTTTGGCGAAGATTCAGCTCTTGGGTTTTTTCTGAGAGACATACCCAACGATGCCTTAAAATGGGAAGTTACCAAAACTATCGATTTTGGTGTTGACTACGGAATATTAAACAATAGAATAACCGGGACGTTCGATTATTTTTCTTCAAAAACAAGTGACCTTCTCTTAAGTGCAGGACTTCCATCATCATCAGGATATGAAAGCGCATTATTAAATATTGGAAACACGTCGACAAAAGGTGTGGAATTCAGTATCAACGGTGATGTTGTCCGAAACCCGGATGGTTTTAACTGGAATATTGCTTTCAATATTGCCGGTTATAAAGAGGAAATTGTTGAGCTTAATAAGTTGGATGAGAATGGTAATCCTACGGACGACATTGGTAATCGATGGTTTATCGGCCAGCCTTTACAAGTATTTTACGACTATGAGAAAATAGGGATTTACCAGACTTCAGAAGCTGCTTTAGCGGCAAGTGCGGAGGGTAAAGTACCTGGTGAAATCAAGCTGAAAGATCAAAATGGCGACGGTGTTATTACCGATGATGACAGGATTATTTTGGGAACCGATACTCCAGATTATTATGGAGGTATAACCAATACCTTTAATTACAAAAATTGGGATTTGAGTTTCTTCTTTTATTTTAAGCAAGGCCAAATGATACGGTCTCGTTTTCATGATAGTAACAATGCGCTCTTCGGGCGATACAATAACTTAGATGTAGATTATTGGACACCCGATAACCCAACGAATGCCAGTCCTAGACCGAATGAGAATCAAGAACGTCCTCGAAATGGATCTACCTTATCTTATTTTGATGGCAGCTATCTAAAACTTAGAAACCTGCAACTGGGCTATAACTTTCCAAGTTCTTTGACCGAAAAGCTTAAGGTATCAAACTTGAGGCTGTACGTGGCTGGTCAAAATCTATGGTTCATTTCGGATTATGAAACTTTCGATCCAGAGGTGTCTGAAGAAGATGATAATGGGGGCGGTGGTGTATCCAGTAGCACGATACCTAGCAATAAGATGTTCTCTGTTGGATTAAACGTAACTTTTTAAAAAAGAAATAGTATTGTTGAACAAGATAAATTAAATATTATGAAAGGAAATAAATATACATTCTTGCTTTTAGCGCTGCTATTTATAGTGCAGTCCTGCGAGAAATTTTTGGAAGAAGATCTGATATCCGATGTGTCTTCGGGCACCTATTATACCACCGAAGCCGGGTTGGAAGATGCGGTGGATGCAACATACGCATGGTTAAAAGGTTTTTACGGACCGGAAAGAGGGTTTACGATGACGACCTTCGGAACGGATATCTATACCAATGGGGCAGATGGGGGTCATAAAAGAGTGAATTTTTATGATGGCTCTTTTGATGCGACCGAAAGTTACGTTAATCAGTCATGGAGAGATTGGTATAGGGGCATTAATCAGGCCAATGGGGTTATCAATCGTTCGGCGGATGTAGAAATGGACGAAGCCAGGAAAACCTTACGATTGGCTGAGGTACGTTGGTTAAGGGCTTTTTATTACTATGACCTTGTTAGAACCTATGGCGACGTACATCTAAGTTTGGAAGAAACCGTTGGGGTAGAAGTCGAAGCCAATAAAACGGCTGCCGCTGAAATCTATTCCCAAGCTATTGTTCCAGATTTGGAATTTGCGATTTCCAATTTGCCGGCCGAGGCTGAAGATTACGGAAGAGCGACCAAAGCCGCTGCCGAATTTTTATTGGGCAAGGTGTTGTTGAGACGTAGTTACACATCGTATGCTGCTGGTGATGATGCCTCTAGGGCCGAAACCCTTTTTGGTAATGTGATCAATAACTATGGCTTTGCTTTGCTGGATGATTTTGCAGATTTATGGGATATCAACAATCAAGAGAATTCTGAAATCGTATGGAATTTAACAATTTCGAAGGCCTTGGTCGATGATGGTACGGATAGAGATGGTCATAGAGGACATTTATATTTCTTGATGGAATATGATAAGCAAAGAGGTATGACAAGGGATGTTGCCAATGGTAGGCCTTGGAAACGATTTAGGCCAACTCCCTTCTTGTTGGGGCTGTGGGATCGTAATGTTGATGCCCGGTATGATAAAACGTATAAGCACGTTTGGTTTGCCAATAAAGATGTAGATGATGCCCGAGGAACGCGTGTAATTGGAGACACCGCTCTGTTTATTCCTGGTCCCGGAAGGGATATAGACTGGCCGCAAGGGGCGAAAGATGCAGCGCCATACATAGTCTATACCTCCGATGATTACTCGGAACGCATATTCCCGTCAATGAACAAGTGGATTGATGTTACGAGACCAGATCGTCAGAAAACACAAGGACAACGGGATGTCGTTTTGATGCGATTGGCAGATGCACATTTACTAAGGGCTGAAGCCAGATTGCAACAAGGAGACGCAGCTGGTGCCTCTGAGGACATCAATGTGGTACGGACGAGAGCAGCTGTACCCGGTCAGGAAGCAGCCATGCAGATAACCGCTGGCGATGTCGACCTCGATTTTCTATTGGATGAGCGAGCCAGGGAATTGGTCGGTGAACATGCTAGATGGTGGGATTTAACACGTACCGGTAAACTGGTAGAGCGTGTAAGATTGCATAATATACAAGCAGCTGGAAACATACAGGATTATCATAATCTTAGACCTATTGGTCAAGATCAAATAGATAGAACTGTTGGTGGTTATCCTCAAAATCCGGGATACCCACAATAAGAATTGTTAGTTGAGTTAGTTTTTTTCAAGCAAAAGGCCACTACTGTTGGGTAGTGGCCTTTATTATTTGTGGATGTTTGTAAATCTCTATATTGGAAGTTTCCTCAATTAGAAGTGATATATGATTTTAAGAGATAGGGCTATTTTCCTTTACTATAATCTCTACCGGAATATCAAGATTAAGTTCAGAGGTGTCTTTCTTGGTTAAAAAATTAAATAGTCCTTTTATGGCCGAATACCCTTGGTACTTTGGTTTTTGATTGATCAAAAATTGGATATCATCGCTTTTCAGATATTCCAAATTTTGTTTGTTCAAATCAAAACCTGCCATAAACGTGTTTTTGACATTATACTGCTTTAATATATTTGGAATCAAATGAGCTCTGGAATTGGTGACGAAAATGCCCTTTTTAGCATCATTTATAAACCACATTTCCATTTCCTTGGAAATCTTTAGGGTTTCGCTTATTGAATGATTTATGGTTCGTATGGTTACTTCTTGTCCAATACTTTTAAAAAATTCTCTAAAACCTAGTTCCCGCTGTTGGTTGTTCATATGAATACCCTTATCATTGAGCATGTTTATAATAAAGTAGTGGCCATCGGCCCCAACCAGCCCATGCAGTAATCTGCCAGCTACCATTCCGGCGTTATAGGAGTTTTGACGAATAAAATAAGCACGTGCGTCCAGTTTTATTTCTGTATCCAAGAAGACCACTGGAATCTTTTTGGATTTGGCCAAATTCAAAAAATCATTGCTCTCATTTCCAAAAAAGGGGACCGTAACAAGGCCGTCATAATTTTCCTTGAAAATTTGTGCACTTTGACTAACGAATGAGGAAGAATCAGAAAAATTATAAAAATCGGCCTTTACCCCTAGTTCTGAAAGTTCTTTGACTGCTTTGACAATACCTTTTTTAGGAAGCTTCCAATAACTCCATCTAGTTTCGCCCTTGGGAATCAGAACAGCGATCTTGATTTTTTTTACCGAGGCCAATTTAAGCCTACTCGCTGTGGTGTTCCTAGTATACCCAATCTCCTTAATGATTTTTAAAACTCTTTTTTCTGTATCCTTGGATACTCCAGAGCGTTTATGCAATACACGATCCACAGTGCCAATAGAAACATTTGCCAGTTTTGCTATTTGTTTTATTCCCATTCCTAAACCAAAATAATTTACTTTTTAACTGGCGCACAAGTTAATAGGTTTTAACTAGAATCTAAAAAAAAGTAGATGCACGTGCAATTCTCACTATAAACGGGCAACCAGTATATTTTTGAATTGAATCGACATTTCTCTTCCTGGATGAAGCTGAATACCTATAGGCCCTTTTAAATTGGCATTTTCAAGAGTGTAATTCATGACTTCCTTTCCATTGAGCCATACTTTGTAAGAATTACCCTGGGCCATGGCTTTTATGGTATTCCAACCATCCATTTTTAATAATTCCTTGATGCCTTGGGCTTCAACGGGATAACCCTTTTTGGGGACATAGGGTGATCCTGTCATGTCCCGCTTTAAAGAACCTGAAATCCCAATTTGTATTTGGGCATTTTCAGGACTTTCTCCACGCATAAAGATACCTGAATCAATTGTTCCTTCACCAAATTTGAAATCCATTTGAACCACAAAGTCGGTGTATTTTTTCTTCGTCCATAAGATGGACCCTTTTTTATCTGGGTCACTTTTGGCCCATAGCGCATCACCTTCCATGGACCACCAAATATTTTCACTGGGCACTTTCCAGTGTTTAAGGTTTTCACCATTAAAAATAGATTTCATTTTATACCCCTTTTCCTGACCAAAAACGGCAAGGGAAAAGACTAGACTAAAAAATAGTGAAAAAGTATATTTCATAATATGTGTTTTGTTTACTTCATGTTAAAATCGATAGAGGCATTTTCTATGGTCTCCTTGGAAAGATCGGTGCCATTATGTATAAGAATACGATATTTGAACACAGCGGATTCCGATTTGGCAAGCTTATAGTCCAAGGTTTGGGCACCTTTAGAAAAAATGGCCTGCCCCAATGGGTTTGCAGCAAAAAGGCCATAACCCCTAGCATGCCAATACGTAGGATAACCCACATTCTTTTCATGGTCTATCATGGTAACCGAAACCATTTCATCATTTATTTCACCTTGCAATCGCATCCATTTATTTCTTGTGCCCCAAGCATCGTTTCCTGTAGCTCCTTCACTGCCTAAATAATCTCCATTGACACCTTCGTTGTTCAATGCTTTAACCGTAGTGGAAATGCCTTGGGCATCGGTGAAGACTGCAGGTTTATCTGAAGGCAATTCCAATTCCCGGGTAACCCGAATGCCCAACATACCTTCTTTATTATCCTTAAATGAAACATCTTCCAAGGCTTTTAGCGTGGTAGATCTATCAATATATCTGGTATTACCTTCTTCAGAAAAAGTAAAGACCGTGGTTTCCTCCAAAAGGTCAGTGCCAGTGGAAGACCGCCACAGTGCCTTTGTGGTCAGTTCACCTTCGTTTTCATTTAAATCTATAATTTCTGAATGATGAATGGTGCCATATTTATCCTTATCAGCTTCGGCTATGGCATAGGAGTTGTTCCAGAAATCCAAGCCGTTTACATCGCCATAGTTAAACCAAAGCCCGGCATGGTGCGGATGGTCTACACGCTCGTAAGGCCTAGGTTCATAAGGGAATCCTCGGGTAACTACGGTTCCACTTTTTGTGATTATAGGATATAAAATAGGTTTTGGCGTCTGGCCATCATAAACATAACTGGTAAACAGTTCACCGTTTATCTTAACATCTACTTTTTTTGTTTCACTATTATTTTCAAAACTAATTTTTGGTGATTGGGCCATATTTTCCTCCGCGACCACTTGGGTGGTCTCTTTTTTGTCCTTACATGCCATTACAACAAATAGTGTGGCCATAAGCAAATAAAAATAAGTTCTTTTTCTGGTCATATCTTTCTCTTTGATTATTGATTTGAAATTTTTTAGTCTTGTCAAGACATTTTGAGTTTTTTAAAACTCCCTTACCTTAATGCTTTTATAGGAAACCTTGTCACCATGATCTTGTATTAAAATCAACCCTTCAGGCAAACGACCAAAATCTTTCCATTTTTCATACTTACTTTTCTCTACCAAGGCTTTGAAAATTTGACTATATCTATCAAACTCTACTACTTTTATGTGATTCAGCCAATGCTCTACATGTCCTCCTTTGACAACAATCCGGGCGTTGTTCCATTTACCCACTCCTTTAAAGTTTTTACCTCTGGAACTTCCACTGTTTTCAGCTCTGATCAAATCGTAAAGAGAGCCCACAGTCCTGTTTCCATTTTTTCCATGTTTTGCATCGGGGTGTTTTTTATCATCCAGGATTTGAAACTCCAATCCAATGGCAGAACCCTCTCCTTTGTTAAGTTCGGCGTCTACAAAGTATTTGATACCACTATTGGCACCTTCGGTAATTTTAAAATCAACACTAAGCTCAAAATTGCCATACGAATTTGTTGTCACAATATCCCCCCCATTTCTGGATTCTGCACCTCCTGAAGACATTACAGTCAATAAACCATCTTTCATTTCCCATCCTTTTTCAGGAAAATCGTCCTGTTTTGCTCCTCTCCAACCTTTTGAGGTTTTTCCGTCCCATAATAGTCGCCAACCTTTACGCGTTTCATCTTCGGTTAGATTGTTAGTTAGGTAACTAATCTCAGGAACATCACTATCCACACTATTTCTGGAATTTTCCAAATCGCCGGTCTTGATTTTTATATTTTTCCATTTTACGATTTTTCCGTCCAAGTTTTTGTTTTTCCCAATGCCATGTACTTGAAAGGCAATGAAGCCCTCGGAAGTGGTGTCATCCACCAAATTGGCACATTGAATACCGTTTACCCATGTTCTGATGGACGAGCCTATGGCCTCAATCCTATAGTGGTTCCATTCCCCAGGTTTAAAGGCTTTTTGTCCTTTTGGGTTTCTGGAAAGAGGGTAGAGCCATCCGTTTCTAGCCTCATCATAAACGCCGCCAGCCCATTTCCTGGAACTTGTCTCTATTTCACACTGGTAGCCATGCACACGCCCATTCCTATGCTCAGCTATGCTCAAGCTTCTAAACTGTACCCCTGAATTAAGACCGTTTTCTACAAATACATCAAACTCCAAAATAAAGTCACCATAGGTTTTTTTAGTGGCCATAAAACTATTTGGGGTTCCAAGTTTGGAAATCCCTATTAATTCTTGGTTTTTGACTTTATATGTGGCGTCCCCGTTAAGCTGTTGAAAGTTCGATAAATCCTTTCCGTTAAACAGAATATCCCAATTTTCTTGTGCTGATAAAGAGAAACTTGATATCAAAACAAGGATTAAAATTTCAATTTTTACTTTTTTCATAATTACTTGAAGTTCTTTGTGTGATTGCACAATTTAAAAATAATTTTCGTTAACGTTAACGAATGTAAAAAATATTTTTAAATTGCAATAATTAATTGGCATTTAAAAACGTGATTTATTAAAAACGTTCTTTTACAGTGAACAAGGCTACAGGTTGTATATTTGGCAGACTTTCATGAAATTGTGTTTTTGCGCTGGCGGATCTTGAAGGGAACCGAAATTTGGTGAACAATGTTTTTGACTTGATTGGCGGAGAATGAACAAAATAAATAAACTATAATAAATAATTACAGAGAATGAACAAAATAAATTTATTCGATATTTCAGAAAAGGTAATTGTGATAACCGGAGGTGCAGGGGCATTAGGGGGTAGTATGGCAGCCTACTTGATTACACAGGGGGCAAAAATTGTGATATTGGATTTGTTTCCTGAAAGTGTGGAGAAAAGAGTCTCCGAATTAAAAAAGATAAGCTCAAATGTCATTGGTATTGTCGGAAGCGTTTTGGACAAAGAGCACCTTGATAAAGCCAAAACCGAGGTTCTGGAAAAATGGAATAAAATTGATGTGCTGATCAATGCTGCGGGTGGAAACATGCCAGGTGCGACAATTGGCGAAGACCAGACTATTTTTGACCTTAAAATGGAGGATTTCAAAAAAGTATCTGAGTTGAATCTAGATGGATCGGTATTACCCTCAATGGTCTTTGGTGAGGTCATGGCCGACCAAAAGTCTGGGAGCATCATAAACATCTCGTCGATGGCTGCAACTCAGGCCATTACCAGAGTTGTTGGATATTCGACTTCAAAGGCAGCCATAGACATCTTTACCAAATGGATGGCTACTGAAATGGCATTTAAGTTTGATGGAAGCGTACGCGTAAATGCCATAGCCCCGGGATTTTTTATTGGAAATCAAAATCGTGCCCTTTTGACCAATCCTGATGGTAGCTATACCGATAGGGGAAATACGATTATAAGAAACACCCCGATGAAACGGTTTGGAAATGCGGACGAGCTCAACGGGGCCATTCACTGGCTCATAAGCGATGCCGCTTCTTTTGTAACGGGGACCATTGTTCCCATCGATGGTGGATTTAGTGCCTTTAGTGGGGTGTAGTTTCCCAATAATTCAATATAAGAGTTTAAAATGAAGATGAAACAAACATGGAGATGGTATGGGCCTAATGATCCAGTCTCATTAAATGATATAAAACAGGCAGGAGCGACGGGAGTCGTTTCCGCATTGCATCAAATTCCAAATGGACAAGTCTGGACGATCGAGGCCATAAATGAGCGCAAAAATTTGATTGAGGATGCCGGTCTTGAATGGAGTGTGGTAGAAAGTATTCCGGTCCATGAAAATATAAAGACCCGTTCGGAAGATTTTCAATTGTATTTGGATAATTATAAAGCCAGTATTCAGAATTTGGCCAGCTGTGGTATTAACGTCATATGCTATAATTTCATGCCTATTTTGGATTGGACCAGAACTTCATTGGATTTTGAAGTTGAAGATGGATCTAAAGCCTTACGATTTGAGGTAAATGCATTTGCTGCTTTTGAATTGTACCTTTTACAAAGACCAGGTGCCGAAAACGCCTATACCGAACAACAACAACAGGAGGCCAAATCCTATTTCGAATCACTTTCTGAAAAGGAAAGAACAGTATTGGTAAATAATATCATTGCAGGGCTACCAGGGGCCGAAGAGGGATATACGCTGGGACAATTTCAGCAAGCTTTGGATACTTATAATAATATTGACGCTGATACATTAAAAAAGCATTTGGTGTTATTTTTAAAAGAGATAATCCC
Source organism: Bacteroidota bacterium (assembly GCA_024279425.1). Classification (GTDB taxonomy): domain Bacteria; phylum Bacteroidota; class Bacteroidia; order Flavobacteriales; family Flavobacteriaceae; genus Maribacter_A. The sequence continues at coordinate 170,024 of JAJRRO010000059.1, read as the reverse complement.
CATTGCTGGCCAAAGTGGGGTGTTGATGTGCATTCACCCAGACGACCCACCATTTCCTATTTTAGGCTTGCCGAGAGTTGTAAGCACGGAAGAAGATTATGCATACCTATTTGAACAAGTGCCAAATATCTCTAATGGCATTACTTTTTGCACGGGTTCATTGGGCGTAAGAGCCGATAATGACCTCGTTCAAATATTCAAACGGTTTGCGGACCGTGTACATTTTTTACATTTAAGAAGCACCCAAAGAGATGCCCAGGGAAATTTCCACGAAGCCAATCATTTAGAAGGTGACGTAGATATGTACGCCATTATAAAGGAAGTATTGCTAGAGCAAGGACGAAGAGTTGCTAAAGGAAGGGCAGATGCGGCCATTCCAATGCGCCCCGATCATGGGCATCAAATGCTCGATGATTTGGCAAAGAAAACCAACCCTGGTTATTCAGGCATAGGTCGTTTACGTGGCTTGGCCGAACTTAGAGGGCTTGAAGTGGGCATTAGCAGATTATTGGATTAAGAATAGTAACGTTTACAAAATGGGAAACAATACAAAATTCATTCAAGATAATTTCTTATTGGACAATGCATATGCCGAAGAACTTTATCATGGATATGCGGCTAAAATGCCGATTATAGACTATCATAACCACTTACCTCCAAATGAAATAGCCGAAAATAAAACCTTCCAGAACATTACAGAAGTATGGATCAATGGTGATCATTACAAATGGAGGGCCATGCGCACCATGGGAATAGATGAAAAATATATTACAGGCAGCGCCAATGATTTAGAGAAGTTTCAGAAGTGGGCCTATACGGTCCCTTACACATTGCGCAACCCTCTTTACCATTGGACCCATATGGAGCTTGATAGATATTTTGGGATTGAAGATCTTTTAAACGCTAAAAATGCGGACTTTGTGTTCAAGGAAGCCTCTGAAAAATTGGGAACTCCAGATTTTAGTTGCCAAAATTTATTGTCCAAGATGAATGTCGAGGTACTGTGCACAACAGAAGGGCCAACAGATTCTTTGGAACATCATCGAAAAATTGCGAAAAGTAATTTTAAGACTAAAGTAGGTACGGCATTCAGGCCTGATGAGGCAGTTTTTATACGAACCAATGCATACAACGATTACCTGGATACGTTGGGAACAGTCACGGGAAAATCCATTGGCACCTATGATGAACTTTGCGATGCACTAAGAAATAGAATAAGCTTCTTTCATGAAAACGGATGTCGGCTTTGTGATCATGGCCTTGAGCATATGAGCGCTGAGGACTTTACTGAATCTGAGGTAAAATCGATTTTCAAAAGGAAAAGGGACGGACAGAGCATAACGGACGACGAAGCGGAAAAATTTCAAAGCGCTATTCTTCTGTTTCTTTCAGAGACCTATCACGAATTTGGTTGGGTGCAGCAATTTCATTTGGGGGCCCTTAGAAATAACAATAGTCGTATGCACCAAGTTTTGGGACCCAATACGGGTTGGGATTCCATTGGAGATTATCCCCAAGCCCAGAATCTGTCTAAATTCTTGAATACATTGGACAGTAAAAATGCATTGACAAAGACCATTATATACAATTTAAATCCGGCAGACAATGAGATTATGGCAGCCATGATTGGAAATTTTAATGATGGCAGTATCAAAGGAAAGGTACAGTTCGGTTCCGGTTGGTGGTTTTTGGATCAAAAAGACGGTATGGAAAAACAAATGAATGCACTGTCAAGTATAGGATTGCTAAGCTGTTTTGTTGGGATGTTAACAGATTCAAGAAGTTTTCTTTCCTACCCAAGACACGAATATTTTAGACGTATTCTTTGCAATCTTTTTGGGAATGACATCAAAAACGGAGAATTACCCAATGATATGGACTGGATTGGTAAAATTGTACAGGACATTAGTTATAACAACGCAAAAGAATATTTTAATTTTTAATACAAAATTGATTGAGCATGAAAAAAGTAGTGACCTTCGGAGAGATAATGTTAAGATTGTCCCCTCCAGGATTTTTAAGGTTTTCACAAGCAAATAATTTTGATGTTGTTTATGGGGGCGGTGAGTCTAATGTGGCAGTATCACTAGCCAATTATGGTGTGCCTGTAGATTTTGTAACTCGATTACCAAAAAATGATATTGGGGAATGCGCTATGATGGAAATGCGTAAACGAGGTGTAGGTGTCGATAAAATAGTTTACGGGGGTGATCGTTTAGGTATTTATTTTTTAGAGACCGGCGCAGTAAGTAGAGGCAGTAAAGTGGTGTATGACAGAGCGCATTCTGCTATAGCGGAAATTGAATTGGGAATGATTGATTGGGATGCTGTTTTTGAAGATGTAGAATGGTTCCATTGGACCGGTATTACACCGGCCATTTCACAAGGAGCAGCGGATGTATGTTTAGAAGCAGTGAAAGCTGCAAGCTCTAAAGGGATCACTATTTCTACCGATTTGAATTACCGTGCAAAACTATGGCAATACGGAGGTGACAGGGAAACTATTATGACTGAATTGACTTCGTATTGTGATATCATTTTAGGAAACGAAGAAGATGCTGAAAAGCATTTTGGTATCAAACCTGAGGGCTTGGATATTACGACACAAGGACATGATGTGAAAGCCGAGGCCTTTTTATCGGTATGTGAACAAATGATGACAAAATTCCCAAGGGCTAAAAAAGTAATTACAACTTTAAGAGGATCTATTTCAGCATCTCACAATACATGGGCAGGGGTTTTATACGATGGTAAGAATATGTTCGAAACACGTCAATATCAAATCACCGATATTGTCGATAGAGTTGGTGGTGGAGATAGTTTTATGGGTGGTTTGATCTATGGATTGCTTCAGTACCCGGATGATGACCAAAATGCATTGGATTTTGCGGTAGCAGCTTCCTGTTTAAAGCATACTATAAAAGGTGATGCAAATCTGGTTACGGTATCTGAAGTACAAAAATTAATGGGCGGCGACGCCTCGGGAAGAGTAGCCCGATAATATTTGAAATAGCGGATTATGGCACAATATTCTAGAATTGAAGTAGCAAATGTAATGAAGGAGACGGGAATGGTACCTCTCTTTTATCATCCCGATATTGAATTGGGGAAAAAAGTGTTGAAAGCCTGTTATGATGGAGGTGCTCGATTGATGGAGTTTACCGCACGTGGGGATTTTGCTTTTGAGGTTTTTTCTGAACTTAATAAATATGCAATAAAAGAACTACCGGGAATGATTATGGGCGTAGGCTCGATTACAGATGCTGGGGCAGCATCCATGTTTATGCAGATGGGAGCCAATTTTATTGTTACCCCTGCACTTCGTGAAGATATTGCCAAGGTCTGTAATCGTAGAAAAGTCTTATGGTCACCAGGGTGCGGTTCTCTTACTGAGATTAACAAGGCAGAGGAATTGGGATGTGAGATTGTAAAACTATTCCCAGGTTCTACATATGGACCGGGTTTTGTCAAAGCGATCAAAGGCCCCCAACCATGGACAAGTGTGATGCCAACAGGAGGTGTTAGTACCGAGGAGTCCAATCTCAAGGCCTGGTTTGATGCGGGAGTAACCTGCGTGGGTATGGGTTCAAAACTTATTAGCAAGGATACCATCGTAAAGGGCGACTTTGAAAAGTTAATGGAAGACGTTAAAAATACCTTGGCAATTATCCAACGCCTTCAAAACAAACACTAAATGAGACATTTTTCAAAATATATAAAGTTGGGTAAGCGCTTTTCGTTGGTGACAATGATTCTTATGGCAATGGTTTTGTCATCCTGTTCAGCGACCAAGGACAAAAAGATGTTGTTTTTTGCTCATTCATTGCCCATAACACATCCGGTTCATAAAGGTATATTGGAAATGCAGAAGGTACTGAACGAAAAGTCGGGAGGAAAACTACAAATCAAAGTTTTTCCCGATGGTCAGTTGGGAACCGAGCGAGAAGCCCTTGAACTTTTGCAAATAGGTAGTATTGCTATGACGAAGGTCAGCGCTTCTGCATTGTCGAATTTCGCTCCTGAATATAAAATTACGGTCATACCTTACTTGTTTCGCGATAGCGAGCACTTGTTCAAAAACCTTGAGGGCGAAGTAGGAAAACAGTTGTTGGAAAGTGGATCGGAATTTCTGTTACGCGGGGTTTGTTTTTATGATGCCGGAGCTAGAAGTTTCTATACCAAAGACAGACCGGTTAATTCACCCGATGATCTTGATGGGCTAAAGCTAAGAGTGCAGAACGATCAAATGTCTGTTGACATGGCTAATACCTTGGGAGCTTCGGCCACCCCAATGGCCTATGGGGAATTGTATACGGCGCTACAACAAAACGTAGTGGACGGAGCCGAAAATAACATACCTTCCTTCGTAAGTTCCAATCATTATGAGGTATGCAAATACTATATTTTTGATGAACATACTATGGTGCCCGATGTCGTTATCATTGGGACCAAATTCTGGAACCTGCTATCAGAAGAAGAAAAGGGATGGCTAGACGCTGCGGCCAAGGAAAGTGTTGCCAAACAAAAACAATTTTGGCAGGAAACTGTCGTAGAGAATATGAAAATGCTCAAAAAAGCGGGAGTCGAATTTATCTATCCCGAAAAAGAGCCCTTTGTTAAAAAATCGAAACCGGTAATGGAACGTTTGATGAAGGATCCTAAATTGAAACCGATCATCGACAAGATAAACTTAAATTAATGGAAAAAATCTATCTTACTCTTAACAGGATTATTGAAACCTTCTTGGTGGTTATTTTCGGATTACTTGTAATCGATGTAGTTTGGCAAGTAGTGTCGCGTTATGTGGTCGGTCAATCCAGCTCATTTACTGAGGAATTTGCTCGGTTTTCCTTGATTTGGTTGACCGTTTTAGGAGCCGCTTATATCAACGGGAGTAAAGAAGGGCATTTGTCCATGGATTTTCTATTGAGCAAATTGCCCTTGGAAAAACGGAAAAAGCGGCAAAAAATAATCCAAATGATCATGGCACTTTTTGCCTTGATTGTAATGATTATTGGAGGAGGTAATTTGGTATATACCACCTTGACCCTTGGTCAGACTTCGTCCGCACTACAAGTCCCATTGGGGTATGTTTACGCAATTGTTCCCATATCGGGTGTTATGATCATATTTTTTTCGATTTACAATATCAAGAAACTAAATTTTTAAAATGAGTATAGAGACCATTAGCATTCTAGTTCTTTTTCTGAGTTTTATCGTATTATTGGCCTACGGGGTTCCGGTTGCCTATGCAATTGGCATTTCCACTACCTTGACTTTGGTGTTGAATATGGCCTTTATGCCAGCTACGACCACCGCCGCTCAGCGGATGACCACAGGTATTGATAATTTTGCCTTGTTGGCTATTCCATTCTTTATTTTGGCGGGAGAGATTATGAATACTGGGGGTATTGCCAAGCGCTTAATAGATTTTGCCAAATCCCTTATTGGAAGTTTACCCGGTGGGTTGGCATTTGTAAACATTATTGCCGCAATGCTCTTTGGGGCTATTTCGGGATCGGCGGTGGCTGCGGCCTCTGCTATAGGAAGCACCCTCACAGATAAAATGGAAAAAGAGGGCTATCCAAGAGAATTCAGCGCAGCTGTTAATATTAGTTCCTCAACTACTGGATTATTGATCCCGCCTAGCAACGTGCTGATTATTTTTGCCTTGGCCAGTGGTGGAACGGCCTCGGTCGCTGCACTTTTTATAGCAGGATATATTCCGGGAATATTGGTAGGACTTGCCCTGATGATCATGGTTTATATATATGCCAAACGAAAAGGATTGCCCAAAGCACCTCGGGTAAGTTTTAAGAAACTGTTTCTTGATTTTAGAAGGGCGATATTGAGTTTGACCTTGTTAATAATTGTAGTGGGCGGAATTGTAGTGGGCATTTTTACGGCCACGGAAGCTGCGGCGATTGCAGTGGTCTATGCGATAATATTGGGTTTCATAAATAGAGAGCTGAAGTTCAGCGATTTTAAGCCTTTGCTACTGCGCAGCGCTAGAACAACGGCTATCGTTATGTTCCTTATTGCAACCTCTATGGCTATGTCTTGGCTGTTTTCTTTTGAGGGAATTCCCGAGATGTTAACCTCGGCCTTGTTGGACAATGTGAGCAATCCCATTGTTATTTTTCTGGTGATCAATATCATTTTACTCATCGTAGGAACTTTTATGGACATGACCCCGGCCGTTTTGATTTTCACTCCTATCTTTCTCCCCGTAGCAATGGCCTTGGGAATGCACCCCGTTCAATTTGGGATTATCATTGTTCTTAATTTATGTATAGGAGTGTGCACACCTCCGGTCGGTACATTGTTGTTTGTGGGAAGTGGTGTGGCCAAAGTACCCGTTACAAAAGTAATCAGACCTCTATTGCCCTTGCTGGCTGTTATGGTTTTAGTACTTTTGTTGCTTACTTATATTCCCGAACTGTCTCTTTGGATGCCAAGGGCTTTTGGTTTAATTGAATAAGCCTGTATTTTAATGGTATAAAGCTACCCTGAAAAGCACAATAAAATTCCCTTAACAATCATCCCTGCAAATGAGAATCCCCTTTTGTTTTTTACTTTTTTTAGTATTTATTGCTTGCCAACCTTCTTTTGAAGAACCAAAAACCCCTTTAGATGATTATCGAATTGAAGAGGGATTCAATTTGGAGGTTATTGCTTCTGAACCCCTATTGAAAGCGCCCGTTGCTATGGATTTTGATGCCAAAGGTAGAATATGGGTGGCCGAAATGACCGAATTCATGAGTGATATTGATGGTGATAGAGAAGATTATCCCACCGGCACCATTAAGATATTGGAAGATTTGGATAAGGATGGAGTAATGGATCATTCCAAAGTGTTTTTAGATAGTCTTGTGCTTCCCAGAGCGTTGGCATTCGCTTATGGTGGTTTGCTGTACGTAGAGCCTCCAAATTTGTGGTTTGTTGAAATTGAGAATGATGAACCCAAAAACCGCGTTTTGGTAGACTCCCTTTATGCCGCTGAAGGTAATCCAGAACACCAGCCCAATGGGTTAATGATGAATGTGGATAACTGGATTTACAATGCCAAGTCACATTTTAGATATCAAAGAAAAAATGGGGAATGGATTAAGGAACCTACATCGTTCAGGGGGCAATGGGGCATATCTCAAGACAATTTTGGAAGGCTATATTATAATGATAACACCAGACAATTGATTGGGGATTATATGCTGCCAAATAGATTGATCCGAAACCAAAACCATATCCCAAAATCGGGTATATCTGAACTATTGACCAAGGACCAAAGAGTATATCCTTTACATGCAGCTGCAGTCAATAGGGGGTATGAGAAAGGAATCTTGGATGCAGATAGTTTGTTGGTCAACGTAACCGCGGCTTGTGGCCCTGTGGTTTATCGAGGAGGGGCATTTCCCGAGAGATATGATCAAAATGTGTTTGTTTGCGTTCCTGAAGCCAATTTGATCAAGCGTAATGTACTTACTTTTAAAGGAGATAGCGTTCTGGCCAAACAAGCATGGCAAGGAAAGGAATTTTTGGCTTCCTTCGATGAAGGATTCCGTCCTGTAAGCCTTTCGAATGGGCCCGATGGAAGTCTATATATTGTGGACATGCATAGGGGAGTCCTTGGCCATCATGCCTATTTAAGTCCATATTTAAGGAAGAAGGCAAAGGAAATGCAATTAGATACAATTGTAAATTATGGACGCATTTTAAAAGTTGACGACCAAAACATGATACCTTCCAAAATTCCTGATTGGGAATTACTTTCAGACTCTGAATTGGTGGTGTTATTGAAACATTCAAACGGTTGGATTCGTGACCGTGCTCAGCATTATTTGGTGTACAAGCAGCAGAAAGGTGTTGTTGCCGAATTGCAGAAATTGACAATTGATAGTCAGAATCCTATAGCACAAATCCACGCCATGCACACCTTAAATGGGTTGGAAGCGCTTACATATGATTTGTTGAAAGCAGTGGCTGACAAAAGTGAGACCGATGTAGCCTCCCATGCCATTGTTTTATTGGAAGAATTTGCCTCTGTCGAGCGAGCTTCTGATACTGGCGCACTATTCAATGATTTATTATTGAGAAATGAATTGTCTATCGATTTATATCTAGCCAGTACTATGGGTACCTGGGTTTCGGTTTCCAAAGACCCATTTATGACCCTATTGAATGATTTAGAAAAAAAACATGGTGATAATCCCATATTCCAGGAAGCAATTTTAAGTGGCATGGGGGAAGTTCCCAATACAGTATTGGATGTATTGAAGGACCAGGACAATTCCTTAGAGAAAGGAATTGCCAAGATTTTGGAACAACGCATCAAGAAGAAAATCAACCCTATTTTTTTGAAAAAAGCATTAACAGAGGATACCAGGACCAAGGGGTCCAAACTATTTCGTCAAATCTGTTCGTCATGCCATGGTATGGGCGGCGAAGGAATCCGGGGAATGGCACCCCCACTGGTACATTCTGAACATATAGACGAAGTTAAAAACTTGGCCTTGATTATACTTCACGGGTTAAAGGGACCTGTTCATGTAAATGGCAAGTTATATGAACTTAATCATGCCATGCCAGGACTGGTGAATAATAAGACGTTAGACGATAAGGACATCTCAGATATAATTTCGTATGTTTCAAACGCCTTTTCAGATAAACCAAAAGGTTTAAGACCAGCTAAAATCAAGGAGCTTCGAAATGAAAAACCTGAAAAGGGTTCTGAGTATACTGAAGAGGAATTATGGCAGCGTTCTAAGTGAAAAGCATAGAAAAAGGGCCATTTACTTCTTGTATCTAAAATGATAATGAAGTTTATGTTCTGGGATTGTCGATTATCTCTCTTTTTTCATACTTTGTAAGAGTGAATCTTAAAATATTAAAGCAATAACGGCATGAAAAATAAACTAAGAGGCTTAATAGTACTTGTACTGTGTTTTGGGTTTTTGACTTCTGTTTCGAGTCAGAAGGAAGATAAGGATTGGATTCCTTTGTTTAATGGCAAGAATTTGGAGGGTTGGCAAGTGGGTGAAAATGCAGCTACCTTTTCAGTATCGGATGGTATTCTTAGGATTGGTGGCCCTAAAGCCCATTTGTTTTACGTAGGTGATGTAGAAAATCATGAGTTTAAGAATTTTGAGTTTAAGGCAACCGTAATGACGAAGCCCAACGCCAATTCAGGTATTTATTTTCACACCAAATATCAGGAGACAGGTTGGCCTTCGATTGGCTATGAGGTACAGGTAAACAATTCGCAAGGTGATTGGAAACGTACAGGTAGTTTGTACAATATAGTTAATGTAAAGGAAACATATGTCGTCGATAATGAATGGTATACGGAGTACATCAAAGTCGAAGGGAAGCGGGTTATCATTAAAATAAATGATATTGTAGTGGTTGACTATACCGAACCAGAGCATCCAAAGCGTGAAGGAGGAGAGGTGAACAGAGTGCTGTCAAAAGGAACCTTTGCCATTCAAGGCCATGACCCTGGGAGCATTGTTTTTTACAAAAGTATAGCGGTCAGGCCGTTGGATTAATCGAAAAGAATTCCTCGATGCTTAACGTCAAGGTTTCCATAGAAACTGTCATTCTCGCGAACCTGCCTGTCGGCAGACAGGAGCTGGAATCTAAATAATAGTCCCGATAGCCATCGGGGGCGAAATACATCTATAGTTCTGCCTCGAGGATAGTTGGGTTCAAGAAATTCTTTTATTTCAAAAAAAAGTGGGCAGTACTTCCTGATGCGACTTGGCAATACATATGAAAGAATAGAAAGTAAGAGACAATTGCTTAAACATCCAACAGATATTCGGCGACCTGACCGATACGATTTCTGGTTTCGTTTTTAATATATCTAGACTGGTCTATTTGCTGTGGTTGGTCTCGACGGCAAAAATAACTGTGTATTGCGCGTCTGGGCAGTTTGGTATTATTTTTTGTTCCACCATGCCATGTATGTGAATTGAATACGACTACTGTTCCGGCAGGTGCCTCAATTAACATCTCGTCCGGATGGGTAGCCATAGGGTTTTTAAGGACAGCTTGTGGCAGTGCTTTAGAATGGTTGGTGCCTGGTACTATGCGGGTACTCCCATTTTCCTTGGTAAAATCGTCCAATAACCAAATGGAATTGCAGACTTTATAATCGCCCGAATCAATAGGTTCAGCCCAATCTACATGTAGTTTTTGCAAACCATCTCCTGGTAGGGCGGCCCGATAATTAAGTGAGGATAGCTTAATACATTGGCCCAAAACATGGGCAATCGAGGCCAGTACCTTAGGATTGGTATAAAAAAGGTCGAATATACCCCCCTTATTTACCAAGTCGGCCAAACGATTCGCACCGGCTTCTTTAGGATACCTAATATGGGGTGAGTCGGCCAATTCAGATCCTGCCCATACACCTTCATCCTGTAAAAGCACATCTATTCGATCAAGAATGGTTTCAATCTGCTCGTCCGACAATACTTTGCCGAGATTCAGGTATCCATTTACATCAAGAAATATTTTCTCTTCTTTCGAAAGTAAATCACTCCTAACACCTAATAATTTAAGATAATCCTTCATTTTGAAAATATCCTACGTTGCCTATTGAAATTTTTATAAATAGGCAACACATCGAGAAATGCTACCCTCTAAATTAAATTATTTTTTTGGTTTGTACCATGGTTCTTAAATAACCCTGTAAAAATTTTATGGATTATACAATTACCGTATCTTTCACAGTAATTGATATTTTTTCAATCTATATTTTGCGAAGCAGGTTTGGTAAGATTAGATGTATTTGAGAATTTCCCTAAAAACTTATAATTGGAAGAAGACGTTTAAAAAATGATCAGAAGCAGTTGTACAACTTTTTTATGGAGAATTTTATCCGTATGCATTCTTCTATTCTTTGGGTCTTGTGGTAAAACAGGAAACAATGAATTAAAAATTAGTTTCAATCGGGATGTTCGTCCAATATTAAATGATAAATGCCTTAGTTGTCATGGGGGAGTAAAAGCCAATGGGGGTCTTAGTCTATTATTTGAGGAAGACGCTTTTGGTAAAACAGAGTCTGGGGTTCCGGCAATTGTTCGAGGAAATCATAGGAAAAGTGAATTCTATAAAAGATTGGTGCATGAAGATCCCGAATTAAGAATGCCTTTTGAGGCCGAACCTTTAACGCAAACTGAGATAGAAACCATTGCAAAATGGATTGACCAAGGAGCGAAATGGGAAAAACATTGGGCTTATATTCCTCCGAAAGAAAATTTGATTCCGCCCGAGGTAGACGATGATAATTGGTCTAAGAATCCCATAGATCAATATATATACATGGAGTTTGATAAAGTGGGATTCACACCGTCGGTAGAAGCGGATAAATATACATTGATAAGAAGGCTCTCCTTGGATTTAATAGGATTACCGCCTAGGGTAGACGACATTCAAACATTTGTCGAAGATCAATCTCCAGAGGCTTATGAAAAATTAGTGGATCGATTGTTGGCTTCTCCACATTTTGGAGAACGATGGGCGAGCATGTGGTTAGATTTGGCGCGGTATGCCGATTCAAAGGGATTTGAAAAAGATACTAATAGGGAAATATGGAAATTTAGAGACTGGGTGATCAATGCTTTTAATGACGATATGCCATTTGATCAATTCTCTGTGGAGCAGTTGGCCGGAGATTTACTTCCAACTCCGACTGAGTCGCAATTAATCGCAACTGCGTTTCACAGAAATACGCTGGCCAATGATGAAGGGGGTACGGATAATGAGGAGTTTCGGGTAGCCGCGGTTGTTGAACGAACGGCAACCACCTATGAAGTTTGGCAAGGAACAACAATGGCCTGTGTACAATGTCATAGTCACCCCTATGACCCATTTCGGCATGAGGAATTTTATGAATCCATGGCCTTTTTTAACAATGCCGCGGATAATGACTCCTATTTTGAACAGCCGAAGATGTTTACGTATTCAGAAGAGAATAAGAAAGAAGTTGAAGAACTTCTAGAATATATCAACACAAATTTACTTCCGAAGGATAGGGATGTTCCCCAATCCCCCTATTTACATCTTCAAAAAGAGGCCTTATTAACGCATTTAGGCCATCGGTCTGTGGAGGCGGAAACATTTGATGAAGCAAGTCCGTTTATAGAATTTGATGGAAGCTTAAACTTTTTGTGGCAGATTCAAGATAGTTCGTGGGTCCGATACGATAATGTGGATTTAAGTAAAGTGCAAAAAATTGGATTTTCAGCTGCAGCTAATCTAGACTATGCGGGTGATATTAAAATTCACTTAGATTCACTTTTAGGTAAAGAAATTGGGAATGTGCGCATTACGAACACCAAAAAATTCAAATTGGTGAAACAAGGGCAACGTCTTGGTGAATTCATTGCTGATATCCCATCTGTTAAAGGAACACATGATTTATATCTGCAATTTCATAAAGGTGAACGTTATATGGGACATCTTTTTTATGTGGATAATTTGGTTTATTATGAAAAGGAACCTGCAATGGATGGTTACAATGACGAGTTTAAGCAAAAATTAGAGCAACTTGCCCAAATACCAACCACTACTACGCCTATCATTCAAGAATTGCAAGGAGATAAGGCACGCAAGACCTTCGTTTTTGATCGCGGTAGTTGGTTAAGTTTAGGAAAAGAAGTAGAAAGGGGAATCCCTAATATTTATGCTTTATCACAATTGCAGGAGCCCACAGACAGATTGGAATTTGCACAGTGGTTGGTAAGTGAGAAAAATCCATTGTCTGCGCGTGTGGCGGTAAATCGATTTTGGGAACAAATTTTCGGATTTGGATTGGTTGAAACAATGGAGGAATTTGGTTCTCAAGGAGAGAAGCCAAGCCATCCAGAATTATTAGATTGGATGGCAACAAGGTTTGTGAAAGAACATCATTGGAAAGTTAAACCTTTTTTGAGGGATCTTGTCCTTTCAGCGACCTACAGGCAATCATCGGAAGCGAATCCTGAAAAGTTGGAAAAAGACCCTAGGAATACATGGCTTTCGAGAGGAACCCGTACCAGACTTTCGGCGGAACAAATACGCGATCAGGCACTAATGGTCAGTGGCTTGTTGAACAATAAAATAGGAGGACCAAGTGTACTGAATGCCGACGTTGAAATTTCAGGAGGTTGGAGAACTATTCCAGACTATGTAATAAAAGGGGATAGTGCAAAATATAGACGTTCCCTATACACTTTTTGGAAACGGGTAAATCCTCCGATGAATTTGATTGCCTTTGATAGTCCAGATCGTTCAGTTTGTGCATCGCGCCGTATTAAGACCAATACACCTCTGCAGGCTTTGAATTTATTGAATGATCAAACATTTTTTGAGGCGTCCCAAGCCTTGGCTGAAAAGATGTTCTATGCAAAAGGAGCATTGACGGAGCAGATGTCGCTCGGTTATTTGAAGGTTATGGGTAGAGAGATCAATGAAAACAAACTGAAGTTATTGGGCGAACTCTATGAGGAAGCTTATCAACATTACAAAGAAAATGTATCAATTAACGAGTTTCCGGAAATAACAAAAAAAAGGGCAGTGAAGGAAAAATTCAAATTAGCGGCTTTAAGCGTGGTTGCCAATACCATCTTGAATTTGGATGAATTCATTACAAAAGGATAGAGCGCATGGATATCTTGAACGAAGCACATTTTAGAAAAAGCGAATACAATACAAGAAGGCATTTTATAAAAAATTGCATTTCAGGGATGGGGGCTTTGACCTTGGGGTCTTTTTTGGGAGGCGATTTATTTGCCAAAAATGTGTTGGCATCAAAGTTCGGCCAAGGTGGTACCCATTTCGTACCACAAGCGAAACATGTCATATATCTACACATGGCCGGTGCCCCTTCGCAATTGGAACTGTTTGATTACAAGCCAGAGCTTAACAAATTGGATGGGAAACTTTGTCCTCCTTCTTTATTAGAAGGGAAAAGGTTTGCTTTTATCAGGGGAACACCTCAAATGTTAGGATCACAGGCAACCTTTGATCAATATGGTGAATCGCGCTCTTGGGTATCCGATTATTTGCCGAAATTCAGCGAGGTGGTAGATGAGGTTTCTTTTTTAAAGGCGGTGCATACCGAAGAATTTAACCATGCACCCGCACAGTTTTTAATGCAGACTGGATCTCCAAGAACAGGAAGACCTTCAATAGGAAGTTGGGCCACCTATGGGCTGGGTTCCCCAAATGAAAACCTACCGGGGTTTGTAGTATTGCTTTCAAATGGGGGTGCATCCGGAGGAAAGCGGTTATGGGGAAGTGGTTTTTTGCCAACAGTACACCAAGGAGTTCAATGTAGGTCCTCAGGAGATGCGGTTCGGAATCTTCAAAATCCAAAGGGGATCGATGGTACCTTGCGGAAAAAGTCTATAGAGACCATTAATAAAATTAATGAACTGGAATATCAAGAAAGCCAGGACCCAGAAATTTTAACCCGGATTTCCCAATACGAATTGGCCTTTAAAATGCAAACTTCCGTACCTGGAGCCATGAATATTGATGATGAGCCCGATTATATTAAAGAGCTATATGGAGTAACTCTAGGAGAGACATCTTTTGCGAATAATTGTCTTTTGGCCAGAAGATTAGTGGAAAATGGTGTTCGTTTTGTGCAACTTTATGATAGTGGTTGGGACTCGCATGGAGCGGGGGAGAAGGGCGGAGTTGGAACTTCGGGATTAAAGGTGAAATGTAAAAGCGTTGATCAAAGTATGGCAGCCCTTATTAAGGATTTAAAACAAAGAGGGCTTTTGGAAGAGACCTTGATTGTTTGGGGAGGCGAGTTTGGTAGAACACCAATGATGGAAGCTCGAACAGGTAAAAATTTCTTAGGTAGAGATCATCATAATGAGGCTTTTACCATGTGGATGGCAGGAGCAGGGGTTAAAAAAGGAATTACACATGGTGAATCGGATGAAATAGGGTATTCTGGGATTAAAGGTAAGGTCCATGTCCATGATATTCAAGCAACGATCTTAAAGCAATTGGGATTAGATCATGAGCGTTTAACCTATCGTTTTCAAGGTCGTGATTTTAGATTGACCGATGTACATGGTAATATTATCAAAGAAATTTTAGAGTTACCCTAACAATATCAAGTGATGTCGTTGTAAAAGAGTAGACTTTTGTAAGTAATTAACTATCGGGAACGTTTTTGGGAATATTAGGCAGCACTGTGAATTATTTACATTTTATTTTGTAGTTTTAAAAAGAAACATCCAACAGTAAAATGAACCGCGGAATAATTAATCTCCCTTTAATATCTTCTATGCAATTTTTAAGCAATTTAGTCAGGAAAAACAAAAACATGCATTAATGACGGTTCTTTTTCGCGCGAAAAATATTCTATTTTCTCTACTGATTGCCGGTACATTGGTACAATGTACAGAACCACTACCCCCCGGAGACGCTGATAATGGCGGATTGATATTACCTGAGGGATTTGAGGTCGTTGTGGTTGTCGATAGCATAGGGTCTTCCAGACATCTCGCGGTAAACGACAATGGCGATATTTATGTAAAAATGCGTCATGCACACAAGAAAGGTGAAAATATGGCCCTCCGGGACACCAACAACGATGGAAAAGCCGACATAATAAAGAGATTTGGGGTTTATGATTCTAGGGAGTATTATGCTACAGGAATGCGTATCTATAATGAATATTTATATTTCAGTACGTCTGACAAGGTCATGAGACAGAAGTTAACTCCTGGAAAACTTGTGCCGGAAGCTGAAGCTGAAGTTATACTTACAGATGACTTTCGAAATGCAAAATATGGATATTCCCATATTGCCAAACCAATAACATTTGACCAGGAAGGCCATATGTACGTTCCCTTTGGCTCACCTGGTGATATTTGTCAGTCCAATGATCAAGACAGAATGCCCGGTGCAATGGGCCTGGACCCATGTCCAGAATTGGAGTGGCATGGTGGTATTTGGCAATTTGATGCAAACAAGCTAGGTCAATTACAAAAAGATGGTCACCGTTATGCCACAGGCATTCGGAGCGTTGTAGGTATGGACTGGAATCACAATGACAATATGCTCTATGCACTGCAACACGGAAGAGATAACTTGAACCGCAATTGGCCTGATTATTTCAGTCCATGGCAAAGTGCCATGCTACCTTCCGAAGAATTTCTTAGAGTAAAAGATGGAAGTGATGCCGGATGGCCCTATTATTATTACGACCAAATGCAAGGTAAGAAATTGCTCAATCCGGAATATGGAGGTGATGGGAAAAAAGAAGGGAACGGAGCCGATTACGAACAGCCAATAATTGGATTTCCAGGGCATTGGGCCCCTAATGATTTACACTTTTATCAAGGAGATCAGTTTCCCGAACGTTATAAAAATGGAGCATTTATCGCCTTCCACGGCTCAACAATTAGGGCCCCTTTTCCCCAAGCTGGCTATTTTATAGGTTTTGTCCCATTCAATAATGGAGAACCTGGCGAATGGGAAGTGTTTGCCGATGGATTCTCACAAGTAGATAAAATCGTGGATACTGATGACGCTGGCTATAGACCTATGGGAATAGCCATGGGGCCGGACGGTTCATTGTATATAAGTGAAAGTGAGCACGGCAAAATTTGGAGGGTCATGTACAAAGGGAACAAGAATAGGTTCGGGAAAGCGCAGTTGGCCAAAATGGAAGAAAGAAAGTCACGTCTCAATATTAAGACCCCTGATAAGATCAAGGACGATCTTACTCCGGCAAGAGCCGAAGCAGGTGCGGTACTTTATAATAAATACTGTGGAGCTTGCCATATGGCAAACGGCAAGGGAGATGGTAGCAGATTTCCACCCATAGCGGGATCAGAATGGGTTAAAGGTGATCAAAAGAGGCTCATTGATGTGGTCTTGAATGGATTAAAAGGACCCATTGAGGTGAACGGCCAACCTTTTGATGGGATGATGCCACCTGTCGACTATTTAGAAGATGAAGAAATAGCCCAGGTGCTGACATATGTTAGAAAAGAATTTGGTGATAATTCTCCTCCGGTCGGTTCGTATTATGTAAAAATGGGTAGATACTATTCTAAGAGGAATAAAGAGCAAAATGAATAATGCCTTTTTAATTGCCCTCCGTACTTTTTTAATCAATCAGACATAAACTACAGCATTTGTTTTGATACCAACAACAATCCATCTCAAATTAAACCAGTCTAGTGCCTTGTTTCAAATTGAAAGTTACTACCAAATTGATTTATATAAGTCAAATAAAAATTAGAATTTATGAAAAGAAGAAAATTTATCAAGACGAACGCATCTGCTGCTATGGGGGCAGCTGCATTTTCGGTTGTTCCTTCTACCATTCTTGGAAAGACTTCAGGCCATAATGCTCCGAGCGATAAGGTAAACCTGGCCTGTTGCGGTATAGGCCATAGAGGAGGGAGTGTAGTCAAAGCGCTTTACGAAACAGGTCTTGCCAACGTCGTTGCTTTATGTGATGTGGATATGGGAGCTAAACATACGCTTGAGGTTATTGAGATGTCCCCAATGTTCCCCGATTTCAGGATTTTAGAGAAGTTTAACTTAGATTTATTGACATGAAACGAAACTATATTACCTTAATTCTTTGCTTATTGTGCTGCACTTATATTAAAGTTTTAGCTCAGGACGACAAGGAATCAATGCTCTGTATGGGCGATTATCAAACTGAAGAAGAAGCCGTAGAACAATTAAAGCGGCTTAAATCGGAATTCGGCACATTAAAAGAATGGAAGAACCGGACACAAATCATTAGAAATGGAATACTTCAAGGAGCAGAACTAGTACCTCTGCCCGACAAAACACCACTGAATCCGATGTATAGAAATAAGCGGGAATACGACGGATATAGCGTCGAAAACGTGGCCATTGAAAGTTTACCAGGTGTATTTGTGACGGGTAGTATCTACAGGCCGCTAAGTACCAAAGAAAAACTAGCAGGAATATTATGTTCTCACGGCCATTGGAACGAGCCCAAAGATTATGGTCGCTACCGCGAGGATATGCAAAAACGCTGTGCAACCCTTGCCAAGATGGGTGCGGTAGTATTCGCCTATGATATGCTGGGCTATGGCGAGATGCGGGAGTGGGGCATCGTTCACCATCACCCCAAAACGCTTAAAACACAATTATGGAACAGCATTCGAGCATTGGACTTTATTTCTTCCCTACCGGATGTTGATGATAAAAGGTTGGCAGTGACTGGAGCATCCGGAGGAGGTACACAAACATTCTTACTTACGGCCGTGGACGATCGCATTGCTGTTTCAGTTCCGGCGGTAATGGTATCCGCTCATATGTTCGGTGGTTGTATAGGTGAAAGTGGTATGCCTATTCACAAAAGCAAAACACATGAAACAAATAATGTAGAAATAGCCGCATTGGCTGCACCAAGGCCTATGTTACTCATTTCGGATGGTGGCGATTGGACACTCAACAATCCCAAAGTAGAATATCCGTATATCCGAGATGTATATAAGCTTTATGAAAAAGAAGAATTGGTCGAAAACTGGCATTTGCCAAACGATAAACATGACTATGGTTATTCAAAACGAGAAGGCATGTACCCTTTTATGGCAAAGCACCTTGGACTAGATCTGAAAAAAGTGACCAACGACAAAGGAGTGGTGGACGAAAGCAGCGTGGAAATAGAACACATTTATCAAATGCGCATTTTCAATTCCCTCAACCCGTTACCTGCTCATGCAGTTAGATCCAATGACAGGATTTGGAAATAAGATAGGGCCTAATAGGAACAGAAAAAATGGCTTGCATGTACGTACAACTTCGTTAAAATTTTGAACCGTAGCCCTGCTATGTTTAAAAATTTCGCCTCGTTTTGCCTCAAAAATCAACTGTAATAATTCTAATCACATATTTCAAAACAGGCTCTTAGATTAAAAAAAAGTAACCTCCCATGGCATGAACTGGCTTATACCTAAAGTTGGTTTGCGAAAGTGAAAATTATCCGAGAAGCAAAATACTTATGCAATCTGACTAAAATCACTAAAACATTGCTGTTTAAATAATTGAATCAGTATATTCGTGTACGTTAACGATACTCTGCTGTGCTAACGGATATAATAGTGAAAAATATATGAAATCAAGGGTTATTAATCTATGTATAATTATACTTGCACTACCATTATTACTATGTAGTTGCCAGGAAAAACCTGAATCACCAAAAGCTTATGTAGAGCCCGTTGATCAGGTATACCCCTTTTTGGATGCGGCCAATTCACGCTGGTTTTACTTTTCTTCGGCCAGTAGACCTTTTGGAATGGTGAATGTTAGCCCCGATATGGTTATAGATGGGGCTTGGAATTCAGGATATCGTTATGAGGAAGATTCGATCAAGTTCTTTAGTCATATTCATGCTTGGCAATTATCGGGAGTACCTGTAATGCCTACAACGGGTATTTTTAAGGGGCATTTAGGGCCGGATGCATACCAATCGGCCTATTCGCATGAACAGGAAACGGTATTTCCCGGATACCATCAAGTCAAATTGAGAGATTATGGAATCAATGTTGAGTTGACGTCTACAACACGTGTAGGATTTCATAAGTATACTTTTGATAAAGAAGATAATAATTCCATTTTATTGGATTTGGATACGGTACTAGGACCATCTCTAACAAAATATGGACATGTAGATAAAATCTCTAATAATGAGATTAGTGGCTATGCCCTAATGGCGAAAACAATACGAAGGCCCAAAGACACCTATGTCTATTTTCATATTGAATTGAAAGATGCCTTCAAAAGCATGCATTCTTGGAAAGATGGAAAATTGTTAGGGGAGACAGAAACTTTTGACGGGGAAAACGGAGGTATTTATTTGACCTTGAATAATAGTTCGGAACCGGTGTTGATGAAGGTCGGCATATCGTATGTCAGTGCTGAGCAGGCAAAACAGAACATAGAAGCCGAACTTGATCATTGGGATTTCGAAAGGGTGGTTTCCGACTCCCGAAAACACTGGAATAGTATGCTGGGTCGTATTGAGATTTCGGGAAATACCGAGCAGCAACAACGACGATTTTATACAGATTTATGGAAGTCTCTTCAAGGCAGGCGGATTATTAGTGATGCTGATGGCAAGTACTCCGATATGACAGGGGATGAACCTAGAATAGGCCAAATTCCTTTGGATGAAAAAGAGAAACCTAAGTTTAACCATTTCAATTCCGATTCCTTTTGGGGAGCGCAATGGACCATTACAACATTATGGGATTTGGTCTATCCTGAAATTGCGGAACAGTTTGTCAATTCCATGCTTTTGATGTACGATGATGGCGGATTTATCCCAAGAGGCCCTTCAGGTGGCAATTACACCCATGTGATGACTGGGGCTTCTTCCACCCCTTTTATTGTTGGAACCTATATGAAAGGAATTGACGGTTTTGATAGTGAAAAGGCCTATGAAGGGATGAAAAAGAATCATTTGTTGGGAGGGACCATGGGTAGGGCAGGTTATGAACACAATACCATAAAAGGTGGCGGTTTAGAATATTATATCGATCGGGGATACATTCCATTCCCTATGGATACCAAAAAATGGGGTGGTCATCAGGATGGGGCTGGCCAAACCCTCGAGTATGCATATCAAGATTGGTGTTTGGCACAAATGGCCAAGGCATTGGGTAAAGAAACGGATTATCAACTTTTCATGGAACGATCGAATAATTGGAAGAACCTACTTGATCCTGAGACCAAATGGATACGACCCAAAGAACGGGATGGGAGTTGGAGAACCCCTTTCGATCCTTATGAATACCGGGGAGGATTTGTGGAGTCAAATGCTTCTCAAGGTACATGGCACATACCCCATGACCTTTCTACATTGGCCCAGCTCATGGGTGGTTCGGATAAAGCGGCTGACAAGCTCAATACTTCTTTTGAAACTGCTGCTAAGTTGGATTTTACCTCAGGAAAATCACATGATAAGGAGTTGGACGAACAATATAGGAAGATTCCCATTAATTATGGGAACCAACCCTCAATCGAAACCGTTTTTGTATTCAATCATATCGGTAAACCTGGGCTCACTCAATATTGGTCCAGGGAAGTGGTCAATACCGTGTTTGGAGATTTGACCCCGAACCTTGGATATAGTGGAGATGAAGATCAGGGACTCATGGGGTCTTTGGCCGTATTGATGAAAATGGGATTGTTCGAAATGAAATCTGGCGCTGAACTTACGCCAAAGATGGATATCGGGAGCCCCATTTTTGATAACCTCACCATACATCTTAACAAGGATTATTTTGAAGGGGACAAAATTGAGATTGTGACTAGGAATAATAGTGATACAAACAGGTACATACAAAAAATCAATTGGAATACTGCGGTTTTGGATAAACCCGAAATTAGGCATAGCGACTTAACCAAAGGCGGAGTTTTGGAATTGGAAATGGGCGACAAACCGGTGGAATAGGGAAAGAAAACCGGACAGTGACTAGCCCAAAACCACTTCGGTAAAAATGATGACTTAAATGAATACGAATAAAAAAGGCTATGTTTAAAATGAAACTTAAGGGACACCTTTGTAAAAATTCTTTGACTATCATGTTAGTGTCCTTAGCACTTTTGCTTGTAAGTCCAAATATTTTGGCGCAAAACACCGCTGCAAAAAACGAACAATACAAGAAGCGTCCCACCAATGCTATGGCATCCATTGCACAAGGAAATCCTGATGAAGCCATCAAGAATTTAGAAGCCTATCTGTCGAGCTTCCCAAACGATGCTGAATCCCACTACTGTATGGCGGTGGCCTATGCCGTTAAGAATGAGGTATCCAAGGCCCTGGAGTATCTTAAAAGAGCTATAGCTGTTGGCATGCCCGTTGAGAGATTTATAGCAGGCCCCCGCGCCTTGCTTAAAAATGTAAGCGATAGCAAAGAGTTCCAAGATTTTATAAAAGAGAAGAATACAAGTTTGGTACACGGACCAATGTTGGGCGATGTAACCGCTACTAAGGCTAAAATATGGCTTCGGACAGCTAATGATTCCCATATTACGGTTACTATTTTGGAAGAAGGGAAGGCAGCGGACCAAAAATTTGAAAGAACAACTTCAAGTTCCACGGATTATACCACGGTAGTTCAGCTTACAGGGTTAAAACCCTTTACTAACTATAGCTACACGGTTCATGTGGATGGAAGTGAGTTGTTTAAAAATGGAACCTTTAAGACGACCAAAAGTAAGGGGCAGCCACTTCAACTGAAAATTGGTTTTGGCGGCGGTGCCGGCTATACACCCTGGTTTGAAAGAATGTGGGATACCCTTGCCATTCAATCTTTTGATGCTTTTTTCTTGTTGGGTGACAATGTATATATCGATTATCCAGAGGTGCCGGAAGCACAAAAGTATTGCTATTACAGGAGACAAAGCAGACCTGAATTTAGACGTTTCACCCCAAATGTACCTATTTATGCCATCTGGGATGATCACGATTTTACGATCAACGATGGGGAAGGTGGTGCTGCAATTGACCTACCGAGCTGGAAAAGACCGGTATGGAATGTATTTAAAAACCAATGGGCCAACCCTTATTATGGAGGAGGCAAAGAACGGCCCGGATGCTGGTTTGATTTCTCGATGGGTGATATAGATTTCATTATGCTCGATTGTCGTTATTATCGGGAAAATCCAAAGGAAGTAAGTAATCCCTCAATGTTGGGTGAATACCAAAAAAACTGGCTTAAGGAAAGGCTGAAAACATCTACGGCTACCTTCAAGGTTATTTCATCCTCTGTGCCGTGGGCGAAGAATACCAAACCTGGCAGCGATGATACCTGGGATGGTTTTCCCAATGAGCGGGAAGAGATATTCTCCTTTATAGAAGAAAATAAAATAGAGGGTGTGTTGCTTCTCTCGGCAGATAGACATAGATCGGATGCTTGGAAGATAGAGCGGGAAAACGGATATGCCCTTTATGATTTGATGAGTTCAAAGCTTACCAATATCCATACCCACATACTCATGGAGGGGAGCCTGTTTGCATACAATAAAGAATGTTCCTTTGGCACCTTGGAGTTTGATACCACCGCACAAGACCCCACGGTCACCTATGTGATTAAAAATATAGACAACGAGGAAATCCATAAGATGACTATTTTCAAAAGCCAACTTGATTTTACGGAAGAAAAAGTCAAAAATATAAAAGGACGAAACTGATCTAAGACCGTGAACAAAATAAAGATGATATAATGATAAAAAAGACTGTTTATTTACTTGTAGGGATACTGGTTTTTTCTGGCTGTACCGAAAAAAAAGAAACCATCAAACCTCCAAATATTATTTATATACTGGCCGATGATCTGGGCTATGGAGATGTATCCATTTACAATCCAAAATCTAAAATACAAACACCCAACATAGATAAACTGGCCTCTGAGGGCATGCTCTTTACAGATGCACATTCCCCTTCTTCCGTCTGTACACCTACCAGATACGGAATTATGACCGGAAGGTATTGTTGGCGGAGCAAACTGCCCACAGGTGTATTGCGGGGCTATGGGGAAGCCTTGCTTGAAAAGGATAGAACCACTATCGCTTCGCTTTTAAAAGAACGTGACTATACCACTGGCGTCATTGGAAAATGGCATCTTGGATTGGATTGGGTGCTGAAAGAGACCTATGAAGATTCCATAAACGATAAGACCGTGCATAGGAACGAATATGGAACGGTCACTCAAATGAATGGGGACTGGATAGATTTTACTAAAAAACCCACAGATGGCCCCTTGGACCATGGCTTTGATTATAGCTATATATTACCCGCTTCCTTGGACATGGAGCCGTATTGCTATTTGGAGAATGATAGTTTAACAGAACTGCCCAATGAATATACACCAGGAAACGACTTGAATACCGGATCATACGCTACAGCTGCATTTTGGAGACCGGGACGAATAACCAAAAGTTTCGATTTTTATGAAGTACTGCCCACCTTTATAGGACAGGCCAAAAAATTTGTCCAATCGCATGCAAAAGATAAGAATCCCTTTTTTCTGTATTTACCATTGGCGGCACCGCACTCCCCATGGGTACCCAAAGAAGTTTATGATGGAAGTTCTGGAGCAGGTCAATATGGAGATTTTGTGCAAATGGTAGATGCCCAAGTGGGGGATTTTCTAAAAAGCCTGGACGAAAATGGCGTTTCAAAAAATACAATAGTCATTTTCACCAGTGATAATGGCCCCTTTTGGAAACCCGATTTTATTGAAAGGTTTGATCATCAAGCGGCCTCCAAGTATCGTGGCATGAAGGCCGATATTCACGAAGGGGGGCATAGGATTCCCTTTATAGTCCGTTGGCCAGGTAAGGTAAAAGCCGGAAGCGAGAGTAATTTCAGAACCACACTTACCAATTTAATGGCTACCTGTGCGGATGTAGTCGGTGTCTCATTGAATGGCAATACAGCCGAGGATAGCCAGAGTATATTCCCAGTGCTCCTGGGGAATAAGGCACAAACTGTGGAGGCCATACCCATTGTTCACCATTCATCCAGAGGTTTCTTTGCACTTAGAAAAGGAGATTGGAAACTGATGGAAAAAAGAGGGTCTGGCGGTTTTTCAATACCTGCAATAGTGGAACCAAAGGAAGGGGAACCGCAAGGTCAACTTTACAATTTGGTAGAGGATCCCTCTGAAACCATCAATTTATACAATGAAAAACCTGAATTGGTAAAAGAGCTCCAAGCAGAATTAAATAACATCAAAAATCAATAACTCAAGAATCTTGTCGTATTTTGACCAGCAAATCCTTGGTATACCCTCAAAAAACTGAAATTAATGAAACGAACCCAATTCTTCTTCTTTTATTCACTTTTAGTCATAATTATTAGCTGCCAAGCCCCTCCAGAAAAATATAAAGACATTATCTACGAAAGACCAGAAATCGTCCGGGACCCGCCCTCAGATTTTTTATCACCGTTAGAGAGTATGGAAACCTTCTACCTTCCTGAGGGTTATAAGGTTGAATTAGTTGCAAGCGAACCCATGATCAATGAGCCGGTGGCCATTGCCTGGGATGGGGATGGTAAAATGTACGTGGCCCAAATGGAGACCTATATGCAGAATGTGAATGGAGATGGTACCGACGAACCCATAAGTAGGATCATGTTGCTTGAAGATACCGATGGGGATGGTAAAATGGATAAAAGCTCTGTATTTATAGATAGTCTTTTGTTACCTAGAATGATTTTGCCGCTTGACGACCGTCTTTTGGTCAATGAAACCTATTCCTACAATATAACCAGTTATCGGGATACCGATGGTGATGGCGTTGCGGATGAAAAAACACCCCTGTATGTTAATCCCAATCGACGTGGAGGTAATTTGGAGCACCAACAAAGTGGATTGGTCTGGAATTTAGACAACTGGATTTACACCACCTACAATCCAATGAGGTTTCGCTACGCCAAAGGGGAATTACAGGTAGATACCTTGGATAATATGCCCAGCGGGCAATGGGGATTGACCCAGGATGATTTGGGACATATGTATTATTCCTCGGCAGGTGGGGAAAATCCGGCTTATGGTTTCCAACAACATCCGACTTATGGAAATGTTAATCCCGAAGGTCGCCTTTCGGAAGGGTTTATAGAACCATGGCCTGTTGTAGGCACACCGGATGTGCAAGGAGGAGCTGAAAGAAGGTTGCGCGAGGACGGAACCCTTAATCATTTCACCGGAGTTTCTGGACAAGAAATCTATAGAGGGCACGCCTTACCACCAGATGCCTATGGAGATTTATTTATTCCTGAACCTGTAGGTCGATTGATCCGAAGGGCCAAAGTGAAAAATGAAAATGGAAAAAAAGTCTTGTACAATGCCTATGAGCAAAAAGAGTTTATGGCTTCAATCGATTTGAATTTTAGACCAGTACAGGCAAAGACAGGGCCGGATGGAGCTTTATATATCGTTGATATGTATCGGGGCATTATCCAAGAAAGTAACTGGACACGGGAAGGGAGCCATATTCGACCAGTGATTGTTCGTAAGGGCCTTGATAAGAATTTTGGCAAGGGTAGGATTTATAGAATTGTTCATGAACAAATTGAGCCGGGTACAAACAAACCAGATTTATTGAATAAAAGTACCTCGGAACTATTGGATTATTTGGGACATCCAAACGGATGGTACAGGAACACGGCCCAAAAACTACTCATGGTAAAGTACGACGAATCGGTGGTTCCTAAGCTCAAAGATTTGGCCCTTGAAACCAAGACATTTTGGAACAGCCTAGCAGGAAATACCGACTTTGTACTTCAGCGGATACATGCGCTATGGACTTTGGAAGGTCTTGGAGTAGTTGATGAAGAATTACTTCGGAATGCTTTTGACGATGTAGATGCTAGAGTTCGCATAACGGCAATTCAATTGTGTGATGTGCTGCTGAAAGAAGGTAATGTGGAGATACTTTCGCATTTGGAGGAACTAATGTTGGACCCAGACATCAATGTGGTCAATCAATTGACCCTAAGTTTACGAAACAGTGCCGATGCAAAGGCCACCGAAATGTTGAATGCCATTTCCGAAAAATATGGAAATAATGAGATAATAACTACCTCTGTTTTTGAAAGCCTCAAAAAAGACGATTCCCAGTTGCAGAAACTCAAGGATAGGATTGCGGCCCAACCCCAAAGGTTTAAAGGAAGAATATTCAAGGGCTATGACATTTATAAGCAAACTTGCATCACCTGCCATGGGTCAGATTTAATGGGAGTGAAAAATGAAGATGGTTCGCTAATAGCACCTCCCTTGATCGGCTCACAAAGGGTCATAGAGGATAAGGATATATTAGTCAAGATATTACTGAACGGACTTACAGGACCTGTGGATGGAAAAGATTATGGAATAATGCTGCCCATGAAGAGTAATGATGACAACTGGATTGCGAATGTGGCCAGTTATATTCGAGCGATAAACGATACCACCACTATTAGTAATAGGGATGTACGCAAAATACGGGAAGAAACTATTAATAAAGAAGGCTATTGGACGCTTAAGGATTTAGGGGAGTAGATAAGTAGCAAGTAGTATTATTTGATTTTAAAATGAGCATGAGGTTTTTACTCTTTATAGGCTTGATGGTATTTGTACTTTTGTCCCATAGTCAGGAAATAACATCGAATACCATGACACCAACTATTTATTTGGAAGACTTAAAGACTGAAATGCAAAAAGAATGGCCCAAGAATAGAACGATTAATATGGTCTTTCACGGTCATAGCGTACCGTCGGGGTATTTTAATGCACCTCAGGTAAATACTTTGTCAGCCTATCCTTCTTTAGTCCTTAAAAAAGTTAAGTCCATGTACCCCTATGCCGTGGTTAATTCCATAGTTACCGCAATTGGTGGCGAGAACTCTGTAGAGGGTGCAGAAAGATTTGAAAGAGAGGTGTTGATTCATAATCCGGAGGTATTGTTCATCGATTACGGATTAAATGACCGTCGTCTTGGTTTGGAAAAATCGTATACCGCATGGAACCAAATGATCAAACAAGCAAAAAACAAGGGCATTAAGGTGATTTTGTTAACTCCTTCGCCCGACCAAAGCGTTGATTATAGTTCTTCGGACAATGAATTGAAAAAACATGCTGATCAGATTATAAGATTGGCTAGTGAAAATCAAATAGGGCTAGTGGACAGTTACAAAGCTTTTGAATTTTTATATTCGGATCAAGAGGAACTTTCCAAATACATGTCACAGGTAAATCACCCCAATGAGCTGGGGCACGAACTAATTGCCAAGGAGATAATTAAATATTTTAAGTGATCAATTCGATTCTCCAATGTAAACAGGTTAAAATCAAGTCTTTGATATTATGTCTAAAAACGACCTGTGTTGAGCCAAGTCGAAACATGTGATCTTATATCTTTAGCGAGACAGTACGATAAATTAATAGTAAAATAGTATAAATCATGAAGCACATTTTTAAAACATTGACAAGGATTACTCTCTTAGGACTATTGATTATGCCAATCCTATTACGGGCAGATGTAAAGCTGCCCGCTGTTTTTGGAGACCATATGGTGTTGCAGCAAAATACAGGTGCTAAATTGTGGGGGAGTGCTGATCCCGGTGAACATATTCGCATCATGGCCAGTTGGGGAACTGAAATAGCTGTACAAGCAGATAACCAAGGTAATTGGAAGACAGAGCTATCTACCCCTGCAGGAAGCCATACTCCACATCAAATTATTCTGAAAGGGAAAAATGAGGTATTCCTTAGAAATGTATTGATCGGTGAGGTTTGGCTATGTTCTGGGCAATCCAATATGGCCTGGACGGTGAAAAATTCGAACAATGCCTATGAAGAATTCAAAAATGCCAAATATCCATCCATTCGATTTTTCCATGTTCCCAATACACTGGCTTGGGAACCGCAAGAAGATGTCAATGGTCGATGGGAAGTAAGCACATCCGAAAGTACCATTGATAAAAGTGCCATCGCCTATTTTTTTGGCAGAAATTTATGCAAAGAACTCGATGTGCCGGTAGGATTGATCATTTCGGCTTGGGGCGGTTCAGGAGCCCAGGCATGGATTGACAAGGGAACCGCAGCACAAGAAGGACATCAAGATATTGTGGATTGGTATGATGAGCATGAAGCCAAACTGAAGGAATACCGTTTCAATTGGATAAAAACCACAGCAGAGTGGCGGGCCAAACAAAAAGAAGGAGAAGAATTTGATTGGGCTTCACGACCCAAACGCAACTTACCTGGAGATCAACACATTCCTTTTGCCTTGTACAATGGAATGATTCATCCCATAAAAGCCTATTCTATAAAAGGTGCCCTTTGGTATCAGGGAGAATCGAATGTGCAACGGGCACATCAATACAGAACCTTGTTTCCTGCTATGATAAAAAGCTGGAGGAATGCTTGGGATCAGGGAGATTTCCCTTTCTATTATGTGCAAATAGCCCCTTATCATTATAACGATTTTGAAGGTATAAAATCGGCCGAATTAAGGGACGCACAGCTTAAGACTTTAAATCTTGTGAAAAATACAGGAATGGTGGTCATCACAGATATTGCCCAAGTTAACGATATACATCCTCGGGGAAAGCAACCAGTAGGCAAACGGCTGGCGATGTTGGCCCTGCACAATGATTATAAAAAATGGGAAGGGGAATACACTAGTCCACTAAATACATCACACCAAATTGAAGGCAATACAATGGTTTTGAGTTTTAGCCATGCGCAAGTACTAAAAGCCAGAGGGGTTGAAATCGTGGGCTTAACGATTGCTGGAAAAGATCAGAAGTTTGTTAAGGCCAAAGCTGAAATTATAAATGGCAACCAATTAAAAGTTTGGTCCAATAAAGTGAAAAGGCCTGTATCGGTCAGGTTTGGTTGGTCCAATGCTTTGGTTACCAATCTTTATAATGAAATTAATTTACCGGTTTCACCCTTTAAAACGGACAATTGGAAAGACACCACCGAAGGGAACATTCACTTGGATTTTCCTTGATTCCTAGTAATGTAAAATCCCTAGTTATATGAAACTAAAAACTATATGTAGCACTGCATTTCTAATAATGGCTATTATAGGTTGTAAGGAAGATGCTCCGGATCAAAAACGTCCTAACATTCTTTTTGCTATTAGTGATGATCAATCTTTTGGACACACCAGTTTTGAAGGAAGTCAATTCATTAAAACACCCGCATTTGACAGGGTAGCCAGTGAAGGAATTTATTTTTCCAATTGCATTGCAGGATCGCCCGGTTGTGCACCTTCCAGAAGTTCAATTGTCACAGGCCGTTATCATTGGCAAAATGAACAATCTGGCCAGCATGCCTCTTCTTGGTTGAAAAAACATGTTTCATTTATTGACCTTCTTGAAAATAATGGATATACGACAGGAAGAACTGGGAAAGGTGTGGGTCCCTTTCGATATGCAGAGCAAGAGCAGGATTCATTGTTTCGAGAAACCAATGCAGGCGGCGTGGCCCATAGTGAGATAAAATATGAACCCAATACCGATGAACGCTTTGCCAGTGGAATTGATGCGACAAATTATTTCGAGAATTTTAAATATTTCATGGAGAACACCCGGAAAAAAGAGCCATTTTTCTTTTGGTACGGAGCCAAGGAACCCCATAGATCCTATGAAAAGGGCTCCTGGAAACGTATGGGTAAAAAGTTGGAGGATGCAGTAGTTCCTGGATTTCTTCCTGACAATGAAGTTACCCGGGGCGATATGTTGGATTATGCAGTTGAAATTGAGTGGTTTGACCTGCATCTAGAAAGAATGCTGGAATATCTTGATGAAATAGGAGAACTGGAGAATACCATTGTAATGGTTACTGCGGATAATGGGATGCCTTTTCCACGTGCCAAGGCCAATAGTTTTGAATATGGCGTTCATGTGCCCATGGCTATTCGTTTTCCCAAAAATTTCCCAGGAGGTAGAATCGTCAAAGACCCTATCAGTTTCGTTGATTTGGCACCCACCATCCTTGAACTCACTAGAACAACTACTAAAGGGATGCTTCCCATTTCTGGAAAAAGTATACTCTCTATCCTACAATCCAAAGAACAAGGAGTTGTTTCCGATACAAGGCAGTACGTCTTTGCAGGTAGGGAGCGGCATTCCTCTTCCAGATATCAAAATTGGGGGTATCCACAGCGCGTTATTCGAAACAAGGATTTCATGTACATCTGGAATATGAAACCTGAGCGTTGGCCGGCAGGGGCACCCGTAAAATATAGTCCCAAGGACACTACTGCCTTGTTGCCAATGTACGGTTTGGATGAAAACGGTGCTTATATTTCGCATGGAGCATTTACCGATATTGATGATTGTCCTACAAAAACGTACATTATTGAAAATTATGAGGATGAAAATATTCGCAGGTATTTTGACCTTGCACATGGGAAACGGCCCGAGGTGGAGTTATATGATGTCCAAAATGATCCCTTTTGTTTAAATAATCTATCTGGAAAACAGGAATTCAGGTCTATTGAAAGCACGTTGCAAAAGGAATTAATGAAGGAATTAAAAAAATCGAAGGATCCTAGGGTAGTAGGCCCTGACACTGAAATTTTTGATAGTTACAAAAGGTATTCACGCATGAGAAAGTTTCCAAAACCCAAAGAAGTAAGCGGGTAAATTTATGGGATGTTTATTTTTTTTCTAACTGTGGAAATTCCGGGAAAGATAAAATCTATATCGGTTTGACTTACTTTTTCAAGATTATGCTTCCATGCAATAAAACTGGGCTTTGATTCTTTGGGAAAATGGTTACTTCAAGGTTTAACTCCTCGTTTTCTTGATGGTCCATGTCCACTTTCAAAGTTAATTTTGTTTTTTGAAACGAATCGAGCGAAGGGATTTTACCAGTAATGTTCTTTATATCCCCATTTTTATCAATGACCTTTATTTTAAGGCTGGATACTTCAGAGGCAACCTGACTAGAGTGTCATTACAAGAAAGAGCTTCCTGTTAACCCAAATCTATCATGAGCCGCTCAAACGAATATGAATAGAATTGGTATTGCCCAACGAATTTGAAATTTTATAAATGAAGGCCGCATTCAGTTTTAGGGGAATTATTCCATCTACCTGATCTGTCATTCCCGGGAACTGTACAATGCTCACATCCTATGGAAGAGTATCCTTTAGATTTTAATGGATGAAAAGGCAAATGGTGGTCCTTTATGAACTGGTCTCTATATTCAAAATCAATGTCCAGTAAAGGATAAAATTTTGTTATGCTATCTCTATTTTCGAAAAAGTTTAATGTATTTCTGAAGTCACTTTGCCATTGCATTAAACCGCTTACCCATATATTATATTGGCTTTTGAGCTTTTCAAGTGGTTTTACCTTATTAATACGACAGCATTCATTTGGTCGCTCTAACCATAATTTGTTACTTGATGTGAATTCATGTTCTTCTTTGGTAGCATTAATGTTTATAACGTTTAAGTCATAAAGTTGGGTTAAGTATTCTTTATAAATAAGTGTTTCCTTAAAATGATAGCCAGTGTCAATAAAGTATATTTTTTGATTCTTATTTACATCCGAGAAGACCTTTAAAAGAAATGCAGAAGTCGCAGCGAAAGATGAAGTAAGCATGATCTCACCCTCATTAAAATCCTTATATAACTGCTCAACCCTCTCATATACTGTAAGAGGTTCATATTTGTTACTACAAAGAAGAGGGTCGATTGAATCGATTTTTTTAACAGGCATCAAAATTTATTTAGTCCGGTTACGGTAGAAGATTCTAATTAAAATGGTTCTGTAAACATATCCATTTCTATGTAACATTCAAATTAATTGCCACTTTGATTTATAATTTAGACTGTTTGACTTGTATGAAACATAATTTCAGGATAAATCCTTTGGACTTTATGATTAATTGATAGTATTCTGTGTCCTGGATCAACTCAGACCGTTGACTTTGAAGGTTTAATGGAATTAGCTCAGTATTTCTTTTACGACTTCTCCATGTACGTCGGTAAGTCTATATCGACGACCTTGATGTTTAAAAGTCAGTTTTTTATGGTCTAGCCCCAACAAGTGCAATAATGTAGCCTGAAAGTCATGAACATGCACAGGGGATTTAATAATATTATAACCAAACTCATCTGTTTCGCCGTAACTGAAACCCTTTTTGACTCCTGCGCCTGCCATCCACATGGTAAAGCAACGCGGATGATGGTCCCGGCCATAATTGCCCTTTTCCAAAATACCCTGAGAATAGTTTGTCCTGCCAAATTCACCCCCCCAAATAACCAAAGTGTCTTCTAGCAACCCACGCTGTTTTAAATCCATTACCAATGCTGACGAAGCTTGATCGGTATCCCTACACTGGTTGGTAAGGTTCTTGGGCAAATTATAATGCTGATCCCAGCCCCTATGATATAATTGAACAAAATTCACATCCCTTTCGATCAGTCGTCTTGCCAAAAGACAGTTGGCGGCATAGGTTCCAGGAACTTTTGATTCAGGACCGTAAAGATCATATGTGGCCTGTGTCTCTCCAGAGACATTCATCATTTCGGGAACCGATGATTGCATGCGATAGGCCATTTCGTACTGGGCAATACGTGTTTGGATTTCTGGATCTTGCTCAGCCTTATAGTGTAAGGCTTCAATTTCACTAAAATAATCCAACATTTTTCTTCTGGTCTGCGCATCTATTCCCGAAGCATTGGATAGATAAAGCACAGGGTCCTTACCTGAACGGAATTGTACTCCTTGATGTAGGGAGGGTAGAAAACCACTTCCCCACAATCGAGCGGAAAGGGGCTGGGCATTGGTTTTTCCCGTTCCATTGGATAGTAAAACACAAAACTCTGGCAAGTTCTTATTCTCACTTCCCAACCCATAACTTAGCCAAGACCCAATACAGGGCCTACCGTGTTGCTGTGAACCTGTCTGGAAAAAAGTTAAGGCCGGATCGTGGTTGATAGCTTCAGTATGCATAGACTTGATAACACAGATCTCATCTGCAATAGCTGCCGTATGTGGCAATAGCTCACTTACCCAAATACCCGATTTACCATACCGTTTAAAATCAAATTGGGCACCTGCCAGGGGAAAGGATTTTTGGCCTGCCGTCATGCCCGTTACCCGTTGTCCGTTCCGAACAGAATCTGGTAATTCCTGACCATCCATCTTTTGAAGCAACGGCTTATGATCGAACAGGTCATGCTGTGATGGCCCCCCACTTTGAAAAAGATAGATTACCCTTTTCGCCCTAGGTGCAAAATGTCTGATTCCCTCTGGAATAGCACCTTCATTAGAATTTTGCCCAATGTTCCCAAATGCCTGTATGGGGTTGGCCATTGAGGCCAAGGCCAGGCCACCTATACCAATGCCGGTCTTGGTCAGAAAATTGCGTCTGTTCATATGCAACCCATGAGAGATCAAGGGATGTTTGTGCATTTTATCAAGGTCGGAAAAATTCATTTTTTACTGCTTATTGTTCATTTATTCAATGGGCTATCTATCCATTAGCGCTTCATAATGGTTTCGTCCAAACTTAATAGTGTATTGTTCACCACGGTCATTGCCGCAACTTCCAGAGAAGGTAATCTTGAATCCACTGGATATTCTCCTATCCCTAACAATTCCTTCGCAGATTCTGGATGATGTAAAAACTTCTCGCGGGTATCTTGCTCAAGCTGAAGCAGTAATGTCAATACCTCATCAATGGGCTTTCTACCTGTAAGCAATCGGTGTGCCTGCACTATTTGATTTTTTTTTGTGCTGTTCTCACGGATTACCCTTTCAGATAATACCCTCATGGCTTCTACAAATTGGGGGTCGTTCATCAGTACGAGTGCCTGTAAAGGAGTATTGGTCTGTTGTCGTCTTACAGTACAATTATCGCGGGTCGGTGCATCGAATAAGGTCATGGCCGGCAATGGGGAAGTTCGTCGCCAAAAGGTATAGAGTCCTCTTCTCGATAGTTTTTTCCCGTGATCTTGATGGTAATTTTTTAAAACACTGAATTCCCCCTTTTCGGACCAAAGCCCTGCTGGCTGATAAGGCTTAACACTGATCCCACCAATGTCCAGGTTCAGTAAACCGCTAGCTGATAGGGCACAATCCCGTATGGTTTCAGCTTGCAACCGGGTAGTAGCTCCTCTTGAAAGGAGTGTGTTAGATGGGTCATTCTTTCTTTTATCGGCTGAGACCTTTGATGATTGCTGATAGGTAGCAGACATGACAATCAGTTTTTGTAATGCCTTAATGTCCCACCTGGAGTTTATAAACTCCAATGCCAGCCAGTCTAGAAGATCAGGGTGCGATGGCAACGATCCCTGACTTCCAAAATCCTCAACAGTCTTTACAATACCTTGTCCAAAATACATTTTCCAAAACCTATTGACTATTACCCGAGCTGTTAGTGGATTGTTTTTATTCACCAGCCAATGGGCGAGTCCCAATCTGTTTTTGGGAAGACTATCTGCAAAGCTCATAATGGTCTTGGGCGTGTTTGGAAACACCTGTTTCCCTTTAATTTCATACCCTCCTCGCTCAAGAATATGTGTGGGCCTGGGTTCTGGTAAGTCCTCCATCACCATGACGCCCATAAGCGTATCTTGGATGCTATTTCTTTGCCTGTTTAATTGGGTTATGGTATCTCGCAAGGCCATGATATCCTTGTCATTGTTCACATAGTAATGCTTCTTTAGCGATTCATGGGGGACAGATGGTGGTACTAAAGATGTTCCTCTATAAATGGCATTCACTTCAACAGGGCTTAGTTCTTTGGTAAACACTTTTAGGTCATCAATACTACCTTTCCCATTGATCTCTGTAATATAGCCCGGTCTGCCACCAATACTCAGCCGGTTTTTTCCATTGCTGATATTTTGGTTTAGCCGATCAAGCGTAATTTTTTTTTCAACGAGCTTTCCGTTTATGTAGACCTGAACTCCTTGCGCTTTGCTCGAACCGTCATAGGTGAACACATAATGAGCCCATTTATTCTTTTCAATTGGTTTTGGAGTGCTTACAGCAATAAGATGGGCTGGCCATGCCCTTACCAGCCGGAATGTTAGCATGCTATCAATAACAGATATATCATAGCCTTTGTAGCTAGAACCACCTCCGCTCAAATGATTAAGGACTGTCATATGCTGTTCTTGGTGATTTGATTTGAACCAGAAAGAAAATGAAAACTTATCTGCCCGATCAAAGTCAATATATTTACTATTCAGATGTACCCCGTCAAACCCAGTAAATTTAACAGCGCGACCTAAATTGTGATTCACTGATTCTATATCACTATCAGAATCTATAGTGATTTTGCTGTTGACTTTATTGCTGAAACTCAGGGCCTCTTCATCAAAATCCAAATGAATGATGGGTGCCAAATCAATTTCTTTCTGAGTAATTGCATGTGCTGCTATTGGTTCCTCCATCAAAGCGCTTAATACATCTTCTTTAGCGGAAATACGAGAGTTGATAAGGGCTATTTTTTCTTCAACCTCAGGGGTAGTGAGTAACACTTGAGGGCCAGAATTTCCATCGTTTTGTGACAAACCTGATTCGTTGGCACTATTAAAAAAGGCGAACATCTGAAAGTACTCTTCTTGGGAGATGGGATCATATTTATGGTCGTGGCACCGTGCACACTGCATTGTTATACCCATCATACTGGTTGCCACGGTTTCTGTTCGGTCTATTGCATATTCTACCCTATACTCTTCATCTACAATGCCTCCTTCACCATTGAGGCGATTGTTTCGCAAAAAACCGGACGCCAGTCTTTGGTCTGTTGTAGCATTTGGAAGTTTGTCACCTGCCACTTGCCATGTTAAAAATTGATCAAATGGCATATTGTCGTTAAAGGCGTCGATTACCCAATCACGCCAAGGCCACATAGTTCGTAATCCATCTTGCGAATACCCATTAGAGTCTGCATACCGGGCCACATCCAACCATTCTAGCGCCATACGCTCACCATAACGTAGGGAGTTCAGCAACCGATCCACAACTTTTTCAAATGCATCAGGTGCTTTGTCGGCCATAAATGCGTCAATTTCTTCGAGGGTTGGTGGTAGTCCTGTCAGGTCAAGCGTGGCTCTTCGCAACAAAATTTCTTTGGAGGCTTGGACGTTAGGTTCCAAATTCGAACCTTCTAACTTTTGAAGTACAAATTTATCAATAGGGTTTTTAACCCAATTGGTCTTTTTCACTTCTGGTAATTGAGAGATTTTGGGTGCGATAAATGCCCAATGCGGTTTATATTCAGCCCCTTGATCAATCCATTTGGCAATCAAGGCCACTTCACGTTCAGATAGTTTTAACCCAGATGCTGTCGGAGGCATTTTTTGTTCTTCGTCGGTGGAGGTAATCCGAGAAAAAGCTTCACTTCTTCCAATGTTCCCGGAGGCAAAGGCATGGCCTCCTGATTTCAATTTTTTCGTTAAGGCACCTTCTTCAAGGTCCAATCTTAGGTCAGCTTTTAGGGCATTTTTGTCCGGACCATGACAGGAAAAGCAGCGATCGGAAAGAATAGGCCTAATATGATAATTAAAGTCAACCGTTTCTGGTAGATTGGCATTTAAGGAAGAATAATCATAATTGGTACATCCTACTAAAGTGGAAAGGAATAACAAGAGTATTGCTGTCCACTGCCAAGGAATGAACCCACTAAATTTTGAATGATTGCCCATAAAATAAAAGGTTAGTTTTCGTTGGACGGTTTTCCGATAGTTGCCAAAATTCCGCCATCCACATACAAAATATGCCCGTTTACAAAATCACTGGCCCTTGAGGCCAAGAAAATCGCAGCACCGGCCAAGTCGTTAGGGTCGCCCCACTTTGCTGCCGGGGTTCGGTTTACTATAAAATCATTGAACGGATGACCATCAACCCGAATAGGAGCCGTTTGCTCGGTGGCAAAATAACCAGGACCAATACCGTTGATCTGTATGTTGTGCTTGGCCCATTCCGTAGCCATGTTCTGAGTGAGCATTTTGAGTCCGCCCTTGGCCGCAGCATAGGCGCCCACAGTATTTCTACCAAGTTCACTCATCATCGAGCAAATATTGATAATTTTTCCTTGTTTTCGTGCTATCATACTTTTGACGACATGTTTCGACATAATAAACGGACTTACCAAATCAATATCTATGACCTCTTTGAAATCGGCCACTTCCATTTCTTCCAAAGGTGTACGCTTGATGATCCCTGCATTATTGACCAGTATGTCTATAGGGCCTACTTTACTTTGAATCTTGCTGATGGCCTCGATGACCTGGGTTTCATCGGCCACGTTAAATTTGTAACCAAAGGCTTTGATGCCCTCATGTTCATAATGCTTTACAGCATCATCAATTTTTTGTTGCGATGAGCTGCCATTCACTACCAAAGTTGCACCAGCTTTCCCCAGCCCCTTGGCCATGGCCATTCCGAGTCCGTGGGTGCTTCCTGTAACTAAAGCAACTTTCCCCTTAAGGTTGAATAATTCTAATGCCATGCAATTATTTTAAGTTGGTTATTTTGGCAACATCCATATCGTTATAATCTAGGTTTTCACCTGCCATTCCCCAAATAAAGGTATAGTTCGAAGTACCGGACCCACAATGGATGGACCATGGTGGAGAAATAACAGCTTCGTGATTTTGCATCCAAATGTGACGTGTTTCTTGAGGTTGGCCCATAAAATGGCAAACAGATTGGCCTTCAGGTACGTCCAAATAAAAGTAGACCTCCATTCTACGGTCGTGAACGTGAGCAGGCATTGTGTTCCATACGCTTCCGGTTTTCAGTTCGGTCATTCCCATTTGCAATTGGCAAGTGGTCACTACGCCACAGATAATCATTTGGTTTACAGTACGGTGGTTTGCGGTTTCCATAGAACCCAACTCTAATTTATTGGCTTCGGAAAGACTTACTTTTTTGGTGAGATACGAAGTGTGGGCCGGGGCGGAATTCAAATAGAATTTTGCTGGCTTAACTGCATCATCACTTTTGAAAACCACATCTTTGGCACCTCTGCCAATATAAAGCGCATCTTTATGCTCCAGCGTATAGGATGTTCCATCAACCTCAACAGAACCACGAGCGCCTACATTGATAATACCCAATTCACGACGTTCTAAAAAGTATTCAGCTTTCAAGGGGTCAATCGCCTCCAATTTTAATGGATTTTCAGGAACTGCAGAACCCGCAATATATCTATCATAATGCGTATATGTTAAATTGATTTTGCCCTTTTGCATGAGATTTGCGATGAGGAATTCATTACGCAATTCGGTAGTATCATATTTTTTTACAGCCTCAGGACTTGAAGCATATCTGGTTTCGTATGATGTGGTCATTTTAGATTTTGTTTTTAGCAAAGAATATATGAATTCTAATTTGTTGTTCCAAGTATGTACACCTTAGAAGTGCTTTATCCATTATTTGTTTTCTTTGAAAGGTTGTCGAGTAGTTGATACCCATGGTTTGGACGCAAGGTTTTGGTTTTGGTAGATGTCCTAATCAGTGACTTTTTGGCTGGGGCTTGAACTCCTTTCGTAATCATCTGATATTCAAAAAGTTGTAATCTGTATTTTCAAAGTACGCACCGAATAGCGCACCGGATTGTACTTGTATTTTAAATGAACTTGTTTGTATGTAAATGTCGGTAAAATTATATTAATGGGTTAAAGCGTGACAATGAATATTGCGATTTTTGATTAATGATGTGTTG
Organism: Bacteroidota bacterium; assembly: GCA_024279425.1. Lineage (GTDB taxonomy): Bacteria > Bacteroidota > Bacteroidia > Flavobacteriales > Flavobacteriaceae > Maribacter_A. Next base: position 130,815 of record JAJRRO010000059.1, on the reverse strand, counting down.
GCTTTTGGAAGTTATTAAGTATATTTACATTGATTAATAATTTTAACACAACACTAACTAATAAGTTTAGCACAGCATCAATTAATAACATTAACACAACGCTGATTGATAATTGTAACACAATATCAGATAATACTATTAGTGTAGATAACGAAATAAAATGGCAACACCAGGTGAAAAATTGGCAGAATCATTAGAACAATTAAAAGAACTTCAGGATTCAGGTGTAGTTGCCATTAAAGCAAGCGGTTTAACCAGAGTACATAGAGAACGATTAATTAATAATGGTTTCATCAAGGAAGTGATTAAGGGATGGTACATATCCGCCCCTCATAAAGAAACCCAAGGTGACAGTACTTCCTGGTTTACTTCCTTTTGGGAGTTTTGTTCCCAATATTTAGAAGATCGATATGGAGAGGACTATTGTATATCTGCCGAACAATCTTTAATGCTACATTCTGGAAACAATGCAGTTCCCTCACAACTAATAATAAGATCAACAAAAGGAAACAATTCGGCTACGCAATTATTATTTGACACATCCCTATTCGTTATGAAATCTCCGTTACCAAATGTTGCCGAGATAGAGGTTAATATGGGTATACGAATGGTAAGCCTAGCTTCATCAATAATACATAGTACTCCTTCCATATTTACCAGACAATCAATTGATTCCAGAGCAGCGTTAATGATGATTAAAGACTCATCTGAGTTATTAAGTATATTGCTCGACGGCGGACATTCAACAATTGCGGGTCGTTTAGCCGGAGCTTATCGAAATCTTGGACAAGATAAAATAGCCGATGAGATTTTGAAAACAATGAGAACAGCTGGGTATACTATTAGAGAATTTGATCCATTTGAAGAACCATCGCCAATTGATTTTAGCCCAAGGGAACGCTCACCATACGTGAATCGAATAAAACTGATGTGGCTGAAAATGAGAAAAATTGTAATCGAAATTTTCCCTAAGGCTCCTGGTATTCCTGACGACATAAACACTTATATGGAAAAAATAGATGAAATTTATGTCACAGACGCTTATCATTCTTTATCCATCGAAAAGTACAGGGTTTCTCCAGAAATGATCGAGCGAGTTAGAAGCGGTTCATGGGATTCAGAAAAAAATGAAGACGACTTGAAGCAAAAGGATGCAATGGCCGCGAGAGGATATTGGTTGGCATTTAATACCGTTAAAACAAGTATTAATCGAATTTTTGGAGAAGAGAATGCGGGAATAGTTACGGATGAAGAACATGGCGATTGGTATAGAGAATTATTTGCTCCTAGCGTAGCAACAGGGATTTTAAAACCGTCGGATTTGGCGGGATATAGGAATGCCCAAGTTTATATAGGTCAATCCAAACATACACCTATAAATAAGGATGGAGTTAGGGATGTTATGCCATTGCTTTTTGGGCTTTTGGAAAATGAAAAGGAGGCTTGTGTTCGGGCTGTGTTAGGACATTTTATATTTGTCTACATTCACCCTTATATGGATGGTAATGGTAGGATGGGAAGGTTTTTAATGAACACCATGCTTATATCAGGTGGTTATCCTTGGACAGTAATACCCCTTGAAGAACGTGATAGATATATGAATTCTCTTGAGAAAGCGAGTGCTGAAAATGATATTAGACCTTTTGCTGAATTCGTGGCTTATCTGGTAGAGGCTAGTTTGAAAGGCGAACCAATAGCCAAAGAAGTATCTTGATGTAACCTTCCATAAAACTCTAGTCCTCCTCTTTTTTAATAAACTTTCCCTATGCATTCGAACAACCTGGCTAACTTTTTCGATACAGCCCCTTTTGTTTTTTCTGATTAATGTTATAAAACAAGTCTTGTTAATTGGTTATATTGGTGGTATGTAAAATAGATATATAGTTAAGAACTTTATCCAATTGTTGCCAACAATTGGATAGCATCATTGATGATATCCCACTAATAAGTGAACTAATATAACAAATCTTCTAGATTCTTCAGGCCGTACCGACCACGCGAATGCTTAGTTATTGGCCACAGTTTTTTATTCTAGGTTTAGTTTTATCTTGATTGATGATTCGCGATTAACCTAATCTTCAATTGAATTTACAGAGTTCACTATTCTCGAAAGAAATTCTTTCAAAGACGTCTTTTCATCATTAGGGTCCATAAATTTTTTCTGGTCTAATTCTTCATGACTTTCAATTCTTTCGAATGAAAGAAAGACATAATCTTCTCTGTTAAAATCACCAAGTTCTGCAGTTAAAGAATAAAACTTGAAAGTACTAATGTCAGGTATAAGGTCTTTCGGAAATAATGGGTGTTCTATGATAGTGTTTAATCCTATTAATTTAGGATGACCTAAAGTTCCTGATGAGAACAGAATTTTTCGATTCATAAATTTTTTATCAAATCGGTTCATTAGATTTTTACCTGGATTAAAGTAAGTGTGAATTAGTTTGTTCCCATCTACTATATAGACGTAAATTCCTAGGCCTCTATACTTCTCTATAAAGTCAATAATCAAATCATTCTGTTTATCTAGGATCTTTTTTGTTGTCCCAAATCTATCATAGAGAAGGTATGCGATTACAATTGAGAAAACAACTTGGATTATGTTGATTGCACCATCAAAAAAAGGTTTTAACTTTTCACATCCGTTGTGGACAATTAAAAAGTATCCTATTAAGGTTGTAATTAGAATGTGCTAGTTCAGCTAAAAATGAACTCAAACATCAATTTTTAAGTTTACACTTTAGTGTTTCATAAGGCGTCATTCCTTTAAAAGCTCCATGCGGTCTGTTAAAGTTATAAAATTGTTCCCATTGATTTAATTTTTTTCTCAAATCAACATCGTCTGTGTAGTCTAAAAGTTGGTGAAACTCCCTCTTATCGGTAAGATGTGAACGTTCGACTTTCCCATTGTGCTGTGGTTTACCGGGCTTGATATAGCGATGCCTCATACCACAGTCCTGGACATGCCAATGAAATTTAGATTGAAATTCATGACCATTGTCGGTCTGTATAGTGTTGATCCTAAAAGGAAACTTTTCGATTACATGATCTATAAAATCAATTGAGCTGAGCTGATTGTGCCTTACGTACACTTTGAGAGATCTGATTCGTGTGGAATCATCAATAGCAGTGTATTGGAACCTTTTGATCTTTTGTCCAGAAGGGCCATCGAATATCAAGAACTTTACATCCACCTGAACATGGTGTCCTGGTGTAGATTTTTCATACCTCTTGGTCGCCATTGCCCGTCTAGTGGTCGTTCTATCAAGCGCCCTGATATCGTTTCGCTTGAGCGTTCTGTATACGCTTGATTCTGAAACTGTAATATCATGATATCTTTCCAGATACCATTTAATCCTCCAAGTACCCAGCTTATGCTCTTCTCTAAGTTTTAATATCAGTATGACAGTATTGGGGCCAATTCTATTTGCAAAGGATTCAGGTTCTCTTTTCTTTCTAACTAAACCTTGTTCTCCATATTTATCGAACTTCTTTTTCCAGCTATAGAAAGTTGATTTACTAATGTCAAAGATTTCATAAGCTTTTCTACTGCTTTATAAATCTTTTGCTAATCTTAATACGCGTAACTTTTTCTGAAAAGCAAGATATTTCTCTATCTCTTTTGTTTTCTTCATGGCTAAATGTCTATATTAATTAGTATTCGATATAGTCCATCTTTAGTTGACGTAGTGACAAATGGGCCTCTATGCGTATGGGGAATGTTTGCCCTATTATGAGAATAAGGTGGAATTGGATACGGAGAAGAAGGATAAATGGGGGCTTCCCATATTAAAAATTTCTGCGGAGTTCAAGGAGAATGAAATGAAGATGAGAAAGGACATGAAAAAGCAAGTTGCAGAACTGTTGAGGGTTGCCGGACTAAAAGATATTAAAGTGAACGCAGGATCACATATTATTCGAGATTCAACACATTTCGTGGGTACGGCCCGAATGGGACGGGATCCAAAAACCTCCGTTCTCAATGCCTATAATCAGAGTCACGATATACCGAATCTTTTTGTAACCGATGGTGCCTGCGCCCTCAATATCATATAACAGTCCCTCCCTAACCTTTATGGCGCTCACGGTAAGGGCCTGTGATTATGCCGCCCGTGAAATGGAAAAAGGAGTTATTTAATAGGACGGTCATACCTTGATGAATATCTTGTTGCGATAGAGAACGTATAAGAACAACCAGACCAGTCCAAGGGCACCGACTGATATAAGCGCCTCGTGCCATTTTTCGTCGATCGGACTTAACAATCCACTAAATAACTTACTTGAGGTATCGCTAAAATCAATAAAGCTGTATGCAAAATATATGGTCAAGGAATTCATTCCTATAACTTTAAAAAAGAAAGCCCACTTTCGATAACCTCTTATATCTATCAACCAATAGAACAGTGCAAGTATTAAAAAGCTCATACCGCCTGTCAATAAAATAAATGAACTTGTCCATAGGTGCTTGTTTATGGGAAAGTGCAAACCCCATATCAGGCCGATAATAACGGTCAACGACCCAACAATGACCAGATGGAGCATTTTTTTATTATGGCTGCTATGCTGCTTGCGCAATAGGTCTCCGGCCCAAGAACCCAGCACCGTCAAGCATAGTGCAGGTAGTTGCGTGAGCAAGGCCAATTCATCGTAAGTTCCCTGCCTGAGTATGCCGGGCATCAGACTACGGTCGATCCATCCGACAAGATTTCCTTCAAAAGAAAGGTCTCCAGCCCCAAATCCGGGAACGGGGATAAGGTAGAGTGCCCCATAGTATGCGGCCAATATTCCAAACACCCAGTATAGCCTTTGTTTTTTTGTAAAATTCAAATAGAGCAAGGTAGTAATACATGTGGCAATTCCTATACGACCGAGTACACTTCCGAATCTTATATCCATAGGTTCAAATAATGGGATTGGAGCATTTTTATAGAGAATACCCAAAAGAATCAAAATGACCATCCGCTTAAAGGCTTTTTTATACAGGTCAGCTTTCGAGATGTTCTTCTCGATATTACGACTTATTGAAAAACTTAATGAAACCCCTGAGATAAAGAGAAATAGGGGAAATATAAAGTCGTAAAAGGTGAAGCCATTCCAGGCGGGATGTTCCAATTGTGCAGCGAGTACATCGACCCAGGCCCAGCCCGTTTTTCCCTGAATGAAATATAAAAAAGAGGCTCCCCCGGATATGAAGAACATGTCAAAACCTCGTAACGCATCTATAGATAGTAATCTTTTACTTTTTTCTTTCATTATTTGGGAGTGTATTTATTTCTCATTGAAAAACCACCGTCTTTGGCAGTGGTCATGTTCTAAAGGCTGTGCCATTTTTTAGGTTTGCCATCTAAAACTTTTTAAGATGAGTAAATATAGAAAATTAACACATGTGTATTACAAATGTGACTATCACATTGTTTTCACACCCAAGTATCGATTTCAAATACTTGGTGGAATCGTCAAATCATTAGTAGAACACGATTTACAACTGATCAGTTCATGGAAAGATGTTCAAGTGATTGAGTTGAATGTACAAAAAGACCATATTCATTTGCTTGGACTTGCAACAAGAATGTGGACATTTAGATAAGAATCATGCAGCTACTTTTTGATTAAAAATTTTGTTGTCTGTTATTTAATATAGATTGTATCTTTATGACAACAAAGCGTGAATATATTTTGCTGGACTTGCAACAAAAAAGTGGACAATTAGATAAGAGTCATGCAGCTACTTTTTGATTAGACATTTCCGTTTCAAATTCTTCTATTGTTTTGTACCCCAAAGTGGAATGTATCCTTCTTCTGTTATACCAAGTTTCGATCCATTGGAAGATGGGCAGCTCGGCTTCTGATCTACGCCTGTAATTGTGATTATAGACCCATTCTACTTTTAAGCTCTTAGAGAAGGATTCGGCCACTGCGTTGTCCCAACAATTTCCTTTTCTACTCATACTTTGTTTTACCGACTCACCATGACTTTTAATGATATCTGTAAATCTGTAACTGGCATATTGCGACCCCCTGCCTGAAATTTTATCGTTTGTTATTCCGATTTTTGTTATATTAGAGTTCATAAAAAAAAGTCTTGTTCACTTAGAAAGCGATGGTTTTTTTAAATCATTTAACAGCTTAAATATGCTTATTAACGGGTATTTAAGTGAAGATATTTTTAATATTTTTTCCACAAATCGCTCAATCTAGGTATTATAGAATCCAATGACATTTGAATTTTGATTGAAAGAGCAAAATCACATACTCAACTAAAGATTATGGAACGTATATCAATTTATTTCAGTTTGATTTTTATTATTGGATCATTTTGTACTGGCCCTGTTTCCGCTCAGATTATTCCTGTTCCAACTCAAATAATCCGGGTTGTTGAAGGGAAGGTTAACCTCAACTCTGAAAGGGGTGGAGGATTTCCGATCATTGATGGGAAATTGGATGATCGCAGCTGGGAAAAAGCAAGTGTGATTTCAGGTTTCAATGGTGTTGATGGCAGGCGGGATGAAGTAGACCAGCAAACCAGAGTTTACCTCATGTATAACGACCAGGAAGCCTGGCATGGAAAAGGATCCATCAGGTTGTATTTTGGATTTAAAAATGATGAGATCCACATGGATAAACTAGAAAGGATCGGAGGGTATTTTCATGATGAATTTATTTCAAACAGGGAGGCGATCAATCAAACCCGCGATTCAAGAGAAGCATTTTTTACGGTAAATGGAATTGATAAGTTTCCGTACTGGGAATATCAGCATTCATTTTCAGAAGATTATTGGTCAGAAGAAAGAGCTTGTTTTGTGGAGGAGATCATAGGTGGAGAGCTATCGGAAGGCGATAAAATTGCGGGAGAAACGGTTATGTTGCATTTGGCAAGAAGAAATGGAATTGTTAATGAGAGTAGCAGTTGGAATGGGAAGTTAGTATTTGGTGAAGCTACAGACCCAGTTTGCCGTATATCGTCGTTTGGAGAACTTACAGCTGGAGAAAGTGCTGTTGATTTTGAGGTAATCAACAATAATACCTCATCTGTGACATTGAATGCAACAATAAGGATCTTTCCACTCTCCGAAGTAAAATATCTCCAAGAGTTGTATCGTCTGAAAAAACTGGATAGTCTTGTGCTTTCCAGTGAGCCATATGCTTTCTCAAATCAACTAAAGCTCAAGGGAAGGGAACAAAAGAAATTTGATGCAAAATATAGTATAAAAGAGGAAGGAGAGCATTATTTGACCTACACACTTTCAGATCCAAAGGATAGGACAATATACTATCGTACCGGTTTTTTATTTTCGGTCGCTAAAAACAAGGAGAAATTGGCAGAGTTGAAAATGCGATTAGAAGGCTTAAAGAAAAACATTCCCACAAGTCCCGAGAATATAAAGGAAGGGTTGAACGAAGCCAATAATCTACTTGTCAAATCTCATGAAGGTCTTGAGCGGAAAGCGAAAAAAACCCAAGCACCGGGAAATTGGAATAGTTTAACAGAAAGTGTAAATGAACTGGATAAAAAAGTTGCCAAATTAGGGCATAAGATTAAAAGCTACAAAGCCTTGGCACAGGATGGGAATTCCGGATTATCATATTCCTGGGATAAACTTGAATATGGTATCGGAATTGAAACGAATTTGACAAAACTAAGAAGGGACAAGCCATTTACCGGGGATATTTGTAATAAGGTTGAAATATCAGCTTGTGGAAATGAATATGAAGGATTTCAACTAGTGATTTTACCATTCGAAAAGGATCTTACGAACATCAGCGTGAAAGTTACCGATCTGATAAATAAACAAAAAAACTCAAGAATAAACAGTGAAAATATTGAGATCAATGCAGTCGATTATGTTGAGACAAAAATTCCGACCTACGAGGTAGAATATGTCGGTTGGTGGCCCGATCCGCTTGTGCCCATGGAAAAACCATACTTTAGTGATGTGAAGGCAGACCATCTACTGCAGCCGATATGGATAAATGTTTATGTGCCTGCAAATACGCCTCACGGAAAGTATGAGGGAGAATTAACTGTTTCTTTTTCCAACGCCCAAGATCAAAAGGTAAAGGTAATGGTAACTGTCAGGGACTTTAATATATCTACAACACCGCATATTAAGGAATTTTTTCGTTTAAGTACCTGGAGTTTTGCCCCTTTTTATGGAAAAGAGATGACCGAGGAAAAGTTCAGGGAATGGTCAGCATTTCAATTAAAACATAGGATTGGCCAACCCAGCCAGAGTTTTGGGAAAGTTCGAAATGCTGACGGTTCCTATGATTATTCTATTTCAGATAAAAATATTGCATATAGTATAGAGCATGGAATGAATGTTTTTGATTTAGGATTTGCATCTGTAAGAAACCTTACGGTTGATGGAATTGAAGAGGCCTTGGATCAATTTATTGATTACAGCAATCATTTAAAGGAAAAAGGTCTGTTCGAATACGCCTTGGTGGAGCCGCTCAACGAAGTTTCAGCAGATGTCACAAAGCCATTTTATACAAAATTGAAAAAGGCTGTTCCAGAAATAAAAATCCTGCAGAAAGGAGAAGGCGGCGATTATCACGAACCTTGGAGTAAAGGAGAAAAGTCTACTCTTGAGGGAGTTCTGGATATTTGGTGTCCTGATTATGTCCCTCCTTCATCATGGGACCCTGCCATCAAAGAACGACATGAAGCGGGGGAGCAATGCTGGGCATACCACGATTATGTAAATTGTGTTATAGACAGGCCTGCCATAAACTTGAGGAAAATCCATTGGCGAGCCTGGGCACGTAATTTGGATGGCCTTGCATACTGGTCAACAACAAATTGGGTTTTGAATACAAGGGAGGATGAACCACTGGAAGATAAATGGCCCAATAGCCCGTGGCATTCCATGAGCCATTCCATGGGCAATGGTGATGGACACTTTATATATCCCGGACCCGATATGAAGCCTTTAAGCTCCTTCAGACTGGAGAATTTACGGGATGCCCAGGAGGATTATGAGTACTTATATACTTTGAGGGAATTGACAGACGAACTCAGGAATTCGGATAAAGAAAAAAATCAGGAGTTAATCAGTGAATCAGAAAAATTACTTGATATAGATAAGGCATTGTCAGAACCTGTAACAACGGAAATGCTTTATCAGCTCCGAAACCGGATAGCACTACAAATAGAAAATATTAAAGCTTCAATAAAGTGAAAAATGTAACCAACCTTTTACTTACCTAAATTGAGCCATTCTACTCAACAGGTCTCAATTTTTGCCAGATGGTATAATTTAATCATTAGAATTCCCCGACGCTCTGCGTCGGGTGTATCGTAAAGATATATACATTTGGGATATGAGTGATCATATTCTCAAGAGCCACAACAAGAGTTTGCTTTTGTATCATTTTGTTTGCCCGATCAAATATCGCTGGGATGTTTTGAGTGAAGTTGTTTCCAATACCTTGAAAGTAGTCTGTACCGGTCAAATAAAGAAAAGCATATTTACTTAGAACCACTTGCTATAATAATGTAGTCCTCGATACCATTAGTGTCATTCGAACAATATTGAGAAAAATGGTATATTTATATTATCAGAAAGTAAAGCATTTTACTTTGGGTTCATTTATAGCATCGTCAACAAATATGTACTTGCAAACTCATAGAAATAATTTTTTTTGGATAAGTACATAAAAGGTAGAGGAGATCGCATTATGAAAATTTTGAAAATTAGAAGATTCTACGGAGATGAACCTTAACTCACCAAAGATTTTGCTTATGAGCTTGCAAAAAGAATATGGAGAAATAAAAGATGAATATTTTGATTTTTTAACGAAAATAAAAAAAGTTTTAGAATAACTTCTGAGATACAATATACCAGTGGTTTTTGAAATATCAGCTAGATTAAAGGAATTTGATTCGATTCTTGAAAAAACAGTTCTGGGAGAGGTTTCATCAATAAGTCCATAATAGAATTAAATGATTTGGTTGGGTCGAGAATAGTAGCAGTCTTTCCAGAGTTTAAGAATATGCAAAAGTACTCTCTAATAATAAAAGTGTGTTTCCTATTTTTTATGATGCTTTCTTTTGGAAGTTGTGATAAAAAAGGAAATAGTACTAAAAATGAATTTCAACAAAAACAACCAGGAAAACCTATTGCGCTTCTTGAAGATGGGAAGATAATCTTAAAAAACAATTCAATTAAGGCGGTTTGGCTTTTAAAAAACAAATCCATACACCTTAAAGAGGTATATAATACATTTGACGATTCAAAGGTATTCCTTGAAGATAAGCTTCTCTTTGAAATTGAATTAGAAAATGGTGAACGATTTAACAATACACGTTTTATACTTCAAGGTGAATTAAAAATTGCAAGCATTAAGGCAACAGATAGTTTACCCACAAAAGCACTCACTTTTCCTGGCAAAGAAATTTCAGGGAATTTTATTTCGGAAGATGAAAATATTGTTATTCGTTGGTCTGCTTTATTACGAAAAGGATCCAATTATATTCGACAAAACATCAAAATAAGTGCACTGAACAAACCTGTAAGAATAACAAAAGTCACCTTTTTCGATGGTGAATTAAAAGGAGCAAATTATGCTGGTTCTGTATTAGGATCGCCCATTTTTTACAACAATTTCTTCTTCGGATTAGAACATCCAATAGCAAAAAGTAAAGCCTTGTTTTCAAGGACCATCGGAAGTATAACTGATAAAAACATAGACATTTCTGACTTGGTAGATACAAATGGTGAGTATGTGATTGTTTTTGAACATGGTGGAGGGTCTGATGATTTTAATATCAACTCCCTTTCTTTATTAAAAGATGGAGAAATTATTAGTTCCGATAAGCATGTCTTGAACGGTTATAAGGGAAGTAGTTTGTACAAACTACAACTTAAAAACCACGATAAAAAAAGCAAGTATGAAATAAAACTTGATTATTCAAAATATAAGAATGCAACTGGCACACTTCACCTGTATAGAAAAACAAATGATCTATTGAATTTTTACGTAAACCGTGAAGACGAACTTTTACCTGGGAAACCTATTTCCGAATGGTTGGTGATCGGAGTCGTTTCGGAAAATCAAAAAAGAAGAGATTTTTTATATTATTTAGAACAGGAACGGGCCAGACCATACGAGCATTTTTTACATTATAACTGTTGGTGGGATATAACAGATGATGGCGCATCAAGTTTTACATCCGAGCAATTGATAGAACGAATGCATGCTTGGAATGAGAAATTCATAGAGCCTTTTGATGTTAATTTGGATGCCTTTGTCTTTGATGATGGATGGGATGATTTAGATAAAGTTTGGTATTTCGACCCAATAAAATTTCCAAATGGATTTGCTGAACAGGCGGAGTTATGTGAAAAATACAATGCTGGAATTGGCGTTTGGCTGTCGCCATTTGGTGGCTATTCAGAGAATAAGAGACGAAGAATTGAATCGGCTCATAGAGAAGGATTAGAAACGAACGATAAAGGTTTAAGCCTTGCTGGTACAAATTATTACAATCGTTTTTTAGAGCGCTCTCTTGACATGCTGACTAATTATAAAGTAAATTATTTTAAATATGATGGTTTTGGAGGTGCCAACCCAAAATATTTACCTGATATGGAGGCTGGAACTCGATTGATAAAATCGCTGAGACATAACAATCCAGATGTATTTGTAAACATAACCGTTGGTTCATGGCCATCACCATTTTGGCTAAAATATGCCGATTGTACTTGGCGAGGATCTGGCGATCTACACAATGCAGGGCAAGGAAATAAAACCCAAAAATTCATAACTTATCGTGACGGAACCTTACATAATAATATTGTAAAAAGAGCCCCTTATTACCCTCTGAATTCAATAATGACAGTTGGCGTGGCATATGCCAATCTTGGGCATCCCTCAAATTATATCAATGATAATTTAGATGATTTTAAAGATATGGTCAGATCGTCGTTTGGTGCAGGTTCAAATTTACAGGAATTGTATATTAGTCATGATAGAATGTCAAAAGAATTTTGGCCAGTTTTGGCGGAAGCCGTTAAATGGTCTGAAGAAAACGAAGATCTTTTAAAAGATACCCATTGGATTGGAGGAAGTCCCATTAATTTAGAAGTTTATGGCTTTGCATCATGGAAGCCAGGAAAAGGTGTCATTACACTTAGAAATCCGAGTAGTAATAAAGTAAGTTATACGTTAAATCCAAGTGAAGTGTTTGAACTCCCGACGGATTATAGTTGTGATTTTAAACTAAAAAGTCCTTGGAAGGAAGATACAAACAGTAAAGATTTAATCGTAAATTATAAGACAATTACAGAAATTGAATTAGCTCCTTTTGAATTACTCGTACTAGAAGCGAATGAGATTTATTAGATAAACTTAGTTATATCCAAAAGGAGGTGAATTGATGTTGAATTGAAAATGTACCGTATTCGCTGTCTAAATAAATTTATATTAAATGAAAAGTCTCTTAAATTATTAACTCTAACAACCATTGTTTCTTTTAATATTTATGCGGAAAAGAGATTAAAGTAATTACATACAACGTACTTGAAGGGCTTGGAAAAATAATTGCGGAACTTAAAGGGGAGAAATTGAATATGCTTTATCAATGTTTAACCACCAGTAACGAGTTCAGTTATGACCAACCAACAAACCAAAAGTTAGTACATATTAACAAAGTCCGCCAAATTTAAAATTTGACGGTTAAAAGAAAAATAACGGTAAAATTGTAAATTTGGCTAAGTGCTTATCGGAAAAGTAAGTGCATTTTAATACCTTACTATTCTTATACAGACCGTTAGGCATTAAACCTAAAGAACAAATACATCATTTATAACACTCGAAATACTCATGAAGACAAAGAAAGAAGGCTCAAATGCACAGATAAGATCAAGAAGGGAATTTCTAACTTCGGCAGCAGCTTTTGGCATAATGCCTGTACTTCCCAATGACTTGAAAAATATTTTCCCACATACTGAGAAATATGTTCAGCAGGATACCCTTAAAACAATGAGTGACGGCATGAGTATTATCGGAGCGTATGGTCCCTGGGCTGCGGAAATGGTAGAAAACCCTCCGACGCTCTCATTTAGAAATTCACATTGGACTAATATAACTGCCTGGCGCGAACAGGCTTTGACAAAAACTCGGGAGCTGATGGCCGCTCCAGCTTTAAAGGAGAATATTCCCGATATAATCGTAAAAGCCAGATATGAGTATGATGGATTGATCATCGAGGAATTGGAATGGCAACTGCCCTATGGAAGCCCAACAGAAGCGATTTTGTTGAAGCCTGCAGGGACAACGGGACCATTACCGGCGGTTTTGGGATTGCATGATCATGGCGGTCAAAAATATTTTGGAAAAAGAAAGATTACCAGAACTTCCGATGACATGCATCCGACAATTGTTGAACATCAAAAAAACTCTTATTCCGGAATGCCCTGGGCCAACGAATTGGCCAAACGTGGCTATGTGGTGATGGTACATGATGTGTTCACTTTTGGATCACGAAGAGTCAGGTACAAAGACGTGACGGGCATTACCTGGGGCGAGTGTAGGGTAGGGGAAAAGACCGACGAAAACTCCGAAGCTATTGAAAACATAAAGGTATATAATCAATGGGCCGCCGAGCATGAGCATATCATGTCCAAATCTTTGTTCTGCTCTGGAACCACTTGGCCTGGTATGACATTGGCCGATGATCAAATTGCATTAGATATTTTATGCAAACGATCCGATGTTGACACGGAAAACGTGGGATGCTGTGGCCTGTCCGGAGGAGGATTACGGGCGGATTATCTGGGTGGTCTGGATAACAGGATAAAATGTGCAATAAGTGTTGGGTTTATGTCCACATGGAAAGATTTTTTACTTAACAAGTCATTCACCCATACCTGGATGACTTATATCCCACTCTTGTCAAAATATTTGGATTTCCCGGAAGTGTTAGGGCTCCGTGTACCCCTGCCCACCATGGTGCTTAGCAATAGTGAAGACGAATTATACACCTTACCCGAAATGAAAAAGGCCGATGAAATTTTACAGGAGGTCTTTAGCAAAGCAGGTGCCGCGGACAAATATAAAGGCAAGTTTTATCCAGGGGGACATAAATTTGATGTGGTGATGCAAAAGGACGCATTCGATTGGTTTGACCGTTGGTTGAAATAATAGGCGGTAATGTTATCTTAGTAGGTTGGCGAGTAATGGTTAAAAACTATAAGTTCTATTAAAGGGGTTCTGTCGCATCTGTTTTTTGATAGATAGATACAACAGTACCATCACTTCAAATAATACCCAAATTTAGCCGATGATTAAAATCAACTACTTACACTACACCTTTTTAAAAATTCTTTGAAAAATTTTACCTCCAATAAATTTAGCATTATCTCCCAAACTGCGTTGAATTCTTAAATTTTCATTCCACTTTACCATACGTTCACTTCTAGCAAAAGACCCCACCTTTAATTGCCCCGCATTAGTACCTACCGCTAAATGACAAATAAAGGCATCTTCTGTTTCTCCCGACCTTGCAGAAACCACTGGCAACCACCCGGCTTTTTGGGTTAGACGAATGGCCTTAATCGTTTCAGACACCGAACCAATTTGATTTAGTTTTATTAATACTGAATTGGCTAACTTTTCCTCTATACCTTGCTCAATACGCTTTATATTTGTTGTAAATAAATCATCTCCAATTATTTGAACTCTATGACCCAATTCCTGAGTAAATTGTTTCCAACTTTCAAAATCGGTGTCTGCAAAAGGATCTTCTATAGAGATTACTGGATATTTTGTACACCACAAAACCATTAAGTCATAAAACTCTTTACGTGTGAAGGTCTCATTGGTTAATTGGAATTTATAGTGTTCTCCATCATACAAATCACTTGCTGCAATATCTAACGAAATTCCAACATCTTTTCCTGGAATATATCCTGCACGTTGAATGGCTTCCATTAAAACCTCAAAAGGTTCTTCGTTTGAAACATAATCCGGCCACCAACCACCTTCATCGGCAATACCAACACATTTCCCTTTTTCTTTCATTATTTGGCCTGCGGTATGGTAAATATTGTAGGTCATCTCCAAGGTTTCTTCATAGGTTTTCGCTCCAATTGCAATAACTAAGAAATCTTGAATATCAATTGCCCAATCTGCGTGTGCACCACCACCTAAAATTTGAATTTCATTTAATGGAATTAAATTTCCTTTACCATTACCTAAATATTCATAAAGTGGGATTCCTTTTTCGTTCGCAGCTGCTTTAGACATGGCCATTGAAACTCCCAAAATGGCATTTGCACCTAGTCTAGATTTATTCTGTGTACCGTCTAAATCAATCATTTTTTGATCGATAGTTTCTTGCTCAAATACAGATTCCCCAACGAGTAAGGGAGCTATTTTATTTTTAACATTCGAAATTGCCTTATAAACCGACTTTCCTTTAAATAGATTTTCGTCTTTATCTCTTAACTCCAAAGCTTCAAATTGTCCTGTTGATGCCCCTGAAGGAACCAAACCATAACCTTTCACGCCATTTTCAAGTATTACTTCTACCTCAACCGTTGGAAACCCTCTAGAATCATATATTTGATATGCATCAATGTTTTTAATCTTCATCTGTTATTTTATTTACTGTTTGCAACCAATTTTCTTTAAAATCTTTAAATATTTTCGAACTATTAGGCAATTCATTATTCACAAACCCTCTTACAACGTTTTGATTTTCTGTACTCAGATATTCTACAGGTGATTTTCCATCTACCCGTGCCAACATAAGCATAGGTAATAAATGTATGACTCTGTTTTCAAATCGACTGTCTACTTCATTATTAATTACGGTGATATAAGATTCCCAAACCAATTCAGCCATTTGCATCAATTTACCAGCATCTTCTTTTAAATACAATGCCTTCAAAACAAAGTGGTTTAGTAAAAATGTGATGTCAAATACCGGGTCGCCGTACCAAGCAACTTCGCAATCAAGTATAACCAAACGCTCTTCGTTCACCAGTATGTTTTTGGGACTAAAATCTCCATGTACAAGACAAAATTTTGTCTCTGCCAAACGTTTTGCTTCTGCTTTAAAAAAGAAAGCCAATAATTCATTTTTTTCTGCTGTAGCCAATAAATAGGGTTCAATTCTTAACTCTGAAAAGTTATCAAGTGTATCGAACTCTTCCCCCAGTTTTGAATTGTTTATAGATTTTAAATGAATTTCAGCAAGTACTTTTCCCGCCTTTCCCGCATATGCCAAATTGAATTGCTTATTTAGCAATAAGGTTTTCCAATTTTGTAATCCATTTTCTAACATTTCCATGCAGAAAAAATTGTGAGTTTCGTCACTATAAAGAATTGCAGGAACAGCCTCTGGCATAAAACCAGCCACATATATTAAATATTGCTGTTCTATAACGTTTCGTTTAACGTCTGCAAACCAATCCTCTTTTACATTAAGCTTTTCCAATGCTCGCTTTAAAACAAGGCGATGCTCCCCATCATCTATTAATAATATCTGGGAGGAAACACCCCCTGTTAATGGAGTTACCTGAATACCGTCGGCTTTAATAAGCCCTTTATGAACCAAATATGCTATTAATTCGCTCTCATTCATTGTTTTAAATTATTACTTAAGCATCTTGTAAGTGTCCATGAATGGACAATGTGAAATGCCTTTGACTGGATGAAACTTAACTAGGTGGAAAAGCATCTTGGCCTTAGGATACAGTTGCAGCCAAAAATTAAATCAATAATCTTCATATATAGCAATAATAATCTATATCTTTTGAACTTGTTTAAATCTTTGAAGATAAATTGGATATTCCGTACACCGGTGTTCCTTACGTTTGAAATTCAAAATGACCGAAAAAAAATCAAAGAGTATATTCAACCTTGTCGGCCCTGGATTTATAACCGCAGCACTGGTATTGGGCCCCGGAAGTCTTGCGATAGCCTCTAAAATTGGGGCGATTTATGAATTTCAGTTGCTTTGGATCGTACCGCTATGTATCCTATTTATGGGAGCCTTCACCATTATTTCCACACGTATCGGGCTCAGTTCGGACCGTACCTTGATCCAGTTGATTCGTGAAAAATATGGGAATGCCGTCTGTATAATCATCGGAGTTGGTCTTTTTGTCGTAGCAGCTTCGTTTCAGGCAGGTAACTCTATTGGTGCGGGTATGGTGTTCGGTGAGATTTTTGATTCTTCGTCGGTGCCTTGGGTAATTGCCTTTTCGGTCATTGCTATCATACTGTTGTTCTTTAAGTCTTTCTTCAAGATTCTGGAAAAGATCATGATTGCCATGGTGGCTCTAATGCTGGTCTGTTTTGTTATTACCCTGATTATTTCAAAACCCGATATCCCGCTTTTGGTAACCCAGTTCGATTTTCGCTTGCCCAGTGGTTCCGAATTTTTGACCTTTGGGTTGGTGGCTTCTAGTTTTTCGGTTGCCGGGGCCTTTTACCAATCATATTTGGTGCAGGAAAAAGGATGGGACAAGAGTAAATCAAAGGCTCATGAACGTGAATGCATATCTGGTGTCCTTATTTTGGGCATCATAACGTCCACGGTAATGCTAACGGCCGCATCTGTGCTCTTTCCTCAGGGCATACAAGTGAATTCCGCTACTGAAATGGGAAAGACTTTGGAGCCAATTTTCGGTAGTTATGCGACGCTGATTTTTATGTCCGGCCTTTTTGCAGCCTCCTTTTCCTCTTTAATAGGAAATGCAACCCTGGGAGGGGTCTTGCTATCGGATGCCCTCAATATTGGTAGAAAACTGGAATCCCAAAAAGTACGTTATGTTATCATGTCTGTCATTTTGATAGGTGCTTCGGTTGCGATTGTTTTCGGGAGCCTGCCCATTGATCTAATAGTTATGGCACAGGGCTTCACCATCATCGTTGTACCTGTAATCGGATTGATGCTCTATTTAATTGCTAAGGACAGAGCTGGAAAAAGTCATTTTAGAATAGGTAAACCATTGCAGGGAGTATTGATCTTGGGATTGATATTGTTATTGTTTTTGGCCGGGGCGAACGCTTATAATATTTTTATGAAATAACGTAAAAGGTAATGATGAATACGATTAAGGAGCTGGAGACAAGGCTCTCTGAACCTTCAAAACGTCTTATTGAAGATATGGCCAAGATCGAAGGCGATATTATGATTTTAGGTTTGGGTGGAAAAATGGGGCCGACTTTGGCCAAGCTTGCAAAAAAGGCGGTCGATGCATCTGGTACCCATAAAAAAATAATGGGGGCTTCCCGATTTTCCGATAAAGACCTTTTCAAAGAATTAACAGATTTTGGTATCGAATGTATTAAAGTGGATCTGTTGAACGACGATGCTTTGATGCAACTACCTGAAGCCAAGAATATTATTTACATGGCAGGTAATAAGTTTGGTACATCTGGCAATGAACATTTTACTTGGGCAATGAATGCTTACCTTCCAGGGAGGGTTTCCGAAAAATACAGGAATTCCAAAATTGTCGTATTTTCTACAGGAAACGTATACCCCTTCATGCCTATCGATAGTGGTGGTGCAAAGGAAGATGTTAAGCCATCTCCCATTGGAGAATATGCACAGTCCTGTCTGGGAAGGGAACGTATCTTCGAGCATTTTTGTATCAAGAATGGTATAAAAATGGTTTTGTACCGTTTGAACTATGCACTAGATCTCAGGTATGGGGTTTTGTTGGAAGTTGCAAATAAGGTAATGAACAATAAACCCATCGATTTGAGCATGGGTTTCGCAAATGTTATTTGGCAGGGTGATGCCAATGAATATGCTATTCGTAGTCTATTACACTGCGAATCGCCCGCAAAAAAAATGAACATAACGGGGCCGGAGACCATATCCGTTAAATGGCTTGCCAAGGAATTCGGAAAATTATTGGACAAAGATCCTATTTTTGAAAATAGTCCGGCCGAGACGGCTTTATTGAACGATGCCTCTCAGTCTTATAAATTGTTCGGAAACCCTTTGGTTTCCCTTGATGAAATGATACAGTGGACAGCTCATTGGGTTAAAACAGGTGGCGAGCAACTCGGCAAGCCGACACACTTTCAAGAAAGAAAGGGAGACTTCTAGCCCAAATACCTTTAAAGAATGAAATTCACGTTAAAAAATGAAAACCCTAAATCCCGAAATTAAAAGATTGCTCCATAAGGGTACTGTAATACCTGCCCATCCCTTGGCGTTGACCGAAGACCGGTTGCTCGACGAGAATCGACAACGGTTATTGACCAGATACTATATGGCATCAGGTGCAGGGGGTATCGCCATTGGTGTACACACAACCCAGTTCCAGATTAGGGATCCAAAAATAAATCTATATCACAAAGTATTGCAATTGGCCATTGAAGAAATCGAGAGGGCAGATTTACATCGGCCTTTCATCAAAGTGGCTGGAGTGAGTGGCAATAATCAACAAGCTATAAACGAAGCCGAGATTTGTGCAGAACTTGGTTATGATATTGTATTGGTCAGCACGAATGGGCTGGGTAACTGGGATGAAGATGCCCTATTGGAGCGCACAAAAAAAATAGCTGAAGTAATTCCTGTTTTCGGGTTTTATCTGCAGCCTGCCGTTGGCGGTCGGGTCTTAAGCCATGATTTTTGGAAGTCCTTTTCGGAAATTGAAAATGTACAAGCTATCAAAATGGCCCCTTTCAATCGGTATCAGACCTTAGAAGTGGTTCGTGCTGTATGTGCTTCTTCTCGCCGAGATGATATTGCACTATATACAGGCAATGATGATAATATCGTTGCCGATCTTTTGACCACCTATGAAGTCCATGTCGAAGGAGAATTAATAAAAAAGGATATTGTTGGAGGATTACTAGGTCACTGGGCGGTTTGGACACTTAAGGCAGTGGAGCTATTGAAGCACATACATAAAGTCAAAAAATCGGGGAACAACATTCCCGAGGAATTAATGACGCTTAATATTGCGGTAACCGATACGAACGCTGCTTTTTTTGACGTTGCCAATAATTTTCGAGGCTGTATCGCAGGAATTCATGAAGTTTTAAGGCGGCAAGGTTTATTGAAGGGAACATGGTGTTTAGATGAGAACGAAACCTTGTCAGTAGGTCAAAAAGAAGAAATCGATAGAGTATATAAAGATTACCCCAACTTGAACGATGATGTATTTGTAAGGCAAAATAACAGTAGGTGGTTGAACGATATAGAAAATGGGAATTATTGAAAAATCATTATTTTAGAGAAAACAAAAAGATGAATAAAAAAGGAAATAAAACGCGCAGAAACTTTGTAAAGAGTACGGCAAAAACGGTAGCAGCCGGTATGGTATTTGGTCATCTGCCCGTATTTTCAAGTGTCAATGTCTTGGGGCAGGAAAAAATAAAATTAGGACTTGTAGGTTGTGGAGGTAGGGGAACGGGTGCCATTTTTCAGGCTTTGACCGCCTCAAAATCGGTACAACTAGTAGCTATGGGCGATGTCTTTCAGCATGAGATGGACTCTAGTTTTCAAAACGTATCCAAAAATTTCCTGGAGCAGGTCGATGTGCCTAGAGAGCGACAGTTTTTGGGCTTGGATGCCTACAAAAATGTTATTGCCGAATGTGATGCGGTTATTCTGGCTACGCCACCAGGTTTTCGTCCGGAACATTTTGAACACGCCATAAATTCTGGAAAACATGTATTTATGGAGAAACCGCTAGCCGTTGATGGGCCGGGGTATCGAAAAATTATAGCCGTGGGAGAAAGGGCAGAACAGAAAAAGTTGAACGTAGTAGTAGGCTTGCAATCCCGTTATGAAATTGGTATGAATGAAATGGTCAGTAAGATTCATGCGGGCGAAATAGGCGACATTCTTTCTACCGATGTATATTACAATGTGGGCAAGGCAACGGTGCATCCTAGAAAACCGGACCAGACCGAGCTGGAGTACCAGATCAGCAATTGGCATTATTTCAACTGGTTATGGGGCGGGCAACTAGCAGGGCAGGCCATTCATCAAATCGATGTAATCAACTGGATTAAACAAGAGTATCCCATGAAAGCAAGCGGAATGGGTGGTAGGGCGATGCTCGAAGGCCCGGACCATGGTGAGATTTTCGACCACCATTATGTCGAAATGGAATATGCAGACGGCACCAAACTTCATGTACAATGCCGGCAGATGGATAATTGCGCTAACCGAATGGGTTTCAACGTTCAGGGTTCAAAAGCAAGAGCTAATGAGCGATGCCAACTTTTGGACACCCAAGGGAATGCCTTTTGGCGCTACCGTGACAAAGATGACCGTCCTTCATCACAAATCGAACAAGATGTGTTTATCGGTGCTGTTATGGGAACAAAACCATATATAAACAACACAAAATACGGTGCGGAAAGTACACTAACTACTATAATGGGTCGTATGGCCATCGAATCCGGTGAAATTATCGAGCTTGAGGAGGCTAAGACTTCCGAACTTAGAATCGTACCCGAAACCTTTTCTTGGAATATGGAAATGCCCAACGCACCATTAACTGACGGCAATTATAGCATACCAAAACCTAGGGTAAAGGTTTTGTAAAAATGAATTAAATCGAAGACATTGAAAAATAGTAGCATCATATTTTTTATCAAACGGTCAAAACTAAGTATTTTTTTTGGGGCGCTGATTTGTACAATAGTTTCTAGCTGTTCAAGCCCCAATCCGGTAACCATAATCTCGGTTTCTGAAACTAAGGGCTTGGATAGGGAAACGGAATATGTTTCCGCACAAATCCCATTGGAGTTTTTACAAAAAGATTCTGAAATACTAATAGCCTCTGATGTTCAAAGTGGAATGTCTATTCCCGTTCAAATTCTGGATACTATTCAAAATCAAGGTAAATCCGTATTAGGAATACTGTTTCCGGTTGCTGTAAAGGCATACGAAATGCGAAAATTTCAGTTACAGTCAACGGATAAAACACATGCAGGTGTACCCTCTAAAATTCAATTTTCCAAAGATGGGATGTCCATTGAAAACAAGACTTATAAAGTATTCTTCAGCATCGACGAAGATAAGCGTGGAGGTCAAATCAACGGAATAGTTTTAAAAGATTTTAATGACAAATTGCTAAAGCGAGGCCATATTTCGATGCATTGGGCGCCAAACTTCTCAAAGAGCAGTTCGGAAAGCTATTTTAATTTTGAGGATTTATCGTCTTCTTCTCGAAATGATATCACTAGGGGAATGTACCAGATTGTAAAAAACCGTTCGGGAGTTACAGATAGTGTCCCAGAAATCGACTTAAAAGGCAAATACACTTTTTATAGCGGACTTCCCTATTTTAATTTCGAATCTACCATAGAAATGAACGATGATGTGGAACTCGATTTGTTACGCAATGATGAAATGACTATGGACAGCCTTTTTACCCATGTAGTATATCAAAAGAAAGAAGGTGACATTGAACATCTCAAATTATATGATGAAGAATTGGAGGTATTGGAAGAAAGTCCCATACCCGACGATGCGGTTTTTGTCGCTTTCTATCATAATGAAAAAAAATATGGTTTTGGTTCTATTCGGATTGAGTATGACAATTTAAACGTTGATGGAAATCTTTCGCCTACATACAAGCCTTACACCAAAATAAGCAAATCAAGGGGTAACGGCCGTTATTGGAATCGCGTATTATCTGATACCATCCAAAGCTTACCCAAAGGGAGCCGGTATAATGAAAAGAATGCCTATTTAATTTTTCATGCAGATGAAGAAATGCCCGAAAAAGAAATTTTGTATTTTAGGGAGCGGTTGATGAATCCTTTGGTAGTTAAAGTGAATTAGTTTAGACACCTACCCTCGAGCGAGGTGAGGTGGTTTCATGCCTTTTCTGCGGCAAGAACGAGGGGATTTGAAAGCTGGAGCATTGACGACTCCTTAATCGTATAGTACTATTCCTAAAACAGTTGTTTTTACCTTATGATTCAAAAAGGAAACATAAAATATTTAGCTCAAAAACACACCGCCGAATTCATAATTGTAAGGCGACACCTCCACCAAAACCCTGAACTTTCTTTTAAAGAGCACAATACCTGTGCCTACATCAAAGCACAGTTGCAGGACATTGGAATTACTGACATCGTTTCAGTGGCTGAAACCGGACTTTTGGCAACCATCTATGGAATACGGGAAGGTGAATCGGTCTTATTGCGTGCCGATATTGATGCACTACCCATCGAGGAAATAAATGATGTTTCATACGTGTCCAAAAAAAAGGGGGTAATGCATGCATGTGGCCACGATGTACATACTGCTTCACTTTTGCTCTGCGCTAAGATTTTATTTGAGCTAAAGGATGATTTACAGGGGAAAGTAAAATTGCTTTTCCAACCAGGTGAAGAAGTTATGCCGGGAGGGGCAAGTTTGGTAATCAATGAAAAAGCATATCAAGATTTAGGAAATCTACCACATTTCGCTCAACATGTACGACCGGATATTCCGGTTGGCAAGGTGGGTTTTTGTTCTGGGAAATTTATGGCCAGTATGGACGAACTCTTTTTAACGGTTAAAGGAAGGGGAGGCCATGCCGCGATGCCCGAAAATGCAATAGATCCAGTTTTAATTACTTCGCATATCATCGTTGCTGCACAACAGCTGGTCAGCCGAATGGCTTCGCCCAAAACTCCGTCCGTACTTTCTTTTGGAAAAGTGATTGCCAACGGTGCAATCAACATCCTTCCTGATGAAGTTCACATTGAGGGTACATTCCGAACTTTGGACGAAGCATGGCGTAAAACGGCTTTGGAAAAATTGGAAAAATTGGTCACCTCAATGGCAGAAGCCATGGGAGGAACCTGCAAATTGAAAATCAACCATGGCTATCCGCATTTGGTCAACGACTTCCGTTTAACCGAGGACTCAAAGTTCCATGCAATCTCCTATTTGGGCGAAGGAAATGTGATTGAAATGAACCAATGGATGGCCGCAGAAGATTTTGCATACTATTCCCAAAGAAACCCGGCCTGTTTTTTTTTATTAGGCGTTGGCAATACGGAAAAAGGCATTGAATCAGGGCTTCATACCCCAACTTTCAATATTGATGAATCGGCTTTGGAAATTGGTGGCGGGCTTATGGCCTGGATGGCAATTAATGCCCTAAATACTTGAAACTCGTACAACCAATATCTTTCCTTTGCTAAATTTTTTAATGGATTCTACTATAGGGTCATACAGCCAGTTGCAGATTTGCAAACATCATTAAAAGTTATGACGGGTCGGTAAAACAAAGTATGGGCAGAAAGGGAAATTGTTGGGACAATGCAGTGGCGGAAAGCTTCTTCAAGAGCTTAGGGTATAAAACTATAGAGGAATATGAAAACTAAATGTCCAACCAAAAAATAGCAGCATGACCCTTATCTAATTATCCACTTTTTTGTGGTAAGTCCAGCTTCCCTTGGGGAACTACAAATACTTTAGGTTATAGTAGTAATTACAACACAAATTATTTTGCCGAAGTAGGAATCAAGTTCACTCAATTGGGTTTTGATCCAAGTTCCTTATTTGGAAATGGAGCTGCTTGCGATTCCCCATTTAGTGCAATTATGACCAAAATACGAATATCATCTTCTTTTATATCTGCTCTAAAAGAGTTCACTTTATGCTGACGTCAAACAATAGCGTCATCAAGACCAACTTTTTTATCTGAAATTGCTTTTGCCATTTGAGTAGATGAAAACAGGCTCTAAGTACAAGGATGAATCTCATTTGTATACGGTTTGGGTAGGCTAAATTATGTTATATGTAACACTCAGTGTTTATCTTCAGTGGCACTACGAACTTGTGCAACTTTCGATGCGGTTACCGGTGGGGCCTCATTGCCAAATCTTTTCCTTATAAAGGTTAGAATCGACGAGATGGCAAAATCATCCAAATGCCGATTCTGTGGCATTAGGCCATCGTATGACCTACCGCTTACTTCAATCTCCTCCTGCATTCCATTAAGAACGACATCAATCAGGCGGTCTTCATCCCCGCTTACCCAATCGGAGGCATAAAGGGGTGGGAAACGATTATTATCCCCTTGGCCGTTTCTTTGATGGCAGGCCGCACAATAGGTATTGTATAATATTCTACCGCTAAGCATATCACCATCGTTTCTAATATCTTGGCCTTCTATCGGGGTTCTTATATGATTTTTGGATTTTCTTTTTTCCATGGATGCCAGTTGAATTTCCTCAAATTTGTCTTTATCCCCTTTATACATTACCCGCCATATTTTTCCTTCATTCGACTCACTAATGTAAAGTGAGCCATCGGGGCCAGTGGATAAACCCATAGGTCTGTAAACCGCATCGCTGGTATTCCATACTTTGTCTACCCCCGTAAAACCATCCGCGAAAACTTCCCATGTTCCCGTAGATTTTCCTTCGGCATCAAAGGGTACAAAACATACAATAAATCCGGCCTGGGGATAGGGTGGTCGATCTGTAGAGCCATGAAATGCGACAAAGACTCCGTTGTTATACCGTTTGGGAAATTGATCACCATGATAGAACATGACATCCATAGGAGCCCAATGCCCTGGAAAACCAATAACGGGATCATCATATTCATTGGCTCTTCTTACCATCTTCCCATCGCCTCCGTACCCGGGTTGTAAAACATTTTTTTTCTGTAGCTGGTCGTAGTATGCATAAGGCCATCCATAGTTCGAGCCTTCAGTCACTTTCATAAGGGTTTCTGAAGGTAGCATAGCCGCCTGCCAAGAAGAAAACAGCTCGGGAAACAGGGTGTGAAAATTGTCTATTCCATTACCTACGGCATATAAACTTTCGTCCCTCGGATTCCATTCCATTCCTACAACGCTTCTGATACCCGTAGCAAATTTATAACCGTCTGCTTGAGTTAGTCCAATTTTGTCGGCGTCAAACCGCCATATTCCAGCTTGAGTCTCAAGTTCAGGGCATGGATACAGCCCCTTGCCTTGAGGAATTCCGACAGGACCATATTTTTCCATATCCTGACAGGCATCGGATGGAGCACCAAAAGGGATATACATATTGCCCTTGTTATCAAAGGCTAGAGGTTTTGTTGTGTGCCAATTTCTATCAACATCTTCTTCCATATCGGTAAATACCACTTCTGTCTCACTAGTGGGCACCAATTCTCCGGCTGTTAATTTATTTCTATAGACCATTCTGTTTGTACTCGTATATAGATATCCCTTGTGTATAGTTACCCCTGTAGCAGAACGACCTTTATCAATATAATCACCAAAGTGGACTAGGCTGTCGGCCTTGCCATCATTGTCAGTATCGCGAAGAGCGATTGTTCCTTTTCCGTCCTTGGAATTACCTAATTGTACATAAATATCCCCGTTATAGTTGACCGCAATATGTCTGGTTCGCCCAATGCTGTCCACCACCGCCAAAGCTTCAAATTTTTCTGGAAGGAAAAGTCCGCCGTTATCCGGATCACTCAATGGTAATTTTTTTTCTGAGTTACACTGGAACAGACTCATTGACATTAATAGAATTGCGATGACTTTTGAAGAATACAGAGCTAAATTTCCAGAACTACTTTTCATAAAAGATCAAATGTTTTTATTCGTTGATTGCACTGAATTTCCTAATTTTGTTTCCGCTTTATTGTTGTTTAAAGGACTTTGCCGTCAACCCATTAAGATCCCATACGACCTTCCCGGCTCTAATGGTCAATTCCGCTTCTAATTTTCGATCCCCGGTAATCCGATTATTTCTTGCGTCGACAAAACCAAATTTACCTTTTTTCAGCCCTAATAGTGCCATATCGGCTTCAGCCCCAACACTCAAATGTCCTAGGTCTTCTCGTCCAATGGCCTGGGCCGGGTTCCAGCTTCCTCTCAGAAGCACCTCCTTTAATGGCATACCCATGTTTAAATATTTAGACATCACGTTTAACATATCTTTCATACCCGCATTCATACTGAATCGATGCAGATCAGTGCCAAAGGTGTTTGGCCAAAGGCCCTGTTCCATTGAAGGGACTGCCTGATTGAACCAAAAACCGGCACCTCCATGTCCAACATCAAACAGAATGCCCTTTTCTTTTGCTTCAAGCACATACAACAAAACATTTCCTTCTTTGTCAACCACGGGTGTCCGTTCGGAGATATTTTCAAAGGAATGGGTTATAATATCTCCTGGACGCATACGACCTAGCTGGTCTTTTAGGGAATACTGTGGCAAGTGACATTCTACAAAAAGTGGTCTATCTGTTTTCGACCCGGCTTCAAGTGCCCTTTCGAAAGGTATCCACGTAGCCCCATCAAAGTGCCCTATTTTAACCCCAACAATGATATCAGCGTACTTCTGAATTATTTCTGCGGTCTTTTCAGCATCCATTTCATTAAGGTCATGCTGGGCGGCATCTCCGGTCATTCCCGAAGCGGCAATATTCAAAAAGGCCAAAATCCGTGTTTTCGACTGGTCGATTACTTGCGTCTTAAACAGTGGAAAATTTCGCCAACCAGAAGTTCCGGCATCAACCACGGTGGTAATACCGGCCTTAAAGCTAAAATTATCGGGAGACAGGCTATTGTTGCCATCTGCAAATTTATTCGCTTTGGTACCTACAAAAACATGAGTATGGATGTCAATAAGGCCAGGGCATACATAGAGGCCAGTGGCATCAACTACTGTTTTAGCATTTTCTGTCACAATATTAGGAGCCACTTCAAGTATTTTACCATCTCCAATGGAAATGTCGAGTATGGTGTCACGATTATTTTTGGGATCGAAAACATGCCCGTTTTTTATTAAAAAATCTACTTCCTGCGCTTGAATCGCAACCAAAATAAAATAGGATAGGATGTTAATTGTATTTTTAATTGCCGTATCTAAAACCATACTCATAATACTTTGCCAGTGAAAAATAACTGCTATAAAAGCAGCTAACTACTTTTTGAAATCCTCGGCCGCCAGTCCGTTCAAGTCCCAAACCACCTTACCTGCCCGAATTGTAAGTTCTGTTTCCAATTTCCTGCTTCCTTGGATTTTCAAGCGGCGAACATCTAAAAAACCGAAATCACCTTCACGCAGATTAAAAACCGCCACATCGGCCTCGGCTCCCACACTCAAATGCCCGAGATCTGGTTTACCTATCACTTGGGCAGGAGCCCAAGTGGCCCGAGAAATAGCATCGGGCAGGGAAACACCCATGGCCATAAATTTCGATAAAACATTGCTCAGGTCCTTCATCCCGGCATTCATACTTTGTGTATGCAAATCGGTACTTACGACATCGGCTTTAAATCCTTGTTGGTGGGCAGGTATGGCCTGTTGCCAGGTAAAGGCACCACCTCCATGTCCCATGTCAAAGACAATACCTCTCTGTTGTGCTTTGATTATGAAGGGCTTTAGTTTTCCTTCTTCATCAACAATTGTTTCACGTTGCGTGGGTCCATGTGAATAGGTATGTGTAAAAATATCCCCGGGGCGAAGATGTTCCATAAAAAGAGCTTCGATGGAATTTGGAGGATAGTGTTCGCCAAAATCGACCATTACGGGAACATCAGCCTTCTTGCCTGCCTCAACGGCAAGATCTACCTGCGTAAAGTCTCCCCAATAGTGTGCCGCTTTGATGCCAACCAGGATATCAGGATATAATTTCTTTATGCTATGGGCTGTCATTACCGGATTCATATCCGATACATCCTGTTCTTCAAATCTACTCCGCATTCCGGAGCCCACAATATTGAGCAATGCTAATATTCTTGTTTTGGATTTGTCAATTGTCTGTTCTTTGAATAGCGGAAAATTTCTCCATCCAGAGGAGCCGGCATCCACAACGGTGGTCACTCCGGCCCTAAAAGTATAGCCATCAGGCATTACGCTGGTAGCGCCATTCGCAATATAAGCGCCGGGCTCATTTCCCATAAAGACGTGTACGTGCATATCCAAGAGCCCAGGGGTAACATATAGGCCGGTAACATTAATAATCTTTTTGGCTCTTTCTGTAGAAATATTTTTCGCCACTTCGGCTATTTTGCCGTCCCGTATGCCCACATCCATGGGGCCATCTATACTATTTTTTGCATCGATTAGATGCCCGCCCTTGAGTAGAATATCCAATTCTTGAGCGTGCAGATATAGCAAAGGCATCAGAAAAATGAATAGAGTGATAAAACACTTGCTTGGCAATCCTCTCTGGTTCGGCATGAGGTGAATTTTTGAAACTGATTTGTAGTTGTTATGTAGCCAATGGTGGTCCACCCGGAATTACGATTCGCTTGTGCTCTTCCTTATACGTTGAACGCTTGGCCGTGAATTTGGCGGTGAGATATTCCCCCAGAAATACTGAGCCCACAAGTGTGTCATCAGTAGCCTTGGCCGAAAACCAATAATTTATTGAATCCCCCAGAGCACGATAATTACTTCGAAGTTTTACTTCATCGCCTTCGATCATGCCCACAATTTCTTGTGTAGAAAAATCGCTTTTGTGTGTTCCCCTGATCCAATTACCATCCTGTTCAAGGAACATAACATGAGAACTTTTACTGGTAAAAAACTCCATTTCTACTTCCCAATGACCGCTGACATTGACCTTAGCGGGTATCATTTTATCGGAGCGAGGGCTGCGCTTTCGGGAAAAAATTCCATAGAGACGATCCGCAACCGTTTTTGCATTTCCTGGACGCATTTGGCTGGGGGTGATATTAATAGATGTCATCCCATTTTGACTACTGGCTCCAATGGCAATCCTAGGTTTATTTCTGGCAACCTCCTCCGCTATTTCTTCCCCAGTAATGTGCAACTTATCGGGATTCCATTTTATGACCAGTCGGGGTGCTAGATTAGAGAGCCCTTTTGGCTGCTGCACCTCGGTGGTTATTCCTTTAACTTTCAGTACCTGAATTGAGATTTCTTCAAGCCATGAGAGCCATGTGTTCCATTCCGCCTCATGATCTCGGGTTGTCCAAGCTTCCACTGCAGCCAACATACCTAACATTTCTTCCTTACCTACCTTGTTGTCCCTACCCGGGCCATGATGTGGAGAACTTGCCTGCCATGCCGACATAAGTAAATCTTTATCTCCCAATAGCAAACCGGCACATTGTGGGCCGCAAATGGCTTTTCCGCCGCTATAAGCCACTACAGTAGCACCTCTCTCAAGGTGCACAGATGGAATGGTCAAATTCTCTGCCGCAGCATCAACTAATATGGGTATATTTTTTGGTTTGGCTATTTGGTGGATGACCTCTAAAGAAAGCGGTTGACCCGTGGCAGAATTTTCTTCAGAGTTGACATAGATCATTGCCGTACGGGAATTTATGGCTCGTTCAAGTTCTTCCGGAGAATCTACATCAATCATCGTGACACCTATGTTGCGAATACCATGATCATATACATTACGGGAATACCGAGGCGAGATGACTTCTGTTTTTTCCAGTCCGTTCAGGTTGGGAATTTTAAGGAGTTTTTCTGGGTTTCCACCTGAGACGCAGGCGGCAGTAATATGTTTTAAGCCTGCAGCGCAACCGGCCGATACCATACCCCATTCGGCCTTGGTCAATTCCGCCAGACGTTGGCCAATTCCGAAGGCCAGCTCATCATACTGAACAAAATACCCGGAGGAAGCTTCAATTGCTTTTAACACTTCAGGTCTTTCGGTAGACCCGCCAAGAATGGTAAAGGTACCCCTGCAGTTGATTATAGGGACAACCCCAATCGCATCGTAAATAGTTTTATCGGCCGAAAACGGGTCAGAGAAAATTGGTGAAAACTCTTTAAAGGTATTCCCAAGGATGGATTCACTGGCGAGAAGGCTACTGGCTATTGGAAAAACACTTAACTGTTTTATGATTTCTCTGCGATTCATATTTATGGATTATGGTTGCCATTAGAAGTAATCTTTTTGGCTCTTCTAAATGTAGTAAAATCATTTAAGGTACCAAAATGAAGGATTCCTGATTCTGGACAGTTTAAAATCGATTATTTTTATACACTTTTACGATTTTTAATCTCCGAAGATTTAAGTTTATTACTTTTATCAAAATCAACTAAATCAAGTCATTTTATAGGTTATCCATTCGGTTACTTTTTTTTTGTAAAAAGTACTGAAAGTATTGGATTTAAAGGGATAATGGAGTAGCAGTTCAATCCTGACATGATTCGAACCGGTATGTTTTTCTGCGATAAGCAGTGGTTGATACACCAGTTTATTCCTTTATCCAAACTCAACGATAAACGTAAAAAATAAATAACTTGTCCTGATAGCGAGTGGTCACTGGGTGTGACCGTCTGGATGTAGTGTGGCCACCCTAAAATGTTTTTTGCAGTCAAAAAAGATAACGACGGGGACTGGGATAATGGATTAAATACAGACATGTGAAATCTTAAATTGCAGGAAGTGGTACTAAGCATTATGAAAAACAAGAGGCTGTACTAGGGTTGCAAGTGCCAGCTCGATACCTCGATGGCTCTGCCTCGGGGTAGTTTACTATGCTCACTTTAATCCGGCGTACGTGGTTCACTTTGACCGGCTCATCTACTTTAGAAGGAAATAAGATAACCATGAAATTTTCACGTATTCATAGCTTTTCAAAATAAGGGTTGCTTGGAGAAGTATGATGAATAGAAATCATTTTGAGTTTTCGTATAAACAATGCAAAATATAGTATTACAGATTTACTTCCGGTAAGGGTTCTTACCCCATTCGTATCTTTTATTGGCATCAAAATTAAGGTTGGGAAAAGGCATATGTGCATTCGTGTCAACTTGCCACTTTTTTAAAATTGACTTCATAGTTTCCAACGTATCAGGGTAGCTGAACTTGAGATCCGTCATTTCATTTATATCATACTCTAAGTTGTAAAGATCAAACTCCCCAGACACTAGATTTTCCACAAGTTTCCAATCCCCTTTTCTTAGTGCAGACATAGGTTGCTCATGATGATATACGGGATAATGTGTAAATAATTCACGTTTTGGGTCAAAGCGGTTTTCTGTCAGGGCTGGAAGCATTGAGAATCCATCAAGTACTTGTTTTTTAGGGTTTATACCGTCCGCTAATGCAACGAAAGTAGGGTAGAAGTCCACACTAGATACAATGGCGTCAGAAGTAGATGCAGGCTTAATTTCCCCTGGCCATCTTACAATCAATGGAACTCTGACACCTCCTTCGTAGAGTGTTCCTTTTCCAGCGCGCAAAGGTGCATTGGAAGTGGCTATATAGCTAAGAGGATGGCCTTCGGGATAAACATTGATACTATTACCTCCCAATAAAGGAATGTTGTCAAATCGATTGTCAACACCTCCATTATCCGAATAAAAGATAAATACAGTATTGTCGGCTAAATCCATTTCCTCAATGGCTTTCATAATGGCACCAACACTTTTGTCTACATGTTCTATCATGGAGGCATATACAGCATTACAAGGGTAGTCTGGATCTTTCTCCTTTTTTAAATATTTATTAATTATATCCCTATCCGCATCTAACTGTACATGTACATCGTAATGTGATACAAATAGAAAGAAAGGTTCCTTTTTGTTTTCCTTGATAAAATTGACCCCCATTTCAGTGAGGGTTTCACTCAATCGTTTCTTCTTGGGGGTGTTGTATTCTGGCACAAACCTCGGATCGTAAAAACCTCCACCGGCATACATATGCGCCTTGTCATAGCCACGAGCATTGGGTAAATGTTCTGGTTTTTGACCCAAATGCCATTTTCCGAAATAGCCTGTTTTATAACCTGCAGCCTGCATAGCATCTCCAATGGTGGAAATATGCTCTGGTAAATGCTGCAGCTCGTGATGCGGAACCGTTACCTCTTCATAAGGACGCCAATGTCCAGGAATAAAATCGAAGATTCCCACCCTTGCGGGATATTGCCCCGACATTATACTGGCTCTCGTGGCTGAACAAACCGGTGCGGCGTATGCATTGTTAAATAACATGCCCTGTGTTGCCAATTTATCAATATTTGGAGTTTCGTTAAATGCGTTGCCATAAACAGGCAAATCTCTTCCTCCTAGGTCATCCGCCATAATCATTACAATGTTCGGGCGATTTTGTGCAAAACACGAAAATGGAATAATTGTACAAGAAATAATTAGTGTGGCGATTGCGAATTTTTTCATAGGTAAATATTCTATTTTTAAACCTTTTTAGGGTATTATCTAATTTGCAGTTTCTTCTACAATTATTCCCTTTTCATAAGCTTCGATCAAATTAACAAAAGGTACTTGGTGTTCTTTTTTTTGAGCATTATACCCTTGTATTTAAATAGGGTGGGCCTACTACATTTAACTAGACATAAGGTTAAGAGCGAATATGCTGTTTAAATTAACTTTGAAAAATATCAAGAGATAAAAGAATTACATGGTAGAGTATTGATATAGGTTTTATTATAAACGGACTAATATCCTAGAATTATTTTCATAAACTATTTATGGGACATCCATTGATGACGAATTTTTAATGTTTCATGTCCGAGATCTATTTTTAAGATTGGGTTATTCAACCCACCTCCCATTCAGCATTATTTTTTTAATATTGCGCATATCGTTTATATCGGCAATAGGATTTCCCTCAATCAATATAAGGTCAGCCTGTTTTCCTTTTTCAATGCTTCCCAAGCGATGGTCAATTTTAAAAAAACGGGCATTCTCAATGGTTGCCGCTTTAATAACATCCATATTCTTCATACCTGTTTGGGAAAAAAGCCACATCTCATGCTGGTAGGTCCAGCCCGTTTCTACATACTTGTTCCATGGGCCATGGGAACCAACAACTATTCTGACATTGGCTTCTTGACACCTTCCCACAAATTTCATCATATTTTGGAAACCCAAAAAGGCTACACTGTCTTTTTCAGTTTCGTCCAATCGATATTCAAATGCGCCCAATGTTGGTGTTATAAACGTTTGATGAGCCACCAAGAAATTAAGTAAAGAATCAACAGCTTTACCATATACATCTATATCTTTCCACATTTCATATCTTCCCCGTTTCCTTTCATTGTTATCTGCCAGTATTCGTTGTCGATACTTTTCAGCCTTTTTACGGGGGATTAAGGCAGTACCCAACGAAGTTACATGCTCTATTCCGTCCAATCCGGCCAATATTGCTTGTCGGGCATCCGTAATTTCTAGGTGTCCCGTAACAGGAAGTCCTTGCTCATGGGCTATATCGCATGCCTCTTTAATCAATTCAAGTGACAGTCTAAAATATACCTTGATCGCCGTACTCCCTTCATTAATTAAAAAATCCATTGCCTCTCTTACTTCTGCTTTATCACGAACCAGATAACTGTCATTTGGATAGGCCGGTGGATGCATGTCTAAATGAGGGCCGGTCAGAAATAATCTCGGGATAGGTTTGCCAGATTGTCTGTCAAGGTCATAATCTTCGATCCAAATTCCAGGATCTCTCAAGGAGGTAACACCCCGTTTTAAAAATATAGCCGGATAATCCTTGGAATTATGGTAATGAGCGTCAATCAATCCCGGCATAAGGGTCAATCCTTCACCTTTTACGACTTCTGCATCTTCAGGAATCTGCAAGGAACCAGTTTTCCCGATCTCGGAAATTATCCCATTGCGCACAATTACATATGCATTTTCCATCGGAGAATCGCTAATTCCATCAACAAGTGATACACCGACAATAGTTATGGTCTTATCCCCAATAGGAATTTCTTTACTATTCAATTCGGTAATCAAATTAGTTGCTCTCTTATTTTCCGTTGTATCCGATGAGTTTATTGGCTTGCAGGAAAATGATGTTAATAGTATAACAAACAGTATACTTTTTAATGTCTCAGTAGCTTTCAATATTTTTTGTTCATTTTTCATGTTTGGAGAGATTATTATGTCGATATAATTATATAATGTAAACCCATTGTGCATTTTTGTACGTCATCAAACAAGCAAGTCCTCCTTCAAAATTAGAGTTTTTGTTTGGTTTTTCTTTATATAAAATTTGAATCCTTTCGCTTCCAGTATAGTTAATTAATTGAACATCAATACCACCAGTTTCAAATGACCCATAAGTGCGAACTTCGTTAATTTGAGGTAAGTCTGTTGGTTCATTTAATATATAGCAGAATGTTAAAAAGGAAATGAGTCTGTATATCATCTTTTTTAATAAGTTGCGTTAACATTAGCTAATTTCATCTTCCTTGTATTTATGGCTCTACTTGTAATTTGAGAATTTCGTGAAAGCGCCTCTTTTTCTGATAGTCATAAGTTCTTCCACGTCTCTAAATCTAAGACTAAATCTTAAATTTGAAATAAACAGCTTGTAGAATAATTGATTTAGGAAAACAGTGGCCTTTGAACATCTTTTTTATTGTAAATATATAAGATTTTATTTTTTCTTACATTAGATGCGACAGAACCTGAGATTTTACCAATATATAATGAAAAAAATATCCATAGGGCTATGCACCCTCCTTTTAACAACAATATCAATCCATGCTCAGAACACCATCGAAATAAGTTCAGAACTTCCCCAGTACTGGTCATTTAATGGAGAAATAGTGTTATTATTAGGTGGTAGTGTTGAAGATAATTTGTTTCAGATTCCGGAATTACAGGCGCAACTTGAAAAGCTAAAGGAGGTAGGGGGCAATTACGTTCGTAATACAATGTCGTCACGTGACGATGACAATGTATGGGCTTTCCATTTTGATACGGGAAAAGGACTTTATGACCTTAACCAATGGAACGATGAATATTGGGGCCGGTTTGAAAATTTATTGCAACTCACTTCGGATAGGGATATCATAGTACAAATTGAAATATGGGCCACATTCGATTTTTACAGAGAAAATTGGGAGAAAAACCCTTTTAACCCAAAGAACAATAGCAACTATACAAGTGAACGTGTAAAACTACCGGAGGAAATCAGCACACATCCAACATGGACTGAAAATCCCTTTTTTTGGACTATTCCGATGCAATATAACAATATTCCTGTGTTAAAATATCAGCAGCTGTTTGTAGACAAATTATTGTCTTACTCTCTTAGATATGGGAATGTGTTGTACTGTATTGATAACGAAACATCTGTCACAGCATCTTGGGGTAAGTTTTGGGCAGACTATATTCGGAAAAAAGCAAATGAGCAGGGAAAATCAGTGAAGATTACTGAAATGTGGGATCCATGGGACCTTGACCACATTTCACATAGGGAAACTTTCGATCATCCCGAGACCTATGATTTTGTGGAAATTTCACAAAATAATCACCAAAGAGGGCAGGATCATTGGGATAATGGACTTAATCAAATAGAGCGGTTGAAGGTACTTGATAACCTAAGGCCAGTGACCAATGTAAAAACCTATGGAAATGACTTGGGCAAGCATGGAGGGGGTACTCAAAATGGTATTCAGAGTTTTATTAGAAGTGTGTTTTTTGGGTCAGCCGCCATTCGTTTTCATCGGCCCAATTCTGGATTGGGATTAACTGCGGAAGCGCAGGCTGTTATTCGTAGTATGAGGCTGCTATCAGAAAAGATGGATTTTTTTAAGGCCATTCCCAGAAACGACTTATTGTCAGCGCGAAAAGAGAATGAAGCCTATTGTCGGGCTGTTCAAGGGGCAGATTATGCCCTGTATTTTACCAATGGTGGAGAAGTGAACCTGAATTTGGTAAAAGCGAAGGGAAAGGCACAAATCCAATGGTTGGAAGTGATGAAAAGTAAGTGGAGCAATGGCCGGCGATTGAATGGTGGGGGAAAGGTAACGATCAAAACACCATCGGACGGACATTGGGTAATGCTGTTAAATTTTGATACTTAAATTAATTAACAAGAATCTACCAGATTCGGGCTAAATATTAATGGGATGAGAATATGCCATTTAATTTTAACCAACATTTTATGAAAAACCTGATTATACTATTGAACTTGTTTACATTTATTTCTTGTACGGAAAACCCCGAATATTATTCTTTGTGCGATTTTGAAATAGTGGATAAAATAGATGTCCATATCCAGGTAAGAACTAACAGGGATGTCTTTGTAGAACAATCGCGAAAAGATAACTTCAAACTGCTCAATATTGTAGTAGATGCCTCCAGAGGTAGGAAATACATTGAACAACCATACAGTTATTGTCTGGATCAAAAGACCAGACATTCCGAAGATTTCGAAGTTGCCACAGCATTTTCTATTCAGGAATGGGACGATCCCAATTGGATGGAAAATACCCTTGCCTGGTTGGACAAAAGTTTTAAGGACGGAGCCATATGAGTGAAGGTATGGAAGAACATTGGAATGGCCTTTAGGGGTAAAACTGCCAAAGGAAGTAGTTGATACAATATATTCTAAAAATGCTCGAAAGTGGCTGAAGATGTTTTCTAAAGATAAATAGCAAGATGATGACAAATATCAAACCCATAATTATCAGCCTTTTGGTGTTGTGTACCAAGCTTTCGTTCGCACAATCATTTAACTATTCCGTTGCTCTGGATTTTGACCAAACGAATAACATTCGCTGCTATTTGGGCAAAGCAGCAAGTGATATTACCAACAATTCATTAAGTACGATCAAAAACCTTCAAGATTGGGAAGCCGTACGTGACCAGCGACAAAAAGAATTTTTAGAAATGATGGGGCTACAGGGAAAACAATTTACAGCTAAGCGCCCACCCCTGAATGTCACCAAAACGGGAGTCATAAAAAAAGAAGGTTACAGGATAGAAAAGTTGTATTATGAATCCCTACCAGGCCTGTTCGTGCCAGCCAATCTCTATATCCCGGAAGGGATAAAAAAGCCCGTGCCCGCAATACTATACGTATGTGGACATGCCCATACACAAAAACACCACTATCAGGCACATGCAAAAAGCTTTGCCAAGAACGGTTTCGTCTGCCTGATCATAGAAACGATACAAAGGGGAGAAGTAGAGGGCGAACACCTGGGAGCGGAATCCAGAGGTTGGTTCAATTGGTACAGCAGAGGTTACAATCCCGGTGGCGTGGAAATTTGGAACGGCATTCGTGGACTTGACCTTTTGAGTGAACTGCCCGAAGTGGATAAAGCCCGGCTGGGT
This sequence comes from Bacteroidota bacterium, assembly GCA_024279425.1. Classification (GTDB taxonomy): domain Bacteria; phylum Bacteroidota; class Bacteroidia; order Flavobacteriales; family Flavobacteriaceae; genus Maribacter_A. Next base: position 92,841 of record JAJRRO010000059.1, on the reverse strand, counting down.
GTTACCGGTATTTCAGGAGGAGGTTCCCAGAGCTGGTATTTACCGGCAGCCGATTCACGGGTAAAAGCGGCAGCGGCAGTTGCCGGGGGAGCATCTGTGGAAGGTCAAGTAGTACAAAGGACAATCGATGATCATTGCGACTGTATGATGCCGATCAATACCTATGGCATTGATTTTTCAGATATTGGTGCCCTGATTGCCCCTAGGCCATTTATGATAGCACAACCATCAAGAGATTTGTATTATTCCATAGAAGCCGTTCATACGGTGTACGATAAAATAAGAACAATTTATGATTATTATGGAAAGTCCCAAAATGTAATCATGGCAGATGCTACTGGGGGACATAGTTATGGGTCAAAAGAAGAATTACGCCCTAAAATACTATCATTCTTTATAAAAGAATTGATGGGAAAAGATAAGAAACTTGAAGAGTTGGGAGAAATTGATATTTCAAAAGAACTGTCCAATGAAGATCTTCTGGTCTACATAAATGGAACCCCTGAAGATGACATAACAAAAACCATCCAAGATTCCTTTGTGGAGTTGGCTAAGCCACCGGAGATCAAAAATGTGGATCAATTGGATTCCTATCGAAATGAAGTGATAGATTTTTTAAAAGTCAAGACGTTTGGAGCCTTCCCCAGAGAACCAGTGCCATTGGACGTAAGATTGGAATTTCAGGCCACCGTTAACAGGGAAGATTACAGAGAGAATTACAGCTTTACCCCGGAAGAAGGTTGGAGGTTGAAAGTTTCCCTTCAAAAAAGGGAGACACAGGATAAGCCACAACCTTTTTCACTGGTATTGAAAAATCCGGAAGAAGAGCGCTGGGCATCGGCATCCCTGATCTCTGGACTGAGGGAGAAAACGAATATTGCCTATTTTGAGGCCCGGGGTATTGGGGAAACAGGATGGTCGCCCTCCTTGCAATGGCACATTCGCAGATCTGCGGCATGGACAGGGCGGACAATCGCCTCGATGCGGGTCTATGATGTGCTGAGGTGCCTTGAGGTCCTGCGCAAGATCCCTGGTGTTGACCCAAATAACATCAGTATTGTTGCACAGGGAGAAATGGCGGGAATAGCCCCCTATGTAGCCTTGCTCGATGGAAATATAAAATCGCTTATTCTTAAAAACCCGCCCGCGACACAGGATGGCCCCGGCCAGCCCAACGGAAGAGGTGAATCCATCGAAATGCTCAACTGCCTACGTATAACCGATTTACCTCAGGTAGCAGGGCTGATGTTTCCTCGACAATTAGTCGTGATAGGTGACCTTCCCGACACTTATAAATGGACTGAAGACCTTTACGAAAATTTAAAAAAACCAGATGCTTACAAAAAAATACAAAAGATATCAGAGTGGCTTATTGACTAAAAGATGATAGAAAACAATCAACTACCTCCTTAGGTAAACTCAAGAGGTGAAACATAATTAATTCGATGCAGGTCTACTGGCACGGTTCTGTCGCATCTGTTTCTCAAAAAAAGAAAAACAGTATTGAAGGTCTTTATTATATAGTCAATGATTTGAAAGATTCAAAGGTTGAATTTTTTGGATTCAATAATTGGTTTTTCTTTAACATGTGTACAATTTCAATTCCTGCAATAGGCAATGAGTTCTTCTATTTTACGCAATATATTTTTGAAATAACGTGCTCAATTTTATTCAAAAAAAATAGCTTGATTTAAACTTCTTTAAAATAGAATGGCGGTATTACTGATCCTTTGTTAAAAGGCCTTCAATAGAAAGATAGCGCTCTCCCGTGTCATAATTAAAGGTTAAAATAGTTTTTTCCGTATTTATGGTTTGTAATTGTTTTCTAATCGCGGCCAAAGATGCTCCTGTAGAAATACCAACTAAAATACCTTCAGTTTTCGCTAAATTTTGAACTTCAGAAAATGCTTCCTCTTTTGTTATTCTAATGGCACCATCAATTGAATTCTTATTGAACACTTCTGGGAAAAACCCAGGTCCAATACCTTGTAGAGGGTGAGGTCCTGGCTCCCCTCCAGAGATTATGGCAGAATCATCGGGCTCTACCGCGAGCACCTTTAAATTCGAAAATTTCTCCTTTAAAACCTCAGAAATACCAGTAATATGACCACCTGTGCCAACTCCGGTAATCAAATAATCTACACCTTCAGGAAAATCATCAATAATTTCCAAGGCAGTTGTTTTACGATGTATTTCTGGGTTTGCTTGGTTAGTGAATTGTGAAGGCATCCACGCATTTTTATTATTTTCAACTAATTCATTGGCTTTTTCAATTGTGCCACCTAAGCCCAATTCTTTTGGAGTTAGTACAAGATTAGCTCCGTAAGCTTCCATTAAAGCCCTTCTTTCAACAGACATTGATTCTGGCATTACAAGGGTAAGTTTGTAGTTTTTCACTGCAGCAACCATTGCTAAACCAATACCAGTATTGCCAGAAGTAGGCTCAATAATTTCTGTGTCCTTGGTTAAAATATTCCTTTTTTCTGCATCCTCGATCATAGATAATGCAATTCTGTCTTTAATGCTTCCTCCAGGATTGGCTTTTTCAAGTTTCATCCAAACATTTGCGTTTGGAAATAATTTAGCCAATTGTACAACAGGTGTGTTACCAATGCTTTCTAAAATGTTGGTTATTTTCATATTGTTTTTACATTTAATTTATTTCTTATTGAAAAACCACCGTCTTTGACGGTGGTCATGTTTAAAAGACTCTGCCATTTTTTAGGTTTACACATCTAAAAGTTTTAAGATGCGTAAATATAGAAAATTAACACATGTGTATTACAAATGTGACTATCACGTTGTTTTCACATCCAAGTACCGCTTCAAAATACTTGAAGGCATGGTCAAATCTTTAGTAGAGCATGATTTACAATTAATCAGTTCATGGAAAGATGTTCAGGTAATTGAATGTTCAAAAAGACCACATTCATTTGGTGTGTACATTACCTCCCAAGGTTTCAATTTCTGAATATATGGGAATGTTGTGGATGAGCCGGTCAAAGTGAATCATGTGCGCCGGATTAAAGTGAACATAGTAAACTAAGTGCTTAAAATCGATTCCTTTGTGGTTAAAATTACTGTTTATTTTTTAGTTTTTTTCGTATTGATTCCCCTTTTGATGTCTATATCTATGTGCTGTATGTACCAGACGATCTAAAATTGCATCTGCAACCAATAAACAGCTTACACAAGTAAATATGCCTCATATACGGTCCCTGTTTAGCCTGTCCTGAGCCCGGCAGAAGGGTCAGTACCAAGTTTAGTAGTTTACTCATTCCCTTTCCATTCTTTTTTTGTATTCGTGAATACTTCGTATTTCGCTTCCTTCAGTTCCAGTCTCGCAACTGACAACCTTGCGATTTACTAATGGTTCAAGGCGTTACTCTACCCACAGTGGACTTGCACCCTCTAGATGAATTTGATTATCTTTCAATAATCAAAAAGATGCCCATGCCGGGGCACGCACAAAAGATAAAATACATTGAAACGCATTTTATCAAGAACGTTATGACCAACCAACAAACCAATGATAAACTTCTTTAGAAAAATTCGTAAAAAACTTGCTAACGAAAATGAATTCCAGAAATATACACGCTATGCTATTGGTGAAGTAGGACTCATTATGATTGGTATTTTTATGGTATTACAATTAAATAACTGGAACGAAAACAGAAAACAGGAAGCACAATTTAAAGTGACTTTAGAACAGTTATATAGTGCTATGTCTTACGATATGCAAAAATTTGAAAACCATATCAATTTAGCAGATATTCAAATTGAAAGGATGGATCTTTATTTAAATCATCCTGATTCTATACCTAGTATTGAACTTTATTTAACTAATCAAGATCTCGACTTTTACAATAGAATACCATTTCTTTCATCTTTTATGGCAGGCGATTATTCAAATGAAATAGTTTCAGAGACTAAATATCATGCAGAAAACTTAAGCTTTAATCCTAACAACAAAAGTCAGAACGAAATATTTAAACATGTAATTAATTATGTTAATGAAATTAATAGAGAAATTCCTTTGAATGATTATTTACATCCGCTTTACTTAGAATATGGTATCGCGTCACCTAAAGCTAATAGAAATGATTCAAATAGCCGTTTTGATGTATCAGATACTCTTTATTACAATGAAAATGATATTTTAAATGCTGTTAAATTAATTAATACTAACAGGTTTAGAATAGCCAAAAAGAACACTAGAAATGATAAGGTTTATTATCGAACAATTTTATTTAATTGTTTAAATGATGCAAAGTCTATATTACAACTCATTAAAAATTATTATCCCGAAGTAAAAGTTTTAAACCAAGATGTAGGAATCATTGGCACTTCATTAGATGGTTTTGACGATGTTGGAGGTAAATCTACACCAATGATACTCACTGATATAGAAAATGATATTTGGGAAATTGACCTTTATTTAAAAGAAGGTGCGTAAAATTTAGATGTAGAGATAGTTGGGCACAAAATTGGGGAAATAATGACTTCCAACTGGAATTGGTGAACTAGATGGAAGAAATAACGAGGTGAATGAAGCTGGTAATTACCATATTATTTTTAAACCGATAACTGGTGAATATGAATTTATAAAACAGGATGATTAAATTCTTTAGAACAATACGCAACAACCTTATGGTACAGAACAAAACTGGAAAGTATCTTAAATATGCAATGGGTGAGTAACCGTTGCTCAACCCCTTGATTTTGGAAAAACCAAGGTCCTATAAGCCTCTTTACCGAGACTTTTTTTAAACACATTGGTGCTGCGCCCAAACTTTTTCAGAGCCTGTGGACAAAGTATCGAACAAATTCAAGGGGTTTTTGGCGAAACTGGATAAAGAGACCATGCCCGACCCACTCTTTGCCCGTTTCTGGACGAATTTAAAAATCATTATTCAGATTTAAATTGAATTGAATTGAAATGCAATGGATTCTTTGGCGCGCTAGTTCGTTGGGTCTACTACGAAGTCAAAAATATTTTCCTAAGCAAAAAATTGGAAATCTGATTTATGAATATCTGGCTTGGAACTACTAGTGATTCAGGAATTGATGATTTATCTAATAATTTTGTCAATGTTGTTTTAGGCATTTTGGTTTTTGTTTTAATTACCGATTTTTTTTTCGTTTAGGATATTAAACCCTCTTTCAAAAGATTACGGATTTTGAGCTAGTTCATGTAGATGGACATCATCCTGTAGTCTTACCCTTTAGAGGTAAGGCTACAACAATATAAATCTTTAAAACTGTCAGTTTTCTCATATTGTGGGTAACGGTTGGCTATTTCGGAGAGATGGTGTAGCAGACCCCCCCGTTATGCTCAATCTCACTCAATGCAAAGAATACTGCAACCCGAGGACATTTCTTTTGACGGTAAATTAATTAGTAGATGTGCCAAAGGAAAGTTTGAGATCAAAACTGACGATAACATGACTTTTTTCGAGAATTTTTACAACGAATTATTAAGTGCGATGCAAGAGTTTCACATTGGGGTCGGATGTACCAGAACCATCGAGAAAATGTTATATATAATCCTGCAACTGAAAGGGAGAAAGTTGAGTACTCTCTTAAATAGCATTTCATTATTCTTAAATTTGTGATTACTAATTGTGAAATTGACATGGAATATGCAGCCGTACACACTCTCAGTTGGTGACAATTGAAATCATTATTAAATAGGAGAATACATGACTAAAAAGCGAATATTTTTTACAGGGGGATCGGGAAAAGCAGGAAAGCATGTGATACCCTACCTTCTTGACCAAGGACATAGAGTTATGAATGTAGACCTGGTGCCTTTAGATCACCCAGGCGTGGATAATCTGATAGCTGATATTACGGATTCTGGACAAATGTTTAATGCCATGAGTTCATATGCCGGGTTAGATGAATTGGAACCCGGTAATGGCGTACCAAAATTTGATGCTGTAGTACATTTTGCTGCCGTGCCCAGGATCTTGATCAATCCTGATAATGAAACTTTTCGGGTCAACACCATGGGTACCTACAATGTGATTGAAACGGCTGTTAAGCTTGGAATTAAGAAGATTATTATTGCTTCGTCGGAGACCACCTACGGTATCTGTTTTTCAGATGGCAAAACCAATCCTAATGTGCTGCCTTTGGAGGAGGATTATGACGTTGATCCCATGGATAGCTACGGATTATCGAAGGTTGTAAATGAGAAAACAGCACGCAGCTTCCAGCGACGGTCAGGCTATGATATTTATGCCCTTCGTATCGGAAATGTGATTGAGCCACACGAATACGCTGAACTGTTTCCGGATTATTTCAAAAACCCTGAAGTGCGCCGCAGAAATGCGTTCTGTTATATTGATGCGCGTGACCTGGGACAGATTGTGGATTTATGTTTGAAAAAAGATGGCCTTGGTTATCAGGTTTTCAATGCAGGAAACGATCAGAACGGTGCGATTATCCCCAGCAAAGAATTGGCAGAACAGTTTTTCCCTGATGTGCCGATTACTCGCGAATTGGGGGAGCATGAGGCTTTGTTTTCAAATCGCAAAATCCGTGAAGTTCTGGGATTCAGAGAACAACATAACTGGCAGAAATACTTGAAATGGGACTGATCGATAGTTTGGCGAGCCTATCAAAATGTTAACTTAGTTTCTCTCGATGAACTTGACTTTAATGGTGTGGCAAAAAAATCTACCCAAAATTATAGGCTAAATACGAACTGCCATTTCGGCAATATCAAAACGCTGTTAACCATATGATTATCAGTTCTTTTCGATTTTATTGGTGTCAATTAATATTATTAAAACCCCTATAAGGTTTGGCAAATTCTTTATGCGAATCGTGCATTATGTGCATCTAAAATTTCAGTCGACAAATAATCATTCGCTATAGGAAAAACAACATGGTCTTCCCTGAAAATATGAAGTTTAAGCATTTCAATCAGGGCTTTGGATTGCTCCACCGCCAAATCTAAAATAACTAATCTTGAACTTTCATCTGGAATACGTGTAATCAATCCAAACAAATTAAAAGATATGGCAGCAAGCTGTAACATTTTTATATGGTCCTCTTCCATTAAATCCACTACGGTCTTTTCAGTACCTGTACTAAATTCTTCTTTCTCATGCAGAACGAGATTTAAATCGGCAAAAACGGTATCATCTTCTTTTCTGTTGTGGTCGATGATAGATTCATCAAAGAAAGAAAAGAAATCGTTTATTCCTTCTAGCGTACTTTTCGAAAAACCGTTAGTATTCAAAGAATTGATAGTGTTTTCAAAAGCACTGATCACTTCATTGCATTTTACATGCTCATCCATTAATGATTGAATTATGGGATGCATTTCCTCATAGTTAACTTCATCCAAAGTAGGCGGCTTAAACGCATCTGGTGGATCCATTGGAGAAAATTCTTCAGTTTCCTGTTGGCGTTCCACCATTCTTTTTAATGGATCTTGTTTGTTCAAGTTCTTTAAATCTAAACTCATTTTTTTATTTTTTAATTAACTTTTTTAGTTTAATAGAGGTTAAAAATCGTTTCCCCTAATCGATTACGATTAGGGGAAATTAAAAACATTTTTTTTAATGAACAGAGATAAAAACAAATTATTATGGTTTGTCAAACTCTCGCTTAGGGCCTAGATAGTACCACCAATTTAGCAATAAACAGATCAGGTAATATGCTGCAAAGCCATAAAGAGCGTATTCGGCATGCCCTGCGGTTACTTGTTGTCCAAACACTTTAGGAATGATAAAGGCACCATAAGCGGCAATAGCCGATGTCCAGCCTAATACGGGCCCCGCTTTTTCCTTGGAGAAAATATAGGGAATACTTCTAAAAGTAGAGCCATTTCCTATTCCCGTGGTTAAAAATAATACCATAAATGCTGCAAAGAACGGCCACCAGTATATTTCAGGGGTATCGGTTCCTTTTGCCTGAAGCACAAAATAGGCGACTGCCAATGCTGCCAGAATTTGAAAAAAGGTACTCCATCCAGTAACTTTGGAACCACTGTTCACTTTATCTGAAAGGATTCCCCCTATCGGTCTAATTAAGGCACCAATTACCGGGCCTAGAAAAGCCCAGAGCATAATATTCGGCGCATTGGGATTCACCCACTCAGGGTCCAAGGCATTGGAATAGACAAATATATCTTGAGCTAATTTTGGAAATACCATTGAGTAGCCAATAAAAGAACCAAATGTCATGACATAAATAATGGTCATGATCCAGTTATGCTTATCACCAAGAATTGAAAATTGTTTTTTAAGGTTTTGTTTTATCTCTCCCGGCGTGGCATATTTCATAAGAACCACAGCAAGAATAACAACTATAGGAAGAACAATCCACATCGAGGAATTTTTCATCCCCCAATCTCCCCACGGAAGTCCAATTAACATAAAGGCCCCTACACTGGCTGCAATTAGGCCCAAAACAATCATGTACAACGTTTTGGAAACTCCTTTTGCCGTATTTGGTAGGCTTGGCGTACCTGTTGAAACATTGTTCATCCCAAAAAATGCTCCTAAAGTAGCTAGTGCAATAAGAGGAACCCATACCCAAGCTGCATTTTGTAAGCCTTCAAATGGAGCTCCTTTTGCTGTGGCAATTGAACCGGCCGTACCTCCAAACAGTGACATGGTAACAACCAATGGAATCAATTTTTGCATGACTCCAACCCCCAGATTTCCAAGCCCTGCATTCATTCCCAATGCATAACCCTGCTTTTTTTTAGGGAAAAAGAAACTAATATTACTCATCGACGAGGCAAAATTTCCTCCCCCAAAACCTGATAACAATGCCATTACAGCAAAAAATATGTAGGAGGTATTAATATCGCCAAGGGCCATTCCTGTACCAATCGCAGGGATTAGAAGTAAACCTGTAGTTACAAATATTACATTTCTACCACCCCCCAATGAAATTAAGAAGGAGTTTGGAAGTCTTAATGTAGCACCAGCCAACCCGGCAATTGCAGGTAGGGTATAATACAAATTGTTAATTTCCTTAAGAGCCTCCTTATAAGCATCTGTTCCAGATGATAGTCCATCCGTCATACCAAAGGAAAATCCAAATTCCTTCATATATTTTATGAGCACTCCCCACATAATCCAAATTGAGAATGCTAGTAATAGTGCTGGAATAGATGACCATAGGTTTCTTGTGGCTATTTTATTTCCTTTGGACTTCCAAAAGGAATCATCTTCTACATTCCAATCTTTTATATTTACTGACATAAATCTAAAGTTTTAATGTTCGATATTATAAATGATCTTCAAAAGCACCTTCAGGTTCTTTTAATGTAATGGAGGTATAAATTAAACTAATAAAAGCTCCTGCTGAAAGTATATACAAAAAGGTCTTTTCATCCATCATGGTGTACAAAAACAAATAGAATACGGCACCAACATTACCATAGGCGCCCGCCATTCCAGCAATACGACCCGTCATGTCTCTTTTAATATTAGGTATCATAGCAAACGTGGCCCCTTCCGCTCCTTGTACAAAAAAGGAAGCGAACATGGTGATTAATATTGAAACTACTAGCCAGGTTACTGTATTGTATAAGGGAACTAGCGTTGCTTCGCCAGTTTCTGAATTAATTGGGCCGACTTTTGCAATAATAGCCATCAGGAAAAAACCTACCACTATTCCCCCCATATATAAAAGCATAGTCTTTTTTCTATTGCCCATTTTATCTGAAAGTAGTCCTCCCAATGGACGAGCTATCAAATTAATAACCGCGAATGAACCAGCAACAAGACCAGCTATCTCAAGTGTTACTATTCTCTCGCCATTAGTATTCAATAGCGTACTAAATACTTGATAAAAAAACATGGGCAGCATTGATACAATGGCCAGTTCAGCTCCAAAATTGGCAAAATAGGTAGAATTTAAGGCTCCAATACTTCCAAAATGGTATTTATCTTTTTCTGGGATTCCTGCTTTTATTTTAGGTAAGTTATGATTGGTTACTTTTAGGACATCCATTAAATAAACAAGAAACAATATGCCCCATATTACATAGACCGTTGTCCAACTTAACATGGCATGACCATCAACTTGTTGTTTATGCAAGTTATAAACGACCAAACCAATGGCACCAAATAACGGAAACTGCCAAAACCAGTATTGAGCCAGGTCTTTTATTGAGGTGATGGGCATGGGTTCCATTTCCCCCTTTTTTTCCTTAACCTCAAAACCTTTAGGATGATCCTCAACGGCAAAGAAATAAAACACGCCATAGCCACCACACATAATACTTGTAATGGCCAAAGACCATCTCCAACCATCATCACCCCCAATTATGGAAACAGCGAAGAAAGGTACCAAAGCAGCAGCAGCAGCAGAACCAAAATTACCCCAACCAGCATAAAACCCTTCAGCTCTCCCAATATATTTTGGGGTAAACCAATTGGCGGTCATTTTAATCCCTATAACAAATCCTGCACCAATAGTACCTAAAAACAATCTGGAAATGGTAAGCACCGTAAGTGAATTTCCGAACGCAAATATCAATCCTGGAATAACAGTTAGAACCATTAAGCCACCAAAAATTCTTCTTGGACCATAACGGTCGATTAAATTTCCGACCACAACCCGGGCAGGAATTGTTAAAGCAACATTACATAAAATAATTGATTTAACATTGGCCTTGGTCAGCCAATCGAATCGATCTAACATTTCTGTTAAAACTGGTGCTACATTAAACCAAACAACAAAAGTCAAGAAAAAAGCAATCCAAGTTAAATGCAACGTTTTTATACTTGGATCTTTAAAGTTCAGTAAATTAGGTGCGGTTTGTTCCATAGTATATTCGTAAGGGAGTTTATTAAAAAGTTAATTATTCTTAGGACGATGAATGGACCAGGGTGTTTTTGGGCTCCTGACTTTCCTTTTGTTCCAATTCCAGATAACTTGCTGGTAAGGTTTCCAAATGTAGTCTAACGGATATACCAGAAAGTGCACCAAACGTGTAAATGGCACCATTAATATAATTACAAAAGCCCCTATTACATGTAATTTAAATAGTAATGGCATAGCGCTTACGGTTGTAATATCAGGTGAAAATGTAAAAATGGATTTTAAATAGGGAGACATTACAGATGCAAACCAGGAACTTCCCCATCTCATGAATACTGCGGTGTACATTCCTGTAAATATTTGAAACAGTAGCAGCAGTTCCACAAAAATATCCATTTTGGTGGTCACCATCTTTATTCGATCGTCCGTTATTCTTCGTATATATAATAGAATTAGACCAATAAAAACACAGATTGCCGCTATAAAGGAGGAAATTTCCAAAAACAACAAGCGTAAGGGCTCACTGTTCCAAAGAATTATACTTTTTGGAATAAGGAAGGCAACAAGATGCCCAAAAAATAAAATCAATATCCCAAAGTGAAAGGGGATAGATCCCCAAAACAATTTTTTTCCTTCTAAAAATTGAGAAGACAACGAAGACACTTTAAATTTTTGTGATTTATATCTTGAAATAGTTCCAATTAAAAATACCAAAAATGCGATGTAAGGTAGAGCTATAAAAAAGAAATTATTCAGTGTATCCATTGGGCTATTTATTAATTATGATTCAATTGTAATTTCTTGCTTTATTGAGCTTAAAAACCCTCCTGATCGTTGAGACTGTTCTTCAATTTTAATATCAAAGTCACGGTTCAACGATTTATATAAAACCATAAGCGTATGCTTGTAAATTGTAAATGCTTGATGCTTTTCTATCAGGGTTTTATGGTGTTTGGTATATACCCTGTCTTTTGCCGCAATTTGACCCTCGCCGAAACCTTCTATCATTTTAATTAAAGCAGGCATGATTATTTTATTTACCAAATCATCTCTTAACTCCTCGTCCTGTAACACATGCAATAGCTTCAGGATATTTGATAGGTTATCGGCTAATTCAGTACCACAGTCTATACCGTACTTTTGATGTTCCCTATTAAGGTTGACCAAGAGTTCACCTCTTTTATAATCGTCGCCAAAAACAATATATCCAATATCCAAAGTAGTAATAGACTGTACTTCGAAGGTTCTTACGTAGAGGTCTTCCAATTCAATTTTTGAAATGTTTCCTACGACATCTGTAAAAGGTTGCAATGTTTTACCTGCATCAGGTAAAATGCTATTTAAGTATTGCTGAACTTCATTAACATTTTCCACGAAGTTTTCAGCTTTAGGAAAGATAAATAGGTTGGAAATTTTACTATAATCCAATATTTTTTGATTCATTTTATTGTTTTTTTATAGTCCACGGGCAGGTTTCTCAACAAATCCAAATCCAGCGCTTCCTTTTCTATCTCCTGTAAATTCAGACATTTCTATAGCTTGTTCTCTATGGGCAGGTGGAATAACAAATCGGTCGTCAAACTTCGCCAAAGAGGTCAAATAATAAATGGCATCTGCCATTTCAGCATTCAGGCCTACTTCTTTTAAGCTTTCTGCAACCATCTCTTTGTTTAAGTCGCCTACGGTAACATCTCTACGATGTAAACGAACGGCCATTAACTTCTTAATGGTTTCCTTGATTAATTCCTCATCTCCATTACTAAATAAATTAGCCAAGTATTTTAGTGGCATACGTGCATCATCAATAGTTCCGAAAATGTGTTCATTGGTGGTGTCGTATTTAGTTGCTCTTTCCCAAAACTTGGAAATAGGATTTAAGGTTCCTTTTTGAGATTCCACATCATTATCTGCTAATGTTGCCATTACCGGCAATAGGGGTGGTACATAGAACAACATTGGCAATGTTCTATATTCAGGATGCAATGGTAAGGCCATACCCCATTCTTTGATAAACTTGTAAGTAGGTGATTGCTGAGCTGCTTTTATAGTTGAATCCGCAATTCCATTTTTCTTTGCAGAAGCTATTACTTTAGGGTCGAACGGATCTAAAATCATATCCATTTGCTTTTGGATCAAGTCTTCATCGTCAGATGCCGCTACGTTTTCAATTTGACTCGCATCGTATAACAATACACCCAAATATCTAATGCGACCCACGCAGGAATGCATGCACGCAGGAGCATAACCTGATTCTAATCTTGGATAGCAAAGAATACATTTTTCAGACTTTCCGGTTCCCCAGTTATAGTATGATTTTTTATAGGGACAGGCGGTAACACACATACGCCAAGCTCTACAGACTTTTTGGTTAATAAGGACAATCCCATCTTCGCCTCTTTTATATATGGCCCTTGAGGGACAAGAACCTACGCAAGCCGGATTTAAACAATGATTGCAAATTCTTGGCAAATAAAACATGGACATACGTTCCAGTTGGAACATGGCTTCTTGTTCTCCCGCTGATAAGTTTTTAAAGTTTGGGTCATTACGGGCATAATCCGGGGTGCCACTTAAATCATCATCCCAGTTTGGACCCATTTTAATATCTATAGGTTTCCCAGTTATCATGGATACAGGTCTTGCCGTAACCTGAGTATCCTCTTCCGGAGACTCTATCAAGTTTAAATACTTATAGGTAAAAGGTTCGTAATAATCATCAATAACGGGTAAGTGTGGATTATGAAAAATATTTAACAAGCCTTTTGCCTTGCCAGCACCTCGCAAACGAACCTTGCCCATGCTTTTTTCCCAACCTCCTTTATATATATCCTGATTTTCCCATTTGGTAGGATACCCAGTGCCGGGCTTGGTTTCAACATTGTTCCACCACATATATTCAGCTCCTTTCCTATCTGTCCAAATGTTTTTACAAGCTATTGAACAGGTATGGCACCCAATACACTTATCTAGGTGAAATACCATTGAAATTTGAGAACGTACATCCATATCTCTATTTGTTTGTTTTTACTGTATTTTTTATTAATAAGGAACTAGTATGCTTAAAGTGCACGTTAGGCACTTATCTACCATTCTAATTTGTTCATTTTTTGAATCACTACGTGAGTATCCCTATTAACCGCGGTAGGACCCCAGTAGTTGAAATGGAATGTAAACTGTCCATACCCTCCAGCTAATAAATTGGGTTTAAGGTGAACTCTGGTAATACTGTTATTTGAACCACCTCTATTTCCATTTCTCAATTGGGATTTAGGGATACTAATAGTTCTTTCAACGGTGTGATAAACAATACATACTCCTTTGGGAATTCTAGAACTTACCACGGCTCTTGTACAATACACCCCATTGTCATTGTGCACCTCTACCCAATCATTGTCTTTAATATCCATTTCTGTGGCGTCTACCTCACTTATCCAACATGGTTCCATTCCCCTTGATAGGGTAAGCATTCTATGATTATCCATATACGTAGAATGAATATGCCATTTACCGTGAGGTGTTAGGCAGTTTAATGCTCTGGCCATGCCTTCCCCTTTTAGAGTTTCTTTTAGGTCACCGTAAACTTCAGGGTTGGGTGATGGCTTATATGTTGGCAAATGTTCGCCATAAGCGATATACATTTCATGATCTAAATAGAAATGTTGTCTTCCCGTAAGTGTTCTCCAGGGAATTAATCGTTCTACATTATAGGTATAGGCCGAATATGCTCTCCCTTCGTTCATTAATCCTGACCATACGGGTGAAGTTAAGTACCTTCGAGGTTGCGCTTGCAAATCTTTGTAATCCAATCTAAAGTCTTCACTTCCTTTTGCCAGATCTACCAAAGGCATTCCAGATTTTTTCTCCATACTTTCGTAGGCCTTGACGGTAAGACTCCCATTGGTTAAGGAAGACAAATGTAGCACAGCGTTTGCAGCTTCGATATCTTCAGTTAAAGAGGGATACTTTTTATCACCTATTTTAACGGTAGGAAAATGATTGGAATCAACCATCTCATCGTACTCTTCCGCACAGAAATAATGATTGCCATGTGCTCCCAGTCCTTTGGTTTTAACATTCTCTCCCAGTGCACAGAATTTTTCATAGATTTTGGGATAATCCCTATGTACAATTGAGATGTTGTGCATGGTTTTACCCGGAATCGCCTCACATTCCCCATGATACCAATCTTTAATGTCTTTTTGTGAAACTTCACCCTTAGAATCATGGGAAAGTGCCGTTGCAACGATATCAATTTGTGTATCAGGAATGTACTTTTCTGAAAGTTCACTGGTCTTTTTTGCGATGGCCTTGAATATTTCCCAATCCGATTTGGACTCCCAAACTGGCGCAATAGCCTGTGAAAGTGGATGAATAAAAGAATGCAGATCTGTACTGTTCAAATCAGCTTTTTCATACCATGATGCAGCGGGTAAAACAATATCTGAATACAGTGCTGAAGAATCCATTCGGAAGTTAAGATCAACAACCAGATCCATTTTGCCCGTAGGGGCAATATCATGCCATTTTACTTCTTCTGTTTTTTCTTCATCATAATCCTTGGCAATGGCATTGGAAGTAGTTCCCAAATAATGTTTTAACGCAAACTCAGTACCTTTCATACTTCCGGAAATGGCATTCCCTCTCCATATATACCAAGTTCTTGGGAAATTAAATTCATTTTCAGGATCTCCAACGGCATAACCCAATTCTTTGCTTTTAAGTTTTTCAAGCACATGATTTTTGATGTCTTCATCTGTTTTTGCTCCTTGGGATATGGCTTCTTTACTTAACTCTAAAGTGTTTTGATCAAATTGAGGGAAGAACGGCATCCATCCCATTCTAACTGACTTAAAGATATGATCAGCATGATGCCCAGCCGTCATATCATTTTCTGGAACTGTATTATATCTAGAAGAATGTCCGTCATATCTATATTGACAGGTATTAATATAATGCCAAATCGGTGCCTGTTGTAATCTAGGTGGACCTTGCCAATCATTTGCAAAAGCAATCGCACCCCAAGAATCTGAAGGTGCTAATTTTTCCTGACCTACATAGTGGTTCATGCCTCCACCATTTTTACCAACGCAGCCCGTTAGCATCAAAGCCATTATCCCTGAACGATATATTAAATTATTATGATACCAGTGATTGATTCCTGCACCTACTATAATCATACATTTTCCTTCGGTAACTTCTGCCGTACTGGCCCATTCTCTTGCAAAAGAGATTACTGTTTTAGCATCAATACCCGTAAATATTTCTTGCCATGCTGGTGTATAGGCTTGGTCTTTTTCATCATAATTTTTAGGATAATCCCCTTCAAGACCCCTGCTGACACCATATTGGGCCATGGTCAGATCATAGACCGTTGTTACTAATCTTTCACCATCAACAGTTTTTATTTTTTTAACCGGGACATTTCTTAATGCTTTCTTGTCCAGACCAAATTCCGTGAATTCTACCTGGGCAATATCGTCACGAGTATCTAAAAGACTCAAAACAGGATCATAGGTTCTATCTGTTTCTCCATCTTCATACTTCATATTCCATTTTCCTTTTTCTTCCTGCCATCGATATCCGGAACTTCCCTTTGGAATTACAAAGTCACCACTTTTTGAGTCGATATTTACAAATTTCCAATCTCCTTGATCAATATTCTTATGTTCTTCTAATTGATTGGCACGTAACAATCTACCCGAGGAGTAATGGCCGCCTTCATCTTTTAATTCAACCAAATAAGGACTATCTGTATAGCGTTTGGTGTATTCAATAAAGTAAGAGGTTTTCTTTTCATGATGAAACTCTTGTAATATAACGTGGGTAACCGCCATCCAAAATGCACCGTCACTACCGGCATGTACAGGCACCCATTGATCGGCATATTTCGCAACTTGGTTAAAATCTGGTGCGAATACCACTGCTTTTGTTCCATTATGCCTAGATTCTGCAAAAAAGTGACAATCTGGTGTTCTTGTCATGTTCAAATTGGCCCCCATTACGGCAACCATTTTTGCATTATACCAATCGGCGCTTTCACAAACATCCGTTTGTTCTCCCCAAATCTCTGGGAATGCATTTGGCAAATCGCAATACCAATCGTAAAAACTTAAGTTAACGCCACCAAACAATTGTAAAAACCTTGAGCCAGAAGCGTAACTAAGCATTGACATTGCAGGGATTGGTGAAAACCCAACAACCCTATCGGGACCGTATTTTTTTGCGGTATAAATATTGGCAACTGCCATGATTTCCAAGACTTCATCCCAATGAACTCTTCTAAATCCGCCTTTACCCCTGGCCATTTGGTACTTTGCTCTGGCTTCTTTATTGTTTTGCAAGTTTTCCCATGCCTTTAAAGGGTCACCCACTTTTTCTTTTTCCGCTCTGTAGGCACTAATTAAAGCACCACGAATCAGAGGATATTTTATCCTAAGAGGACTGTATAAATACCAAGAAAATGAAATACCTCTTTGGCACCCACGGGGCTCATAAGGAGGCAATTTGTCCTCTAATAAAGGATAATCCAATTGTTGGGTCTCCCAAACAACGATACCTTCTTTAACATGAATTTGCCAAGAACATCCCCCTGTACAATTGACACCATGGGTACTTCTGACAATTTTATCGTGCTGAAAACGATTCTTATAAAATTCTTCCCATTTACGTGTTTGAGGAGAAATAATGTCTTCTATCCAACTCATAGTAGTAGATTAATTATGTGGTATTTTTATTAATTGTGAGATTTGATCTGTCTTTCGTAAATTCTTTTGTTTACACTATCCTTTTTGCGTTTATACCAAAAAAGAGGGAAAACACCCATTAATACAATTGCGCCCGCAGCGCCCCATATTAAAAGAATGTTATTATAAGAGGGGGAATATCTTTGATAATAACGTTGGGCGCTTACCTCTTTCAAGAATGCAGTTAGCTGTGTAGTTTCTTTTTCGGTTATTTTGTGATTCTGATACGAAGTTTTCATTTGGGGAAAAGGAAGTCCGGTCATCATACCTTCAACACCAGCTCTCCCCAATCTTTCATATACATCCGTTAAATCTGCTGCCAACTCCCCACCGGCAATAAACCCATGTTTATTAACATGATGGCACGAGATGCACGAAGGCCCTTTATTCTCGAATCTTTGATTTCCGGAAAATAAAGCTTGACCCACTAAGATATCTTCTTCGGATGGTTCAAAAGGAACTTCAGCCTCCTCAACTGTTTCAACGGAAGTTGCTTCTGTTTTTGCAGGACTCTTACTCTTTATGTACTCAAAAACCGCATTTATTTCAGAATCTGATAAAGCTTGATCGGGCATGAGTATTTTGTTGTACTCTTCAAATATTTTAATGGCCTCTGTATCTCCACTATTAATAAAGGTTTGAGAAGACTTTACAAATTGGGTGAACCATTCTTCGGTACGTTTTTCATGAATATTGGCTAATCCGGGGCCTATAAGTTTTCTAGCGGTGGTTTGATGACAAGCAGCACAGGTAGACTTAAAAATGCTCTCGCCATCTTGTGCTTTTGATGAAATACTTAGGGTTAAAAAGAGGACTAATAAAACCGAAATTGAAATATTGTGGCTCATATAGGTAAGACATAAATAATTGACCGTCAAGATAGCAATTCCATTTTAATAATAAAAGGTCTTTTAATCTTTTTTTAAATAAAACCTTAAGCAGATCGCCATTTTGACTTCAACATTAATAAGTACTAAACCAATTAAGGATTTTTAAATAAAACTTGATTTCAACTTTTGTGACCCTGATTTTTTTTAATGCGGATAGCTATTACGATTTAGCGTAGCTAAGGAACCTACTTTGTGGATTTATAAAGATGTTATTTTATTTGAAGTGTATAGATTGCCAGAGTTAAAAAGGCCTTAGCATATGTGGCAAGTGAAGTAGTTGTTATTTATGAGTGCTTTTATCTACTACATAGGTGCATATATTGGGTGGTTAATCCCCTTTGCTATTTGCTAAAACATCAAAATCTTTTAAGGAGATTACTTTCCCAGATTTTTTTATCTCTTTTGACCATTTAAAAATAGTCTTATCCCTAAACTCTTCCAATATTTTTTGTTTGAATGGGTTTGCAATGAAATGCACTGGGCAGGGCTGTTCATCACTACATTTGGACAACCCCAAAAAACATTGATCAAATTTTTCGGTGCCATCAATGCTCTCTATAATATCCCAAACCGACTTATCCCTATTTTTTTTATCTAAATAGAACCCTCCATTTGGCCCTTTTGTGGAAGATACCAATTTGTTTCGGTTTAATTGTTGGAGCAACTTCGCCAAAAAGGGTTGGGGTGTTTCTAAATCTTCTGCGATTTTCTTTACACCTATTTTTTTGTTATATCGGAATATATCGCCAAATAGAGTATCGAACGAATTGCATATTTACTGGCATTAGAGAGCATGTGAATAGTAGTTAGTAATCAAATATAATAAAAAGATGTTTTTATCCTTTATTTGAATAGGATTTTTTATATAACCCGTTGTGCATTATGATTTGGAACAAAAGAAGTTGTGCAAACTGCTAAATAGCGGTAAATTGAAGTAATTACAAATCAATCCTCTATGTCTCTCAACTATGCCAAGTCTTTCGAAGGGTTTAAAACAAGTGTACTCTCGAAAATCTCGGCACTGACAATAGTGCGGTTCATCAATAAAACGGTATTTAATAGAAACATCAATACTATAAAAATCGGCATTATTTAAAATGAACAACGGGTTTTCGTCTTTTCATGAGAGCACTTGAAAGCAATCACTTGAATTACCCGTAGGAGGGCATAAGAAGGCTTTACAGCTCGCATCGTTTTTTCCTTACCTAATATTGCGCAGACTCCGATTCCGGTACAAAGGTTTTGTTTGTCTGGACAAAAGGTTGCCCGGTACCCGCATCTCCACCACTAATACTGCAGTTGCCACCTTCACCATTTGATGAACTACAAGAAATTGAAATTAAGGAAACCTCCGATCAGGATAATACAGGAAAGTAGGATTAACGGTTTCATGTTTAGAAAAGCTTAAGGTTGACAAAATGTCCATTTAATTAAACTAGTTTAGAAAATTAATGGGGTCTCATTAAACCTTCGTTTTATGAAACCGAAAAATAAAGCCCAATGAATGCTATTATCGATTACGGTAGATTGATATTGAATTTTTCTTAAAATTTGAAATGTAAAGTCTATCCTGGTTTAGCAGTACATCCGTTGGGTAGTTGATATTGGTTTCCAATATTTGTAAGAGCGCTCCTTTTAAGTCGTAAATCAAGACCCTACTGTTTTCTTGATCAGTTGCTGCAATATAATTGCTGTTCAATGCGATAGCAGAAGTAACGTTAAAACCATCTTTTTCACCTATAATATTTAATAGTTTATTACTGAAATTGAATATTTGTACCCGGTGATTATAGGCATCTGCAACATAAATTTTATCCTCCTTAATTTTCACATCAGTAGGATAGTATAATTGCCCCTTATCATGTCCTACTTTACCAATAAAAGTTACTTTGGAGCCTATTTGAAGTATAACCCTATGGTTGTAGAAGTCCGCAATCGCAATAGTATCCCCTTTTACAGAAATTCCGGCTGGAGCGTTAGGTTGTGCTTTGATTGGAAGAGGTATGTTTTTTCCGTTTTCAAATACCCAAATGGTATCGGTTAAAAATTCGGGGGTATAAAGTTTGCCCTTATCAAAATCAATGTTCATGGGTCGTTTGACTCCTGTTATCGAATCTAAAACATTTCCATGAAAATCAATTTTAAGAAGCCTGAAATTTTCAGGATCCGAAAACCACAATTCATCTCCGGTTTTGGCCAAAGCCAGAGGTCGTGAGTTTTCAGGCAGCTCTATTTTGCCTTCAAAAACCCATTCCTTCTTTTCTTCTTTGCAGCTAATAATGACAAGTACAAGAAGAGCTAAAAAATAGAGCCTACCCATCATTCTCCTTGGTTATCGATCTGGGGGTAAATCCGGCATCTTTTATGTTTTTACGTATTGTTGCTTCATTGACACCCATACCCTCAAAAATCGTAAGTAATACAAATGCATTTTCAACGTCAATTTTTATGGTTTGGACGCCTTCAACTTTACTTAAATTTTTTTCCAGACCATAGGCACAAAATGGACAGGAAAGTCCGTCGATCTCTATTTTTAAGGTACCATTTAACTTGTTTTCCGTGTCTTGTGCTTTTACGGCAAGGGCGCTAAGGCTTATAAGCATCATTAGTATCATCTTTTCCATTCCTTTAATTTTAAAATATCAATATTCTCGTTCCTATTCTTAAAATATAATTTACTTGTTGGTCGATGGGTGCCGAATCGTCCAAAGGTATCTGTATTCCAGATTCAAAGAGTAATTTTCTCCCTACAATGTACTGAATTCCAGGAGAAAGGAACAGATTGTTCCCCACTTGGTCAAAAACATAACTACCATTGAGTTCCAAAAACAGGTTCAACTGGTTGGGTGGGTATTTTTGGGGCAACAAGGGGTAGCCCACAGCGATGTTGTAGACAAAATTATCGGGTAGACCATTGCCTGCGACATTATAACCAAATTCCCCGTAAATGCCATATTTTGTCGTAACATAACCATTAACCAGGCTCAAGGTAGTTTGATAAGCTCCGGTTCCCAGCCCAGGGTTAGTTGTTGAATTCCCAGTGGGAAACGTTTCTGTTAATTTTATGAGTCCCCGAAGTGTCTTTGCCTTACCATCCTTTTTATAAATCTGGTATTTGGTAAAGACCCTTACATCACCAATACCTGACCGTGAGTCAAAGCCATCGGGGGATATGGATATAAATGGGGCCATGGCCCCAACCTGCCATTTTGTAGAAATATTAAATGGGAACACGACCGGCTGTACATAAGCGTTCGCATTCTCCTTTGAGATAATATTTCCAAAAGTTCGTATACCTCGTCCTTCCAATCCCAGCATTATCGGGGTGTCCGTAAATATGGGCGGGCCTTGAGCTTTCCCTTTAACCGATATAATCAGGATAATAAAAGCCAAAAGAATATGTGCTTTCTTTTTCTTTAAAATCATACTAATACATGGTTAATTACAAATGTCATCATTACAAAGAAGGTAACTAATCACAACCACAATATTTATCGCTCTTAACCTTTTCAAAGCATTCCTTACCTTCTTTAAATGCAAAATAGGACAGTCCAAGCGTACCGATACTGTCGACATAGGGGATATTTATTCATGTATTCCGCTGCTGACCAGCAAAATGATAGACATATAAACACAGACCATAGTGCAGTTGGCATCTGCCAGTATTGGGTCGGAATCTAGTTTTGTTCCAATCTTTCTTTTTCCATATACCAACAGCACCATGACAGAAATTGAAACCACAGAAATGATAACCCCCCAAAACGTAGTAACAGGCTTATGACCGATCCAAATAGTATACATACTGGTAAGTACAAGAACAAAGACCAACCCGTAAAATGCAAATCCCGCTATTTTTAAAGCTGTCCGTTCAAATGCATCCCTATTGCTATGAGGTTTTCTTCGTATCCGGATAATCATATCTACTATTCCCATACCGGAAATGACTTCAATAAAACTGTCTGCCCCAAAACCGAATAAAGCCAAGCTTTCATCCTCATATCCCAGATATGTTGAAATCAACCCCTCGGCGATATTGTACACGATAGTAAATAACGCTAAGCCTAGACCCCAATTATATAAGATTCTATTGTTAGTTCTTATAGAAGGTTCAGCAATCAAATCTAAGTTCTTCATAAAACGTTTTTGATTCATCATGTCGTCTCTCCAAAAAATGTTTTTATATTTTCGCTGTTACCATCCTAAATAGCCTATTTAAACTGACTCTCACACCAATCAATTGGAGAAAATAAAGGACAAGCCAAATGTGTATACTTTCCAGTAAAAACGGCTGGAACCGACATTACTTCACATCCACGATCCCCTCTGATTGCGGCGGTAAGAAGTGCAAGGGTGAGATAGGTCAAGGTGCCTGTAGCGGCAGGACCACCATACCCAATAAAGAAAACAGCCAATAAAGGTCCGAAGGCCAAAATAGCTCCCATTAGTCCATTGATTTTGGGAGTAACCCTCAAAATAATAAGGTGTAACACATTGTAGAACGCCAAAAGTCCCAATGCCCAATTTAATCTTATAATGGCACCCTCAGTAGTTGCAGCCACATAAACCGGCCAGACCTCGGTCACAAAAAACACACCCAAAATAAATCGGAGTATTCGACCAATTGGACGGGCTTTTGATAAAGTGTTTGTCGAATTCATACCATTTAACAGTTACATGATCCATCTTGAACTGGTGGACACTTTATTGTGCCATACGAACAGTATACACAGCAATCTCCTTGTTTGGGCTTCATCATTTTTTTACAATTCTCACATTCATAAAAGAACTGACAGGCCCCGGTGGGCATTTCTTCTTCTTTTTTATGCCCACAATTGGGGCAGGTTATAGTAGATTTTAAGATGATTTCTCCAGTCATGAATTTTGTTTTTATAATCTTATTTAAGGCAAGTATGGCCGTTTAACTTTGGGGTGCATTACAGGCAGAAGAACAGCCATCATGATTACAGCTTTTGGCCGCATTTGAACATGAACTCCATAATTCTGCCAGTGAAGGCATTTTCCCTTTACCTAAAAGTTTTTCACCATAAGCCTTAATACCTTTCAACTTCGCCTTATAAACATCTGGATCTCCAAGTTCGGTAAGCGATTTATAATTAAGAAAGAACTCATAGAAGATATCCGTGGTCTTTTGATGTATTTTTCTCTCATTTTCTGGGGACAGCTTGGTCTTTTCTTTAATGGCACCGATAATCTGATTTGCAATTATGGAAGCTTCTTCCTTACTTAATTCGTCGACCTCAGAACTTTTAAGCCAATTATCTTGTTGTGCAAAAGATTCATAGGTAGTTGCATACTCGTCCGAAGTAAGTTCCTGAACGTTTATTTGATGCTTGGAATTTTTTTTTTGCTGATACTTTCCTTTCCACCATTTTCTGATTCTTCCTTCCAAACTACGGCAATAACTGTTCCAGCCCTGTTCAACCAAGCCTCTGAAACCTCTTTAGATTCCTCAAAATCTTTGAGGACCGGTTTGGCCCTGCTCCCGCATCCGATGGTTGGTGCCGCATTACAGACCAAGGGCACTTTATAAAAATTGATGTTTTGATCTTTCATGACTACCTCATTGTTGCCTGCTTTTTTCTTAAATACTTGATACCCCGTTCCATTTATGGCCGCTACTATACTTTTATCATTGATCAAGGAGGGTAAAAAATGTATTGTTGCCGTGCCTGAATCATAGGAAGCTTCGACCAAATTCACCCCTTCCAACTGCCCAACCGCATGCTCAATATGTAGTTCACAGCCAGCACAGGTCATTCCTTTTATGTCAACGGTTATTTCTTCTAGATTATCCGACATGGCGAAAGTCGGGTTTGATGTACTCTCTGGATAAAATATTGAGGAATAGTAAGGAAACGCAAGCATGACCACTGCGAATACTGTGACTATACCTAGAAATTTCTTGGACTGTCTGAACGAGGTTTTTTCATTACCCTCACAGGCACATTCCAACTCTTCCAGCGTTTTTGGCCGTAATTGTTGATACCAGGCAAATGCCAAAACCAATATAGTAAAGCCGATCAAATAAGGTCTGAAAGGTTCGATCCACGAAAACGTGGATGCCACTCCGCTGGTTCCTGCCAGTACCGCCAGTATAGGTGTAATACAGCATAACGAGGCCGTAATTGCGGCCAATACCGAAGTTCCGATTAATCTTTTATTGTTCTTCATAATCTTCAACTAGAATTTTTTTGTTACCCAACATTTTTAAAAGAGAGCTTAATAGTAAATCCCTCTCCTCCCGGATTGAATAAAATATGATCTGACCCTCTTTTGTTGAAAAAATCAGATTTCTATCTTTTAATTTTCTTAAATGCTGTGATATTGCAGATACGTTCATTTGCAAAATGTCACTAAGATCACAGACGCAAAGCCTTCCTTCCTTATTGAGTAAATAAATAATTTTAAGTCGGACCATATTCCCGGCTAAACTTAATACCTCAGAAAGAGAATTAAAGGAGGGGTCTATTTCTTCAATAGATGCTCTGCAATCCATTATTTGCTTGGCATCAGCCTGTAGTCGTATACATATATTTTCATTCATGAGATAAAGATAAGGATTTTATTATTTAAGCAAATGCTAAGATATTATTAAAATGATAGTCTCATAAAGTGGCCGTCGAACCCGTTTAAGGAATACAGGGAAAGCTATAACTATTTGTTTGGGTGGGAGTTACGGTAAACAGTTGTATCTTAAGTCTTTGAAAAAAGAAAACTGATGGCCAGCCAGCACTACAGAAACAAAAAGCAAAACCATTTGAAAATATACAGTTATGGACAAAAAACTAAAGAAAGAAGACGTAAAACAGGAAGTGTTTGACCTTTACGACGACTACGCACACAATAGACTTAGTAGAAGGCTGTTTTTGGATAAATTATCTACATATGCCGTTGGTGGACTTACAGTAGCTTCCTTGTTAAGCTTTATCTCACCTGATTATGAGAAAAAAATTCAAATACGGCAGGATGATCCGAGATTGAAATCAGAATTCATCAATTATGATTCACCCAAAGGAGGAGGTTCGATAAAAGGGTTGCTTTCAAGGCCTGCTGATACAAAAGGCAAGTTGCCTGGGATTGTCGTGGTGCATGAGAACCGCGGATTGAACCCGCATATCGAAGATGTGGGAAGAAGAGCAGGGTTTGCGGGATTTATCTCGTTGGCGCCAGATGCGCTGACCCCATTGGGTGGTTATCCCGGCAATGATGATGATGGCCGAACGCTTCAACGTCAACGGGATCGCAATAAGATGTTGGAAGATTTTGTCGCAGCCTTTGAATATTTGAAAACCCATCCCGAATGTACAGGTAAGGTCGGCGTGGTCGGTTTTTGTTTTGGAGGTTGGATATCAAATATGATGGCGGTTAAAGTTCCTGATTTAGGGGCATCCGTTCCTTTTTATGGTGGGCAACCCAAAGCCGATATCGATAAAATAAAGGCACCCCTTTTGCTTCATTTTGGGGAATTGGACAAACGTGTCAATGAAGGCTGGCCAGCGTATGAAAAGGAATTAAAGAAACAGGGAAAGGAATACAAGGCGTTTGTATACCCAAAGGCCAATCACGGCTTCCATAACGACACAACGCCGAGGTATGACAGGGAAGCGGCCCATTTGGCCTGGCAACGTACCATAGATTTTTTCCATGAAAAATTAGGTTAGTTTTTGAGTTTGCCCTCCACAAAATTCCTACCCGAAAAAATCGGTTAAAGCGAACCAAGAGGTAATCAATGAAAATACAATAACCGCCACTATGCTTACATTCAGCATGGTACTGGCTTTATGCTGGTTCATTAATTGACTTTTATTGATCAAAATGAATATGGGAATGGCTACAGCTGGAAGGATACATGCTTGAAAAGCTTGCGAGAATACCATTAGAGCAGGTGGTCTTTCCTCTAAAAAAACAGTTCCAAATGCAAACAATAAGCCTCCGAATATGAGCCACCTTGAGGTGGTTGAATGAATGTTCCTTGGTGTACCGCTGTAATCTGAAAGCAGCCAAGGGGCTATTAAAACAATAGGAAATATTGTAGAAAGCCCAGCTCCTGTAATTCCAATAATCAGAATAAAAGCAGCGGTTTCCCCTCCAAAAGGTCTGAATAAATCGATCATTTCAATCGTATTGTCCAACTTTAAACCGGCTATATGCAACGTTCCTGCCGCGACGGCCATTATTACCCCACTTAATAACAACATTGTGCCAGCGGATACGAAGGCATCTGTTTTTTCTTTTTTCAAATCCCTAATCGTCCATCCTTTTTCAGCGACAACAGTACTTCTCATTATAAAAACAGCAGCAGAACAAGTTGTTCCAGCAATGGCAGCTATAAGTCCAAGAGCACCCGGTGTGTCAGGAATGGAGGGGATCAGACCTTCCATAAGGGCGGACATACTTGGTTTAACCATAAAAAGAACCATTATAAATGATAATCCCATTAGAAACACCAAAACGGTCAACAACTTTTCAAAGATCTTATATCTTCCAAACCACAGGAAAAAGGACAAAACAATCACGAAAAATAAGATTACCCAAAACTTTCCAAGTTGCTGTCCATTAAACGCAAGCCGTATTCCTTCTTGAACTAAATCTGCCACTATCCCCATTACACCAATTAAGGCCAATAATTCACCAATGATAAGGGCTACAATGATATAGAGTGAAAGTATCCAACCCCATTTGAACTCCGTTTTGAAATTAAACAATGCCGTTTTGCCAGAGACCAAGGTCACTTTGCCATAGGCAATCATTAATATATAAGTAAAAATACAGGAAAGTACAAGGGCCCAAAACAAGCTCATGCCGTATTCCGCCCCAGTTTTGGCCATAGTCGTTACGCTTCCTGTACCAATATTGTACCCGATGAGGAACAACCCCGGACCTACGGCACTCAAAGCAATTAGAACTCTATTACCCCATGGTTTTTTTGTCATCCAGTTGGTAGGTTTGTATTCGTATTTAAATGCAAACAATTTTTTTCTTTGGTCATTAACACGCATAATTGGAGTGTTAATGGTATCAATTGAGGCATGATTTTTCAGTTCTTTAATTTATGAATATTTTGCCAAATACAAATAATAATATTACTATTGGAGCTATGATCTTGAGTTTGTTCATTTGGAACGTAAAACGAAACACATTTTTAGGGACAAGGTCATTTCTAATTATTCAACAATTGATAAAAAAAATGTAATCTTTCCTGTGAAATACCGTGTATAAATCAATGATACATTAGTTTTACGCCATATAAGGAAATTACATTTTCTTTGCTAAAAAAAAATATTTATATAAACCACCGACCAATATGAAAATAGGCATATTAAGGGAAACACGAGAGCGGGAAAAACGTGTTGCAATTACACCGAACATTGCTAAACAATTGATTGCCGCAGGCTTTGAGGTCCTTGCTGAGGAAGGGGCTGGCAAGAACTCTTCTTTCAAGAATTCGGAGTATAGGGAAGTACAAGTAGCCATAGAAAAAAGAGGGGTCGTTTTTAAAGATGCCCAAGTACTCATAAAAATAAATCCCTTTGATGAAGAGGATTTAAAATTGGTGGACAAAGGTCAGATTCTAATTAGTCAATTGTATCATAAATCAAACCCAGAGTTGATTAAAGCCATAGCGGATAAAGGGGCAACGGCTTTTTCCATGGATGCAATGCCTAGAATTTCAAGAGCTCAAGATATGGATGTACTAAGTTCTCAAAATAATTTGGCAGGTTATAAAGCCGTTATTTTGGGAGCCTATGAAATGACCAAAATATTTCCTTTAATGATGACCTCTGCAGGGACCATTGCGCCTGCCAAGGTTTTGATTTATGGAGTTGGTGTTGCGGGATTACAGGCCATAGCTACAGCAAAACGTTTAGGAGCTGTTGTTGAAGCAACCGACATACGATCAGAAACTAAAGAACAAGCCGAATCCCTGGGAGCAAAATTTATATCGGTAGATAATGAGGGAGAAGAATCTGAAGGAGGTTATGCCAAGGAAGCTTCCGCAGCGTATACCCAACGACAAAAAGAGGCGGTTGACAAATCATTGTTTCAAGCGGATTTGGTCATTACGACAGCAAGTATTCCTGGTAGAAAGGCCCCGATTTTAATTACAGAGAAACAAGTAATGCAAATGAAGAATGGTGCTGTAATTATTGATTTGGCCGCCTCTCAGGGAGGAAATTGTGAAGTAAGCATTCTCAATAAAATTGTTTTCCAAAACGGTGTAAAAGTTATCGGAAAAAGCAGTGCTCCAAGAAGTGTTTCCACAAATGCAAGCGATTTATATGCGAAAAATGTCTACAACTTTATTATGCACCTTACCGAGAACATTAATTTTAAATGGGATTTGGAAGATGAAATCACTGATGAAACCTTGATTGTACAAGACGGAACCATTAGAAAAAACTAAATAAGAAAATCATGAATGAATTTTTGGAATTTGTAAATAACAACCTCCAGATTACCTACATCCTTATTCTTTCAATATTCGTGGGTATTGAGGTCATCAAAAGCATTCCGGCTGTTTTGCATACCCCACTAATGTCAGGTGCAAATGCTTTAAGTGGCGTTGTTATTGTAGGGGCCATTTTGGTGATGCTGCATTCGGCGCCTGAAGATTATTTGGCGCTGTCGCTAGGGTTTATTGCCGTTGTGTTGGGTATTTTAAATGTAGTAGGCGGTTTTGCGGTTACCAACAGAATGTTACAAATGTTTAAAAAGAAAAAATAATGGGCATAGTCTTGAATATTATATATCTAATTGCAACCATAACCTTTATTGTTGGCCTAAAAAAATTAGGCCATCCTGAAACCGCTAAAAATGGAAATTTAATAGCGGCAGCGGGAATGGGGTTGGCCATTGTAGGGACTATTTTTATCCATGACCTGAGTATATCACCAGTGATTTATATACTCATTGGGTTGGCTATCCTTATGGGTTCTATTATGGGTTGGTTGATAGCCATCAAGATTGAAATGACCAAAATGCCCGAATTGGTTTCCTTGTTCAATGGTTTTGGCGGGGCAAGTGCTGCCTTGATCGGGTTGGTCGAATTTAGTAAGAATGTTGACGATTCAATGCAGGTCATTACTATTGTCTCGGGAATTATCATCGGGGCCATCACCTTTTCAGGGAGTTTGATCGCTTGGGGGAAATTGAATGGTTCCTTAAAAAGTGTGGTAAAGATTCCGCAATACAATGCCGTCAACAATATATTCTTTATAGGAATTATAGCTTTTGCCATTTTTATGATTGCCACTGGGGTAGGTAGTCAAATTGCCATATATGGGCTTTTAGCCGCAGGATTAATCTATGGAATTCTATTTGTCCTGCCCATTGGGGGAGCAGATATGCCTGTTGTTATTTCTTTGCTGAACTCTTTGACGGGTATTGCTGCTGCCATTACTGGAATCCTATATAGCAATATGGTGATGCTCGTAGGTGGTATTCTTGTAGGTTCAGCTGGTATTATACTCACTGTGGCCATGTGTAAGGCCATGAACAGGACTTTGGGATCTGTAATATTTGGGGCTTTTGGAGGAGACAATACCGTTACTGGTGAGAACAAGGCTTTAGGGTCCATTAAAAGTACCAATCCTAGCGATGCAGCGGTTATGATGAATTATGCAACCAACGTTATTATCGTTCCAGGATATGGTTTGGCGGTTGCGCAAGCACAACATGTAATTCATGAGCTGGAAGAATTGTTGTCTAAAAAAGGGGTAAACGTCAAATATGCTATCCACCCCGTCGCAGGTCGCATGCCAGGACATATGAACGTATTGTTGGCCGAGTCTAATGTGGAGTATAATATGTTGGTTGAAATGGATGATATCAATCCCCAGTTCAACAATGCAGATGTTGTTTTAGTGGTAGGGGCCAATGATGTTGTAAACCCCGCTGCACATAACGATCCCGCAAGTCCCATTTATGGTATGCCCATTTTGGATGTTGAAAAAGCAAAACATATCATCGTAAACAAAAGAGGAATGAGTGCAGGTTATGCCGGTATCGAAAATGAATTGTTTTACAACTCCAAAACGTCTATGCTTTTTGGGGATGCCAAGGCAGCATTGACGGACTTGGTGGCAGAATTAAAGAATATGTAGTTAGAATTTGGAAAGTTAAGATGTGCCATGTGGCATAGATTGAACCTTTTGAGTTCCTTCATCTTCTTGAATTACTCCTCCACTCCATCTGTTGCTTTCAAAAAGTTGATCAGCTTTTCAGGATGGTCGGTTTGAATACCGTCCGTACCTAGGCTCAATATCCATTCCCACTCTCTTTCATCACCTTTTCCTTCATCGACAATGACTTTAGATCCATAGTCATGGGCAGTTTTCGTATAGGTCGCGCTGAAGTCTCCCATAACAGGAGCAACCACTTGTGGGCGTAGCTTTTTCAAGGTAGACTTGAGATTGGTTTCTTCACCGGGATCTGGCATTGGAACACAAGTAGGACACAGTTCTTTTATTGCTAAAATAGCATCCATATGTGATACGGGAATACACCAAAGTACATTGCGTTCCATTGTATATTCCTTTATAATCTTGACCAATTCCTCAACCAGAGGCTCTTTCAGGTCAAGGTAGATGCCAATTCGTCCTTGGCATAATTGTAAAATCTCTTCGATGGTCGGGATTCGCGTGTTTTTCCATTCAGGGCCGAGGCGCTCACCAATATCCAAAGCTTTTAGTTCGGCCAAGGTAAAATCATTGATTTTTCCTGACACACTTTTTACATAGGCATCTACCGTTGAATTATGGATGCTGACCATACGACCATCCTTGGTAGATCGGACATCTATTTCAACAAAATCACAACCCAGATCAATAGCTTTTTGATAGGCGTCCAATGAGTTTTCGGGAATACCATTGTGTGCACCACGATGGGCTACAACATAGGTGTTGCCATTTTTTGGTTTTGGAAAATCACTAGACCCTTCCTGCGCTATGATTTTTACTGAAATAACCAACATAATCAATACCATTGTTATTGATGAATGGGTCAATCTCATAGTTCATAAATTATTTTTTTCTTTTGATGTACTATACTCAGCATTTCCTTTTCCCAATTCAAATAAGCCGTCCAAAGCTTATTTGGGCAAAGGAAAAACAAAAGGGTGCCAACAAGAGGAATATTATTTTTAGAATCTTGGGCCTTAATAGGGGCATTTTATCTGTTTTTTGATGTGTATTGTTGCATCTTGGTTTTAGTGGAAATATAGGGTTGTCGGAATTTCGGTTTTCTGAAAACCATCACCACTCCACGACAGTATTAAATTACTTTTACCACCCAATTGAAAATAAGACAGGCTTAGTTTATGGAACCCTTTTTCCAAGGATAACTTTACCGATTCTTCCTTAGTGCCATGTGCTCCATCATTATTAATAGCGAGATTATCGTCTAAATAAAGCCGACTGCCGTCATTGGAACTTAAATAGAAGGTGTACGTTCCATCTTTTTGGATGTATATAAAGCCCTTGAAGATAAAACCCTGATTCGGATTAAGGTCCTTAACGGGAATACGTACTTTGGGTATTTTACCAGTCTTGATTTTTGGAAGTCCGGAAATTTCCGAGGTGCTTTTGACTTTTCCCCTATATTGTTCGAACACCAATCCATTTTGTGGGTTTTTATCCAGCTTTAATGCTTTTTGAAAAATATCTGAACCGATGTGTTGTGAGACTAGTTTGCTTGAAGGCGTTTTGCTTTTTAGGGCAACAGCTCTGAGCATTGTAGTGCTTGCAACCTCAAATGGACGTTCATATAATTGGCCTGTAAAGTGTGATGGGACTCTACCATCCAAGGTGTATTTAATCTTTGCCGAAGTATCGGTACATGCCAACTTTACCGTACCTTTTTTATCAAAGGAAACATAGGGTTCTGATACCTTCTCAAAACTTGTATAGGCATTTTTTAAATCCGCTATCCTTGCTAGATAGATAGCTGTTTTTTCTTCATGGGAAGAATAGTAAGAGGCATATAGGCTATTGTCCTTCCATAACAAGCCTGCGTAACTACAATCGCCGCCACTTGGTAGAGTGAGCAGTTTAGTGGTTTCCCCATTGGTTGCAACTTTTGAAATGATTGTACGTGTTTCTGAATCAGGCCGATATTCCCTCGTGGCACAGAGCATTAGGTCATTTTCAAGGATGATCAAATCAGGCCCTCCCAGACGGGTTTCAAGGGCCTTCCATTGCCATTTTTCATAGGGTGGAGCACTTACTCCAATTGACCCATTTTCATTCCCTTCGCGCCGTACAAGGGCTACCATTTCATCATTCTCTTTGAACCGCAAGGTCGTCTCATTCCCTGCGATAACATCAAAAGTGGTCATGTATTTGTAGTTGATTCCGTCTTCACTTGTAACAAGCTGAACCGATTTTTGCTTTGAGGGTTGATATACGCCTGCATAGGCTTTTCCCTTGTGCCAAGTCGCCCGCCAAAGCCAGTCCATTCCAGTCTTGATCTTAGTATCCAAAAGAATATTTTGGGGAGAGGAAAAGGACTTTCCATGGGTGTCGGAAAAACTGACCTTTGGCGTCATTGCTTCCAGTTTACCGGCGGTATACACAGATCCTGCAATATTGAGCATGATTCTATTGTCAGGACTAATGGATAATTGAGGATCTCTCAAATCTACACCCACTTCAAATATATGGGCTACGGAATACCAATTTTGGGCATCATCCGAAGCGATTACCCTGATAGTTCCATTAATGTCCGATACATGGCCATTACTCTCACGAAAGGCACAGTACATGGTGCCATCAAACTCGATCAGACTTGTAAATGCATTATGGGCAGCCCTATCCCAAATGCGTTCCACAGATATAATGGCATCGTGTTCAGGAGTATTTTGGGATATGCCCTGTAGTTGGAATAAGAGCAAGCATAGCGCACAGTTAAGGAATACTTTATGAGACTTGAAAAGCATATTTATCAGGGTGTTATTGGTGGTTGATTTAACCTATAAGCGTTTTCATACGTTCCAGGGATTGAACCATGGCCCTGATCGAATGGTAATTTATTTTCCAACTATGGCTCATGTGTTCCCATATCGGTTCTCCTTGTCTTGTTAGTAATGGTGTCCATTCCCCGATGGAATGATTGATCATTTTATCAAATACAAATCGATGTACATTTTCATAAACGGGAAGGTACTTTTCAGGGCCAAATACGATACAAGCTTGCAATAGGGCAATGAGCATTTCGCCATTTTGCCAGAATTCCTTTTCACGGTCATATACGTCCCCAGCATGGGAACCTTCAACATATACACCTCCAAACTCCCAATCAATCCCATCTGCCAACGCATGGTCGAATTGTTGTTGGATTACGTTCCTATACGTTTCAAAGGGAATTTTGGCTATCTCCATCGCATGCATGAGTAGCCAGGCAAATTCAACGTTATGACCATAACTGGTATTGTCTTCGGCTTCAGCCTTGACGCCATCATCCGAAAACCTGTCCCATCCCCAGATGATATCAAATTTTATTTGCGGAGCAACTTTCCAATCAATGGTAAACTGTGGAACTCCCGTCAAGTACTTGGGATGGATTATTTTTTTAATTAAAATATCAATGACTTCAAGCAACTTTCGCCTGTGCACCTCTTTGCCACTACATTCATAAAGCGTGGTAAAGGCCTCCATCAAGTGCATATGTACATCCAATGTTTTACGATCTCCACCAGCTGCGCCTGGACCCTTTAATCTCCAGTCTCTATGAAACATTTCATAATAGCCGCCATACATGGTGTCCGCTGCATATTTTTGAAGTAGGTCAAAACATTTTTCGGCATACTCCAGACCCCTTGGGTCACCTGATGCCAGGGTGTATTCACTCAAGCTATAGATGGCAAAACTATGGCCATACATTATTTTCTCATCAATGGCCACATCACCTGCTCTATTGGTAGTCCAAAAGAAGCCTTGGTGCTCTTTGTCCCACATTTTCTCTAGAAGAAAATCCACACCGTGCTTCGCATATTCAAGACACTTACCACCTCCATGACCCGCTCTATGTGCAGCCGAAAAGCTGTACACACATCGTGCCTGTCCCAAAGTGGATTTTTCATCCTCTCCTGTATCCTTGCCATCCTTGTCAAAATGTGTGATAAATCCGCCGTTGGTTTCATCTTTACATCGGTCTAACCAAAAGGGCAGTAATTCTTCTTTTAAATGTTGATCGGTTTCTTTTTTAAATTGAATCAGTTGATTTATGTAATCGGACATATATTATCGAGTTTAATTGGTGCAATAGAAATGCTCAAAAGTAGATGGTGGGGTTTTTACTTAATCATCTAAATGCAAATAGGCAATAATGGCCTCATCGCCCATAATGGCATCGGCTGGTCTTGGATTGGCCTCTGTAAAAACCTTTAGGTCGTCATGCGGTAAAATAATGACAAAATCCTCCTGTACTCCATTTGTAACGGTTACGTTACCCACATCCAAGTCTAGATGATACCCAAAAAACATATAGGTCGCAGCCCGCTTTGAGTATCCATAATCATGTTTTTCGTTGGGTAAGTGTACATTCTCAACTTTATGTTCAGCATTGTATTGTGCATATACTTTTTGGATATACGGGTATTCAATTCGAGGCGTGTTTCGGGTCCAATCTGCACCATTGGAAATCAGCAATAGGGGTCTTGGGGCACATAGAGCAGCAATCTCCACATTATTGGTCTGGTGTGCTTTGCTTTTATGTATGGGCATCCCACTTTCACATACGCAACCTCCAAAAAAATGTGCGGACACTTGAACAGCTGGCACTGCTACTTTTATCCGATCGTCGATGGCGGTCAATACAAAGGTCTGTGTGCCACCACCAGACCCTCCGGTCATACCTATTCTTTCTGCATCCACATCGGGCCGTGATAAAAGGTACTCCAAGACTCTTTTACTATTCCATGTTTGCAGCAATAAGGCGAAGGGCATTTTATGGGTAACCTGCTTAGATTCCGCATGGCCGATCATATCATAGGCAAAGACAATGGCTCCCATACGTGCTAGAACAGCGCAACGTGTCTGTACGTCTTCCTTGAGCCTCTTGTCTAACATATGGCCGTGGGGGGAGAGAATGGCTGCATTCTTTGTATCCGGCTTTATGGGACGATAAATATTCCCCGTTATATAAAACCCCGGAAAACTCTCGATGGCCACATTTTCTACGGTATAGCCGTCCATTATACGCTTATTTCTGATTATAGGATTGAAATTCCCTTTGATATCGGGCATTTTATCCAATTTCATCCCTGAAATAATACCCGATCTGATGATGTCGGCACGTTGTTCCCAAGATTGTAGATCATTCCATTCGCTGGAAAACTTTTTCATGACCAAGTTGGCCTCATCCTCGGTCCAATGCCTTCCCATACATAGCATATCTTCTTGAGCATTTGCTATGATTCCAATAAGCATTATAAACAATAATAGTCCTTTTTTCATATGTCAAGATTTTAATGGTATTTCTTCAAAGCAGTATTTTGCATCAATGGAAGCAATTCTGTTCCCTATGAAGGCATCCTTACAAATATAGGTTTTATTGTACATATTTCGTTTCCGCTATTTTAACCAATTCACATGATATATTAACCTGTGAATTAGATTATTAATCATAATTTTGTAAGATTAGGTAATATTCTTTATATGGAATACTCTTTTTTTTATCCGGTTACCAAAAATCAATAACCAATGCGATACACTATTAAATCACAATGCAGACTGGCTGGCATTTTGGCCTTTAGTTTTTATGGAATTACATATTCCCAATCTACAGAACCTGTCGATTATGTTGACCCCTTTATTGGTACCGATTTCTTTGGTCATACGTTTCCTGGGGCGGCCTTACCGAATTCCCTAGTTCATTTGAGCCCTGATATTTATACCGAAGGCTGGACGTATTGTGCAGGTTACATTTATTCCGAAAGCTCGCTTATGGGATTTAGCCATACCCACTGGAGTGGAGTTGGAATGGTGAATGGTGGTGAGATTTTGTTGATGCCTACGGTTGGGGATAAACTCCAAATTGTTCCTGGGTCTCTGGAGAATCCGGATGAGGGCTATCGTTCTCGATTTGACCATGCCGATGAGACCGCTTCCCCGGGATACTATTCGGTGGTTTTGAAGGACTACAATGTAAAGGCCGAACTGACAGCAACACAGCGAGCGGGATTCCATCGCTATACGTTTCCCAAAGCGGAGAACGCCCGTATTATTTTGGATGTTGGCCATCAGATTGGTGATATGACCCAAGGAGAAATATCTGAGTTTAAGATTGTAGATAATAATCGTATTGAAGGGGCTAAGGGCGCAGGGCTTGGTAAGGTATATTTCGTGGCAGAATTCAGCAAACCTTTTGCCTATTATGGGACATTTGACGCCAGCTATAAGACCCCTGAATCCAACGGCAGCATCTTTCCCTATAAAAATGCGGAGGCCGGAGATAAAATCGGTGCTTTTGTACAATATAACACCGAGGAGAATGAACAGGTACTGGTAAAAGTTGGTATTTCGTATACCAGTGTAGAAGGGGCGCGAAAGAACCTCCATAAGGAAATCCCGAATTGGGATTTTGATGGGGTAAAAGACAATGCACGGAAGATTTGGAACAAAGAACTGTCCAAAATAAAAGTTGAGGAAGCTACCGAAGATCAAAAAAAGATCTTTACGACTGCGCTCTACCATTCGCTGCTGGCACAATATATTTCCCAGGATGTTGATGGAAAGTATTTTGGATCCGATGGAAAAATCCATGTGGCAGAGGATTACGATTTTTATGGGTCTTTCTCGTGTTGGGATACCTATCGTACCCAACATCCGCTAATGACCTTGATTGCTCCCGAACATGTGAATGATTATGTGAAATCTATCGCCTCGAAAGTCGAGAACTACGGCTGGCTTCCTGCCCAGCATTTTTTAAATGTATATGGAGAGGCCATGGTCGGGGATCATTTGATTCCGATTATTGCCGATGCCTATTTAAAAGGGTACAGAGATTTTGATATTGACCTTCTGTATAAGGCCATGCGCAAAAAAGCCTTGGAACTTCCCAAAGCTCCAGTGCCCCATGAAGCAGGAAGGTCTGGATTGGAATTTTATAAAGAGGTAGGGTATGCCCCAATTGATAAGGTTACCGAAGCCGTCCCCAACACTCTTGAATTGGCCTATGACGATTGGTGTATTGCACAGATAGCCAAAGAACTGGGCAAGAATAAGGACTATGAGCTTTTTATGAAAAGAGCCTATAACTATAAAAATGTGTGGGATTCCAAAACCCAATTTATGCGTCCCAAAAAATATGACGGTTCTTGGTTAGAGGCCTTGGAAGATAACGAACAGGAAATTGTTAGCAATGGAGATCATTCCTATTACAAATACTTTGATCCGTTGTTAGTGGGTCGGCGGCCTAATCGCCATTATACCGAATCCAATGCGTGGCAATACATTTGGTCTGTGCAGCATGATGTACAAGGACTTATTGACCTTTTTGGAAGCAATAAGAAATTCATCGATAAGTTGGATACCTTTTTTGAGATGAGTCCCTTGATCAGCCCACCAAAATACGTGGGGGTTGTGGGTACCATTGGTCAGTATGTACAAGGTAATCAGCCCTCACATCATGTAGCCTATATGTACAACTATGCCGGTCAGCCCTGGAAAACACAGTTTAGGGCTAGGCAAATTACAGAGGAAATGTATAGAACCGGCCCTGGCGGGTTGTGCGGCAATGAGGACATGGGCTCGCTATCTTCTTGGTACATTTTAAGTGCCATGGGCATCTATCCCGTAGCCCCAGGAAGCACTACCTATGCCATCGGAAGCCCTTCTTTGGGGAAAATCACCATGACGCTAGACAAGGGAAAGACATTTACCATACAGGCTAAAAATAATTCCAAGGAGAATAAATACATCCAATCGGCCACCTTGAACGGAAAAACATTCAATAGAACTTGGATTACCCATGAAGAGATTACCAAAGGAGGAACCTTGATTTTTAAGATGGGTGATCAGCCCAATAAAAGATGGGGTGTTGGAAGCATTCCCCCCTCTATGACTCAAAAAACAAAATAAACTGCCCCTA
The DNA here is from genome assembly GCA_024279425.1 of Bacteroidota bacterium. Lineage (GTDB taxonomy): Bacteria > Bacteroidota > Bacteroidia > Flavobacteriales > Flavobacteriaceae > Maribacter_A. The sequence goes on along the minus strand of JAJRRO010000059.1, from coordinate 54,302 downwards.
TTATGAAAGCATGTGCTGTATCGAAATTTATTTTTTTCGCCCTATTTTTTTATTCTACTTCCCTGCTGTTTGCGCAGAACCTTTATGAGCCTAGCGAACGTTTATGGAAGCCCATGAAGGATGAGGTGTACCTACAGGAAGTTTCCAAAAAAGTCAAAACAGAAAGACCTGTTCAAGGTATCGCCCTGTACAATGATGACTGTTTTGTGCTGATCGAGGGCCAGGTACATAAATTGCACAATGATCAATTTCAGGAAGTCGAGAATGGCCCATCAGATGTTCAGAGGCTAATAGGCTTGCAAGGCAATGTATGGGCATTGGCAAAAAAGGGGATCTATCAGCTTAAAAGCAATCAATGGAATTTAATCGATGATCAGGAGTATGTGGATGTTTGCCTTCATCAGAAGGAGGTGTATGCCGCCACAAGGGAAGGTATTTACAAACTTGAAAAAGGAAAGTTTGTTGATATTAAACCGGAAGGCGGCTATAATTCGAGTGATATCACCAATCTAATGGAAGATGGTACCCAATTGCATGTCGACCCCGTACGCATCGGGCCCATTCATAGAATTCAATCCTACCACAATACGCTATACATTTTGCGTCCCGGTAAATTGGTACTCCTGAACGGGAATATTGTGGATACCGACCATATCGATTGGGGCAGTATCCCTTCTAAAGACACCCGGGATATGTTGAGTGTAGGTAGCAAATTGATCGTAAGTACGGATCGTGGGCTGGGCGTTTTACGTGGTGCTTCTGTTTTCACGATTCAAGGAGAAGATGGACTCCCTTATGAGAATACAACCTGTCTTGAAAAAGGTTTTGACCAAGATGTCTGGATAGGCACCACCAAAGGGGCCGTTCGCATGCTTAAGGACGATTGGCATTATTTTGCAGCAGACCATTGGTTGCCCGGAGACCATGTAAATGATATCGCAGTGGGCGATAATATCGTTTATATCGCAACAGACAAGGGCATAGGCATTATAAAATATGAAGCGTATACCTTGCGCAAAAAGGTGGATCATTACGAAAAGCATATGGAGGAATGGGGCCATAAGCGACTTGGTTTTATTCACACACTGCATAAGAAAAATGGGGAATGGATTCGTGAAATCAGTGATAATGATGGCGGACATACAACACCCTATCTTACGGCCATGAGTTTTAAATATGCCGTGACCGGTGATAAGAAAGCGAGAGCCGAGGCTGTTGAAGCTTTTAAGGCCATGCTTTGGTTGGAGAAAATCACTCCAATTGACGGTTATGTCGCCCGGGCTATCTGGTCAGAATCAGGTGATCAGGATGAACTGGCAAAACATGGGTCAGGCGGACTCCCGGCCAAATGGCACAAAGCTTCAAAAGGGGATTGGTATTGGAAAGGGGATACCTCCAGTGATGAGATTATAGGGCATTTTTATTCCGTTTCCATTTTTCATGACCTTGTGGCCCAAGGAAAAGAAAAGGAGATGGCCAAACAGCATTTGATCAAGATTGCCTCCTATATTCTGGACAATGGCTTTGTTTTGATCGGTATGGATGGCAAACCTACCCGCTGGGGCAGATGGAATCCCGAGTATTTATTAAGACCTTACGGGTATATGGATAGAGGGGTCAATGGCCTTGAAGCGCTTACCTTTATGAAAACAGCCTATGCACTTTCTGGTGACCAAAAATTTGAGGATGGCTACCAACAATTAATACAATGGGGCTATCGAACCAATACCATCCGGCAAAAAAATGTCTTTCCGCCTGCTGATATAGCGCCTTGGGACGATAATTTGGCCTTTAGGTCGTATTATACCTTACTACGATATGTAGATGACCCTGTGGACAGATCCATGTATCAACGGAGTCTTGCCCGTACCTGGGAAGTAAAAAGGATAGAATTGGTCCCAAGATACAATTTTGCCTATGGGGCCATTACGGGGAACGATTGTGAACAGGAACAATCGTTGAAGCACATGCGGGAATGGCAATTGGATTGTATAAACCATAGGTACACCAATTCGTATCGCGCGGATTTGGATACGCCAAAGGGGTATAGAGCCTATGAAAATGGCACCAAGGCCATGTCACCGAGGGAAACTCAGGTTAACCGAAATAGTAGATATACCATGGTATTGGATGGTGGTAGTGGAACTGTTGTACAGGAACCCAACGGCTTTATTTTGGATTATTGGACCGGGCGGTATCATAATATGATTGAAGCCCCCTCGACCAATGATCCCGAATTGATTTCTGTCAAATCGAATGCAGCAGAGAAATTGGGAGCAAAACCCTTTGATGGCCCTAAAAGACCTAAATTGTATTGAAAAGCATAAGATGTTAAAACGCCATTCCCTATTTTAAAAGCCAATTTTTGGATAGGCAATTATTCTGTCTCCTCAAGCCTTTCGGCACCCTCAAGATAGGCTAAAGTCGAGAGGTTATGTAAACACAACGGTAATAAAACAAGGTCTCGACGAGGTAAACTGAGATGTTCGACCAGACATTTGGATGCATTTAAACAGGCATTTGAACTTAATGAAATTTTTCCCCAAAACTTCTATTAATATTAATGGCCAGGTATCTTTATTTTATGATATTTGTTTGTAAGTAAATGACTGTGAGTTCCAATAATCACTATTTTAACAACTTCCTGACAAAAGAGGGATTGGCTCTACAAGCGTAATCCATTTTGTGCTATTAAGATGAATGTTTATATAAAATCATTAGTGTCCGGCAAAAAGATTGGACCATGAGAGAAATGAATTGACTGGAAAGATTAAGTTTTAGTCATTTAGTATCAGTCTCAAATTTGTTCGAGAGTTTTTTTGATTACTTTTTAGAACTCAAACAAAAGTAATCCCGGTTCATCAGGAGAGGACATTCATGAAAAATTACTTTTTGACCAGACAACAGCCATAAAAATTAATGGGATTTGTAGGGTTATCTTACTTAATTACTTATTTAAATATAATACTATGATTGCAATATTACATGGCTACCTACTTGAAGGTTCGGGAAGTAATTTATGGACACGCTCTATTATTGAATCTTTGTGCGACAACGGCGAAACCGTCCATTTGGTATGCCAGGAAAACTATCCGGAGATTTACGAATTCATCTCCGAAGCAATACTATATCGTTTAAATGGAGATCGGGGAACAATATTAAAACGTAAATCGCCTTATTCAGGCAGATGTATAATGCATAAGCCGGAGTTAGGCAAAACATTGCCCGTATATGTTACCGACAAATACGAAGAGTTTACGGATGTTCGGCCTATGATTGACCTTAGCAACGAAGAACTTGATAACTATTTACAGATTAACGTTAAGACATTGCAACAGGTTGTGGTTGAGAACAATATAAATGCCCTTCTAGCCAATCATGCCGTATTGATGTCGGTTGTTGCGCAACAGGTGGCCAAACTGCAAAATATACATTATGCAATAATGCCCCACGGCAGCGCGATTGAATATGCTGTGAAAAAAGATAAGCGATTTTTTAACTATGCCGAAAGCGCTTTTAACGATGCACAACGCATTTACGTTATTGGCAAAGAGATCAGGAGCAGGGTAAACAACTTGTTTCCATTGATTCCGGATATTGACCCTAAAATGATCGATTTGAATTTGGGAGTCAACACCTCCCTTTTCAACCTGGTAAAAGTCAGCGACAGAAGTGAAAATATCAGCAAACTTTGTAGTCTGCTGAAAGATGTACAACGGGGGAAAACTGAGGGTCAGTCGCAACGACTGGTAAAAGGGTTGAGCACAGGCATATCAAAGAACGAACTGATAGAATCAATAAAAGCTTCATCAGCTTATAATGCAAAACTCACAGACAAGAATGCAGAAGAAAAGCTTCAAATGATCGACTGGGAGAATGAGAAAATCATCCTGTTTGTTGGTCGTCTTATTGCAAATAAGGGATTACATTCAATCGTTGCCGCAATGCCGGAGATTTTGGATGTAGAGCCTAATGTCCGCCTGATTGTAGTAGGGCACGGACCACAGCGAGAGACGCTTGAAGCTATGATCTGGGCTTTTGAAAACAACCATATCGGCCTGGTTAAAAATATAATCAAATGGGGCAGGGAGCTGGAAGAACACGGTGACACACACTTAGAAGAGTTTCAGCTATATTTCGACCATCTTGAAAAGACTGGCGAGCTTGACAACTATTTTGACAAGGCTCAAAAACACATAAATAAAGACCGAGTTGTATTTACCGGTTACCTTACACACCGTGAACTACGCTACCTGTTTCCGGCATGTGATGTGGCCATCTTCCCATCGGTTGTTGCAGAAGCCGGGCCATTGGTGTTTTTAGAGGCAATGGCTTCGGGCTGCTTCCCAATAGGCACCTATTTTGCGGGGATGGGGGCAAGTATTGATTCTGTTTCATACGCTATTCCACCTGAAATTGTAGATTTAATGAAACTCAGTCCCAATGCCGGCCAAACAGTTAGGGATATTGTTACTCATGTAAAAAGTGCCCTTTATGTTGATGAAACCTACAAGGATAAATTACGCAAGGTGGCTATCGAAAAGTACGATTGGAACAACATAAGTAAAAAATTATCAACCGACTTGCAGGCACTTTCGTAAGCAGGTTGTTGCTATGAAGCATAGTTAACACACAGTTTATCAGGTAAATTTCATCTATTTTGAAATCATTTGTAGCCGGGAAAAAGATTTACCCATACAAGATATAATTGACTGGAAATGGATATAGAACTTAACCCGACGTGAGTTCAATATAAGGATTATGCTATTCTTCTAAAGTCGTGAATGGTGATTTTGGGTTTTGTGGGATAGAAGGAGTATGCAATAAGCCCTGAAATCAGGTTTGTCAAGAAGTTGTCAAAACTCTTGTGCCTTGTATGCTCTATTTGAACTAAACCTAAAGGTAGCTTTTTGGTATGTGACCATTAGCTCCTATGAAAAGCATTAGTCCAGTTCTTGAAAGTTCAATAAAACAATTCTGAAAAAAATGAAATCAAAACCCTTTGATGGTCCTAAAAGACCTAAGCTATATTGAAAAGTATAAAAGGATAAAACGCCATCAGCTATTTAAGGCCCCAAGGTTTTAGTAAAGTAAAACGATTGCTTAATTGAAAAGAATTCCCCGATGCCTTGCGTCGGGCCCACCTGCCTCGGGCAGGGTTTCCGATAAAATGTCATTCCCGTGAACCTGCCTATTGGCATACAGGAACGGGAATCTCAATAATAGTCTCGAAAGCCTTCGGGATCAGTTTTTGACTTTTAGGCAAAGCTTGTACTCAACTCGATTGGGTATGAAACCAGCGAAATATCCTTATAGGTTGCCTCGGGGATAGTTGGTTTTAAGAAATTCTTTATTTTAGACCAATAAAGAGAATATAATCAATGATTATATTCCTATGTAGCGACAATTTGAAATATGAAACATTGGATAAGAAAAATACATCTTTGGATCGGACTTCCACTAGGGATATTGTTTTTTGTTACCTCACTTAGTGGGGCACTTTACTCTTGGGCACCTGAGATAGCTACCATCATATATAAAGAAAATGTGATATCGCAGGATATACCCTTTGTTTCTGTAGAAAAGTTGACAGAAACAATTGAGCGAGAATTGCCAAATGCTGACTTTAGGACCGTCTATTACCGAGGTCCGTCTCGTGCAATTCAAGTGCTGCTATATGTGCCCGGAACTTATTATCATGCCAACATCAATCCATATACGGGTGAACTGATCCACTTTCAGGATATGAAAAAAGGATGGTTAAATACGTTGAGATTTTTGCATCGAAATTTATTATTGGGTGAGACAGGTCGAGAAATCGTTCATTGGGGTACCCTTTTGTTTCTTGTAATGGTATTATCAGGTATTGTGCTATGGTGGCCTTTAAACCATTCCCATATAAAAGAACATTTTAGAATCAATTTGAGCGCAAGACTGAAAGTGCTCAATTATAAGTTTCACAATGTTATTGGGTTTTATGCTAGCTGGATATTGCTATTCATAATAGCTACCGGACTTTTCTGGGGATTTGAAATGGTAAAAAATTCTTTTAGATTATTAGGCGATGAAAACTCAATAACCTATGATATTCCAATGTCAACGGAAAATAAAATAACGGGCAATAAGAATCATTATCAATTGATGGAGCAATTAGGATCAAGATTTCGCAAAGAATTTCCGGATAGAAATATTCGTGTCAGTAATCCGCATAAAAGTAATGATCCCATTCAAGTGGTGATCATTGATAAAAATCAGTTAGTGTACAGTGTGGATCATCTATACTTTGATCGATACACTGGTGAAAGGTTGACTGGGAATTTTGAATATGGGCTCCAAGCAGAGGCTAGTGTTTTTACCAAATTAAATGGCTTGGTTTATGATGTGCATTTTGGTTCGATATTGGGCTTGACCGGTAGACTATTGGTCTTTTTTGCTTCTCTAATTGGTGCTTCGCTTCCCTTTACCGGTTTTTATATCTGGTGGTTCAGGAGGAAGAAGGTATAAAAGAAGTCATGTAATAATTAAAAGATACTACCGTATATAGGCAAAACACCAGACTGTGTAATAACCTATTTTGAAAAGGGATGTATTCGGGGAGGTATCCGAGAGAAAATTCAAATGCGGGATTTTCTGAGCTTGAAATATAGTTAATATGCAGACTACCGCCATTGACCATTAAAAAAGTGATGAATGAATATTAAATTGAATAATACCTCCAAAAGACTCGAAGTAATCCCGATCTTGATTTTTTTCAGCATTGCGGTGTGCGCTATTTTGTTGACGGCATGCTCATCGGGTGTCCGCAAAGAAACACCAACCTTTGATTTGGAAATCGAACAGCTGACTTTTGGTGAGAAACACCACTTCTTTGGTTATATAGGCCAATGTCGTATAATACCCTGGAATGAGAGCGGAAGGTATATTCTGGGTCTTGAAATTGACCGAATCGACCGTATGCCCGAACCCAAGGATGCCGCCAGAATATTTATCCTAGATACTGAGCGAGACCATAAAACTATCTATTTGGACCAAACGAATGCATGGAATCCGCAGCAGGGAACCATGTTCTTTTGGAACCCAAATGCGGCCGAAACCCAATTCTTTTTCAACGATTTAGATGTTGAAACAGGAAAAGTCTATACGGTCCTCTATGATATAGAAAAGAAAAAACGAATCAAGGAATACCGTTATGATGACACGCCTATCGGTAATGGTGGGGTCGCCTGGGACGGCTCTTTTTTCATGGGTATCAATTACGGAAGACTTGCCCGTCTTCGAGCGGTTACCGGTTACCCAGGCGCAATGGACTGGTCAAAAGATGAACCAACACCCCAGAATGATGGGATATTTAAAATAGATATTAAAACAGGAAAAAAAGATGTATTGGTATCCTATCGCCAGATGGAAGATGAGATACGAAAAAACGATAAGGATTTTAAGAATACCGGTCTCTGTATTAACCACACCCTTTTGAATAGATATGCCACCCGTCTTTACTTTTTTGCACGGGCAGGGTGGGAAGGAAGAGGTAATAGTCAGAACGTCGGATGAATTCAACTTTGAGATTGAAATTCCAATACACAACGAAGGGAGAGGTAACGTTCATACTTTTGATGTTTCCAAATATGAATTTGACAGCCAACATTGGATATATGTGGACAAGATAACTGGGGAAATTAATGCCTCGGATATTGTATTAACATATGAACGCGACAAAACCAATTCACCTTGGAAGCAGAGTAATTTAAAAGGAGCTATTGGCTTCTCAAGGGATTCTCTAACAATCAATTTGCAAACACCGATTTATGTTAGTGCAAGTAACACTCCTGAGAAGTGGGAAGATTGCAGGTTCAATGGAACGTATTTTATGGAACACGTTATAAAGTAATAACGATAACCTAACACTATGTAAAATTGCATTAAAAAGCATTTTACACGAACTGTTGGCTACAATTTAAGATATGAGTGAGATAAGAATTTCAGAACTGAAAACATTATTCAATCGAGTAATTGAAAAACTCGAATCTGAAAAAGGGAAAGAAGGAAAAATTGAGTTAGAAACTCTTCTGATAGGTTTCATCTGAAATATACTTTAATTTCAGTACGAGCATTGTTTTTAATAACCAGTATTCTGGTTATTATCTGTCAATCTAGATAAAAAGCATTGTTTTGTTTCTTTTTGAAAAGACAACTGGTTATTAGTTAACATTTATTTTTAAAAACCTTATATTTGTCAAATAAGAACCAGATAAATGGTTATGAATAAGGTGGAATTAGGAAAAATTATAAGAGCAAGAAGGAAAGTATTAAACTTAACTATCGGTGAATTATCTGAATATACAGGTCTTTCAAGGACCACCATTTCAGATATAGAGTTGGGAAAAACGAATCCAAGATTAGATATAATAAGCGAAATATTTCGCTTCCTTAATTTAGAAATGAAAATCGAAGTAAAACAGGTTAAATGAAGTTGGAAGTCATATACAAAGGAAAGCAGAAAGCTGGGGAACTCTGGAGAGATGATAAAGGGTACCATTTTATTTATGAAGATACGTTTCTAAATGACGACAATACTAGACCAATTTCCGTTAATATGCCGAAAAGTCAAAAGGAATATCATTCAAAAGAACTCTTCCATTATTTTCAGTCAATATTAAGTGAAGGAGAAAACAGAAAAAAAATATCCAAAGCTTTAGGAATTGATGTCAGTGATGATTGGGGACTATTAGTATACTCGTGCGGTGAAGACACAATAGGAGCAATAACAGTAAAAAAAATTGATGAATAATGAGACACTGCTTTGGCTGTTTAAAAGACGATGTTAAAGGGTTCTGTTCCTCTTGTGAAAAAAGATTGTTTGATAGATCTAAAATCAATCCACAACTCAATTTTAATTGGGAGGATATTTCGAAAGTTATTGATGGTTATCCTGCAGGATTCAGTATATCAGGTGTGCAAACAAAAGGGTTTATTGGAAAAGCAACAGGTACCGAATTATCACCGAACCTTGCTGATAATGAGAACTCAATATATATAACTAAACCACTACTTTCGAGATTCGATTTGCCTTCAGATTCTCCTGCCAATGAGCACGTTACTATGCAAATAGCGAAACAACTATATGGTATAAGAACTGCAGAATGTTGTTTTATGAAATTTGCTAATGGAACACCTGTTTATGTAACAAGAAGATTTGATTATAACACAGATGAAGAAAAGTTAAATCAAGAAGATTTCGCTTCAGTACTTCAAGCGATGAAGGACAATAATGGAAGATACAAGTACATTGCCAAAACTTATGAAGATTTTGGAGATGTTCTTTCCCCTTTGAATAAGGTAGAGTTCATTAGAATTCTAATTTTTAACTTCCTCACGGGTAATGGAGATGCGCACCTAAAAAACTTCTCTTTATTAGAAACACCTGATGGTGATATGCAACTTTCTCCTACATATGATTTAATGAACACGAAGTTACATGTTAATGACCCGCCTATTGCATTAAATCTGTTCAGAGAACTTGAAAGAACCAGTTTGCCGAGAGGTCAAGCTTATTTATATACAATTGATGATTTTATCGAATTAGGCAAACGTTTTGGATTAAGTGAAAGGCTACTTAAAAAAATTGTAAAGGAATTTGAAGGCACAGAGGATAAAGCCAAAGAAATGATAAACAAATCCTTTCTTTCAGACAAGGCCAAGAAAAAGTATTTGGAAACTATTGAGAAGAATTTTGTGCAGCTTTTCTCGAATTAGGCATTGTCCTTATCGGTGGCAAAAAATTGAAACCCCTTGGCGTTAGCCAAATTTTCAAAGGCTATAAAGGCATGGCCAGCTACCAATTTTCTTTGATATCCCTCGCACTTAAGGTATTGCAAAACACATGGGTATTCACATAGTTAAAGGAATGAAAATAGGTATCGGCCTCAATTTTAAAGGCCCAATTATTCGGATTTTGGCGCACTGATTGCCTCAACATATCTTCCTGCCCAATACGGCATTAGATAGATATATGGTGAATATTCCCTTTTGCCACCGCTACCGCCATCGTTTCTGTATGCGCCGTTATGTAAGCTTAATACACGTTCATCCGGTGGTAAAACTTCCGAATAGGTTTGACTTCTAAAATTGGGCTTAATTTTAGTTAAATCCATTCTTTCGCTATTGTCTATCTTCCAGTCAACGAGATCCATCGGAAATTCCCTGAGCCACCAGGCCGATTCCTCACTATCTATATTTTTTCCTCCTGTAAGTGCAAAAAGGTAGTTCCATAATGGATTTTTCTCGGATCGTTCTACTTCCCAATGGCTTTTGACTGCGCCAAAATGCTTCTCCTTTTGTTCAGCATCAAAGGAATAATTTACAAAGCCTGGAATCGTCAAAAAGTACATTTCATCATCCGAATGGTTCCATCTATCACTCAAAGATTCCCCTTCCTCAAATCCAATTACAGATGCAGGTCTATTGGCATTTTCATCATATCCATGTCTCTTGATTAATTTTTTAGCTGCTTTCTTGTATTTTTCATCCCCAGTGAAATGATAGGTGGTTTGTAAAAACGACAATATTAGAGTCGAATTCAATCTACGGTCCCCAACGTTGATGGGAAAGCTATTTACATAATCAGGGTGCCACTTGCCCCAGGCTGTTGGTTTACCGTTCCAGTCCACCAAATACCAGTCATTATCGATGATATGGTCCATTTGAATCTTTATTTGATGAATGGCCCTATCTCTCCATTCCTTATCAGGGGCCAACTCAGCAAACAAGGCATATACAAAAAAGTGACCACAAGTTTCATCACTACTGGTACTTGATTTCCAGCGCCACCTTTTGTCTTCCGTCAAACGCCAGATTCTACCATTTTCAGCAATAAACTTTTTTCGCCATTCCTCCGAGAAACCGTTAGAACCCAACCCTTGCTCATAACCATCCCTTTCGTAGGACCTGGAAGGGAAACCGTCAATTCCTGTAATATTGGTAAGACGTTCCATTCCCTCAAAGGCTTCATAGGCATTTAGTTTGGCGTCTTCCGATTTGGTCACGGCATACCTGAACAACTCCCCGGCCAAGTACATAGAGGTCCAAAGTCCGTCATTATCGGTATCCGAATAGGTGCCAGTAGAAACATCTCCAGGAGTGGATAGACCCGTATTTACCGTAAGTCCGTAACGAACATGACGTAAGCCCTGAATTTTCTGGAAATATTCGGCCTTTTCGGCCAAGGTCATTTTCACGAAGTTGATTTTTCCCAATCCTTTTTTGGTAAGTACAAGGACACTCTTATTGGGTCCTTTTGCAATATCCACAACCTCATCATCAACCAGCCACCTTTTTGAAGCGTAATAATCATATTTCCCGTCCTTACGTAATTTAAATGCTCCTTTGGTAGAGCCGAACCAGATTTCATCATTAATGGATGTAATGGATGTGATAGCCGTTCCAGGCAATTTTCGATCGATGGTACCGGGACTAAAAGAGGCGCCAGACAAGGTTAATATTCCATTGGATGTACCAAGAACAATATTGCCTTTATATACGGTTATGTCCACTAGGTCTTGCCCGTTGTATACTTTGGATAATTTTGGAGAGCCGGTCTTCAGCTCAAAGACGGCATTTTTTGTCAAGATTAGAAAACGTTCCCCTTTTTCGTCAAAGAAGGCAGCAATAGGATTGAGGGCGCTTTCGGTCTTGCTCCATATTTTTTTTCCATCCTTAAGCAGCACCAATTCGTTTTGTGAGGCGATTAAGGTCATAAACTCTTTGCCGATTGCAAATTGTAATGGATTTTTTATACCATGTTCTATATAAATTTTTCCTCCCCAAGCATTGCTAAGAACCGCCTTGTCGGTAAGATAGATGAATTGATCCTGATAGCTTTCCATGGCGATCAGTTGCATATCAGCTAAGGGTCTATACCGAACATCTTTGGTCAATTCTTCATCCCATGCCTGCAACAAACCATCGGAAGATATTATTTTGACAGCTCCGTTTCTATCACTTCTTACCTGCGATAGAGCCACATTTTCAAGCGAACTATCCAATTCAAATGTATCTGAATAATCCTGAGTAAAAGGGGTGTCTGAATATTGTTGTGCGGTTAATGATATGGATAAAATCAAAGAGGGAAGAAAGAGTGTTTTTTTCATGTTTTCATTAATTATTAAGCGAATAAAACTACAACTATCTTGTGCCAATAGTTTCGTTATTTTTGATTAAAATACATGGAAAATTGACCTATCTACTACTTTGGTAGATTGATAGGTTTCCCAAACTTTTGTCAAGGGTTGTTAATTGCAGTATCAAGTCAATTATGGCGATGTCCTTTAGAGTATTCTACTATGCCTTATGGTTCACGTTGGGAAAAGTACCCAAGGGAACTTTTAAAATCACTTTCCTTTTTTAAATGTTTAATATCTTTTGAGGGTTAATTTTCTATGTAAACTCATCAACAATGGTGCATTGTCCGGGCGTTTCAATATGTATATTTACCGTAAACCAGTATTTACTTTAGATTTTCTATCACAATGAACTTGAACAAATCAATTTTTATAGTATTTCTGATGGTATTTATGTCCTGTAAGCAGGAAGAAAAACCCTCTGATACGGCCGTGGCCCCAACACCTAAATTTGAAAGGTTATCCTATAATAATCCAGGTTTGGTCGTTGATCTAGGGGTTGGACTTTGGGCCTCACCCTTGCCAATGGATTATGATAATGATGGCGATTTGGATCTATTGGTGTCCTGTAGTGATGTACCTTTTAACGGACTATTTTTCTTCGAGAATAAAGAAGGAGGGGCCTTTCCTGTTTTTGAGCCCCCGGTAAAAATAAGTGACCCTATAAGGCACATTCAAGTTTCCTATGTTAAGGGCCAACCAAGATTTTTACGGCCTGGGGAAGAACTGCTTGATTTTGGTACTTCTTTTACCCATAATCCCAAACCATTGTTTCCTGAAGATGCTTTTAGTGAACTTCATAATAAAATCAGATTTAACCAATGGAAGTATGTTGATTATGAGAATGATGGAGATTTAGATATAGTAGTTGGCATCCAAGACGGCGAAGATTATGGATGGGACGACGCCTTCAATGATGATGGTGTTTGGACCAATGGCCCTCTTCATGGTTTTGTATATCTGATTGAAAATGTGAACGGAACGTATGAGCTAAGGGATAAAATTATGGGCGGTGATTCACCCATTGATGTTTATGGAGCTCCATCGCCCAATTTTGATGATTTTGATAATGACGGCGATCTTGATATTATTTGTGGTGAGTTTGTTGACAAATTTACTTGGTTTGAGAATATTGGAACAAGGGAAAAGCCAAAATATGCCGAGGGGAAATACCTAAAAAATAATACTGGTATTATCACCATGGAATTGGAAATGATCCTGCCAGTCTCCTTGGATTGGGATACCGATGGGGATATTGATCTGATCGTTGGTGATGAGGACGGGAGAGTAGCTTTTATGGAAAATACTGGAAGGGTGGAAGATCGGATGCCCATTTTCGAAACTCCAAAATATTTTCAGCAAAAAGCGGAGCACGTAAAATTTGGCGCTCTAGTCACTCCATTTAGTATAGATTGGGATGATGACGGCGATGAGGATTTGATTTGCGGAAATTCAGCTGGATATATAGGGTTTATAGAGAATCTTGATGGGGGAGAAGCTCCCAAATGGGCAGCACCCAAATTATTGGAAGCTGAAGGTGAGGTTATCCGAATACAAGCCGGGGAGAACGGTTCTATTCAAGGTCCCTGTGAGGCCAAATGGGGCTATACCACCTTATCAGTAGAAGATTGGAACAACGATGGATTAAAAGACATTATTGTAAATTCCATTTGGGGTAAAGTCGTTTGGTATGAAAATATAGGTTCTCCGGGAAACCCCAAACTTAGTAAAGAAAAGCCTATGTATGTAGAATGGACAGGCACAACCCCAAAACCGGATTGGTTTTGGTGGGATCCAGAGCCCAAAACGCTTGCTACGCAATGGCGAACAACCCCGACAGCCATAGACTGGAACAAAGACAATCTTACGGATTTGATTATGCTGGATTCTGAAGGGTACTTGTCCTATTTTGAGCGCTATAAAGATGAAAATGAACTTTTATTGAGACCTGGAAAGCGTATTTTTTATTCGGACAAAACGTATAGTCGCAAAAATGAAATTATCGATAGCCTAGGTGGAGAATTAAGGTTGAGTGAGGCTAAATACGGAAGTAGCGGAAGAAGAAAATTGGCGTTTGGGGATTGGGACAATGATGGTGATACCGATATTGTAATAAATGGGCTAAATGCCGCGCTATGGGAAAATACAGGTCAAGATGGCCAAAAAGTTAATTTTAATTTTAAGGGTAATTTTTCAGATAAAAAGATTGCGGGCCATTCAACCAGTCCAACCTTTGTGAACTGGGATAAAAAGGGAAAACCTGATTTGCTTTTAGGTGCAGAGGACGGGTATTTCTACTATTGGAAAAACGATTGATAAATTTAAACAGGCTCTAAACGTGTTACGTAAAAAAGCATAACATCCACAATCAAAAAAGTATCATCACAGCCTCTATCTTAACTTGGCATTAAGACTGATTTCAATGCCTGTTCTACTGCGTAAAAGAGTAAAAATAAGGACATTGCTATGCTTAATGGAATGACCCTATAGACTAATTCGCTTACCGCTTCTATCACTTTCTTTTAATTTTTCAATAATGACCATATTCTTGCATGCATCTTCCAGATCAGTAGTCACTTCTTTGTTTTCCAAGATGGCCAATGAAAAAGAATCGGCCTGTAAGGTATATTGATTGCATATTTCAAACGATATTTCCTTTTTGTGGCCACCTTTGGTCCACCAAATTCTTGCGGATTTATCATTGGGCGGATTAAAAGGCAATTCAAATTCAATGCTGCCTTCTGTTCCAAAAATATGCACTTGTTGGTTTTCCGTCAATTGGATGCCACTAAAGAATGAGGAATTTCCCGATTCAAATTCAAGTATTCCGGTGGCTAAAATATCTACCTCAAATTCAGGATGGTAATCTATTGTGGCCAAAACCGATGTAGGTTCGGTATCAAATAAAAATCGAGAGATGGAAATAGGATAACAACCGATGTCCATAAGACTACCACCACCAAATTCCTTGTTGTTCACGATGCTTTTGGGGTCATCATCAAAGAACGAAAACGAAGATTGGATGGTTTTTAATTGCCCTATCGCTCCATTGGTAATCATTTCTTTTACCCTTACCCACTGGGGATGATATTTATACATAAATGCCTCAGCTATTTTGAGGTCTGGATGTTTATTGGCCTCGTCCATTAACTTTCTGGCTTCAGAGCTACTCATGGCTATCGGTTTTTCAACCAGTACATGCTTTCTGGCTTTTAAGGCATTGATGGCCCATTTTACATGAAGGTGATTGGGTAGGGGAATGTAAACAGCTTCAATTTCCTTATCATCAAGTAATTCCTGATAGCTGCCATAATATTTTGGAATCTGTGAAGATTTTGCTGCTTCCCTAGCTTTTTCAATGTTTCTTGAAGCAATGGCCAAAAGCTCTGAATGTTTACTTTTCTTCAATGCTGGGATAACCTGTTCCATAGCTATGGTTGCAGCACCCAATACTCCCCATTGTACTTTTTCCCCCATCAACTCAATTTAGTAGCCCCTTCAAATAGTCATCATTTATTTCTAGAATAAATATTTGTGCAACTTCATTTTGAACTGCTCCATCAATTACTCGTTCAGAATTTTTATCGATAAGGTTTACTTTATACGCCAGCATATCACCTTTTGGGGCTGCAACCAAATTCCCTCTCTCTAAATCCTCAGGTGTCAAAAGGAATGTTTTTCCAAAATCGGTAAGGTTCCCAATAGTACTGGCATATACTTTACCATGGCTTATGGAAAACACCCAATCATCGGAAACATGCCATCTTATGTTGGAAGCATCCGATTTGTAATTGGTTACTTTTTTGGGTCGCTTTTCTATATTTTCATGAGTATCGGAACCGTCAGTCGGAATAACATAAACCTGCTGTATTCCGTTTTTATCATTTGATAGATAGGCTATCCTTTTCCCGTCATACGAACCTCGAACTATACCTTCATCCGATGTGCTGTGTGTAAGTCTTCTAATTTTAATTCCTTTTGGGGGTAGGGGATAGGTATCCTTATCTCCTGAATCTGCTGTTGTTATGTCAGTGGTATCGGGAATCTCTGCAACAAAAAGAGAGGTTTCGTAATCAACACCATTTGCGGCCCTAACCTTGCCTATAAAAGCACGTTTGGTTCCTTTATGATCCACCCAGGAATCACCATAGGCCTTTTCAATCTCACCGGGTTTCGAGCTTCCCTTTTTAACCGGCTTTAGCAATACCGTAAAATAATTGGTATAGCCTTTGGGGGCATTTTCATGGGGTTCCATATATCCGATGGTTCGATCATAATCCTGTTGAAGGAAATCATCGTAGGTGAAACCAATCCGTTTTCCATCACGGGAAAATTCATGCCGATGTGTTCCTCCTCTTTGGGCGCCAAAAATTGTTGGCCCATCAGCGGAAGCATCCCGCATATCTACTTTTGTAACGACACCAGATCCGTCAGCACTTACGATGACACCTGTGCGGTTTCTAATGTCATAATATCCTCTTTCGTCCACTTCTTCCAGTAATGGTCCGTGAATGAATATGACTTTGTTCTCTGTTGGATGGTATGAAACCGCAGCTACTCCGGGTGCACCATTTTCACCGGATACCGATTCGGGCTCCCACAATACGGTTTCCTTGCCTGTGGCTATCTCCACCTTTTCGATAGACTTACTATTTGCCAAATTCGTATTGAACACCATGCCCCGTGTATCATAGCATAGGTATTTTCCATCTGGGGAAAAGTTGTCGTTATTGTCTAGGGAATGTGTTTTTGGAGTAAAGGTGATCTGTTTTTCTGTCAATGGAGTATCGCTGGTTTTGTTATCTTCTTTACAACTGTTGATGGTACAAAGCCCTAAGGCAAGTAAAAAAGACAAAGTTTTAGTATTGGACCTATTCATGTTGATTTTATTATAAATGCCGACGATTTATGCTAAAAAAAGGTTTCTTCTACCATGATGCACAGCACATGATATATGGGTAAATGGAATTCCTGTATATGAGCGGTCAAGGTTGAAGGCACACAGATAGCTATGTCACAGTATGCTTTCATTGCACCTCCATTTTCCCCAATTAATCCGATTACCTTCATCCCTTTTGCCTTGGCCGTAATGCAGGCATCCACAACGTTTTGGGAATTACCCGAAGTACTGATTCCTAACAAAACATCATTTTTTCTTCCGTAACCCGCTACTTGCTGTGCAAAAACAAAATCACCTCCGATATCGTTTGAAATTGCCGACACCAATCCGCTATGTGCACTCAGAGAAATGGCGGACAAACCACTTTCCAGTTTAGCTGAGAGCAACTGTCCTCTATCACTGGATATTTCTGTCAGATTTGCTGAAAGATTACTGGATATGGGGCGTTTTTTGGAAAAACTCTTCATTAACTCCCCAACAATGTGATCGGAATCCGAAGAGCTGCCCCCATTTCCACAGACCAATAATTTACCGTCATTTTTATAGGATTCAATTAGTATTTCTCCCCCTTTCTGTATTTGATCCTTGCAGATTTCGAGGGGAGGATATCGGTCTAGCAATTCTTCCAATATTTTGTTTGTTTCCATAGCTACAACTTAAGTATCATTTTTTAATATATTTTTTATCGCCATTGCATCAAGGCACTATTGAGAGATTCCTCAATACGATATTGAGGTTTATGAAAATGGATGAGGCCATGACCGGGTAACATCATATCCATTTCAACTTTTGCAAATCGTCTTAGCGAATCTATATAGACTTTTTTATTGAAGTCAATAGATCCGTCCCATCCGAAATCCCCTCCTAATATAGTGCCAATGATATCACCACTAACCACTATGCGTTTTTGCTCATGTTCAAAACCAAAGGCAGTACATCCCATAGAATGTCCTGGAAAGTGCATTACTTTAAACGTTATGTCCAGTAACTGGAGAATCTCACCATCTTTAACAACCTGGTCTACCTTGCAAGGCTTAAATTTCTTGTGATAAAGATACCCGCAGCAACGTTCGTCACCTTCTAAAATAGCATTGGCGGTTTCCTTAATCGCAATCAATTCAACGCCCTGTTCCTTTAAAATATGGGCCCCTCCGGCATGGTCAAAATGAGGGTGGGTCAACAAACAATATAGAATGTCTTTTGGGGCCATTCCCCAATATTCCATATTCTTAAAAATTTGATTCATTGTATCCCCACATCCACAATCAAACATAATCAACCCTTTGGGAGTTTTTAGAATATAGGAGTTTCCATCATTCCAGAGAGCACCAGGAAGGTCAAAGGTTATTCCGTTTAAATCACCACCTACCTGAAATAGATTTTTCAATATTTGCATACTATGCTATTTACCAATTGAACTCGTTTCTAGTTTATTGCAAAGCCACACCCAATGCTGCATAGTCTCCTATCTTATCACCCAATTTTGCAGGTAAAATTTTGCAAACATCAAGGGCATCCGCGATTGCTTCCTTCCTTAAGACCGTTTCAACCATTGGCTTTAATAATTTTTCATTGCGAGCGTAGATACTCCCGATTACGATACGTTCAGGATTGAGGATATCGATCAATATCGCAATCCCTTTTCCCAGATGTTCCGCTGATATCCTGACAATTTCATGCGCCACTTCATCTCCCAAATTTGCCGCCTCAAAAACGGTCTTGGCCGTTATTTTATCAACATTTTCCTTGGATGTACAAAATCCAACATGCGCTTTGGCATCCAGTTTTTTCAATACATGGGCTTTTGCCAATTGGGCAATTCCGCCTCCACTACAAAATCCTTCGAAGGAGCCTGCTTTTCCAAAACCTATTGGGCCCTTATCGGCCATTCGTATATGGCCAATTTCGCCGCCGAGGTCATTAGTGCCTGAATAAATCCTTCCGTTTAAAATGAGTCCAGCGCCCATTCCAGTTCCGAAAGTCAGAAATATCATATTTTGTGAACCCTTGCCCGCACCCATCATCCATTCGGCAATAGCACAAGCATTGGCATCATTTTGAATTTCAACGGGCACTTGAAATTCATTTTTAAATAGGTCAACAATCGGGACCTCGTCCCATCCCGGTAGATTTGGGGGCGATTTTATGATTCCTTTCTTTGAATCTAATGGTCCTCCACAACTAATCCCGATTTTAAGCATTTTTTTTTGGTCATAGGTTTCAAAAAGTTTTTGGACATGGTCTTTGAATTCTTCTAAAATGGCTTTGTATCCCCTTTCGACTTTGGTTTCAAAAAAAATCTTCTCATAGATGTTAAAGTCCTTATCCCCCAATACAATACTGCATTTGGTGCCACCAATATCAAATCCCAAATAATAGGCCTCCGGTTGTAAATTCTTAGGCATTTTTCTGTGTATTGAATATTAAATCCAGTAGTGTACTACTTTGGGAAAAATCAGAAATGATTATCTGGGCCCCAGCTTTAATCAATCGTGACCGTTTTTGTGGATTTAGTCCATATCTACGAACTTCATCACTTGCAATTCCAATGGCGATTCCCCCCGCTTTAATACATTCCTTTATTTCGACGGGACCATCACCTATGACTACTAATTCGTTTCCTTTTAGTTTATTGCTACGGATAATTTTTTCAATGACCATTTTTTTGGAATACTTGCTAATGTCGCCGACAGAGCCGTAAATACCTCCATCGAAAAGATGGTCATACCGCAAAGATTTGGCCTCATTAACTACATCTTCTTCATCAGTTCCACTGGCCAAATACACTATTACTCCACGCGCTTTAAGGGTTTTAAGGAAATCTACAGCACCTTTTAGCGTGAAATCGGATACTACCAACTGTCCACTGCTGAATTTAAGTATCCGCTTATTGACCATTTCCATTAAAGCGTCATTGTAAATTTCTTTATATCCAAACTTGTCCAAAACGTCTTCTTGTGGAACCAAGCCAAATTCTTCTACCATTTTTACTAGGCCTTCCATCTGAACGATGGTTTGAATACCTGTAGAAGTGTCGATAAAGTCAAGAACACGATTCTGTACTTGATCGTAAAGTGCTTTATCAGCCGTTTCATATAAATCTCCCAATACGGCCTTGATCATTACGGGCTCCATAATAGCTTCCCAACCTTCGCGTTGGGTACTTATGGTACCGTCATGATCAAAAACTACATGTTTTATATGACCCAATACTGAAGTTACCTCGGCATCACAAATTTCTATTTCGGAGTCTTTATAATAACTGGCCGATCGCAGGTCATTGGCCAGTTCTGGCCTAAAATTATAGTCGGCATCCTTGCTAATGGCCAGAACCTCTTCACCGGTTGCCGTACCGGTCGTAAAAAGCTTTTGTATGGTTATGGCGGAGGCAAAATTGGCAAACCTTGCGGCTTCAGCGGGTTGAATACCAGCAGCCAAGCACAAAGAAATGGCACTCAAGGATGTATCACCTGCTCCTACCGTATCTATGGTGCTGTTTATCAGTATTCCGGGAATTTCATTGATTCCATTGGCATCAAACGTAATAATACCTCGATTCCCGCAGGTTACGAAAAGAGGTTTATTGTATCGTTCATACACCTTGGCCCCGTGTTTCTTAATCTCTGAAAAGGAAATAAAATCCTGTGGCTGTGCATCTTTGCCATTTAAAACAGCGGTTTCTATCTCATTTGATTTGCGGTATACACTTTTGAACTTATCATTGTAATGTCTTGAATCCAAAATAACGACCTTATCATCAAATTCTTCGAATAGTATATTTACAGCATCAATGAATTCTTCATTGGGAATGCTACCAACCACTTGTTGATTGAAAATCAAAACATCTTGGTCTTCTAGGGCAGCCTTGATATTCTGGAGTATGGCTTGATCAGTCTCCTTTGACCTCTTATTTTTTAAACCGAAATCTATCCTAGGGTCTTCTTTTTCCCCATACATTTTTTTGATATAGGTATAGGTATTGAAGTTGTCTTTTTGAATTGTTAATGGGCTGATATCAGCACCCAGCCCTTCTAATTTTGATTGCAATTCATTCCCATAGATATCGGCTCCCACAACTCCGATTACTTTGATGGATTTAGGATGTAATGCGGCAATATTTGCCACAATATTTCCAGCTCCTCCGGGTGAATAGGTATGTTTTGCCACTGATTCTGCCTTTAGTCCTGTTTCCACAGAAACCTCTGACCCTTCAGGATCCATATCCCAATAGACATCTAAGCAAAAATCACCATAGACCGCGACTTTCACGTTTTCGAATTTCTTGAGAATTTCCTTTATTCTTTCTTGTTTCATTTTTGTCAATACTTAACCACTATAATAACTGGATGAACCCTATACCTTTTTCAATGAAGCGATTGGTTTACAACATTGCCATCAATTTTTTATAAAGCACCGGTATCGTATGAATTTGATTTCCACCGATATAATACCCTTTTCCATTATAAGCATCAGGAACCCTTGTGACAATACTTTTCTGATCACGGTAATAATAACCCACGCGATCTTCTTTTGTGAAATCTTCAGGATTATAGGCTCTTAGGTCAAAATTCGCGGTGATGATCTTATCAGGAACTTGACCGATATTTCCGGCCATGGAGGCAGCTTTCAAAAACACCTCCGGCCCTGTGACGGCACTTCCTACGTTAAGTATTACGCCACCGTTTTCGAGTTGGGCAATTTCATTGGTGTAAATCAAAAAATCCCTTCCGGAACATCCGCCTTTGGCCCGCCCATCGAAATAGGGGTGTTGATCTATAACATCGGTTCCAATCCCTGCGTGTACCGTAAAAGGTATATTATGGTCATAGCATATGGCCTGAACACTTAATTCGGGATATGAAAATTGAATTGCATTTTCTTCTAGATCAAGAAGTATTTCTACCTCTTTTCTAAATGAGAGGTCACAAATCATTTTGCCCACTGACTCCCCGTAACCAAGATTGTATGTATCCCCTATAATCAGGGCGGCATTGATATAATTGAATTCATAAGCCATTCCGAATTCACCTTTTTCCAAGGCTTGCGGCACATATTCACTGGTCTCACCTATAAGACCCAATTCGAAATCGTGAATGGAAGTTGAACCATTTCCTGCAACAATGGTAAAAGCATCCTTCTTTATCAGTTCTCCCAGTAGCAAGCTCAATCCATTTTTAACCAGATGTCCTCCAGTAAAAAATAATACGGGATTACCCTTTTCTTTGGCGGTAATTATATTTTTTGCAAGTTCTGTAATCCTTTTATCGACATCTTCCGAAATATTAAATTCCATCTTGTCGATTTGATCTGGAAAAACAAGATCATTGAATTTTACTTTATTAGTACGACCGGAGACAGGATATGTATTTATCCTATTGGGATCGAAAACCTTGTATTTTCCTTCGTATTTCACACGTTTAAATTTTGGTAATAATTTGATGTTTAATCAGTTTGGGGCACATTCAGTGGATTGAGACAAAAAGTTTTTGACTCTATGACAGTAATTTTGCTAACCCTTATTGAAGCATAACCGCACCTTGACTCCTTAATATTGGCTTATCAGGAAGTTAAGACTATTACTTTTTTGCAAGACTTTTAAAAGTGTTGGGGAAATACTTTAATACTATTTTTCGGATTACCACTAGGGATAAAATGCCCAAAAGAGTTATTACCAGTCCATGATCAGCCCAAGACAATGGATTTAATAGGATATCGGTTACGTTGTGTTCATGTCCCGAATGGGCCATACCGATCATAGGAATAAGCATCAAAGTCATTAGCAATTTAGTTTTCATAATTGTTCATTTATAAGGTTCATAATTTCTTTTTCTAAAAAATATATAGGTTGATCTATTTTGTCACTGATTTTCTTTAGATCATCATATTCAATTTTCGTTTTTTTTCTCCCAGATGGAGTCTTGACGATTTTAACGTTTACCATACCATATGGCGTTTCAAACGACCTGATTTCGCGCTCCAATTTATTCCCTTTTACAGGATAATATCGAACTCCGATCGTCGAAGTATGTTCAAAAATATAGTCAGATAGTTGTTGAATTCTATTGGCTGGTACTGAACAGGACAATAAAACCCCTTGACGACCTTTTTTCATATGAATGGAATTGTAATGGAAATCGTTCGCTCCATGCTTGAACAGACCTTCTTGGAAGTCATTACCCAGAAATTCATTGGACATATCATCGATATTGGTCTCTAAAACATAAATGTCCTCTGAGCTGTTTTGTTGTTCGCATAGGGATAATCGTACAACATTCGGGGCAATAAAATCTTTAGATCCCGGCCCATATACTGTTTTTGTGGCAGTCAAAACGGGGATGTCAAAATCTGAATTCAAATACTTTAAAATCGCCGCCCCTGTGGGGGTGACCCTTTCTCCTTGTTCATCACCGGCATAACTGGGTATACCTGCTAGTATATCAGCGGTTGCAGGGGCGGGGACAGGTAGTTTGCCGTGTTGGGTGTTTACAAAGCCAAACCCTGTGCAAATGGGTGTGGCATAGGTTTTATTTATCTTAAGCTTATCTAACAATAGAGCGCATCCAACAATATCTATAATTGAATCGACACCACTTACCTCATGAAAATGAATTTTTTTCAGAGGGATGTTATGGATCTTACTTTCCGATTCTCCAATAATCAAGAAAATAGCTTTTGCAATTTTTTTTGCGTTATCTGGAATGGACGCGTTTTCAATAATTGTATTGATATCGCTTAAATGCCGATGATGATGGTGATGACCATGGTTGTGATTGTCGTCATGATGGTGATCATGCCCATGCTCATGATGGTGCTCGTGTTCATTACTAGGGGAATGGCTGTGCTGTTCATTTAAGTCGATGACCTTGACATGCTTACAGATAATACCATTTTTATCAACTTCGGTAATCTCTATTTTACCATCACTTAAGGCAAGCAATTCGGGAAGTTTTTCCAACTCATCATAAGCATCGGCCAATCCCGCCAAAGCTCCCAAAAACATGTCACCGGATAAGCCCGAAAAAGCTTCAATATAAAGGGTGTTCATTTACTTTTTAATTATATTTAGTATACGCAAGGCCGACATGGCAGCACCGTATCCATTATTAATATTCACTACAGTTATACCATTGGCACAACTGGAAAGCATGGCGTTCAATGCTACATGTCCACCTTCGGCAACACCATAGCCGACATCGGCAGGTACTGCGATAATGGGTTGGTGTAAAAGTCCGCCTACCACCGTCGGCAAAGCACCTTCAAAACCGGCAATTACAATCAAGATTTTGTAAGACCGTAATTCTTCAACTAGGTCCATTATCCTATGTATACCTGCTACTCCCACATCGTTCACTCTTTGGGCCTTTATACCCATAAACTGCAAGGTATAATAGGCTTCATTGACAATATGGATGTCCGATGTCCCAGCCGAAATGATAGCTACTTCACCTTCGCCATGGATTTCTTTCAATGGTTGCGCCATAAAGATATTCGACAGTTTATCATAGAATGCATTGGGGTATTCCGCCATTAAAATTGCTGCCTTTTCGGGTTGCAGTTTTGTGACCATGGCATTTTTTCCTCGTGTATTATAGTTTTCCAATATTTGGGATAAATCTTCAATGGATTTATTTACACCATAAACCACCTCTGGGAAACCAATTCGGTTTTCTCTATCATGATCAATATTAAAGTTATCCATTATTTACCCTTAATGCTTGATTTAGTTTTCCTGAGATTAACCCATCTTCCTCTATTATACATTTCTCAAAACCGATATTTTCTATTTTTGGAAAAATTTCGGCGGAATAGTTTTTTAATGCACCAAGTTCTGACAAGGGGACTTCAATAACACAGGATTTATCATAGTGCCTAGCCCTTACGTTATTAAATCCAAAGTCGTTCAAAATCCCTTCAACTTTTTCTATTTGCTCTAATTTATTGGCAGTAACCTTATTGCCATAGGGTATTCTTGAACTTAAGCAGGGACTGGCCGGCTTATCCCAAAATGGAATGCCAAAGTGTTTCGCAAGCTCCCGAATCTCCACCTTGCCCAATCCAAGATCTGCCAATGGAGATTTTACCCCATTTTCATCGGCGGCCTTCATTCCGGGCCTATAATCTGAAAAGTCGTCCTTATTTGTGCCGTTTAATATGGTATATTCAGGATACTTCGTCTTAATCTTGTCTAAAGCATCATACAAATGCGTTTTACAAAAGTAACAGCGGTTAGCAGGATTGGTACTGTAATTTGGATCTGACAACTCTTTTGTATAAACGGTTTCTAATTGAATATCATTTTTACAAGCAAAATCCAATGCCAATCGATAGTCCTTGTCTTTTAGGCTTTCGCTATTGGATATTACGCCAAGGGTTCTTTTTCGCCCCAAATATTTTCTGGAAAGAAAAAGAACCAGGGCCGAGTCAATTCCCCCTGAAAAGGCGGTGATCGTCCCCTGATATTGTCGAAACCAATTTTCTATTTCATGAATTAGTTTTTGATTCATGATATTCATCGCTGATTATTATAAAAACCTAAATTTAAGTATAAGAAACGTAAGCTCCACACAAATAATCAGAGTATAATTAATTATTGTTTCAATACCCACACATCCGTTACTCTCGATTGTTTTCTCCAGTTCAGGTGTTCTTCGTCTGGTTTGTCGAATGCAATTTTAAGCTTTCCCTCTTTAATTAGATTTTTGGGTAATGGAAATTCTTTAAATTGCTCAAACCCTTTTTCGTATTTGGTGGATTTTAATCGCTCACCATTGGCTCTTAATAAGGCTTCCCCATAGCCAGAAACACGAATGATATAATTTGAGTTTGGGTCTAGATCATCATACTCCAATGTTGGCGTAAACTGAAATAATTGGGTGGAAAGCCGCTTTCTACTTAGGCCGTTATTCTCCCATAAATAGTCAATGGCATCATCGGTTTCAGAGGTTACGTGTTTTGCATCAGCGCTTGAAATATTGTCATAGAAACTTCCTTTTCCTGGAAATTCATAGTTTCTAATAAACTCAAGTCTGGCCAATTTCGCATCTTCAGTTGTAAACTCCCGTATTTTCTTAAATTCATCTTCCAACCACCATCTATTATTCAATGGATAATCTATAAGATCCAATACAGCTCCCCGTTCGGCGCTACGGGCATTGTATTTTGATACACTGGTCTGAGCCCCAATGGAATGAAACAAATCATCGGCATATTGAAAAACTTTCCGCTTTAATTCTTGGGAAACAAGTTTTCGATCTGCCCTTTGAATATGATCCAATGCTTTTGTCATAGCCTTATCGGCACCAATTGTTTTTGCATTGCCAAGTATTTGGTAAGCTTCAACTTCAAGACCTTTCTCATACGTAAGACGGGCTTGTATATAGGCGTCGTAATAGGCACGCATTATCAATTGTTGCCATCTCCAATTATCTGCCAGCCCAGGATTGTCGATTTCAAGTTTTTTCCATAACGCCAGAGTCTCTCCAATCACCTTGTTTCCCAAGGCCGGGCCTACCCAATTTTGTTCCAAGGCAAATATGCCATCGGCACACTCTTCAGCAACTTTTGCACCAAAGAAAGACCGGCAATATTCAACGATAACAGCCCTTACATCACCTTTGGAATCCCACCCCAACTGGCTCCATAGTACTTTATTCACATCATCATGGGAACCATCGGAATACGTTATGAATCCATCAGTATGCTTGGCATCCTTATTAAAAAGTTTAGTATAAAGCAATGGCTGTGGGTTGCAAGGCTCCCTGCCCAAGGTTAGTGCAAAGGCCTGGTCCCAATTTTCAGCGGGATAATGACATCTTACTGTATGCGTTATATCCGGATAAAAGCGATGTTGGTATTTCTTTGGCAAATGTTCCCGTTCCCACTCAATGGGAGGGCTACTTGGCCCATAAACAACACCTTTAAGCCAATCTGGGTTTTGGTCCTCAAGGTATTTAAAAAAATACTTCACTTTTTCTTCGTTAAAACCTTGTAAGGATACCCAAAGACCAGCATCGGGATGGTGTTTTTGAAGCAGTATCGACAAATCCTTTAAATAAAGAATTAAATTGGAAGGGTGATTTTCCCCTGGATCGCCGCCAGGAACAAAGACACCATCAAGTCTAGGGCAACTTGCATAGAAAGCTTCTTGTTCTTTAAGCCCTTCCTCATGTGCATTTTTGACGGTCAGGTCATGTGGTGCAGGGGTCCAGACCCAGTATTCTAATCCCTAATATGAATCGAAATAGACGTGGAGATCCAGAGGTGGATAATGAACTTACCCTTACCCGCATTGATTATGAAAACGGTGCACCAATGACCGTTCTTGTGAATTGGACAGCCCATCCGACATTTATGAGCGGAGAAGATATGATGGTGTCAGGAGGGTGGCCTGGTTTTATGCAACGGGAACTTGAGCAATGGATTGGGAATGGAATAACGGTTATGTATTACAATGGTGCTGAAGGAGATCAATCCCCAATAGGGCAGGGCGGTGGTTCCAGCCATTATGAAAAAGCTGAGGTCTATGGAAGGGAAGTGGCCATAAAAGCTTTAAGGATTTATCAAAACACAAGGACCAGATCAAAAGTGAAATTTGAATATAATCATTTTGTAGTGGATTTACCAAAGCGTAAAGTGCATCCCTCCTTTATGGAAACTGGAGGTGAGGAATACAAGCTTACACCAGAAGTTTTGGATGTTGTTTTGGGTGTTATGAGTCCGGAAAATACATATTTGTGCCTTGAGGCTCGGAGATCTTCTAATGGTCGGGGCACCTGGCGAATTGGCAGCAGGATTGGGTTTAAAAATTAAAAAACAACTAAAAGCAAAGGGAATTGAACACCCTACCATTGGTGGGCTCGCCAACGAATGGATCAGCTATATTCTGAGCGCTGATCAATATAACAATGGCGAAGGATACGAGTCTAGCGTAAGTTTTTATGGAGACGGATTGGGAAAAGTCATTGTTGACGGAATGTTAAATACTTCCCTGCCTTTAACCGATTAATTACCATCTAGCAAACTATTACATTTACCTAGGATAAGAAGTTCGGTTGTCACAGGTTTTTGAAAGGTTGCACAAGACTGAACAAAACTATGCCTTTCCTTAGATAACGTGAGTTCGATATAAGTTAATCGATTTCAAACACCTCTTTGTCAATAAAATAGGCATCTGTCACCTTGAGCGCAGTCGAAAGGTCCTTAAATTACGACACTTTAATAGGTTTCGACTGCGCTCAACCTGACAACAAATTAATAATCAATTGATATTCAGTACAAGACAACATTTACTATGTCGAACTCAAGTTAAATAAGAGTGTATCATAAGAAGAATACAATCAATCAACATATAGCATGGCAATCGATTTCCAAAAACCGAAAGCAGGCTATAGGTCTGATTTAAACGTAAACTTGTCCCAGGTCTTTCCCTCTGTATCAATCATTTCAAAAGAGACTTTTTCGTTATCAACCGTAACAGAAAGGACAAAATACATAGCTTCATCAAAGCTTACCTCTTCCCCTTTAGCGGGATGGAACAAATATTCATACTTATCTCCAACTTTGCGGCCATAATAGGAATCGCCCTCGATAGCATCCCCTTGTCTTTTCAACTGATAAATACTCGCACCTGCGCCGGCTGAAACGATGTAGTTGACACCATCCCTAAGCGTTCTGTAATATAGATGGTCATGACCTGAGAATACAGCAGTGACTTTATATTTTGTAAATAATCTGGTGATTACGGTACTTTTACCTTCGACATCATTATAGCTTTTATTTCCTACCGTATAATATGGCCTGTGCTTAAATACAAAGATGTGTTTGCCTTGGGCTGATTTTAGTTCTTTTTCGAGCCAAGCCAAACGTTCTGGACTTTCCGAAGCTTTTATCCAATCCAACGCGATAAAGTGTGCATTGCCATACGAGAAACTATAAAGAGGGTCTTTTAATCCAAAGAAATCGCCAAAATTCCTAACCCCTGAGGCATAATTCTCTTTGCCTGAATTTTCCTTGGGACCAGAGACTTCATGGTTGCCCAGGGTGGGCCATGTCGGATATTTTCTAAAAAACCAACCTGCATCCGTATCAAGATCTTTATACAGTTCTTCACCTGGCGCTCCCGCACCCTTATTTACCAAATCGGCAGTAGTCAAACAAAATTGAGGTGTTAATACATCAGCCCTTTTCAATACATCAGGTAAACGGTCACTGCCTTTTGAATCACCAAACACTAAAAAATGCATTGGCTTTTTCAATTTTACTTTCCCATTGGATCTTTTTTGTTCATTTTCTTTACGAAGCTCAGTCATTCCAGGTCTTGGGTCGTATGGGGCCTTATTCGTAATTGAACTTATTTCGGTGACCATATTTTCCGTTTTCGGTTGATCCGAGATTGTCTTTGAGGAAAAGCAAGAATTTAATGTTATTAGGAATAATAGGGCAACACATACTTTTAATTTCATGATGATTTATTTAATGAGGGTGCGTTCTTGGTCATTGAAGTTATAAAGGATAAATTTAAACAAAAATATACGAATAGACCCCTTTGAAATTGGGAAATAAAGCCTGAGATCTTCGATAAAGGTCTACCTGGTCAAAACTATTTTTTGATAATCGATTATAACTCAAAAAACCTTTTTTAAGGCGCTTCTTAGCAAGAGTCTGTGTAATTATTTGAACACGTTCATTGATACTTATAAATCCCAAATTCTTTTTGAATATGTGACCCGCTGGAAATAATTTGAATTCCGTGGTCATTGGAAAGATATACCCCAGAACCCCATCGAAAATTTGAGTATTTATCTAGAGCTAATTTCTTTGAATAAACCTTTATCAATTCAAACTCATTGAGGTCGTCCGTTTGAACTTTAAAAAGATCTAGGATATTTTTTTTTGAATTAGACGTCATTCCAGCAAGGTATAGGTTACCCGAAGAATCCTTAATGAAATTTAGGTTTTGATAGGATAACCATGAATTATCTACCCATTTAGACGTATCCATGTTTTTTGTTTCCGTTGAAAATATCAATTCAAAGGCTTCTCCATATTTACCTAATTTTTTCTTCTCGATTCTATAAAAATCCAGGTTCTTGGTATCCCAATCTCCAACGACTACCAAAACATAATCCTCAATCTGTGTTATAGCAACACATCCTGCTGTAGCCCTTTTTATGGGTCCAGACCTCTCTATGATCATGAGAGGCTCGGGAATTTCTTTTTCGATATTTCCCAAAGCATAAATAATCACCTTTGATTTGTCTTTTGTATCGTTGTCTTCAATACCAATGGCCATTAAATTTTTGTAAATCTGAAAACCACCAGCATGTTTGAAAGGCTTGTCAAGTATTTTATTGACAGAAATAACCCTGTTTTTTTCTGCGGCTTTTAAGACGGAAAAATAGGAGTGGGAATTAGAGCTTCCTGAGAGAACGTAATAATCGCTCTGGCCGTAATTGTAATATTGGACACCCTGTAGGTGTCCACCACTGTTATTGACTTCCAAATCGTTTTGAAAATCAATTGAGATTGGCGAAGCGTTCGTTTTATCCAGTAAATTGATAATTTGATTATCATAAGAGGTATTGTTCTGGGCAAAAAACAAATGGGGTAAACACGTTAGACCGATGAGAATAAAATACATTTTTCTCCTATGGAAATACGAGCTTACCCTATGAACACAATTCCCTACCATAGCTCTTCGCCATAGGACCATCCTTCTCGAACAGGCTCCTTGATATACGCATCCAGGTCAGGTCGATTGGTTACTTTCATTTTTTTAGCATTGTATTTGAGTTTTGCTCCAAACCTTTGTGCCATTACACCGATCAGTGCCATTTCGGTCAAATCCGCGGCATAGTCAAAATTAGATCCTGGGAGGGTATTGTTCTTTATGGCTTGTATCCATTCTTGTTGCGGTTGCTCTTCCCCAACTCTTTTTATGGTTTTTTCAGGGGCATTTTTTAAAAATTCCTGCCATTCTTCATCGGAGACCATCAATTTAGGGTTGTTTGGTCTTCCTCCTGTGATTAAGGTCTTCTTTTTCCCGACCATGACCATACCAGAATTGGGTAACTCTTTGATTCCCCATTCAGGTCTGATTTTTGGTTTTGAACCACCTTCGTGCCACACTAATTTTACAGATGATTTAGTGCCACGTTTGCCAAATTTGTATGTAATAACAGATTCAGCGGACATAAAACTGTGGTCAGATACGGGGTTTGGCACTATCCCTTCAACGGTATGGGGCATGCCCAGGTCCAAGGCCCAGAATGGCCCATCAAGGGTATGACAGGCCCAATCGCCCAGCATTCCGTTTCCAAAATCGTAGAATCCTCTCCATGATTTGGGAGCATAGGCAGTGTTGAAAGGTCTATTAGTGGCAGAACCTAGCCATAAGTCCCAGTCTAAGTGTTCCGGAACCTTATGTGCTTCGGGAGGGAAACTATTAGGTTTTGTAAAATACCCCCCGGGTTTAAAATTAATTTTACCACCCCATGCATGTACTTCTTTTACTTGCCCCAATACTCCGGCATCGTACCATTCTTTTATCAGTCGGATGCCGTTGGTGGTATGCCCTTGATTACCCATTTGGGAGACGATACCATAGTGTTTGGCGGCTTTTTTTAAAGTTCGTAATTGCCAGATATTATGTGCTAAAGGTTTTTCAACGTAAACATGTTTTCCCAATTGCATTGCTGCCATGGTAGCTGCAAAGTGTGTATGATCTGGGGTTGAGATTATGACCGCATCAATTTGATTGGCCATCTCATCGAACATTTTCCTAAAATCCTTATATTTTTTTGCTTTCGGATATTGGTTGTATCCATCTGCGGCTCGTTTATCGTCTACATCGCACATGGCCACAATATTCTCTTCGGGAACCCTGCTCCAGTTGGCCCTTCCTCGCCCGCCTACCCCAATAACGGCAATATTGAGTTTGTTGTTTGGGGAGAAACTGAGCAGGTTAGGAAGTATCAACGTTCCTGCCGCGACTGTTGAAGTTGATTTTAAGAATGTTCTACGTGATACATTTTTCATGTGTATAAAGTTTAATTGTTTTCTATGGTGATTTTAGAGCCTGTTTTAAAATCGGCTCTAATTTCTAAAGTTAATACTTATAGCCATCCGCTCCTTTGCTTTTATGCATTTAGTTCATTTTTTTAAATAAAGCCCGTTCACGGACGTATGAAAAATGTGCCTTTATTTTTGGCAATTTCCTTTTTGGCGCCATTCATTAGCGAATGGTATTTTCAAGTACGATAAGTGATGGCCCGGTCGATAACCATCTTTTTCCTAAGCCTGTTGTATCTCCTTTTGCCTTAAAGTAAACAAAAGAACCCAGTGCTAAATCAATATCACCATCGGCATCCATATCACCGGCGTCCATTACCATCCACCTTCCATCTGTTGCTTCAGGAAATGAATAATCAACAAATTCCAAATTCCCCTTATTTTCCAAATAAACAAAGCTTTCTCCGGGATTATTATAATAATCAGGGAAAAATGAAATGGCCGCTATATCCAAATCCCCGTCCAGGTCATAATCCCGAGGTATAGCCTTATAGGCTCCATTGAGTTGATAAAAATAGGATTGCTCAAAGTTGAATTTACCATCATTCAGGTAAATATAAACACCATGATAATCCTTTAGTATTGGGGTTCGATCTGCATTGTCCCCACAGACATATATGATATCCTCAAAACCATCTCCATTAAAATCGGCCAGTTCTATATATTGAGACCCGTTCAAGGGTGAAAAGGCCAGTAGTTTTCTCTCAGTGAAGTAGCCATCGTTATTTTCATACAAGAAAATACCCTCATCACCTTGGGCCATTAGTGCGAGGATATCCTTAAAACCATCAGCATTGAAATCCTTTATTATGGCTGTTATAGCCCCTGGTTTGCTGCGCAATATTTTTTTGGAATAGGTATTCCCCCCCGTATTGTTATACACTACCAGTTGACCGGTAAGATTTCCATATTCGCAGGCAACTATGTCTTCAAGCCCATCATTACTTAAATCGCCATAGGCCATAAATGCTGGTCTTTGAAGACCTGGAATACTTGCATTTGCGGTATTGGGGATTTTCCCAACTCCTTTTTTAAATACTTTGTGGAGTATTCCGTCCGAGGTATCATGTGGAAATGTACTTGCCCCAATTGTTGTTAAATAGATGGTATCCGATTTCTCATAATAATGGATCGGGGTTGTTTCTAATCGTAGTTGGTAGTTCTTTTTTAGTTCTGGGGTAAGGAAAGTCAAATTGTTGACATTGCGTTTTGCGTCACTATAAACAATACCCCGATTGTCCGGTAGTATTTTAATCATCGTGGTAAGTGGAAGCCCCTCTGAAAAAAAGGGTTTTCTATATCTAAAATGTTTTAGGCCAGCATTTATTTTTTCACCCCGCTGAGGTGATACTATGGAATCAGGTGCATTCTTAACATAATAATCCACTATTTTGGTCCAATCCGCTAAAGCTAAAACAGGCTTCTCAGGATAGATATTTGCGGCTTTGATAATTGAAGCACCTCCAATAAATAGACTATCTGGCAGGTGATTCTCCTCGAATATACCCAATCGATGCCCCATGGAGGGAAGCACATCGTTCTTCCAAATCGATTTTGGCAACATATTAGGGCTCACAAAGATGTGGCATCTTGCACAATGTACAGCGGCCAGCTCATTTCCAGAAAGGTCTGAAGCAGGTATTTCGTCATGTTCTGTTTTGTTGTATTTCCTTTTTTCTGAACATGAAATAAACAAACATATACCTAAGAATAATAGAGCCAAATTCTTCATAAAAAAAATTCTCAATTGAGAGGCTGTTTTGAATATGTCGATTATTTTATTATGTCCCTTTTTGCACACAACTTCGTTAAAATTTTGAACCGTAGCCCTGCTATGCTTAAAAATTCAGCCTCGTTTTTCCTCAAAAATAGCCTGTAATCCCGATAGAGCCATCGGGACTAATCACATATTTCAAAACAGCCTCTGATAATGTTATGAAAACTGTCGTCTTTCCTAAAAGTTGATGACAACAAACCCAAAAGTATGCCTCCTGCATTCATTTATCCTACCCTCTACTCCTTTTTCATTTTCTGGGCTTCACCATAAAACAATTGTTGTGTATTTTGATCAACCGTTTACGACATTCTTTGGACTACCTTTCAAAAAGGCCTCAAGATTTCCGATTGCAGTATTCATCAACCGTTCCCTTGATTCTTTAGGGGCCCAGGAGATATGAGGTGTGATAATACAGTCTTTTGCTTTTAACAATTCATTGTCTTTATCTATGGGCTCTTTGGAAACCACGTCGACGGCAGCGGCGGCTACTTTACCATTGCTCAATGCCTCTTTTAAATCTTTTTCAACAACTAATTGCCCCCGTGAAGTATTGATGATCATCACTCCATCTTTCATTTTTGAAATGTTCGCTGTGTTAATGATTCCCTCAGTATCGTCCGTTAAAGGACAGTGCAGGCTAATTACATCGGACTTTCTAAAAAGCTCGTCCAAATCAACATATTTACAAGTACTGGTTTCCAGTTCTGGTCTTTTGCGACTGCCTAAGGCCAAAATTTGCATTCCAAATGCCTGGGCCATTTTAGCAGTTACCTGGCCTATGCGACCAAACCCTATAATTCCCATGGTTTTGCCTTCCAATTCGACCAAAGGGTAATTCCAGAAACAAAAATCCTTGCTCTTCGTCCATTCCCCTTGCTTAACAGCGATATTGTGGTCTCCCACATGATGGCATATTTCCAAGAGTAGGGCGAGGGTCATTTGAGCCACGGCCATTGTTCCGTATGTTGGGACGTTGGATACGGTAATACCCAAATTTTTGGCAGTGCTGAC
Organism: Bacteroidota bacterium; assembly: GCA_024279425.1. GTDB lineage: Bacteria > Bacteroidota > Bacteroidia > Flavobacteriales > Flavobacteriaceae > Maribacter_A. The sequence goes on along the minus strand of JAJRRO010000059.1, from coordinate 19,369 downwards.
ATCAACAATATTATATCCTGTTGCCAAAACCCCAATAAATTTTATAGTTGGCGCCTGTTTCAACACCTCTTTAGGTATGGCAGTTTTGTTGGTGAAGACTATTTCGGCATCACCTATGGCCTCTATAATTTTTTTATGGTCGTTTGCAACGCGATCATACACGGTAAGATTGCCCAAAGCCTCTAACCTTTCCCAACTAAGGTCACCCGGGTTTAGTGTAAATGCGTCAAGAATAACGATTTTCATTTTTTAGTTTTAGTTATTGAATTCAATATTTGGATCCCAAATCGTACACCCTATAAACCTTTCCGGGTTTTTCCCTTCCTGAAAATAATAGAGCGTAACCACTTTCCCATCTGGGCGTTGTACACTTCGCACATACCCGACATCCCGACCTGAGCCATCATCCCTGAGCATGATTTCCTTCTCCCATGTCCTACCATTGTCCTCGCTTATTTTTGCCCGGATGCTATAGGGTTCAGCGCGATACCCATAGGTTAGACACAATCGTCCATCCTGTAATTTTATTAAGCTTGGCGGATTACCTTCTCCTAATTCTTTCACGGGTCTGCCCAGATATTCCCAACTTTTGGCATTGTCTGTACTTAGCCAAGCATCGATATAGCGACTATTTTTTCTTTCTGAAGGGCTTAGTTTCTCATCGGCTAAATCTTCCCGTACCCGTGAGGTAAGTACAAGTTCGGTATCGGAAGTGCGTACCGTGGAAGGCATAATGCGAAATCCATTTTCGGGTTCTTCGCCGACCATGGAAACCAATTGCCAGGTAATACCTCCATCATCGGTTCGAGTAGCAAATACGCGCCCCTCACGGCCATTTTTTTTAGCGGCCGTCAAAAAAGCCATACAGCTATTATTGTCCTCGATCATATAATCGATTCGCGCAGCAATCTTTTCATTTCCATCGACTTCAAGGCTATGAGGTCCTTTCCAAGTATGTCCTTTATCGTAGGAATAGTAAAAAATAGAGGGACCTGAACCAGAACTAAGCATCCAAAATTTCAAGGCAAAACCTGGTTTTGAGAAATCCATGGACTCCACTAGTTTCGTAATCGGAGACATGTTTTCCGGATCCGGCTCAGTACCATGAAGGGCTGCTCCCCGTGCTATGATGACCCCATCTTTAAAAGGGTCTTCGATTTGCCATGTTTCCCCTCCATCCAAAGAGCGGGCAAACATTTCCTCCTGTGGTTTTTCACGATCAATATTATGTCGTTCCGTTCCCAGGTTTTTATGATAGCCTTTGGCAAACCCTACCAAAATCTCATCACCCCAGCTCCAGATGCCATGATTGGCCGGCCAGCCACCGAATCTTCCAGCCTCATAATAGACCGTACTATGTCTTATGGATTCTTCGTGATGTTCTTTACAAGACAGCATCAAGAATGTACTTAAGAATACAACTATAAAAGGTCGTAAAAACCTCATTCTATTTTTTTTCTTGAGCTTTTCTATTTCTAATCAAATTGAGGGATTGCCAATCGTTCCCCTCCTTTTAAGGCCGATTCATGCGCGATAATTCCAGGGACGGTGTATGCCAGCGCTTCGTGAACATCTACCGTTGGTTTTCTTTCCTGCATACAAGCAGTCACAAATTCATGGGTTATAAAGCAATGGGATCCATGATGGCCACTGTTATGCCTTAAAGGTTCTGGTAACATATCTGTTTCCCACCAATTGGGTTGCTGGTATTCCTGTTTCTTCCCTTCAGTCCTTACGAACCCTGCGTCATCCTTACCCAATTGATTTGTTGAATTAACAATGATAGGACCCGTTCCTATGGGATTTGAGGCATAAAAGCTCATTTTATCACCGATCCATTGTGCTCTTTCACATCCCAGGTGAGCTCCTTTCCACCATACATTTACTCGAAATGCTTTTCCTTTGTTCGACGTGAACATCGCGGATTCATTCCAAAAGGGATTGTTATAAGCATTATCTTTTAGAACTGGGTTATCATTGCCCCAACCATTACAACTTACATTCACCAATCGCTCTCCGGTTACCCCAATCAAATGTGCTGTACAATGGGTAGGGTAGTGCATTGGAGCAACCCCGTATCGCCAGGTTCGCTTGCCGTTTTCATGATAAAGACTTTCAAGTCCATCATGCTGGTATTCGGATTCACAGTAATAGAGATTACCAAATTTTCCTTCTTGATAAAATTTCCGTGCCGATATTGTAAATTGCTGATAATAACTTGTTTCCGCCATCATATAGATCAATCTGGATTTTTTTACGGCTTCGAGAAGCATTTCGGCTTCCTCTACCGACGCCCAGCAGGCTGGTACTGCACAAAGAACATGTTTGCCGTGCTTTAAGCATTCCAAGACATGTTTTACATGGTTCGGCCCTTCGGTAAAGACTCCAACAGCATCTATGTTCTTGTCTTTGACCAATAGCTCCAAGGATGGATAAGACTTAGAACACTTATAAACTTTCATCAATCGTTCACGGCGTTCAGGTCGAAGATCACTGACTGCTTCAACAGTGCAATCTGGATGTTCATGAAATTGAAAGGAACAGCCAAACCTGCCACCGACAATCCCAATACTGAGCTTTCTGGAATGGCCCGAAAATCCGAAAATCGGATTGGATGATAGCGATAACCCGAGTGCTGCAATGCTCCCTTGTTTTATAAAGTCACGTCGTTCACTTTTTGTTTGATTTTTCTTTGTTGGTGATTTTTTCATCTGTCTAATTTTATTGTGTTTCAATGGTCAGATGTAACCTCTGCCCACCGATGGCAGGTTTGATGATCAAAACAATCATTACCCTAAGTGTTTAAGGATTATGTTAATCAAGTTGATTTTATAGTATCGCTTTTATAATTGGCTTGAATCCAAACCTTTTCAGTAAGCATAGTTCACCATTCCCCCTGTTTTCCAAATTTTTCTTTTGTGGCTTTGCTAAATTGTGCAGAAGCTTCATTCAGTTCTTTCAATATTTGGTCGGTATCTTTCCCGGCAGCACTTCTGGCAGCTGCTATTACAGTATTACATTCATTGGAGTCCATAAAGCGCGAAGCCTCAAGAAGATTTTTCACATCTTCATCGGGAATCGCCAAAAAGCCGTGCTTGTCCGCATGAATAAGCTGACCTGGTTTTATTTTTCTTCCAAAGACTTCCACCTCACAATTCCATTTAACAGGGGTACTATAGGCATGACCGACCGAGAGACGTCGTGCAAGGGCCTTGAATCCTGCATTGCACATTTCGTCCACGTCGCGAATACTTCCATCGGTAATGGTCCCAACACAGCCTACGGCTCTGTGTATATTACTATTTACTTCACCCCAAAAAGAGCCATAATTGGTGGGCTTATCCAAATCTTGGATAACCACTATTTTAGGCCCTGGCATGGAAGCCACATATGCCCTGTAATCTTTCCAGGCATTTGGGTTGCCCTTAACATGTTTTGGGTTACCGGGTTCAATGACCACCGTAATGGCATACCCGACCATAGACCCCATTTGAGGCATAAAATCAGTGGTTTCTTCCGGATTAAAACCATCATGTCCGGCATCATATTTCGTAATTTGCTCCCAACCGTTATAGATGGTCGGGGTGTTCCACCTTTTTAACTGTAATAAATCAGCATGTTCTATCATATTAATCTATTTAATTCAATATATCTTCCTAATACCCTATATGAACTTAGGTTACACCCTTAAAAAGATTTTGTTTTTATACAGATAGTAAAGAAACAACCATTCCAAAGCGATAACCCCAATGGCTAAAATTGCGTCACCATAATCGCCCGTGGCATTTGCAAGAAAGCCAAGTGTAAACTCAGATGAATGCCAAAAGTCTATAATTCTTGCTCCCAAGTAGATAGTAATTGAGTTCAATCCGATCACTCTAAAGAAAAATGTCCACTTTCTCCATTTTTTTACATCAATAATAAAATAGAACAGAGCCATAAGAAGAAAACTTATACCTGCGGTCAGCATATTAAAGGGTACGGTCCAAATATTTTTTATAATAGGATAAACCGGTGAAAGTAACAGGGCAAGAAGTATTAGTGGAATTCCTATGCCAACCAGTAGTCCGGTTTTTTTCTGTTGTGTACTGGTTTTGTTACGAAGAATAAACCCGGCAAAAGAACCAAACAATGTTATTGCCGTTGCAGATACTATGGATAGAATTCCTTCTGGATCATAGGTGCCATAGATTAATCTACCCGGTAAAAACTGTTGGTCTATCCATGCATTGATACTGCCTTCCGGTGTAATTACGCCAGGCCCAAATCCGGGGACTGGGGTAAAAAGCTGTAAAATCGTTATACCGGCCATAATACCGATAAGCCAAAATATTCGAGTTCTTATAGTCTTGGTGTTTATTACTATAACGGAAGCAAAGAAATAACCTATTCCTATTTGGGACAAAACACTGAGATAACGAGCATCTGAGAAGCCATTTTTAAGGACGCCATTATAAATGAGTCCGAAAAGGACCAATAGGACCATTCTTTTAAAAACTTTTTTGAGCAATACCGATTTCTCAACACCTTTTTCCAATTTGCTGGTTAGTGCAAATGGAATGGCAACTCCAGAGATGAACATAAATAATGGGAATATCAAATCTTCAAAATGAAATCCTTCCCAGGGTACATGATGCATCTGTTTTTCCAGAGCTTCGACCCAACTCCATTCTGTAGCTTTTGCAAGCGCTCCGATCAAAGATCCACCACCGATAATCCAGAGCATATCGAAGCCTCTAAGTGTATCTAATGAGAATAATCTTTCTTTGGGTTCAGCATTGATTTTTGGTTCCATAATCATAGTTTTTAGACAATTGAAAAATGCATGGTCAGTGCGGTTTCCAATCTTGGGTTCATCAACCAGCAAGATAGTCCCTTTTTTTAAGTTATGGGATGCCGGTTGTTACACTACTAAATTGGTGTTTTATAGCATTTAAATGTAGACTTTCGAAAATTGAAATGATTCAAGCTTTTTAACCAATTCATATGATATGTTGACCTTTGGATTAATTTATTAACCCTAGTTTTGTTAGCGTTGTCAATATTCTTTAAGAAGAATGATTTCTGATAAACAGTCCAAACCAAAACCGAACACGTAAACCAATACAAAAAATGGGAAATACCGTAAAGAAAAACAAATACACGGGTGCATTTGCAATGATGACCTCACTATTTTTTATTTGGGGTGCGATTGTATCGCTGAATGATATATTGATTCCCCATTTTAAGGGGTTGTTCGACATGAATTACACGGAAACCATGTTGATTCAGTTTTGTTTTTTCGGCGCTTATTTTTTAATGGCGATTCCAGCAAGCATGATTATTGAGAGAATAGGGTATAAAAAAGGTATTTCTGCAGGATTGGTAACCATTGGGGCAGGAGCCCTGATTTTTTTGCCGGCATCTTGGCTAATCTCCTATCCCTTGTTTTTATTTGGACTTTTTATGATGGCGACTGGTAGTGTGATTTTACAGGTGGTGGCCAACCCATATATTATAGTATTAGGCCCTTCGAAAACAGCTTCCAGTCGTTTGAATTTGGCACAGGGAATTAATTCATTGGCCACCACCATAGCGCCTTTGGCCGGTGGGCTGATCATCTTAGGACATTACGCCAGTCCGAAAGAAGCGGCGGCAGCAGTTGAAGGGCCGTATATAGGCTTAGCCATCTTTGCTTTTGCGGTAGCGGCAATTTTCTCCTTTCTAAAACTGCCACAAGTTATTGAGACCGGTGGAGAAAAAGTAAAGGGAAATGTTTTGAAATTTAGACAATTACGCCTTGGTGTTATTGCATTAATGCTATATGTTGGGGCCGAAGTGGCCATCGGAAGCTTTATTATAAACTTTTTGGCAGAACCTAATATTGCCGGGTTTTCTGAGAAAACAGCTGCAACATACATTCCGCTGTATTGGGGAGGATTGATGATAGGTCGGTTTTTAGGATCTGCTATCCTGCAAAGAGTCAGTGCACAGAAAGTACTTCTTATCGCTGCTGTGGCGTCTGTAGTGTTATTGGCAATCACTATACTGACCAATGGTTATGTCTCTATGTGGTCCATGTTGGCCGTTGGTTTGTTTAATTCAATCATGTGGTCCAATATTTTTACGCTGTCCATCGATGGTTTGGGGAAATACACCAACAAAGCTTCGGGCATTTTGGTAATGGCCCCAGTAGGTGGAGCAATATTTCCACTTTTGCAGGGCGTATTGGCAGATATGCCAGCAATAGGCTTGCATTTATCGTATATACTGCCCCTTTTATGTTATGCCTTTATTATCTATTACGCTGTTAACGGTTATAAGTCAAAACCGGGTGAATTGGAGTTGGTAGAGGCCTAAACGCTTATTTAATAGCAATAGATTATGTCGCTTACGAAAAACAAAATAGCGGTTTTAATTTTCTTTACTTTTTTCAGCTCATTGGTGGCTCAAATGAGTATAAAGAAGTTGGGTAATGCAGCTGCTTTGAGCTTCTCCATTATGAGTGATAATAAGGGGTATTCTGTAGAGAATCCCCATATGTATAAATGTGACCAATGGATACGTGAAGCGGGCAATCAGTTTATTCTAGGTTTGGGGGACCATGTCAAAGGAAATAGAGCCAATCCTTTTTTGGATTTAATGAAGACGGACAGCTTATGGCATAATCATTTTTATCCCAATGTAGCTGATGGTGAAAATGAATATTGGGGCAAAGGCCAAGAGGATTGGGGTGCAGGGGCTCCGATTTTGGACTATGTGGACCTTGCAAAAAGAAAAAATGTAAGGATAAGGAATAACAAATGCGAGTATTATGCTATTGAAGAACACAATGGCATCCGGGTACACATTATCCAGTTACATTATTCAGATGACCCACCTGACCCCGGCATTGCATTGACCGAAGATACACGGCAGTATGCTATAGACATCTTGGAGGGTATTCATAAGACCGATAACGATATTATTGTTGTTCTTGCCCATAACGGTAATTGGGTCGAACAGCTCAAAGAAGAAAGGAAGTCCAAAATTTTGGCAAAGGCAGATTTAATATTAGGCGCCACTACCCACCATTATCAGCGGTATTTAATTGCCGAAAATGATAATGAAAGGGGAGCGATAGCCTTTAATACGGGTGCAGTAGGCAATAGTGGGGAGAATGGATTTCTTCAAGTCCATGTTCTGAAACACCCTACAAGAATGGTCATTCAGTATCAAACTACAAACAATGACAAGAGGGAATTGAAAGGGGGTGGATTCGCCTATGAAAAGATCATTAATGGAGAAATAAAGGAAATCGATTGGTCATCTTTTGAAACTGAAGTTCTAAATTGGGATGGGCCTATTCCCCAAGTCGCCGAACAATTGAAGAATATTGCCGGTAAGTTCAAAAACTATGATGTTGTTCTGAAACCGGATAAAGACCTTGCCGAATACTGGGCCGGTGCCCCTTCGGTGGTTAGGGATGATCAGGGAATATTTTGGATGGCCGCCCGGATGCGTTCTCCTGAACATCCTAGGGGATTAAGGGGGTACGAAATTCGTATTTTGAGGAGCAAGGATGGTGTAAATTTCAAAAAGTATCATTCCATTTATAGAGAGCAGGTACCCATTCCTGGTTTTGAGAGGCCAGCGTTGCTTATAGACCCCTTATCAAAAAAGTTTAAATTATATGCATGCGGTCCGTGGAAAAAAGGTCCTTGGTCCATTATTAAATTCAATGATGTCCATAATCTTAAGGATATCGATCCAAAATCTGCCCGTCCCGTAATTGTGGCCCCAAAGCCGAAATACGATAGGGATGTCTCGGTCAAAGAATATAAAGACCCTGTGATACTTTATGCCAATGGGAAGTATCACTGCTATGTCATCGGCTATATTCGAAGAAATGAACGATTATTTCACTTTACTAGTGATGATGGGGAAAATTGGGCCCCAGTTGGTGATGTAAACCAGCCTATAATGGATTTAAATGGCTGGTACAATTTCTTTATAAGACCTGCATCTGTCTTACCTATGGGCATTGGATATCTTTTTGTGTATGAGGGGTCAAGCACGCAGTGGTATGATCCAGTGTATAACATAGGAACCGGATTTGGATTTACCTTTGACCTTCATAACATAACTGATTTAACGTCAATATCACCACTTTTACTAAGTACCACTCCAAAGGAATTCTATACCTACCGATATTCCCATTGGATGTGGGTCGATGGTGAGATTTGGGTCTATGCCGAGGTGGCCAATGAAAATGAGTCCCATGAAATCAGGTTGACCCGGCTTTCAATGCACTAAACCACTGTGTGCCGGAAGCATATGGTTTTTACCTTCACCCATCAGGCATATGGTCAATAGTTACACTTCTACGTTGGCTGTAATTCCCCACATTTCGTTCAAGACTAATTTCTCCGGTCAACGATAAGTAAAAAAATTGAAAAAATTTAATGATGTTATGTGTAAAAGTGTGATTTTTTTAAAGTCTTGCGAATAATAAGGTAAACTCTAAATAATAGAACCATGGCAGCACGAAAGATTATCGGTATTACATTTTCAATGATAGCCACCCTATTTAGCGTAATTTTTGTAATGCAATCAAACTTGAGCTTTGATTTCAAAGAGTACTTCGATTTTTCGCTTAAAAGCTATTTCAGTCTAGACTATTTATGGCAAATAACACCTCTAATTATTTGTTTAATCCTTTTATATGGAGGTATTCTTTTAATTTACAAACCCTCAAAGTCAAATCCGGTTTTAGCGCTTTTTGGATTCACAGTATTTGAGGAAGTCATATTTAGTTGGTTCGACGTGATTACCATTAATCTCTCTAACCATGTTATTACAGTATTTTTTTGTTGCGCAATACTCGCTCTATGGACTGCCTACTCAAATAAGATTAACTTAAAACGCCTATCTTTTAATGAAGGTGCTTCTAGCTTAATTCTTGGAATTTTAATCAATCTATCTTCTTACTAGTTATAAATTTTCTAAGAGAATGTGTGATTTTTTATTACTCTTTGCGAATAATATATAAAACAATAAAATCATGAAACCAGCATTATTCAATATCATTCTTGCTACACTCTTTATAACGAGTCTATCTGTTATAGCTCAGAATGAAACGAATCAATTTGAGAAGACACAAGCGGAGATTATCAACCTAATTAACTCATCGAATCCAACGTTTAATCCAGATGTTGTTCAAGAGCCTATGAGTGCGGGTGCAATTGCAGATTTAGGATTTGAACAAATCTATAAGAATGTACCTCAAAAATTCTTAATGAGGGACGGAAAGCAATTATTTTCTTATAAATATCAACATGACGGCAATACAACAATTATTCTACTTCACGGGGTACTTTCAAGTGCCTACATGATGAATAAAACATCAGGATTATTAAAAGAGGCTACCCATAGTGAGGTTATAGCTTTGGATTTTAGAGGTCATGGCCAGTCAGAGGGCGTTCCTGGAGATGTAGATTATATCAACCAATATGTAGATGATTTGGAAGATATGGTCTTGGCTATAAAAAAGGATAAACCAAACCAAAAAATACTACTTGCCGGACATTCCATGGGAGGCGGAATTATTTTGCGTTACGCCATGGAGAAACATGCTCCCACTGTTGACGGTTATGTTTTATTTGCACCACATTTAGGCGCAAACGCCCCAACCATAAAGAAAGAAAAATTAGAACTCGGAGAAAAGCCATTTATTAAAATTCATATCGATCGGGTCATTGGCTTAAAAATGATGAATGCCATAGGAGAAACTAAATACAATAACCTCCCAGTATTGTTTTTCAACCTTCCTGAAACGATGCCAATTACTAAATATAGCTATCGTGCCAATGAAAGCATGTCTCCTCTGGATTATAAAAAAGGGTTAAACGCAATACATAAACCATTACTAGTGCTAGTTGGTAGTAATGATGAAGCGTTTGATGCCAGTAAATTTACTTCAACGGTAACAGAAAATAGTAAAGGAGACGTGTATATTATTGATAATGAAACACATAATGGCATACGTCACAACAAGAAAACCATGCAAATAATTTCGCAATGGGTAAATAATCATAAATTACAATAATGCAAGAGCAAACTAATGAAGGTCAATAAAAAAGAAAAATTCATAACAGCTATAGATGAACACAAAAAAATCATCTACAAAATAGTAAATTCTTATTGTCCCAATAGAGAAGAAAGAAAAGACTTAGAGCAAGAGATTATTATTCAGTTATGGAACTCTTTTGATAATTATAAAGACAAATACAAGTACTCAACTTGGATGTATCGCATTGCGCTTAATGTTGCCATCTCCTTTTATAGAAAAGAAAAGAAATGGTCCGTTAAAAATGATTTTTATAATGAAGCCTCTATTTTTAGTATTGAGGATGAAGATGGTGAAGACGAAACAGAATTAGATTATCATATGAAGTTGCTACAAGAGTTCGTTAATAATTTAAATGAATTAAATAAAGCATTGATGTTGTTGTATTTAGAAGAAAAAAGTCATGAAGAAATTGCAGAAATTTTGGGGATTACAAAATCCAATGTAGCAACAAAAATTAGTAGGGTAAAATTAAAATTAAAAAAAGAATTTCAGAAAATATAGAACGATGGAAGCAAGTGAATTAAAAAAAATATTGGAAGCATACGATAATAAATTAGACAAAAAACTAAGTTTAAATGTATCGTCTTTAAAAAATATAAACCTAGGGAAATCCAAGCAAAAAACACAAACAATTCTTATCTACAGAGTTATAGAAATTGTATGTTTTGGATTATTGTCTCTATATTTAGGCCAGTATATTGCAAATAATTGGAGTCATACTCATTTAGCAATAAGTGGAATCATCGTTCATGTTTTTACACTAATTGCACTAGTCGGCAGTATTGGGCAAGTGGTATTATTACAACGAATTGATTTTTCAAAACCAATTGTAGACATTAGAAAAAAGATAGAATTAGTGAACATCCACGGATTATTGTTTATAAAATTGATTTTTCTTTCAGCCCCAATATGGTGGTCATATGCAATTGTAGCTATTGATCTTTTCCTTAATATTGATTTATATGTTCACTTGGACCCTGATTTTGTAGTAAGATATTTAATAATTAATTCCTTATTGATTATTCCACTTGTTTGGTTTTTGAACAAATTAAACTACAAAAACTTGCATATAAATTGGGTCAAAAAAACAATAGGGTTGTTTGTGGGAACAAAAACAATGAAGGCCCTAGAATTTTTAAATGATATTGAGGAATTTGAAAGTTAAATAGCATAACTATTAAAAACCTTTAGTAAGAATCGCGATTGATACCCGAATTAGTATTACTATAACTCAAAAACAAAATAATGGCAATTTTAGTAGTTGGTGCAAGTGGAGCAACTGGACAATTATTGGTGGAGCAGCTTCTCAAGTTAGACCAAAACGTTAAAGTGATTGTAAGATCGGCCGAAAAAATACCGGAATCCCTTAGAAATAATAACCGCTTGTCCATTATCTGTGCCAGTGTTCTGGAACTTAGCGATGCAGAGATGTACGAGCATGTACGGGATTGTAAGGCGGTAGCTTCCTGTCTTGGTCATAACCTTACTTGGAAGGGTATATACGGACAACCTCGAAGACTTGTCACAGATACTGTTATACGCCTCACAAATGCGATTAAAGCTAATAATCCCAAAAACGCCGTTAAATATGTATTAATGAATACTTCGGGCAACCGCAATCGTGATTTAAAAGAACCTATTTCATTAGCCCAAAGATGTGTTATTGCACTCCTTCGTTTGTTACTTCCTCCGCATGTTGATAATGAAAAGGCCGCAGATTATTTACGAACAAAAATTGGTCAAAATGATGAAACGATCGAATGGGCCGCTGTTCGTCCGGATAATTTGGTCAATGAGACAAATGTGTCGGAATATGATGTGCATCTCTCACCTACTAGAAGTGCAATTTTTGATGCGGGTAAAACCAGTAGAATCAACGTTGGTCATTTTATGACGGATTTGATTATTGATGATAATCAATGGCAAAAGTGGAAAGGGCAAATGCCTGTTATATATAATAAGGCGTTATCGCAGCAATAAGCTTTTGATTTTAAGAGTCCTATAAAACGAACGTTTTATGAGACTGACTTTTGCTCACAACAATTGTATATTCTAAATGATTTTCAAAACAAAAAAAATGATGGATTTCCTAGTTATTCAATAATCAATTAAGCATATTTTGGATTTTTGGGCTAAAAAATAGTCTCGAGTAGAACACTTTTCCTGTGGACTTCTTTTGACCGCACAAATACCTTCTTGAATTTAATTATCCGTTGTATTGGCAGCTGTGTAAAAAATGGAGTAAAATCAAAGTATTGTCTTCCTTGGAAGAAATCGAAATGCCATCAAAAGAATCTCGTCTCCGCTCGATGTGACCGAACATAGTGTTACGGGTACAACTACATATACTATTTTCATAAAGCTGTACCGCCTCTATTTTTCAGTTCTAAAGAAATCGTCCAGTTCCATAAAGTTCCATTCGGTTTCCTCACTTTTTTTGTAATAAAAACGTAATCGCTCTCCCCCCTGATTTTCATAAAAATCGATTTCAACCGGATGCATTCCTTTTTTTAATGCTACAGCACCCACAGGACCAACCCCTGATATATCGTTATCACGGTTCTCCTGAGTGCCATCTGCGCAAATAAGCGTATCATGGATTTTTAATGTGCCCACATCATCTGCCCTGCATCTGAAATAGTAGAGCCCATTTTCAGGAATTTGGATGTATCCCTTGTACCGTATCCCAAAATTATCCTCGTTATCGGCGATATCGCTGACAAGAAAATCATGGGTCAACCCCTTTTTTAAAGCGGGTTGATTCGCAAAAAAAGAAGCTCCTGACCATGCCCCTTCATGATAGGTGTACGATAATCCAGGCACTATATTTTTAATACGTATTCCTTTTAAAAAGGATGTTTTTTCATAATATTTTGTTGCAACCGTTGTGCTCTGGCCCTTGGCATTGGTCAAAACCAGCTCCAAGTTTGAGGTCTCTGCAATAGGTATGGCATCCGAAAGGGATTCCGGATCAACATAAGTACCGTTGACACTTAAATTTGACATCAGTACTGGAAAAGGCTGGTCGACAGTAACCTGGGTGTTTTTTATAAATTTGGGGATGCTGGGTTTAAAGTACTCGGGACTGCTCGGAAGAATGGAAAAATCAGCGTTTCCGTCCAAATAAAAATCGGTATTTGCTTCACCCTCATAGCCTATTTTCCAATAGTACTGCAAAAAACCAAGATCTTCGTAAGCCAGAGGTTCTTTGGATTCCAATGTTATTTCGACGATTCTTTCCTCACCTGGAATCAATCTTATTTTTTCCTTGGAGGGAATGATATCGACTTGATGATGGTGAAGAAATGACAGATCCAATTCTAAAGGAACATCAGAGGTATTCTGGAACCTAAAATAAACGGTACCATTAATGAACTTTTCACCTGAATTGGTCAATACCAGGTTTTCGAAGGCGGTATTTTCAAGCAATGCCTTTGCCATGCCCTGTGTTTCTTCGTTGGAAATATCATGGGTTAAGATGCCATCCAATCTTAAATTGGCCATGATTGGTCCATTATCCGTCATGGTCATCCATACAATATGGTCGAATTCCCCAAATTTATTCCCCCTCAATCGGCTACCACCACCAGTGGTTCCCAGGACATAATAATTAGATTTTTTTCGTTCAATATGCTGATAATGATGTTCATGCCCGGCAAGGACTGTATGCTTTCTAGTACTCAAAGCTTCCTCTATTTTTTCGAACCTTCTACCAGTATCATATTTCCAAATGGGATGGTGTACCAAAACAAAAGTCCATTTTACATTTTGGTTTTCCTCGATTGCCTTTAGGGCATAGCTGGTTTGGGCTTCTGTGATATTATGGTCATCGTCGTCATTGGAATCCAGAATGATAAACAGAACGTCTTTATAGGTGAAGTTATAGTAGCGCCTTCCGTATCGTTTTTCCCATTCTTCCTGCATGACCGTATTGGTTATGTCGTGATTTCCTGGAAGATAAAAAAAGGGCATTTTGAGCTTTTCTACCATTAGATTGAATTCTTCCCATTCTTTGTTGATCTGTTCCCTGTTCTCTGTATACCCTTCGATCAGATCTCCTATGCTGAGCACGAATTCCGGCATCATCAGATTCAATTTGTCCATGGCCAAATCAAAGACACCTTCACGGGATCCACCGGTATTGTCACTCACCAATGCAAATTGAAAATTAGAAGGGTCATTATAGAAATCAGTATTTGTCCAAGGCTTTCGAGCTTGGTCCACATCGGTTTTGAAGAGATTTTTATCTTGTGCATGTACTACACAGCTGAATATGGACAAGAAGATTAGTAGTATGTTCTGAACCGGACTTTTAGATTTCATAGTGGAATTGTTTAAATGTATTAAGATAGGATGTTATGAAGGTTTAAACAACTTATTTTATTTCAATGCTGCCAAATTATTTATAGCTACGTTTTCAATATCCTTAAAATACTTGACCGTGCCTACTTTTAGTTCCATGGTAGAATCATCATCACAACAAATCATCCCATGTTGATGCAGTTGTAGCATTGATACGGTCCACATATGGTTCACCCCTTCTTCGACTACCTTTTGTAAGGCCCTGGCCTTAGTATAGCCCGTGATAATAATAATCAATTCTTGGGCATCCATTACGGTCCCGACCCCAACAGTCAAGGCTGTTTTCGGGACTTTTTTGATATCATTGTCAAAAAAACGGGAATTGGCCAGAATGGTATCGTACGTAAGTGTTTTGACCCTGGTTCGTGATGAAAGTGATGATGCCGGTTCGTTAAAGGCGATATGCCCATCAGGGCCTATCCCGCCCAAGAAAAGATCTATCCCATGTACTGTCTTTATTTTCTCTTCAAATAGGTCACACTCTTTTTGTAGGTCCTCGGCATTTCCATCCAGGATATTGATGTTTTCCTCGGGAATGTCAATATGGTCAAAAAGATTTTTGCGCATATAATAGTGATAACTCTGGGGATGATCTTCAGGAATACCCACGTATTCATCCATATTGAAGGTAACCACATTCTTAAAAGACACTTTCCCTTTTTTGTGCAGTTTTACCAACTCCCCATAAACGCCTTTGGGGGATGAACCTGTAGGCAATCCCAATACAAAGGGCTTTTCGGGTGTTGGATTGGCTTTGTTGATCTTCTCGATTACATGGTTGGCTAGCCAACTGTTTAGTTTCGAAACCTCATCATAAATTAATATTCGCATACCTTTTCTTTCTTTATATTCTACGTCCTTGGCTATTCGATTATCTTATAATATCTGGCCATCCAGTAAGGTAACAAATATTCGTCACCGGCCAATCTACTCATTTGTCCGCCTCCTTGATCTAATGCAAAGGGGTTGGTATTGTGTCTGTGCATTTCCCGTTCTCCAGGGTATAGTAATTTTTTGGTGGTTTGCCCCCTAAAATTATCTGGGAGGAACTCCAAATCTTTTCTGTGTGAGTTTTTAGTGGAATACCGGTCGAGATCAATATTAAATTCCCTTAGAAAGAATAGGGTGGAAGCTATATCGATATCCCCACTGACCCCATAGGTACACAGTTCCCATAGTCCATCCTTTTCGGGCCGTTCTATTTCCCAATGGTCACGTGTAACGGTTTCATATTTTTGTTTTAGCTCGTCGTTGAAAGCGTATTTGTGCAATATCCAATAGGTTAAAAATGACATCTCATCATCGGAATGATTCCAATTATCCCCCATAATATCGCCCATATGGACAAACTCCATGGTTTTACGCATGGTTTTCATGGGAATCATGATGTTGTCGAGATACCCATGTTTTTCCATCATCTTAAAAGCCTCGATTTTGTATATTTTCTTTTCGGTCAAGTGATAGGCCAACTGAAGTCCGGCAATCAAATGGGCACTGTTCAGTTTTTTATCCGAAACATGATCTGCATACCAATTCACATATTCTGGATTCCATCGACCCCAACGGGTAGTTTTTCCATCAACATCAACAAAATAGTAATCGTTTTCAATGATGTGTGTCATTATCGCATCTATAAAATCAGCGATTCGCTTTTTCTCCTCAGTGGTCTGTACAATGAATTCATCCATTACCGAGGCAACGAAGAGATAGGCGATATATTCATCGGTACTTGTAGTGCCTTTCCAATCCCATTCTTTCTCTTTGGAAGGTCTCCAGGCCTCATGATTGAAAACGATACCCCTTCTTTCAAAAGTCCGTGCAGGAAAGCCTTTTAACGGGTTTACGGTCAACAGTCTTTCAAAGGATTCGAAGGACTCCCAGACGTATCTTTTGGCCAATTCTTCGCCAGTCGTGGCATATTTAAAAGCCTGACTTCCCAAATACAGGGAGGTCCATAATCCATCATTGTCATTATCCTTGGAATGGGCCGATGTCATATCTCCTGGCCGGGTATATCGTATCTCATTTACCCAACCAAAACGCATATGGTATTTGCGGATATCATCCTCTATCTTTTTTGTTTTTTTCGCTAGGGTCTGGGTGATGTATTTCACCTTGTTCAAACCAGTAGGCGTTAGCAAATAGATGTCTCCCTTACCGTCATTAGCGATGTCAATCACCTTATTTTGATCCAACCACCGTCTACCCGAAAAATAGCGGTATCTGTCTGGCTCTTGTAAAAAGGCTCCATTTTCGGACCCAAACCAGAGCTGCTTGCCAACCTGTCTTATTTCTGTGATTTGGGGTGCTGGCAGTTTGTTGTTTTTCTCCAAGACGACTTGGCCTTTGTACATATCAACCGCATAGAATCCATCTTTGGTTCCGACAAGAATTTCATTGTGTCTAAAGGTGATTGCAGTAAGGTCTTTGCTTTTGTGAACGGCTTTCCAATCCTCATTTTCCAATCTGTAAATAGCATCGGAAGTCAAATAATAGAATTTTTTGTTATATACATAGGCGTTAACAAAATCCCCCTTTGGTACTTTGTGGTCCGATAATTTTTGGGTTCGTAGGTAGAGCGTAGCTTTTTTATTTCCTAATAATAGCACTTGGTCTTCTTTGTTGACCAAAATGCGCTGGTATTCATTTTTAGGGAAGTATTTATAAATGGTTCCCGCATGGGCGTTGGTCAAAAATTCATCGGCATACAGGTAATAGAGATAGCCCGATCTTTCTTGTACCGTTATATCTACAGGGATTTTCTTGGCCAACAAACGATAGAAGAGGTCCTTTGAAAGTTCATTTTCATTATAATCCCTATACAGTCCTTTATCGGTCAAGACATAAACGATTTCGTTATAATCGACGACCACTTTTTTAAGTTGGGCATCTTTTAGCTCGTCTGGTAGGGTATACTTAACCGAGACTGCTTGTTTGAATGGTGCATCGATAGCCTGGGCTATCAGGTTCATGGAGATTAGACCTATGGATACAAATAAATAAAACTCTTTTTTCATAGTCAATTTTTAAAAGTTTAAATGAGTTCTAAAAGAAGGATATAAAGGTAAAAGATGGTGCTGTGATACATTGCAGGTATTTTATTAGATTTATATCATTTTTTACCCTTTGCAACAATTGTCAGGACACTTGTTTCAATTATTGGCGTACGCCCATCCGATTTTGACGTTACTATTACGAGGTATTCCTTTGAATCTTTGAATTGTCTTTATTTCTTTATATTTAGAGATAAAGGACATATTTCCTTTAGGCCTATGTTATGCCGAATTACTAAATAATGAAAATAAAAATTGCCCAACTAATTGTACGGAGAGATATAGAATCAAATAAGGAGAAGATTCTTAACGAAATAGCTAAAGTTGAGAAAGACGAATGGATTGTTTTTCCAGAAGCAATTCTGAGTGGCTATTACCCTGCTGAAGAAATATACACGAAGAGACTTAATTGGAAGCTCATTCAAAATTATTTAGATGAAATTGAGAATTTTGTGAAAGAAAAAAAATGTCATTGTTTGCTTGGTTCAGCTATTTTGATTAATAATGTTTGGAGAAATTCGGTGTTCACTTTTAGCTATTTAAATAATTTTGTATGTCATGATAAAATTCAACTATCAAAACTTGACAAAAAACATTTTGTAGCAGGAGAAAACCTGATGAACCACAATCTAAATGGTATAAATTATGGTATGCTGGCATGTCGAGAATTGATCTTCCCCAATCAATGGTTAGCGTTAAAAATGGCAGGCTCACAAATTATTTTTCATCTAAATAATGCCATTCAGCCTCAAGATGCATTATGGAAGCACATGCTGATAACAAGAGCAATTGAAAATTCAGTATTTGTAGTGAGTGTAAATAATGCTGATTCTCCTCAGCAATTAACATCTTATGTCATCAATCCAAGAGGCGAAATATTAGCAGAGACTGTAAAACAAAAAGAACAATCGCTTAAAGTTGAAATTGATTTAAATCAAGTTATTGAGAATCTTGAAAGTAGAGAAGATTATTAGTAAGGATAAGAAAGGAAGCCCAGCATAACACAAACTATCCTCAATGGCTCACTAAAGCTTCACCACTGCCCACCACTTAGCATATGATATTAAGTTACTTCCTACGGTCTCAATTATTGTGGTATCCTTTTGTCAAATTGCGGAGAAATAAAATCCAATCGACCCTGACCATAAACCGCGAGTATTTTATTTGGATTATCTCTTGAACTAATGAAAAATACAGAAGGAGAATAACAAACCGCTAAATGCGTCCTTTTTACAATTAAATCTTATATGTATCTTCGATTCAATACTTTGAATCTAGAGCGTTACAGCGAGTAACGGCATGTTGGTCACAAGCAGAAAAAATAATGATAAACAAAGACAATTTCTATTTAGACAAGCAAGAACCAAACAAAGGTTGTTTGTTGGCCATGCGAAATATGGTATTGGGCTTTGATGCCGATATTACCGAGACGCGGAAATATGGAATGCCCTGCTTTTGTTACAAAGGAAAAATGTTCTGTTACTTATGGGTAGATAAAAAAAGTAGTGAACCCTATTTTCTTATGGTGGAGGGTAAACATCTGCACCATCCTCAATTGGAAACAGGTACCCGAGCCAGAATGAAGATTTTCAGGGTAGACCCCAACACCGATTTGCCAATCTCCGATATCAATTTGATACTGAAAGAAGCCTTGGATGTATACAAAAACGGAACGATAGTAATTAAATAAATGCCAAGGCACCGCACATACTACGGACATTTTATGTATAACAGTTTTTACCCTTTCAACTATTTTGGTAGGACGCTTGTTTCAGCTTTTGGTTGGAGTCCCAATACGGACTTGGCCCCATTTCGATGATTAGGAAATACAGAGCGTTCATCTCAATCTTTTATTGACTTTATT
>JAJRRO010000058.1 GCA_024279425.1 Bacteroidota bacterium | reverse complement strand
TTTTGGCCGCCGCTGGATGGAATTTGAAGAAAATGATGAAAAAACTTAAAGCGGAACTTGAAAAATCACTTTGGCTTTTTATCAAATTAACATTTCAACTAATCAATAAACATCAAACCCTTAGTCGGTAAGGAACGACTAAATAGTATTATTTCTTATCTTTAAAGAACACTAAATTTTCATGATTATGAAAACTTCAATAGAATCGTTAAGATATGTTGTATCCTGCATATTAATACTGGGGTTTGCAACGAACGTCAATGGCCAACTTTTAAAAAAACTGGGGGAAAGGGCAGAGAGAGCTGCTGAGCGTACCATTGAGCGTAGAGTAGAAAGAGAAACCCAGAAAAAAACTGATCAGGTTTTGGATAGCATCCTCGAACCGGGTTCTAAAAAGCCAAATCAGGAAAGGAATCAAGCATCACAAGGGAATGACCCTAAAGTATCAGGCTCTGGTTCCAACTCCAATTCGGGTGGATCAAATGAAACACCGGGGAACACTGATTCTAATTCCATTACTGTTTATAGCAAATTTGATTTTGTTCCTGGAGACAAACTTTTGTTTTTTGATGATTTTTCAAATGACTTTATCGGAGACTTCCCTTCCAAATGGAATACCAACGGTTCGGGTGAAGTAGTTACAATAGGTGACTCTTCAAGAAAGTGGTTGAAAATCTTACCAGGATATAGAACTTTTTATATTCCAGACGTCCCAATTCTTCCTGAAGAATATACCATTGAATTTGATATATTGGCAGTGGGGTTGACTAGCAAAACTTCGTCAACGGCAACACTCAGGGTCATGTTAAGTGAAGACACAAAATTTGAAAATGGTAATAATAATGCATCCATTAGTATCCCATTTTGCCAATATATCGGCATTGGCATTAATGTTCAAAATCATATCAATAGAAAAAGAGAAATCAATAATACTATAACTGCTGATCTTAGGCAGGTAGTTCTCAATCAGCCTCACATTTCAATAGGCGTAAATAAGCAACGTTTTAGACTATGGGTAAATGAAAAGAAATATGTGGATGTGCCCCGTCTTTTACCTACTGGCGGTATTATGAAGGGAGTTAAATTTACTTTGAATAGTTTTAAGGATGGTCAAGAAAGCTTGTTTATCAGCAACTTAAAAGTAGCGGAAGGTGGCTTGGATTTGAGAAGAAAACTCATTTCAGAAGGTAGGGTATCAACTAATGGCATTTTGTTTGATTCAGGCTCAGCAAATATACAGGCACAATCTATGGGTATTATTCGTCAGATATTTCAGGTTTTACAACAGGAAAAAAGTATGCAGTTGAAAATCGTTGGACATACTGATACCGATGGCAATGATGCCTCAAATCTAGAACTATCCAAAAAAAGAGCGGATGCAGTTAAAATTGCCCTGGTTTCGGTATATGGTGTTGCTGGTGACCGGCTTCTGACTGAAGGCAAGGGAGAATCTGTACCCATAGATGACAATAGCACCGTTGATGGAAAAGCCCAGAATAGGAGGGTAGAATTTATAAAACAATAGTGAGCAGTGGTCAAAACCATAGTTGATTTTAAACCTAAAAACACGAAAAGATGAAAAAAACATTTTTGGTATTTACTATTCTAGTATCGATTGGTTGCCAACTGATATATGCCCAGAATAATTGTAGTACGTATTACCCTTTGGAAGAAGGTACCGCTTTTCAATATACCTCCTACAATAAAAAGGATAAGGCTGATGGGGTCACCGATTACAAAATTACCAAAGTGGTGAACTCCAACGGTGAGACCACTGCTACCATGGAATTAAAGTTAACAGACAAAAAGGGAAAGGAAATCTATAGTTCCAACTATAATTTCACGTGTACAGGAACTGGCATCAAAATAGACTACAAGTCACTTTTTCCTTCCCAAATGATGAAACAATATGAAGACATGGGTCTGGAAATGGATATTACCGGTACCGATATAGAGTTACCCAATAATTTGAGTGTAGGGCAAGAACTGGCTGATGCCAATGTGACCATTAGCATGAACATGGGCGCCATGAAAATGAACATTAAGGTTGATATGACCAACAGAAAGGTTGAAAAAAAAGAAAAGGTAACTACCCCTGCGGGAACCTTTGATTGCTTCTTAATCACCGAAACCAATACATCAAAAACCATGGGTGCGACCCACGAAATGCAATCCAAACTATGGTTAACAGAAGGTGTAGGTATGGTAAAGCAAGAGCTTTATAAAAAAAATGGAGGGTTAATGAGTAAGTCTATCTTGACCAAACTAAGCAGGTAAGACCCAATGTATATTTGGTAATGGCTGAGGTTTATGCCTCAACTTTTCGTTTAATAATCTTAGCCTCAAAGAGCCTAGAAAAATGGTATAATAACTTTTCCTTGACCTCTTCCATGTCAACTGTTCTTCTACCCAATTCAACATTTAACGAGGTAACGGATTTTCCTTTTATTCCACATGGGATCATTAAATCAAAATAGCCCAAATCGGAGTTTACATTCAAGGCAAAACCGTGCATTGTAACCCAACGACTTGCCCGTACACCCATGGCACATATTTTTCGGGCAAATGGTGTACCTACATCCAACCAAACACCAGTCTCTCCATCAGAGCGCTCCCCTTTTAAGTCGTATTCTGCCAGCGTCAAGATAACCATTTCCTCCAATAACCTAAGGTATTTATGAATGTCGGTAAAAAAATTATCCAAATCCAAAATGGGATATCCAACAATCTGTCCCGGGCCGTGGTAGGTGATATCACCACCCCTGTTTATTTTATAGAATTTAGCATCTTTTTCGGCCAATATTTGCTCATCTATAAGCAAATTTTCAATGTTCCCGCTTTTGCCCAAAGTATAAACGTGGGGATGCTCAACAAAAAGAAAATGGTTAGGGGTTGGCAATTCGGAGTTTTCCCTTCTATTTTTTATTTTAAGGTCAACTGTGTTTTGGAATATAAGCTCTTGGTAGTCCCAAGTCTCCTTATAGTCCTTTAGTCCAAGATCTTGAAGCGCGACTTTTTTATTCATTGGCACAAAGATACAAAGTCTATGTCTTGGGTTCTAATCTTCAAGCTCAACCTCAATATTCAAGGTGTCGGGGTTTTTTAGGTATGAAAGAAAACTAACCTCGAGAAACAAGGTCTTGCCGTCTGCACTGAAAGTAGCCGCTTCCGCAGTCGAGAATTTAATCTTTCTTGGAAAATGATACTTTAATTTATAGGTAGAGCTACCCAGAAACATTTCCGCTCCTTGTAGACTGTCCAGACTCTGTTTTTGAAGTACGCTATCGACTATTTTTGTAGTTCGTTTAAAAGTCCCCGATTTGAACGAATAATCAACCTCCGTTCCCTGATTTCCCACCCCGTTTGATGGCCCTTGATTTTTTGGGCCAGGACCCAAACTACTGGCATTTTGAAAAGCATTGAACGCATCGTTTACCTCACTGACGTTTTGAAATTTGCTATACATATCAAACTTCATTTCCTTAGTCTCCGGATTCATGATCATATGCAGATTAAAGGGGTCTAACTTTTTCAGTTTTGCCTGCTCCTCCAAAGGTAATGTGGCAATACTATCTTTCTTTTCCTCAAGAAAAGCTTTGAAAGATACGGTTGAATCAATCGCTTTTTCGTTACCCAGCATCATTTCATCACCCGCCATATCCATCATTTCAGAACCGCCAAAATTGATTGATATTTTACCGGAACCATCATCGTTCAAATAAATTTCCTCTGTAAAATTGCATGAGGACACTAAGGTCAATACCCCAAGTAATGACCAAAAACGAACTTTAAACATATAAATTTAATTAGGGTTGTTTAGGATAACAAGGGCGGCGATTACACCAGGAACCCATCCGCAAAATGTTAAAAGTAAAACAATTAAAAAAGAACCGCACCCTTTACCAATAACAGCTAAAGGAGGGAAAAGAATGGCCAAAAGCACACGGATAAAACTCATAGTAGTCGGATATTTTGATTGATGTACTTGTTTGACGCTAAATTACCCAATTTGTTACAGCGAAAAACAAAGTGATACCCCAAAATCAATATTCCGATTATTGGATTGATAGATTTGCCCAGACTACCTATATTTGCAGCCTTAATCACCAGTACATGCAACTTTCGGAACAAGAAATCATTAGAAGAGAGAAATTGACCAAATTAAGGGAAATGGGCATTGACCCATATCCGGCAGCACTCTATCCCGTAGATGCTACCTCAAAAAACGTGAAGGAGAACTACGAAGAAGGAAGAAAAGTGATTATTTCGGGTCGGTTAATGTCACGTAGAATCCAGGGGAAAGCTTCCTTCGCCGAGTTGCAGGATAGCGAAGGCCGTATTCAGGTTTATTTTAACCGTGATGAAATCTGCGTTGGCGAAGACAAGACCAAATACAATGATGTTTACAAAAAACTGCTCGATATTGGTGATATAATTGGCATCGAAGGCGAACTATTTACAACCCAAGTTGGGGAAAAAACGGTGATGGTCAAGGATTTTACCATGTTAAGCAAAGCCTTGCGCCCATTGCCCTTACCTAAAAAAGATGCTGAGGGTAACGTATTTGATGAGTTCAATGACCCAGAACTCCGTTATCGCCAGCGGTATGTGGATTTGGTGGTGAATCCATCTGTTAAGGAGACATTCATTAAGCGTACTAAAATCACCAACAGTATTCGTCAATTTTATAATGACCGAGGTTATTTAGAAGTTGAGACCCCAATATTACAGCCTATACATGGAGGGGCTGCTGCACGCCCTTTTTTAACCCACCACAATGCGCTGAACATTCCATTGTATTTGCGCATTGCCAATGAATTATATCTAAAAAGATTAATAGTGGGTGGTTTCGATGCTGTGTATGAGTTCTCCAAGGATTTTAGGAACGAAGGTATGGATCGTACCCACAATCCTGAGTTCACTGTAATGGAATTGTATGTGGCATACAAAGACTACAACTGGATGATGGATACTACAGAGCAGCTTTTGGAAAAAGTGGCCATTGATGCCAATGGCACTTCAAAAGTAATTGTGGGTGACAATAAAATAGAATTCAAGGCCCCTTATACAAGGATTCCCATTCTGGAAGCCATAAAAATCCATACAGGTGCTGATGTTGCTGGCATGAATGAAGCTGAACTGCAGGAAACAGCTAAAGGCTTAGGTCTCGAAGTAGATGAAACCATGGGTGTAGGTAAACTGATAGACGAGATTTTCGGGGAGAAATGTGAGCATTTCTATATTCAACCTACCTTTATTATTGACTATCCAAAGGAAATGAGTCCGTTGACCAAAGAGCATCGCACGAATCCTGCTTTGACAGAACGTTTTGAATTGATGGTAAACGGAAAAGAATTGGCTAATGCTTATTCTGAATTAAATGATCCCATTGACCAAAGAGAACGTTTTGAAGACCAGTTAAAACTTTCCGAAAAAGGGGATGACGAGGCTATGTTCATTGATCAGGATTTTTTAAGGGCCTTGGAATATGGGATGCCCCCTACCTCGGGCATTGGTATTGGCATAGACCGTTTGGTCATGCTGTTGACCAATAACTCCTCGATACAAGAAGTTCTTTTCTTTCCGCAAATGAGACCAGAGAAAAAGCCGATTGTATTGACGGAAGAAGAAAAAGCCATTATGAATCATTTAAAAGAATATGCACCATTAGAACTCCATCTGGTAAAAGAGAGCATGGGGCTGAGCAATAAAAAATGGGACAAGTCTATTAAATCGTTGGCCAACAACCAATTGCTTAAAATCAGAAAATCAGAAAACGGATATATTTTCATCGAATTAGTTGAATAATATAGAACATACTTTTTTTATATTTCATAAAGGAGTTGCTTAGGAGCAATTCCTTTTTTTATTGCAAATAATATCTTTTTATTACTCTTTTTTTGTCGCAAAACCGTCACGTTTTTAAAATTACCATTATATTTAATAGGTAAATCATAAGTGACATGGCGGTTAATATTAGAATAAAATATTATTACACACGGCTAATCAACATATTTTTGGCACTGCCTACCTAGGGAATATTGAATGAAAAAAAACATCAGCACTGGAATATTCGCCTTGGTAATTGTTTCAATCAACTTCTTCTTATGGAACTTTTTCAAACCCAAACGAAGGTAACCAAGGCCGTCATGGATAGAGCCAATGGGAGAGGATTGATTGTTAGGCAAAATACATCTCAACAACTTAGGCTGTTAATATTGTTTCATGCGCAATAAGTACTTGGGGTAAATTTAATCATATGCCGGCCTTTGAAATCGAAAAAATAATTTAAAAAGAAAAAAAGCGTCTCTTTATTCGTTTACCTGTAATATGATCATGTGAACAACAATCTTTTGGCTCTATAGCGAATTGACCGAAGCAAGGGATTTAAGCCTCCAGAATATGCCAATCTCAACCTCGATGCCTATTTCAAGAAGTTCAATTGTGGAAAGTACCTAATCAAAATGGCTTCTTGGTATCACTTCTTCAAAATTTGGGTGGAATGTTCAAAACAATAATACCGAAGCATTCTCTCTAATGATCCTTAAGGCTTTGGACATTTGGTTTTCCACGGTCTTGATTGAGATACCCATATCTTCAGCAATTTCCCGGTACTTTCGTCGCTCCAGTTTGTTCATAATAAAAATTTCTTTGCACTTTGGCG
The DNA here is from genome assembly GCA_024279425.1 of Bacteroidota bacterium. Lineage (GTDB taxonomy): Bacteria > Bacteroidota > Bacteroidia > Flavobacteriales > Flavobacteriaceae > Maribacter_A. Next base: position 37,701 of record JAJRRO010000058.1, on the reverse strand, counting down.
GTAATTTATCTATGATCTCGTCCAATTTAAGTAAGGTAGACTTCATGTGGACATCCTCCTCTTTTTGCTCAAAATAACTATTGTAAATCGTATCCCATCTGATTTTGTTCAATAAGTCTGGCTGTTTTTTTTCTTTTCTTATTTGCTGTAAAAATTGATTATGGCATGATTTGAACAAATAGCCTTTTAAAGAACCCTTAATGGTAATTTGTTTCTTTTTCTCCCAAAGCTGTACCATGGTTTCTTGTACAATATCCTTAGACCTGCTTCTATCGCCGCTCAACTTAAAGATATAGTTGCATAACCAGTCATAATATTCTTTGAACAAAAACTCATAGGCATCTACATCCCCATTTTTCAATTTCGCTATAAGTACTTCTTCTTTCATCACAGAAAATATGAGCAAAAGTATGAAATTTATAAAATACATAGGGGTTTTTCGTCAAATTCGCATCTATTAGGTAGAAGACACTTAAAAATGCATGATCTAATCGAAAAATTTTTAAACCGAACTATTTCCAAAAGTGAAAGAAAGCAACTTAAAAAATGGATTCTCTCAAATAAGGATAATCTAAACACTTTCAAAAGAGAAATAAAAAATAGGTCTGAAAACAATTTGTACCATCACTTTGATGGAAAACAAGCTTTTAAAGAATTCCTGCGCACCGTTAACAAGGACAGAAACCGTAAGGGGAAAAATCTTTTTGTATTGCGCTATGCCGCTATTTTTATAGGCTTATTGGTAGCAGGTGGCTTTGTTTTTATAGCTCAATTTAATACCGGGTCACAAGCTGAAACGGTTATTGCCAGCAGTTCGACTGATCCAAGTCAAATCACAATGACCCTAGCAGATGGTTCCAAACAGATCATCACATCCAACGGTCAGAACGTGATTACCAATAAAAAAGGCAAAACCATCGCAAGAAAACAAAACCAAGGATTGGATTTTAGAAATATTACTGAAAGTTCAAACGAGAATTTGGTGTTTAATGAAATATATGTTCCCTATGGGCAAGTTTTCAACCTTACCCTTTCTGATGGTACCAAAGTTTGGCTTAACGCCGGGACAAGTCTTCGATTTCCACAAAATTTAAAATCAAGCACGCAAAATAGAATCGTTTATTTAAATGGAGAGGCTTTTTTTGATGTTACCAAAGATGAAAAAAGACCTTTTATCGTAAATGCGGAAAATCTGGACATTGTAGTCTTGGGAACCCAGTTTAATGTATCTGCTTACAAAACTGATGGCAAAATTGCCACTACCCTTGTAGAAGGTTCTGTAAATGTTTATGAAGATTCCAACCCGGACACCAAAGTGCTTCTGAGCCCAAATTATCAGGCCGCGTTTTTTAAGGAAAAGGGGACTTTGACCAAGACCAAGGTAGATACTCGGATTTTTACCAGTTGGATGGAAAACAGATTGATTATAGACAATCTCTCCTTTGAACAAATTATTGACAAACTGGAAAGGACACACAATGTTTCCATCGTCAATCAGGTAGCCAGCTTAAATAATGAAGTTTTTAATGGGGAATTTGAAAACGAACGCATTGAAACCGTTTTGAACATAATAGCATCAAGTACCCATTTCACTTATAAAATAGAAAACAATGTAATCACCATTTCAAAATAAAAGGAAGGGTGTTGCAGCACCCTTCCCTAGATCAGATCGCTAACTTGGATTATTAACAATCAAAACTCAAAATTATGAAAAAAAGTTTGATTTTCGAGTCACCCAATTTCTTGGTGACCGACACAAAAATGACCTTAAAAATGAAGTTAAGTTTCCTGCTCGGTTTCTTCATTATTTGCCATCTCACCGCAAGTGATATCTACTCGCAGAAAAAAATGAGCTTCCAATATGAAAATACTCCGCTAAAGGAAATTCTCAAAGAGATAAAAGAGCAATCCGGATACAAGTTTTTTTATAATGTAAAGGAAATCAACGACACCAAAAAAACCTCTTTGACGGCTTCTGATGAACAGATATTTACGGTTTTGGATAGGCTTGCAACAAAAGAAGGGCTTACCTATACTATAAATGGAAGTCAGATTGTGCTTAAAAAACAATTGGCGGGTGAGAACAACAGCATCCCAAGGGATCAACACGAGATAAGAGGTTCCGTAAAGGATTCAGATGGAAATCCCCTTCCTGGTGCCAATATTTTGGTGAAAGGCACCACAAACGGTACCCAAGCAGATTTTGACGGGAATTTCATCTTAGAGTTGGATGATGAAAACGCTACCCTTGTTATTTCCTATCTTGGCTTTGAGACCACCGAATTTGCATTAAACGGGCAAACGACAATTGATGTCGTCCTTGCCGAGGATGCAGCCAGATTGGAGAATGTGGTGGTAGTGGGTTCTAGAAACCCCAATAGAACATCAACAGAAACAACCGTTCCTGTTGATGTTATTGATATAACCACTATTGTAAACCAAGGTCCACAAGTAAGTGTAAATGAAATATTGAACTATGTTGCCCCGTCATTTACTTCCCAATCACAGACCGTATCCGATGGCACGGATCACATTGATCCTGCTTCACTACGCGGATTGGGACCTGATCAAGTATTGGTATTGATCAATGGAAAAAGAAGGCATACCACCGCTTTGGTCAATGTTAACGGCACTGTAGGTGCCGGTAGTGTTGGAACTGACATGAATGCCATTCCAGTAGCGGCCATACAGCGTATAGAGGTGCTTAGGGATGGTGCGGCCGCCCAATATGGTTCTGACGCCATTGCTGGGGTTATCAACATTGTATTGAAAAAATCCACTGGAAAGCTGGATCTTTCATTGAACACTGGAGCCAATTTCAGTGAAAACAGTAACCAATTTGAAGGTGGTAGCGATGGGGAGAAATTCCAATTGGATACCAATTATGGACTTCCTATAGGGGATCGAGGTTATATCAATTTTACCGGATCACTTTCAACAAGGGAGCCCGCTTTGCGGAATAAGGATTACGCAGGAGACATCTTTCAAGGTTTTCATGGTGCCGAGCGTGTTTTTGATGCAGGAGGGGGCAATGTTGCCGATATGAACCTGCAAGATTATGCTAACGCGGCACAGGGAATTGGTTATTTGGACCAAAGTATAAAAGATCAAATTACGGGTCTAGACCTAAATGATGATACAGATATTGCAACCTTTCGAGACTTACTTGGATTTGACGCTGATGAAAGCGAACTTGCAGCACGTGGCCTTACCCGAGAGGACTTTAGGTTCAAAGTGGGTACCTCTAGGTTGAGAGAGGGAAAATTTTTCGCCAACCTCTCCATTCCTGTTTCTGAATCTGCTGAAGTATACGGCTTTGGAGGTATTAGCTACCGTCAAGGTTTGGCCTCCGGATTCTACCGAAGACCTGCCCAAGGTGATGGTCGTGCCAATACACCTGCATTTCCCAACGGGTTCTTACCCAATATAGGTACAGACATTTTGGACCAGTCCTTAGCCATCGGAATCAAGGGGAAAGTAAATGAATGGGATGTTGACTTTTCTAACACCTATGGAAAAAATACTTTCGATATTACCGTGGGCAACTCCAGTAACGGAACCCTAGGTGTAGCGACTCCCCGCTCTTTTGATGCCGGTGGATTAGGTTTTTCCCAAAACACAACGAACCTTGATTTTAATAGGTTCTATGAGGATATGTTTGAGGGTCTCAATGCCGCTTTTGGTGCCGAATATAAGGTTGAAAAGTATGAGATCATAGCTGGGGAGGAATCCTCTTATACGAGCTATGACATCAATGGAAATCCTGTGACCAGTATAACGGTGGATGACCAATTGGTAAGAAACAATTTCACCGGAGCTCCTTTAGGTGGCGGAGCACAGGTTTTTAGGGGGTATGATCCAGGGAATGCCACGGAAAAATTCAGAAATAACATTTCGCTATACGCAGATTTTGAAGTAGATTTTACGGAAAATTGGCTATTGAGCTTAGCAGGTAGATATGAGAATTATTCCGACTTTGGCAGTACGTTTAACTACAAGCTGGCCACTAGACTTAAACTTTCAGATAATTTGGCCTTGAGAGCTGCTAGCAGTTCCGGGTTTAGGGCACCTTCCCTACACCAACAATTTTTTAGCAGGACAAGTACGGTCTTTGTGGACAATATCCCCTTTGAACAAGGAACGTTCACAAACGATAGCCGGGCCGCAACACTTATTGGAATTGATAAGTTAAAAGAGGAAACCTCCAACAGTTTTAGTGCGGGGCTTACGGGAGATTTTGGTGATTTTTCAATCACTATGGACGGTTACTTAATCTACATTGATGACCGAATCGTGTATAGTGGAAGCTTTGGCAATGGAGGAGATCCGGAACTTACAGGTATTTTTGAAGCTGCCGGTGCAACCAGTGCACGCTTTTTTGCAAACGCCATTGATACCAAATCCTCCGGACTGGATATTGTGATTTCACACAAAACAAATTTAGGGGAAGTCGTTCTTAAGAATGATTTTGCAGCTACCTTCAACAAAACCGAAGTGGAGAATATTTTTGTGCCAGAGCTAATTGCCAACGCTGGTTTGAGTGGTTCATTCTTTGATGGTCAGGAAGAAGCTTTTTTAACCTTGGCACAACCCAGGACAAAGTTGAACCTTACCAATTTGGTATCCTGCAACTCATGGGATTTTATGTTACGAAATGTCTTTTTTGGCGAGGTTACCGATCCAGATGATTTTAATGGAGATGCTCGAGTAGCAGGTACTACCGTGAGCGATGATGCTGTTTATAGCGGGAAATTGGTAACAGACCTTACCATTACCAAAACATTTACGGAACATCTTGCCTTGACCGTTGGTGCCAATAACCTTTTGGATGTGTATCCCGATGAAAACAGGGAAGGCGGAACCTCCGGTAATCAATTTGTGTACTCCAGAAGAACCTCCCAATTTGGCTATAGTGGCAGATACCTTTTTGCAAGATTAAGATTTAGTCTTTAAATATTTCCTTGTTGCTTTAAATTTAGCAAGTTTAGTTTTTTGACAAAACCTTCCCTAACCGGAGGGTTTTTTCATTTGTCTTACAAAACCTATTTTTAGGTCCATAGGGGGAAAACCAAAATTTCCGGGCTAGGAAAGACCCTATAACTTTCCATATTTTAACTAATCTACCTTTATATTTCCATAAAGGGAGATCCGGTAATTACTGTAGCAGTTTAGATGCCCATATGCTGATTACAGTAGCGGTGTCCAATTATGACAGGCGAAAAGTACATTTCAAAAGTACTCTTTTAGGCTTCTTTTGCCTTGGTGTCCATTTATGTTTTGGGCACATTCAACCTACTGATTGTTCTTCCCAATGGTGAAATAGCACTTATTGAAGGGGTGGCCCAAGCTTTTTTTGCAATAAATTCAGAACTGAACATTTTTGGATTAAGTTTTATAGGCGCCCTATTTGGTTACCCTTAGTGCCCTAAGTTTTTTTGGGAGTTGGATAACTGGAAATGCCAGGGTCCCTTTTGTAACAGGCTTGATAATTATTTACTCCCTTCCTTCGCAAAAGTCCATCCTAAATTTGGCTCACCCATTAATTCTATATTGATGCAGGCCATTGTCATCTCCATTTTATTCCTGAGTTCCACTGCAGGCTCTACTATTGAAGAAGCCTTTTTGATTTTGTTGGACATGTCAATCGTCCTCTATTTCATCCCCTTTTTGTACATGTTTGCCGCTTTTGCAAGACATACGCTCAAAAACACGGGCCAACAAGGTTTTTATAAAATTTTCAAAAAGGATAAGCGTTGCGTTTGGATAGTTGCTTTTTTGGGGTTTTCAACTACATTGGCCGCGACTATTTTATCCTGTATGCCCACCAACAAAATTGAGGACAAAACTATGTTAGTGCTAAAAGTTGTTGGGAATCTATTATTTTATTGACAATTGGGCTTTCAGTTTTCTACAATCATAAGAAAAGAAACATAACAAAATAACCCCATAAAGTCGATTATTTAATCCATGGATAAAAAAATCAATTCTTATCCATAAATTCCATAATTTTAAATTATTATATAATAATTTAGGTATGCGCAAGCTATCCTAATTATAGGTTAAATGTTTCAAATCAAGTTATTATTAAAACTGTCCATCCGGAGAATATTGTAATGATATGAAAAAAAACATCTATAAAGGACTTGCTTCTTTGGCCGTAATCTTGGGTATTCTTCTTCTTTGGGACATGTTAAAACCCCAAGAAGAGGTTGACTTCAGTGCTGATATTAAACCTATTATAAATACCAATTGCATTGGCTGCCATGGTGGGGTGAAAAAAAATGGGGGCTTGGGCCTATTGTTCGAGGAAGAAGCATTTGCTGATACTAAATCGGGAAAACCAGCCATAATTCGTGGAGATGCATCTGGCAGTGAACTTATTAAACGTCTGCTTGAGCACGACCCTGAACTTCGAATGCCCTATGAAAACCCAAAATTATCAAAGGAAAAAATTGACTTGTTTACCCGTTGGATAGACCAAGGGGCAAAATGGGGAGAGCATTGGGCCTATTCGCTTCCGGAAAAGGTAGAATTGCCCGCAATAAGGCAAGAGGCGGGGTTTGCACCCGAAGATCAATCAGCTTTTATAAAAAATGGCATAGATAACTTTGTTTATGTCCGATTAGAAAGTGAACAACTGTTGCCAAACAACCCAGCGGAAAAAAATGTAATTGCCCGAAGATTGGCTTTAGACCTTACCGGCCTACCCCCTGCTCAAAATATGCTAGATGACTTTAACAAAGGTGAAATATCATATGAGACCATGGTAGATAGCCTATTATCCAAAAAAACATATGGAGAGAAATGGGCAAGTTGGTGGTTAGACATGGCACGCTATTCGGATTCCAAAGGATACGAAAAGGACCAAGGTCGCAGCATTTATCCGTATCGGGATTGGGTAATTAAAGCACTCAACCAAGATATGCCCTATGACCAGTTCACTATTGAGCAACTGGCGGGGGATTTACTTTCAGAACCATCCGAAGATCAACTTATCGCCACGGCTTTTCATAGAAACACCATGAACAATGATGAGGGCGGCACTGATGATGAGGAGTATAGGGTGGCAGCAGTAATAGATCGAGTGAATACGACCTTTGACGTATGGCAAAGTACTACAATCGGATGTGTACAATGTCATGGCCACCCCTATGACCCCTTTAAACAAGAGGAATATTATAAAATAATGGCGTTTTTTAATAACTCTAGAGATGAGGATATTCCAAGTGAAGGTCCCGTCTTAAAATTCTATACGCCAGAGCAAACGCTACAAGTAGACAAAGTCAACAATTGGATATCCAATTATGGTGTTTTGGAAACAGCCGAAGCGTACAAGAATTTCCTCATGTACACCGAGCCTGTTTACAATGCCCATGTGTTGCAGGATTTTAAAAACGGTGCATATGACAATCATGCTGCTGCCGTACTTTGGGATGATGGTTCCTGCAAGCTTGAAGATATGACCACACAAGGGGGCACCACTTTGTATCTTAAATATAGTTCTGGTAAGAACGGCACAACGATGACCTTTCGAAAGAACAATGCCCAAGGCGAGATTTTATCACGTTTAAAAATCGACAAGACCAAGGGTAGCGTTATTAGAAAAGTTCCTTTCAAAAAAGTCGATGAAAAATTCGACCTATACATTGAAACGAAAAATGGCAATGTAGCCAAGGAAGTGAATCTGGTAAATCTTTACTGGTTGACCCTTTTGGATGATATTCCCGGTGAGGGAAAAAATGGATATCAAGACATCGATCAAACCCTAATGGACATTTTGAACGCTCGAACCCCAACAGTTCCGATTATGGTCGAAAATCCAAACTACATGAAACGGAGTACTCAAGTTTTTGAACGTGGTAACTGGCTCGTTAAAACAGATACCGTTCAGCCGACTACCCCTGAAGCGCTGAACGCATGGAATGAAGATTGGCCAAATAATAGATTAGGACTTTCAAAATGGTTGGTAAGCAAGGATAATCCTTTGACTGCAAGGACGTTGGTTAATCGCGTATGGCTCCAATTTTTTGGAAGGGGTATTGTTTCAACGGTTGAAGATATTGGATCACAATCCGAACCTCCTTCCCACCCAGCACTGTTAGATTGGTTGTCCTTACGCCTAATGCACGAACACAATTGGAGCATCAAAGCACTGATCAAAGATATTGTTATGTCTGGCACCTATAGACAAAGCTCTGAAAGTAGCCCTGAACTTCACCAAAAAGATCCTGAGAACGAACTCTATGCCAGAGGTCCTAGACAACGCCTTAGTGCCGAACAGATTCGCGATCAGGCCTTGGCGATATCTGGCTTGTTAAGTTCCAAAATGTATGGGCCGGGGGTTATGCCACCTCAGCCTGATGGCGTTTGGCAGACGGTATACAGTGGTGAAAAATGGATTGAAAGCAAGGGTGAAGACCGCTATAGAAGAGCTATTTACACCTACCTAAAGCGTACAAGCCCGTATCCTTCCTTTCTAACTTTTGATGCGGTAAGCAGAGAAGTATGTACCATACGCCGAACGGTAACAAACACCCCGCTACAGGCTTTAGTAACATTGAACGATCCGGTATATTTGGAAGCATCTTATACGTTGGCACAGAGCATGCAGACCTCTGAGGACGTAGAAGGTAGCATCGCCTTTGGATATGAAAAGGCCACCTATTCCAAGATTACCCCAACGCAGCTCAAAGCTTTAAAAGAGCTCTACCAAATATCATTTGATGAGTTCAAAAATAACACAGATTCGTCCGAACCTTTCTTTCATTTAAAAAAGAAACCAAGCGCTCACTTGGCTGCCCTTACCATTGTGGCGAATGCAATAATGAACCTCGACGAGTTTTTAACAAAAGCATAATGATGGACAATCTTGAAAAACTGATACAGGAGAAAATAAATCGGGATTTACAGGCCAAAACCCGGAGGCATTTTATTAAAAATTGTGCCAGTGGTCTTGGTGGTCTGGCCCTTGGTTCCATCTTCATGGGCTGTGACCCTCTAGGTGTTCCTAAAAAACGATCAAACATTACATTTTCGGAAAGAGACTTGAATCCGTTGGCCACATTGCCACCCCATTTTGGTCCTAAAGTAAAATCGGTCATTTATTTGCACATGGCAGGGGCTCCGTCCCAATTGGAAATGTTTGATTACAAGCCAAAACTACATGAACTGCATGGGCAAGACTGCCCACAGTCGCTATTGGAAGGTCGAAAATTCGCCTTTATCAAAGGAACTCCTAAATTGATGGGGCCTCAGGCAGAATTTGCCCAAGAAGGTGAATCAGGAAATTGGGTATCTAACTTTTTACCACATTTTAAAAAAGTAATCGATGAAGTAGCATTTCTAAAAGCGGTGCATACCGATCAGTTCAATCATGGCCCTGCCCAATTGCTCATGCATACCGGAAGTGCCAGATTGGGAAGGCCAAGTATTGGGGCTTGGGCCACCTATGGCTTAGGTTCAGAGAACCAGAACTTGCCAGGTTTCGTGGTATTGACTTCGGGAGGTAATACTCCCGATGCCGGAAAAAGCGTTTGGGGCAGTGGTTTTTTACCATCGGTATATCAAGGCGTACAATGCCGATCCAAGGGAGATCCAGTTCTTTATATCGAAGACCCTGATGGCATCTCAAGGAATCTAAAAAAGAGCACGATTGACGCCATTAATAAAATAAATAAGGAGGAATACCGCAAATATGCAGATCCTGAAATCTTGGCGCGAATCAATCAGTATGAAATGGCATATCGCATGCAGATAGCTGTGCCTGAAATCATGGATATCAACAATGAGCCTGAGAACATCAAACAGATGTACGGTGTGGAGCCAGGCAAGGAATCTTTTGGCAATAATTGTCTGTTGGCACGCAAACTGGTAGAGGATGGTGTACGATTTGTGCAACTCTTCGACTGGGGCTGGGACACCCATGGAAATATCCGTGAAGGTTCAATTGATATGGGGTTACGTAATAAATGCACCCAAATCGACAGACCAATTACAGCCCTGATTCTAGATCTAAAACAACGTGGCCTATTGGATGAAACCTTGATTGTTTGGGGAGGCGAATTTGGCAGGACACCAATGCAGGAAAACAGAGGCAACAAAGAAATGCAATATAAAGGTCGTGACCATCACGGTGATGCCTTTACCATGTGGATGGCCGGTGGGGGAATCAAAAAAGGTGCGTCCCATGGACAAACCGATGAAATTGGATTCTCTGGCATTGAAGGCCGCGTATCTGTTCATGATGTACATGCTACCATACTGCACCTGCTTGGATTCAACCACGAACAATTTACTTTCGATTTTCAAGGGAGACCCTATAGATTGACCGATATTGAAGGGGAACTGATTAAAGAAATATTGGCATAACTTATAAACCCAAACCAATCTACCCTATTCCATGAGGTTATCATTCTTATTGATTTCATTTTTTTTAAGCATTTCAACATATTCCCAATCCTCTGGCAAACTCCAGTTTTTTAATACTGATTGGGGAAGAACAGTTTCTTGGGATGCTTTCTGCGAACGCACGAAAGCCTCTGGATATGATGGTATTGAAATCTGGTTTCCCGCCAAACAAGAAAGTCAAAATCAATTGAAGGCAGCATTGGAAAAACATGGCTTGGACGTGGGGTTTTTGGCTGGAACGAACAAATCATTGCCTTTCGAGAAAAGTCTTAAGGCCTATACCAACCATTTCAAAACCTTGATAAACTGGAAACCTGCTTACATCAACTGTCACACTGGAAGCGACTTTTTCACCTTTGAACAGAACAAGGCATTCATAGAAGCTGCCAATAGAATCGCCAAAGAGAATAACGTGCCCATATATCACGAAACCCATAGAGGCCGATTCAGCTTCAACCTTCCGGACACTCATGAATATTTAAAAAAAATCCCGGATTTAAAAATGAATTTGGACATAAGCCATTGGATGGTGGTGCATGAATCTTTGTTGCAAGACCAAGAAAAAATATTGGAGAAAGTCCTCAATAGATCACATCATATCCATGCCCGTGTAGGGTATGCTGAAGGACCCCAGGTAAACGATCCAGAGGCCCCAGAATGGCAAAATGCCCTAAATCGTCATTTGGATATTTGGGAAAAGGTCATCCGCAGGAAATGGACAGAAAGTAATCGCCCATTTACCATAACCTCAGAGTTCGGACCACCCAATTATATGCCTACACTACCATATACTAGGTTGCCCGTTGCGGATCAGTGGAAAGCGAATGTCTTTATCATGAAGTCCCTTAAAGAAAGAATGAATATTGAATAAACCACGTATTGCATGGACGTTCTGAAACAACTATTAGGAAGACTACATCCATTATTGGTTCACTTACCTATCGGATTCATAATCCTAGGACTTCTGCTTCAGTGGTATGACCGAAAAAAAGCAGAATATGTCAAAGTGATACCCTTAATCTATTTTTGGGCAGGCATCAGTGCTGTTTTGGCCTGCATTACTGGGTATTTGCAATATCTGGGCGAAGGTTACACCTTTGATACCGTAAAACTTCACTTATGGTCCGGCATTGCCACAGCTCTATTTTCATTTCTAATGTATGCGAAAACAAAGGAATTGAAGACTGTTGATTTTCTCACAAAAATTCCATTGCTGGCTCTTTCTATCGTATTTTTTATTTTAATTTCCGTCACTGGCCACCAAGGTGGGAATATAACCCATGGCGAGGATTACCTGATAGAGCCCTTGCCCAATAGTATTAAGTCGGCTTTGGGCTTTGAAACGTATGAGGAAAAGGAAATTGTTCTCAATGACGAAAATTGGCAAGACGCGATGCTATATGAAGACGTGATAAAGCCCATTATAAATAACAAATGCCTTAGCTGCCATAGCCCTAAAAAATCAAAGGGGGATTTGCTTTTACATAGCGAGGAAGGCATTTTACAAGGTGGTGAAAATGGAGAAATCATAGTTCAGGAAAATCCAGGGGAAAGTCAACTTTTCTCTCGATTGGTCTTACCCAAAGATGATGAAGATCATATGCCTCCCAAAGACAAAACACAGCCGTCCAAAGAAGAAATAAAACTCATCGAGACTTGGGTCGCCAATGGCAATCCGTTCGATAAATCTATTGGAGAATTAGCTCTTCCCAAAGAGCTGTTTCTGTCTTTTTTTCCTAAAAAATTAGACGATGATCATCCTCCAATCGAAATTATAGCAGCTTCCCAAGATAGTATCAAAAAGATAGAACAAATGGGCGTACATGTTGATTTGATAAGCAAGGCTTCCAATTTCTTGAATGTTTCCTGTATTAATAAACCCTCGTTTAGTAATTCGGATTTCAAAACACTGATTCCTATCGGAGAGCAAATTGCAAGGTTAGATCTTGGGGGAACCCAAGTAACGGACTCAATATTTTCGAAACTGGCCATGCTGCCCAATTTGACCATATTAAAGTTAGACAATACATCGGTTACCGGCCAAGGCATTTCACTTCTGGAATCCCAAGAGCATTTAAAATCAATCAATTTAACCAGTTCAAAATTTGAAGGGCAATATTTGCAGGTCTTTTCCAACTTTAAAAAACTTAAAAAAGTACACCTTTATAAGACCAACGTAGATGCCAATGGAGTTCAATCCTTGAACGATGGCCAAATTCTTATTGATTATGGTAATTATCAACTACCGGCAATAGCTTCGGATTCCATTGTGTATTAATTTTCATAAGAAAAAGAAAAAACATAGTTTAGGGCAATTAATGTAATTTATATGAATCTTAGCAGAAAATTAGGTCTTTTACTAGGACCTATTCTTTTTTTTATTTTCACCAATTTACCAAGCACCATAGTCTCAGAAAAAGGAGACGCAGTTATTGCCGTTGCCCTATGGATGGTCATTTGGTGGATTACTGAAGCAGTATCAATATCGGTCACCGCATTGCTGCCTTTGGTTCTTTTCCCGCTACTAAAAATAATGTCTATAGGGGATGTAGGCGCAAATTATGGAAGTCCGATTATTTTTCTGTTTTTCGGTGGGTTTGTATTGGCCCTGGCGCTTGAAAATGTAAACCTTCACAAACGCATAGCCCTTAACATAATAAAAATAACGGGTACCACTCCCAATAAAGTAGTCCTTGGCTTTATGATAGCCACAGCATCATTGAGCATGTGGATAAGCAATACCGCAAGTACAGTGGTAATGCTCCCAATTGCGATGTCGGTCATAGGGCTTTTGATCAATGATGCAGATGGTTTTACCAAAAACGATCGCAATTTCGCCTTAAGCGTCATGTTGGGAATTGCATTTTCGGCGAACGCGGGCGGCATAGCCACCGTTATTGGAACTCCTCCCAATTCTGTTATGATAGGACTCTTGGAAAATGAGTACAACATTGAAATTTCATTTCTAAAATGGATGGTAATCGGGGTGCCGTTTTCGGTAATAATGATTACAATCAGTTATTTCGTATTGGTGAAATGGATGTTCCCAAACAAGCAACTAAAATTTACGGCTTCTAAAGAGGTAATCAATACCGAATTGCAAAAACTAGGACCTATGAGCGGCAAAGAAAAAATGGTTTTATCAATATTTGGAGTCATCGTTTTTTTATGGATTTTTCGTACCCTGATCAATAAAATATTCCCAGGTCTGGGGCTCTCGGATACCATTATAAGTATGATAGCCGCCATATCTTTGTTCTCAATACCCTACAATATCAAAAAAGGAGATTTTCTGATTAAGTGGAAGGACACCCAAAGATTGGCTTGGGGAATTCTAATCTTGTTTGGTGGTGGACTTGCCCTAGCGAAGGGAATGTCAGTAAGTGGAATTGTCGACCTTGTTGCCCATACCATTGCGGCAAGTGAAATCAGCATCTTGCTAACCGCTGTATTGCTTATTTTCCTAATGCTCTTTATGACCGAATTAATGAGTAATGTTGCTTTGGTGGCAGTTCTTGCGCCCGTAGTTGCCGGTATAGCCATAGGTCTGGAAATTCCCATCCTCTATTTGCTCATACCTGTCACTATAGCGAGTAGCTGCGCATTTATGCTGCCGATGGCAACACCTCCCAATGCCATAGTCTTTGCCAGTGGTTACATAAAAGTGCACCAAATGGCGCGGGTTGGAATCATTTTGAATCTGATTGCAGTAGGCTTGCTGGTACTACTGTTCCAATTTATTATTCCATTAGTATTCTAAAATACCCTCATCCTCTTATCCCCCAATAAAATAAAGCCACTGCATTGCAGCGGCTTTATTTCTAGACTAATTCGAATCCCGATGAGTGTCGGGAGAAAAAATGAAATTCTCTATTAACAAGACTGTATAAAACCAAAAGTGTTACACTTTAAATTACTTTTTCCAAAATTCCTTAGAACAATATTGAATTTAATGACCTAAAATTACTGCCACGCGTTGAAATTCAATAAAATCCGATGAACAAAAATACTTAACCACATAAATTGAACCTTTCACTGCACCCAAAGCATCATTTCACAATAATTGGGTTTTTTGAGCTACTCCAATATCTATCTTAGATTCAGAATCAAAAACCAAATTTCATGTCCATTAAAGTAAAGAGTCTTGTTTATTTTACATGTTTTTTAGCTTCAGCTTTTACCTATTACACCATTGGTAGTGATAGCCAACTTGAGAACAATAACCAAGAAATTGCAGAATTGAGTATGGCGCATATTGTGCTTGAGAAGACAACGGAGATAAAATAAAAATACCTCGAACAAATCTTAACCCAAAAAAAGAGGGCCTGCATTAAGCAGGCCCTCTTTTTTTTGGGCAAATCTAATATCCTTAGTATTGGTTAAAAAAATCCCAAATTCAGAAATAACATTAAACCAATTGCGCCTTAGTTGGTCTTACCTTCAAAATCATAAAACAAATAACATGAAAAAAGTAATTTTATTGGCAGTGTTTTTAGCCGGTTTTTCTACAATAGCCCAGCATGGAGAAAGAAGGCATAAGGATGGCTTTAAAAACATGTCTACTGAACAGATAGCTACCCTTCAAACAAAAAAAATGACCTTGGCCTTGGATTTAACCGATTCACAACAAGACCAAATCCAGTCTTTGCATCTAGAACATGCAAAACTTCGAAAAGCAAAAATGGCCGAACATAAAGCAAAAAAAGAAACAGGTGAAAAATCTGAACTGTCTTCAGATGAGCTCTATGCCATGAAAAAAGCTAGACTTGATGGAGCTATCGCCCATAAGGCCGAACTAAAAAATATCCTTACTGAGAAGCAGTTTGACAAATGGGAAGAAATGAAGCCTAAAAAAGGAAAGCGCCATCGAGGCAAACATTCAGGGGAGAAAAGAAGAAAAAAGATGGAGTAATTGTAAAATCAGGGTTTATCACTCTGATTTTTTTTACACTTTTTTTTGTCCTTCCACGTTATACCATAAATATTTACTGATATGAAAAATATTAGCTTAACATTGGTCGGTCTGATTTTTATCTTTTTTACCCATACAATACAATCCCAAAAAAAGAAAAATGTAATTAACCTTGAGAAGGTCGAGTATATTGCCGATATTAAAACTGAGGAGTTGAATAAAATCGTACATTTGGATGATAAAAATCAAAGAAAGAATATCCAAAGGATATACAGTGGTCATGAAATTCAAAAGCAAAAACTTTTAAAAAACCCAAGAAAGAAGATTAAAAGAAAACATCACGGTAGTAACAAAAAAAAAATCGACGATCTAGAAAAGGAGCTCGACAGGAAGGTTAGCAAACAGCTTACTCCTAAACAAAACAAAAAACTGCTTGAGCATCTCAAGGTTCTAGATAAAAAGATTCACGTGATGTAACTTAAATCAACTAAATATCTTGTTCACTGCAGTGATAGTTTCATCCAGATCTTCATAAGACAGGGCATCATTCAAGAAATAACTTTCAAAGGCACTAGGTGGTAAATAAACTCCTTGGTCCAGCATACCATGAAAGTACTTTTTAAATGTATCATTATTGCCTTTGGCAGATGATTCAAAATCAACAACAGGTTCATCTGTGAAGTGAACGGAAATCATACTTCCGGACCGATTGATTTGATGTGAGATTCCTTTTTCAATCAATACATTTTCAATGCCCTTATGCAGGTAAGTTGTCTTGTCGGCCAAGCTTCTAAAAATATCTGGATGGTCGTTCAGTTCGGTCAACATGGCCAAACCTGCGCTCATGGCCAATGGGTTACCACTTAAGGTCCCAGCCTGATAAACAGGCCCGTCTGGTGCCAATTGATTCATAATGTCTTCACGAGCTGCAAATGCTCCCACGGGCAGTCCACCGCCAATTACCTTTCCAAAGGTCACTATATCGGCATCTACTCCCAAAACTTCCTGCGCACCTCCTTTTCCCAATCGAAAGCCTGTCATCACCTCATCAAAAATCAATAGTATGTTGTCCCGTGTGCAAAGGTCACGCAACCCTTTGATAAATTCCTCTGTGGGAATAATACATCCCATATTGCCAGCTACCGGCTCTATGATCACTGCAGCAATTTCACCTATATTTGCCGCGGCCAATTCTTTAACACTTTCTAGATTATTATAGGTCGCCAGCAAAGTGTCTTTAGCCGTACCTTGGGTAACACCGGGACTATTAGGACTGCCAAAGGTAACGGCACCACTGCCAGCCTGAATCAAAAAGGAATCTGAATGACCATGATAGCATCCGGCAAATTTTATAATCTTGTCATTACCCGTATACCCACGGGCCAAACGTACGGCACTCATACAAGCCTCAGTGCCACTATTCACAAATCTTATTTTATCAATATTAGGGACCATGGAGACAGCAAGTCTGGCCAGCTCTGTTTCTATTTCAGTCGGCATTCCGAATGAAGTACCTTTCTTGGCCTTATCGATCACGGCATTGATTACCGGTTCATAGGCATGCCCTAAAATGAGTGGGCCCCAAGATGCGATATAATCTATTAATCTATTTCCGTCTTCATCATATAAATAAGCTCCTTTCGCACTTTTTACAAATATGGGGTCTCCACCTACAGCCTTAAAGGCCCGAACGGGTGAATTTACACCACCTGGAATATACTTCTTCGCCTCTGAAAACAGGGCACTGCTTCTTTGATAGATCATTATTTTTTGGTTGATTCTGTATTTAAGGTAAGTTCTTGCCCTATGGCCAGATTATTGGTTTCCATGTTATTCATACGCTTAATTTCGTTTACAGAAATAAAGTGTCTTCTAGAAATTGAATAAAGCGTATCTCCTTTTTTTACAATATAGATCTTACTTTCATATTTCCTATGCTTTATATTGACAAGGGACCGTTCTACTTTAACCCTTTTATCAAACTTGTACAAGCGGTTCTTCTCGATCAAATAAATTAATTTTTGCGGATATTTCTTATCGGTTGCATACCCAGCTTGACGAAGGCCTTTTGCCCATCGCTTATAATCACTGCTACCATAGTTGAACAAAAAAGCATATCTGGCACGGGAAGATAAAAATTCGCTATGGTCTCGATACGAGTACATGGGATGATTATATTTTCTAAAACACTCCCCTTTTTCGTCATCATCATGAAAATCATACTCGCCTTGCCAGCCCTTATGACATTTAATTCCAAAATGATTATTCGTTTTAGCAACCAATTCCCCTTTGCCCAAGCCACTTTCCAATAAACCTTGGGCAAGGGTTATGCTGGCAGGTATGCCATATGCCCTCATTTCATTTTGCGCAATTTTCGAAAAGATACTTATGTATTCATCAACAGAGGAAATGGTGAACTTATGGAATTGCCCCGTGTCCTCCGGTAATGGGAAAAGCCCTTTGGAAGCATACTTTTTGGAATCGGAGGTTATCTTGGTTGATACTGTCTTCTGTTTGTCACCATCCGAATGGGTGGTTCTCTTCTTAACCTTACAGCCCATACAAAACACTCCTATTATAGCCAGTACTATCAGTCTTTTTGTCATAAGTCGATCAATGGTAGGTTTTTCTTTTTCAAAATTGCATTCATCCCCACAACACCCTGCAAACCACCAGTATGTATGGCCAATATTTTTGTTTCGGGTTCAAATTTTCCTGCTTCGACCATCCTCAAAATACCATACATCATTTTTGCGGTGTATATGGGATCCAAGGGAATTTGAGTCCGTTTTTTAAAGTCATTCATAAAATCAATGAGTTCCGTTGATGTCTTTGCATATCCCCCAAAATGAAAATTTGTTTGCAATTCCCAATTCTTTTTCAGCGCAAATTTACAAATATCTTCCTTTAAAAAATCACCTTTTAATGCTGGGAACCCAATTACGTGTTGTTTTGAAGATGACGAATTGATTATTCCCGCAATGGTACCGCCAGTACCAACACTGCTACATATAACGTCAAAAACAGCATCATTTTGCGTCAAAATTTCCTGACATCCCAATACGGCCAAATTATTGGTCCCCCCTTCAGGCAACAAATAAAATGTATCAAATTCTGAATTGAGCTGTTTAAGAAATTGAGGTGAATGCTTGTTCTTATAATCTCCCCTTGATATAAACTTGAGTTGCATTCCGAGTTCCCTGGCCATGGATAATGTATGGTTTTTTTGCCATTTGAGAGCCAATTCCTCACCACGGATAATTCCAATACTTTTTAATCCATTCTCTTTGGCCGCGCAGGCCGTAGCGACAATATGATTTGAGTAGGCCCCTCCAAAAGTCAACAAAGTATCGAAGTGATCACTTTTGGCCCTTTTTATATTGTATTTGAGCTTCCTATATTTATTCCCTGAAATCAATGTATGTATCTTATCTTCTCTTTTAACAAAGAGCGATACTTTTTTTTCTTCAAGTATAGGAAGGCTTACCTTTTGATTTAATGTTTGCAATTGTCACGAATTCAACGCCAAAGATATTTAATAAAGCTAAATGCTTTACGGGCCTTTAGGTAATCGAGGCCTTTTTCATTGTAATAAGCTTCACGTTCAAAACTAATGTTCTGGTAGGCCTTATAGATATCAAAATAGTATATGGATCTTAGTATCCATTCAATGATATAAAGCAAGTAAAAGGGAATAATCAACAACTCTTTCTGTTGCTCCAAGTGTATTTTTTCATGATTAATTAAAACTATATCCTCCTTTAAGGAATCATTCTTCAAGAAAATGAATGGCCAAAAGGACAGACCAACATAATTCTTATAAAAAAAATGTTTAAAGACCAGGATCATAAACAAACTTTATTACGGTTACAATCAAAGATAATTGTTAAAACGCAACCTTGAACCCAAAAATATATTTTTTGCCAACAATATTCCCAATTGGGAAATTCATCCCAAATAACCCTAAAACAGAGAGCCTTTAAGTAATTGATATAGGGTTTTATCAACAGAAAACCATTAATTTTATCATCATATAAAATCCATTTTCGTTTACAATGAAAAAAATGATCGTGCCCGAGGAGGGTGATTTCTATCTGTCCGAAGATGGTTATAAGGTATTTACGCAACAATATCATCTAAAAAGAGGACATTGTTGCGAGAGTGGTTGTAAACATTGCCCTTATGGGTATAACATCAAAACCAATTCTCACTAATGTCCAGGTTGTTCGGCACGATTTTTGAGAACTATTCAAAATAAGACTAATTGTGTTAACTCAAAAAAAAATGTTATGAAAAAAATGAAAATACTAGCGTTACCAGTGCTTGTCCTGCTGTTTTTTAGCTCTTGTACCTCTGTACGGGTCTTATCCGATTATGATAAAGAAGCAAATTTTAATGGCTATAAATCCTATGCTTTTTATAAAACGGGCATAGACAAAGCCCATATATCGGATCTTGATAAAAAGAGAATCTTAAAGGCGATAGACGCTGAAATGAGTTCAAGGGGTATGACAAAATCCCAAAACCCGGATATTTTGATAAGCATTTTTACTAAAGAACGTGAACAGGTTGATGTTTATAACAACTATTGGGGTGGTCGTTACGGCTGGGGATGGAGTCCTTGGTACTGGGGTCCTGGATATTATGGCAACGGCACCACTGTAAGTACCAGAACTCAAGGCTCCTTGTATATAGACCTGATCGATGCGAAAAATAAGGAACTCGTTTGGCAGGGAAAAGGCATAGGCACCTTGAGTAGTACAAAAAACATTGCAAAGAAGGAAGAGCGCATTCGTGAATTCGTTACGGAGATATTGCAACAATATCCACCTGGAATAGCTTCCAATTAAAAAAAATAGACCGCCCTTAGAGGCGGTTTTTTATTCTTAAATGCCAATTATTTATCCCTTCGCGATTTTCGTAACTTTATAGTAAATCAAAATAGGGCCCAAGGTGAGGTACGAAAGCAATCTTATTCTAGATAAACTCCCTAAGCACCTGCAACAGTATATTAAACATCAGGACTATGGGGAATATTCTGCCATTGATCAGGCCGTTTGGCGCTATGTAATGCGCAAAAATGTCGATTACCTGGGTAAAGTGGCCCATTCCTCCTATATAGATGGATTAAAAAAGACGGGGATTTCAATTGAAAATATCCCAAACATGTACGGCATGAACCGTATCTTAAAGGATATTGGCTGGGCAGCGGTTGCCGTAGATGGATTTATCCCTCCTTCTGTATTTATGGAATTCCAAGCTTACAATGTATTGGTCATTGCTTCCAATATTAGACAATTGGAACACATTGAATACACTCCGGCACCGGATATTATCCATGAAGGTGCTGGTCATGCTCCTATAATCGCAAATCCTGAATATGCAGAATATCTAAGGCGTTTTGGAGAGATTGGAAGTAAGGCCATCTCAAATGCAAAGGATTTTGAATTGTATGATGCCGTACGGCATCTCTCCATTATCAAAGAAGCATCAGGAACCTCCAAGAAGGAAATTAGTGTTGCCGAAAAACATATTGATGAACTCCAAGGAAATATGGGCGAACCAAGTGAAATGGCCCTAGTGAGAAACCTACATTGGTGGACCGTTGAATACGGATTGATTGGAAGTATTGAAAATCCTAAAATCTATGGGGCCGGACTACTATCATCTATAGGGGAAAGCACTTGGTGCATGACCAATAGGGTAAATAAAATGCCCTATTCCCTTGAAGCGGCGTATACACCTTTTGACATTACCAAACCGCAACCCCAATTATTCGTAACTCCTGATTTTGCTTTTTTAAGTCAAGTTCTGGAAGAATTTGCCAATACTATGGCTTTACGAAAGGGAGGTCTAAACGGAATTAAAAAATTGATAAACTCAAAAGAGTTAGGTACTATTGAGTTGAGTACTGGGCTACAAATTTCGGGTACGTTTGATAAGGTCATTGAGTTTGCTAAAAAACCTGTTTTCTTCCAAACCAAAGGTAAGACCTCGTTATCTTATCGAGAAAAGGAATTAGTGGGTCACGGCACTGAAAAGCACAATAGTAGTTTTGGCTCTCCCATAGGTAAATTAAAGGGAATAAACCTTGCTATTGAAGATATGTCTCCTCGTGATCTAAAAGCCTATACCATTTATGAGGGAGAAACCATCTCATTAGAGTTTGAAGGCGAAATTACCATTGAAGGTGAAATCATTACAGGCACCAGAAACCCTAGGGGAGAGATTATCCTGATTACTTTTAGGAATTGCATCGTAAAGCATAAGGGGGGTGTTCTTTTTGCATCCAATGAGGAATTGTACAATATGGCTGTCGGCGAAAATATAGTATCGGCTTTTAACGGTCCTGCGGATTTAAACAGTTTTGATTTGGTTACCCACAAAATAAGCGAGACCTCCATTAAACCAAAGAAAAATTATGAGAGAAATCAACTCGAGCGATTATATCAACAAATAAGGGATTTTAGGGAAGGTAAGAATACAACTATATCCCGCAATAAAGTACTTAAGGAAATTTCCACACATTTCCCAGAAGATTGGCTACTGCCCGTTGAACTTTATGGGTTAGCAAAAATGAATCCGGAAAATCAGGGTGAGAAGGAATTTGCGCGTGAAATCCTTATGCATTTAGAAACCATTAAAAAGAACAATCCAAAAGAAGGGCATCTTATTGATAATGGGATAAACTTGGTAAACACTACTTTGATATCACATTGATCCAGAAAATTTATAAAATTATCTAATTTGGGTTAAAAGTGGTAAATTGATCCTGCTTTAAATATTTCTATGCGCACTTTTAAACTTTTTCTTATATTTTCTATTTGCATTCATATGGCATTCTCACAATCTGACACCAATTATGATGAGAGCAAGGTTCCTCTTTTTGAAGTTCCAGACCCCTTAACTTCCTTTAGTGGAGAAAAAATAAACAATGCCCAAGATTGGGCAAGAGAACGAAAGCCCGAACTTCTGCAATTCTTTGAAAAAAAAGTATATGGAAAGGTTCCAGGAAAGTTAGACGATTTTTCGGTCAAAGTATTAGAACATAGCGACCAGGCCATAAATGGTAAGGCAAAACGAAAGCAAGTTGAACTTACCTTTGAGCGAAACAGCAAAAAACTGAGCTTTACGATATTGATCTATACGCCTAAAAAGGTCGCCAAGGCACCTGTTTTCCTTGGACATAATTTTTATGGAAACCACACCATAAGCACAGACGAAAATGTGATTATTTCGAAGGCCTGGGCCAGAAATAATGAAACGTTTGGAATCGAAGAAAATAAGCTTTCCGAGAAGTCTAGGGGTGTTCGAAGCAGCAGATGGGCCATCGAAAAGATTATTGATGGAGGTTTTGGTTTGGCTACAATTTATTATGGCGAAGTAGATCCCGATAAGAACGATTTCTCTGATGGGGTGCACCGCTTGTTGTATGACGAACAGCAACAGGAACCTAATACTGGTGAGTGGGGAAGTATTGCCGGATGGGCTTGGGGATTGAGTCGTGCGATGGACTACTTTTCCCAAGATTCAGAAATAGATGAATCCCAGGTCATCGTTTTTGGACACTCTAGATTGGGGAAGGCCTCTCTATGGGCCGGTGTCACAGACACACGGTTTGCGGCTGTTATTTCGAACGATTCAGGTTGTGGGGGCGCGGCACTCTCTAAACGACGGTATGGCGAAACTATTAATGTAATCAACAATTCTTTTCCACATTGGTTTTGTAGAAATTTTAGGAGTTATAACGAGAATGAGGAAGCATTACCAGTAGACCAGCATCAATTGTTGGCCTTGATAGCTCCACGTCCTTTGTATGTCGCAAGTGCCCAAGAAGATCGTTGGGCCGATCCACATGGCGAGTTTCTGTCTGCACATTATGCGACACCCGTTTATACATTATTTGGGAAAGAGGGCATCCCATCAAATAAAATGCCCGAGACCAACAAACCCATACAGAATACAGTTGCTTATCACGTACGAACAGGTAAGCATGATGTTACAGACTATGATTGGGAACAGTATATTAGCTGGGCAAAAAAGTTTGTTGTTGGCCCAAAAAATTAAGCACCTTCCTAAACTACCCTACTCTTAATATATTTGATTTGTCCGTTATGATTTGATTCATGCTCAACTACATGAAACCATTTGCAATAGTTGTTCGTGGGTTGATTGCCAAAAAACGGAGTAGACTGCATCAGCCAATTGTCATCTCTATTTTTCAATTCCTTTAATGAATATTCACGTACTTCTTCTAATTTATCCGTGTAATACGAAATGGGATGGCCTTTAATCTCTTTTCTTGCCCTTTCACCTAATCGACTTCCGACATTCCACAGATCTGTGTCCTTTTTATCAAAATTTCCCCATTCCTTGCCTTCAAACGTATGTATTTTATAATAGCGTTCGGTTGCGGCCAAATGCATCAGCATTGCACCTATTGAATTTGATTCTCCATCCAATAGAAAGTTCCAGCTCTTTTTGTGATATTCCTTTGACTGACCTTAAAACTGTGGCACGCATCCAGCCCATCATGGAAACGAGAATGCTTATCTGACCAGTATAACCCACCCTTTTGCCAGATTGGTGGATATTTCCATCCAAAAGAGTCGAAGGGGCACTGGCAAAATTAAGATTTGGCACCAAGAATCCGGCACCCAGTAGACCAGATGTTCTTAAAAAATGTCTTCTTCGGGTTGATTGTTCTGTTTTCATGTTCATAGTTTTGCTTTAAATTAAGAACAATTAATCAGCCTAGAGTATTCGTTTTGAATTGTTTAACTATTTAAATCAGGTAATACTTCCAGAAAAGAGTTCAGAATCGCAGAGCTTTCCGTTCTTTAAAAGTCTATAAAGGGATAGTCATTTTTAAGGTCTTGCATTTTGTTCTGAAGCGCACCCAAAAACTTCTGATGTTGTACTGAATCAGGATTAAAAGGCCTATGCTCGATCCCTTTTTGTATGGCCTCGATTTTTTCCATAGTAGGGTAATCCTTGTTGGAAATCCATGTTCTCTTAAATATTTCCCAGATATAGTCAATGGCCAGCTGATTGGGATGCACCATGTCGGCCTCATAAAAGCGATAATCCCGAAGCTCGTCCATCATAATTTCATAGGAAGGGAAATACTCTTCGACCATGCTCAGGGAGACATTTTTGTCAATGATTTGATGCATTGCAGATATCAAATGTGCCTTACTCCGTTGGTTTTCGACAAAACCATCTTTAAGATGCCTAACGGGAGATACGGTAAAAATCAAATTAGCATTGAGATTAACGCTTTGAATCGATCCAATCATACTTTCCAAACATGCAACAATCGCATCAACTGATAGTAATTCTTTCGAAAATTCCTTTTGGGGAACTTTATGACAATTGGCCACTACTGAATTGGTTTCCAAATGGCGATACACCCATGCGGTGCCCAAGGTTATGATAATATGGGTGGTTTGAGCGATTTGTTGATTCGTTTGTTCAAGGGAGTGATTCAACTTTTGAAGCAGGTCGTCTTTTGATGCATCGCTTACATCGGAATGGGCATCAAAACAATGCCAACGCTCATTGTGGTAAAAAACATCATCCCCGGCATAGCCATTTTTCTGAATGGCCCTTGACACGAGATTTTCTATCGCTTTGGGATGAAACAATATCCCAAAAGGGTTCTGTAAAGTCCTAAACTTAAAATAATCAAGTTTTTTTCCAATATTCTCAACAAAACAGGAACCTAACAACAATACTCGGCTTTGGTAATCTAATTGATTACTGGCCTGTTGCAATGGGACTTGTGTTTGTAGTTTCATCCGTGGCTATATAAGATATTCCCTGGCCTTTTTCAACACCTCCTCTATCCCTAAAGGGTTCTTTCCCCCTGCGGTGGCAAAAAATGGTTGACCACCACCGCCACCTTGTATGAACTTGCCAAGTTCACGCACTATGGTTCCCGCATTCAGATTTTTAGACCCCACCAACTCTTTGGAAATGTAACAAGAAATCAGCGCTTTCCCATTTTGTTCAGTGGCAAACAACAAAAATAGATTGTCCGCTGTACCTCCCATTTCGAAGGAGAGATCCTTGATGCCAGCGGCATCTAAATCTACTTTTTTGGCCAAAAATTGCACACCATTTATTTCTTCCAAATTCCCGAGTAATTCCCCTTTTAAGTTCTTTGTTTTATCCTTCAATAAACCCTCGACCTCCTTTTTCAGTTTGACATTTTCGGCTTGAAGAGATTCAACAGCCTTAACCGGATCTTGTGCATTGTTCAATAAATCACTAATCTCATATAATTTCCTATTATTATCAAAATAGAAATCCTTCACGCCATCATGGGTAATCGCTTCGATTCGCCGAATACCGGCAGCAACAGCTCCCTCGGATTTAATTTTAAAATGCCAGATATCCCCCGTATTTTTAACATGCGTACCCCCACATAATTCTATGGATTGGCCAAAACGAATGGTCCTGACGGCATCACCATACTTTTCACCAAATAAGGCCATGGCACCTTCCTTAAGTGCCTCTTCCAAAGGTACGCTCCTGCTTTCCTGTAAGGGCAATTGCCCTTCAATCCGGGCATTTACGAAATTCTCGACGGCCTTAAGTTCCTCAACCGTTAATTTGGCAAAATGCGAAAAATCGAACCTTAAGTATTTAGAATGTACCGCCGATCCCTTTTGTTCTACATGGCCTCCCAATACTTCGCGCAAAGCTTGATGCAATAAATGCGTAGCTGAATGATTTGCAGCAGTCCTCTGGCGTTGCTTTTCATCAACAACAGCCTTTAAGGTCTCCTTGGTACCTTCGGGTAGATTTTTAGAAAAATGAACAATCTCATTGTTCTCCTTTTTGGTGTCCAAAATATAGACCACATCACCGTTTGGGGCTTCCAAATACCCTTTATCACCTACTTGTCCACCCCCTTCAGGATAGAAAGGAGTGAGGTTAAATACCAATTGATATTGTTCCCCTTCTTTTTTTGATATTACTTTTCTATATTTTACCAGCTTTACATTGGCTTGGAGTACATCATAACCTACAAATTCCTGTTCCGAATCCATTGTCAGGACCGTCCAATCTTCCTTAGACACCTCCGAAGCCGACTTAGAACGATTCTTTTGCTCCTTCATGGCCTCGTGAAATCCTTTTTCATCGAGTGAGTACCCTTTTTCTTCAAGGATCAAGGCTGTCAAGTCTATTGGAAAACCATAGGTGTCATAAAGTTCAAAGGCCTTACGGCCCTTTACTTCTTTTCCCTCTGCCTTGGCCACCACATTATCTAAAAGCACCAATCCTTGTTCCAAGGTATTCAAAAAGGAATTTTCCTCTTCTCTGACGACGTTCTCAATGAGTTGGTATTGGTCTTTTAATTCCGGAAAAGCCTTGCCCATGGTTTCGGTCATAACCTTTATCAAACGATACATAAAGGGTTCCTTTGTGTTCAAAAAGGTAAAACCGTACCTAATGGCCCTTCGTAATATTCTTCTAATCACATAACCAGCCCCAGTGTTACTTGGCAATTGCCCATCTGCAATAGAAAAGGCTACGGCCCGAATATGATCGGCAATAACCCGTATCGCTATATCGACCTTCTCGTTCTTGCCATATTCAGAAATTGTTATGGTTTCAATTTCTTTGATTATTGGGGTGAAAACATCGGTATCATAATTAGATTGAACACCCTGTAAAACCATGCACAATCGTTCAAAGCCCATTCCGGTATCTACATGTTTTGCTGGCAACGGCTCCAGTTTTCCATTGGCTTTACGATTGTACTGCATAAAAACAAGATTCCATATCTCTACTACCAAGGGGTGGTCCTTGTTTACCAAAGAAGCACCAGGAACTTTAGCTTTTTCTTCGATGGAACGGATGTCTACGTGAATCTCAGAACAGGGGCCACAAGGTCCTTGATTACCCATTTCCCAAAAATTATCCTTTTTGTCGCCCATAATAATCCGATCTTTGGGCACAATGGAACTCCAAAGCCCAAAAGCTTCCTTATCCATCTCTAACTTATCGGCATCATCGCTTCCTTCAAAGACAGAAACATAAAGACTGTCCTTATCAATTTTCAATCTCTCGGTCAATAGTTCCCAGGCCCATTCTATGGCTTCCTTCTTAAAATAATCACCAAAGCTCCAATTACCCAACATTTCGAACATGGTATGGTGGTAGGTATCCTTACCCACTTCTTCCAAATCATTATGTTTACCGCTTACACGTAAACACTTTTGAGTGTCTGCTACACGGGAATTTTTGGCAACGCTATTTCCAAGAAAGAACTCCTTGAATTGATTCATCCCCGCATTGGTAAACATTAAAGTTGGATCATCCTTGATTACCATGGGTGCAGACTGTACAATTTTGTGGTTCTTTTCCTTAAAGAAGTCTAAAAATTGGGTTCTTATTTCCTTGGAATTCATCTAAAATGGTAAGGTTTTATAAATTTTAACAATTTGTGCAAAACAATTTTTATATTTGTTTGTTCTGTTAAAAAGAAAGCACAAAAATAGGATAAAATCCATTCATGTCTAAAGTAAAATATTATTACGATCCAGACACCCTTTCATACCGAAAGATAGAACCGAGAAAATCACGGCGCTACCGAAATATTACATTCTTCTTTCTGGGTTCATTTCTTTTTGGATTGCTATCCTTAGTCCTATTATTGAATACCAATCTCATAAATACTCCGAGGGAATTATCATTGGACCGGGAAGTAAAGAACTATGAGTTGCAATTTGAGCTCATGGGCAAGAAAATGGAACAGATTGAGGATGTATTGGCCAATATTGAGGATCGAGATAATAATATCTATAGATTGTACTTTGAGGCCAACCCAATTCCTGAGGAGCAACGACGTGCCGGATTTGGTGGTATAAACCGTTACAAATCGCTAGAGGGCTTCAATAATTCGGAAATGGTGATTGAAACCGCCAAACGTTTGGACATTATTAAAAAACAAATGGCGATCCAGTCAAAATCATTGGATGAAATTACTAAAATGGCCAAGGAAAAAGAAAATTTATTAGTAGCAATACCCGCCATACAACCCATTAACAATGATGATTTAACTAGAATGGCCTCAGGCTTTGGCTGGCGTTCAGACCCCTTTACAAAAGCATTAAAAAAGCATTGGGGAATGGATTTCACTGCTCCCAAGGGCACTCCAATTTATGCTTCCGGTAACGGCAAAGTATCGAGGGCAGATAACAGGGCCTCCGGGTTTGGCAAACATATTCGAATAGACCATGGCTATGGCTACTTGAGTCTTTATGCGCACTTGAGCAAGTACAACGTTAAGAAAGGACAAAAGGTAAAACGAGGTGACTTAATTGGATTCGTCGGCAATACAGGTCGTTCAGAAGCACCTCATCTTCACTACGAGGTTTGGAAAGATAAAAAAAAGATAAACCCTATTAACTTCTATTACGGCAGTTTGTCGCCCGAGGAGTTTGAGAATATGCTGAAATACGCAAACCAAGAAAATCAATCCCTGGATTAATGCATGTAGACTTACCTGAGAAACGGTATTATGGTATTGGCGAAGTTGCCAGGGCCTTTGAGGTGAACACTTCTTTGATTCGCTTTTGGGAAAAAGAGTTCGATGCATTAAAACCTAAGAAAAATGCAAAGGGTAATCGCAAATTCACTCCACAGGACATTAAAAACCTTCAGCTAATTTACCATTTGGTGAAAGAACGTGGATTTACGTTGGAAGGTGCCAAAACACATTTAAAGGAAGAAAAGCAAAAGACACTCTCTAATTTTGAGATCATTCAAAAATTGGAAAGGGTAAAAAGCGAGCTAATCAAAATCAAAGATCAGCTATAATAACTTTTGAAGCATTTAGACATTAACCAAAAAAAATTTATCTATTAATTGGATGTTGTTTCACCCACTGACTACTGACTACTGACTACTAAAATCCTATTTTTTCCTCATAAAAATTGTAATCGGAACTCCGCTAAAATCAAAATTCTCTCTTAATTTATTTTCAAGAAACCGTTTATAAGGGTCACGTACGTATTGCGGAAGGTTGCAAAAGAATGCAAATTGTGGGTAAGGCGTTGGCAATTGTGTACAAAACTTTATCTTAACGTACTTGCCTTTATAGGCTGGTGGCGGATAATTCTCAATAATCGGTAACATAATGTCATTGAATTTACGTGTCGCAATTTTACTACTTCTATTTTTATATACATCGACCGCTGTTTCTATGGCCTTGTAAATTCGCTGTTTGGTCAGTGCCGAAATAAAAAGGATGGGCACATCGGTAAATGGCTCAATAGTCTTCCTGATCTTTTCGGTAAAATGTTTCATGGTATTTGTTTCCTTGTCTTCAACCAAGTCCCATTTATTGACAAGAATCACAATACCCTTATTGTTGCGTTGGGCCAACCAAAAAATATTGGCTACTTGACCATCAAATCCCCGAGTGGCATCCAATATCAACAAACAAACATCACTATGTTCAATGGCCCGGACCGATCGCATTACAGAATAGAATTCCAAGTCTTCCTTTACTTTGGCCTTACGGCGTATACCCGCGGTATCGACCAAATTAAATTCAAACCCAAACCTGTTGTATTTTGTATCAATACTGTCCCTGGTAGTCCCCGCAATATCGGTAACAATATAGCGGTCCTCGCCTATCAGGGCATTGATAAAGGAAGATTTACCGGCATTGGGTCTACCGACGACGGCAAATCTGGGCAGTTCACTTTCGTCTTCCTGATTTTCGGGAAGCACTTCTACCAAGGCATCCAAAAGCTCCCCTGTTCCGCTGCCGTTTATACTTGATAAATTATAGTACTCTCCTAGTCCCAAAGAATAGAATTCAACCGCGTCCTCAGCCCGTTTTGGGTTGTCCACTTTGTTTACTGCTAAAAAAACGGGTTTGTTCACTCTTCGTAAAAGCTTGGCAACATCCTCATCCATGCCAGTTACCCCGGTTTCCACATCTACCATAAAAATCAATGCATCTGCTTCATCAATCGCCAATTCAACTTGCTTGTCTATCTCCTGCTCAAAGATATCATCACTTCCCTGCACGTATCCCCCGGTATCGATTACAGAGAATTCCTTTCCATTCCAATCACTTTTACCATAGTGACGATCACGTGTAACTCCGCTTTCGGAGTCAACAATGGCCTCTCTACGCTGAATCAATCGATTAAAAAAGGTGGATTTACCAACGTTTGGCCTTCCCACTATGGCAACAATAGTGCTCATACATCTAAATTTAGGCGCAAAGGTAGTATTAATCAGACTAATAATTAATTATCACGTGAAACTGATTAAAGGAGTTGAACAACTAGCTTAAAAGAAGCTTATGAAGATTGATTTGATGAATTGATGACCACTTTGTTCTGAACGGAAAATGGATGATTCTTATAAAGAGTTTTATATTCTGAATCATTTAAAACATAATTACCAGAAAATAGGTATCTTTTTGAACTCAAAATTACACCCAAATGCAAGGACTCCCCAACGACATTGTTCTAAGGCCTAGATTTCAGTTTCCTTTGGAAAAATCTAAAGAAACAGCATTGTCTTCCTTTGAGGAAGCCGACCAACCGCCGTTTATTGTAAATCGCTTGGATGATCACATTTTTATAAAATTCAATAAAGAACAAATCCATTTCTGGTCACCACAATTGCATTTGGAAATCAATGACATGGAAGATAAAGATGGAAGTAAATTGTACGGGCTTTTTGGTCCTAATCCGACTTTATGGACTTTTTTCATGTTCGTACATTTTGGAGTGGCCACATTATTTATTTTCTTAGGTGTTTGGGCGTATTCAAGCGCATCTTTGAATCGGCCCTATGGCATACAAATTGGTTTAATGATATTTGCAGTTGTACTTTGGTTTATACTATACGCTTTCGGAAGGGCCGGTAGAAGCAAAGGAAAACCACAAATGCACCAATTGTATGATTTTATGAACCAAAGTCTAGACCAGATTTAGTTCATTTTTGATTGTAGCCAAATCTCTTTAATTGCCTTGAATCGCTTCTCCAATTCTTATTGACTTTAACGTACAATTCTAGATGTACCTGTTTCCCAAAGAATTTTTCCAGGTCTTTACGTGACTCTACCCCAACTCTTTTTAAGGCACTTCCTTTATGCCCAATGATAATTCCCTTCTGGGAATCTCGCTCAACCATAATGACGGATCTCATGCGAATTATGTCCGTGTCCTCAAAAAATTCCTCGGTCTCTATTTCAACGGAATAAGGAATTTCTTTCTTATAAAACAGCAATATTTTTTCCCGTATGGTCTCATTTACAAAAAATCGTTCAGGTTTATCGGTCAATTGATCCTTGGGATAGTATGGGGACGCTTGGGGAAGTAATTCCAAGATTCTCTCAAAAACTCCTTTTACATTGAAATTATTCAAGGCAGATATCGGATGAATCTCAACTGTTGGCAATTGATCCTGCCAAT
Source organism: Bacteroidota bacterium (assembly GCA_024279425.1). Classification (GTDB taxonomy): domain Bacteria; phylum Bacteroidota; class Bacteroidia; order Flavobacteriales; family Flavobacteriaceae; genus Maribacter_A. Next base: position 5,928 of record JAJRRO010000058.1, on the reverse strand, counting down.
ACTGAATTTGTTCTTCCAACACTTCTTGCGTTGAAGCATCGATCTTGTTCAATAATAAAAGAACAGGTATTTTACTTGATTTAATCTTCTCGAAAAACTGCTCATCTTTAAGGGCCTTCTCCCCAATTTCAACCATATAAAGAAGAACATCCGCATCTTCAAAGGCTGATTTCACGAAATTCATCATAGAAGACTGCAATTCGTAAGCTGGTTTGATTATCCCCGGTGTATCCGATAATATAACCTGAAAGTCATCGCCATTTACTATTCCCAAAATACGATGTCTTGTTGTCTGGGCCTTAGATGTAATAATAGACAGCTTCTCGCCTACAAATGCATTCATTAATGTAGATTTACCCACATTTGGATTTCCTATTATATTTACAAACCCAGCTCTATGCTCAGTCATTCTTTAAATTTTTAAAATATTCCTTTGCAGCCTTGTTTACTTTAGGAGCCAGCAAAAGTACGGCAATCATATTTGGTATTACCATTAAAGCGTATGATAAGTCAATCAAATTCTTAACCAATTCCAAAGATACCACCGCCGCAAACACAATCATAATTACGAAGTACAAATTATAAAGCTTACCTATTTTGGCATTCGTCAAAAAAGATAAACTTTTCACTCCATAATACGAATAGGTGAACAGTGTAGACAGGGCAAAAGCGGTTACAATTACCATTAAAAGATCATCGCCAAAACCAAAAAGGGTCTTTTCAAAAGCCGACAAGGTCATAACAATTCCGCTTGAGTCTTCTAAATAGGCGCCACTTAAAATAATTACGATGGCCGTAAATGTACATACCAAAATGGTATCGATAAATGGTCCGAGCATTGCCACCAAACCTTCTTTAATCGGATTATCTGTTTTCGATTGTCCATGATACATGGGTGCACTACCTAAACCTGCTTCATTCGAAAACATAGCTCTTTTCACACCAATAATCACCAAGCCCCAAAATCCTCCAGTAACTACTGTATTAAAGTTCCAGGCTTCTGTAATGATCATTTTCAAAGAAGGAATAATCTGAGAAGCATTAAGAGTCATTACGACAATAACAGCAATTAGATATACGATAACCATGAAAGGAACTATAGCAGAGGCGACTTTGGCGATTTTTGTCAACCCGCCAAAAATCACCAATGAGGTAATTACAGCTAGAATAATTCCTATGGTCAATTTCCAATTTAATTCACTCATCTCATAAAGTGTACTTGAAGGCTCGACCACACTCATAAAAGTCTCCGTAAATTGATTTGCCGTGAATACTCCTAAAAATCCAAACAATCCACAAATCGCAAAGAAAGTCGCAAGAGGTCTTGCTTTTTCACCCAAACCTTTAGTAATGTAATACATGGGACCACCTTGCAAATTACCTTCTGAATCTGTACCGCGAAACATTACGGATAGGCTACAGGAATAAAATTTAATACCCATACCGATCAATGCGGTAATCCATATCCAAAAAACAACACCAGGGCCACCATCATGAATTGCAATAGCCACCCCAGAAATATTGCCTAGGCCCACAGTAGCCGCAACGGCCGCAGAAAGTGCTTGAAACGAACTAACATCCCCTTTTGCATTTTTATCATCATATTTCCCCGCAGTGATCGCAATGGCATGACCAAAATAGCGATAGGGCAAAAACTTGGAGTAAAACACAAGAAAAAGTCCTCCACCGATAAGCATGACGAACATAGGCCAATTAACTATATTATTGGCGTTTACAAGAAAATCATTGATTGCATCCATGGAAATGTAAAAGTCCGAAGGTATGGATTTTAAGTATTTTATTGAGAATGCGCGTTAAAATAATCTTCGTTCAAGTTTTGATAGATCTAAAAAACCGTCGTATATTTGCCGTCCATATCGCGGGGTAGAGCAGTAGGTAGCTCGTCGGGCTCATAACCCGAAGGTCGCTGGTTCGAGTCCAGTCCCCGCTACTAGGATTAAAGTCTTCAAAAACAACGGTTTAGTTTTCGCTAAACCGTTGTTTTATGCCCAATTTAAAGGAATTAATTACTTTTGTATACAAAAATGAATACGAAAGTGCATACGATTTGTCTGTAAAGCGAAATTTTTCCAACCCTAAAATATATTCGGCCAACGGCGATTTAAAAAAACGCTGGTATGTCTATTTTTCTTATCGAGAACCTAAAAGTGGAAAGCTAAAACGACTGACCCCTTTTTATGGCAATGCCAATAAGTATAAAACCAAGGAAGATAGGCTGTCCGTATTAGTGACCTATAGAAAGGTTTTACTTAGGTTATTAAAACAAGGCTATGATCCGTATTCTGATAATACAGAGTTACACCATAGTTTATGCACCATGAACGATGTGCCTAGCGCCCAAGATTTAGTCAATAAGGACAACAAGAACTTGCGTGTTGTTCCAGATGGGCCAAAAATGACCGTTCAAGAGGCTTTTGATTTTGGAATCGATCGTAAAGAAAAATTATTAAGCCCAACAACCAAAAGAGGTTATGAAAATAAAATAAAGAATTTTTTAAAATGGCTAAAAGTAAATCGTCCGGAAATAGAAAACATCAAAGATCTTGATAAGAAGGTCGTTACTTCATTTTTAAATGATGTTTTAGATAAGACAAGTGCGCGTAACAGAAATAACTTCAGAACAGATTTAAGCAGTATTATACAAGTATTGGTCGATAACGATATCATAGAGCAAAACTTTATAAAAAAAATACCAATATTAAAATCCATACCGGAGAGGAATAAAACATACTCTCAGTATATGCAAGAAAAGATATTTGATCATTTAGAAGTAAAGGACCCGATATTACTGCTCTACATAAAATTCATCTCTTATAATTTTTTACGCCCGATAGAAGTATGTAGACTAAAGGTGAAGGATATTGACCTAAATAATAAAACAATACAATTCAAGGCTAAAAACAGTCCTTTGAAGACAAAGATCATACCTTGGATATTGTGGACGGATTTGCCAGACCTTAAAAAACTGGATAAAGAAGCAATATTGTTTACACCGGACAAAATAGGAGGCGAATGGGAGACGGCCATTGGAAATAGGAGAGACTATTTCACAAAGCGTTTTAAAAGGGTCATCAAGGATCATTTCAATTTAGGTACGGATTATGGTCTGTATAGTTTTAGGCACACTTACATCACTAAATTATATAGGGCCTTAATGAAGGATTCTTCACCTTTTGAAGCCAGGAGCAAGTTGATGCTGATAACCGGTCATTCTTCTATGACAGCATTGGAGAAATATTTACGTGATATAGATGCAGAATTACCAGCAGATTATTCAACCATGTTAAGGACAGTGCATGAATAATACATCATTAGAAAGCTTTTATAACGACTTGATCCCGGTTTTGTGGGAAGAAATATTGTTCTATATACCAGACCATGAAATTTCAAACGAATTTTTTAAAAAATATAAAAAATTTGACTTCCAAAAATTTCGTGATAAGATACTAGTTGTAGATTATTTTAAAGGACCGATTATTTATAAACCGGACAGGGGTAATAGCAGGGCAATATTGAAGGGAGCTTCATTAAAGAAAAATATTCACCAATTATTAAATAAGAAAGCCAATTCCAAGGAATTAGAGTTTAACTATGTTCTGGAGCAATACTATGAGCAAGTAGAATGTTTGTTTTACTTGACCAAATGGCTGAACGGTAACTTGACCCAATTACTTCCTTTGGATGATACTATCAAAGGGTTATTTCAAATGCAATATAATTACTATAAAGCTCATTTTGAAACGCTGTTAAAACACTTTTATCCTAAAAAGGAAGATGTGCCAGAAGGTAATTTTAATGTTGTGAAAATTATAGAATCTTCTTTTCCGAAATTATCAAAACAGTATAATAATAAGGAAACACAAATAGGGAAGCCTGGAATTTTAGTCCGAGAAGAAGGGCTTGTTGAAAAACCACCAACACTTTCCAATAAAACAGCCACCATAAAAAAAGCTGGGAAGCAGCCAATTATTACGGAAAAGGAGGCTGAAACTATTTTATTGAAGCGTATTTCCAATATCGATTTAAAAGCATAAAAATGAATCATACGTCAATTGAACGTTTATTTTACGCATAAATATGAAAAAGAGAGAAATTTGCTCGCACTGTGGCGTAGATTGGAAAGGACGGACATAGTATACCACCCCCGCCGGATTAAAGTGAGCATAGCAATATTTATTGCAAACCCTTTTATAGCATAGTCTGAAACGATTTTTTAAGTGGTTCAAAAAAATCCGTCTTCAGTGGTTCACTTTGACCGTTGTTTGCATCCTAAAAGACGAATTCTATCTCGACCAGACCTTTGCCAGCGTAGACCAAACAAAAAGAGCAACCGAAAATGCAATCAAATTATATAACAACAAGAGATTACATTTATCTTTAGACTATAAAACACCTAATTACGTACACCAAAATGCCGCTTAAAATTTAATATAAACCTGTAGCCGTATTTTAGGACGTGACACTCAAAAAAAATGATAGATAAATTAACACGAATGACTAAATCTATAAAGTCAATATTTTTTTTAATAATATTCTCAGGAACAATTATTTCAAGCTGTGATTATGATAATTTTCCAATGGATGAAAAATCTTGTGCTTTTTCAAAAGCAATTGACAGCACGTATACTGTAGGAGAAAAAAGTGAAAGTATTGGAAACTTTGGAGATTCCAAATTAGTTGTTTTTCAAAATGAAGTTTATATAGTTGCTACACTTGCTGGTGCACTAAATGTAAAAAAAAATAATGATTCTAGTTCTTCATTCAAATTAACTAATCCCATTATTCAATCCAATTGGCTAGCTGTAATCGAGGACAACGGCTCAATTCTTTGTGTTACCGCATCATTTACTGATAAATCATTAAGGTTATATAAAATAGATATGCAATCATTAAATGTTAATCTATTAACCACACTACATCAATACGATGAGCAGTTGTTGATTGACCCTACACTTATAAAAGTTGAGGATACATATCTCATAACTTACACTCAAATTAAAGGTAATATTAATAATGGGGATACCTTAAGACCAAATGGACATTATGAAGTTATTTTGATGGAATCGAATGATTTGATAAACTGGAAAAAGGTTTCATCAATTGTTTCAGAATCCACAAATATAGAAGATGGTTTTATTTACTTTGACGGAGAAAAGAATTCACTTTTCTTTTTGTATGAAGAAGAAGTATTTGACAAGAAAAATTCTTCTATTAAAATTAAAAAATCCAATGATAGAGGTGAAATTTGGGGTGAATCGATAACATTACTAAACGCAAGTGCTGATCAAGAGCCTGCAGCTATATTTAATTGTAACGAAAAGAATTATCTATTTTATTCTTCAGACTTGGATGATGTTGGGACATCATATTACGGAGCTAAAGGCTACATTAGTTCATTTAGTAATTTAAATTTCACTCCTGAACAGATCAATGTTAGCCTTAGATTAGATGATAGTATAGTATTGTATGACGTCATTTTAAACAATAATAAATTGCATTTTTTAGCAAATAGACTGAGTACAAATAACTCCAATGTTCTTGTGCATTATACTTTCGAATAAAACTTGGGTTAAACACAACTGTCAGAATATGCATAACACTCGGTAAAGCATATGGCTATCAGACAACTAAATAAAAATTTTATGTTTGTTAAAGAACAGTACGTACTTACACATTGTTAAATCCGCCACATTCTTTACCGTAACGTTGTACGGTTCTGTCGCATCTATTCAAAATAAGTATAAAAGTTTGATTTGAATCTTGTTCTATGATGCCAATGGGATAAAGGATCTGTAAATTGAATTTTTAGGGTCCAACAGTTGATCTTTCTTTATCATTCTTACTATTTCTATTCCGGCAATTGTCCTTTTTGCCGATTCAAATTCCTTAAATCCCATACCTTGTATT
>JAJRRO010000057.1 GCA_024279425.1 Bacteroidota bacterium | reverse complement strand
CCGTTCTTGACAATTAAAAACAAAAAGAATGGTACAAATCTCATTTCTTCATCTGACGTATTACTTTAAGTCATACTACTGACAATGGTTTCGCTACCCTAGAAAGCCAACGAATTTATTTGAATTAGATTAAAAAAAGAAAAAATGAAAAAAATAAAGATAGTGAAATCAAAATTCTTTTCTGTATTGACAAGACTAGTAATTGTCATTCTATTAGTGATTACTTATGGGGACTTAACAGCACAAAATACTGATTGGTTGTTACCCAATGAAACAAGGGCAGAGTATCTGGAGCGGTTAAAAAGACCAGGAAAATCTAGAGAAGTATATTTAAATAAGAAGAGAGACAGTATTAAAACAAAAGAATATGTCGTCCTTGGTCGTGTTGTAGAGAGGAGCTTTTGTTTTTATAGTAATGAGCCTTATGACCTAAGTCCAAAGGGGAAAAGAATTTATACAGCTGCTAAAATTCAAATTATCCACGATTACAAAGGGAATATGAATGTTGATAGTGGTTATTTCTTAATTGTTCAGCCAGGTGGTAAAATAGGTAAGGATAGCCAAAAAGGTATTTTTCGGATGGAGCCTGTTACCCAAATTAGTTATGATATGTTTGGTTTTGGGTTTACTCGTGGTATGGAAGGGCCTGTTTTGCTTTTTTTGTTAGATAAGTCAATGGTAGAAATGACTTCGAAGGATTATCATCCGCCCATTTATGGTATTTCAACAGTACCCACCATATATTCTGTTCAAGATGAAGATGATGCAGACTATATGAAAAGACTTGGTTTTCAAACAGATGTGGAATTTGATAAATTCATATATAAAACTCTTGGGTTGAAAAGGAACAGTAAAAAAAAAGATGTTGGTTCAAGAGACTTTTTGATTGAGCCCACTTGGATGAAGATAACAGGAATACAATATCCCACAGGCAGTGGTGGAAAAATTCATGCAGGTACAAGAGAAATATTAACTATTCTTGGAACAGACTTTGGAAGCCAAAAGGGCAATATTTTATTCAGAGATGCAGACCATCCTTTTGTTTCTAATATTCCTAATGGTCCACCTAACTACCTAAAAGGTTTGGATCATCAATATATAGAAAGCTGGGCAGATACAAAAATCGAAGTCCTAGTACCTTCTTTTGTTGGAGAAGGCCATGTTTCTGGGGTTGTTGGAAGGTCAGCTGGATCTGGTAGGATTAGGGTTCAAAAGCCAATAGGTAAAAAAAAGTGGAAGACTGTGACAAGCCCAACTTCCGTTCAGGTTAACATTGAATATTCAATACTTAATTCTACAGTAGATGGGAATATTATTTCTAATATTCCAAATTATACTCGCCAGATACATGCTCAACGATACTGCATAAATGGTATGGTTTTTACCGATAGCTCCCAATTTGTCAAGATATTGTACTAATGGTTTCGACTATTTATGGAAATGGTCTAATGATGATAAGTATGCGGATTGTTTAGCAAACCCAGGAGGCCTACAATGGCGGTGTGATAATCAATTTTCAAAAATTTCTGCAAGAATATTAGATAAAGATTATGTGGATTCGGGAGTTTGTAATGGTGCATCATTAGAATCCTTACCACTTTCTATTAGTTATGCTGGCTGTGTGCACCCTGGTGGCAAGCTTGAAAAGATGCGAGCTTATCCAAACCCAACAAGCGGTCATTTTATAATAGAAATTCCTTGGGGAGATACACCTAGAATAGAAGAAAGTCTCATTGAAGTTTATGACTGTCATTCAAATAAAGTTCTTTCCTTTTCTGTTGCTATCTTTGATGCAAAAAAAGAGGTGGATTTGTCTAATTTACAAGACGGGATTTATTTTGTAATCTGGAGAAATGGGAAGACATTACTTGCTGAAACTCAAATTCATTTGATTAGAAATTAAAATAAAAAGTCAAGAACACTATGTATGACGGAATGCCAGCCGGAAAAGGCTGGCACTCCGCATACAATCACCGTTAGACTGCGCAAAAACCACAAAAAATTAACTATTGAGAATACCTTAATTACCAATACTATTCCCGTCAACGCCAAGAAATAATTGAGCATCAGTTCGGCACCTTAAAACGACAATGGGGCTTTACCTACGTCTTAATGAAAGGCAAAGCGCATGTGTTAGGAGAAGCCAGTTTGGCAATGCTGACATACAATCTAGTGCGTTT
>JAJRRO010000056.1 GCA_024279425.1 Bacteroidota bacterium | reverse complement strand
TCTGGCAACAGGAACACAACACCGCCTATACCGCATGCCGCCGCCCGTCGCAGACATGAAGGTCATGTTCCATAACTTAATATATTTGCAAACAAAAAGATTAGTGGCGATAATGCGGCACGCAGCATAGGCCAGCACGTTGTGCTTCATTAAAAATGAGAAAGGTATGATAAAAAAAGTATTAAAAATTATACTCAAAACATTTATTATAGTTATTTTATTAGCCTTCATTTCTTATTGGTCATTTCTTAGTTGGGAATATGTTACTGGAGGGAAATATGTAAGCTATCTAAAGGCAAACAGTGAAACAGTTTCTATAGATAAACAATTTACATATAACTTAGCAAAGGAAGACATTAAAAAAAGCAAATTGATATTGGTGGGAGAAATCCACGGGTTTAGAGAGCCAACAAAATTTGATTTTGACTTTTTCAAGTATTTGAATAAAAATTACAGTGTTACTTCATATTTTGCTGAACTTGATTTTGTTCAAGCAACTTTATTAAACACTTATCTCAAATCTGGTGATGAAGATTTATTAAAAGTGGTTTTGAAAAATTGGGTTGTAATACAAGGAAGGAATAATAAAGACTATTATGACAAATATGTTCATTTCAAAGAATTCTATCAACAACTTCCCGAAAATAAAAAATTTCAATTTATTGGTATTGATAAAATTCAGGATAAGAGCCTCATTCTAAAGTATGTAAACAATCTTAGTGCTGTTGACAGTAGCCTAGCCCTTATAAACCCCAATAAGGAAAATTATATGGCTCAAATAAAAAATAGAATTGCAGCCTTGAGTACACTTTATCAAGCAGACTCAACCACAAAATTTATTTTAGAACATTTATCAAGGAATCTAAATTATATTGAAAATAAAACAAATAGAGAAACCGTAATGTTTCAAAATTTCAAGGAACTTTATAATAAATACGGATTGAATAGCAAGAAATCTTATGGATATTTTGGGCTTTATCATATTTTCCAATATAGAGTGAACGGGAGACACCCCTTAGCTTCTCAAATTAGAAAATCGGATTTAGGTTTAGAAAATAAAATCCTATCCATTAATTTTTTAATGAATGATAGTTATATGGTAATGCCAAGCAGTAACCTTCCAGAATTTATGAGAGATAAAGGAAAATATACAAGAATGCCTGTATCAGCTGACAATGTTCTCTTTATGTATATTTATGGGATTAAAGACTTTAAGCGGATGACCGAAGAAAATCAGAAATCATTTATAAAAATGAATAGTGCAAACAATCCATATTCTGGTTCAAGCAGACTAAATACTACAATACAATTACTTCCCGTAACGGATATTTTTGAAATGACTGACAAAGGGAAACCATACATTCAATATACAGTTTTTGTTAGAAATTCCGACTGGGCTGAACCAAGGAAGTAATAACGAAAGCACAACAATGTATAAAAATAATAGCCGGAGCAGTTGTAAATTCAGGGGTTGTAGCCCGCTTCAACATCATCGTATATTGAAAGATTTGTGTTCCGAATCCGGCTACTATTCTTATACTCACCGTTATAGCCAATTTAATCTCCCGTGCAAATATAATATATAAAATATGAGATACTATTTATTTAATTTAATTGTAGTTATAATCATTGTCAATCTCTTTTCATATAACATAAACACAAAGAGAAATACTCAAAGAGCAGATAATTCAATAATCTCAACCCATGTTCAAACTAAACCCGATACCCTGTCAGCGCGACAATATAGTGAGGCACCAAAATTTTCATTAAATCTTGGGGAAGAATTGTTCTTAGTGGCTAATCAAGATAGTTTTAGATTTAAACTTGGATTAAAAAAACTTTCAAATGATACGATTTTTTGCAAATTCTTAATGTATTCAAACGATTCATTGATATTCAGCAATCTTGATACAGTTATTAGGGTTAAAAAAACATCAAGTAGTCATGAGGGTAAATATGGATTTTCATGTCGAGGCTTATTATATAAAAAAGTTACATCTATTGAAAAAATAAGACTAGTAATAGCTAAGGAGAATGTAAAGTGTGTTGGGTATAATTTAGGTATTATGGAAGATGATAGCCCATTTTATCCATGGAATAGAATTAAAATTCCCGTTTTTTTTATTCCTGATGTAGAGGAACCGTATAAAGAGTATTTACATAATTCGTTAAAAGAATTTCGTTTTGCTAAATACCAACTGAATAAATTACCTTCTGATAAACTGTTCATCAAAAACTATAACAATAAAAAAAATCAGTTTTTGGATTTAATACAATATTTGGAGAGCAATACAACTGCATATAATTATATTAATGATACATCATTGTTGGACGAAGCATTATATTATGGATTGGATAGTATTTCCAATCTATTGATTAAAAAGGGACTCTATCATAGGAAATTGGTTTCGTCCAACACTATTCAAAAAGTTCATATTGATTCAATAAATCTACTAAATGCCCTTGTTAAATTCGATTCCAAAGGTCAGCTAGTTAGTAAAAGATTTGAAAATATCTCATTCAACCAGAATGCTAATCGAAATTATATTTCCCCGATAGGATATGTGCAATTTTCAACATTAAAAAACGGGCTCATTGAATTTGACAATAAAATTCTCATTATAATGGTTGACAATGGATTTGAGAACATCGGTTATCTTCTTACAGTTTGGCACAAGGAAGGGGATTATTATTACCTGGATAATATCTTGAGAAAAGTATTTCATGTTGGGATAGGCGGTATTCACATTGAAAAAATATTAAAAATGGATGACACCAATTATATGATTACAGGAACCACATCGGGTGGTGACGGTGGCCAAACTTGGGGTAGTTTCTGGATAGGACTTTATTCCATTCCTGATTCTCTTAAAATAATTTATGAAATAGAACGATTTGGTGAAGAACTATCTAATGATGAATTTAGGGATGAATACATAGACCATAAAATAGTAATTAATGACAGCTTGATATATTTGAGAAAAGGGGTTAAGTTTTATAAAGACAATAGCGAAACTGATAGTATCATTTTGCAAGATACGATTAGATACTTGGATTTAATTAATAGCAACAAATAAAACTGGCTATAACAGCAAATCATGCCCCATAGCCGGTTAGTACACTTTAAGAAAAATGAGAAGTAAAATTAACATACGAGTAATCAACAGAAACCCTGCAACAAAACGGCTACGGGGCATATTTGCAAACCGTTGTGTCCAGCTGCCATCGGACAGTGCTTGATTGATGTTAAGCGATTCCAGCCAAGGGGTTTTGCCGTTTCCTTGGCGCCGGGCCCTAGACAGAGGGCGTTCTTTATCTGATTGTTTTGCCAAAGCTTCGCCGATATTA
>JAJRRO010000055.1 GCA_024279425.1 Bacteroidota bacterium | reverse complement strand
AGGGTAAATTCAACATCCGGTAAAAAAATAGCCAGAGGAATGCCAGGTAGGCCGGCTCCTGTACCTATATCCGCAACTTGCTCTCCTTTTATAAAGGGCAGGACAGCCAGGCTATCCAGGATATGCAACCGTGCCATATCTTCCCGTTCTTTTATTGCTGTTAAGTTGTAAGCCGTATTCCATTTCTCAATGAGTTTTATAAAAGTCAGTAATAATTCCAAGGCATTGTCATTAACAGGCATAGTTAATTCCTGAATTCCTTTTTGTAATATTTGCCGACAATTTTCCATGATTGTTTTACTCTGAATTCCTGAATATTAAATGTAAGGTATAGGTTTTGTATTGAGAGTACTCTAGTTTAACTTGTAAGTTATAGAAGTATAGACTTGACGTATACACGAGAATAGTAAGTTTTTCAGCACTTTAAGAAATGTCTGTTGCAATTGGTCGTGTGTTAAATTGAGGTTTTTTGTATGTGCAAATCATTTAATTCCCTCAAGCGATTTAAAAGAGTTCTATATTATCATCCAGAGCACTACTTTGATCGTTTACTTCATTGGCTATACTTTGAGTAAAGGCATCTAATAGATTATTTTGCTTTTCTATAACATTGGTTAAGTTCTTTAGAATAAATGTCAGGGACGACCGGATTTCCTTACCTGCATCCATTTCAACCATGGCTGCTTCAAGAGCTGTATCAATGCGATCCAGTATGTATTCCTCTTGATGCTCTTCTAAACCCATTCGTAAAAAATCATAGTTGAGTTCTTCAACCAGTTTATTGAGAATCGTGACACTATCTTTACGGTTGTCGACTATGGTTAGGCCTAGGTAATATAGACTTTTTCGAATTAAGCTAAAAGAATCAATTAGGTTAATACCTTGTTGAGTTAATGCTTCCTGTGTGTTTAGTGTGCTGATTTTGGTATTAACTGCCGAAAGTAAAATAGGCACCAAGTCTTTTATTCTGCCATAACGATCCATATCATCCAAAGGCATGTTTTTAACTAGCAGGCTAACTTGTGAATAATTGATGATGGTTCGTACTCCAAAGTCCAGAAAACGAGCCTCTTTATCACACATTTCAATTAATTCTTTTTCCAGCGGACTGATACTGCCACTGCCTTCAGAGGCGTACCAGTGATGGTGTCCGTTGATGCTAATCATAGCGCAACAATTGAGAGAAAATTGACTCATACTATCGAACAAACCGTAAACCAGGGCATCAACATCCTGGTATGTTAAGCTTTTTTCTAAAAAACGCATAGCCAGGGCAAGTTCACTGGAACTTGTCATTGCCAGTATGGCATTTTGTTGTGCTAGTTTATATTCATCTAGTATTTTTTTTCGCTCTTGCTGGTACTTGATTAAAATATTAATGCGAGCCAGTAGATTTTCAGCTTCAAAAGGTTTTGTTAGATAGTCATCTGCGCCAACTTCGTAGCCTTGCATGCGTTCGCGCAAAGAGCTGTGAGAAGATAAAAAAATGACAGGTACTTCTTTCGTAGATTCGGTGTTGCGTAATCTATCACAGACCTCATAACCATTAATGCCCGGCATTTCAACATCCAGTAGAATAATATCGGGTATCTGTTGAATAGCTACTTTAATCCCTGATTCACCATCATTGGCTGTTCGTACAGATATTGCACTGGATTGTAGTGCTTTGATAATCATTTTTTGAACAAACTTATCGTCTTCTATGGCAAGAATATCTATTTGCTTTTCCATGCTATATGACCTGGTAATAGGTAATGAGAATAAGTGTATTAAGGAACGAGGATATTATTAAATTCTCGATCCTAACTGTTGTCTGCTATATTTTGTTTTGCTTTATCTTTATAGCTCTTAATGGTTAATTGTAAAGCCAGGCGTTTCTTTTCTAATTCTAATAACTCAATTTCTCTTTTAAGGTAAAGATCAGCATCTTTTCTAATGGCATAACTTTCTTCCTGCATGGCTATACGTTGTAATTCATAACGCTGTTTGTAACTCACATCGGTGTCAAATTCTAATTGTTTTAAACGGTTTTTCTGGTCAAGTTCTTCTGTATGTGATTTACTCTTTGCTTTTCTCCATTTTGCTTGTTCTTTTTCATATTCGGCAATTTCCGCATCCAGTTCTTTTTCTTTGATTTTCATCTGATGAGTAATCAGGTTCATTTTTTCTTTTTCTTCGTGTTCTCTGATCAGGGTCTGTTGATTATTTTTTTCTTGCAATTCTTCTGTTAAGGCTAATTCCTTTAAGCGTTGGTTGTGTTGTAGTTTATCCAAATAGATTTTTTTTCTGATTTTATGCTCATCTAGTTGTTGTAGCTCCTTGTCTTCCAGTAAACGTTTATTATTTTCTGCATGTAGAGCCTGTTTTTGTCTGTTTAACTCGGCCAGTTCATTTAACTGTTTAAATTGTTTTCTTTTATGTTCGATTTTTAGTTTTTCTTGAGCTTGCTGCTGCCTGAATAATTCTTCATTTTGTTGTTCATTAAACTCAAAACTTTTTTTAAGAACACATAGATAAACATTCTCTTTGGCAAATTGAACATCCGGAAATTCTTTAAAACTGGATTTAATTTTGCAAATAATCTGAGATTGAATGTGTTGTAAAATCAACATCTCGCTAATTTGTAGGGCAATCCTTTTTTCTATGGGCTTCAAACCTTCCTGTACCCAGGAGCCATCAGATAAATTAAGCAATTCTCTATTGACTTTATCAAGAATAAGTCCTTGATAGGTTTTTTTTATATGGCCATTAAGGTCTGCCAGTATTTCCATCTTGCTATGAGCATACTCAAAAGTAGGCTGAAATCGAATATCCAGTATGATGTCCAGGGTACAAAAATCATCATAAAGTTTAACTTGATCAGTACAATGCCACTCCTCAATGGTTAAGGGAACAAGCGTATGATAAAAACGTTTGGCAAATTTTTCAGGCCTTGGGAAAACCTTTTCATAGCTCCCTAGCTTGCTGATGACTAATTGTCGATCGGCATCAAAACCTGCTTCCCATGCTTCGTTAATATCATCTATATCTGTAGTGCTATTGGCAAGCCAGTTATCTAAATTAGTGACAGTATTATTCATAAACTTTCATCTGCCTGCTGGGTGGTTAATGATGCTGTTTTTATTTGATTAATTTTATCGGCCATTTTTTCTGCAATTAAAGGGTACAGGTTTGGCGCAAATTCCACGGTTCTATGATCAAGTTTTCTTAAAAAACCACGGTTCAATAATAAGCCTACGGCAAACATTCGGGATAAATCTGAATATCGCCGGGCTTTTTCCAGTTCTGTTTTTTCAATCACCATTTGTAGTTCGTCATTATTGTTAATGGTGAACTCGGTAAATTGTCTTAAACATTCAAAAACCAGCTCTTCTTCATCAGAGGTTAACGGCCCCGGTGCAGTAAACTCAAGACGGTAAGATAGTAGTACTGTAAAAAAATCGACCATAGCGGCACAGACAAAGGCAAATACAGAAAACCCTTTCCACATGGCTATAGAGGGTGTGATATCAGCGGTGAATTGTTTATAGGTCATTAATAAAGGGGCTTCAGGTAAACCTAGCCCCATATAGCTGGATAATTGTCCAATTTGTAACTGAACGTCCTGGTAATTAGTTAGCACATCGTAATATGCGGTTTCCAAATCCTTGGCAACATCTAAATCACTTAAACTACCTTGTAAACGCTGGATTTTTTTATCAAATGTTGCAAACTCCAGATCAAGGTCTTGTTGTTTTTTTTTCTTTTCTTCATACATTTTCTTGTAGTGCTTATAAAAAGGGCCGTCGCCCACTTGATTCCTATAACCACCTGTTATTAAAGGGTGTGTGCCAAAATAGGCTTGTGCGGCTTCGTCAGATGCTTGCTTTAGTTCAGCATGTTGAGTTGTTATGACATTGCCTTTAATGGTTAAAATTTGCCCTAGGTATGTTTTAATTGTTTGTCTTAACTCATCTAGACGATTGATATGAATTGAATCTTGCTGCGAGATTTCGTAAAACTTGAAATAAGAAAATGAAACAGAAGCGGTTAAAGCTATCAGTAATGACAAAACCACGGAAGCATAACGTATTCGATTTGCTTTCCAGTGAATGCCAGCTATTTCGAGTGAACAAATGACAATAATAGATTGGATAGCTACAGTAATAACTAAAGCAATCCAGTCAGTAATAAAATGCGACAAGCCATAAAAAGTGGTAAACCCGGATGCCACGCTTAGCATTAACACAATAGGAATAGTCCAGATTCTGAGCATTCCTACAAATAGCGTCTGAATACTGTTAATTAGATACCCTACACCAGCAGGTTTATTATTTTTATTAGTTTTTGCCATAGTAAAATTAGAGCCTGATTAATTTACTCTTTCATCATCTTTATACATTGTTTCACTGATTTTTTTGCCATCTTTATTCCAGATGGTAATTAAACCTTCTCTTTTTCCATGTTTAAAATTTCCGACGACTTTCTTTTGACCATTTTCGTGCCAGTCAATCCATAAGCCATGTTTAACGCCGTTTTTATAATATTTTTCTATAATTTGCTGTCCATGATTATTCCACCATGTCCACAAGCCTTCCTGCTTTCCATTTTTGTAAATACCTTCACTTTCTTTGCGAGCATTGGCGTGCCAGGCAGTAAATAAGCCCTCGGCCAGACCTGCTTTGTAATGGACTTCTTTTTCTATATGTCCATTAGCATAACGTGAGATAAATTTTCCAGTAAAAGGCTGCTCCTGCCCGGGTTCGTATTTTAAGCCTTGTTCTCGTTCAATCAGACGATTAACAACTTTACTGACCACTTCTTTACCACATTCCGGGCAAAAATTAACATGACCTTGTTCGGGTAGTTTAGTACCACAATTATGACAAAACATGGTTTTTACTCTTTATAATCATAATAGTTAGATTTATTTAATATGTCTTTACATCGTTAGCTCTGTACTCAAATGCCTAGAGGCTATACTCACCAATAAAAGAATAGAAGATGTTTTATTCCAAAATAATTTCACCATCTCTGCAGGTTCCTTGCCATTTTTTTTGTCCATTTTCTTTCCAGCCTGTCCAGAGCCCAACTTGAACGCCCATTTCCCAGTGGCCTTTGCAATTTATTTGGCCACTTTCATACCAAAGGGTTTCACAGCCATGTTTTTTGCCATTACGATAGCTGGTTTCCCCTTCTTTTTGACCATTTTTATACCAGGAAACCCAACAGCCATTGAGCCGGTCTTTTGACCAGCTTATCTTGGTTTTTTGCTTTCCATTTTCATACCATTCTTTTTCAAAACCATCAAATTGGTTGTTTAAATAACAAATTTCTTGCGCTTTTTGACCGTTTTCATACCAGTATGTCCATATTCCATTATTTTGGCCATTTTCAAAAGTTTCTTCATTTTTCTTTTGGCCATTGCCATAATAAGCAATACCTGCGCCACTGAAGGGCTTGCCTTCGTAGCACATTAACTGATTGACTTTTTGTAATTTATTGTAATTTACAATATTAATCAGGACTTTGTTGCCGCACGCTGGACAAAAATTGGCATTTGGAAGCAATTGGTTACCACAGTTGCAACAAAACATAGTTAACCCTTATATAGTCAGTTACTAGAACCTGCTCAAAATCTATTGCGAATTAGATCTTGAGCAGGTTCTTAGAGAATGAACAAGGCGTTTAAGCACAAAAGCAACACCATTTTTTTGGTACCAGTATAATTCATTAATCCTAACAAGCCTAAAAAAAGAGGATAGCCCTGTGCCTAAAGCTAGTGATTTAAAACAAGGTTCTGCTGTAGAAATAAAAGGAGAACCTTATAGTGTAAAAACTATTGAAGTAAGGAACCCCACTTCTCGTGGTGCTTCGACACTTTACAAAATACGTTTGACTCATATGAAGAGTAAGCAAAAAGTAGATGAAACCTATAAAGGAGATGATTTTTTAAAAGAAGCGGATTGTGCCAAACTAATGGTTCAATACTCCTATCAAGAGGGTGATAATTATACCTTTATGAATCTTGAAAGCTATGAACAATATACTTTGAATAGTGAAGACCTTGAGGGGCAGATTGAATATTTAACCGAAGGTCTGGAAGGTATTATTATCTTACTTCTGGAAGATACACCCTTGGGTATTGAGCTTCCAACCTCTATCTCACTGGAAATTATAGAAACCCCACCTGCCATGAAAGGTGCGAGTGCAACTAATCGGACTAAACCGGCAAAATTAAGCACGGGACTGGAAGTACAAGTGCCTGAATATATTGAAACTGGTGAAATCATCAAGGTTAACAGTGATACCGGTAAATATATGTCGCGTGCTTGATTCTAATAATATTCTATAATCTTAATTTATGTCAGAAAATATTTTACAAATTCATCATTCCAGTCTGATAGT
>JAJRRO010000054.1 GCA_024279425.1 Bacteroidota bacterium | reverse complement strand
CAGATGAATTCTACTTTTTGTTCCATAGTCGTTGTTACTTTCCAAGGCATGATAATTTGTTTTTCAAACAAATTATAAATCCTAAAAGTGTAAACTATGTCCCTTTAACTTTGTAAAGGATGTCTCTTTATCATACCTAATTGATGACAACGGTTAGGCTATGATTTCGTAGTAGGATTTTCCGAAGGAAACATTCCGCTGAGAAATCAGCCGTAATTTATAAAATATATTTTGGTGTGGCACAATACCACAATGAATTATAGCCATTGTTGTGCTCCGTTTACTTCTTATTTTAGTCACATTCAGTTTAATTTTCCACCCATCCCTGAAATGATTTTCCATTTACCACCTTCTTTCAACCAGGTATGGGAGATTCGGTAGGTGGCGGCGCTAAGTTCTTCTCCCGTTTCCTTTGAAATGAACCATTCGTGAAGCTTGTAATGAACGATTACCACATTTCCGAAGGATTGGATGGCTTGGAGGTCCAATTCATAATTCCACTCTTCTTTTGGATTCTCATGGACCAATGGTATCCAAAGACTTACTTTGTTTTTTCCTTTAGGTATGGAGTCCGTGGTCGGCCAACCAATAATATTTTCATGAAACAGAGAATTGTGTTTGGCAGGCTCATTGGATTTTGAATATTCATAATATTTCAATTCCTGATCCCAGACTTCTTTTTCATTCCAATGTAATTCCTGTGAGTACAAAGAATTCACACACACTAACCCAAAAAAACTGAAACCGAAAAGCTGAACTATAAATTTATATCTCATGATTTGATTACGCTTTAATATTTTCAAAGGATCACAACGTTGGCATAACAAACGTGGCCGACCAGCGGGAGGGCATGTTTTGTTATGCGTTGTTGTAGCAAGTAATATAAAGCATTCATCTCAAAAACAGTATGAGAATTATGGTAAACATAAAAACCTGCAATTAATTACAGGTTTTTATAAATCGGCATATTTATTCAATTGCCTATTATGGCTGAATAGTTGATTTACTTTTATTTGATCGAACCATAATCACTATAAATAACAGCAAGAATCCTATACACAGGTAGACGAAACTATCTTGAATAATTGAGTATAATGTAGTGACACCTTTGGTAGGCAGTTGTGAATACATGATTTTATCATTATCGTCAAAACTGCTCATTTGTGAAACCATTTCACCGTATGGTGTGATTGCTGCGGAAAGCCCAAAACGCGTTGAACGCAGAACCGAGTGACCTTGCTCAACTGATCTAAAGGCAGCCATTTCTGAATGCACAGGGTCAATGCCTCTCCAATCACTTGACGGAATAATAACCATATCTGCTCCTAATTCACCATACCCTTTTGCCAGATATGGAAAATCATAATCATAGCAAATTGCAGCCCCGATTTTTGTTCCTGCTATATCAACCACCTTTAAAGGTGACTTTCCTTGTACTGCTGGTTCTCCTGGTACGGGTTGATGCTTGAGGTATGCATGTGTAATGTTTCCTGACGAATCGATAAACTGGTACTTGTTCTCATACCTCAAGGGAGTTTGTGAAATGGGTGTCACATAAGAAGCTACCAAAGTGATATTGAGTTCAGCAGCTAGTTCCTTGATGGAGTTAATCCATTCATTCTCATCTTCAGGCATAATAAATATGGCGGCTTCGTTCCATGATATTATTTTAGCGCCACCGTCTGCTGCAGTTCTTGTTCGTTTAAATAATGCCGTTTTAACCTGTTCATTACTTTCCTTAGATGGCAATGGCAAACCACTTACTTTCGAGTCTGTTCCAACTGCGGCAACAGTTACAGTGTCAATACCATTGGTTTTGCTCATGTCGTAACGGATGGAGCCAAAAGCAATTAAAAGGAACAGCATAATTAGCGGGAGCTGAAATGTTGAAATAGAGATTTTTCTTTTGATTATGATATTAGCAATTGAGACATTAACCCAATAAATCAAAAAGCTTAGTCCAGCTAACCCAAACAAGGATACTGTTTGAATAAGTGATACATTATCGTGCATGGTATATGCAGCTACTCCCCAACTGGCAAGAGGTGTAAAGGTGTATTGAATCCATTCCATAATGATCATGATTACAGGAAATAGAAACAGCGCGTATTTTTGATTTTTTAATTTACTCCATATCAGGTATCCAGGCAGGTGAAATAAACTAATTGGAATCGAGTAGAGAAAGACCAGCACTAGTGGAATTGGATCGCTAATAATCTTGGTTACAACAAAGGACCAAGCCAAAACCAAAGCGAGAAAAAAGGTTAATCTTGACTTCCAGCCTTGTGTGAGACTTAGATAAATTAAAAATGGAACACTTGAAACCCAAGCCATGACTTCAATACTAAAGGTCATGTGAGTTAGGGTCATGATAGCTACTCCAATTGCGAGATACCAAAGTGGATTAATTTTATCCACATTAAATCCTTGTGTGACGGTACTTGATAAATTCTTCATCTTTCTTTGTTTTTAAGTTCACTACAAAGATTGATGATGTTGATTTCGAATCCATTAACATTTGTTAAAGGATGACATTTTATTTCATGAGTTCTTTACGGAGTCTGCTGAGGGAAATATTTGTAATTCCCAGATAGGAGGCAATGTAAACATGTGAGATTAGATTTTCCAGAAAGTGATATTTTTCTCTAAAAAGAATGAGCCTTTCTTTAGCGTTCAGCGAAGCGAGGCCAATTTCTTTTTCAACTTTTGCAAGGAGTTCATTTTGTAAAACCATATTTCCAAACTCGCGTATGTCAATGTAATTTATCATTAGCTGCTCAAACTTGTCAGCGTTTAGACTGGCAACAGTTAGCTTTGTAAGCGCTTGAAAGTTAAGGTGAGATATTTGATTAGCCGTTCTCGTTTTATTGGGAGAGAGTACACTGCCTTCAAGAAAATAAGATATGGTTACTTCTTCACCTTCCGGGCTTAGCAAAAAGCTCCGGCAAACACCTTCGTAAACAAAGTATTCCTTGTTATTTTTTTTTCCTCTATCGATAAACACCTCTCCTTTTTCATAAACTTCAACTAAAATCAAGTCACTCACCAGATCTAACGACCCCTCCGATACAGGTGACACCTTGTTGACTAAGGGTCTTGTTCGTTCTTTAATCTGTTCGAAATTCATGATTATCTTTTATGTTCGTTAAGGCAGATGGTTTACAAAGTTAAAGGGACATAGTTTACACCATATTTTGACTTAACCTTATTGATACTTGTTTATCCCTTATGTTCTTTTCATCAAAGAAACCTAAAAATACGTTTCTATAGAAGACCT
>JAJRRO010000053.1 GCA_024279425.1 Bacteroidota bacterium | reverse complement strand
GGAATTATTGGATGTGTTTAATGAGTTCAACTACCCAAATGAAATAGGGCCGGGTGTCTATGACATACACTCACCCAATATCCCCACGGTAGAACAAATTGTGTCGTTGATGAAAAAGGCATCACAACGCATTCCAGCTGAACGGTTATGGGTCAACCCTGATTGCGGCTTGAAAACACGAGGCTGGCAAGAAGTTAAACCCGCATTAACCGCCATGGTTACTGCAAGTCGTATTCTACGAAATAGCCTGCAAGAATAGTATGTGTAAGATGCATTTGGGATGAACTCCCAGATGCATATACCCGTGACTAATCAAGATGCAGATTTTAGAACATAAACCCCGTTCGCCCTTAATCACTAATTTGTCACACAACTTAGTTTTAATTTAATGTAGTGTGGCAAATACCGTTTAAAAGGGAAGATACTATGGCCTCACAAGAAAACCGTTTTATGTCATGGCGAGATATGGTTTTTACACCGCTTGTTTCAGCTACCATTATTGCCCTAGCCGTTGTCGTTACTTGGCTACTCTATCGTCGCTTTGCTCTCGATAGTTTTATGTGTTTCGTGTCCTTTTTTATATTCCAAACACTATTCACATTAGTTGCACTCAAACTGCTACGCATTTTCCTGCCCATGGAAGAGGGTGTTTATCGTTACGAAACTCACCCAATAGAATGTTTCGGCTGGAACCTATATGGCTTTCTCTGCATTACCCATCTCAACCTATTTTATGACAAAATCTTATTACCGATTCCCTTTCGCAAAGGCTTCTATCAACTAATGGGGACTCAGGTTGGCGAAGGCATTATCCCCATTTCAGGTCAACTGCTAGATCCACATCTAATCACCCTTAGTAGTAATGCTCATATAGGTGAAGATGCCATGCTAACGCCTCATGCCGTGACTTCAGATAATCAACTTTATATCGGCAAAATAACCATCGGTGAAAATGCCATGATTGGTGCAAAATCAACTATTATGCCTGGTGTAAAAATAGGAAATGGCGCGATGGTCAATGCCATGTCCCTCGTGACCATGAACACCGTTATTCCTGCCAATGAAATTTGGGGCGGCATTCCTGCTAAAAAATTGAAGACTATTGAAAAATAAGATCATTCACTACGAACTTATAATTAAAATTTAATTACTTGAAGATGACTTTTAAAAGGTTAAATTTGTGGCATACTTCGTCTAAGTAATACATTTAGATAAGTTTCCCTGTTCGGGCTTGGTTGTCTACTTACTAGGAAAATTTATCCTTATATATATAGGAATTACAAGGGAAAACCTTTTCCCGTTAATAACAAGTTAGCATCAAAAGGTAAGAATGGACGAATACGAACAAAAAGCTATTGATGATATTGATAAATTTGGATGTCGTATTCTCCATGTAATGGAGGATGACGAAAATCCAAGATTTACCTATTCAATCGGCATAGAAAAAAATACACAAAACCCTGATTTAATCATCATTGGATTAAAGAACGAAATTGCTCAATGGATGATTAACGAATACAACAATAGAGTAAAAAATGGAGAAGTTTTTGAGCCTTCTAAATATTACGATGGCTTTCTGGATGGATTTGAAGTCACTTTCATTGATGTACCTAAAAAGCATTTTAAAGAGTATTTTGGTTGGGGACTTTGGTATAACAAAGGCGATAATTTCAGAATGCT
>JAJRRO010000052.1 GCA_024279425.1 Bacteroidota bacterium | reverse complement strand
GGCAATGTTCCAAGAAGACAACCTGCTCTAATGTACAATTTCATTCCTCAATACAAACTAGGGAAGCATATAATTGGATTTAGTATGACTGGACAAACAAAAGCCTATGCTCAAGATAATAATGAATTGATTATGCCCGGTTTTATGGTGCTAAGTGGCTTTTTTAATTTTGGTATTACCAAAGGTCTTTCGGCTTCAATCAATGCCAATAACTTAACAAATGCGCTTGGTATAACGGAATCAGAAGAGGGTTCTATCACTGAAAATACGGACAATATAGTTAGAGCAAGACCTGTTCCTGGTCGTTCAATTTCAGCTACATTGCGATATAGTTTCTAATTCTTTTAATTCAAAGATTAGGTGTATATGGAAGGGAGATGTCTCCCTTCCTTTTTTTAATAAAACGTCCTTGGAAAAAATTATGCAAATACCTCAACTTCATACTATAGATCTTGTTATTATTGCTGCTTATTTATTATTTGTCATTCTTTTGGGTGTGTACCTAAGTAAACGACAAAAGAATGAATCGGATTATTTTTTGGCAGGACGATCTTTAACTTGGCCAATCGTTGGCTTTTCTTTGTTTGCTTCCAACATGGGAAGCAATAGTTTAGTTGGACTAGCAGGAAGTGGATACAAAATGGGTTTTGCTATTTTTAGTTATGAGTGGATGGCTAGTTTTGTTTTAATATTATTCGCTGTGTTTTTCTTGCCTTTCTTTCTGAAAAACAAAATATTTACAGTTCCCGAAATGCTAGAAAAAAGATATAACAAAATCTCTAGGATTTACTTTTCAATAATTACTATTTTGTTAAATGTTTTTATTGATACTGCTGCTACGCTCTTTGCAGGATCTTTAGTCATTCAGATGGCTTTTCCAGATATATCTCTGACCACTATTATCTGGGGGATTGCAATTATAGCAGCTTTTTATACAATGCTAGGGGGATTAGCATCAGTGGTGTACAGCGACGTAGTTCAAGCCATTTTATTAATATTCGGTTCTATCGTACTTACCTATATTGCATACACAAAAGTGGGTGGATGGGATAATATTGTTGCAAACATTGATGCAAAAAAACTGACCATCATACAAGCAAGTGACCATCCTGATTTGCCTTGGCCAGCTTTGTTTTCAGGCGTGTTTATTCTTGGATTTTATTTTTGGATAACCAATCAGTTTATTGCTCAACGTGCACTTGCTTCAAAAAATACAATGCAAGGGCAATGGGGAGCTTTATTTGCAGGTTTTTTAAAACTTTCAGTGCTTTTTATTATGATTTTACCTGGCGTCATTGGTATCATGCTTTATCCGAACATAGAAAACCCTGATAAAATATATCCCACTATGGTCTTTAGTTTATTGCCAACTGGAGTTCTTGGATTAGTATTAGCAGGTTTTATTGCGGCGTTAATGTCAAGTGTTGATAGTTCCTTAAACTCTGCGGCAACTTTGCTTTCAATGGATTTTTATCGCAAAATTTGGCCTAATGTATCACCAACAAAAATGATTAAAATGGCGAAATTTACCATTGTTATTTTGACAATTGTTGCCGCTATTTGGGCACCTTATATTAATCAATTTCCCTCTTTGTGGGATTATTTGCAAATGATCTTATCCTTTATATGCCCTCCTATTGCGGCATTATATATAATTGGATTATTTACCAGTAAAGTCAATGGATATGGGGCTACTGCAACAATCGCAATAGGTATTATTTTATCCATCGTATCCCTTTTTTATATGAATGCCGAATGGATGCCCCACTATCTGTATTTAGCTGGATTTATTTTTATTATCTGTGTCTTGGTTTTATTATCGGTTAGTTATTTTTATCGACATAAAGAACAAAAGGATTTGACTAATCTAATATGGACGATGGAGCATTACCGAGCAGAAAGCAAAACGCTTGCACATCTCCCTTTTTATAAAAATTATAGATACCAATCTATTGGTTTATTATTTTTAATTGCTGTACTATTAATAATTTTTTGATGACTTTGATGGCAGACTATATTAACAAAGCTAAAGAAGCTATTTATAAAGCTACTACCAAGAATGGTATTCTAGCCTCAACATCACCTGTTTCGAACTATCAACGTGTTTTTTCACGTGATGCTGTCATGACGGGTGTTGTCGGATTGTTAATAAATGACAAAATAATAACCCAAGGGCTAAAGGAATCTTTACTTTCCTTAAGTAAGGGGCAAGCAGATACGGGTCAGATTCCTTCTAACATAAGCTTTGCGGCTAATAATACTATCCATAAAATTAGTTATGGTCGCCTTTCGGCAAAAATCGATGCGAATACTTGGTTTGTTATTGGCAGTGCATTATATATACTGTTTACGAATGATTTAAAATTTTCAAAACAAATAAAACCAACTATTCAAAAAACATTGAAATGGCTAAAAGACTTAGAACTCAATGGAAGGGGTTTAACATATGTGCCTGAGGGTGGAAATTGGGCAGATGAGTACATCATTTCTGGTTACACACTGTATGATCAAGTTTTGCGTTATTGGGCTCTAAAAAAAGCTGGAGAGGTTTGGGAAGAAGATGATTGGACTAATGCTGCAAAGCATTTACGAAAACTTATCTCTATTAATTATTGGCCAGACAAAAAAAATATTAACTCATCTGATATTTACCACCCAAATGCGTTTCAACGCATCTTGAAAAATAAGCAAATAAACTATTTTCAAGCATCGCTTCGTCCATCTTATTATGATTCAAGGTTTGACCTTGCAGGAAACACATTAGCTTTATTATTGCAAATTAGTAACCAAGCACAAACCCAATCAGTTGTTGATTGTGTAAACCAAATAGTAAGAACTTTTGAATATCCATTTCCCCCTGTTTTTTGGCCTGTTATTAAGAAGGATGAAAGGGGGTGGCAAGAGCTAAGTACGTTCTATTTGTTCCAGTTTAAAAATCATCCAAACCATTACCATAATGGAGGCGTTTGGCCTGTATGGTTAGGTTGGTGGAGCCTTGCTCTCTTGTCACAAGGCAATCAGGATAGAAAGGAGAAACTAAATACAGCTATGAAGCAGTACTTAAAAAAACACCCTTCTTATAATTTTCACGAATACTTATCTTCTGAAAATTTTATGCCATATGGAACCCAGGATCTTTGTTTCTCTGCATCTGGTATTATACTTTTGTCCAATATTTCTTTCTCAACTAAACTAATATAGATATGATTGGAGATCACATAAGTATCAAGCCAGAATATTACCACTCAGCCCGACAAATACTAAAAGAAATACATCATAACTGGCAATACCTCCCGTCTAAATTAGTTATAGGTATTGGTGGAGAATCAGGGTCGGGCAAATCTGTTTTGGCGGTTTGTATTCAAGAGTTACTTAAAGATGAAGGTTTTTTGACAATGGTGATCCAACAAGATGATTATTTTAAATTCCCACCAAAATCCAATGATGCGCTGCGCAAAGAAAACATTAATTGGGTAGGGATGCAGGAAGTTTGCCTCAATACCATTCAAAAGCATATAAACCAATTTAAAGAGAAGCATACCCATATCATAAAACCCATTATAAACTACAAGAAGAATTCTATTCACACCGAAATAATTAGCATTAGTTCTTTTCAAGTATTAATTGTAGAAGGCACTTATAGTCTTTCTCTTCAAAATATAGATTTCTCTATCTTCTTTAAAGCGAACTACAAAGACACAATCTCCAATAGAATAAAAAGAAATAGAGAAGCATTTACTCCTTTTATTGAGGAGGTCCTAAAAATTGAACACCATATTATTAAGCAATTTGCGGATAAAGCGCAGGTCTTAATAGATACTAATTATCAAATCTTATGAATGGGATAATTACTTTGGAACTAGGCAAAGGGTAAAAGGCGGTGTAGTAGTATTACAGGGCTGCCTCTGATTGTTTTCAATTGTAAATCTTGACTTTTACGATCGGTTATTCGATTCCTCGCAGCCTGCCTGGCTTCAGACAGGCTTGCTGCCCATCCTCGATTCCTCATTACAAACTTGGATGTATGATAAAAAATCCATATATTTGCTATAGTATTATTTTATAATGATAATAATGAATAGATTAGAAAATAACTTGCACTCTTGCAGAAGATTCCGATCTGTTCCATCTTCCTCACCTACTATTTTAAATCGTATTACTGACGAGTCTTAGTCAAGTATAACACCAATTAACCAACACATTCTTAATAATTAAAAATAAAAAAATGAATAAGATTCAGATACCCAGCATTTTGGGACAAATTATATTGCTGTTGGGATTCCTCGTCCTGAATAGCATTACGAGTTTTGGGCAACCCTATGCTCGAATGCCGTTAGAAGAAAGAAAACAAAAATCTTTGGAATTACTTAAAAGCGCTCCTTATATTGTAGAAGGAAAGGCAGTCGGAAAAGTAAGAACTTTCTATGGAGATGATGGAAAAACGATTTATCGGGAAGTTCCAGTACTTTTGATTCATGATTATAAAGGTAATCTAAATTGCGATACCATTTCTGTTATTATTAAAGGTGGGACTATGAAAAACTTTTCAGCTAATGGAATTCCACTCCCCCCAGATAGCCAATATCCCATGCATAATTATAGTGCTCGTCCATCATCAAGACCTCTTATCATGCTTTTTGAACCCAATAAATGGGAGGTGACCAAGGTCTTGGGAAGTAAAAGACTTTTTCAATTTGTCAATCCTAAAACGCAAACAGGGGGAATAGGTTCTGCGCCTAGTATCTATTCAGACTACAAATTAAAAGGATTATACAATTTAAAATTTCAATCGAAAGAGGAAATGCACACGTTCTTAAGGCAGGTGGATGGAATTATCATTCCTCGAAAAAAAAAAGATGCTTTCTCCGAAAGTTCTTTAGAAGAAATCGTGATTGATACTGATTTAAGTTTGTTGACAGTGCATGCGGGTGTCGGAGAAGTGTTGACAATTAA
The DNA here is from genome assembly GCA_024279425.1 of Bacteroidota bacterium. Classification (GTDB taxonomy): domain Bacteria; phylum Bacteroidota; class Bacteroidia; order Flavobacteriales; family Flavobacteriaceae; genus Maribacter_A. The sequence goes on along the minus strand of JAJRRO010000052.1, from coordinate 2,332 downwards.
AGGATCGGGTTTTGGAACAGAAGGGAATATTCTGTTTGTTAATGCAGATGATCCAACGTCTACAATGTTTCCTCGATTAGACGGCTTGGATGATATTTATGTAAAACTTTGGACTGATACAGAAATTCAAGTAATTGTGCCCTCTTTTGTCAAAGAAGGAGTAATTACAGATGGAGAAGGAGCTGGGTCAGGAACTATTGTTGTTCAGCGTACAAGTCCTGACTTCAAGGAAAAAGAAAGTTCTACGGCTTTGAATATAGAGTATTCAATATCAAATTATGGTTTGTTAGATAATTCTGGATTCTATCCTGTGGGAAATGCTTTTTTGGGCTTAGACCATTGCATAAATGGGTTTGTGTTTACTTTGCATAAAAGTTTTGAAGGGAATTATCCGGCTATTTTTGCAGTTGAATCAGCACTATCTGCTTGGGCATCCTATTTGAATATTACCCTCGAACTAGAGAGGCTAGCCGATGGCAAATATGCTTTTCAAAATAAACGTGATTTAAAGGGGCGAAATATTATTTCTTTTGATCCAACTATTGATTTTTCAGCTGGGAAACGAATGAATACTACTCCTACCATTAAATGGGATAATTATACATCTGCGCAAGTTGAAAGAGTAAATATTAAAATAGGGGTCTCAGAAGATTGGGAATATAGTATTTCAGGTGATTCGGATAAAACGGAGGATTTTTATGCTGCCTTTTTGCATGAAGTCGGCCATGCTTTGGGTTTAGAGCATGATTTAGATCTAGATAATGGAGATCTTAATTTGATGAACCCAAACCCTGCCATTTTTGCTTTTGGATTGATTGGTGAAGTAAGGGTAAACCTCAATCAAGATCATTAGTCAGAAAGAGCAAAACTAGGAGCTCAAAAAATGACGGAATTAAGTAAGAATCATATTTGGACAGCAAATTTCACAGACACAACTTTAGTAAGAAATTTGTCTACTGAAAACACTTTCATCTACCCAACCCCAGTCACTTACACCCCCTATCCAAAAGGGAAATTGATTCAGTACGCTAGCAATGTTCCAAAAACCTATACGATTACAAATTTTTCTTCATCTGATTGTGCTACATTTGATTTTTATTGGAAATGGAAATAGAATGAAGAAGACTATCTTCACTGTAATGGCCCTGAAGGGACTTGCGCAAATCAGATTCACAGGGTTACAGCAAGAGTCTTGTATGAAAACTATGAGAATACGGGAGTCTGTAAGGGTGCTTCTCTAGAATCTCTTCCCGTAAGTGCTTATTATGGGGATTGCCGTCTTGAAACATCACCTGACCAGCATGAAAAGCGAGGACACATGCGCGTTAGCCCAAACCCAACATCTGGCACGACGGTCTTGACGTGGCAGGATCAGGTAGTAGGGAGTGAGGTGGATTTATATGATGTAAATGGCTTGCATAAGGAGAATTTCAATCTAACGGGTGAGTTGGTCAAAACGATTGATTTATCTCCTTTTGAAAGTGGGACTTATTATCTTGTCTGGCATATCGGTAATCAGTTGCTTGACACCAAACAGGTTCAGTTGATAAAACAATAGGTAGTTGATGTTAAAATAAAGAGGTTGCCACCCTGGCAATCTCTTTATTTTTAAAGGCAAAGGAAAAGGTAAAGGCGGTGCAGCAGTTATTACAAGGCTTCCTCTGATTATTATGAATAATTAATTTTACGATCGGTTATTCGATTCCTCGCAGCCTGCCTGGCTTCAGACAGGCTTGCTGCCCATCCTCGATTCCTCATTCTAAAGATAAAGGCTAACAGGTCAACAACTTTCTCCCCAAAAAAGACTATTTTTGCGCAAGCTAAAAAGAAAATAATGGGAAGAGCATTTGAATTCAGAAAAGAGCGTAAGATGAAACGCTGGGCCAATATGGCCAAAGTCTTTACCAAGATAGGCAGAGAAATCGCTATTTCCGTCAAAGAAGGTGGGGGCAATCCCGACTATAACTCAAGACTAAGAGCAGCCATCCAGAGCGCCAAGGCTGCCAATATGCCAAAAAAAAATATTGAAAGTGCCATTAAAAAAGCACTATCGAAAGACGCAACGAATTTTGATGAAGTGTTATATGAAGGCTATGCTCCACATGGTATTGCCGTATTGGTCGAAACAGCGACAGATAATAGTACGAGGACAGTAGCGAGTGTACGGCATATTTTTTCAAAGTATGGAGGTTCTTTAGGGACGTCAGGTTCTGTTGATTATATGTTTACCCGCAAGGGGGTCTTCAAGATTTCAGCAGAAGGGAGAGATGCAGAGGAGTTGGAATTGATGCTGATAGATCATGGCTTAGATGAAATGAAAGTAGAGGAAGAT